>NZ_JAJNMU010000198.1 GCF_022458865.1 Paenibacillus periandrae | reverse complement strand
AAGGCAGATGCTCTCCCAGCTGAGCTAAGCGCCCTTGCTTTGGTGACCCGTAGGGGACTCGAACCCCTGTTACCTCCGTGAAAGGGAGGTGTCTTAACCACTTGACCAACGGGCCTTATTCAATAATAACTACGGAGAGAAAGGGATTCGAACCCTTGAGACGCTTGTGGCGCCTACACGATTTCCAATCGTGCTCCTTCGACCAAACTCGGACACCTCTCCATATGGCTCCCCGAACAGGACTCGAACCTGTGACA
>NZ_JAJNMU010000197.1 GCF_022458865.1 Paenibacillus periandrae | reverse complement strand
TGTCACAGGTTCGAGTCCTGTTCGGGGAGCCATATGGAGAGGTGTCCGAGTTTGGTCGAAGGAGCACGATTGGAAATCGTGTAGGCGCCACAAGCGTCTCAAGGGTTCGAATCCCTTTCTCTCCGTATTCATTATTGAATAAGGCCCGTTGGTCAAGTGGTTAAGACACCTCCCTTTCACGGAGGTAACAGGGGTTCGAGTCCCCTACGGGTCACCAAAGCAAGGGCGCTTAGCTCAGCTGGGAGAGCATCTGCCTT
>NZ_JAJNMU010000196.1 GCF_022458865.1 Paenibacillus periandrae | reverse complement strand
CGATTTGGTCACCCTGTTTACACCAACGATTGAAGCCTGATGTGGCAACTTCAACATTCGGTGAATGGTCGTACCAGGTGGTGAAGGCCTCTTTCCATTCCCAGGTACCTCGCAGCATGTCGGAGTAACCCAGCAATTCTTCAAGCTTCTTCTTGCTTTCTGCAGGTAGGGAGTCGACTGGAGGATTAAGCAAGCGGTGATGCGCTTTGAGCAGGGCTTTCGCCCGCGGAGCCAGCGTACTCTGAACCGCTTTACGAA
>NZ_JAJNMU010000195.1 GCF_022458865.1 Paenibacillus periandrae | reverse complement strand
CTGACGAATACTAATCGGTCGAGGGCTTATCCAAGAAAAGAGTCTTGCAAGCGAAAGCGAGTGAGACGCGCTGCTCAAGCGTAATGCGCAAGTTTCGGATCTAGTTTTCAGGGTGCAAACCTTGAATTGTAGTCATATTCCCTGATAGCTCAGTTGGTAGAGCACTCGACTGTTAATCGAGTTGTCACAGGTTCGAGTCCTGTTCGGGGAGCCATATGGAGAGGTGTCCGAGTTTGGTCGAAGGAGCACGATTGGAAATCG
>NZ_JAJNMU010000194.1 GCF_022458865.1 Paenibacillus periandrae | reverse complement strand
TCGGCGTTTATCTTGTACGGTCCTCCTTATCCGGAGCGCACAAAGAAAAAGTAATGTTCGAAATTGTTCGGCTTGCCCAGGGGAGGGCGGCGTCTTACCAGTCTTTTACGTATCGCTCTTACCGCGGCTGGCTGGTCAAACCGGCTGCCGGCACTGAAGAGGAGGCTGACGCGCAGAATATCATTCTCGGCGCCTCCTTCATGGGTCGGCCGGTCGGCCTGCTATTGGCCCATCCTCCCGTGGACGATGAACCCGCAAGGGTGC
>NZ_JAJNMU010000193.1 GCF_022458865.1 Paenibacillus periandrae | reverse complement strand
TCTACGCCTACACTCAGCGTGTCTATGCCTCCCGACAGATCGCCAAAGCTGTCCGTGAAAACATCATGTTCATGTGGATCGCGGGTAGACAGCGTCCGGATTTCCGTACCATCAACCGGTTTCGTTCCGAGCGAATGAAAGACGTGTTGGAGGCCGTGTTTACGGCGGTTCTTCAATTTCTAGCCGATGAGAACTACGTGCAACTTGAAAACTACTTTGTCGATGGGACTAAAATCGAAGCCAATGCCAATCGGTATACGTTTG
>NZ_JAJNMU010000192.1 GCF_022458865.1 Paenibacillus periandrae | reverse complement strand
GGTTACTGGGTTCGTTCATCTTTTGGAGGTCAAGGGTATATAACTGAAGCTGTAGAGGCTATTACGAACTTCGCCATTCATGAGTTACAAGCTAATCGTGTAGAAATTCGATGTGACTCAAAAAATATAAGAAGTTATAGAGTAGCTGAGCGTTTAGGCTTTACCTTAGAAGGAATTATACGAAATGAAGAACTTTCTGTTGATG
This sequence comes from Paenibacillus periandrae, assembly GCF_022458865.1. Classification (GTDB taxonomy): domain Bacteria; phylum Bacillota; class Bacilli; order Paenibacillales; family NBRC-103111; genus Paenibacillus_S; species Paenibacillus_S periandrae. The sequence goes on along the minus strand of NZ_JAJNMU010000192.1, from coordinate 59 downwards.
GTTCATTGAGAGATACTATGGTATTTTCTAAAGTTCGCGGTGTGGAGTTTTAATTATAT
>NZ_JAJNMU010000191.1 GCF_022458865.1 Paenibacillus periandrae | reverse complement strand
ACGAAATACAGATAGAAGCAGTACCAGTGGCCTCAAAGCAAGGTTGTCCGATTTGTCGATCCGATGAAACGGTCTCGCTTAAAGGAAGCAATGGACTACGTACCGTCCGGCATCTCCCTGCATTCGAAAAAAAAGTGATTCTTCTGGTTCCGAGTACCCGGATGCATTGCTCGCAATGCGAGGTTGGTTTTGTTTGGATGTATGAATTTGTTGGTCCTAAAAGACGGTACAGCCACCTCTTTCGTGAACGAGCTGTCCAGCAAGC
>NZ_JAJNMU010000190.1 GCF_022458865.1 Paenibacillus periandrae | reverse complement strand
ACGAGGGGAACTGAAACATCTAAGTACCCTCAGGAGAAGAAAACAACAGTGATTCCGTCAGTAGCGGCGAGCGAACGCGGAACAGCCCAAACCTGAGAGCTTGCTCTCAGGGGTTGTGGGACGTCAAGATCGGGTTAGCAGAATAGGTGAAGCAGTCTGGAAAGGCTCATCAGAGAGGGTAACAATCCCGTAACCGAAAATCTGCGACACCTGGTGACGGATCCCGAGTACCGCGAGACACGTGAAACCTCGTGGGAATCCGGCAG
>NZ_JAJNMU010000189.1 GCF_022458865.1 Paenibacillus periandrae | reverse complement strand
CCGCCTTGTGCTTAAACGATACGGTATAGGTCGTGTTTTTTTCCAGCTGCATTTTGCTGGGATCCGAAACACTAAATTCTTGCCAATATTGGCTTGACGCTGCCTCTGCATAGGCCGAATATTGGCCTGTTATGACTTTCTGCGGATCATTCGTTATGATCCCTGCTCCCGGTCCGAAGCTCGTCGCTTCATAGGTCCCGCGCTCAAACGATTCATTGAGCTTCGTGACCTGGATATCATCAATCGACAAGCCCCCACCCTGATTCATTC
>NZ_JAJNMU010000018.1 GCF_022458865.1 Paenibacillus periandrae | reverse complement strand
ACATCATTGAAAGCTACCACCGCCAGCTCCGAAAGGTGACAAAGGGAAAAAGTATCTTCCCGACCGATGAAGCGTTACTCAAGATGCTTTATCTAGCCACGATGGACGTCACCCGAAAATGGACAGGCCGCGTACAGAATTGGGGCCAGATGCTGCTCCAACTCTCGGTTTTCTTTCCCGAACGTATCGGACAGCATTTGCGCTAAATTCTCGAAATTTTCCCCCTCGGGGGAAGGTCTGTAAAAGAGTTTACACAAAAGATTTGACAGACCCCGGAAATCACGTACAGGGTTTTCAGCAATGGAGACGAGGGGAGTCGAACTCTGGTCCTTGATTCTTTGGGGCTTCTCTATTCATGTTAGTAAATCACGCAAAGCCTTATCCTTTATGGATTTGTTGCGAACTACTTATTAACTGATGTTACTGCGATTTATCATTGATTATATCGATTTAAAGCTTTGGTCTACACCATGTCTACAAAAATCGGACAGGAGTTTTGGATATATAGGGTGTTTATAACTCTAGTTTAAACAGTATTAGTATGTTAGTTTACGCGATTTAGTTACATGTCTTGTAACAAAGAGTAAATTGCTTCGTGTACTATTGAAATAATCTCTTGAACATTTTGAGTATGATTGTTATCTAACCTATTGAACCATTTTTCGCTTTCGCGTCTATGGGCAACAGCATTTCTACAAGTATAAAGAAAAGAACCAAGAGCTTCCTTTGAACTGTAACCCGAAAGATAGACACTTAAAAAAAAGTGCCTGTCTTTCGGGTTTTTGTGTTTTAATGAAAAATACTACAGTGAATGAGGGAACTACATCATGTCAAAACGTCTTTTCACATCAACACAAATGAGAATTCTAGATTCTAATCCTAATGTTGTTCATGTAACGGAAAAAGCAATATCATATAAACCTGAATTTAAACTTCAGGCCGTGCAGCTGTATCAAGATGGTTGTTCACCCATGCAAATATTCCTTGAAGCTGGATTTGACATAACCATGATCGGAGCAGAAACTCCTAAGAAGGGATTAAAACGTTGGAGAAAAACGTTTGACAGGTACGGAAAGGAGGGATTACTTATGGATCGCAGGGGCAAATCGAGTACGGGAAGACCTTCATCTAAAGAGCTAAGTACAGAAGAGAAATTGAAACGTGCTGAGGCGAAGATCAAGTGCTTAGAAGCAGAGAATGAACTTCTAAAAAAGCTCGATGCTCTAGAAAGGCAGGCGAAGCGAGGACACTAACACCTTCGGAGACCTTTGAGCTCATTGAGACTACCGTTCGTAAGCATCAACTGAGGGGTTTAACAGCCTGGTTATGTGCCGTTGCTGGTGTCAGTCGCAGTGGGTACTATGCTTGGATAAAAGCAGAGCTAGCCCGACAAGAACGTGAATATGTCGATGAGGTAGACTATCGGTTAATTCAAGCTCACTTTCTGTCCCTAAATAGTAAAGCGGGTGCACTAACGATTAAGATGTATCTGGAACGTAAAGATACCGTCATTATGAATCACAAAAAAATACGCAGACTCATGCGTAAATACAATTTAGTAGCAAAAGTAAGACAAGCTAATCCCTATCGTAAAATGGCTAAAGCCACACAGGAGCATCGCACATGCCCAAATTTATTAGAGCGACAATTTAACCAGGGAGAACCCGGAAAAGTGCTGTTAACGGACATCACCTACATGAAATATGGTAATGGGCAGTGCGCGTATCTTTCTTGTGTCAAAGATGGGGCAACAAACCAAGTGCCTGCACATGTCCTTTCTACATCGTTAGAACTTGGGATTGTAGAAAAGACATTAGAGGAACTTCTAAGAAGCATGGACGACTCCATTCATCCGGAAGCCATTCTGCACTCCGATCAAGGCATGCACTACACCCATCCTGTCTTTCAAGACAAAGTAAAGAAAGCAGGGTTTAAACAATCGATGTCTCGCAAAGGAAACTGCTGGGATAATGCCCCTATGGAATCCTTCTTTGGTCATATGAAGGATGAACTTGAATACGCCGATTGTCAGACTATTCATGAGCTGCGCCAAAGGGTGAACGAATATATCCTTACGTACAATACGGAGCGCTACCAATGGGGATTAAAAAAGATGACTCCTGATGAATACAGAAGTCATCTTATCACCATCTAATATACCTTTTTATTACGTGTCCACAAATGGGGTTACAGTTCACTTTTGAGAAGAAGGAGTTGTTTTATTCCAAAATGATACGCTTGATATATTGTTTAGAAGTAAACTCATAGCTGCATTAGCACTTGTAATTAAATTACTTGATCCCACATTAAGAATTAACTGTGTAATTGAGTTATTAGACATATTCTTAATAAAAGTTTCTTTTGCGCACGTACCTTCAACGGTTAATTCTGATATAGCCCTTCCAAATCTCGGAGGTCTTATTGTTGCTTGTAGCAGGTTATTCACATTTGAATAAATTAGATCGTCATACATATGCTCCGCGATATACCAGTATCGTAGTAATGCATCAAATGGATCTGTAGCAATAGAAGCATAACGGAACATTTTTGATCTATCTTCTGTAAATAAAGAGCCGTTGTTAATCTCAATTATCCCAGTATTAACCTCGATACTGTCACAACCACATCTTATACAATGATTCCAGTTATTATTAGTTTCGTAAGCATGAAGGCCAATAGCTGCCAGTGTGCTCAGTACACTTTCTATTTCTATACAATCATTCGTAAATAACTCCACATAAGCTGTTACCTCATTTAAGCTGGCAAGAAGATTGCTATTTATGTCTAATTTTTTCAGCCACTTTTGAGGGTAACTGCACAGCAAAGCAACTGCAACAGAATCATTAGAGCTTGGATTCTGAGTTACTTTAGCAACCACAGTATTATTATAAAAAACATCCCAAGTGCCTTGTATTATAATACCTATCGAACTGAGAAGGTGCCTGTTCCTCAATAAACTCCATAAATGTCCTGAATACTAATCTTCGTTCAAATTCACCGATTCTTTTTGAAGTTGGTTTTGATTCAATCTCATAAAAAAGAGCTAGAGATAAAGAAACAATATGCAGAGATAGAGAATCTGACGTCACTCCTTACTGATGTGAAGCAGAATGAACCTAGCGAAACTGATTTGTATCAAGGGAAAGACGGGTTGAAAAAAGCTAGGGAACAATATAGGAATGCCGTTCAGGAACTGGATTGGAACGTACAGGAATTGAGGAGACTGACTTCTGATCAGGATGAAGCGAGTGTCTACTTACTTCGAGTCATGGTTCAGCAAGTTAAGAACTTGACGCAATTGTGAGTTGTAATTCAGTTTGTCACCAATTGTAATTTATTTTGTCATAGAATTGGAACGTAGCTCGCGGCAGCGGAGGAACGAAGTCGGGATCGCAAGGCAGAACAGGCGCCAGCAGTGACCTATCGCCGGGTAAGCAAGGAGGACGGCCATGTTTGAGTCTTTCTACGGTCTTGGACGTTCCCCGTTTTCTCGGGACTTACCGACGAATGAGCTCTACGAGTCGGTTATTCTCGAGGAGACGCTTGGCCGTCTTGAGTACGCCGCTCACCGGCAGTGGTTCGCCGTTGTAACCGGCGATTGCGGCACGGGCAAGACGACGACGATTCGTCGGTTCGCCGAAGTGCTCGATCCAGCCAAGTACAAGGTTCTTTACTTGTCAGATTCGAAGCTGACTCCGGGGCATATTTACAAGGGGTTGCTCGAGCAGCTCGGCTGCGAATCAAAATTCTACCGTGGCGATGCCAAGCGCCAATTGCTTCGCGAGATCGAGCTTATGCGCGGCATTCACCGGCTCTTGCCCGTTGTCGTCGTCGACGAGGCGCATCTCTTGGATCGCGAAATGCTAGAAGAAGTGCGATTTCTGCTCAACTTCAAGAGGGATGCGCAGAGTCCCATGGCGCTCATCTTGGTAGGTCAAAGTGAACTCGGGGATCGACTGAACCTGCAAGCTTACGCGGCTATCCGCCAGCGGATCGACCTGCAATGTAAGCTTCCGCATTACGATCGGGTTCAGACTGGTGATTATATCAGGCGTCACATGGCGTTCGCAGGTACGGATCATGACATTTTCACTGAAGGAGCGCTAGATGACATCTTTCGCTTCTCGTGTGGCGCTGCCAGACTGATCAACAAATTATGTACCCACGCACTCATTTACGGTTCACAGAACAAACATCGCATCATCGACGATCATATGATCAAGCGAGCCATCCAGGGAGAATTATCGTGATTCTCCCTTTCTCTTCACCACGAGCGGACAGCTTGTCCGTCACTAGTAGGACAACTTACGCCGTCAAATGGTGGACATTATGCATTAGCAGTAACAATATACATATAAATAAAGATAAAACACAATAAATTTCGGTTTTTTTGGAAAAAAGTCTTGATTAGTTGACGGCCATTCCTTCTGTGCTTCGATTGAGAAGGCTATATACCCCCATCTATAAAAGATAGTCCTGTAGATGTAGAAGACCCAACCCGTAAATCAAGCATTATTCTCGCACGTGCTCTGATGTTAAATCGCGCGCCGTCATGATTGCTGAGCAAGTTGGCGAAGCGCTGACTAAATGTTCTGAGCTGCAGGTTACACGCCCGCACATACAGACCTATATAACTATATCGCTATTCATTACTGAGACATTTGAATCGTTACTGATCTGGTTGAGCCCTAAAGCGTTGATGAGCAGTTTTTGGACTCAACTGGCTCAAAAGAGGTCCATATAGAATGGGGGAGTGTTATTGTTGGCTGAGTTCGCTTACCAAGCGGTTTCTTGAAAAAAGAAGAACCATTCGCAACGCAGCTTAATACCTGCAAAAAGATAGGCTTATTTGGCATGCTCAAAAACCAACGAAGCAGACTTAAAGAGGTACAATAAAAATTGGATGACAAATACCTCCTACACCAAATTAACAATTATATCCACTAAATACCAAAAAAGGTACCTAAGGCACAGCGAGATCAAGTAAGGTTACGGATTCAGGATTATCCTACTCTTTCTCTACAGACAGGGTATTCCTATAATTTTCTAATATATTTAAGTAACAAAGATTCAAGGATTCAGGAAAATTGTAAATTTCACTACATTGAGAGGATTTACCAACAGGTCCACTTACTTTATCATACAAATTATTATCATAAACTACATATTTTATCCAATACCACAGATTATATTGCAAATAATGGGTATTTATAGTAATTTAAACGTAGTTATTTGTCCCTTGTAAAAAACTTGTCATGTAACACACTCCAAGAGTGCTGTGACAAAGAGTATCTCTGATGTATTCAAGAGCAGCCTATCGGATGCACTAAACTGATTCTCTTTCTAATTATCGACGATACATCATGTAAGAGGAAGATCACAACTCGCCAGATGGAAGGGTGATCTTCATTTTGCTTATGACGAAGGCGAATGTATACTGTCTCATTGTGATGTAATGGCGAATTGCAAAAGGTTGCATTATTTTACAGCGAGTATTTTACAAAGCGAGGAATGTCTAATGTGTGGAATAACCGGTTTTTTTGACTGTCGAAAGAAGTATCCTGTACAAAAAGAACTTCTAACGAAAATGATGAGAGTATTGGAGCACCGGGGTCCTGATGGAAGCAACCACTATGTCAACGATGAAATTGCTCTCGGCTTTAATAGACTGAGCATAATTGATGTCGATAATGGGATGCAGCCCTTTTACAATGAAAACAATACAATCATCTTAATTTGTAATGGCGAAATCTTTAACTATAAAGAATTAAAACATCAGCTTGAAATAAAAGGCCATCGATTCAGAACGAACTCGGATTGTGAAGTTATTATTCACTTATACGAAGAACATGGTGTGGAATTACTGAATCTTTTGAATGGACAGTTTGCCTTTGCTTTGTACGATACTCAGAGTCATACCGTGTTCTGTGCGAGGGATCATTTGGGCATTGCGCCATTCTTTTATACGATCATTGACGATGTGTTCATATTTGGTTCGGAGATTAAAGCTATCTTTGAGCACCCGTTAGTATCCCGTGAAATTGACCTTGTCGGATTAGACCAAGTATTAACCTTCCCGGGTGTTATAAGTCCACGCACCTTGTTCAAGAACATCAAGAGTCTTCAAGGAGGCCATTACCTGCTAGTGAGTGAGTCTCATATAAAGGACATCGAATACTGGGATATGTTTTATCCAAAACAAAATGAAATAGTATACAAAGATGAAAATTACTATTTTGAACATTTAAATGAGTTGTTGTTGAAATCTGTAAAATATCGTTTGCAATCCGATGTTCCGGTTGGTTTTTATTTGAGCGGTGGCTTGGATTCTTCCTTGATTGCAGCACTTATTCATGAAATTGACCCCACGCCACAACATTCAATTTCAGTAGATTTTACGGACAAGATTATATCAGAATCCAAATATCAAAAAATAATAGCGGAGAAGGTCGGATCTTATCACAATACCATTCTTTTTGAATTGCGAGATCTTGATAAACATCTTCGCAAGACGATTTGGCATTCGGAAACCTTGCTCAAAGAATCCTATAATGTGGCTTCATTGCTTCTTTCGGAAAGAGCGAAAGAAAAGAATCTAAAGGTGATTTTGACAGGTGAGGGCTCAGATGAATTGTTCGCCGGTTATGTCGGATATCGGTTCGATATCATGAGGAATGAAAATCCGGCATCTGTTGATCCCGAAGAAGCAAAGATAAGAGAACTGCTCTGGGGAAGTCCCCTATTTATCTATGAGAAGAACTACTTGAAACACGAGGAATTAAAGAAGAAGTTATTCTCCTCGACGATTAATGGCATCCACAGTGAAATGAGTTATCTCAACAATCAAGTAGTGAGAAAAGACAGGATTGCAGAAAGGCATTTAGTGCATCAAAGGTCTTACATTGATCTCAAGCTTCGCTTAGGGAACCATCTGTTAGCGGATCATGGCGATCGAATGTGTTTTGCGAACTCCGTTGAAGCAAGATATCCGTTTTTGGATGTTAATATCTTAGAGTTTGTGCGTAAGATCCCACACCATCTTAAGCTCAATCAATTTAAGGAAAAATTTATTTTGAAAAAAATCGCATCGAACCGAGTGCCTGAAGAAATCATCAGTCGTCCTAAATTTGGATTTGTCGCACCCGGGTGTCCAGACTTATTAAGGGAGAATGCGTCGTACTTAAACGACGTTTTATCATATGATACCATCCGTAGGCAAGGCTTCTTTAATCCAGATACTATAGAGCAATTGAAAACTAAGTATTTGTCCCCCGATTACAAACTGAATTTAAAATTCGAAGAGGACTTATTGATGCATGTTTTAACATTTGGATTATTACTGGGTGAATTTAAGGTTTCCAATTTATGAGGAAGGAATGGTTAATCATGTATCCAATTGAAGTGGAGAAGAAGTTAAAAAGGGTGTGGTTAGGTATCTTAGAAATAGAATCGGTAGACCATTCAACATCTTATTACAAATGCGGCGGAGATTCCCTAAGCGTCATGTTGTTGATTACCAGAATTGAAGAAGAATTTGGAATCATTGTATCTTTAGGAGATTTGCATGAAAACCAGACTATTCATGCACAAGTAAACCTCATTCTTAAATTGTTGTCTAACCCGCGGGAAAAAACGATCGATTCATTTATGCCAAAAATCTAGCTAGCATAGGGGGACGGTAATGCAATTATCGGAAATGATGGTCCTGATCTATAGAAGCGTGAATAAAGATATGCTACCGGAAAAAGAAGTTATGAGGCAATTTCATTTAACCGAGGATCAGTTATCCGATATCTTGAAAAAGATTAAGAGTTTTATAAAGTATTATGACCATTACTACAAACTTAAAAATCCTGATTTTTACAATAATTTGGATCCGAGCATATTACAGGGACTATTTGATTCAAGTTTTTTACTGAATGAGAATAAGCCTGAAACTATTGAGACCACCCCTTATCAAACAGAGATTCAGATGGCAGGTGAAGGCCCGAAACTGGATTTAGGCTGGTGCTCATGCGATTCCATTGCTTTTTCGAACATAATAAAAATGAACCAACTTGGCTGTCCGTTCGCTCTATTGTTATCCCCCTTATCGACAACTGCCAAAATGGAAAATGGATTTGTTCGCATTGAGCGAGTAAACAAAGGGTTGAACGGTATTCATATAGTTAAAGAAAGTCTTTCGCCCGACGAACTATTATCAAAATGTCGAAGAATCATACGATCCGGTAAGACTCCATTGATTGAAGCACCGATTTATGATCACAACATAAATGAATTTTCTTATCATATTGCGGTCGTACTTAACGTAAGCCAACAAGAGTTAACGCTATATGATGAGTTTAACCACATCTTTCCGGAGTTAAAAAACGGTTCGAACTTGTATAAGATACCGATGAGTTACCTATATTCGGAATATAATCCATGTGGAAGGTGGCTGTGCGGCCCAAAGCGTTTACATCTTATCTATGCTGAACATCTGGATGAAGAAAGCGAAGGGGGCCATTTTCAGCAAATTGTCCATCAATCCATAAGACATGTAACCGAATCTTACAACAGCCAAGACAATTTGCTTACCATAATAGAGCAGTTCATTGATCGTATTACTACTGAGTCACAATATCATTCACTCTTATCTACTACTCATCAGATTCGGATGCGTTTTGTAGAAGAACGATACATCTGGTACCATTATTTACTGAAATATAGTTCATCGGAAAAGCTAGTTAGGCTTGCGAAGGATATGTTCTCTTATTGGGTGACATTTACCAATATTTTGCTTTACATTACAAAAAAAATGGATAAAGATCCTCTGCTGAGTGATGTGATCCAATCAGTCCGAAGGATTGAGATGGATTTTATTAATGAACTCAAACTCTGGAGCCCATTATCCAGATTAGGTGTGTTTACGTGAAAAAGCTGCATACATTAAAGTTCAGTGTCTTCTTCTTTTCTTGTTACCAGGATTACAACCGGGAAAATAAATACGACATCATTATGCGCCTTTCACGTTTTGCGGATGAGAACGGTTTTGAGGCAGTATGGTTTCCAGAGAGGCATTTCCATGATTTTGGCGGGTTATTCCCCAATCCGTCCGTCATAGCTGCAGCTATAGCGGCTACAACGAAGAACATTAACATACGTTCCGGGAGTGTGGTCTCACCCCTACATAACGTGATACGTATTGCGGAGGAATGGGCGGTTGTCGATAACCTGTCAAAAGGGAGGGTGGGATTATCGTTTGCTCCAGGTTGGCATCCCAATGACTTTGTTCTCTATCCCGAACGTTATCAGGAACGGAAGAAAATAATGTTCGACCAAATCAAGGTGATTGCTAACCTATGGAGAGGAGACAGCATTGAAACCGTAAACGGTGCAGGGGAACAGATTAAGATATCCGTATATCCTCAACCGATCCAAACGGATCTTCCGATCTGGATCACAACGAGCGGAAATAAGGAAAGCTACAAATCGGCTGCCCGGATTGGGGCCAATATCTTAACGCACATGATCGGACAGAATCTGAAAACCCTACAGGAAAACATTACAATTTACAGGGAAGAACTCGAGAAAAGTGGGTATTCCCCATATGAAAAGACAATTTCAGTGATGATGCACACATTCATTGGTGAGGACAGGGAATTGGTTAAAGGGATCGTAAAAGAACCGTTTACCAATTATCTTAGGACAAGTACCAGCTTATGGAATAATATGGATCGTTCGACGCTTCAGGATCATAAAGTCATGAATAAGTTATGTGAAGTTAAATTCAGACAGCACTGGGAGACTGCAGCATTATTCGGAACGATTGATTCGTGTGAAAATCTTATCAAGGATTTAAAAGGTGCAGGAGTAAATGAAATTGCGTTCTTGCTGGATTTTGGAGTGCCCGATTCATTGCTATTCGACGAGTTGGAACCATTACTTCAATTGAAACAAAGGTTTGCCGTGGAAGAGTAAACTGGAGGAACGAATATGGAGGTGGACTATATGGAAGGCGCGAGGATCAGACGATTTACGGATTGTGCTTCATTGAACAATGGGGTCCTGATGCCGTGGTTAGGACTTGGAGTATATAAGGCAAAGGAGGGTGGTGAGATTGAGAATGCATTGCTAGAGGCCTTTCGTTTGGGGTATCGGAGCATTGATACGGCTGCCTGTTATAAAAATGAAGCAGGGGTAGGCAAGGGCATCAAGATATCCGGTATTCCAAGGGATGAGATGTTTATTACAACAAAGCTCTGGAACGATGACCATGGCTACGAAAAAACCTTAAAAGCATTTGAGGTTAGCCGAGAAAAATTGAGTGTCAGTTATGTTGATTTGTATTTGATTCATTGGCCAGGAAAAGACAAGTATAAAGAAACTTGGCGTGCTTTAGAGAAATTGTACTCCGAGGGTTTAGTAAGAGCGATTGGGGTAAGCAATTTTAAAAAGCATCATCTTGAGGATATAATGTCGGACTGTACTATCGTACCAGCTGTAAATCAAATTGAACTTCATCCCCGTCTGACACAAAAGAACTTGCTTCAATACTGCCGGGATAAGGGGATTCATGTAGAGGCTTGGAGTCCGTTGATGAGGGGCCAAATATTCGATGATGAAGTGATCCAAGATTTAAGTCAGCATTACAACAAATCCCCTGCCCAAATTATCCTTAGGTGGAATTTGGAACACGAGTTAATTACAATTCCTAAAACAGTTCGCACAGAACGATTGCAGGAAAATATGGATATTTTTGATTTCGAATTGACACCTGAGGATGTTAGTAGGTTAGATGGTTTGAATCAAGATGTCCGTATCGGACCAGACCCTGATGTGTTTCTATTCTAAACATACCTAAGGAGTCTCTCTGCTACCAAGGAGGTGAAATAAATGGATAAAAGATTACTTGAATTGATCGACAAATATGTCCAAACATCTGAAGGAATGAGCGAGCAAATAGTGGACAGTAATTTGAGCGATTTAGGTTTAGATTCGTTCGCCATCATCAGTCTGATTCTGGACATAGAGGAAGCCTATTCGATCAAATTCCCAGAGGAACTCCTGAGTCTCGAGAAATTATCCACGGCTAAAGAGTTTGAATACATTATCCAGGAACTTCAAAATAAAGCTGGATAACAAATGGTAAGGGAGGCAGTCGGTGATGAGCATGGACAGAAGAGTAATTACTTTGCTATCGAGATTTGATTTGAACGATAAAGAAATCCTTGAGTTAAAAGAGCTTATGAATACGCATGCCAATTGGGCCAATATTTATGGAATGCTATTTCATCATCGGCTTTTTGGTATCGCTTACTCAACCTTGACGAAATATTTCACCTATGCTGAACTAAAGGAATTTGCATGTCCTACGTTTTACAGTAATCTGCGGAATAACTACATGATGCAGCTAAGTAAAAACAAAGAACATTTGAAGCAAACATTGAATGTTTGTGAGGTCTTATTAGATCAAGACATTAAATTTATCCTGCTTAAGGGTCTTACATTGGCATTAAATGTGTATCAGGATATTGGATGCCGTCATTTTAACGATACGGATATTCTTGTTCATCCCAAGCAACTAGAGGAAGCCATTTCAGTAATAAAAGATTTGGGATATACCCAAGGTGGGTTTGATTTTGTCAAACAGGAAGTGATACCGGCAACACGGAGAGAACTCATTACTCGTCCGCTTTTCTCTCACGAAGTAGTACCTCTGAGAAAAAAAATCGATGATAATCCCTTCTTTGATGCACATGTCATTGATCTGCAATTTTCAATTGATTTAATGACAGGAAACCGGACTGATGAGCTAGTCGAAGAGGTAATGGAGACTTCCATCCGCCTGGATATAGAACAATGTCATGTTCCTTCACTGAATTGGGACGATAGTCTACTATATGTCTGTATGCACTACTATAAAGAAGCAACCTCTGATTTCAACGTATATCTGTATAAAGATTTGGGAATCTACAAACTCTGCGATATCTACCATATGTTTAAGTCGCCTAAGATTACAATTAATTGGGACCGTTTCATGGCACAGGTAAAGCGATTGAATCTCCAGAAAGAAGTTTACTATGCCTTCAGCTACATGCATGCCCTCTATGGTCATGTGCTGCCGGATAGCATTATTTCTGAATTAAAGCCTGACAATTTGGAATATTTAAACGAAGTTTACAAAATCAACAGCGACAAAAAATTGGCAATAACCTGGGAATCTGAAATTGCAGATAGGATATTTGATATGGACAGGGTCTCTTTGTTACTTAAGAGTACCGTTTAAACAGGTTTGAAAATACAAGTAAAGCAGGTGTTTAGAGATGAGGGTTCCATCAGTCAAAGAAATTATTTTTTATAAATATGAAATGAATGTGCTTCAGGCAGAAGCTTTGGTTGACTTAATATTGCGTGGAAGCCAGCGGGTTTCCACCTTGCTCCTGGACATTGATGGGTCAAGAAAAATAAGGGAAAAAGGAATCATCCTGAGACTGAATGTAATTGAGGATATCATTTCCTTAATTAAAAGTACATTGATGATTGGGGAGCATGTGTTCTGGTACGGTAATGACGAAATTCTTATTGTATTTGAGAATGTTCCTTTTGAGGAATCGGTCAGGCGTGCAAATGAAATTCGAGTAGCCATTTCACAGCATCATATCGAGATGCATGAACCTGTTGAGAACGCCAGTTTCAGCGGTTCCGTTACTGTTACCGGTGGAATAGTAAGCTCGGATGAAAGTCGTGATATCAGTGACATTATCCGCTTGGCCAAAATTCGTATTACTCAAGCGAAACAAGAAGGACGGAATTGTATAAATGCTACACAAAATGCAGCAATGGAGAATTATCTTTACAAGTTGACCCAATACGAGCTGAATCAATTGGAGCAACTTTCACATAAGAGAGGGCGAGAACTTGGTTGTCTGTTAAGAGAAGCAGTCGATACTTTGCTGCTGCACTACCCACAATTCCATGGGCACCGGAAAGACCGGGAACAAAAAGTGCCCGCAGATGCTTTTTACTATGCAACTAAACCAACCGTAAGATTATAATAACAAGGAGGCCAAAGAGATGAAGATAGAATCCCCAACCGATAATATTGTCCGGATTTATGAAGATAGCAAAAGAATTGAAGAAGGGCAGAAAGCAATAAATACCTTCCTATCCGAGAACCTACCGAAGGGTGATGTTTACCTGATTGCATTGGATATGGATGGATCTGCTCTATTCAGAAATCGAAGTATCGAAGCTAAAATATTTCTGGTAAAACAACTAAAGGAATTGTTGCTTTGCCATATTACACCTGAACGTTTAATAGTTGACTCGGGAACAAGAGACGAGATGTTTATTGTTTTCCAAACGGATAACCAAGACGAAGCATTGCAGTATGCTGAAGAGATCAGGAGCCTTATTAAGGGGAATCGGTTCATCTTGGAAGAGAATAAAGATGAGACAATCTACTTGACTGCAAGCATCGGCGTAACCGTTGCACCCAAACTGGCGGATAATGCATTCGACCTCATCTGGTCTGCCAAAGAGGCTCTTAAGAAAGCAAAAGAAACCCGAGATACGATCGTTTGCATGGAAGTCCATTCCTTGGTTACTGTACAGAACTTATTGTCGGATGATCAGAAAGAAATGCTTCTCTCTCTTTCCGACTATTTCGGGAGAACGGAGGAATCTTTAATTCATGAGGCCGTTTTGCGGTTGTTCGAGAAGCACGGACCCATGTGGTATTGGGGGGTGGATTCGTCGGATGAATACAAGCAATTCCACGTAAGGTATGCCAACTAAAAAGATTTTAATTGCGAAATAAGATCTTGATCTCATTACAATATTGGCAAAGGAGAAATTCGATGAATCAACTCATTCGGGTATTTGGAAAAGAGCCTACAGAGTATGAGAATGGTAGATATTGGAATTCCAATCTGATTCTGTTTGAAGGAAAAGAATACATTGTTAGCCACAAAGCCGTATTGACTGTGATTACCAATGCAACCTGCAATGCTTCGTGCAAGTTTTGTTCCAACGATATCACCTTTACGCCGGGCGGGTCGTATATATCCCATGAGAATGAAGCAATACACAGAGCCATTTCATTTGCTGTCCTGGGCGGAGTGAAGAAGATTGCTTTTAGTGGCGGGGAACCTACGGCCAACCCGCAGGCTTTATATAATTTAGCGGCGCATACCCTTCCATTGTTTGAAAAGTCCCGGATCCATACGAATGGCTACGGGTTACTCAAAAACGTGATCACGAAAGACGGAATCGAAAAACCACTGATTGACGCGCTATGCGAACTTGGCTTATCAGGTATAAGTTTAAGTATTGCTCATTTTAACGAACAATCGAACCAGGATATTATGCGTTTTAAAGGGACATGGAAGGGACTTACAGAAGAAGCGCTGCAGAAGATTTGCCTCAGAAGTTCGGAGCAGTTTAATATCCGCATGAGTTGTGTATTGACGATGGCTGGTATTAAGGGTGTAGACGACATCCTGCAGTACATCGAATGGGGCAGACAATTTAATGTGAAGTCCTTCATCTTCCGATCCCCTTCATGGATTCCAAGCGAATATACCAAACCAACCATGGTTACACGTTTTAATCGGATCAATCATGTCGATATTGACCCCATTACAGATGGGTTGGACCAGCATCCTGACTTTAGTATCAAGTTCACCGAACACAAAACCGACTCGCATGTTCACGTTTATAAATACAAAAACGAAGTGACAGTAGATATCGATGCCTCTTCTGAAGAACCTGATCCGGACGAAAAAATTCGAAGAGTCATCATCATGTCGAATAATGTTGCATATAAGAGCTGGATTGATCCGTACTCAAACATTTTCCCCGACCAAGAGGAAAAAGCGCGGATCGATGCCAAGATTGAATTGCCTGAGCTTGAGCGGGATGGTGTTTTTGTTTGAACTTCACAATCGATTTGCATGTTCATACCATTAACTCAGATGGACAATATACACCACCAGAGGTCATCGATATCGCCAGGAGCAAGGGTGTTAAAACGTTGGTGTTTACCGATCATTCAGGTATCACTCACTCGAAAGAGATTGTTTCCTATGCTAAACGAGCAGGTATTGAAATTCCACTTATGGGAATTGAAATTAGTACGATTCATAAGGGTAACAAATACCATGTCCTCGGATATGCCAAAAATTTCAGAAATTCTGAACTTGAGTCCTATTTAATGTATCCAACCGCTATAAAGAATGAACGATATATCAAAATCATTGAGATGCTACGCTCCTCAGGCTACAACATTCCGGTGCATCGTGAAATGCTTAAAGGCATAAACGTGAACGGAACATACATGCATAAGGATAAATGGATGTTTACCGGTACTCTTATTGCCTCTTACGTATCACAGGTGAGTGGATTGTCCCCTGATGAAGCGAGAAGTTTATTTTCCGGGGGAATATATCCTGAAAAAAGGTTCATTTATATCGAGAAGGGGAAAAGCCGGGAAGAAAGATATCTCCCTACATGTGAGGTAATCCGGAAATTGCGTGAGTACGGCGCTGTTACCATTCTTGCGCATCCATGGTGGGAATGCACTGGGCGCGGGAATACCACTGAAAATGTAATTGCTCATTTTCAGGATTTCATCGATGCGGGCTTAGCCGGATTCGAGGCCTTATCTCAGCAGAACGATGAATGTTTTGTCGAAGCAGGAAATAAATTGGATAAAATGTATCCACATCTTCTTCATGTCGGTGGATCGGATTACCATGGAGACAAACGTCCTGATCTTGGCGTAAGAGGGGTTACTGAGGAAAACTATCGAAAATTGATGGAAATGGTGAGGATTTGAAAAACAAAAAAGTGATCCTATTTGATTTGGATGATACTTTAATCGATACCTTTTCCAAAAGCTACCTCAAAATTTCATATGCTTTTCGTAATCTGGAAATACCTCCTCCAACCATGATGGAATTTGGAAAAGTTTATGGAAAATCTAGCTTTCCCACTTGTATGTTGGAATGGCTCGATGAGATGCAGTTGCCAGTTTTCATGCAATATTACGAAGAATCTAAGCCACATTTCCCCTACATCTTGTTTAGCAGCATACATGAGTTAAATCAACATTTTGCTAGGGCAGGGGTTAAGGTGGGTATTGTTACGAATACCCCTGCGGATCGCATAATGAGCAAGATGGAACAGGTCGGGCTTCATCGTGTAGCATTCGATTATGTTCGGAGTAATGCCAAAAAACCAAATCCGGAGGGTATTCTATCCGCCTGTTCATTTTTTCAGGTTGAGCCTTCTGAAGTGTTATATATTGGGGATAGTTTAATTGATCTTGCAACTGCTAGGTCCAGCTCAGTGGATTTTTTTGCGGTAACGACAGGGAATACGGAGAGAAACCACTTTATAGAATCGGGTGTAAATCCGTCTTATGTTTTTGATTCGCTAAGCAGTTTGTTCCATGCCTTTACGCAAGGAGTTTCCATCTATGGAAAGAATGATTCTGTTTGATATGAACGATACTTTGGTCAATACCATGGAAACGGCATATTTGAGGAATAAATACTGCTTCGAACTGCTAGGTAGGCCTTTTCCAGCTTATGAGGAATTTGTGAAGATTTTTGGTCAAGTGGATTTTCCCAAGGGTATGTTCCGATGGGCGGGGCAGGAATATACGGAGGATTTCCTGCGGTATTATCCCTCATCACGCCCAATGCATCTTTATAAACCTTTGTATCCGATCAGAGAATTAATCGATGATTTTAGATCAGATGGTTATAAAATAGGTCTTATATCGAATTCCTCGAAGGAACAGTATCTCAAGAAGTTGGATGATATTGGGATTGAAGAGTCATGGTTTGATGTGGTATCCCTGGAAGCCAAACGTCCTAACCCGGATGTTTTGGTTTCCTTATACGATACCAATGGCTTGGAACCGAAACAAGTCATATTTGTAAGCGACAGTTTGTATGATTACTATTTATCCGAAAAGTTGGGCTTGAATTTCATTGCTGTTCTAACCGGATCCGATTCAATGGACATGTTTTTGCAAGCGGGTTTGGCTGCTCCGAAAGTTTTGAATAATCTTGGTGGAATAAAGGGGAAGAATCTACCTGATACGATATGGAATTCACGGAACGAAAGAGTACTATAAGTCTGTAGTTCAAACCGAAGGGCTGCATAGGGGAAGCAGTGCCTGGTTTATATACGGCAAAGATAGCGAACCTCAAATGACAAGAATATCGATTTTTCTTTCACTCTATTTCTCCATCTCCCTGTCCACCTTGAGGAGCATGGATGAGGAGGCCTGTACTTGGGGGGAATGGTATTCAACGCATCCTAATGAAATCCCTCTCATTGCATTATTTCAGTTGGGTCAGGACAGGTCAACTTATGAATCTGGAAAATCATATCATTGCAAGTATAGCGGTTACGAAGGTCAGAGTCTTCCTTATACGAAGGTGAGCGAATCTCAACTACTCCTTCCGTGTCAATTTGTGGGAAAGGTCCAACCGGATGATCTTATGGAAAGGATCTCCCGATTTAAAGAAGGTAAGCCTGATATTCATTTGGGAGGGCCTCGATTTTTAAGAAAGACAAATTCCACCGTTGAAACGGATGTTCATGTATCCAGTCTGACGGAATACAAGGCTGGAGAATTATGCGCCTATTTGGAGCCGATATATTCGGATATTCTCATGCGTTTAATTAAGGAGAGAGATAAATGTATAAGGTAGTCCTTGTCGGATGTGGAGGATTTGGTACATTATGGTATGAAGTTATTAAGAACCAAGATGTTGTAGCAGTTGTTGATCCCAAAAAGGAGTGCAGAGAAAATGCCAAGGCATTTTTCGGCCTTCGCGATGAGCAGTGTTTTTTACCAGACGGAGAATGGGAAAACTGCGGGGCAGATATTTTGGTAGATTGTTCCCCATTTTTCCACCATTATGACAATGCAGCAAGAGCTTTATCCAAGGGAATGCACTTGTTAACAGCCAAACCTCTGTGCTCGAACATGAAGGATGCTTTGAAGTTGGTTCAAATGGTCAATCAGTCTGAAAAAACCGCCTTCGTCGCTCAGCAAAAGCGGTATTATCCTGTATTTCGGGAATTGAGAAAACTCCTTCAGGATGGGTTAATAGGAAAAGTTGAAACCGTTAAAGTAAACATGAACTTATCTGGATTGGGCTGGATGCCTGGTTACCAATGGAGATCAAAGATGTCCGAACCTACCCTTTATGAGGCGGCGATTCATCAGTTCGATATAATGCGGGCCGTCTTTCAATGCGAAATCGAAAGTGTTCTGTGCCATAGCTGGAACCCTTCATGGAGTCCATTTCAAGGAAACTCTTCCCTGTGGGCGATCTTAAAGACCAATTCGGGCATTACTATTCAGTATGACGCCACCTTTGCCGCCAAGAGCGAGGAATTCGTCGCATTCGATTCGGGATGGACAATGGAAGGGACTGATGGAGTTCTCACCATTCGGTCAGGGAATATTTATTTGAACGGCCGATTATTTCTTGAACTTGAAGTTTCCCCGCCCTTGGAAGTATTGAATCAGGAAGTATGGAATCAATTTGTGACGGCTATAGATTCCAAACAGTCCAATCACGAGTTATCTTACAAGAAGAATATCGGTAGTCTGTTTGCTTTGTTTGCATGCGAACAATCAATCCAACAAGGGAGATGGATTCATGTCGAGCAACTCAACAACGCATGACGTAGCTGATCAACCCCGTATTATATTGCTAGGCCCACCTGCCTCCGGTAAAAGCACGCTTTTTAAGAGCTTATCCAGGATTTATCCAGATATCGGGCATTTTTCAGTCCGATTATTCTTCGAAAGAGAGAAGAAGTTAGGGACTAGATGGGGGGAATTGGCCATCCCTGATGAACGGGGTTGGCTACCCAACCTTCTGGTTGCAGAGGCTGCAGAAATGCATATCAAACAACATGCGGGCAGAGGCTTTGTCATGGAGGGATTTCCCGCCTCCGAAGAACAGGCACACCTTATGAATGAGATGATAAGAAGAAATGATTTTCAAATACACGGCATTATATACCTGATCGTTAACGAAGCGACGTCCATCTCCCGCGCTAATAAAAGAATGGTTTGTGACCAGTGTGATAACGGAGTTAATAATGTGGATTCGGAGAATGGATTATGTCCGGTGTGCCAGACTCCACTTATCAAGAGATTTGATGATATCGGCGACCGCTTCATTAATCGGTTGAGACTGCACCAAGAGCGGATTCAAAGGGTTATAGATATACTACAGCTGCCGGCAAAAACTGTAAATGCGGAACAAAGGAAAGAAGTCGTTTTTCAAGAAGTTTTGAATTTTTTAAGAAAAGGGGTTTGATGGGTGAAATTTCATATTTTTGGCGATGGATGTTTGCATGTCAATATCAACCAAAATATACGAAATGAAGTCTTTTCATTCGGTCAAGTTTCCCTCTCTCCAGGCGGGAACGCCATGAACGTTGCCAGGCAAATTAATCGTTTCGGCGGGGAAGTCCAGTTATACAGTGTGTTGGGTGATGATCCGGTCGGGCAAATGATCTCCGGCATTCTGCGGCAGGAAGAACTGAACTGCAATCATATTGTATGGCAACAGAACAGTAAAACGACGACGGTTTGTATTCAACTTAGTAAACAACAACCTCCCCGACTCACCGTGGAGGTTGGGGAATACACAAAAAATGGGGTAATGGAAGCACTACGTCCTTTCTTCAACCAAGTAAAACCCGGCGAGCCTGTATTTATTCCTGCATATCCGGAATATGCCCCTTTGTTCGATAACCTCTCCTTAAGCAGGGGGGAGATTTTTGCAGATTGTGGTTACGCCCCCTATTCTGGCCATCTGAATGAGTATAAACAGGCAATAGTGCGAATTTTAAATAAAGTGAATTATGCATTAGTCAGTGGTTTTTCATTTCGACAAGAGGATTTTCATTTTATTAAGGAGGAACTTGAAGGAAGACGTTGCCAAGCCGTTCTCGTGACTTTCGCCGGTAGAGGTGTATTGTGGATTACTTCGGATCAAATCCGATATTTGGAAACGGAACAGGTAATCCCTATCAATTCGATTGGTGCAGGGGACTGTTTTTTTGGAAGCTTCATGTATTTTATGAAGAACCATTATAGCCTGATGGATTCAATTCAATTCGCACATAAAGCGGCAAGCTGGAAGGTTCAACAATTTGACTCACTGCCATATCTGCAAGATATCGGGAACTTAATGGATGGCCTATTATAAATTTCGACTGGTAGGTGGGGTGAAATATTGAATAAATTAAAGGTAGGCATCATCGGGTTAGGCAAGATCACCCAGATCAAGCATTTGCATTACCTCTTTCATTCCGAAAAATTCAAGATTGAGGCTGTTTGTGACCTAAGTTCGGCAATTAGTGAAGTAATTCGGGAGAAATACAACATCCCGCATGCTTTTTGCAACTATCAGGAAATGTTAAAGCTGCCACTGGATGCAGTTTTCGTATTGAACCATGACCATTTCCAACCAATTATGGATTCCCTCAATGCAGGCTTGCATATATTTACCGAAAAACCTCTCTGTTGGACTATACAAGAGGCGAAGCAGATAGAGGATAAAATAACTAAAACTGGAAAAAAAATGCTTATCGGTTATATGAAGAGACATATACCGGTTGTGGATGATCTGCAGCGCGAGTTGCAGTCCGGTAAAAACATTAAGCTTGTGCGGATTCATTCATTTGCGTCGGGGGTTAAGAACAATCTATCTATATCCAGCCAGGTGGTAAAAGATAAGAGTTTAAAGCCTCAGGAACGCGTCACCAACGATTTGATTCTAAATAAACTTTGTCAGGGTTACCACTTTCAAAAGGATGAGGAAGCCATTCATTTTCGAATGCTCCTGGAGTTGGGCATCCATAACTATAATATAGTGAGAAATCTCTTAGGCGAACTTGTTTCCGTGGATTATGTATCTTTTTGGGACACAAGAAATGGTGCTCTGGAATCAGACGACAAAGAGAATGTCAAAAAACACAAAATGTTTATGGGTATTCTGACATTTGAGAATAACGTGAAATGTATATGGGAAATAGGAGCATTTTTTGATACGGATAAGCCATGGGACGATAAAATCGAGGTCTACACCGAAGATATGGAATATACCATTATTTTTCCAAATCCGTTTATCCGGGAGTTACCCGTGATCTATGAGAGATCCGGTCTAATTAACGGCATTCCCATAAATAGCCAGCATGTATGCCATTATGACGATGCCTTTAAATTACAGTTGGATTTTTTCTACAAGTTCATTAAAGAAGATGTTAACTCGACAATCAGTTATCAAGAAGGAACGAAGGATTTAGAGCAGCTATCTGAAATTGTGAGAGGGGCACGCCATCTATGATCGGTATTAGTCAAATTACATTGGCCGACATGGGATTTAAGGATTCTATCAAGCTACTTACGCAAAATGGCTTTCGTAACATAGGTCTGTTTTATTATGCCATGCAGGGAATGTCTCCAGATGAGATTAAAGCCATATTGAACGAATACGATGTAACCCCTATGAATCTTTCCGCGGCAGGCATTAACACACCAAGTTATACGGCGTTTGTGGAAGATGTGTATAATGCTATTAAATTATCATATAATATAGGTGTTAAGGATGTTATAACCATTGCAAGCCCTATGGGATGCTCAACTTCCGCGAACTCGTTAAAGCAGTTGAAAATTGCCTTTAAAGAAATTCTCCCGTTTTTAGAAGAATATGATATGCGATTGTTGTTTGAGCCCCTGCATCCTATTTATGCAGATATGAGCCTATTCTGCAAGTTTGATGAGGCGTTGGATTTTGTGCAGCAATATGATTCAACGCGGGTGGGAATTGTTTTGGATTATTACCACTTATGGTGGGACAAAAACTTGACTCAACACATCAATGCGGAATCTATTCCCTATATTGGGGCGGTTCACGTATCCGATTGGGGTAGAAAAGGACAAGACAAACTGGACAGGCTTATTATCGGAGACGGAATTATACCGATTCGGTCTTTAACTAAGGCACTCGTCCACGCTGGTTATTCGGGTCCTTATGAAATTGAAATCATTAATAGAAATATGAAGCAGAAGAAAGATGAACTGCTGGACCTCATCAATTTTGAAAAGGTCTTGATTGAGGAACTTTTTGTACATGATTGAGCTACAAGAAATCCGGGGTTGTTTATTTGATATTGGCGAAACCTTACTAATCCCGTCAGAGGAATTTGAACGAGTTATACAGCGCATATTGGGAACCAAAACATGCGTCTACCATTTAACGGATATCGACAAGGATATTCAGAGTTGCTTGCTCGATTCGCCGCTCAAAAAAAATCCGGATGTTTGGACAAGCGATACATGGATAGATGATGAACTTGTCAAGCTGTACACTCTCGCACTTTCTCTGAAAAACCAAAATAATGATATCGTTTGTATTGCCCAGAATCTGGTGCAGTACATGAAACGACCTGAGGCTTGGCGGGTTGTGGACGGGGCATATGAGCTATTGGATCAACTAAGAGCTTCGGGGAAAGTGTTGGGAGTGCTGAGCAATTGGAATAGTAACCTGGAATCCATTCTAGAGAATAAAAAAATGAGGGATTATTTTGATGTGGTGGTGTGTTCTGCTCAAGTCCGATCTGCTAAGCCGAGCCACACTGCGTTTCGGATTGCTCTGGATCGACTAGGTCGTTCTGTCCGTGCCCTGAAAGCGGAGCAAACTGTTATGATAGGGGATTCATACGTTCACGATATAAAGCCCTGTCTTCACCTTGGAATGAAAGGAATCCAGATGGGAAGCCAATTTAAAGTCCACGTTGCAGGGGAATATTTCGAAGTTTCCTCGTTACCAATGATCAACCGGCTATTGGGTTCGCAGCACCGGTAAATTCATGAATCTTACCAAGAAGGATGACGCTATGGAACAGTTGAAAAGAACGAATTTCACCATTTACAATTGGTTGGTTTCCTATTTAAGGCCTTATATTAAGTATGTCTCTATTCTGGTTATTTGCATTTTCATCATCACGCTCATTGAAGCATCTGTTCCATTGCTTGTTCGGTATCTGGTTGATGTTATCATTCCGCAGAGAAAGATCGGTTATTTTTGGGACCTTTTCTATTTATTAATCGGGCTTATCGTAGTCATGATTGTATTGAATTTGTTTCGGAATATCCTGCAAAGAACCATACATGAAAATGGTTCTAAGGATTTATTGTTATCCTTAATCAGACATATTCAAGAATTGGGATTTTCTTATTACGAGAATACGAAGGTTGGGGAGAACTTGTCATTATTAACAGTCAACCTTCCCAGTGTTCAGGATATTTATCGTTTATATATACCTCATATGATTTCCAAGACGATTTTCCTTCTCGTATCTTTAAGTATCATGGTTTACTTTAATTGGTTTTTAACCCTCATACTTGTTCCATGCTTTATTCTCTATTACTTTGTCGGGCCTTATTACGATAAAAGAGCCACCAACTTTACACAGTCAATGGTTCAAAAGAGATCAGAGATCAATGAAAACATCTATTATTCGATTTCCTCTGTTCCAGAGATTAAAGCAAACGGTTCGGCGAATTGGTCCATGGACACTTTTGTAAAGAAATTGAGTGATTTTGGCCACGTTTATAACAAAATGGTCTTCTTTTCTTTTATGAAGGGCATGGTTCGAAGAGCTACGATTCATGTAGGATTGATCCTGTTGATCATTCTAGGCTTCATCTTAGCCCACGCAGGCCGACTAACCGTAGGGGAATTCGCTGCATTCTTATTTCTGTACAGCAATGTTATGATGGAGATTACCGTGCTCATTACGTTTGCTACGGAGCAAAATATTATTATGGGCCAGGCCAGACCTCTTTACGACTTAAAACATAGCATGCCCCTCATTAAAGAATGTGACCATCCAATAATCCTGAAACAAGAGTTCGGCAATATCGTGTTCAGGAATGTGGATTTTTCTTATCCATCTAGGGATTATGAGGTTCTTAACCAATTCAATTTACAAATCACTCAAGGGCAAAAGATTGGAATAATCGGGAAAAGCGGATATGGAAAGTCCACTATCTTAAAACTGCTCGGCAGATTTTATGATCCGACGCATGGTGAAATTCTAGTCGATGGCCTACCCCTTAAGGAAATCGACACCCATTATTGGCGGGATCAAATAGGATATATCATTCAGGAAAGCTACCTTTTCGGTGGTACGATACGGGAAAACATTTCATTTGCCAAACCTGATGCCACCGATGAGGAAATTATGGATGCTGCGAAAATGGCTTACGCCCATGAATTTATAGCCGCACTACCGGACGGTTACAACACTTTGGTTGGGGAGAGAGGAGTCAAGCTCTCCGGAGGCCAAAAGCAAAGAATATCTTTAGCACGGTTATTTCTGAAGAGCCCCAGGATCATTCTCTTGGATGAAGCGACTTCCGCTTTGGATAACGAATCCGAACAAGTGGTCAAGAAAGCGCTTGAACGGCTGTTTGTTGGAGCGACGGTTATTGCTGTTGCACATCGGTTATCCACTTTATCTGCTTTTGACACGATCATTCATCTTGGGGAAGAGGACGAGCGTGATTAACGAAAACAAACCTGATGCATTGATGTAAACTTGCGCATTATTTCCACATATTGTCATTCAGTTTTGTACAATATCATGGTACATTCGCTCCCTTCTGTCTCCCTCAGGGGAATCGTAGGAAACACGTCTTCTACACCTCATCGCTCATCGCGTAGCCAGCCCAGCAATGACTTGATGGGCCAAAGAACCTGCGTGGGTGCTTATAACCGCTACAATGTAAGAAAAATTCGCAAATTATAGCAGCATTATTAATAAAAGTAGCGGAATTATTTTGACAATGTAACCGTTACACTAACCGAAATGATGTGCAAATTCTCAGCATTGACATAATAAGACTTGCTTCAATGATTTCAAACGATTAGATAGAGGTGTCAGAATGGGTAGTGTGAAGTGGTTATTACAAACTGTAGATCGTTTGGTCTCAAGGTACTTATTTGCAGTCTGCTTGTTATCAATGGAGACATTGACGTTTTTATCCACAATATATTTGCAGAAATATATTGTCGACGGGATTTTTGATAACACTCCTTATACCCAAGTTCTGTTGACTATCTTCTTTTTGGTTGTTGCTTACATTCTCTATTCGATCTTCTATGTCGTGGGGCCTTTCAAATGTGCTAAGGATGAAACAAGGCTCAGGAACATCTTGAGCACGAAGATGATGGAGAACATTTTCAATCTTCCTTCCAAAGAGTTTCAAAAAAAACGCACGGCTACGATGGTTGAATATTTCACGAATGATATAACTCAAGCTAGTAAGTTGATCGCATTCCAGATCCCAAGGGCAACACAACAAATGATTATGGTTGCGGCTTTAGTTCTCGTCATTGGTTTTACGAGTGCAAAGATCCTGTTGTTTTCCTTGATAATAAGTGTGATCTACATAGTGCTCGGTAAATATACCTCAGGGAAGATGCTGCTTGTATCTAGAGAAGTGCAAAGTAATAAAAGCAGAATGAATGTCAGTATTGAAGAAAGCATCGCGTCCCTTCGAGAAACAGTAACATACAACAGACAACAGTGGGCCATTGATCGTATCCAGAGACTATTTAATAAATATTTTAAATCAGTCATTCGCGAAGGCTGGATGGAAAATAGGTCTTTCCTAATTTCCGATCCGCTGAAATGGATTAGTAACTTGATGGTTCTGGGTTACGGCGGTTATCTTACTTACCAGGATGAGCTGACACTTGGTACATTTGTCGTGCTGTACCAGCTAATATCACAGTTTACGGGTACCCTTCATTCCGCATATCAACTTATTATGGATATTGCAGGGAAGGCCGCACACTTGCATCGCATGCAAGAGAATTTCGGGTCGGAGCACGAAAATCAATACCAAGGAGATAAAGAGTTCCCTGAGAAGGCAAGAACTTTAAGATTTAAAAATGTTTCTTTCGCCTACGAAGGCGGGTCGAGAATGCACTTATGTAATCTAAATATAGAAATTCCCTTAGGCAAAAAAATAGCGATTGTTGGGACGAGTGGAAGTGGGAAATCGACAATTGCACAACTGCTGATTCGTCACATTGAACCAAGCTCGGGACAAATCATGCTGGATGATGTGCCGATCAATGAGATTCGTAATGAATCTTGGACACAGAAGGTATCAATGGTATTTCAGGAGCCGTTTTTCTTTCCTGACACCATAAGAACAAACCTTATGGTCGGTCTGAAAAATGTTCACGATGCGAGATTAAGAGAGGCATGTGAAATCGCACAAATCTACAATTTTATCGGCACACTAAAGGATGGTTTTAATGAAATCATTGGCGAGCGTGGGGTTACCTTATCAGGAGGACAACGGCAGCGGTTGGCCATTGTAAGAGCCATACTGAAAAATCCGGATATCCTTATCTTGGACGAGGCTACTTCGGCCCTTGATAGCGAGACGGAAGAACAGCTGCAGCGGAACATTGATGAACTACGTAGGGGGGGGACCACTATCGTAATCGCTCATAGATTATCTACGATTGTTAACTCGGATCTAATTTTGTTTTTGGAATCCGGTGAAATCGTGGAATCGGGTACTCACGAGCAACTGTTAACCTGTAATTCTAGGTATAGGAAGCTTGTAGAAATCCAAATGAATGGTGATAGCGAAATCAGATCCCTAATGGTTCAAAAGGAAATTATCTGAAGGCAGGGGATTGGATTGAGTTCAACAATGCTGCCTGTATCTATACCGAAGTCGCAAGGATACCTTTATAATGCCTACTAATTGGTCATTCTTGGGTGTAGAGAAAAAACACCTCGAATAAGTTATAGGCGTTCAGTTTGATTAATAACTCCAGTCCATTGACGTAAAGCCCTTTTCACTTTATTCAAAGAGTCGCTTGCAAAAGCGCACAAATTCCTGGTAGTCGGATATTACTTTGATCCTGATTTTGTCGAGTCGGTCAAAAGAAATGAAGCGCGTACTGGGAAAGAACGAGTGCCGGAGGTCGGAATCAGAAGTGTAATGGAAAAATTGCAGAAGCCTGATTTCAGCGAAGGATTCGATGCGTTGTTTCGAATATGGATCGAAAACGGGAAGTTTCATATCGAACCCAAGAGTCGTTGAGTATATTTTTTGGAAAATGGGACCAATAATGACTTTACATTCCGATTGATTATTTCGTAATGAGGGTATCATATTGAAAATATAAAATGCGCAAACAGATGAGGGCTAAATGGACATCATCGAAAACGAATCAACCTACACATCCGTTAAATACCGGACTCCTGATGGCGCTCCCAGCGACATTGTCATTTTTACCATAACCTCGACGGAAAAGAATACGGCCAAGAAGGTGCTTCCGATCCGGGAACTGCAGATATTGATGATTAGAAGGAAGTAATGGCCCTACGAAGGACAATGGGCGCTGCCCGGCGGGTTTTGCAAAGATTCGGAAAGCATGTACGAATGGCGCGGCGTGAGCTTGAAGAGGAGACCGACGTTAAAGATGTACACATAGAATACTTTAAAGTATACAGTATGCGAGCGGATGAAAGCACAATACGACATAGCGGCCCATTACGGCTTGCTTGTACTAGGTACCGATCACGCTTTGGAGGTAATAACCGGATTTTTCGTGAAATACGGGGATGGAGCTTGCGATGTGACGCCGATTTACGGCTTAAATAAGCGGCAGGGAAGCAGCTGCTTCAGGCGCTGGATTGCCCGGTGCAGTTGTATACGAAGAAGACGACCGCGGATTTGGAGGATTTGAAGCCCGGTCTTCCTGACGAAGAGGCGCTTGGCATGACTTACGACGAATTGGATCGGCATTTGGAGGTAGTTAACCTTCCTGAATAACGTACTCTTCTAATTGAAAAAAGCTATACGCTTAACGAGCATAAACGAAGAGGTCCGGTCACCTTATATGACGATTGGTGGAAAGAAGAAGCTTAATTCGGATGGTTGGCCATGAATTTTCCAAGCTGGCCGGAGACAAATATGATGTACGGAAATCTTACCATTCATACGGATAAATACCAGATTAACATGATGTTTGCCCATTGGGTCCATGGAACGCTTAACGATCGGGCGGTATTTGACGTGTATTTCCTCAAGCTTCCATTCGGCAATGGTTTTGCCGTCTGTGCAGGATTGGAGCGGATCGTGAACTACATCTCGACCTCCGTTTTGAAGAGGCTGAGATCTCGTATTTGGCTGAGTAGGAAGAACAGTACGGGCCGGGATTTCTGGAGGAGTTAAGGCGGTTCCATTTTCCGGGGGACTTGTATGCGATGCCGGAAGGGACCGTTGTTTTTCCGGGTGAACCGCTTATACGGGTTGAAGCCAAAATATTCGAAGCGCAGTTGATCGAGACGGCCGTTTTGAACTTTATGAACTACCAAACGCTCGTGGCGACTAAAGCGGCACGCATCAAGCGGATCGCTCCAGACGATGTTTTGCTTGAATTTGGAACAAGACGCGCCCAGGAGGCTGATGCGGCAATATGGGGAGCACGGGCGGCATACTTGACCGGGTTCGACGCGACCTCGAATCTGAGGGCGGGCATGTTGTTCGGCATCCCGGCCAAAGGTACGCATGCCCATGCCTGGGTTCAGATCCACGTTTCGGAAGAGGAAGCATTCCGGCGATATGCCGCGACGCATCCGGATCAAGTCACCTTGCTGGTCGATACGTACGATACGCTGAAGAGCGGTATCCCGAATGTGATCCGCACGGCTAAAGCTTTGGAAGCAAGAGGGAAACGAATGAATGCCATCCGTCTGGATAGCGGAGATATGGCTTATCTGTCTAAAAAGTCGCGGGAGATGCTAGACTATGCTAGGTTACCTTATGTGAAAATTGTAGCTTCCAACGATCTCGACGAACATCTCGTCACCATCTGACCTAAAGGTCCTTACTCCAAAAGAAATCTATGCCCGATGGAAACCACACATGAAACGCAGGGCAAGTATATCGTTTGCTGAAGCACTGGTAGAAAAGGCGCAACAGTCCATAGCCCAAACGGTTGCCCCAGAACAAGTTAAAATATCCCTCTTGTTTTTGTTAGATCAATATGAAGCATTATCAATACAGTTATAACATCTTGAACAAGAGGCCATTTCCCTTTTAAAAGAAATTCCACAAGCCCAGAGCTTATTAACCATTAAGGGGATCGGTAAAATCACAATTGCCGGTATACTAGCGGAAACTGGTGATCTAAGCAAGTATAGACATTGGCAACAAGTTTTAAGGCTTGCAGGGTTACACTTAGGAGAAGATAGTTCCGGTAAACATAAAGGAAAGGTGCAGATTACTAAATGTGGAAGGTCAGGGTTGCGTAAATTCCTATATTTAGCGGTATTGCACTTGGTTGTTAACAACGAAGAGTTTCGGGCACTACACCAACACTATACCCAGACGAGAAAGATGAAAAAAGTGCATTCGATTATTAAACTATGTGGGAAATTAGCTCGAATATTGGTTGGTATTGTGCGCCAGGGGCAGTCCTACACTCCAGAGAAAGTAGTCACTGCATTAAACGCGGCATAAATAAGAAAGCTTAATTAATAACGTAAGTTGGCTCGTTCGCAGGATTTCGGGTAAAGAAAGCACCCGAGTACTGAATTCTCATTCCTTAAATGCACAGACCAGTCAACGAAGCAGATCAGCCTCTATCCCTTGGACAGGTATAACAATGGAATGACAGGGTGAAATGCCCCGTTGAGTCATGGGAGGGAGAACCGCCAAAGCTAGCATAGAGCAGTGTGCAGTATTGGAATAACATGGGGACATATATTGTTCCTTTGTTTCGCTTTGCCCTGATGCAGTCTGGGAACTATTCGTACACTATGATTCTTTCATTTACCTCATACAAAGGATATGAAATCCTGCGAACCAGCGAGCTTTTCGTAAGAAAATCCAATTATACTGAGGGAGGAATGTAAGGGCATAGACCCAGCGTGACATGGGAGGTAAAACCCAAGGGCGGACGTGGAGATCCACTGAGCGATCATAACCACAACCAAAAAGTTTTGGAATGATCCTAAGCTCTGTTCCCGCCTACGCTCAACGGGTAATCGGTCAATCTATTACATTCTCTACCGGCACCTCTCCGAGCTGTCAATGTTGAAATACTATGAATGAGCGAGAAAACAGGAGAAAATATTACTTTATAGTGGAAGTAATGTCCTTTTATATTTTTTCGCTTCGACCAAAGCTCCTGAGCGGGGTAATGATCGCAATCTCACAAAATATTACAAGAAAAGATTTTTGCAAGGATCAAGGAGTATAAGTTTAAATGAGCTTTCCATAATATGGACATTCACGTGTGGCAAGTGTAAAATGTAATAAATATATAAAAATTCCAAATAACGAAAGGGAATGGTTTGCATTAAGATTATACATCCCGTTACAGATCCAATTATTGACTGTTACCCAAACTACGCTTCTTTTCTCTCGATCCTACAGAATCATGAAATAGCGAAACCCTGGATAATAAGCAATTTTGTTCAGCTTGAATGTCCAAATAATATCGAAATAAATTCTCGTATGGATTTTTATATGGGCGTTCCATACTATATTAGCATATGTCCGTGAATTATTCTGCAAAGAATTAGAAAAGATATAATCACATTAAAGTGGGGTAATGATATCTCCCAGTTTGTCCGGGATGCACTTTTACAAGGCAATTATGTATTTTTATTGGTTGACCAATTTTATATCCCTGCTTCAAGTGCATTTAATAAATATCATCGTATTCACGAATTATTTATTTATGGATTTGATGATGAGATTGAAGAGTTTCTGATTTCAGATAATTTTCAAAATGGAAAATACACCAGAGGAAAGTGTTCTTTTTCTGATTTAAATAACTCATATATAGATTTTAAAAAAGCAACGGATTTGGGACAAGAGCTGGTCTATTTACTTTCATTTAATAGTTCTTCAATATTTAATCAAAATATAAACGTGCTAAAAGAGTTACTTTCAGATTACCTGTACTCTATTAATTCATCCCAGAAAAATAACTTACTAAATCAGCCATTAAAAAAAGAGTGGGTTTACGGGTTGAGATGTTACGATCATTTAATCAGTTACTTGAATAATGTTAAATCAATGGGTGATAGATTGGATATTCGTCCGTTTTATGTTTTGAAAAATCATAAATCAAGGATGATCGAACGATTACTGTATCTTTCGGAGATTCAAATACTCAAAGATCCTGATATATATGTATCGAACTATGCTAACATCGAGAAAATATCTACAATAATTTTAAATTTATCTCTTAAATACTCCATTACAAAAGATAAGAACATTTTGAATAGGATCGCAGAACATCTTGAACAACTATCAGGCAAGGAAGCAGACATTCTACCACGTTTAATAAGGTCAATTTCTTAACGAATATTCAAGTCTTTGAGTCTAGCCAAAAGTGTGATGGCCTTGGCTACAAAGTGGTTGCTTCCAAGGGAAATTACGGCACCAAATTTGTATACTTTGATGTTACACGACTTACTAATGAGGAAGGATTACCTTCCTTTTTTTCAACACTAACTTGAATGATGCTGTTTAATAAAGAAAAAAACCTGAATCCGTGAGAGCCCAATGAAACATGTCAAAAACACCAATTAAATTGGAGTGTTGAGCTATTCAAGCTGTTACAACTTGAACTGACGCAGACTTAATACACCTTTCGTATAGGTGGCAACGCTTATATGAAGCAAGCATCAATCATGAGATGAAGATGGTCTAGTAAATGCGATGAAGTGTTTGAAACCAAGGACTGTACGAACCAAAGCGAATTTTGACCTGACGAGCATGTCGTACATGGCGTGTGGCAAGATAGATTAGGTTTTGAATGGCCGTACGAATGCGTCTACGCTAAAATTGTTGTGGATCGGAGCAAAACTTCCAAGCTCCAGTGACCGATCAGACAGAGAATGTTGTACGCGGACAATCCAGCATCAAGATCAAATTGTTCGTCGCAAACTTGCCGGCCGGGAGTCGTTTTAGGTCAATATCAGTCTTGATCTCGCTGTGGTATTGCTCGCTTGTGCCGTGATCACGGTAGAGTTCGATGCGATTACCTGAAACACTTGGCGAAGCGGCTGATCAAACTCTTTCTCATGAAGCATCATAGAGTCGATGTAAACTTTCATGCCCGATCGTAAGCCACACTTCTTTCGGCTCTTTTTCGCAATCAATCTATATTGAAGGACTTCTCGATTTGGCTGAAAAACAGAGGAGATCTCTGTACAAACTATCGTTTTTTTGACGTTTGATTGTTTGGAGCTGAATAATAACCGAAGTGAATGGTCGGAATATTGCTCTGGTTTACTCGACTGCATTTCGGCAAAAATATCGAAGAAATAGTAATACACTGAAAATAATTCGACGTAGGTGATCCTATGAAACTCATCATTCATTCCTTAAAAATGTGCGAGTATTTCGCACCGGGTAGTTTTGTTCAGTGGCATGCCGACGAGAGAAGCTACGTTTTCGTTGAGGCGCTGTCACCTGTTAGCGTGGAATGGAGGAAGTTTAAGGAACGAGTTGCTCCCGGACAAATGGTTATCGGTCAAAAGTTTCGCATTGTAAATGTTGATCCTGAAGCGCTGGCAAGTATCCGCGGGGTGGTTTTTCAGTTGGAGGAACAACCTCATAATATGATGTATCCTGTTGTTTTAAAGGAACACACCGAAGTAACAAGGCAACTGTTATCCTTGATTCTCAAAAAGAATCAAACAAATATGGATCTTCTTTTACGAACAATAACACTTCAAAACAAATCTCTATTCGATACGATAACGAATTCTAACGAGATTTGTCCAGTGAAGACCCAGACTCCGATCGGTCATATTGATACTAGATTGATCATAATCAATCGTTATATACGAAATCATTTTACACGTCCTCTAACTTTAACAGACCTGGCCGATATGATCCAATGCAACCCGATATACTTGAGTAACACCTATTCCAAAGTTTTTAAAATCTCACCGATTAAACATCTGCAAAAGCTGAAAATGTTTAAAGCGAAAAATTTGTTGCGTGAAACAGATTTTAGCGTTGGTGAAATCGCTATCAGACTAGGTTACATTTCAGGGTCTCAATTTGCCGATATTTTCAAGAGATATTACGAAATGACACCGACCGAATTTCGAAGATCTCATTATTTATAAACGTAAGGAGTTTAATCATGCCAGTAGACTTCGTGATGAGAGCGACTGAGGAAAAAATCAGAGAAATTCTAGAGATTCATGATACAATCATTCCTGTTGATCAGGATTTGTTCACATATGGCTTGGATTCCTTGAAAACCGTCATATTGGTAGTAGAATTGGAAGACGCTTTTGATATCATGTTTGAAGATAAAGAATTGTTATTCGAAAATTTCGCAACAATCCAACTTGTTGCCGATCTTGTGAAAAGGAAACTGGTGACCAAAGATGATCAATCCCAGAGAGTTGATTAACGGTGCTAACCTTGTGTGGCTTTTCAATATCAACCAGGAACAAAGGTGGAACGATTGTGCCGTGTTCCCTTCCGTTACAGATGTGCAGAAGTTGGAACTTGTCTATCAACAGGAGCAACTGTTGTTATTTATCGCTGATGAAAGAGATACAGTTTTTTTCTGTCATAAATCGGATGAGCAGTTTTTGGAATATTTGCGAGAACAGGGGGTCCGTCTCCCTAATATTGTTCAGGTACCTGATTTAAAATTATCTGAAAATATGGCTTCAAATTTTCAGAATTCTATATTGGTTCCATATATCGTTTCCGAAGAAACCGAAGAGCTAGTACATTCTATTCCCGAAGCCCGGATATTCGGAAGTCATCTTGATCTGGTTAAGAGAATCAACAACAAATTTGCTACCCGCAAAATGGCGATAACCAACGGATTTAACGTGACAAAAGGGTATTTTTGCACGAATGCTGCTGAACTTCAGAATGCTTATCATTCACTAAGAATTGCAGGGTTCAAAAAATGTATACTGAAAATTCCTTATGGGTCATCAGGCAAAGGTTTAAAAATAATTGATGGCGATAAATCATTTGAGGTTTTACAGCGATTCATTCTCCGGAGAAGCAAACAGTTCGAATTGCTGTTAGAAGGGTGGCATCCTATCGGGCATAATATAAACTGCCAGCTGTGGGTCGATAAAAATCGAATTGAGATTTTGGCGATTACTGAACAACAAATTGATGAAAATGCAGTTTATCAGGGGACATGCTTCACACCTACCTATTCTACAGAAATCTTGGAAGTTTATCGTAATGAAATGACGCGATTAGGGACAATTTTGAGAAAGACGGGGTACCGCGGAATATGTGGTGTAGATTCTATTATTGATTCGGAAGGAAATTTGATCCCTATTATTGAAGTAAACGCCCGTTTTACACAAGTAACGTATCTGCTTCCAATCGTACAACAACTAGTCCCAGTTTATCAGCATATCGTTAGCAATTTTGTGAACTTTGAGATCGAAAAACCTGTTGATTTTCCCGCTATATATATAAGGTTACAGGAAGTGTTGATAAAGGATAAGAATACAGGTTTTATAGTTTACACTTTTGCGAAATACACCTTGCCGAATAGTATGAGGACTCTTTATCGCTTGTTTATCCTTGTCTTCGGTAATGATAACGTGAAGGTCCAAAAAAATCTTGAAGCCTTAAGAAATTTTAAATGAATCTTTAACAAGTTATAATATGAACAATAATTAGAACTTGCTGAACGTCAAATTTTAGACTGAAAACCGCATAACAACAAGGGATTTGAGCTCTTGCATGTTAATTATCATAATAACCTCTCATTATCTTCTATGACAAACAAAGTTGTTCAGTCAATTGAACAATCTGGTATTGAATTAATTTTTCTCGATGATACTCAAATTCTATGAAGATAGATTTTGATATTTTCGATGGACAGCTGCATAAAGGAATAATTAGAAGAAAGTCTACGAAACTATATTAAAAAAGTTTGCAATAATAAATTCCGATAAATGCATTGGGAAGTACTCAGTTTTGATTTTTTTGTCATGACTAAGTACTTTTTTGTTGTTCGTGGAGGGTGACCCTACTAAGACAAAAATGAAACAAAAAATAAAGAAGGATTCATAATCATAGAGTTGTAACCGCTGCAATAAACTACTTATTAACTTTGGTGATGTTTGGAAGCATAAGGTTGCCACATGAAATTGGAAGCATAACCTCTCTAAAGCGGCAAAAATATGGGTTAAGTTACATAAACAACTGTGACTTTACTCAAATGTTTACAGTGCGTGGAACTATAAGTTTGCCGATTTCAAAAAATGGCTTGATTTTACTGGGTTTTTATTATGTTTCACCCTTTAGAAAGGGAAGGGCCCAAGCAATTTCGAAGCCATTTTCTTTATTAAATTTCGTTTAGAGCAATCAAATGTGAACTCAGGGCAAATTTATCGGTCCATTTTTGACTTTTGGCAAATTTATGAGTAACCAAGGGAGAGTACCACAACAAAAAGAGTGACAGTAGTTTGTAATAAACTTTAAATCATCTTATTACGGTGAATTAATAAATGTAACTATAATAAGAGTTGCTCCCTTTTTAAATATCTTAACCCCATAGCCCGTCTGTGGGGCATTTTTTTATTAAACTCCCTCGGTATGATGTAGTATTCATAGTAGCGGTGAAATCAGGCAACAATACGTTTATTTTGGAGAGACGACCCATAGTAACTTTATCCCCTCAGATGAGGGAGAATTGTTTTGGATTCATAAGAGTGAACTGTTGAACTTGAAAACTTCAAAAGCAATTAGGTTTACAATTGAGCATTATCTTGAAAATCCTGTTCAGACAAATGTTTGCGTTGGAGCAGTTACAGT
Source organism: Paenibacillus periandrae (assembly GCF_022458865.1). GTDB lineage: Bacteria > Bacillota > Bacilli > Paenibacillales > NBRC-103111 > Paenibacillus_S > Paenibacillus_S periandrae. Next base: position 196,609 of record NZ_JAJNMU010000018.1, on the reverse strand, counting down.
TAATGATGACCAGTTTCCACATATCCAATGGTCTACTGTTAAACAAACTTCATCCTTCTGAAAATTATAGCTTTTTAAGATTAAGCTACAGGGAACGATAACGGCTGAACACCCTTATGCTGGACACTACACCTCTTAACCAGCCGATTGCATAGAATTCCTTAAAATTATTCCCATTAGCTTCATTTCTCTTGGTTTATACCTTAACAGGCTTAGGTTTTACAAGATTTTTCTTCAAGGCATCGAGGTATTCATAGGGCGATAGGTCGTAAATACTCCCATGGATCCGTTGCTGGTTGTAGGCTTGAATGAATTGCGTGACGATCTCGTAAGTCTGTGGATGATAGGTCTCAAATTCATGACGCCCATAGCATTCTGCCTCTAATATCGAATGGAAAGATTCAATATGTGCATTTTTGTTTGGCGTCCTTGGTGGGATCCGTTCATGGATAACTCCGAACGTTTCCCAGGCCTGTTCAAACAGGTGGCTAATGAACTGTGGGCCGTTATCCGAGCGTATGAAGGGCTTCTCTTCCTTGGGTTTATCAAAGAGTTGACGCTTCATCAGGGCTTCCTGGGTGATCTGTACCAGGTGCTTCGCCTCACAGGTTAATCCTAGGTGGTACGTAATCACCGCACGGTCAAATATGTCTAGGATGCACATAATGAAGAAGAATCGACGCTCGCCAGCAATCCAGCCATACTTAATATCCGTTTCCCAGAGCTGATTAGAATCTGTAAGGACTCGGTTGTTCGCCAGCCTTCTTGGATGCTTCATTTTCAGCTTGCGCTGTGGCCTCAGAACCTCCATACGCTTGCACAGCCTGTACACTTTCTTCTTGTTAATCACAAGCTGGTGGCGTCTTTTTAACAGCACTGTGAGCTTACGGTAGCCATAATTAGCCCCTTCACCAGCCAGGAACTCCATCAGCCATTCATCGATTTGTTCATCGCTAACAGGCTTGCCGTCGCATCGATAAGAGTAACCAGGTGCAGGTCGGCCGACCCTGTGGATCGGTTTCTTTTCGGCTTTATTCACATGTGTGTAATAAGTTGAGCGTTCGACTTCCAACACACGGAGCACGAAGGCAGTACCGTACCCTTGGCCGATGTACTTCTGGGCAATCTCTATTTTATCCGCAAGTTGGGGTTCGTTTTTTTAGCAGGTCTTTGAGAATTTCCCTTTCCAGGGCTTGTTCCGCTAATAGCTTCTTCAGTTTTTCATTCTCATGCTCAAGTTGCTTGAAATCTTCAGCCGTAGGGATAAAAGCGGTTTGCCTCTTGCTGGCTCCGTCCAACTGGTCCACATCTTTACGGTTCAATTCTTTGGCCCATCGCAAGACCATCTTGGGATCCAGTTCATGCTGCCGGGCTACGGCCGTAAAATTCCCAATCTCTTTCCCTTTTCGAATGATTTCCATCTTGAAATTAAGATCATATTGCACACGTTTCATAACGTTCCCCTCCGTCTACTTAATATTGTATTGGATTAAGGGGTGCGCTGTCCAAGTCTTCTAGAGGGCTAAAAAGGAACCGCTTAATTATGAATTCGAGAGCCTGACTACAACCGTATCAGCAGGAGATACCACGGCAATTGGCAGCGATTCCGCCGCCAGCGGTGGTGCATTAGGCTATGGCAACTTAAACGCAGTGGGAGACTGGGTGGAGTACACGGTCAATGTTCCAACGGCTGGAACCTACACAGTGAGTGCACGGGTTAAAAAGCATCCCGACCGTGGCACGTCGCAATTGTATATCGATGGTGCTGTTCAGGGGAATCCTGTAGATCAGTATCAAAGTGTAGAGGGTTATTCGGTCGTTGGATTGGGCAATGTGACGTTCAGCTCGGCAGGAAACAAGCAGTTTAAATTTCAAATTACAGGTAAAGATCCAAGCAGCGGTAATTATACTTTGGCTAATGATAAAATCATGCTAACCAGAGTCAATTGATTTCTATATTTGCTCAGGCAAGCAATCAAGAACCAGCATTCCCCCTTTATTGAGGTGGAATGCTGGTTCTTTTTAATGTGATGTCCGAATCCCTATTTCCCATCATCTTAATTTCAACCTAAGATCGAAGGATTGCCACCTCGGCAAATAATCGCGCATCCCTTACGATAAAGAGGTCAAGATGATCACTAGATTGAAAGGGGAATATTCGAATGAAATTAGCAACAAAAATGTCAACAGCAGGGGTAGCGCTGCTGCTTGCCGCTTCAATGGCCGCCTGCAGCAGCGGTGTTACGCCTGCCGCCGAGCCAGCCAAATCCACAGGTGCCACAGACGCCAAGACCGAAGCCAAAACAGACAAGCCTGTGGAGCTTACATTTTGGTCTTTGGGCACTAACGGCTATGAGAAGCTGGCTGAGGAGTATAAGGCGGTTAAGCCTAACGTCACGATCAAAATTCAAAACACAGCCGACCAAACGGCTCATCACAATAATATGTTAACGGCGCTGTCTGCGAACAAGGGTGCACCGGATATTTTCATGGTGGAGATTGCTTTTCTGGAAAAGTTCATGGAGGCGAAGGATAAGTTCAATAATTTGAACGATCTTGGCGCAAGCAGCCTGAAAGGAAATTATCTGGATTGGAAATGGAAGCAAGCTTCCTCCACGGATGGTAAATTCCAGCTTGGCTTGCCAACGGACGTAGGTCCAACTGTCGTTTATTATCGCACCGACTTGCTGGAGCAAGCGGGCATTGCGAGTAAGCCTGAGGAATTTTACAAAGAAATTGCAACCTGGGACAAATTTGCCGAAACTGCAAACAAGTTCAAGCAAAAAACAGGAAAAACCTTTGTAGATATACCTGGATTGCTGTTTAATGGTCTGCGGGATCAAGGCAACGAAATCTTTTACAACAATAATGATGAATTCATTGGCGATAAAAACCCGCAAGTGAAAAAAGCCTATGACTTTACGGTAAAAGGGATTAAAGAAGGCTGGGTAGGCAAAAACGTGCTCTGGACACCGGAATGGGCAAAAGAAACGAATGATGGCGGATTTGCTGTCATGCTGGCTCCGGCATGGATGAGTGGCGTTATTAAAGGAAATGCCAAGGATGCAACGGGTAAATGGATGATTACGCAAATGCCTGAAGGCGCTGGCAACTGGGGCGGTTCGTTCCTGAGTATTCCCAAGGAATCGAAAAATGCCAAGGAAGCCTATGAATTTATCTCATGGATGGACAGTAAGGATGGACAGCTCAAATCGTACATCTCGAATGGTCTGATGCCATCAATTCCTGCAGTTTATGAAGAGGCCAAGTTTAAAGAGCTTAAAGATTCCTTCTATAATAACCAAGCGATTTCTGTTGAATTTGCCAAAGCTACAAAAAGCGTCAAACCGATCCGCTATGGCAAGCTGCATGATGCAACAGACAGCATTTTCAAAGAAAGTCTGAGCAATGTCCAGCAAAAAGGCAGCGATCCGCAAGCAGAGTGGGATAGTGCGATTAAGAAGATCAAAGAACTGAATAAACGCAGTTAATTGCTGGACGAATATCTGGAGGGCGCAGGTTCATCGTATATGGTGAATCTGCTCCCTTATAGGAGCGATCAAATGAACATCCATGCTGTTGCACCCACCGCCGGAGCTGCTGCGCGTCCATGGCTCACCGAGCGGCGAAGAAGCCGATTGGCGGCTTATCTGTTTATATCACCATTTTTTGTGCTGTTCGCGATATTTGGAATTTATCCGATCTTTTTTACATTTTATTTGTCCATGTACAAGTGGAACGGTATGGGGGATATGAAGTTTGTCGGCTTGAAAAATTTTGAGCTTGTTTTGACCGATCCGACCTTTTGGACCTCAGTCGGCAATACGTTTATTATGGGCGGCCTGGGTACGATTCCACAGCTCATTCTGGCACTCATTCTTGCTGTGGCCTTGAATTCCGCTTTTATTAAAGGAACGAAGCTGCTGAGAGCTATTTATTTTTTGCCAAATGTGACTTCCATTGTTGCGGTTACGATGATTTTTAGCGCAGCATTTGCCAATAAAGGCATGGCCAATTATTTGGTTTCATTTTTGGAAATGGGACCTTATGCATGGAATATTCAGGACTGGCCGCTGAAGACAGCGATCGCGACGATGGTCATATGGCGCTGGACCGGCTATAACGCGATTATATTTCTGGCGGGCCTGCAAAGCATTCCCGGCGATTTATACGAAGCCGCACGTATCGATGGAGCCAACCGTCGTCAATTGTTTACACATATCACAGTCCCGCTGCTTAAACCGTTTATTTTATTTACTGTGCTGATTTCAACGATTGGCAGTATTCAGCTATTCACCGAGCCCTATGTGTTCTTAAGTCAGGGAGGCTCAGGCTCCACCCGCGCGGAGGGCATTACGATGGTGATTTATTTGTATACGGAAGCATTCCGTAATTCATTCTTTGGCACTGCGGCTGCAACGGCCGTCATCTTATTTATGTTCACCGTCATTTTTTCATTACTGAATACCTGGTTGTCCAAACGTATGGGAGGAGAAGCGTAATGCCGGTAGGAGAAAAACAAAACATCATTTCACGAATCATTATTTATATCCTGCTGGCTGCAGGAGCGTTCGCTTCGGCCTATCCCTTTTATTGGATGCTGGTGATCTCAACCCGAACGAGAGATGCGGTGTACCAAATCCCGCCCGCTATTGTCCCTGGACCGGAGCTTATCGCTAATTTCTCACATGCGCTGGAGCGGATTATTTTTTTCAGGGCGCTCTGGAACTCGTTTATCGTATCAGGTACGACTACGGTTTCCGTACTGTTCTTTTGTTCATTGGCGGGCTTTGCATTTGCCAAATTTGAATTTCCAGGAAAAAAGCTGCTGTTTGTGCTCGTCCTTGGGACTCTGCTCGTCCCTCAGCAGCTGAGTGTGCTGCCGAACTATATTTTGATGGCGAAGCTGTCGTGGATTGATTCGTATAAAGCCATTATTGTGCCCAGTATGGTTTCAGCATTTGGGATTTTCTGGATGCGTCAATATATTATGTCCAGTATTCACACGGAGCTTCTGGAGGCAAGCCGGATCGATGGCAGCGGATATTTCAATACGTATTGGCGGATCGTGCTGCCGATCATCGTACCCGCGTTGGCGACACTTGGTATTTTCACTTTTTTAAATACGTGGAATGACTTTTTCTGGCCGTTGGTTGTGCTTAAGAACAATGAGAATTTTACGATTCAGATTGCGCTGCAGCAGCTGTTCAGCCGCAACGATTCAATTGACTATGGGATGATTATGTCAGCTACGTTCTTCGCAACACTTCCTTTATTAATCGTATTTGCGCTATTTAGCCGCTGGTTTATATCGGGCTTAACCTCAGGAGCTGTAAAAAGCTGAAATGTTTACAAGCGGCGCAGCAGGATATCCCCCCTCCGGTGAGAATGTGTAAGTACGATATGCAACAACTCTGGAGGATTCGTTATGTCGCTGCGCCATAAAATTATGCTGGGCGTTATATTGCTTGTGTTTATTCCAATTGTGCTGATGGGCAGCATTACCTACAAGCTGTTTAACGGAGCTATCGAAAAGCAAACGGAGAATTTTTACGCTAACAGTCTGCTGGAAACGGACCGCAAAATCCAGTATGCGTTGAACGAAATGAATGTGATCTCGGACTTGAGTATTACCCAACCGGTTATACAGCAATTTTTGAAGCGCAAGTATACGGGAGAGCTTCGGGAAAGTGAAGGGGCTGCCAGTCGTCAATTGCTTACCGAGTTGAACAATCTGCTTTTATCCCATCCGAAAATAACGTCTTTGACCTTATATAATCAAAATGAGCTGGTTCACAGCTCCAGAGCAGCTCCGGCGGCAACCTATGAGATGCTGAAGCAGCAGCCTTGGTATGGGCAAATGAGAGCTTTGAATGGACGGCCTTTATGGCTCGGTCCTTTTGAAAATTCAACAGCCTCCGATCAGCAGCTTACCCATGTGCGTACGATTAAGGATTATTATTCACTCGATGACATCGGAACCCTCGTATTGACGGTGAAGACGGATGCAGTTGATCATGTTTTCTGGGAAGCGGGGACGATTAAGGAAGGCGAGATGCTGGTTGTGAACCAGCAGGGCTTGGTGCTGTTCAGCAAGTCAGGTCAGCATCTGGGGAAACAGCTTTCTTTTCCATTTCTACAGTCTCATGAGGAGCGTCACGCTTATGTGGACACCTATGAGGGCCAGGAAACCTTTATTACCTATTATCCCTCCCAAATTTCCGGGTGGTATTTGGTTGCTCTGACACCACTGAATCAAATGTACGCGGAAACCGCTGGGATCCGTAATCTGGCGCTCGGTCTGCTCGTCTTTGCTCTGCTCAGTGTGATATTATTTGATGTCCTGTTTATTCGTAAGCTGGTGCATTCGATCATTTCAGTTGTGAAAGCGCTGCGATTGGCAGAATCGGGCAAATTCACGGAGGTCAGACAGGGCAGTGAGGTGTACCGTGACGAATCAGGGTTATTGGTGCGGGGCTTTAACCGGATGAGCGGTCAAATTCAGGAGCTGATCCGGCGGGTGGAAGTGGAGCAGGAGAGGAAGAAGGAAGCAGAGATGCAAGCGCTTGTGGCACAGATCAATCCACATTTTATATATAATTCGCTGGAAACGATCAATTCAATGGCCGTGCTTCAAGGTAATAAGGAAATCAGCAGACTGGTGATTTCACTCGGCAAGCTGCTGCGGATCAGTATCAGTGAAACCCAGGAGCTGGTTCCGATTGCTACCGAGCTGGAGCATGTCAAGCATTACTTGTTTATCCAAATGTGCCGTTTTGGCGATAAGTTGAATTATGAAATGGAGCTGCCGGACATATGGAAAAGACACCTGACGCTGAAGCTGATTGTCCAGCCCATTGTGGAAAATGCGCTCTATCACGGAATCGAACCGATGCAGGAGCAAGGTGTTATTCGTATCCGTGTCATGGAGGTCGGGAACGATCTTGTTGTGGAAGTGGCGGACAACGGACACGGGATTGAACCAAACAGGCTGGAGGAGCTGTTTGCCGGACGGCAGCAGAGCACGGACAAGACGAGGCATCGCGGTGTAGGCATGAAAAATGTGCATGATCGACTGCGGATTCGTTTTGGCGGCAGCTATGGAATTATGGTCTGCTCGACCCGTGGTGAAGGCACGATTGTACGGATTCGGATGCCGCGGATATTAGCGGACAGCCAGGGAGGTGCGGGACCATGAACAAGTCCTTTGACAAACTGCGTTGTGGGCTGTGGAACTGCTCTCTATTAAGAGGACGGATGCGTGCGCTTTTGGCTGGAATATTTATAAGCATTCTGATCGTACAAGGAGCTGGCTGTTCCTCTGAATCACGGCCTCAGGCTACAGAAAAGATCAAGCTGAGCTTTCGTCATGTCTGGATTCAGGAGCACAACGCCCAGATGTTAAAGATCGTATCTGAAGTCATCAAGCAATTCGAGCTGGACCATCCGAACGTGCGGGTTGACTTTGAAGGATTGGATCAAACCGTTCACCGCGAGCAGCGCTTGAAAAGTGAGATGGTGACAGGCAATCCCCCGGATATTTTTGTGTTGTTCAGCGGCGCTGAAATCGAGCCTTATGCACGTGCAGGGCGTCTGCTGGATTTGTCGGGTTTTCTGAAAGAGAACAGCATGGACGACGGCTTTTACGATCTGAGCCTTTGGAGGTTCGGCAGTGGGGTGTATGGCCTTCCGATCGAAGGCTTTGTTGAGCCGGTATATTATAACAAGCAGTTGTTTGCCGAGCTGGGCCTGTCTGTTCCCACCAATTGGGACCAGCTCGTGCAGGTGATCACCAGGCTGAAAGCAGCAGGGCTGGTTCCATTCTCGTTAGGCAATCAGGAGCGCTGGCCTGGGGCGATGCATTATCATTACTTCCTGCAGCGGTTTGCGGGGTCTGCAGTGATCGATCAGATTGTGAAAGGAAAAGGCAGCTTCATGAATGCCGATTATGAGCAGGCGACAGAGCGTTTTCTTGAATTCGCCAAACTTAGTCCATTCCCGACGATGTCGGATACACGCAGTATTGATTATGCCGAGAAACTGTTTTTGGATGGCAAGGCCGGAATGTTCCTGAGCGGCAGCTGGGAGCTTAATTTATTTCAGGGTGAAAATTCCACACCAGGGTTTGCCGACAAGGTAGGGGTCTTCAATTTTCCTGTCCTGTCGGGACCGAAGGAGGCATCGGTTGGTCTGGCCAGAGGCTACACCTTTGGTCTGGGCCTATCGGCCAATCTTGAGGGTGAACGACGCCGAGCAGCGCTCGATTTGGTGAAGGCTATTTATGCCCCGGATGTGCAGAGGCGAATTGTATATGAAAGCTTCCGGCTGCCAGCTATGAAAATAGCGGTTGATTATCACCGGACCGGACCGGTATTCAAGCAAATTGTCGATTTGCTGGAGGCATCGCCTACAGCCTTTGTTCCATATGATAATGCGCTGCCACCTGCTTTGCAGGAGCCGTTTTTTCAGGTCGCCGAGCAGCTGATTGCTGGCAATGTGTCGGCACAGGAAGCGCTGCAAAGGCTGGAAGCTCAGCTGCAGCAATACTATGAGCTGATTGGCAAATAACCCGTAACAAGAGTGTGTCCAAAGGAGGTGTTTTCCATTGCCCAGCATCTATAAGGTGGTTCTTGTTGATGACGAGCCGATTATTCTGCGCAGCTTGAAGGTGGCTTTGCCTTGGGAGGAAATGCAGATGCAAATCGTGGGAGAAGCGGCAAATGGTGAGCAGGGATTGCAGCTGATTCAAGCTCACAGACCGGACATTGTGATCAGCGACATACGAATGCCGGTTATGGATGGGATTTCGATGATGAAGGAAGCGCTGCATCAGCAGCCTTCATTAGTTTTCGTCCTGCTCAGCGGGTATGGGGAATTTGAATATGCCAGAGAAGCGCTTCGATATGGCGCTTCTGATTATTTGCTTAAGCCTGTCGATCATGAAGAGCTTGAGAACGTGATGCGAGAGGCCAGGAGCAGGCTGGAGCAGGAGGCTGAACGCCAATCGGAGAAAGATTACTTGAACCGCTCTGCACAGGCTTTATCCAGCTTGCTCAGAGAAAGGCTGATCAGCAGCATGTTGGAGGGGAACAACAAGCCGTATAATCCGTCTTATTGGCTGCAGGGCTGGGATTTGGAGCATCCGTATGTGATGCTTGTTGTTGGCTTTGATGATACGCTGGAAGTGAATCGCTGGAGCCAGGAGGACCGCAGATTGTGGTTTTTTGCAGTTGGCAATGTGTTGAGTGAATACGGAGGCAAGCGCGGCGCCTTGACCGTATTTCCGTTTCGAAGCGGGGAATGGGTCCTGCTGCTACAAAACGGCAATAAGCAGGAGGCCGAGCATACCGCCGGAGAAATCATCACATTGGTGAAAATATGCACGAAGCTGTCCTGCTCGGTCGGGATCAGCAGACAGCATTCGGGACTGGATGCGTTGTTTGCTTGTTATCGCAGCGCACAGCAGGCGCTGTTAGCCCGATTTACCGGAGGCCGGGAGCGGGTGTATGTGGACGCCGACACGGCAGCAGCCTCCGCATGGTTACTGGAAGCGGAGGCCGGGGGTGCCTCTGCTGATCGGTCAGCCTCCGCTGCGTTATTGCATTGGGAGCAGCGTTTGACCGAAGCGGTTGCCGGCTTTGATCGCAGCAGAATATCCATGCTGCTGGAGGAACTGATTAACGAGCTTCGTACTAAGAGCAAAGGCCAGGAGGATGCCGCAGCGATGATGATAGAGCTCGTTGTTGGCATCTCCCGGCGATTGAGCGATTTAAGCGAGGAGCCCTTGATGCGTATCAAGGAATTGATTTCACATATTCCGCTTTGCGGGACACTTGATGAATTGGAGCTGCTGCTCAGACAATCATTACTGGAGCATACGGGCCGACCCCTACGGGTATCTGCTCGTGAGGATGAGGTTCGTACCATCCAAAAAGCCATCGAATATATATCCGGACGGTTTCATCATGATCTGAGTATTGATGAGGTTTCCGAGTTCATCGGACTCAGCTGCAGCCACTTTTGCGTTTTATTTAAGAAGGAGAGCGGGGTTACGTTTCTCGAATATGTGACCAAGCTGCGAATCGAACGCGCTTGCTCGATCCTGCGCAATACGGATGTCAAGGTATACCAAATAGCGCCCCTGGTAGGTTATCAGGACGCCAAATATTTTACACAGGTGTTCCGTAAAATGATGGGTATGACGCCATCTGAATATCGTACGACGGTACAGATGGAAGTGGAACTTAAAGAAAATTAACAACACTGCGTATGCAAGTGAAGGGAATATCGATTCATGTCCAAATCCGATCATATAGGCATGTAATTTTAGCACATGAGCTGCCTTATTTCTTGGCATAGGCCCTGTTGTGAAAATGTGAGATATGCTCGAATAGTACCTCCCCGTCTTGGGGAATCTGGCTGTCGGGCTGCCAAATCAGGTACAGGGCCTGATATTTCTCCGGAACCCAAATGTAGGTGTGAACATAGCTGGTTAGTGTAAACCCGTAATGCTGCCAGAAGTGAAGACGCTGTAAATTGGTAGCATTATCCTCGGACTCGATTTCAATAACAGCACCTGTACTTTGCAGCGCAGACCTGGACCACCCGATGATATAATCCAAAAACATTTTGCCTATACCCTGGCCGCGCGAATCCTCACGAACTGCCATGTAATCGATAAGCAGTCCGTTGATCCCTTCCAGCTTACCCGTTAACGTCATGGCGATGATGTCAGACTGATTGCTGGCGATATGCAGCTGGCACAGCTTTCTCTCAATGGAGCGGCGAATAATTGTTGTAGGTTTGCTGTTGTCGGGGTCAAAGGCTTGTCTATAAATCGGTGCCGCCTGCTTCCAAATCTGTTCATCCCAATAATCGATTGTTTGATATTCCATCCGTATGTCGACCTCCGATTTCTATCATATCAGAAATACGGGAGGGAACCCAAATCCGAAAGGCTATCATTTGCGAATAAACTGCATATAGTTCAGCATATAAAATGGCTGTCTTTAGTCTAAAGCGAGACTAGAAGACAGCCATTATATAATCACCGCTAAGGACGAACTCTGACCACAGCTACTTCCGATGCATTGATAGCAAAAGCATTGCCACCTTGACCAATTGTAGCTCTGGCACCTTGCTTGACAATGACTTTGGTATTTCCTTTGGCCCATTTTTGACGATTTGCTGTTTTACGCTGCATAGTAACGCTCACCTCCTTCCAGAGGTACATCCCTATCCGTGTTCTGCCAATTAACGCCGTTTTTGCTTTTTTGAAATGTGCACATTAACGGCATTACTTGCCAGAACGTTGCCTTGTACAGAGCTTGCCGTCGCCGTTTGATAAATGTGAATAACAAGAAAATGGTTTTAACCAACACGGTAGCGGTATGATTTCACATCGGACCGATTCACTTGTAGACCTCCTTATGGCTTAAACGAATCTACCATCACAGTATTCGGGAGGCCGACAGGTTGTCTCGGAGAATGGTAGGGAGGTGAGACAAGTTCGTACTATTTTTCTTGAAATAAACTTGTGGATAAATAGCGCTCCCCGGAATCCGGGAGTAAGGTTACAATCGTTTTGCCTGTATGCTCAGGACGTTTGGCAATCTGGGTAGCCGCGTAAACCGCAGCTCCAGAGGAAATCCCGACAACGAGTCCTTCTGCTTTGGCCAATAAACGTGCTGTTTCGAAGGCATCTTCACTTTTGATTGCCATGATCCCATCAATGACCGACGGCTTGTAGATCGAAGGGACAAAACCAGCCCCAAGTCCTTGGAGCTTATGCGCGCCTTTGGTACCGCCAGATAGAACAGGGGAATCAAAAGGCTCGACTGCGATGATTTGCACGGAAGGCTTTTTGGATTTCAGCACCTCGCCAACACCTGTAATCGTACCTCCTGTCCCCACTCCACAGACAAAAATATCTACAGAGCCTTCTGTATCCCGCCAAATTTCCTCTGCTGTTGTGACACGATGAATTTGCGGATTAGCCGGATTATCAAATTGCTGAGGCATGAAGGAATCCGGTATTTGGGCAGCCAATTCTGCAGCTTTACGCATCGCTCCTGGCATACCCTCCGATCCTGAAGTCAATACCAGTTCCGCACCCAGAGCCGTCAATAGCTTCCTTCGCTCCAGACTGAACGTTTCCGGCAAAGCAATAATTAACCTGTATCCCTTGGCGGCAGCTACGAAAGCGAGCGCAATTCCCGCATTGCCGCTGGTTGCTTCGATGATGACTGAATTTTTATTTAAAAGGCCTTGCTCCTCTGCAGCCTGGATCATCGCGTAGCCGATCCGGTCTTTGACACTGCCTGCTGGATTGAGATACTCCAGCTTGGCTATAAGTTTCGCCTCAAGCTGTTGATGTTTGTTATAATTCGACAGCTCAAGCAAAGGGGTGTTACCGATCAAGTCCGTTAAGTTTTTAGCAATTCGTGACATAGGTAAATATCCTCCTTGTATATATTCCTTATTTTCCACTGTGCATAGTGGGATAATATACTTAAACCTTAACATTAGCATCACCTGTCTGACAAATCAGTTATTTTGATGTGAAAAACGATTTCTTTTAATAGGATAAGGCAAATATAAGTACGTTCCTTTATAATGGACTTAATCGAACAGCAGCAGCTGAAGTAAGAGCGGGGGCATGATTTGTGGACACGGAAACTTTCACTTTTAAGGATATCGATCAGTTGGAGATATTCGTCTATCATTGGAGCCTTGAAGATCGACAAGAGCCCCGGGCCATTATTCAAATTGCTCATGGCATGGCGGAAACGGCAGCACGTTACGAGAGATTTGCTCGATCCTTAGTACAAGCGGGCTACGAGGTGTATGCGAATGATCATAGGGGGCATGGATGTACAGCGGGACATCCGAATCAGGTGGGTATTACGGGTACCGAGGGATTTGCCAAAATGACGGAGGCGATGGCGAAGCTGACTGATATTATTGACAAAAGGCATCCGGGCGCGCCTGTCTATTTGCTTGGTCACAGTATGGGCTCGTTCCTGGTGCAGCAATATATGTATACATACAGCGATAAGGTTAGGGGCGTTATCCTGTCAGGAACAAACGGCAAGCATCCACCGACCCTTAGAGTAGGGATCATGCTTGCACAATTGCTGGCTTCCCTGCAAGGCAGTGACCACCGCAGTCCACTTTTGATGAAGCTGTCGCTGGGCAGCTATAACAAGCCATTCCGTCCCAACCGGACGGGTTGCGATTGGCTGAGCCGCGATGAAGCGGAGGTTGATCGTTATATAGCAGATCCTTATTGTGGAGGGATATTTACCGCAGGGTTTTTCAGGGATTTCTTCCGTGGATTAGTTGATATTCACCTTCAGAGCAACATGGAACGCATCCCCAAGCAGCTGCCAATTTACATATTTGCCGGTGATCGGGATCCGGTTGGAGGCATGGGCAAAGGAATTCCTCAACTGATAGGGATGTATGACCAGCTTGGCATCGAACAGGTTACCTGCAAGCTGTATCCGGATGGCAGGCATGAAATGCTGAATGAAATTAATCGTGAAGAGGTTACCCGCGATGTGCTGAAGTGGCTGGAGCAGCAGCAGTCTCTAGTCGCTCAAGTGGAATGAATTCCAGCCTGACAGGCAATTCTATTTACATACAGGGTGAGGCTCTCGGGGCTTCATCCTATTTTTTGTTTAAGGTGATATGTGACCAACCTGATATTATTCTACCCCTGTGCTTATGATATTCCCCTTACCGAATGAGAATGAAGCTTGTAGAATGAACAATAGAACGAGAGGGGAGAATCACACAAATGAAAAAAATAACCAAAATTGCTCTAACTACAATGGTATCAGCGTCCATGCTTGCCGGATGTGCAGGGGGACAACCAACAGAAGATAAAGGTGCGGCGGCCGGTGGGGCTAATAAAGAAAAAGTGAAGCTGTCGATTTGGCATAACTGGACAGGCCAGGACGCCAAAGGTATTGCCATGCGTAAAATCCTCGATGATTTCAAAACGCAGCATCCCGAGATCGAGCTGGAGGCGGAGGGGTTGCCGACAGACGGTTTGAAAACACGTTTGCGTACAGTAGCGGCTGCGGATGAAATGCCGGACCTGTTCGTCATGTGGCCGGATGCGATGACCAAGGAATTCGTGAATGGCAAGCTGCTGCAGCCTATTGATGAGTTTTTGAACAGCAAACCGGAATGGAAAAACAACTTTATTCCAAACGCTCTCGATGGCTACACGGTGGATAGCAAGATTTACTCTGTTCCTATGAACCTGGCTCCAAGCTCATTCATTTACTACAATCAGGCTATCTTCGACAAATACAACGTGAAGGTACCGAAAACCTGGGATGAATTGAAAACAGTGATGGATACCTTTAACAAAAATAACATTATTCCTATGGCATTAGGTAACAAAGCAAACTGGGTAGTTCAATCGACCATTTTCAGCACAATCGGTGATCGTGTAACGGGGACGGACTGGTTCTTAAAAGCCTCTGCTCAAAATGGCGCCAAATTTACCGATCCTGAATTTATCAAAGCTTTGACCGTACTTCAGGATCTGGGCAAATCCAAAGCGTTCCAGGATGGCTTTAATGGAATCGACGAGAATCAAATGATGCAGCTGTTCTTCCAGGGAAAAGCCGCGATGTTTATGGATGGCGGTTGGGCAACAGCGAATTTGGTAAACAATGCACCGAAGGAAGTTTTGGATACAACACACATAACAATCCTTCCTGCGATTGATGGAGGCAAAGGCGATCCGCAAACCACAGCAGGTGTAGTTGGAACAGGCTTAGGTGTTAGCAAGAAGCTGACAGGTGTGAGAAAAGATGCAGCAATGGAACTATTTTATGCATTGTCCGGTCCTGAAGGTCAAAAAGCAACGCTGGGCAGCAGCACATTGGTCAGCTATAAGATTGATGTAGATAAAAGCAAAGCACATCCTTTATTCGTTGAGCTGAATGAATTGATGAAAAATGTTAAAATCAGTCCGGTTTACGATTCCAAATTAAGCTCTGCTGCAGTTGAAGTGATCAACAACGGACTTCAGGAATTGTTAATGGGTACAAGCCCAGAGGTTGTGGCCAAAAAAGTGCAGGATGCGCAAGCAGGCGCGCTTGGTAAATAAGGACAATAAGTTCATTCAGTCAAGACAAGAGTTTATCGAACCAATCAGATATTTGAGCACAACGAGCATCGGTACGAATCAGCCCTCCCTGGTGGAGGGCTGATTATTTGGAGGGGAAGTGAGAGAGATGAAGACACTAAACATGCGTAGATTTATCATAATGGGCTTACTGCCATCCATACTTATTTATACCTTATTCGTATTTGTACCTGTGATTTGGTCTGCCTATTACGGTTTCTTTGAATGGAAGGGCATTGGCGAAGCCAAATTTATCGGCTTGAAAAACTACGTGGAAGTTATTCACGATACTATATTTTGGCGTGCACTCAAGAACAATATTATTTTTGTACTTGCCTCGGTATTCGGTCAGCTGCCGCTCGCTTTGATTTTGGCGATTGTGCTGTTCAAAAACAATGCGCTGCAGCGGTTTTTACGATCTGCCGTGTTTATGCCCATGGTCATGTCCTCGGTCGTTATCGGGATGATCTGGCAATATATTTACCACCCGCAAATCGGTATTCTTAACTTCCTGCTGGATTATTTGGGATTAAGCAGCTGGAAAATGCAGTGGCTTTCCGACAGCAATATTGCGATCTACGCGCTAATTCCTCCGCTGACCTGGAGCTTTGTCGGTTTATACTTAATTATTTTCATCTCGGCTTTGCAAAATATCCCCGGTGAAATTCATGACGCAGCCCTCATAGACGGTGCCACAGGCGCTCGCAAAATGATTTCCGTTACGCTGCCCATGGTTTGGACTACGATACAGGTTGCCATCGTGCTATGTATCTCAGGAAGCTTGAAGTCGTTTGACCTTGTGTATGTGATGACCAAAGGCGGACCGGCACATGCCACGGAGCTGCTGGCTACTTATATGTATAACTCGACCTTTTCCTCCTATCGTTATGGATACGGAAGTGCAATCTCCACCTCGATTATTATTCTGAGTCTGCTCTTTATCGGAACCAGCCAATGGCTGACAAGCAGAAAGTCAAAGAACGCATAGAAAGGAGGTCCATTCATATGAACAAAACCATGGCTCCATACTCACAAGCAGCTCCAGCCAAGTCCGGATTTTCCGCGAAAAAATGGAGGCCCGCTATTTTTTGGACTCTCATGACGGTTTATGGTATTTTAACGTTGTACCCTTTGTTTTGGCTGTTCATCAGTGCCTTCAAAACGAACGCCGAGTTTCTGAACCGTCCCTTTAGCTTGCCGTTATCGTGGCAGATTGATAACTTTGTCAAAGCCTGGAGTACGTCCAAGATGGGTACGGCTTTTGTGAATTCGGTGATCGTATCCTTGGCTTCATTGGCCATCACCTTATTCGTATCAGCTTTGTCCTCCTTCGTATTGGCCAGATTGCAGTTCAGGTTCAAGGGCTGGATACTGGGCTTCTTCGTAGTTGGCATGCTCATTCCGATTCATAGCACCTTGGTGCCGTTATTTATTTTAATGAAGCAGCTTTCCTTATTAAATACGTACTGGGCACTTATTTTGCCTTACACGGCTTTTGCACTGCCTACAGCTATATTTGTATTGGTTGCTTATTTATCTTCGGTACCCAAGGAAATAGAGGAAGCGGCTTTTATTGATGGAACAGGGCTTTGGGGTGTATTTCTGAAAATTATGCTGCCCATCTCGACACCAGCGCTGTCGACAGTAACGATTTTAAGCTTTTTGCACTTCTGGAACGATTTTTCCTTTGCTCTCGTGTTTATTAGCAAATCAACACTCAAAACCTTGCCGCTCAGTATCGCTACCTTCGCCGACGGCTTTCAAACGGATTACAGCCTGACGCTGGCTGCCATGACGATCGCTGTAGTTCCCACGATCCTCGTATATTTGGTGTTTCAGGAGCAGGTAATGAAGGGCATGACGGCCGGTGCAGTCAAAGGCTAAACCGTTTCTCGCCAGTGTTCTTAGGACTATGCAGCAGGGGGTGTGATCAATGCCGGTGTGGCGATGGATGAGAAATTCTTTAGGGCGCAAGCTGACTGTTATTATGCTCATAACCACACTGATTCCCCTTATGCTGCTTGGGGGATTTGCTTATGTCATTTCATCGAAAATTACGGAAGAAAAAACCGAACAGGCAGGCATTGATACCCTTCGTCAGATGGATGGGAATTTGCGTTTTATTATTAAGGACGTGGAGAACATGTCCATTTTTTTGATTGGTCAGAGCAATGTTCAGCAGTATGTTAGCAGCCTGGATGATGATGTAGGCTCTCAGACACGTATTCGCAGCTTTATGACCAATCTGATCAGCTCCAAGGAATACATTTCGAATGTAGAGATAATTCCGGCCAACTCCAATCCGCCGTTGTCTACGACGAACCTGTATCAATCTGATCTGGACCGTCTTGTTAATGTGCGGGAGGTGACAGGCAAGATGTGGACCACCCTGTATAACGTGCAGAATTATGCCGGCAACCAGAGAGTGATCTCGTTCATTCGACCTTTGCGCAGCACTGATAATTATCGGAATCTCGGCTGGCTGACGATTTCATTGGACGAGAAGGTAATCTCCAGATATTGGTCTGAGCCCAACCTTGGTGATGGAAAGGGGAGCGTCGCGCTTCTTAACGAACAGGGGATCGTTCTATCAGCCACGGATAAAAGCTGGCTTTCCCAGTCCTTGGATGTCCTGATGCCTGGTCTGTTGACTGAATTGAATCCGGCTTTGTATGGCGTTGTGAATCATGGCGAAGGCCGGGCTAAAAAGACGATCCTGTATTTCCGCGAACCGCTAGTCGGATGGGTGCTTGTAGGCGTGATTCCGTTTGACCTGTACAGTGCGCAGAACCGATATATTTTACAGCTTACCGGTGTCGCGGTCGCACTTTCCATTGTGGCTACAGCAGGTCTGATTCTGTTCCTCATTCAACGGATCACAAATCCGCTGCGGGTGCTGACCCGGTTAATCGCCAAGGTCAATCCGGAAGAGCCGCTGCCGCTATATTCAGTTGCATCATCTGACGAGATTGGCAAGCTCGCGGAGAGCTATAACATGCTGGGCAATCATATCGAGAAGCTGAAGAAACAAGTGATTCGCAACGAAGCGCATAAGAAGGAAGCGGATATGAGGGCTCTTCAGGCCCAGATTAATCCGCATTTTCTGTATAATACTCTTTCCTCGATTCACTGGATAGCATTGATGAATGAGGAGAAGCGGATTGCCGATATGGTTGGGGCCTTGAGCGATTTCTTGCGATTCAGTCTCAATAAAGGCAAGGAATTTTGCCCGGTTCATCAGGAGCTTGCCCATATCAAAAACTATGCGCAGGTTCAATCGATTCGTTATCCGGACAAATTTGATATGGATATCGTGGTAGATCCTGAACTGCAGGACCGTTATATGCTCAAGCTGCTGCTGCAGCCTCTGGTCGAGAACGCAATGCTTCATGGTATCCAAAAAAAAGAGGGAAAGGGGATGATATCGGTGTACGTAGAGCACAAGGCCAACCGGATGAGCTTTCTGGTGCTTGATGACGGAGTAGGCATGACTGAGGAGCAATTGGAGTTGATCACAAACAATCTGAATTCGCCGGATGGGGAGCTATATCCGGATGTAAGCTACGGATTAAGAAACGTGAATGAACGGCTGCAGCTTCATTATGGGCTGGATGCAGGTCTGATTATTGAAAGTCGGCTGAACGCGGGTACACGCATTTCATTCTCGATCCCGGTTTTGGAGGGACAACATGAAAATAATGATCGTCGATGACGAGGTCATCATCAGAACCGGACTGGCTAAAGTGATTAAATGGGACGAGCTCGGCATGGAGCTGCTGGAGCCTGCATCCTCTGCGGAGGAAGCGCTTGTACGAATTCCGCTTGAGCGTCCCAATGTGCTGCTGACCGATATCCGGATGACGGGCAAGACAGGGCTGCAGCTTGCTGAAGAAGCGATTCAGATCATCCCGGATCTGGAAGTCATTGTGCTCTCGGGGTACGACGATTTTGCCTATACGCAGCAGGCTATCCGGCAAGGCGTAAGCGATTATTTGTTGAAAACGAGCAGGCCGGAGGAAATCATCAAGACCGTGTTAAAGGCCAGACAACGAATTGAAGATAAATGGGCTGCGCATAGTCAGGATCATTACAAGAATAAGGAAGCGCGTAATCGTACCTTTGAACGTTGGATTAAGAGTGGGGAAGCGGGATCGATAGACCGTCATTTACTCCATACCTACTTACCTGGACTGTTTGGTGAAAGTGATACGCCCGGAAGCGAGCTTCAGGTGTTCATTGTAACGGCAGAGGGCTGGGAGGATTCGCCTTCATCAGCGTCTCTGCTTTTGTTTGCAGTTGACAATATGCTGCAGGATTTGTTGAATTGCGAATCACTACTGGAGAAAAAAAGGGTGATTGCAGCGATCCGTTTGGGTCATGGCAGCGATAACGGGATGCAGCATCTCCGGTTTATTTTTCAAAAGATAGAGCGGCTGTTGAAATGCAAGCTGTATGCGGCTTTTGGCACCCCCGTTCAGCAGCCTGAGCATATGCATGAATCGTATACAACGGCTAGCGATGCTTTTAACTACAAGACTTTAATTAATGAGAGCATTTGGCTGTACGAGGATATTGTCAAACGCAAGGGTGGCAAAACGGTCTGTACACACGATGAGGAGATGGAGCTGTCTTCTATTTTGCTGGAGGATGATTCGGTGGCTCTGAAGGGCTGGGTGCAGCGGTTTATTCAGGTACAGCTGGAGGATCCTCAGGTGACGCTCGAATCGCTGGAGGCTCTTGTTCATTCGGTTGCGATCTCGGCTCATCGCTGGCTGGAGCGGGTTATGTCGGCAATCGGACGCGAGAGTACAATGGAGGAGAGCCCCAAGCATTTTCAGCTTAAGCTTAGTGTTACCCCGAAGGACACGCTGTTTCAATATTTAAATTCTGTAATGAAGCTGTATCACAATCGTCTGGGCGAAGGACAAGCGACTCATGCGCAGAAGGCAATGGCTTACATTGAGGAGCATTTGGGCAGTGATGTGGGATTGCAGCAGGTTGCAAGGCACGTGCATTTGCATCCGAATCACCTGAGCGAGGTATTTAAGAAAGAGACCGGAATTACCTTCGGCGATTACGTAACGAGGCAGAAGATACAACGGGCGATGGAAATATTAACGATTTCACCAGCCAAAATCAGCGAGGTTGCGGCTCGGGTCGGCTACGAGGATGTTAAATATTTTAGCCAAATTTTCAAAAAGTACACGGGCAAAACACCGAGTGAATTCCGTGAAACAGCTGTCAACAATGGGTAGAGGAAAAGAGGAACCTTGTCATGGAAATTAAGGGCGTATGGAGAATTCAGCATTTTGATGTGGGGCAGAAAAGACCGATGGAGATGGCTTCGCCTAATCTGGACGATCGGTTCTGGATTACGGCTCAAGTGCCGGGCGACGTGCATTCGGCATTAATTGAAAGAAATATTATCGATAATCCTTACTTCGGACATAATGATGCCAAGAGCTTGTGGATTGAGCAAAAAGAATGGTGGTACCGCACGCAGTTCGATTATGTGAAGCAAGCAAACAGCGATGAACGTCACCAATTGATATTTGAAGGCCTGGATACTTTTGCAACGGTTTATGTGAATGGGCTTGAGATCGGTACGACGGACAATATGCTGATGGCGCATACGTTTGATGTCACGAAAATATTGCGAGATGGGAAAAACAGCATTGCCGTCAAGTTCGATCCGCTCTATTTGCACAATCGGGACAAAGAG
Organism: Paenibacillus periandrae; assembly: GCF_022458865.1. GTDB lineage: Bacteria > Bacillota > Bacilli > Paenibacillales > NBRC-103111 > Paenibacillus_S > Paenibacillus_S periandrae. The sequence continues at coordinate 175,739 of NZ_JAJNMU010000018.1, read as the reverse complement.
CAGTTTCAATGGTCATCCTATACGAAGGAACGGCCATGGCTTCGCAAAGCAGCGATGAATTTCGGCTGGGATTGGGGTCCGCGGATGGTGACGGTTGGAATCTGGGGCAAGGTACGACTGGAAAGCAATCGCATGGCGAAGCTGGAAGGTGTCTATGCGCGTACGATATCCGTCGATGAAGGAGAAGCTATCATTCGTATTGATGCGGAAGTAACGCCTTATGCGAAGGACCAGGACTTGTTGTGTGAAGTGAAGCTGTTGACGAAGGATGGGCATTCGGTGGTATCCGAGCAGCTAGAAATTAGACAAAACAAAGGCTCTGTGGAGCTGGTTGTCTTATCTCCAGAGCTATGGTGGACGCATGACTTGGGCGAGCCTTATTTGTACGAGCTGGAGGTTGTTCTGATTGCCAATGATGAGCGGGTAGACCGTTACCGCAAGCCTTTCGGTATTCGTACCATTGAGCTGCAGCTGAAGGATGAAGCCGATCAGCATGCTTTTGCTTTTATCATCAATGGAGTGAAGCTGTTCGCCAAAGGCTCGAACTGGATACCAGCGGATAATTTCATTGGTGCGATTCCGGATCAGCGCTATCGTGACTTGATCGCTCTTTCTGTGGATTCGAATATGAATATGCTGCGTGTCTGGGCTGGCGGTATTTATGAAAAAGATGTGTTTTATGAGGAATGCGACCACCGCGGCGTACTCGTGTGGCAGGATTTTGCTTTTGCCAATGCGCTGTTCCCTGAATTCAACAAGAACTTTATGAATAACGTGCGCGAGGAAGTCATGTATAACGTCAAAAGACTTCGTAACCACGCATCGCTAGCACTCTGGTGCGGTAACAATGAAATCGACTGGCTGTATGATATGAAATCCGCTGCCGGTGACATTACTTCACCTTTTTACGGTGAACAGATTTATCATGAGCTGATTCCTGAAGTATTAGAGGCGTTGGATGACAATCGTCCTTACTGGCCTTCATCACCTTATGGCGGTAATGATGCCAATGATCCAGATGTCGGGGATCGGCACAACTGGCAGGTATGGCATGGCTCGGTATATCCGCGTAAGTTCGGAGACGTGCCGCTGCTTGATTACAGCATCGAAGGCGTTACGTTCAAGAATTACAAAAAGGACTTCACTTTATTCAGCAGTGAATTTGGTATGCATGCGTCAGCCAACCGGTACACCTTGGAGAAAAATATCCCGGATGGACAGTTCTACTGGGGCAGTGTGGAAATGGCTTACCGCAACAAGGACACGAATCATCAAAAGGGCATCCTGCTGATGGAAGGCTACACAGGTATTCCGCAAAATATTGAGGAATATATGAATTTCTCGATGCTGACGCAAGCCGAGGGCTTGAAATACGGGATTGAGCATTATCGCCGCAACAAGAAGCGGATCAGCGGATCACTCGTATGGCAGCACAACGACAGCTGGCCGGGTACAAGCTGGTCGCTGATTGATTATGAATTGCTTCCTAAGGCATCCTTCTATTATGCGAAGAAATTTTATTATCCACTACTGCTCTCGGTTGATCATGAGCCTGGACAATCGCTGCATATATGGGTTGTTAATGACCGTGTTGAAGCCTATAAAGGACAAGTCCGGGTAGCTGTCTATGATTTCGGCGGTAGTGAAGTGTACAGCACCTTATTGCAAGCTGATGTGCCGAGCAACGGGGCTGTCCAATTGGGAAGTTTGACCGAGGCTGAGATATTGAACGGCAAAGCTGCAGGAGAGGTTGTCGTCAAGCTTACAGCAGTAGACTTCGAGGCTCCAGACAATCTGCACTATCTGCGTGACCAAAAGGACTTGAATCTGTCCGCGGCTGCGCTTAAGGTTGAAGTCGACGCGAATGAGCAGACCGTGACAATTACAGCCGAAGGCTCACTGGCCCGAATGGTGAAGCTCGATCTACCGCAGGGCAACGTCCGCTTCAGCGACAATTTCTTTGACCTGCTGCCTGGTGAGCAGGCAACGGTTCACATTAGTGATCCACGAGGTGACAAGGTGTCACTGGATGCTTTAAAGGTATCGGGGATAAACGTTTAACGCCAGTTGTTGTAGGCAATATGTCAACCACTAATTTGAGGATGGGCCTGAAATCATTCTGAAGAAGGACATGGAATTTGTCATTTTCCATGTCCTCTTTTTGCGTTGTCCAACACAAGCTATCGCATGAGCAGTTGTCTGAAGTCTCTGGGTGAAAATCCGGTGTAGCTCTTGAACATCGTCGAAAAGTTATGCTGCTCGATACCTACCGCACGGGCGATGCTTCCAATGGTCATGTCGGTTGAAAGCATTTGTCTGGCCTTGTCAAGCCTCATCCGATTGATGTATTGGATGGGAGAGCAGCCCATCACGGAATGAAATGCTCGTATGAAATAATTCGGATGATAATGGACCAAGCTGGCAAGCTGCTCAATCGTTATTTTATGTTCCAGATTTTGTTCGATAAATTGAAACACGCGGCTCAACTTTTGCGTGGTCGATGAAGGGATTGCCGTTTGTTCAAAGCCATGATCAATGAACAAACCTATTAATTGAAGCATCGAAGCCTGGATATTAAGAATGGATGAGGGCGTCTGTTTCTTCATTTCGCTGATCATCCGGCTGAACCAGCTCTCAACCTCGGAGCTTGAGAGGACGTCGATGCATACGGGAAAACGGTACATCTCCAATAAATCCCTGTTGCCTACACGCGCTGTGAAATGGCACCAATATTTATGAAACGGATGGTCATTGATAGTTGAATAGGACTGCAAAACATGGCAAGGCATAACAACAAGCTGGCCAGGCTTAGGGTAGTAGACAATACCATCGACCTCAATCTGGCCCTCCCCTTCGATAATGAAATACAATCGGTTAAAACTGTGCACATAGTTTTCTCGTTTCCAGTCCATACCCACCGTTTGAACATTTGCGATAATGACATCTATCTGAAGGTTGGATAGTAAAGTCCGTAGGGAATCATTCGATGGTTTGTGCATGGATTGTCCCTGCCTTTAGTGAAATGATAGTTACTATTTACTACAAATAGGTTAACAAACAAGATGTTCATTGTAAATGGAACGATTATGATAGAGGTGAATGGAGCTGCTATTTCGATTTTACAAGGAGGATGGACGATGATTTCAAGATTTAACGATGCACGCGACAGATTTTTCGATATGCGCTTTGGCTTATTCATCCACTGGGGCTTATATGCGATTCCTGCCTGGCACGAACAAATATTGTGGAGAGGTAATGTGAAGCGGAATGATTATGAAAAGCTGATTCATGAATTCAACCCAATCGAGTTTGACCCAGAAGCATGGCTTGATCTGGCCCAGGAGGCAGGGATGCAGTACCTGTGCTTTACCACCAAGCATCATGATGGCTTCTGCATGTGGGACACCTCACATACGGATTATAAGATTACCCATACACCTTATGGTAAGGATGTAATGGCGATGCTGGCAGAAGCCTGTCAAAAACGTAATTTTCCGTTGAGTCTTTACTATTCTTGCCCGGACTGGCATCATCCCAATTATCCGAATATGGGCAGACATCACGAGATGTTCGGCCCCCGTCCGGGAGATGAGCCCGATATCAATCGCTATTACGAATATGTGACCAAGCAATTACGGGAGCTTTTAACGAACTATGGGCCTATATACCAGTTATTCTGGGACGTTAACGTCGCCGAATACCATGATCCTTCACTGAATGAGCTGGTTCGATCTCTGCAGCCGGGCATTTTGATTAATAATCGCGGTCCTGATGAAGGCGATTACAGTACTCCTGAGCGGCATGTTCCTGAAGGAGGTTCTTTCCGTACTCCTACCGAGGCTTGCCAATCGATTGGACGAGAAAGCTGGGGTTATCGTGAGAACGAGGATTATTACGCTGACAAGTTTCTGATGCAGAGTATTGACAAAATTTTGGCTATGGGAGGCAATTATTTACTGAATGTGGGACCCATGCCAGATGGTACGATTACTAGTGAGAACGCAAATTCACTTCGACGAATCGGGAAGTGGTACAAGAAGATTCGTGAATCCTTTGAGGGAACTGTACCGGCTTCGTACATGGGAGGCAAGGATGAAATCGAGTCAGCTAACGAAGTGAAGAGCCGGGTGTTCCGGGATCACGTCTTGTTGACGCGCAAAGGCAATACCGTTTATGTTCATGCTTATCGCGACCTTCAGAGCAATACGGTGATTCTGAAGCCGCTCGATGTGCTTCCTAAGCGGGCTATACTGCTTAATAATGGTCAAGAACTCGAGTCGAGCGTGGAGCTGCTGCCATGGTATTGGCAGGAACGTGCTTATTTGCGTATCCGTAATCTGCCAATTAACGAGATCACAGATGAAGTGTTGGTTATCAAGCTGGAATTTGGTGAGGATGTGACTGAATAAAGGACGAATCGACCCTCTGGCAAGTTGTCCAATGACACAAAAGTGTCTACATAAACTAATCCGAAAAAGCTTGATTACTAAAGCTTTTAATTTTTTATGTAGGGAAATTTGTTTCACTACAAAATGCACAAATTTCCCTACATTGTAGAATTACGACACAAAACTACCTACATTGTAGATTTCTGAATCATGGCAAGGATCTCGGACAGTATGTTATAGTTTCCCATAACAGCCATATTAATGAGTTATGGTCAACGCAGTCGATCCCGGTACTACCGATTCCAGCTGGATGTCCGAAGAGGTGAAAGATGCATTGCTGCCTCGATTCCTGATGGGCCAGATCGGTCTTCCAGAAGATGCAGCCCGTCTGATCGCATTTCTTGCAAGCGACGATTCCCAATGGATTGCCGGCAAAATCATCCATTCTAGAGGCGGTTTCTAAAGGTGTCTTAAAGAAAGCGAACTCAAAAAGGGCCATCCAAGTGTGTGTTTCGTGTGGCCCTTTGGTCAAATCCTACTATTTTTTAACAACTGGAACCCAAAATTCGCCGTAGAAAGTGCCGTCACCGTTTTCTTTGCGATAAGTCGCATTGGGACCGCCGATGTAAGCATAGTCAGTGATTTGTGACAAGACTTCGCCAAAGGCACGATAAGTCAACTGATCAAACAAAGTTTCCTTGTCGCCGGTTCCTGCGAGCACTATGTACTCGCTCTCTGGAAACTCGATGATGCGTGTTGCGTCAGCCACCGATTTGCTAGCTTCTACCGCGAAATAATTCCACGGTCTGCCTTGGTAAACCTCGTTGACTGACCATTCGCGATCATCTTTTGCGGCCGATTTGAGCTTATCAAAACGCCCGTCAGCCTGGAGTCCTCCCCAAAACTCTGCTTTTTCCTTCTGCAAAGCTGGCGCGTCTTGGAAATTGGATTGAATTGAAAAACCATAAGCGGTCAATGTAAATGATTTCTTATGTTCAACTGTGTAATTTGCCATGGGAGTGCTCCTTTGATTGAGATTAGACTGCTACTTTTTTGCACGAAGCCACATTTCGCCGTAGAATGTTCCGTCATCAGCTGCTTTGACGAATGTTGAGTTACCAGGACCAACGTATTTGTAGTCTGTGATTTCTTGCAGCAGGCCACCGAAAACCTTGCCTGTTATTTCGTCAGCAAGGCGGTCTTTGTCAGCGCCTGTGCCAGGCACCACAAGGTAGTCCCCAGCGAGGAAGTCAAGGACGACCGCGCCTTCCACGTCGTATGCACCCATCACGCCGAAGCCGCGCCAAGCCTTGCCGTCGATGACGTAGTTGATTTGATATTCTTGCCCGTCAGCGAGCGCGAGAAGTTCGGCAAGCTTGCCGTTTTCAGTGATTTCGGCTTTTTTTGCTGCAGTTTTTGCTGCATTGCCTGCCCAGTCGTTGTAGTCTTCAAGTAAAACACCGAAAGCAGTCATTTTGTAGTTTTCTGAAATGGTTTGGATGGAGTAGTTAGACATCTTGATCTCTCCTTAGCGGATTTGTTTTTACAAGATTGATACTACTCTCTAAATGTATCAAAAAACGATACCTTTTATCGAATATCAAAAAGTAATGCAAAAAAACAGAATCAAAATCAGTACTGGTGCTACATTTCTGATACAATAAAATCATGAAAAAGACAGAACGAGTGAACCTGATCATGCGCTTCATCAATAACCGCGCGCATTTTACGATTGCAGAGATTCAGCGGGAGTTCAAGATTTCTCGCGCGACGGCGATCCGCGACATTAACGAGATTCAGGCGATGGGTTTTCCGCTGACGACCGAACTTGGGCGCGGAGGCGGCTACAACGTCCTGCAAAATCAGTATCTGTCCGCCGTCCGTTTCACGCCAGAAGAGCTGAAAGCGATATTTATCAGTTTTATCGCCTCGAAAAATTCGCAGCTGCCTTATTTGCAAAATCGCCGCTCCATCACTGAAAAACTCATCGGCATCGCGTCGCAAACCCAGCACGACGAGCTGATCGAGCTGAATAATATCTTGCTTTTTGAAAATACAAATCCTGCTAATCCGAATCTTTTGGAACTCGATGATGCGGCGCCTGCGGAGTTGAACCAGTTGATATCGCTTGCCGTGCGGGATAAGCACTTGCGCTTGACGTATGAGCCGAGTCCTGGCTGGCCGCAGTTGATGGACGTTTTTTTGATTCATATTTTTAACTCAAACGCTCGTTGGCTGGTCGAGGTTTATGATCTTGATACCGATGAGTTTCGTTATTTGCCTGTTGAGATGCTGCGGTATTCGGCCATTTCTGAGCAGAAGATGAGGCGGTCTGAGCAAGAGATTTTAAGCAAAAAACGGCTTGGCGCACGTGAGTCCAATCTGATTGTAAAGCTTGATACGACTGGGATTCAGCGCTTTAAGCGCTTGCACCCGCCGGGAATTATTTTGTCCTTTACAGGGATGTTCCAGTCGAGTGGGATTTTCAATGCTCAACTGGATGTGACCGATGTTGAGGCGTTAGAGTATTATGCGGATTGGCTTTTGTTTTTGGGGAGAGGGGTCGAGTTTGAACGGATTCCTGATGAGCTGCGCTTGATTTTGGAAGAGCGGTTTAAGGGGAAGTGCTGACACTTTAACAAAAACACGTTAGGCCAATAACCGGGCTGCTACGTTCGCGAGCCTGAATTGGCTTGGTGCCGCCGCAACCTTATAAAAATTTTGGCGCTCACTCTATATAACATGCGAAGTATCAGAACGCGCGGCGCGCTAATATTTCGCTTTAGAGCTGATAAGGGGAACCGTATCACAAATAGTGGTAAAGCACAGGGTGGAGGTTGTCGTAGACGTATGTGAACTTAATCTTTTAGCATAGCCAATTAAGTAATGACCGGATGACAATTGTAAATTAAAGGTCCGTAGGACACGTCGGATCTTCAGTGAAAATAAATGTTTAAACGAGCAAAGGAGTTAAGCAGCTTGTCTGTGTTTAATTCCTTTGCTTTTTGCGTCTATTGCTTCTTTCATCAGCAGGCTAGGGGCAAGCGAAAGCCACCCGACCTCCGGACTTACTTTGGGTAAGCCTCGAAGATGACAATAGGTAAGGCTCACCCTCGGCATATTCCGTTAGGGTTGAATTCGCGATTCTTGCTGCTTTTCCCCGATTAGCTGTTTTACAACCTTTCTGTAAATGAGAAGGATTCGTTTTAGTACACCGTGGTCACGCATCAGATCTTCCGTCGGCGGAATAGCTACCACATTTGTAGTATCTTCATCTGATAAGGACATCAAATCACATCCCTACTTCTGTGTTCCTATACAGGTCAATAGGTTTGTTCACTCCAACAACCCTAACTTCTCATACACTTTAATTGAGACGACACCATTCTGCACCAAATGATGGTCACGCTGAAATTGTTTTACGGCTGCTGTTGTATCCAGGAGGAATTTGCCGTTACATATTCCTTGGAAGTATCCGCCGCCCTTCAAACGGGACTGAATTAATTGTACGTCTCCTCCGACGTCCCCTTCCGCCAAATTCCTTGGATCTTGATATTGATTCCCCAACATATGCCCAAATATCGTTACTTTTGTTTCAAGAGGAATCATTTCGAATAATTCAATGACATCGTTGTTGTGCATACGGATACAACCATGACTCTGATGTTGTCCGATAGAATACGGCTTGTTCGTACCGTGAATACCGTAGGTTCCCCAAGGGACGTTTAATCCTAGCCATCTTGGACCAAAGGAGGGTCCCCAATTTTTCCCCTTGTACACGACTTTGTATTCTCCAACGGGGGTAGGGGTGGAGGGATTACCGACGGCGACGGTATAAGTCTTCAATTTCTGTCCCTGTGCCCGCACGATTAGTCGGTGCTGTTGAGGATAAACTTCGATAGAGAACCCCCCTTGGTCAGCGACAATCGGCAGCGATGGATCGGCATAAGCAGTTTGGACATTGAATGCTCCAGTCATGCTCAAAATAAGCAAAGCAATTGTAGCTCGAAGGCGAAGGTGCGGTATCTTTCGATTCATGTTTGCTACCACCACAAAAATTATTTTCCAAGTCATTTATGTAGCTTATCCTCTTGCCTGATTTTTCATTCGAAACTAAGATGGGAGTTGGTAGGGAACATGTTTTGGCTAGTGATACAGAAGAAAGAACAATCTCATTTTCGGAGGGTTTAATTTTTCATGGGGCTAAATCAGTAAACCTGTGGGCCAAGGAATTTTAAATCCTCTCTTCACATCACAGAGACTCGTCGGGAATGGGATCAAGTTCTTGTCATTTGGTTTTGACAAAACTTGATCCTATAAAACAAAAATACCGCAATTTACGCTACTGCTTTATTCCCTATGCCATCGAATGTTTGTTGTAGCGTTCTCCGGCCACTTCTTCGAAATTCGGGAGCAAGCACACCGCCTATTGCCTTCGCTTCTTCTGAGAGATGGAATTTCCACCGATTGAGTGATCGGCTTAGTATTTGGTTTTATTCACCAGCCATTGCATCTGCCTTCGTTTTATGAACCGTACCAAATGGATGCTGAGGTGGAGCATATATAGTATAAAGCTTAAGCGGGGTATTGCCCGTGTTTATTAAATTGTGCCATGTCCCAGCAGGTACCATGATTGCATAATTATCATAAACTCTTTTTTCAATATTTAAGTTATCTTTAGAAGGGCCCATGCGTATTACTCCTTGCCCCTCTTCAATACGTAAGAATTGGTCTACAGAGGGATGAACTTCTAGTCCGATGTCCTCCCCTACATTGATACTCATTACAACCACTTGTAGGTTATTTCCTGTCCATATCGCAGTGCGGAATGTATTGTTTTGCTTTGTAGCCTCGTTAATATCTACAACAAACGGTTTTCCTCCATAATCTCTTAATTCAATTTTGCCATCCATATTTGATGATTGCCGATGATAAAATCGGTTTAAAAAGTCTATTTCTTGTGGAATTGCACCGTACACTGGCTGTCTTACATAGTTATGGAGTGGTGGATTGATGTAGTACGGATAGGGAGACCTATACCCAGTATAATACATTTTGTTTACTCATTCCCTTCACAAAGTATAAAATATGTTATTCACTATGGCTTGGGTAGGATACTTTTACTCTCAAGGGGTCCAGCCAACATTTTGACCTTAGATTCACATTTATGCACAAGGCAGATACACAGTAAACTGGGTCCCACGACCAACATCACTTTGTACCGAAATGAAGCCTCGATGAGCCTCGACAAATTCTTTTGCAATTGCAAGTCCCAAACCCATACCACCCGTATGACGGGAACGTGATTCTTCAACACGATAAAAACGGTCGAATAGGAAGGGGAGTTGCTCCTCCGCGATACCGACTCCGGTGTCCGTAATCGAGACGGACGCAAAACGCGACTCATCATGGGAACTATCCGTAATTCGGATCGAAATACGTCCTCCGGACGAGGTATACCTTATGGCATTGACCATCAAATTATAGAATACTTGCGTAATTCAACAGACGGCCATCGAGCATCCGGAGGGAATCATTAAAGATGTCCTATACCCAGTTGTAAACGAACAAACACTAAAAGATTTGGTCAAAGAATTTAAACATACTGGACCGGCATACCGCGAAAAAATCCATACGGTCATTCGCGCTTCCTATGGCAGTCATTACCGCCGAATAGTTCCTGAAATTCTTAGCATTCTTGATTTTCGGTCTAATAACGATGTTCACCGTCCGGTATCCTCGCGCTTGAGCTAATCAAGAAATACACTCAAACGGGAATGCACTATTTTCCCTTAACCGACGAAATTCCGATCTATGGGGTGATCCGCAATAACTATAAGGAAATTATCATCGAAAAAGATGAAAAGGGACAAGAACGAGTAAAACGGATCAACTATGAAATAAGCGCCTTGCAAATGCTCCGGGATAAGTTGCGGTGTAAAGAAAGCTAAGGCTGGATGCCATTAGTTCTGTTTATATCGATCATGAAAAAGGTTGATTTCACCAATACTAGGAAACTCCGTTATGATTAAAGGGAAAACAAAATCAATTGTGGAGGAATAAAATGGAGCCAGCATCTGAATCGAAAAAAAGAGGATTTTTCGCAATGAACCCGGTTATAGTTGTACTTGGGCTTGTGAGTTTCTTTACCGATCTATCTAGTAATATGATTGTACCTATTCTACCTCTGTATCTAACTACTGTGTTGCATGTTCAAGTTAGCTCGATCGGCATCATTGAAGGTATCGCCGAAAGTACAGCAAGCATCTTAAAGCTTTTTTCTGGTTGGATAACTGACCGCTTTGGTAAACACAAGCTTTTAATGATTGTTGGGTACGGATTGTCCAATTTAACGAAACCGCTTTTTGCGCTTAGCGGTACATGGGGACAAATACTTTTGATTCGTTTTTCTGATCGCTTTGGAAAAGGAATACGCACTTCGCCACGTGACGCATTGGTTGCAGACTCCACAACTAAAGAAGAGCGTGGAAAAGCATTTGGATTTCGCCGTTCGATGGATGCTCTCGGAGCCGCCCTTGGACCGTTAGTTGCATTTGGGATACTTGCTATGTACGCAAACAATTTTCGTCTTGTATTTTGGCTGTCAGTTATACCAGGTCTCGTTGCGGTTGCTCTTATTTTATTTTTCTTAAAAGAGAAAAGACATGACGAAAATCAAAAGAAAACATCGCTTCCGAAAATAGGATTTCGTAATTTAGACCGCGGCTTTATTATATTTACTTTAATTTCTACTTTATTTGCTGTAGGGAACTTTTCTGATGCCTTTTTGGCTTTACGCGCACAGGATGCAGGGATGCTTCCTGCATTGATTCCTCTAGCCTTTTTTGCATTAAATATGAGCAGCAGTATTTTTTCCATGCCGATAGGAATGTTATCTGACCGCATTGGTCGTCGACCGGTGTTAATTTATGGATTTATCATCTTTGCATTGATTTATTTTGGTTTTGGGATGGCAAAGAGTGTCATGTGGATTTGGATATTGTTCATATTTTATGGACTTTATTATGCGTTTACAGAAGGTATACAAAAGGCATACATTGCCGATATTGTACCTGAAGGACAACGCGGAACTGCGATGGGCACTTATAATGCAATGATCGGAATAGCAGCATTACCAGCCAGTATAATGGCAGGATTCCTGTGGCAGACGTTTGGTCCTATGGTGGCTTTTAGCACAAGCAGCGTCATAGCGATCATTGCTGCATTGCTAATGATTATTTTACGAATCTAAGAAAGAGGAGCTTTTTTAAAGTGAATTTGAAATTGCAACTTACCCGCGCATTTTTTATAAGCCTTCTGAGGCAATAGCATTTGGCGTCATAGCACTCTTGGTGTCCGATAAAAAGATTGCCCAATTCGATAGTTCGATTATTTCATTTGTTCAAGGATTAGAAGCACCTGCACTCACAAATATCATGAAATTCTTTACCTTCATTGGAGGAGGATTCCCTGTAGTTGTTCTTACACTACTTGTTCTATTTTTTCTATATAAAGTTTTACATCATCGAAGAGAGTTAATTTTATTTATATGGGTAGTCGTTGGATCCACACTTTTAAATGAAACTTTAAAGGTCATCTTCCATCGTGCTCGTCTCACATTATATCGCATTGTGAATGCAAACGGGTTCAGTTTTCCAAGCGGACACTCTATGGCTGCTTTTAGTATGTATGGGATACTGGCTTTTTTACTTTGGCGCCATATTTCAACAAGTGCGGGACGTGGAATGTTAATCATATGTAGCATCATAATGATCACCGCAATTGGAATCAGCCGCATTTATTTAGGCGTTCACTATCCAAGCGATGTTCTCGGCGGATTTTTAGCTAAGCGGAAGTTGGTTAACTGTTTCCATTTAAACGTAAAAGTTATCATTCGGATAAAGTAAAAAGTAATTTAACTTCGCGTCTTTATCGGATGAGGGTCAAATTCGTGGTCAAAGGGACTATAGAGTTACTGTGACTATTGTGTGATCTAACGCATTCAAGAAGGTGATCATGATGTCATTAATGACAATGACTAAAAGAATGAACAGCAATAAATTGACAGTAGTGCTTGTAAATAGATACTTACTTATTACAATGTAGGGAGAATTGTGTCACTAATGTAGGCACATTTGTGTCATTAGACACAAGTCGAGCCAAAGATTGATATACTGGGTCTGCATCTGTTTGATCAATTTACAACAGTAAGGGATAGCAGATGTATGAGAGAAGGGAAGATGTCTATGGAATCATGGCACAAGGTCGGTTTTATATACGCACACCCGGATGATGAAACTTTTTTGAGTGCTTGTCTAATCCGAGAGCTGGCAGATCGTGGAGAGGAGCCTGTACTGCTGCTGGCAACCAAAGGGGATGCAGGTAAGCGAAACGGTGCCTTCGAACATTCGACGAATGAGGAGCTTGCGGAAGTGAGAACGCAGGAAATGGAGCGTGCCGCACAAATTCTCGGGTTGGCTGTTGTCGAGCATTTGGGTTATCCGGATGGGAAGCTAAAGGAAGTGGAGACCGCTCCATTCGTTGATGCGGTTGTTGATTTTATTAACAAGCATCAGCTTAAGGTCGTTGTCAGCTTTCCTGAGGATGGTGGTAACTACCACCCGGATCATGTCGCTATTTCCCAAATAACGACTGCGGCAGTATTAAGCGGAAGATGTCCTTCCGTGGAACAGCTGTATTACTACTTTACCGCAAAATTGGCTGAGGATGGCTATAAGCCTTCTTTGATTATCGATACTTTGCCTCATTGGGCAATGAAGGCTGAAGCGCTGCGGGCGCATCAATCGCAGATTCTGGCTATACATCGGTATTTTGGCGATTTGACCGTTTGTCCTGAGCCACGAAGATACGAATCGTTTGTGCTGGCTTATGATCAAGGGGTGCTCTTGTAGCTTAACGGCAAACTCTCATTGCTTATTCAGTCCACATTCAGAAGGCTTTCAGTTAAGGGGGCTATGATTATACACAAGAGATGGAAAGTTTACTTTCATCGAAATGTATAAAGGAGTGCGGGAGATGAGCAATCCTATCGCCTACAAGCTCAAGGCAACCCTGTCTGCACAATCACTGCTGCTAATCGGCCTGAGTTTATGTTCAATTTGGAGTTATTATAATGATAGTCTATGGGGAGAAACAGGACGACATTCGTCCTCAACCTACACGATACCCTTTGCTGTGCTGGCTGTTCTATTGTACGGGTTTGGTTCTGCAGCTTATTACAGATTTGTTCGTAAGCCAGCTGTGATTACTGAGGCCAATCAAGTTCTGCTGGTTTGGCTCATGTTGGGTGCAGGCTTACTCTTGCAGATCGCAGCGGCGCCATGGCTCGTAGGACACCCTTTTGACAGCCATCTGTTCCACAGCTGGGCAGGTGTTACCGCGAATAGAGTGTCAGGGTTTTATGTGTATAGCACGGATGATTATTCGTCATAATATGGCGCACGTGATACATATTGCCTTCACTTACAGCCGTATAACTTGATAATAAGCTTGATCTCAGAGGGTACATAATAGGGTACTCTCTTTTTGTTATGCCCGCTAAGCAAGAAACGTGTGGTGTGCAAAATAGGTGATTATGCGCTCCATAAGGCTTCAGTAAAGATATGTGTGGCATATGGAAAATGGTGAATTGAATAAATGGAGCTGTTCCGCTAACTTGAAGATAGGCTGCAGCCGATTCAACACGATCCCCACAGGAAGGAGTGTGGAAGTCATCCAATCGCAAGTACAATCAGAATCGATCAAAGTACGCTCCAGCTCAAGGAATTGGGATAAAAAGAGATTCCGGCAAAATATACCGATCCTGCTTATGTTTGCACCGGTTGTTCTTTATTTTCTCATCTTTCGTTATGCACCTATGGCAGGGCTTGTTATAGCCTTCAAGAACTATAACTTTCATGATGGCATTTGGGGAAGCCCCTGGGTAGGACTGGATAACTTCCGACTGTTATTTACCCAACCGAAGATGATTGAGATCATTCGCAATACATTTGTATTAAGCTTTCTGCAGGTGATTGTCGGATTTCCGTTTCCGATCCTGCTCGCTATTTTTCTGAATGAAGCCAGGAAGATGTGGTTCAAGCGTATCATTCAAACGGTTGTGTATTTACCTCATTTTTTGCATTGGGTTATTATCGGGGGCTTGATTATCCTTATTTTTTCACAGGAAAAAGGGATTGTGAATCACTGGCTTGCGCCGCTGCTTGGAAGTGCATTTCCATTTCTGTATAACCCTACTTCGTGGATCGCGATCTTTGTAGGTTCAGGTATTTGGAAAAGCGCAGGCTGGAACGCAATCATTTATTTAGCTGCTCTAGCTGCAATTGATCCGGCGCTATACGAATCGGCTTCTATGGATGGAGCAGGGAAAATGCGAAAGATATGGCATATTACGCTTCCATCAATCCGACCGACCATTATTATTATGTTTATTCTATCTGTAGGTCATGTCATGGAGGTTGGGTTTGACCAAGTGTATGTACTGCAAAATTCAGTGGTTTCCAACGTGTCCGAGGTTATTTCCACATGGAATTTCAAGGTCGGCATCAATGGTGGACGTTTCAGCTTAGCTGCGGCGATGGGTTTTTTTGAATCCTTTGTAGGCTTATTCCTCGTGGTTATGGCCAACCGTATTGCTAGACGATTCGATCAAGGACTGTGGTAAAGGGGTGGTATCGTGAAGGATACTGTAGGTGAAAAGTGGTTTTACGCGTTTAACTATGTCATTTTGTCTATAATCGGGTTAAGCTGCTTGCTGCCTTTGGTGCACTTGTTCGCATTATCGCTCAGTAACAACGCGGCTATTGTGTCCGGCAGTGTGACGCTTTGGCCCATTGGCTGGAACGTTGAATCTTATAATAAGCTTTTTTTCGGCACCCGGATCTTGAGCGGCTTTCAGAACAGCTTGGTTATCACCATTGTGGGTACGGTACTCAACATGATTTTTACGATTTGCTGTGCTTATCCGTTGTCCAGAAAATTCATGTATGGCCGCAAGTTTTTCACGCTGGCGATCATCTTCACGATGCTGTTTAGTGGGGGCTTGATTCCTTCATATCTGGTCGTCAAATCGCTGGGGTTAATCGATACGTACGGGGCGCTCTGGCTTCCGGCACTGGTCAGCGTGTACAATATGCTCGTTATGCGTTCGTTTTTTATGGGCTTGCCGGAGGAAATTGAGGAAGCGGCGCGGATGGATGGCGCAAGCGAAATGGGCCTGCTGCTGAGGATTATTTTGCCATTATCGATGCCGGTCATGGCAGCGTTAGTCTTATTTTATGCGGTATCGCATTGGAATTCGTTCTTTAACGTGATGATTTATATTAATTCGACCGCCAAATACAACGTTGCTGTATTGGTGCAGCAAATGATACAAAGCCAGACGGTGCTTCAGGATGTAGCGAATCAATCGCCTGAGGATTTGAATTCGGTTACAGAAGAATCGATTAAAGCGGCCGGTGTATTCGTAATGACAGTACCTATGTTAATTGTGTATCCGTTTTTGCAAAAATATTTTGTTAAAGGGGTATTGATAGGATCGGTGAAAGGGTAGATCACAGGCATCAGAAAAATAAGGAGGCAACTATTCATGAACAAAAAAACCATCTATGTCGCTTCGATTATCAGCTTATCTCTAACTACGGCGTTAGCCGGCTGCTCCGAAAGCAAGCCATCAGCGGGAGCTTCAGCAAACGGAGACGCGTCCAAAGCCAAAAAAAACGTCAGCCTGTCCATGTATGATCGTGGTAATATACCACCTGATGTGGGAACGATTGAAAATAACCTGTGGACCAAATGGATACAGGAAAAAACGAACATGAACATTACGTTCGCGTCTGTGCCGCGGGGGGAATCCGTGCAAAAATTTAATACGCTGTTTGCCTCGGGCTCCGCTCCCAATCTGATTCAGGAATATGATGGCGTGTTCCGAAATCAGCTCTATAATCAAAAGCAAATTATGCCGATTGATGATATGATCAATAAATACAGCACGGTGTACAAGGAACAATTGACCAAGTTTCCGCTGCTCAAAAAATTGGGCATGAAGGAAGACGGAAAGCTGTATGAATTCGGCCGCGTGCTCGGTTATGTACCTTATCATTATGTGCTTGTACGCGAGGATTGGCTGAAAAAACTGAATTTGAAGGCACCCGAAACGGCCGAGGATCTGTATCAAGTCGCCAAAGCATTCGCTAATCAGGATCCGGACGGCAACGGCAAAAAAGATACATACGGCTTGAATTTGAGCACAACGAATCCCGGCAATGATCTGTGGGTTGATTATATATTCCAGAATACAACATGGATTTTGCAGGATGGCAAATGGGTGAAGGATTGGGACCGTCTCAAGGCAGCAACCGAGTTTAAGAAAAAACTGTTCGATGAGGGGATCATTGACAAAGACTTTTTAACCGATAAAAACGGCAAAAAGGCACAGCAGGACTTTGTACAAGGTAAAACAGGCATCTATGGCACCGGTGGAGGTATTCGTGGTTTTTACAGCAATGCTTACGAAACGTTGAAAAAAAATGTGCCAGACGCGAAGCTGATCGTCATTCCGCTCCCGAAAAGCTCATTTGGCCAATTCACTCCACCGTTTAATCCTCCTGTGCAAATGACCTCGGTCGTCAACAACGATACGAAGGATCAGGAGGGTGTAATGAAGCTGGTTGATTTCCTGAGCTCACCTGAGATGATTAAGGCTTCTTATTTTGGACAGGAGGGTGTCCATTATAAGGTTGAGAACGGTAAAGAAACGATCATCAACGCCGATAAAAACAAAAAAGAAGTTGATTGGCTCAGCGATTTGCGGATGATCGGTGGACAATATTTGTATAACGAGTTTGATACGCAAATCAAATCCTTCGATACAAGCAAGCCTATGGAAAAAGAATTTGTTGATCTGATGAATGACATGTACAAGATTTATATTACTAAAGATCGGCCTCTAGCCAATATCACCTTGGGGAGCTACATGCCGCAGCTGCCTTCCGATATGGATTTCATTAATAAAACGTTAAACGACACGACGAATCCGATTAAGGACTTATACAATAAAGCGATTGTTAGCGGAAGCGGATACAGCGTTGAACAGGCCGATCAGGAAGCCAAATCGCTGTGGAAAAAATCAGATGGCGAGAAGCTGGAGAAATGGTACCAGGATTGGTACAGCAAAAATAAAGATCAATTGGTTACGCCAAAGGATTTGCTGGATATGAATTTCAAATGATTCCTTGACGAGCGTATTCAAAAAGTTAGGTCGCTATGGAGAAGGGGAATGCCTCCAGTCGCTGTTGAAATCGTGAAGAATGATTTATGATATTGAGCGGTATATTCACGATTTCAAAGGCGAACGCTACGCTCCTCCAGCACCCCCCTTCTCCTCCGCTATTCTTTTTGAATACGCTTATTATTCAAAAGAGGGGCTATCGAGTCACATGGCTGTCGACAGGATTTACGGTCGGCAGCTTCTGTTCGCTTTTTTCGGTTTTCTACGAAAACAAAGCCTATGCTTACGAAGTAAGTTTTCTTCTAAAACTTTTTGAAGTGCGGTGAATAAAGAGCGGAGCGGCCAAATAATCCTGGAGAAGCGTCAGCGCTCGCCTTTGTTTCCGTATTTTTACCGCTAAATCTCTTATAAAATCAAAAAATATGGAAACAACAGCGATCGGATGGATATTTGGCCGCGCAGCGGGACTTATTCACCACACTTTGAGGAGGCACCCATGAGGACAAAAAATCCTTGGTTTTTTAAGCTGATCACGACTTACCTGCCGATCCTTTATGTGGTTGTGCTCGCTCTGAGCTTCCTGTTTTTCATGACGCTTAGCGATCTGTCCAATAAACAAACCGTGAAGTCGAACGAGGCTTTCACGAAGTACGTAACCCAGCGGCTGGATTCCTTACTTGAGAATATTGACCAAATTACCATCACCGAGATCAACAGCGATAAAGAACTGCAAAATTATATGTTTCAAAAGTACGACGATGCGAGTCCTTACTTATTGAATAGCACCATCTCCAATCGCTTCAGTAAAATAAAGATGAGCTTTCCGATGATTCATTCAATTTATTTTTACCGGATATCTGATCAAAGCATATTAAGCCTCGAATCGATGCATACGCTGGATCGTTTTCCCGATCGCGATTTTATTGTTACGGAAATTGAAAAGCCTTTTTCCAGCTACTGGACAGATAAGAGACAATATAAGGAGTTTGAAACTCAAGCCTCGGCAGTTCCCGTGCTTTCACTGGTCAAAAAGCTGCCCATGTTCACTAATCCTTACGGCATGCTAGTCATTAATATTGATATCAATGCGTTTCAAGCGCTTTTGCAGGATATGTCCAAGCAAACTGTCAGCTACGTGAAGCTGTTTGATAAGCAAGATAACCTGTTGGCTTCAAGCAATGAGGCAGGGGGACGAGATTTGTATTCGCTTCGTTCAAGCGTCTCCAATCTGGAGATCCGCAGCGGGTTGAAGGACGGCTACGAATATGGGCTGCTATCTGAGTTGTATTCAAATTGGATCATTGCGGGCATGATTCTCGTGCTGCTGGCGACAATTGGCACCATCTATTTATCCAAAAGATACGCCAGACCGATTGATGCCAGTGTTAACCGCATTTCGGACTTTTTCAGTAAACAGCAAATCGATAATACGAGCCGGGAGCTTTTGCATTTTGTCGATTCCGCTGTGGATCAAATCATCGATTATGCGAATCGATATCAAAGTCAAAGCGACACCAATCTGCTGTATCGGAAGAAGCATTTTTTTCATGAGCTGTTGGATGGGGATCGGGAAATTGACAAGGTTGAATATCATGAGGAAATGAAGAGCTTCGGCTTGCAGCCAGATGGTATGGATTTTGCCGTTATCCTCGTAGAAATTGATCGTATGAGCGATTTTTCGCAAAACTACTCGTACAGAGACCAATATTTATTGAAGTTTGTCATTACGAATGTATGGGATGAGCTGGCTGCCGAGCAGGAGTTGAAGGTATGGAGTGAATGGATGTCTGCGGAAACGCTGGGAGTCATGTTTAGCTCGGAGAGCCGTTTCGAGGAGGCTCAGTCGGCGCAAATGATCGCGATTGGGGAGAAACTGAGGGCGTGGGTGGAGACCAATCTAAAATTTACAGTAACGATCGGCGTCGGTACAACCCTTGAGCAGCTACCTGGTATTCGCAAATCATTTCAGCAGGCCAAGGAGGCGCTGCAGCTTAAAACTTCAATTGGGAACAACCGCGTCATCGTCTATAAAGAAACAGTTCGTCAAACGGAAGCTGAGCTATTTGATCTATTGGAGCTTACGAGGTCCATCACGCAGCTGTATAAAAGTGGAAATGAGGATTGGCGCAAGCAGTTCGAGTATTTTTTTACGGTACTGGGCAAAGGTGGACATACCTCGAAGGAAATCATTAATTTAATCAATTATATGTGTTTTACTTTTACGAAGGAGCTTTCCGATTTTCCGGCAGAATATGTGGAGATGTGGAAGCAAACAGCGCTTGGCCCGATGACCGAAGCTCTCCAAATTTATGAAACGGCAGAAGAAATCAAACAAACCTATTTGGCTGTATTGATTCAGGTGGAGGAGAACTGGAAGGGGATTCGTGAGAGCCGCAATAACCGTCATTTCATTTATCAGGTGAGGCAGTATATTGAGCAAAATTATGCCAACTCCGATATGTCACTGCAATTGTTAAGCGAACAATTCGGAATGAACAAAAGCTATGTAAGCCGAATCTTCAAGGATGAATTTGGTGAAAACTTCGTGGATTATTTAGCTGGTATCCGCATTCAGCACGCCAAGCAAATGCTTGAGGATACACAGCTGCCGATTCAGGATATCGCTGTTCAAATTGGCTATGTGCATTATTTTACCTTTATTCGTGCCTTTAAGAAATTGATCGGGATTTCCCCAAGCGATTATCGAAAAAAATAACAAGATAAATTGAAATTCAGCAGATGTGTGCATGCACATGCGCCAGAAACTGCTCACATGCAGGGGAGAGAGCTTCATCAGACCTGCGGTAAACGGCAATAGGATTGGGCGCATGGATACCATCTACATGTACTCTTGCCAATGCTTGCTGATGGATGTATTCAGCTGCTTCCAGAGCGGATATGAAGCTGGCTCCATAGCCTGACATAACCGCACGCATCGTTTCGTGTTGGCCGTTGAATTGTAAGCCAATCTGTGGGAATTGAACTTGATACTGCCGACAAATGGCGAGCAACGTTTCCCGTGAGGAACTGCCTTCCTCACGCAGCACGAATGGCTGCTGCAGCATCTCAGCCAAAGAAACCGTCTTGCCTGCAAGCGGGTGTTGCCCCGGAACGACGAACCATAGCTCATCCATCAGAAGCTCCTCGCGCAGCAAGCCTGCGGGTGCTTCTTTGCTGCCTCCAATGAAGGCCAAATCCGCCTCATAGTACAGCAGCTTGTTAAACGCCGCGCGCGAGTTCGATGTGGTCAAGGACAGCTCTATTTGCTCGTGGCTGCTCTTGAAGGCTGCCATCCAGGCTGGCAATAAATGATTGGCAGGGAGATAGGTTGCGGCTAATCGCAGCTTACCCAGTGTACCTTCCCGATACGCGGTAAACTGTCGGGTCATTTCCAGTTCTAAAGCAAACAGTTTTGCTGCGTGAGTATATACGAGATCTCCGGCTTCACTCAAACCAACACCTCTCCCTTGTGGTGACAATAGGGTTAGGGCAAGCTCCTGCTCCAGATTGCGGATTTGTGCAGTTACGGCTGGTTGGCTGATATGCATAGCTTCAGCAGCCTTGGTGACACTGCCTCGGGAAGCAACCTCATAAAAAAGCCTTAATGCATGCAGATTCATCCTGGGTGCGACCTCCATTTCTGCCATTCCATACGATTCATAAATATAATTGATGTATTTATCAAATCAGAATATTATATTTATGAGTCGTTTTATTCTATTGTAAGAGATAAGCAGCCGTGCTGCAAGGGCTGGCATCACTTCATAGATGGGACGGTGTAACCGATGAAATTCGTTTGTTTGGATTGCGTGAAGACTTACAGTCTGGAGGAAAGAAGGAATCCTTTTTTATGTGATTGCGGAGGCTTGCTGGAGGTCAGGCAAGATTATCGCGGTGTAGATGGGGAACGGTTAAAGCTGGAGTTCGACAAAAGATTGTCGGATCGTATGTCATCATGCGCAAGTGGTGTGTGGAGGTATAAGGAATTGATTGCTCCGGAATTGCCGGATGCTTATATAACGAGCAGATATGAAGGGAATACAGGCCTGTACCGGTCAGCGACCTTGGCCGAATTTGCCGGTGTGCGTGGGCTGATGTTGAAGGCACAGAGCGAGAATCCGAGCGGCTCGTTTAAGGATAACGGCATGGCGGTTGCGGTTTCCCATGGCCGTTCGTTGGGCTATACACGCTTTACCTGCACATCAACGGGGAATACGTCGTCCTCACTCGCTATGTACGCTGCATGGGCGGGCTGCTCTTCGTATGTGTTTCTTCCCAAACACCATATTTCGATGAATAAAGTTTTGCAGACGCTCGCCTATGGCGCACAGGTGATATCGTTTGAGGGTACTTATGACGATGGAATCCGTTTTAGCGAGCTTCATAGTGAGCAGCTCGGCTTATATGTATGCAATTCGATCAATCCATTCCGAATCGAAGGTCAGAAGAGCATTGTATTTGAAATTGCCCAGCAGCTGCGTTGGCAAATGCCGGATTGGATCGTAGTTCCGGGAGGCGCATTAAGTAATGCAACTGCATTGGGCAAGGGTTTGTACGAGCTGAAGGAGCTCGGGATGATTGATAAGCTGCCACGCGTTGCCGTTGTTCAGGCGGAGGGGGCCAGTCCGTTTCACCGGATGGTTGCTCAAGGAGATGCCCAGCTTGAGCCTGTAAGGAATCCTTATACACGGGCAACGGCAATGAATATCGGGAATCCGCCTAGCTGGAAGAAGGCACTGCAATATGCCATCCAGTATACGGAAGGTGTGACCGTATCGGTGACTGACGAGGAAATCATGCTGGCCAAAGGTCGGATCGACCGCAGCGGTATCGGCTGTGAGCCTGCATCTGCAGCTTCAGTAGCAGGGCTGAAAAAGCTTGCTGCTGCCGGTATTATCGATAAGGAATGCACAGCGGTGTGTCTGCTCACCGGACATATTTTGAAGGATACGGAGGCGATAGAGGCATTGTATAAAGGTACCTTGGCACCTTCAGAAGCAACCCCTTCCATCCTGCATACACCCGATCTGACTCTGGACGAGGTACGCCGATTTATTACAAATCTGTAATAACAGTCAAATAGCTGTATAATGGGTTGATTTCCGAGAGTGGTTTCTTTACAATAGGGAGAAAAGCATACAGGGAGTGGGCAGAGGAAATGAACGTTAAAATTTCACGTAATGCAGCGAAGGTCTTACTGGCTGAGCTGGAAAAAGAAGAAGACAAGGATTTAAAGGTTCGCATCTATATTACGCACAGTCATGGTGACCATGCGCATTATGGTATGGGGATGGACAAGCCGACTGAAGATGACGTTGTAGTTAGCACCGATAAAGGAATTGATGTGGTTTTGAAAAAGGACGAGCCTTTACTGGATGGAATCCGCATCGATTATTTCTACACACCGGAGGAAGGCTTTGCAGTCACCAATCCGGGTAAAGGGAATCACGGCGATCACTAAGCTGTGCATTCATGGGATATGAGAGGATTTGTAAGTTATGGCAAACGATATTCGCGTCTGTGATAAGTGTAAGCATATGAAGATGAAGACAGCCGTATCCAAGCTGCAAAAGCTGGCCCCGGACGCTGACATCAAAGTAGCCTGCAAATCTTATTGCGGTCCCTGCTCACGATTTGCTTTTATATATATTAATGGGCGTTATGTGACTGGGGCTACTGAGGACGAGGCAATTGAAAAGGTTAAGAAATATGTAAAATAATTAAATGTGCTTTTACATAAAGGGGGCGAAAGCCCTCTTTTGTGTTTGGGACATTTATATTTTCATGTGCAGTTAGTTCTCAGGAGGAGATCAAAAGGTACGATAATGACCTTGTAATAACTTAGTTTCATTTAATATAAATGAAAGTTTAGGTAATTAGACTTGTATAAGTTGATTAATTGGTTCTACAGATTCATTTATAATGAGCTTCTTATCTTATATGCTAAAGTTGTCGAATAATTATAGCTCAATTCTCGATAATGGCAAAGCAAGTGGAAGCTTGTGACGCAAAACTACAGGGGCTTACGGTGTAAGCAAGATACACCCAGCCAGCCAGCTGCCGAAGGTACTGTGATGCGCATATAACTGCGACTCCTGGCCAATGGATCAGGAGTCTTTTTGTTTGAAAGATAAGAGAGGTGGATCATAGATGAACGAAAATAGAAATCTGATGACAAGAACCGGGTTTTATACGAAGGTTGGCACCGACATGATCGGGATTTATTTGTCGAATGAAGGCCCCAAGATGTTTATTAACCGTGAGATATATGATTTGCGGAATCCATGGTGGGATGTGGAAATGGTGATGGGGAAAACCGGTCATCTGATAACATTCTACTGGCGCGGAGAGGTTAAGCTCTCGATTCGCTGTGATCTGGAAAATGATTTGTTTGTCAGCTTATATCATTATTTAAGCTGTCGGACTCATGAGCAGAATCTCGCTTGAGCAGAGAATGGAAATAAAATTGACATGCGATGTAGTTAAATAATTGTAAAATGGTTATTTTTAGGGATTTTATGCAGGTGTATCTTGGAGCTGAGAAGGCCAAA
Source organism: Paenibacillus periandrae (assembly GCF_022458865.1). Classification (GTDB taxonomy): domain Bacteria; phylum Bacillota; class Bacilli; order Paenibacillales; family NBRC-103111; genus Paenibacillus_S; species Paenibacillus_S periandrae. The sequence continues at coordinate 151,551 of NZ_JAJNMU010000018.1, read as the reverse complement.
GGTATGCTTTTTTCTGCTTCCAGCTATTGTCTCTATTAGGTCCATTGTTTATAATAATAGATAGATTACTATAGTTCAACGGGACTATATAGGAGGAAAGACCATGCGTTTAATTACACGATCCGACTTTGATGGCTTGGTATGTGCAATGCTCTTTAAAAAATTGGGCATGATCGACGAAATGAAATTCGTTCATCCAAAGGATATGCAGGATGGATTGGTTGAAGTCAATGACAATGATATTTTGGCTAATGTCCCGTATGTTCCCGGCTGTGGTTTATGGTTTGACCACCATTCCAGTGAGCTGGAGCGGACAGGCCCAGAAATCGTATATAAAGGCGAGACCCGTGTGGCACCAAGTGCTGCCCGTGTTGTATATGATTACTATGGTGGCAAGGAACGTTTTGGTGACATTGATAATATTATGCAGGGTGTGGATAAAGCGGATTCCGCGCAGTTTTCCGCAGATGATATTTTGAATCCTTCAGGCTGGGATTTATTGTCCTTCATTATGGATGCCCGTACTGGATTAGGGCGCTACCGTGATTATAGAATCAGCAATTATCAGCTGATGGAGGATTTGGTCGATCACTGTGCGACAATGACGGTAGACGAGATTATGCAGCTGCCGGATGTTGTAGAGCGGACAAAGCGTTATTTTGAACTGGACGTCGACTATAAAGCGATGTTAAAGCAGCATACATATGCAGACGGTAATGTGATTGTCACCGATCTGCGCAACGTGGAAACGATTTATCCGGGCAATCGATTTATGGTGTACGCCTTGTATCCTGAACAAAATATTTCGATCTGGATCGTTGATGGCCGAAACAAGCAAAATTGTGTGTTTGCCTGCGGTCACAGCATTATCAATCGTACCTCCAACACCGACGTGGGCGCTTTAATGCTTGCAAATGGCGGCGGCGGGCATAAGGCGGCAGGAACGTGCCAGGTTCCTTATGATGATGCAGGTAAGGTACTTCATGAGCTGGTTGAAACGATGAAGCAGAACGGATAATGTAGCTAGAATTGGCATTAAACACATAAAGAATCAGGTCCCAGAGCTGCGCCGTTTGGTTGCGCTGTTCCGTGAGCCTGATTCTTTTTTTGCTGTGCTTATCCAATCGTAATTTTACCTTCGGGGTAATGGTACAATTCCTTTTTGTTTTTGGGCTGCAGGGCATAGGATAGCGTGACGGGTCCTAATCTTCCGGCAAACATCATCAGAATGATCACTATTTTTCCAGTGAATGTTAAATGCGGCGTAAGTCCCATGCTCAGTCCAACCGTTCCAAAAGCAGAGGTGGTTTCAAACAAGATCATTAAAAAAGAATAGTCGTGTGTAGCAAGCAGAAGCATGGTGACGATGAAGATGAGCAGTAAGGAAAGGAAGGTTACGGTAAGGGCACGGTGGGTATATTCATGCGCCAAACGGTATCGAAACAGCACGACATCTTCTTTTCGCCGGATCATTGTAATCATGGCACCAATCAGTATGGCAAAGGTAGTTACTTTAATTCCACCGCCTGTTGATCCTGGAGCTGCACCGATAAACATCAGGAGGACCATGAAAAACTGGGTAGCCTGCCTCAAGCTCGTTATGTCAATCGTGTTGGTTCCTGAGGATCTGGTACTGACCGATTGAAAAAAAGCAGCGAGGATCTTATCAAATACAGGCAAGGGACCGAGCGTATGGGTGTTGGAAAATTCAAAAATAAATATGACAAGCGCTCCAAAAACGACCAAAAAGCCTGAAACGGAAAGCACAATTTTACTATGAAGGGAAAGCTGCCGAGTTTTCGGATAATCAATAAGCTCTGACATCACGATGAAGCCAATTCCACCTAAAATGACGAGGAGCATCGATACCGCATTAATCACAAAATCGTCGACATAAGGCGTCAGGTTCCTGTAACCGCCAACGAGCTCGAATCCGGCGTTATTGAACAATGACACAGCGTGGAACACTCCATAGTAGATGGCTTTGCCCAAGGGCATTTCAAAGGACCAGCGTATTGCAAAAATGAAGGCGGCTATACTTTCTACAACCAAGGAATAGACAACCACATTTTTGATGAGTCGGACAATGCCTTCTATCGATATTTGGTTCAATGATTCCTTCAGGACAAGCCGTTCCCTCAAGGAGATTCGTTTTCTGACGACGATCGCGAACCAGGTAGTCATGGTCATAAATCCTAATCCACCCAGCTGCACCATGACTAGCAGAACAATTTGTCCGAAATGAGTGAAATGGGTTGCCGTATCGACCAGAATCAAACCGGTTACACAGGTTGCCGATGTAGCCATAAATAATGCATCGATATAGCTGAGCGAACTGCCTTCAACTGAAGCAGCAGGCATCCACAGCAGGAACGAACCCAGAACGATAATGACCGCAAAGCCCAAGGCAAGTGTTTGTTGAGGGCTTAGCTTGATTGGCTTCCAATGGATACGACTCAGATCAATCACCTCATAATAAAACCCTGATGCCTACATCAGGGCGGTTATATTCTTAAGATTCCCGACGTGGCCCGTACAATCCACCCGGTGCAAAATACTGAAACAAATGGCACTCAATCCGTCCATTATACAGCTTGCGCTTCCTGTCAGCAGGTCTGCTCATGAAGTGCTCGACCTGCTTGTTCGGATTCAAAATAAAGCTAGACCACGTTGGCAGATGAAGGGCCAGCAAGCCAAGGTCACGGAGAACCTTGTCCACTTCCTTCAGGTCTCCCAAACGTTCTCCATATGGAGGATTGGTAATGATACAGCCATAATCGCCTTGTGGTTTGGCTTTGGCCACTGGAAGCACCTGGAATCTTAGCTCACGCGCAAGTCCGGCTGACTTGGCCGCGGCGAGTGCGATGTCTATGGCATCCTTATCGATATCCGAGCCGATAATTTCAAGCGGTACATCGTCTTTTACCAGATCATAAGCTTCGTCCCTGGCTTCGTCCCATAGGGATGTGGGAATTATCGGCCAAGCCTCAGCAGCAAAAGAGCGTCGTTGTCCCGGAGCGATGTTCCAGCCGATCATAGCAGCCTCGATAGGGATGGTTCCCGAGCCGCAAAATGGATCGTACAGCGGCCGGTCCACGCGCCAACGGCTGAGCAGTACGATAGCTGCGGCCATCGTTTCTTTTAGCGGCGCTTCTGTTGCGATTTTGCGATAGCCGCGCTTATGTAAGCTTGGACCTGTTGTATCAAGCGTCAGTGTAGCGATATCATTCAATAGCGAGACTTCCATGACGAAGCGAGCTCCCGTCTCGGGAAACCATTCGGTATGATAGTGCTGCTTCAGGCTTTCGACGACCGCTTTTTTTACGATACCTTGACAGGCAGGAACGCTGGACAGCTGAGACTTGTGAGAGCGTCCTTGCGCAGGGAATTCGGCATCCTCGGGAATCCAGTCTGCCCATGGCAGCGCCTTGGTGCCCTCGAATAGCTCATCGAAGGTGCGGGCTTCAAACTGGCCCATTTTGACAAGCACGCGATCCGCTGTGCGCAGCCATAAGTTGGCACGGCATATCGCCAGCTCGTCCCCTGTGAAGTTAACCCGGCCATTTTCGACAGTTGTATTATCATAGCCCAAATCGCGTATCTCGCGAGCTAGAATAGCCTCAAGACCCATAGGACAAGTGGCGATTAATTGAATTTCGGACATCTTACACACTCCAGTTGAACTCTTATTGGAAAAGCCATACAATGTTGTTATAAACACCATCGGTTAAAACATATGCTTCTGATATTATAAGTAAACAAGGATCGAAGTCAATCAAGGATGGGCGACCGCGTTCCAGAGGAGTGTTTCCTTGAAATATCAGTCAGCTTAACCTCCAGTTAAAACATATGCTTCTGATATTATAAGTAAACAAGGATCGAAGTCAATCAAGGATGGGCGACCACGTTTCAGAGGAATGTTTCCTTGAAATATCAGTCAGCTTAACCTCCGGTTAAAACATACGCTTCTGATATTATAGGTGATAAGGTTGGTTTATACAATATAAGGGGGAATTATAGGATGACGCAGTTATCTGCTGAGGAATATGTGGAATCATTGTTGACTCGCGACGAGCAACTGGAACAAGTAAAGGAAGGGATACGGAGCCGCAGCATGCCGGAGATTTCCATAGCTCCAGGCTATGGCAAGCTGTTGACTTTACTGGTCAAAATGACAGGAGCACAGCGTATTTTGGAAATTGGTGCTTTGGGCGGCTATAGCGGAATTTGTTTGACTCGCGGCTTGGGTGATCAAGGTAAGCTGATTTCACTGGAGCTTAAGCAGGAATATGCAGATGTGGCTCAGCAGCATCTCAATGAGGCTGGACTTGGGGACAAGGTAGAATACCGTGTAGGAGAGGCTCTGCATCATTTACAGCAGCTTGCAGATGAAGGGCAGAAATTTGATGTTTTTTTTATCGATGCGGATAAAGGGAACTATCCGAACTACCTGGAATGGGCGATCAAGCTGGCCAACGCGGGGGCTATAATTATGGGTGACAATGCGCTGATGCATGGTCGGGCCATGGATCCAGAGCAGAACGGGAATGCAGTGACCAAGATGCGTCAGTTCAATCAAAGCATGGCAAGTGATCCACGGCTGGAGGGTGTTGTTCTACCGGCATATGACGGATTAGCAATTGCTCGTGTACGTTAACAGACAGCTTCATTAAAAAAGACCATGTCCTCACAGGCCATCAGTACCGGCTGTCGAAGCATGGTCTTTTTGTTTCCGCATCAGTTGATCAGAAACAGTCATGGTTTGTTGTAACGATCCAATCCTTGCTGCATGATCATGATCATCTCTTCAACATGCATGCTCTTTAATTTATTGACGTAGGCTTCCCATTCCTGCTCGAGACCGCCTTTATACACCCAGCGGATAAACGTCTGCCTTACATAGGCTTTGATATTCATTTGCAATTGCGCCAGCTTGTCGCGGTCTTCGGGTGAATAGTCCACATAGTCGGGAAAAAACCTGTCGAGCGGAGCAACAACGGGTGCGTACATCGCTACGGCTCTGGAACGGTCATAATTGCTGTTGCCCGGTAGGAAGCGGAGCTTGGCAGCCAGGTCCGGCGTCATGGCCGAGATGGCATCGACATTGGGAACATCTCCGTTGTCCGATGTATCCGGCCAAATATCATAAGTACCGTCGCTATTTTTCTGGGACCCTTCTCCAAATAATCCGTACGTTTCTTGCACGGTCCAGTCCGGATCGGCGAGCAGGTCTGCCAGGCGAGCTGACGCGATCGGGTATTTATTATTTTTAAAAATGGTGAACTGATTGTTGCGGACGATCCAGGTTTGCTGCCGAAACAGCTGCTTCTGGATGTTGGGGGCTTTGGGTGGCAGCATGGGCACGTAAATATCAGGATTAGGATTCCCATAGGCTTCAATGGAACCGATGCTTCCCGGTTTGTCCATCAATTTGGCGTGATAGGCGCTCCAATCGTCCGTGAAAACCTCCGGAGGAATCAATCCGTCCCCGTATAGCTTATGCAAATAGGCCAGAGGCTTTTTGATTTCCGGGTTAATAGCCTGGAATCGGACTTTGCCATTTTCAACCGAAACATAGCTTTCATCCGGCACAAGAATACCAAAGGAACCTCCGAATAAGTCCAATGGGCCGCCTACATATTGGTCCCAGCGAAAATAATAAGGGATAACCTCCTTCGGAATGCTGCCTTTTCCGGCATTCATCTTGAATTGCAATAGCGCTTCTGCGAATTGTTCGGTTGTTTCCGGCACTGGCAAACCGAGCTGGTCCAGCCATTTTTTATTAATCAGCCATTGGTCGCGGATGCCCAAATATACGTTGTTTTGTTGAATAAGGCCGAGACTGTAAATGTTGCCGTCAGCGGCAGTCATCGCTTTTTTGGAGGACGGGTCCAATTGAAGTGCTCGCATCCAATTGGGCGCATATTTCAGCATGTCCGAGAATGCGACGATATCCCCGGCGGACTGGGCTATGGCCATTTGATGCGGTGATACATCGGAGCGCAGCATGAGATCGGGATATTGCCTTGAGGCAAACATCAGGTTCAGCTTATCTCGGTTATCGACAGAAATTTGCTTGATATCGAGATGAATTCCGCTTTTTTTCTCCAGAGCCTGAAAAAATTTAGATTGGTTGTAGTCGCCTTTAAACGATGTGACAATTGTTGTTTTTAGCGTGATGGGCTGATCGACGATCGGATATCCGGTTAAGTTGACCGCGACACCGTTCTCAATAACTCGATTGTCTGCCAATTCTCCGGAGCTTCTTGAAATGCCTGGGGAATTGGGAATCGCCAATTCATTGCAACCTGTGAAAAGGATGACAGACCCTAGCAAGACGACGAGACGCCAATTGGACCTCTTGTTCAAGATGTCATTCCCTCCTCATCGATTGAATGCAGAATCGTTATTATCGTAACAGGCTAACCCAATTTCGTAAATATGCGATTGTTGGACCATAGTCTATTTTTCTAAATGGCTGTTTGGTCGGGTCTGGAGAATGTACAATTGCAGAGGTATGCGTTATATTAATAACGAATGTGACAATGAAAGAGCTTACATGGAAGGCGGGACGCGATGCGATGTATGGGCTGAAAAGGAACTTGCTGCAAACCAATCGATTGTTTCTGCGTTATTTGCTGTCTTATATGCTGGTGCTTATCATACCACTCGCGATCATCGCTATGTTGGTTTATATTTATTTTTTTCATTTGCTAAAAGATGAAGTTATCAAAAACAACGTTAACATTCTCCAGCATGTCGTTACTGCCGTAGATACGAATATTACCGGAATGAACACGGTTGCCTACCAAATTTACAGCAACCCGGACTTAACTACACAGCAAATCGGCGATGGTCCGTATCCTGTATCCAGAGGGATCTATCAATTAAAAAGCTATATTTCGGGCAGCAACTTTGTAAGCGATGTCGTCGTGTATTACAACCAATTGAATTTGTTTGTTTCCTCGACGCGAACCTATACGATGCAGCAATTTTTGAAAGCGTATTATGGTGGCTCCATCACGGATGAGCAATTTCAAGCTGCTGCAAGTAACACGAGCGGCAATGCGGTTTGGGTGCTGGATAGTGAAGCCGCAGGAGGCGATATGGGCCGAGTTGTGAGCTACCTTGTGCCCAACAGCTCTAATTATGACAAACGTATGGTCTTATTCGTCATTAAGGAGCAGGCATTTCAACAAATGATGAGCAGTGATAAAGGCAATATTATGGCTATTAATCCAGAGCATAAGACCGTTGCCGCATTTAAAAAAGTCAGCCGCCCTGATGAGCAGGAATTATTGGGCTTCCTTCAATCGGACCGGCTTGAGCAATCAACGGTAACAGAGGTGGGCTCCTCTTCCAGCTTCGTTTCCTGGATTCAGTCCCCCGAAACCGGTTGGAGCTACCTGATGGTTATGCCGGTAGAGGAAGCGATGAGACAGGTTATCGCGGCAAGAAATGCCTTCCTGTGGACGTTTCTTGGTATAATTCTCGCCGCTGGCATACTGATCTTGTTCAATATGCGTATGAATTATCGACCGATTCGCCAGCTTCGATTGTTTGTGGAAAAGGAGACTGGGAGCGTTGCTGAGGCTGGTAATGAGTTCGAAGCGGTACGGATGACCATTAACCGCATCAATCATACGAACAAAATGTTGAACGATCAGGTCAAAAGCAGTCACAGCGCGGTCAAAGACTTCCTGCTGAACAACTTGATCCGCGGCTCTTACGCGCATTCGGATGCTTTTAACGAGAAAGGCACAGAGATCGGGATTTCCTTCAGCAAGCCTTTTTATCGCGTCGTTATCTTTTCCGCGGGCACTTCAGATCGGCAGCAGAAGCAGTCCGCCGCATCTCTATCTGAGCTTGTGGAGCTGCTGGAACAATCGCTCCCCGATGAAATCGAAGGCTTCGGCCACATGAACATCGATAATCATATGATTTTCATTTTGGCTGGTCAAATCGAAGCTGATCATCAGGCGCTGCATGACACGTTAACGCAGATGCAGCAAATCATGATGAACAAGCTGTGCGCAAATGTCGCGGTCGGTATAGGCAATGGCTGTGAAGAAACAGGACAACTCGGCAAATCTTACATTGAAGCGTATACGGCGCTCGATTACCGGCTGGTCAAAGGAACAGATCAAATCATCTATTTTGACGATATCCAAATTGCTGCATCCTCGGATTACCCTTACCCCGTCGAGGAATTGAGAGCGCTCGAATTGTTCATCATCGAAGGCAATACGGAGCAAATCTCTGTGACCGTTACGGAACTGGTGGACCAAATTACGCGTCGCGATGTACCTTTATTCGAAGCTCGCTGCCTTTGTTTCGATATTATCAATACTGTGCTGAAAACGATGCAGACGATCAATAAAAAGTTTGTTGTGCTGGATAAAGGGTACATCGACGTCATTTCGCTCGCTCAGTTTGAAACCGTGAAGGAGCTCGGACAGAACATCAACGAACTCTGCTGGACACTATGCAAGTATATTAAGGAAAATCGTGACAAGCATGATCAGGAGCTGCTGCAGCAATTGATCGACTACATGGATAACAATTACCACGACCCGAACTTTACGGTTCAGAGCATGGCGGATCTTTTCAACATGTCCCTTTCAAATTTGAGCTACTATTTTAAGAAATACTCGGGTCAGAACATCTCCGATTACATGAATTATTTGCGTATGGAAAAAGCAAAGCACCTGCTAAGCTCCACAGAAAAACCGTTAGTCGAAATCATTTCCGAGATCGGTTACTATGACGTATCGAGTTTTGTGCGTAAGTTTAAGAAGGAAGTTGGCACGACGCCAGGGGGGTTCCGCAAAATCACGTACAAAGGCATATGACGAACTTATAACCGAATAAATGGCTATTGGCTAGGCCGGCTTTGATGAACGCGCATCTTAGATGTGTTCTTATCGAAAGTCGGCTTTTTAGCTGTCCGCACATGATTGGATAATTGCATACTGCCTGCACGACAACAGCTCTTCATGCAGGTAAAAGCCTAGTGCTGCTTGGCTTTATTGGTCTGTGGGAGAAAAGCATACCGTCATTTAGCGGCATATTTACGAAGCTGCGGAACATTTGCTAGCCTGATAAAGTGATCGCTCGGCACAGGGTCACATGTAATCGATTACAAGTAGTTAGGCCATCACAATATGACATAGGGGGAGTACAGAATGAGAGGGAAAATGGGCAGGCTTGTTTCCGGGATAGTTTGCATGACCATGCTCGGCGGTTTTTTGATCGGGTGTTCCGAAAGCGCCAAAGTGGGGGAGCAGAACGTCTCTATAGGCAGCGGCGGGGACACCAAGCTGCTTGATGGCGGTGTGACGAATGCGACGGGCTACCCGATAACGGCAGCACCGATCACATTAAATGTGGGTATCATCTATGGCGCTCACATGGGAGAGTTTACGAAGTATGATATTTGGAAAAAAATCGAGGAAAAGACTAACATCAAAATCAATCTGAAGGTGTACAGTGATGTCGAGAAGGTCAATTTGATGTTCAGCAGCCGGGATTATCCGGATATCATTTTACGCATGGACCCTACACCTCAGGCGATTTCCGATGCGGTTGATGCGCAGGATATCGTCAGCATTGATCGTCTTCTGCAGTATACTCCGAATTGGAGCAAGTTTTTTGAGTCCAATCCGGACCTGAAGCAGCAAGCCTTGATGCCGGACGGAAAGTTATACGGTTTTCCGTTTGCATTGATTGACGAATACAGCTACAACTTGCGGGACCAGTGGTTTATGAATCGGAAATGGTTGGACGAACTTGGATTGAAAATGCCCACCACGACAGAAGAATTCAAAAATGTGCTGACCGCCTTTAAAGAGAATGCCGGCAAGGGCTCCATTCCTAAAAACGTGACCCCATATTATATTCAGTATGGCAGCAATATCGGCGGGCAGTTTGATATGTACGCTTCGTTCGGGGTCTACGCCCCTGGGAGCTATTTTATTGTGGAGGACGGCAAATTCAAATCCCAAGCGACGAATCCGGATCTGAAAGAGCCAATTCGCTATTTGGCTGACCTGTATAAGAACGGGCTGATCGTTCCGGAAGCTTTCACAGATGACTGGGGCAAATATACGGCTGCTATATCGTCCAATCCGCCGATGATCGGTTCGATGACCTCTTACGGCGATCAGAATGAAAACTATATGGATGGGAAATGGTGGTACCCGATGGCACCGCTGCAATCCCCCAACGGCAAACAGCCGAATATTCGCCGCCAAAATCGCAGTATTTGGCCGAGAAACTTTGTCATTTTCAAAAACAATAAATACCCTGTAGCATCGGCAAGACTGGCGGAAATGCTGGCTGAACCGGATTGGTCCATGACGATGAACTATGGTAAAGAAGGCGTGGCATGGACGAAAGAGGCCAACGACAAGTACCAATTGACGAATCAAAAAATAGAAGCAGACGCCGATAAAGGACTCTCCAATTATGGGATAGCACTGCTCGACGAGAATATGTTCAAAAATAAAATTATCAACCTGAATGTCAAGAAGGAAGGCACAAGAGAATGGGCCTACGACAACATTTATAAAAAATATTTGCCAGCCAAAAACTTGAATTACCCGCCGGTACCTGCCGGATTGCTGAAAGACACTGAAAAACTGCGTATGGCAGATTTGGATAAAGCGATTAACGATTATATCAAAACAACAATTGCCAACTGGATATCGGGCAAAGGAAATGTCGATGCCGAATGGGATACCTATGTGAAAAAACTGCAGAGTCTTGGCTTGGATGAGTTCATGCAGTTGAATCAAAAACAGCTGGATGCCGCCTCCAAGCTCGGCAAGTAACAGGCAGCGGGACAATCGGGCAGCTGCCCGATTACCGCATCCATCGAACGTACGAGAGGAGTTCAACATGATCGATTCTAATCCGGTTATCCGAGCGCAAGCCCCGACACGGCTGTTCAGCAGAAAATTGCTCAAAGTGAGAGAAAATATAGGCTTATACGTTCTGGTCCTTCCCGCGCTGATCTATGTTCTTGTATTTGAATACGTCCCTTTATACGGCATTTTGATTGCCTTTGAAAATTTTAAACCAGTTAAAGGCATATGGGGCAGCGAATGGGTAGGCTTGTATCATTTTGAAAGACTATTCAAGCTGGATATGTTTTGGACATTGATCAAAAATACGCTGTCGCTTAGCTTGTACTCTTTATTGGCAGGTTTTCCTATTCCGATTGTGCTCGCTTTGGCGCTGAATAGCGCAAACAGCAAGCGGTTAAAAAGCATTGTACAGACGGTAACGTATGCGCCCCATTTTATATCTACGGTCGTACTGGTCGGCATGCTTAACGTGTTTCTGGCTCCACGCTTAGGGATTGTCAGCCAGTTCCTGAATTTCCTTGGGTTGACGCATGGCCCGCTAATGATCCTGTCCGACCCCGAATTTTTCGGGCATCTGTATGTATGGTCCGGCGTTTGGCAGGGCATGGGTTGGGGCAGCATCATTTATTTGGCGGCATTATCGGGTGTCGATACATCACTGCACGAAGCTTCCATTGTGGATGGTGCGAATAAATTCCAGCGCGCCTTCTATATCGATCTGCCTTCGATTATGCCAACTATCGTTACCCTGCTAATCTTGAACTGTGGTGGGATGCTGGGCGTCGGCTTTGAAAAAGCATTTTTAATGCAAAATGCGTTGAATTTGGGAGCTTCCGAAGTTATTTCCACTTATGTCTACAAGGTGGGCCTGCTGCAGTCCCAGTACAGCTTTTCCGCAGCGGTCGGTCTATTCAATTCAGTTGTTAATTTACTATTGTTGTTAACGGTCAATAAACTGGCAAAAAAATTAGGGCAAAGCGGAATTTTTTAAAGGTGGGGTCAGGATGACAGGCATAACGCGCAAAAGCCAATCCGATATGGTTTACGATACGATGAATAACATTTATTTGTTTCTGATGTTGATCCTGGTATTGTATCCGATGTATTTTATCGTGATTGCTTCCTTCAGTGACCCTTCCGCAGTAGGAACGGGCAAAGTATTTATATTCCCCAAGGGTTTGAATTGGGATGGCTACAAACTTATTTTCGAATACAAGCAGTTATGGATCGGGTACCTGAACACGGTCTTGTACACGATTGGCGGGTCATTGCTCAGCGTCAGTCTGACACTGATGACGGCATATGTTTTTTCGCGTAAAGATTTGGTTGGCCGGGGGTTCATCATTACGCTGTTTATTATCCCCATGTTTATCAGTGGGGGACTGATCCCGACTTATTTGCTGGTAAAGGATCTAAACCTGATCAATAACCCGCTCATCGTTATCATACTCGGAAGCGTCAGTATGTGGAATATCATCATTACACGAACGTTTTTCGAATCAACCATTCCCGTGGAGCTGTTTGAAGCAGCAAAGATGGATGGCTGTGGCAATATCGGATATTTTACGAAAATTATTCTGCCGCTTTCCAAAGCGATCATTGCCGTGCTGGTGGTATTTACTGCTGTCAGCCAGTGGAACTCATTTTTTAACGCACTTATTTATTTGAACGACCGCAGTTACATCCCGCTTCAACTGGTGCTAAGGGAAATACTGACGAGTCAGACGCAAATGATGCAGCAGCTTGATCTCGGTATTGTGGACCAGGACATGGCGCAAAAAACGTTTTTGGCTGAGTCCGTCAAATACGGCATCATCATCATTTCCAGCTTGCCGATTTTATGCATATACCCTTTTGCGCAAAAGTACTTTGTCAAGGGAGTTATGATTGGTTCGCTAAAAGGATAAAAACCGAAATTTGTATGGATGCGGATCTTACTCATTCCGAAGAGGTGTACGAATGAAATTATTGGCTGATGAGTTTGTCAAAGTATATGAATCTGCAGATCCGTCCAGCATTTACTGCTACAGCCCCGGTCTTGCTGTGCTTCCATCTGGCCGTTTGGTGGCTACTCTGGATCTTGGCGGTCCTGAAGTAAAGTCCCCTCAAGGAAAAGTGCTAACCTCGGATGACCAGGGCTTGACGTGGACATATAGATCGGATTATCCGTATGTGCATGCGAGACCGTTTGTCGCCGGTCGTTCTCTTTATGTGATAGGTCATAGCGGCGATTTGATGATCATGCGTTCAGATGATGAAGGTGAGAGCTGGACGAGCCTGGTTCGCCTGACTGAAGGCGAGGAATGGCATCAGGCGCCATGCAACGTCCATTATGCCAATGGATCGGTGTATCTGGTTATGGAAAAACGCCTGTATCGCAGCATCGAAGGCTGGCCTGTGGGCGAATTGGCGCCTATTCTGATGCGTGGAAGGACAGATTCGGAGCTGACAACAGCAGCAAACTGGACTTTTGCCTCTGAGCTTGCCTTCTGTGATGCTATTCCTGTAGAAAAATTGGACTATTTCGGCGTTCCTTTTTTTCATAACGATCCTCAGCGATACATCGATGTCGCACCGAACAGAGGCTGTGCCCCGGCGGGCTGGCTGGAAACGAACGTGGTGCAGTTTATTGACGAAAACCATTTGTGGTACGACGTGGCGGGGAAAACGTTTCATTTGTGGATGCGCGCCCACACGGGGGGAAGTGGTTATGCGGCAATCGCCAAAGTAGTGGAAGATGAGCACGGCGTGATGACAACCATGCTGGAGACTGTCCCTTCGGGTAAGCACATTGCATTCGTACCCTGCCCGGGAGGACAAATGAAATTTCATATCCTGTTCGACGAACGTATGCAATTGTATTGGCTGCTAAGTACGCAGGCAACGGATAGCATGACCAGAGCAGATAGACTGCCCTCGGACCGCTACAATTTGCCAAACAACGAGCGGACAAGATTGCAGCTGCATTTTTCTAAAAATTGTATCGATTGGTGCTTTGCCGGTCTGGTAGCAGCAGGAGCGGCAGCGAAGCACGCAAGGCACTACGCCACCATGGCGATTGACGGCGATGACTTGCACATTATGAGTCGGTCGGGCGATGAACGGGCTTCCAGCGCGCACAATGGCAATTTCATATCGTTCCATACTGTTAAGCAGTTTCGGGAGCTTGTTTATTGACACTGTCTTGTCTTCATGCAGTTTTGGATAACAACAATAATGAAAATTCGTGGGAGGAATGACGTATGACCGATCGTAAGGATTCGCACAAGCTGGTAACGCGCAGAGAGCTGATAGCCTCGTTGGGCATGACCGGTGCCGCGGCACTATTGTACGGCGCTTCGGGGGGGATCGTGAATGCAGCCGCTGGTACCTCCGTTCAGGACAGTGTTTATGGAAACAATTCCGAACACGGGAATGTTCAGTTGGGTGGTTTGCTCCGCATCTACGGTACTTTCAGGCCAAGTGTGCGGATCTTTCAGGAGTGGGACGTTCTGGAGCACACTTCTGCTGACGGCATAACGACTGGTTACCGATGGGCTGGAGCACGCCCTCATACGACTGCTGCCAACAACCCGGCTGCTGATGGAGGTATTAGCAATACGGCGTGGGTAGCTGTATATCAAGTTGGTCTCGAAGACGCGCTGGCTGAACACAGCGGTGCTTTGCTTGTAGGCGGCGTGCAACCGGTCTGGCGTGTGATTGACTCCGCTCTGTGGCCCTCCAACCCGACTGACGCCATCAAGGCGGTACTGCTATCGGCTGCCGTAGAAGGTGGCGTAGTGCTGATTCCCGCAGGTTCATATGACTTTACTGCATCAGGCGGCAATATTGATGTGCCGCCTAATGTTATCATTTCCGGCGATGGGGTCGGTGTGACGAATCTTACTTGGAATGGCGATGGTTACCTGTTTCGTTATTGGCGAAACTCTACGGTGTGGAGCGGTGCTGTTGGCACCAGTCATGCGATCATCGATTTGTCGATAAATGGCGGCAGTAATTCCAATTCGATCGCGATCGAGATTTCGGATACATACGGGTTCAAGCTTCGCAATTTGAGCATCTACGGTTTTTTGGCAGGGGATGGCCTGGTGCTGCACTCCCGCAATTTTTGGGTAGAGGGAACGACATTGGAAAACGTATCGATCAGCAATTGCAAGCGTCATATTGTGTTCAAACGTCAACCAGGAACGTCCAACATGCCTTCGTATGGATATACGACCTTTCGCAACGTCTCTCTTAACGTTCGCGACGGCCAGATCGGGATGCTGGTAGGCGATGATGCATACAACAATGCTTCGCATGAAATCTATAATGCAATCCTGGAAGTCAACATCTGGACAACAGGCAGTTCAATAGGCGTTGGCTTTGGCAAAAACGGCACCATACGTGATTCCGGCGGCATGTTCCGCTGCGAGACGCCGCCTGAGGGGGCAGCATTTACAGGTAATTTCATTAAAATCGATTACCCGGAAACATCGGGCATGTTTAATTTTGACGGGTCCGTAAGAACATCGCATTTAAGCAATGCCGAGAATTGGAAAAATACGTGGCGAGATCTGAGATATCAAAAGCTGCGGGATATCGGCGAGCCTAAGCCTGGGGTGCAGAATTATGCACAGTGGTTTCGAGTGTGCCGTATTGGGACGGACCGATCGCTATTTAGCGGCAGGGTCAGGATGACTACGGATTACGGCAAGGCATCCTATCGCTCCGCATCCGCCGAATTCGCATTTGGTGTTCGCGGCAATGAGGCAGGCGGTTTTAAACCGATATTTAATGTCGATGGCGACGGTTTTAATGGAACTGGCGATGCATTTGCCAACTTTACCGTATATGCCGATGCAGGAGGGAAATACTGGCTATATTTCCGCCGTCCCAAATATACGAACTATTGTGTGTTCGAATATACGTACGACTTGTATCCGCAGGGCACTTTTGAATATTGGGACAAGGTAGCTTCGCCTGAGCTGGATACGTCCTTGACCAAGGTATGGGACTCGCTTTCTTATTCATCCCAATCCTCGTATGTCGGGGATGAGATAGTATTTACAGGGCAGCGTGCAATCGCTTCGGTTAACGGCGGCAATATAAACTATCAAGTGGCCCATTTATTAGGCGTCACGCCTGAGTGGTACACCGCTACGGCGTTATCTGCCGACGCCAATTCGATTGGGATCTCTTCAATAACAGCAGATAAGGACAATATCACGGTCGCATTCAAAGCGGCAACACCTGCCGGGAGCGCAAATATAAAATTTGCAGTAGAGTGGGGTCGCAAGCAGTTTAACAACCGCTTCCGTCCATCATGAACAACGACGGGGGCAGTTCTATTTTAATTCGATCTGGAAACTTTGCATTCACTAGCATGAGGGCTGCCTAACGGTAGCCCTTTATTTTGCTGGCAATAAGGGATAACGCAACAAATGCATTGCTTTTTACGTTTAACATATGGAGTTATTTGTAAATGAGACAGAACACAGGATGGCAGAATGTTTATATATTTCTATAAGAAGTGAGGGATTACATATTGACGAACTTCATCCATCGTGCAGGCATAATGATGCTGATACTGCTTAGCACTCTCGCATGCAGCAATGATCAAGTCATGTATGACAACGGTATGTCGACAAACATATCTGAACATAGTGGTCAGCATCCGATCTATAGGCCTGACTTGTTTCCTGAGCATGTAGTTATTCCCTTTGAAGAAAGTATGGGACAACCCTTAGAGAAGGGCACTGCTCCTATCGGGGCGAAGCTTATCCAAAGCTTTGTTCTTCCCGGGTCTGAGGCGGAAGTTCTTGTATATACAAATGGGGTTGCCTCCTCAGGTTTAACCGGATATCTCAAGGGTAGGAATTCAGAATGGAAGTTAGGTGACATGCCCAATTTTGACGAGAATCAAGTCTGGATCCATCCTTTAAGCTTTTTGACTGGGGAGGTTTCTGGTGCCGTTATTGAAATCCCTTTTGGCTCGATTGGTGCAAAAAAGGGGCTGCTGACTTATCACCACAATACTGATTCTTGGCATGTAGTTGATTTTCAAGGGCATACCACGATTCCAATGGATATTGACAGCGATGGTGTCCCTGAATGGATCGGCAACCAGACAGACTGGGTGCCTCCCGCTCTGGAGATCCATCGGTGGGTCACGGAGCATGAGCGCTTCGAATCGACCGTTCTGCAATCAAGCAGCTTGTTCCCTGAAATAGCTAATGACGAGCCTTCCTACTCGTCCCTTTTTATAGAGAATGGACAGCCCCTGATTCAAATCGGCAATAACGATGCCTACGCTTTTTTTACATATGATCAAGGCGTTTTGAAGCAGTACCGTCCAGCAGATACTCGGGATCGCGTTCTTGAGATGCAAATGGCCCGAAGTCACTAAAGTGATTTTTAGTTGTGATTGAACCTTAGTATTGTCCAAAACACCCTGCTTTCCCGTACCTGAGGTAATCCAAGGCAGTTTGGTTCGTAAGTCTTTAAATTATCCTCACCCTAAATAGATGTAGAAGTTTAAGAAAAATTTTATTTTTAACCCCATTTCTTTTTAAATAGTTTTCCTTATCCTAAAAGTGTACGAATGGTTAGGAGGATACTAAGGATGAAGAAATGGTTTTTTTGGAGCTCAGGAGACTCAAGATGGTGAGATGGGAAATAAAACATAAGAGAACGTTGAATAATCTTAAAATCCATGCACTGTTTGTCTTATATGTGTACGCATTATTCAAAATTATTCTGTTTAAGTTCGGTGTGATCGATATGACATTTCTCAGTCAGCAACTTAAGCAGAGTCTGAGAAATCCGGATGATATCACCAGGCGATTGCAAAAAGGTAATCTGATCCCCTTTAAAGAAATATCCAGATCGATTCATGTTTTATCGATTCATGATCTGATTAACATGATTGGGAATATTGCGATATTCATGCCATTCGGTATTTTTCTTGGTTTCATGCTAAGAAACAAAAAAATATGTTTGATAGGCGCGTTCACACTTTCTTTAGGTTTAAGTCTAATCCTGGAAAGTGCGCAGGCCTTATTCTCTATTGGAAGTTTTGACGTCGATGATCTTATTCTAAATTCCAGTGGAGGCTTGATTGGCTTCATCGCTTGCAAAGTATGGGTTAAGTTTATGGCTACATTCCGAACAAAAGGGAGGTCCCTATGATATATGCATTCAATGGCTATAATGACCCGGAGCTTTCGCTTTAAAATGATTCAGCTGTTTGGTTCAAGTATGCTTTTTTCCGCTGTTATTACCTATATCATCTATAAGATTCTCCAACTCTTTTATTATACGACCATGTTCGAAAATCCATTGACAAAATTTCGTTATTTCATGAGAGATATTGGGGATGTTAACTTCTTTTTGCTTATTTTCATTCCTCTCTCGATTTTGTTTTTCTTTCTCCTCACCAAAAGATATGTGGCTTATTTTCAAGAAATATCCAACGGTATTAATCAGCTTGCGAATGGTGATTTCAACAGTCGTATACGTATTCCATCCAAAGATGAATTCGGGGATATTGCGAGAGACATTAATCTAGCCAGTCAAAAATTGCAGCAAGCTTTGGAGAGAGGAGACCTTGCAGAAAACAGCAAGGAACAATTGGTCCTCAATTTGGCTCACGATTTGCGTACGCCGCTGACTTCGATTTTAGGTTATCTGGATTTCATTCTTCAGGACGATCAGTTGACTGCCGAACAAATCAAGCACTATACGAGCATTGCTTATACCAAATCTCAACGTTTAGAGAAGCTCATTGACGAGCTGTTCGAAATAACACGAATGAACTATGGCAAGCTTACCTTTGAAAAACAACCAATCGATCTGAGCGAGCTTCTCATCCAGTTAAATGAGGAGCTATACCCTGCCTTTGAGAAAAACAACCTAACAACCCGATTGAATGTGACTCCGCATTTGACTATTTGGGGTGACGGAGAGCTATTGGCACGTGTATTTGAAAATCTGCTGACGAATGCCATTCGCTATGGAAAAGATGGTCAGTTTATTGATATTAATTGCAATATTGACGCAGAAGATATGGTGATTCAAGTGGTCAATTATGGGGATTGCATACCTCCGGAAGAGCTGCCGCATATCTTCGATATGTTTTTTACCGGCGATCAAGCACGGATTCATCGTGAGGGGAGTACCGGTCTTGGCTTGTCTATTGCGAAAAACATTGTAACTCAGCATCAAGGCACAATTTTGGCCCAAAGCAGTTTGATTCGTACACTTTTTGAAGTCCGTTTCCCGCGAAAAATGGCATCTGAGGCACTCGACTAACTATTGTACCAATCATTTAAGGAAAATTTTATATTTACCCCACTTTTTTATTTAACAGCCTGCCCTATTCTAAATGTATGAATGGGGAGGAGGAAACTGTGAATGAACAAGTGGGGTTTTTGGCATGGCTTCATTATGAAGAAGAAAATAAAAAAATGGATTCACAAGGATTCAGCGGCTGCCTGGATATTTCTCGCACCAAGCGGTGCTGGATTTGCATTGTTCTACCTTATTCCGTTTGCCATGGGAGTGTTCTACTCCTTCATGGATAGAACGATCGACGGCCAATTCGTTGGCCTGGATAATTATCGCGAGCTGCTTGCGAGCAATTCCTTCCGAAAAGCGTCGTCCAATACATTTTATTTTAGCGCGGTTTGTGTTCCGCTTTTACTTGCGCTTTCGTTGGGTTTGGCGATGCTGTTGAATAAAAATATATATCTGCGTAAATGGCTGCGGACTGCATATGTGCTGCCGCTTGTCGTTCCCGTCGCCTCGATTATTCTGATCTGGCAAATGCTGTTCGATTGGAACGGCTCCTTGAACGCCTGGCTGAGCGGCTTCGGAATCGAACGTGTGGATTGGATGAAGACCGATGCGGCCCGAAATGTAATCATAGTCGTTTATGTATGGAAGAACATCGGCTATAACGTAATTTTATTTTTGGCGGGACTACAGCAAATTCCGAAGGATTATTACGAAACCGCCCAAATTGAAGGGGCTGGGCGTTTACGTCAGTTTGGCAGTATTACACTTGTTTATTTAACATCCACGATGTTCTTTGTCGTCATCATGTCGATCATTAATTCGTTTAAAGTTTTTCGGGAAACGTATTTGATCGCAGGCGATTATCCGCATGACAGTATCTACATGATGCAGCACTATATGAACAACATGTTCACGTCGCTCAATATTCAGAAGCTGACTGCCGCGGCGACCTTGATGGTCATCTGTATTCTTTTGATTGTCAGGGGCTTGTTTGCTCTTGAACGCCGATATCGGCAGTTCATGGAATAGGGGGAAGGAAGACTGTGCAAGTTGCCAAACTATTACAAAAAAGTGCGTTAACGGTATTCGTGGGTGCTATAGGAGTCCTGTTATTATTCCCGATTGCGCTCACCTTGACCAATTCGCTCATGACAGAACTGGAAATTGACATCAATTATGGACCCATTGGGCAGATGAACCAAGCGACTGTTGGGAAAGCAAATCCTTTTGTGAATTTAAAATTGCTGCCGGATCAAGTGTCCTTGGAGCAGTATGGCAAGGTGTTGGTGGGCAGTCCGAGATATCTGACGATGTTTTGGAATTCGGTATTTATGGTAGTGCCGATCATCGCAGGACAAACCCTTGTAGCTGCACTTGCTGCGTACGCCTTTTCGAAGCTGCAATTTCGCGGCCGGGAACACTTGTTTCTCGTCTACGTCTTGACGATGCTCATGCCATTCCAAGTAACGCTAATTCCGAATTATATTATGGCGGATAAGCTTGGTCTGCTGAATAGTACCAACGCTATTATATTGCCTGGAATATTCGCAGCTTTCGGTGTGTTTATGCTCAGGCAGTTCATGCTGGATATTCCATATGTCTACGTCGAAGCGGCCAAGATGGATGGAGCCGGACATTTACGAATTTTTTACAAAATTATTATTCCGATGATCAAACCGGGTTTGGCTGCACTCGTTATTTTATTGTTCGTCGATTATTGGAACATGGTGGAGCAGCCGCTTATTTTTCTGGACGATCCATTCAAGCAGCCGTTATCCGTTTATTTATCGAAGATTAATGGCGAGCTGGGGATTGCTTTCGCTGCATCCATGCTCTACATGGCTCCGATGGTGCTGCTGTTTCTGTATGCGGAAACGTATTTCATTGAAGGTATTCAATTGTCTGGTATCAAGGGGTAATTTTTGTAAAGCTGATGCTTGCCATGCAAGTTTTTCCAATGTAAAACTCAGACGATGCTTAAGAAGAAAATTTTCCAACGGAAAGTTTCTTAGGAGGAGAAAGACGGAATATGGAGTTAGAAAAAGAACTGGGTGATCGTAGGCACAAACGAAGCATTCAAGTCGTGTTCATTGTTTTTATGGGATTGTTAATATTTTTTACGTTGTTCAGCAACACGCTGCAGTCACTGACCTTGCCAAAAGTGAGAACGGAAAAGCTGGTTAACAGAAGTCTTTTATTTACACTCGAAGGCAGCGGTATGATGCAACCGTTCGCCGAAACGAGATTATCGAACCCTGCTGGCTGGAAGGTCCAAACGATTCTCGTAAAAGAAGGAGATCGTGTGAAGAAGGGGCAAAAGCTAATCATCTATGACAGCAAAGTTGTTGAAAGTGAATTGGAGGATGAAATAACAAACTTGGACAAGCAGAAAATCGAGCTGCAGAATGTTCAAGATCAGTTCATTCTATCAACGACGGAAGGGGACGCATTCAAGATTCGGGCTGCAAGCCGCAATATTGAAACACGTAAACTTGATCTCGGCATACAGGAACGTAAAATTAACGGGCTGAGAGACCGTCTGACAAGCCAACAGGAAATGAACGCTCCGTTCGATGGCATTATTAATAAATTGAATGCTATTGAAGGAGTAATAACAGCAGGGGAACCAGACGTTCTTATCTCAAATAGCAGTCTGGGCTATCGTTTGGATATTTCTGTCGATGCAACGCTGCTTTCCAGCTTGGGGATTTCGATCGGAGAGAAGATAGAGGTCAAGATACTTACAGTAGCAGAAAGAGACCAAGAACAACAAATCCGTATGATCGACGGCACGATTGATGAAGTGGCAAATATACAACCTCGTACCCAGAGCACATCTGTAGAAGAAGCAGGGCCTACCCAAACGATTGCACAGAAGGCACTTCGCATAAAGGTCATTGATTCCGAGCTGAGAGGGGGTGAGAAGGCAGAGTTCAAATTGGAGAAACGCTCAAACCAAGAAGGGCTAGTCATATCCAATGCGGCGATTCATCAAGACCGCGACGGCCTGTTCGTTTACAAAATTGACGAGCAGAGGGGGGCATTAGGCAATAGCTTTGTTACTCGTAAAGTTCGAATTCAGTCCAGTGAGACGAATGGAAAAGAAACAATGATTAAAGCGGAAAGCCTCTATAAGGACGACCTGATTATTATGGAAAGCAGTGAGCCTTTACAAGAGGGAAATCGTGTTCGTTTTTGACAAAAAAATCCAGGAGGTATTTGTTCGATGAAAAAGTGGCAGTGTATGATGTCTATTGGTATTTTAACAACGTCTATGGCCGCATGCAGTTCTGAAGGCAGCAAGGAACTGACAAATACGGAGAAACCGGTAATCAATGAAGGGAAAAAGGTCGTTACTTTGGCGATGCAAGTATGGCCTACGGCTATGCAAGAATCGAACGCATTTTTTAAGACGGTAGAGAAAAAGTTTGAAGAAAAGAATCCAGACATCGATCTGCAAATTCAAATTTCAGAGGATTATGAAAAATACAAAAAAACGATGAATACAGCCTTGCTTTCAGGGAAAGGCCCGGATATCTTCGAAATAAGCAGTTTACCTATCGACGATTATGTGAGCAAAAAGCTTCTCCTGAACATGGATGAGACCATGATGAAAGACAAATCGCTGAATACAAACGATTTGCAAACGAACATTTTGGATGTTTTGAAGCAGAATGGCGGTTTATATGCTATGCCTTTAGGATTCTCCCTCCGTGCGTTCATAGGCGATGGGGATATACTTAAGAACACGAATGTCGACGATAAGAAATGGACCTGGAAGGAGTTTGAAAAGGTTTCGAAAAAACTGGGAGAGAGCGGCAAGGAGCGCCGCTACGCTTTAGCGAATGACCCGCCGGAACTCCTCCTTCAAGAATTGGTTGTGGATAAATACGCAGAGCTCGTTGATCATTCAACGAAAAAGGCAAAGTTCGACTCTCTCTTTTTCGTGGGAATGATGCAACAAATTAAGAAAATGTACGATAATAAAGTTATGACTTCAGAACCAGCGGATATAGGCAAGCAGATGTTCTATTCTACCCTGTTGCAATCACCAGCAGACTTAATTAATGGTCAACACCAATTTTTCTCAAACCCGAAGTTGCTGCAAAAGCCAGAACAAGCAGGAGGAGCGAGGATTATCACCGCTTCCCAGTTTGCCATTCAAGCCAAATCTTCGGTTAAAGAGGAGGCTTGGAAGGTTATTGCCTTCTTGTTATCCGATGAAGGACAATCCCTGCAAGGAAGGCAAGGATTTTCACTGCTTAAATCTGTGAATGAGAGGCAGTTGAACGACATTCAGAATCAAGTTAAAAGCGGAAAGTACAAACTTCCAGACGGAAAAGCCCCCAAGGTGTCTGACGAAGAATTTACCCAGTTCAAACAGTTCATTAGTACAGCGAATAACTATTCGAAGGCGGATGGTAAAGTGATTTCCATAATAGGAGATGAGTCCAGATCATTCTTTAGCGAACAAAAGTCTGCGGAGGAAGTAGCCAAGCTAATTCAGAACAAGGCGACAACCTTTTTAAACGAGTAGGAAACATTGTAAGTGAGGTTCTTGAGCATATTCGGCTGTTGTGAATAGGAAGGGTTTTAAACATATGGGCAACCCTTTACAGTTTTCAGTTATAAAATGTAAAGGGTGTGCTTCATTGCAAATTTGATTATGAATTCCCCGGTGTAATATCAATCCGCTGCTGTTCCCCCCAAATTACTTTCATGTCACCAATAGAACTTTAATGGAAACCTTTTCTAATATTCGTTCGTCTATAGATTTTGAAGGTGTATGATGAAAAGAATTGTATCTGCCCTGGCATTGGTTGCTACCTTGTTTTTCTTAAGTATTGTTATTTTAGAAAAAATAGTGGCTGAGGGACAGGACTTCCTTGGTATAGTTAGTTTCAACTCTTCCCTTGCTGCTGATGAAATAACGGTCGTCGGCTACGACAAACTGGGACAAGAGCAAGCCAGAACAACAAATTGAGGCTGGAAGCTGTGAGATAGTAATTTGGACTAACGAATAAGGTAATGCAAAGCACTGAATGAACACTTAGCCTTCGTTGTATAATTGCCTCAATTTGGTACCCGAAAATAGCAATTAAAAAGAACCCATCACATTTGTTATATGCTAGAATAAACACGAAAGATTTCTTAGGCACCGCCGCTATATTCTACCTGTTGCTACTTTAGTTGTAGCATAAAAAAGGAGTGTTAAAAATTGGCTATGCATCAAAACACCGACAAAGCCCCGAGCCTTTTCGGTAACCGTTTCCTTCAGACTGTATTATTGTCTAACGTCTTGCTGCAAATCGGTATCTGGGTGAGGAATTTTTCCATTCTGCTCTATATCGCGGATAAAACAAATAACAATCCGTATGCCATATCATTAATTAGCGTCGCCGAATTCGCGCCGATTTTCGTGTTCTCGTTTATAGGCGGAACATTCGCCGATCGTTGGCGGCCGAAGCGGACCATGATCTGGTGTGACTTGTTGTCTGCAGTTTCGGTGTTCGTCGTGTTGCTGATGATTCAGTTCGGATCATGGCAGTCCGTCTTCCTTGTCACTTTCATTTCAGCAATTCTCTCACAGTTCTCACAGCCTTCGAGTATGCGGTTGTTCAAGCAGCATGTTGAAGAAGAGCAGCTGCAACAGGGGATGGCCCTGTTCCAGTCATTGATGGCGATTTTCATGGTGCTTGGGCCGATGCTTGGCACATTCACTTACAGCACGTTCGGCCTAAAGACATCAATTGCAGTTATGGGGGTTGCGTTCCTGCTGTCCGCGCTCATACTGGTCCGACTGCCCAAGGATAAGGAGGAGCTGCGGCCGGAAGTAGTGAAAGGCCAATTCCGTAAAGAGTTCAACGAGGGCTTCCGTTACGTCTGGCAAAGTCCCGTGCTTCGGACGCTGGGAGCGGTATTCATATTGGCAGGACTCGCCGTGGGCATCGCCCAAGCGCTCGGCCTGTTCATCGTAACTGAGCGACTCGGCCAGCCAAAGGAATTTCTGCAGTACATCCTCATGGTAAATGGTGCCGCAATGCTGATCGGAGGCGGCATCGTTGCCGTGTTTGCGAAGAAGGTCGCACCGCAATTGTTGCTGGCCGTCGGTATGCTGGTGGGGGCCATATGTACGGTCATCGTTGGTTACTCAACGAATGTACCATTAACGTTGATTGTACAGTTTGTGAACGGACTCGTGTTCCCGTGCATCCATATCGGGATCAGTACGATGATCCTAAAATGGTCACACCAATCTATCGTGGGTCGGGTTAATGGTGTACTGTCCCCGATGTTCATTGGCACGATGGTCATCTCCATGTCATTCGCCGGCACGCTGAAAGACACGTATCCGCTCGTAACGATCTATACTGGAGCAGGCATCCTGTTCATTCTCGGAGCGCTTGTCATGCTCCCGATTATGAGACAGAAAGAGCCGGAGATGTCAGAGAGCACCAGCCAGTCGTAGACACTATATTTTTAAAAAATAACCCTCCTATTATTTCCCATAGGAGGGTTAAATCAATAAATAGTATGCTCTTTGAATCCGTATTAAATATAATGGCAACCTTGATGTGCTCAGCGTTTTTTTTGAACAACCACATCCAACCGATTTATGATGCTTGTTTTAACGGTGCGGCCGGATTGCCTGCAGGTTGGGGTGTCTTCCAATGATAAGCTTCATTATTATGGTACACAATCTCATAATGCGAATTCCTTACCTCAATCACAGAACGATACCAGAGCAGCAGCTCGGCACAAACGATAATAAACAGGATTTTTTTAATGTCCAGCTTCATGCAGGGGAGAACCTCCTAATAGCTTGCTGTGGCAAGCTGTTGTTGGGATTACATAGAATGGACCAGTCCGTATGACAGAAAACAGTCGGCTTGTAAGTGAACAAAATCTTTTACTTAGGATATGTCGGTATGTATGGAGTCATGCGGACCGTATCAGGTATCGTCTCCAGAGTGAGAGACGTTTCCGGCTTTTTGGATTGTCTGTTTTGGAAGCTGTTGATCACTCAGAGTGCGACGTACCCACAGTGCGTTGCCGAGCAGCATAATACAGGACATAATGAAAACCCCGCGAATACTCACCCAGCCAGACAAAGCTCCACCAATAATCGGTCCCATCATGTTACCAAGACTGAGCGCGCTGGAGTTGAAGCCGTAAGAGCGGCTCTCCATACCATTAGGGGTGTAGCTGCGAATTAGCGTTTGGACTGAGGGCAGCATACCGCCCATAAACACACCGAGCATAAACCTCGCAGCAAACAGCTGCCATATGTTCGTTACGAGTGCTTGTGGAATATAGCATAACCCTGCTCCAATCAAGCAAACCGCCAAGATCTTAACAGATCCTATTCGATCGCTCCATCTGCCGAGCAGTGGAGACGCTATCATATTGGAGAAGCCGGTTACCGATCCGACAAGCCCTGCGTAAAAAGCAAGCAGCTCACCTTTCCCATGCAGATCCTGAACGAAGAGGGGGATAAGCGGCATGGCAGCAAGCATCGAAAACTGAATTACAAAAGTGACTCCATACAGCGCTGGCAGCTGCTTCACTTTCATTAACACGCGGAAGCCTTGGACAATCGTAATATTCGTTTTCTTCTTGGCCTCGGCCAAATCGAATTTTTCTTTAACGAGAAACAGTGCGACCATCGAGGCACCGAATAACAAAGCACCTGTCACATAAAATATAGAACGAAATCCAAGCCATTCCGCCATCAAACCACCGATGAAGGGACCGAGAATCGAGCCTGCAACCCCACCCGATTGCAGCATACCCATGGCGAAGCCACTTTTCTCGCGGGGTGTATTGGTTGAGATCAAGGCCACCGCTGCCGGCATGAATCCAGAGATGACGCCATTCAGAATCCTGAGCAGCAGCAGCTGTGTCGGATCGTGGGCAAAACCCATTAATGTCATGACGACGGCCATTCCGAACGAGGAACGAAGCAGCATCACCTTGCGTCCATATCGATCGGACAATCGTCCCCAGAGCGGCTGGAAAAAAAATGAGGTTACAAAATTCCCTGCAAAAATAAATCCTGACCAAAGTGCAATGTGATGAGGATCCGTAACACCCATTTCTTGTATGTATAAAGGTAAAAAGGGGGTAATCATCGTCATTCCGCTCATTACCAAAAACTGGCCTATACATAATACAGCTAAATTAACCTTCCAACGTGCCACGGCCGTTCTCCTCTTTTCCTGCTATGTACGTTGAAGTATAACATATTCGGACTCAATTGCTCCAACTCATCAAGCAGCTTAAAGAGATACTCAGACTCGAGTATCTCCCGTATAGGCATGAATTTCTAATAGATTCGATGAATGATTTCCTCGAAGTCGGGTTCCTCCATATGAACATCGGAGATCGTACCCCATTCCTCGATTTGCCGTAGTACGTCCATTGCCTGAATAGACCTACGATTGCACTGAACAGTGAGTTCATTATCGGTTTGGCCGACAATCAGAAAAGCACCGCTCCATTCAGGAGGCACGTGAATCGGCTCGACAAAGCTGATTCTCATTAATGTGGGCAATCCAATTTTCTCTCTCAAACCATCAATGGTTCCATCATAAGCAAGCTGGCCGTGGTTAATGACCATTACACGTTCACATAGCTGCTCGATATCGTCCATATCATGAGTGGTCAGCAGCACCGTTTTTCCAAAATCCCGGTTCATGGCTTTAAGCAGCTTGCGAATTGATTTTTTGGCTACGACATCGAGTCCGATGGTAGGCTCATCGAGAAACAAAATATCCGGGTTATGCAGCATCGATGCAGCCAGATCGGCGCGCATACGCTGTCCAAGCGATAGCTTACGGACAGGCGTATCGATAAATTCCTTGAGCTGGAGCAGTTCACTTAGCTCAGCTAACGTACGGTCCTTTTGCGTCCGTTCGATGCCGTACATCGCAGCTAATATATCGTAGGAATCCTTCACAGGCAGATCCCACCATAGCTGGCTGCGCTGTCCGAACACGACTCCAAGCTTGCGTACGACCTGCCGCCTGAATTTATGCGGGCTGTGCCCGTCGATTAGCACCTCACCGGAAGAAGGGTGCAGAATACCGGTCAGCATTTTGATCGTGGTCGATTTGCCAGCTCCGTTCGGTCCGATGTAACCGACAAATTCGCCGCGTTCGACGATAAAATTGATGTCGTTGACTGCGATTTTTTCTTGGTGGGCACCACTCATATACGATCGGAGCCGCTGCCAGCGTCCTTGGCCAACAAGCGGAATCCGAAATGATTTGCTTAAACCTGATACTTCAATCATGGAACAGCTCCTTTAGTGGATCGTTTATAATATTGGTTTCAGCTTCCCGTACTTTGATATTTGGACATGCCGAGCTTCCAGAACTGCAGCATAACGAACAGGAATAGAGCGGCGAACAAGCCGATAGCCGGGATCAGCCAGAACCCGAATTCATGGCGAAGCACGTACAAGGCAGGTAAGTAATTAGCAGCTCCGACAGGAATTACGGTCAGTAAAATACCTTGAAGCCATTTTGGATATAAGCTCATCGGATACTGTACAGCTGTGCGAGCCGCATCTTCAGTAACATTTTGCAAATCGCTGACCCGTGTAATCCAAAAGCCGAAGGTGGCTGTACCAAGACCGATTGCGAACAAAATGACGGCTCCGATCACAATAACCACTACCGTTTGCACAATAGCCCAAAGCTCAATCTGTCCAGATTGCAACAACTCGTGAACACAAACCGTCAGGATGATACCGCCTTGAATGTATTCTGCCAGCATAATTCGGAAATTTTGCGTCATGAGCGCCAGCAGCAGCGGGATGGGGCGAATAAGCAGCTGGTCGAGATCACCGGAAACCAGGTATTTTTCCAGATGATGAACATCACTTGCCAATGTTCGGTAAATGGCTTTGGACAATAAAATAGTCCCATACAAGTATCCCACTTCATATAAGCTCCAGCCCTTAATACTGCCAAATTTCCATAAAATGATGGAGATTAGCATAAATTCCATCGTATTGACCACAAAAGCAAGCAACGTCGAGAACCAAAAATTAAATTTGTATTGCATCTTGCTGACGATGCTGGCACGGATCAGCAGAGCGTACATCCGAAACGCATTCATCCTCCTTGCACCTCCACTTTATGGCGAACGATCGCTGTAGCGGCAAAGCATAGCAGGGTTAGAAATACAGACCAGATCAAGCTTCCCAGAAGAATGGTCACACTTTCCATACCGAGATAGAGCTTGGTGGGCACATATTGCATATAAGGATAGGGAGTCATTCTCGCTATACCTTGCAGCCAGACGGGCAGCCAGTCATTCGGGATCAGGAAGCCGGATAAAACGGAGGAGAGTGAGATATGTACCCAGAACAGCCATTGCGATTCGGTTGTCCATAACGCAGCTACACCTATCATATAGTTGATGCAGATGCTCATATAGGCGGCCAAAATAAGTGCTGTGATGGTTAAAGCCCATGTGGAAGCGCTGCGCGGAACCGGTAATTCCAGTGTCCACACATAGAGCAGATAGATTGGTAAAGATTTATAGAGAAGCTGGTAGGCGATTTGTCCCCATTCCCGACACATTAAATGATAAAAAAGGTGAACAGGCCGCATGAGATCAAGCGCGATTTGTCCGGTACGTACGGATTGGTCAATACCGAGTCCTTTGGTCATAAAAACTGTAATCCATAAACAGACCTGATTAAATGCTACATAATGAATGACAGTTTCCAGTGTATAACCGCTTGCACCGCCAGTTGTCCCTACGCCTTTCCATATAGAGACGTAAATAAGCCCGAAGATCGCACTGGCAACCGTATTGATTGCATGCGAGGCTCGGTACTGCAAGTTGCGGTCATACGCTTTTTTTATTAAAACGGTAAAAAGCATACACACCTCCTGTGATGAAGTTGTTGCACCTGCTGGTAACGGCAGCAAGCACATCGATGATTTTCTGTTTGAAAAGGGTAGTTCTGAGACACGTGCGTAAAGGGTGTGTTGAAGATACTTGCAAGAGGGTTGTTATGTAAGGGTGCAAAGAGGACGGACAATCATAATAGCAAATTTGGGTTGAGTTTGGCAACTGTTTTTTTGTGAGTTTAGATTCATGCTCGGTGAATGAAAATTTGGTATACTAGCAAGGTGTTTCTGTTTGCAAACCCAATGAACCTGTTACAGAAGGAGAAGATCGTCATAGAAACTCGAGCTGTCAAACATCGCGATGTCAATAAGATCAAGAGAAATACGTGGATAACTCTCGGAATCATAGGATTAGTAACGATAGCATGTTTTAGTTATTTGTTAATTTGGCTTTTTGGCAAGGAGTCCGATAAGGCACTGCCAGCTCCACCTGCTGCAACGGCAACTCCAGCGGCATCTGGTGGCACAACAGGTAAGACGGAAGTCGTTAAGCCATCAAATGCTGCAGCGAGTGGTAACGTTGGGAATGGCACAAGCAGCAATGGTACGGCGGACAAGCCGAGTGATAGCAATGTCAACGGTCAAGCACCCGGTAACAAGCCTGCTGCGAATTCGAGCGGCGGTACGAGTACGAATCGTTCAAGCGTAAAGCTTACGTTTGTCGGCGATGTGATGTTTGCAGGCAATGTAGAACAATTATTAATCAAGAATGGCTGGGATTATCCTTATCGGTACATGAAGGAATATCTGGAGAAAGCTGATATTACCGTTGCCAATCTGGAAACACCGATCTCGTCACGGGGAACGGCACAAAGCAAGGATTACATATATCGTTCATCACCTGAAGCACTGCCTGCACTAAAAGATGCCGGTATTGATCTCGTCAATACAGCTAATAACCATATTCTTGATTATGGAACGGATGCGCTGCTGGATACGATGGATGCGTTGGATAAAGTGGATATTAAGCGGGTAGGGACGGGACGCAATATTGAAGAAGCCTACAAACCGGTCATTATGGAGCGGAATGGCATCAAGATTGCTTTTCTCGGCTTCAGCCGCAATGCGCCGGATGCCGGATGGTATGCAGGCAAGCAGAAGCCTGGCGTAGCCGAAACCTATTCAACGAAGCTTCCCTTGGAGGCCATTGCAAATGCTCGCGAGGTGGCAGATCTCGTTGTAGTCATCGCTCATTGGGGTATTGAACGCCAGGACGTTGCAGCCAAGGAACAGACAGAGCTCGCTCACAAATATATTGATCAGGGTGCCGATTTGGTTGTGGCCAGCCATCCGCACGTGCTTCAGGGCTTTGAGCAGTACAATGGTAAATGGATTGCCTACAGCCTGGGTAACTTTATCTTCACGACCAACGCGGAGCCGATGACCTGGGAGACGATGGTGCTTGATGCGGAATGTACGAAGGATCGCAAGTGCAATTTGCAAATGCTGCCTGTACTGACCAAAGGCGCCCAGCCCGTCCGTATGCCGGAGGCAGAAGGATTAAAGCTTTTTGAACGGATGTCGCGTATATCCTTTAATGCTGTTGTAGCGAACGATGGTAAAATTACCGCAGGCCCAACCAAGCAGCCGATATCAGATATAGTGGCTCCGGCAGCTCCAGCCAAACCACCTGCTGCGGATAAACCGGCAGATAAGAAGACAGGAGAGACAAAACCTGTACAGCCGGCCAAGCCTACGACACAGCAGCCTGCACAGACTCCCAAGCCAAATACCGCTCCAGGAACGACCAAGCCGTCGCAATCCGGAGCGGTGAATCCATAGCTTTAAAACCTGTAAGTAACTAACTAACTATACAATCCGAATTCTGTCGCAAGAAGTCGGTAAGATTTTAACCGTGCTTCGAAATCATGAGTTGGAGTGACTACAAGCAATTCATCGGTTTTATACAGCTCACTAATTTCCAGCAGCTTGCTCTTTACCTGCCCTGGAGTGCCTACGATGCGCCGCTGACGGCGTATCCGTATGCGCTCCAGATCTGCTTCTGTGTATGGATAATCCATGGCGCTTTCGACGGAAGGAAAAGTATTGAGCTCCAAGCCCAACTCCAGACGAAGGAAAAACAAGTCTGTACTGGTTGCGAGCATATTGGCTTCCTCCTCGCTATCTGCACATATGGCCAGAACAGCGGCAAGAGTTCGTGGGTGATCGTTCAAGACGGACGGCTGAAAATGCTCATGATAATATTGCATCGCAGACTCACCTCCGGGTACACCAAAAAACTGGGCAAATGCATAAGCAGCACCTTGTCTTGCAGCAATCTTGGCGCTCTCATCGCTGGAGCCCAGCAGCCATAGCTCGGGTGCGGTCGGAATAGAAGGTGACGCGTGCAGTCTGGCAAACGGATGCTCAGGTGGCATTGCTTGATGCAAATAGCCCGTCAAATCTCTAACCTGCTGCGGGTATTGGTTAATATCCACAAATTTATTTTCCTGAAGAGCTCTTGTAGCGAGTGGCATGCCGCCAGGAGCGCGCCCCAAACCCAGATCGATCCGCCCTGGATGCAGAGCTTCGAGCAGTCTGAAATTTTCCGCGACTTTATAGGCGCTGTAGTGCGGAAGCATAATGCCCCCGGAGCCCAGCCGAATCTTTGCCGTTGCTGCAGCAAGATGTGCAATCAGAATTTCCGGGCTTGAATGCGCGAGCGCCTTGGATGCATGATGCTCCGATACCCAGTAACGGGAGTAGCCGAGCTTATCAGCCTCTTGAGCCAGCAGCGTTGTTTCTCTAAGTGCCTCTGAAGCAGTTTTACCTTCACCTATATGGGATTGATCCAAAATACCAAGCTTGATCATTTTCTTCACCTCTGACTTAAACTGTAACAGAAAATGTTCAGTTGGTCAAAGCATTCAATTTGTTCTCAGACTAACCCCTTCTGGAAGTATGAGCTTCGAATGCCCGAGCTTGTGCTCGAATCGAATTGTACCCGCAGGCACTTCAAACGAAATATGGAGCCAATCCAGCTGCTCCGGTATGTGAGGGTTAAAGCTGACTTCCTTCCATCCCGGAGCAGCAGGCTTAAGCCCGATAATTTCTTCAATAAGCAGAGGTATTGGCGCACTAGCCCATGGATGGCATAAGCTGGTATTCCATTTCAAATCCTTCGACCATGCCTCGAAGCAGGTCGTTGCGCCTTCCTTGACCATATTGCCCCACGAATGCAGCTCCTCCGAGCGGATTAGATCATACACAAGCGCATACTCTCCGGCAGCAGCCAAAGCTTTTAATAAAAAATACGCCATATATACACCGCAGCTCAAACGCTTGCTCCGCAGCAATTCAACTACAGTCTCACGACCATCAGCATCGACCAGACCGAACAATAATGGCAGCGCATTCGCATGCAGGGAAGAATGCTTTGATCCCTCTGCATCCACGAACAGCTTCGTCTGTTCATTCCAGAACACCTGCAGGAACGTCTGTTTGAAGCTGTCTAAATCGTCAGTCTCCTCGATTTGAAGAATGCTGCGAATTTGCCTGACGGCAACCCTTGCTCCATAATAAAAGGCATTAACAACATTATGGCAGCCCTCACCAACCGGTCTGGTCAATGGGAAGTCATATTCGTCACGCATTCCCTCAGGCCAATCAACCAGATTCCACTTGTCGGCAACATGGGCGAGCAATCCGTCTTCCCGCTGATAAGCTATAAAATGTCGCAGCATCCCCTCAGCCACAGGATACATTTCACGCAAAAAGGTTTCGTCACCGCTCTGCTTATAATATTCAAGCAGTTGAATCGGCCATTGGAACGAAAAATCGGCTATTTCCTGCATAAAGTGGCCCGGAGCTACAGCCATAATACCCGGACATACATGTGAGGACAGTAAAGCAAAATCAACAAGAGATTTTCGGAACAGCCGTAAATCGCCGGACACATAAGTATGCGCGTGTGTTATGACCGTATTGTCACCGAGATATTGACCCTTTTCCCGGGAAGGGCAATCTACGTAATTTTCCTGTGAGCCAAATTTCAGACCATTTGTGCAAATCTCCCAAATCGCGTTCAGCATGGAATCGGACGATTCAAAGGAGCAAGCTTCCTCATTGAGCGGATAATGCCTGACCACAGCCGCAAAGCTATCTGTATCGATGTGAATACCGGATTCGGCGAGCACCTCAACATACCGAAAGGCTTTGTAGTCATACATATCTAACACATCATTACCGCCTGACAAGGTCCAATGCTCCTGGTAGGTACAATTGCATCGCATCTCGTAACGAACACGCTCATTGTCCAGCAGCTCCTCACCACAGCGAAGCTCGATCTGTTGTCCTGGCTTACCCTGAGCGCGCATCTGGAACTGTCCGGTTAATTCGCCGCCAAAATCGAGTACATAACTTCCCTCTGCAAGCGAGGTTATTTTGACAGGTTTGACCGTGTAGACAGCAAGTGGTGGAGTTGGCTGCAACTGCAGCTGGTGATCATCTGCAGCATGGACAGAAGCTTGAGTCCAGTCCTCTGCCCGATAGTCGAGCTCCTGCCATCCAGCAGGCTGAAGGCGATTATCGATATGCTCCAGGTATTGGGTGTTATAGCCAATAATATCGCCGCTAACGTAAGCCTTATTTCGGGTCACCTTCCAGGTGTCATCGGTTTTTGCTACAAGCTGTCCATCAACTGATACTTCGGCTATTAAGCCTTGGCGATAATCCCCGCTGTTATAGGACCGGCAAATCAAGCCCTGATAATACACATGAACGGCTATAACGTTATTACCTTTTCGCAAATAAGGTGTGATATCGAAGCGATTATAATAATAATGGAAATAATTACCTTGAGCAGGGCCCTGTCCTACGAATTGTCCGTTTAGGTATACCTTATAGTAATCATCAGCTGTAAGTTCGAGTATGGCATCGGTGAAATCATCGTCCAGCCTCCAAGTCTTTCTCGCCAGCATATGCAGATTTTTGAGATCCTCCCGATGGTCGGGCAGATCCTTCGGCTCCATTTCTTTATGAAACAAATCGATCGGCTGCAGACCGATAAAGGCGGCGTCCGAAATCCATTCAGCTTCCCATTGCTTGTTCATCCCTATACTCCTTTGCACATTCGATTTGTAGAGACTAAGACTCCGATCTCTCCTATTAGTATAGGAGACTTTAATGAGAATTTCTTGGAATATCGGCCCTTAAACCCGGAGAATTGACCGCTTGCGGTCCAAGTTGATGAATGGAGGACTTGTTATGCTTGGGCTGCTCGTCTACAATAATGAGCAAAGCGGACTATTAATTCTGG
The DNA here is from genome assembly GCF_022458865.1 of Paenibacillus periandrae. Lineage (GTDB taxonomy): Bacteria > Bacillota > Bacilli > Paenibacillales > NBRC-103111 > Paenibacillus_S > Paenibacillus_S periandrae. The sequence continues at coordinate 116,221 of NZ_JAJNMU010000018.1, read as the reverse complement.
AGAAGTATCTTTCCGGAACAACTTGCAACAGGGCAACGGGACGTATTTGCCGGACTTTTAAGGAGGATCGCACATATGCTCTATCCGAAGGAAAAATATTTGGAGAGCGAGGAATTTCCATTCGCAGCGTTCCCTTTTCCAACCTTGCCAGAGAGAGTGATGAATCCGCATACCCACGATTTTATTGAGCTGGTCTATGTGGCCGACGGCTTTGGCGAGCACTTGTACAAGGGGCACTCCTATCCGATATCCAAAGGGGATATATTCGTCATACCGCCGGATGTGGAGCATGATTACCGAGTCATCGGAACAGCTCCACTCAAGGTTTATAATATATTATTTATCTCGTCGTTTCTTGAGGCCGAGCTGCAGACTTTGTCCAAGGTCTCTTCATTCATGAATTTTTTTTATGTGGAGCCCTTTCTCAGGCAAAAGGCCGATTTTGAATCCCATTTGAAATTGTCACTTCCTGAAGCTAAGGAGGTTCAACTGCGTCTGGAGCGCATCATAGAAGAATTTGACCGCAAGGCACTGGGCTATCGGATTTCGATAAAAGCGCTGCTGATAGAACTGCTGGTTTGGCTGAGTCGCTGCTATGAAGAGCGGCTGGTACAGATCAGGTTTCGCCCTGAGCATTCAGGGATTCGCGAGCTTTGTGCATTTCTGGAGCTGCATTATGCGGAGCCGTTTCAGCTGGAGGAAATTTGTCAGATGTGCGGGATGAGTAAAACCAGCTTTACTCATAAGTTCAAGCAGACGATCGGCAAAACATTTATCGAATACCGCAATGAGGTTCGCATTCAAGCTTCTTTAAAATGGTTGAGAGAGACGGATGAACCTGTTATTCGCGTGGCCGAGCGGGTAGGGGTGGGTGATGTGAGCTATTATAATAAATTGTTCAAGCAGCAAATCGGGATGCCGCCGAGGGAATATCGCTGCAAATATAGCAGTGGTACTCCCAGGGCGACTGCACCTTATTGAATCAGAGCAATCACAAAAGGCAATACGAGGAATGATGCTAATGTCGTCCATAAAATGCAGCGTGCTACAAACTGGGGTGAAGCGTCGAATTGCTCAGCAAGCATGAAGGCATTAACGGCAGCAGGCATTGAAGCCAGAATGAAGAGTACCGAAAATAAAGTTCCATCGATATTTAGAATGGCCAGCACGAGCAGCGCCAGAAGAGGCGAAAGCAGCAGCCGAATCGAGATACCGGTCCACAATGCCTTCTGCAGGCCTGGCTTCCAGGCTGCCGAGCGGCTGTTCACCATTTGTGCGCCGAGGACGGTCAGAACGACTGGAGCGTATGCGGTAGATAACATCATGATCCCTTTATCCAAACCTTCAGGAATCCCGATATGAAGACTGCGAACGATCACCGCCAGAGCAGCTGCATAGATGGATGGAAGGGTAAGTATCGACTTCATAGCTTGACGCACAGAAAAATGGGACCGGGCAGCGAAATAAACTCCAATCGTATTCACGATAAAAATTTGCCCGATTACATACACAGAAGCCTTTTCCAGACCAAGCTGACCAAATGCCAGCAGCACCAGCGGCAAGCCATAATTCACACTGTTTGTGAACGTGGAGACCATGGTTAAACCTGCACGTTCTGCTGGCGGAAGCTTGAGCACACGTCCGAGTATGCTTGCAATTCCCCATAGCAGCAGCAAGTTCAGGACACTGAAGGCGACGGTTTTGTACACATCATCAAACGACAGCTGCGCCTTTGTCAGCGTGTCGAAGATTAATGCCGGGCTCAGCACATACAAGGAGAGCGTGGATATGGCCTTCGTGTCCAGGCCACGGTACCGTTTGAGCAGCATACCCCCAATCACAGGTAATGAAATGGGAAGAAATACATGATATATGGTAGAAAAAAATGCTTGCAGCATGATGAAAGCCCCTTTACAAACAGACTGTACTTTTTACTTTACGCTACAAACCAACAGCTGTCCAAGAGATAAAGCCTATAATTGCGATAGGTATTTGTGAAGAGACGATGCATCACGATATTTATTTGAGTATTAGGGTTGTCTGTTCTATAATTTGAGTCGTGGTAATCGATTAGATCAGAGCAAAGGAAGTGTTGAAGCGTGGAATTGATTCGCAATATTTATTGTGTTGGACGTAATTATGGCTTGCATGCTGCGGAGCTTGGGAACGACATCCCGGATGAACCGATGATTTTCATGAAACCAACGCATGCACTTACCCCCATTCATGGGCAGATAATTACGCTTCCCGGAGACAAAGGAGAGGTCCATTTTGAAGCCGAGCTGGTTGTACATATCGGACAAGATTACCAGGCTGGTATGTCCGTAGACAGCTTGATCGATACGATGGCGCTTGGAATTGATTTTACACTGCGTGATGTACAGTCTGTGATAAAGAAAAAAGGCCAACCGTGGCTGCCCGCCAAAGGATTTTTGAATTCGGCTGCTTTAACGGTATTTCGTCCGTTCAAAGGCTATGAGGAAATAAGACAAACCGAGTTTTCATTACGAATTAATGATGCCGAGGCTCAACGGGGGAATATCAATGATATGATTTTTAATCTTCAGGTCATTGTTGATTATATTGCCGAGCATTATGGGTTAGGTAAAGGTGATATTATTTATACGGGTACACCTGCTGGTGTGGGTGCTGTTCGCTCAGGGGACAAATTCGAGCTGTTGTGGGGATCAGAAGCTTTGGGTGAATTTACAATTGGATTAACGTAAAAAGACAAACAAGGAGGATCGCTCTGTTAAGCGATTCCTCCTTTGTCCTTTTCAGCTAATGCAGCATCCGAATACAGCTCACGTACCTTGAGAATCTCTGGCAGCTGTGCCATAAAGGCATCGACGACCATTGGATCAAAATGCTGGCCTCGTTCTTCCTTGAACAGATTAAGAATACGATCCAGCTCCCAAGCCTGCTTGTACACCCGCTCACTGCCAAGCGCATCAAATACGTCGGCTATAGCGGTAATACGTCCATAGATATGGATTTCCTCACCTTGGATTCCTTGTGGGTAGCCACGGCCGTTCCATTTCTCATGATGCTGATGAGCGACGATAGCAGCTGTTTTCAAGATGCGTCGAGTTGAATTTTTTAACAGTCCGTACCCAATGTTGGTGTGCGCTTTCATGATATCGAATTCTTCATCTGTTAGCTTGCCGGGCTTCTTTAGTACAGAGTCGGGAATGGCGACCTTGCCGATGTCGTGCATAGGCGATGCGATTTTCAATAACTCGGCTTCCTCGTGGCTCATACCAAGTTGTTTGGCTAGGATGTAAGAGTATTCGGCTACCCGTTTGACATGATTGCCGGTTTCCTTCGAACGGCTCTCGCCGATCTCTCCCATTGTGAAAATAATTTCTTTTTGGGTTTCTTCAATTTCATTGGAGAGCAGGGCGGATTCGAGTGATTTGCCTGCATAAGAGGCAGCCAAGGTGAGATGCTCCAAATCCTTTTTTGAAAATTGCTCCTCCGCAGTCAGCTTATTAACAGCTTGATAAGCTCCCATAATTTCGCCTTCATTATTACGGAACGGAATGACCATCAAGGCTTTGGTACGATAGCCCGTTTTGAGATCCATGGCAATTGCGCCACTTTCCAATACATCCTTGAACTCGGTATTTTTGTAAGCATCCTCTATGAAAATAGGTTGTCCCGTCGTTATCGAGTGCCCGACCAAGCCTGCATCTCGGGGAAGTCTGAGCTGGGGGACGCCATGCGCAACAGTGGAATATAATTCATTGTTTTGTTTATCTATAAGCCATACCGTACATCGGTCTGAAACGATCATCTCGCGGCCCATATCAGCCATTAACATAATCAAATGATCCAGTCGCCGCTCGTTCGCTATCTTTGCTGCATAATCAAAAATAACGAGAAGCATTTCTTCGGGCTCAAGGTTACTCTTTATTTTGGTTGTCCCAAACGGATCAAGTTCATGCACGTAAATACCCTCCCTGGGGTTTTGCATTTTATCAGCTAGGAAAATCATATTATAACGCAATAGTTCTGTAAATATATATTGTGGAATTTTATCGAATAATGGAGGAAAACAATTCATGTTGGACTGGTTGATCGGTTTGGCGTGCAGTTCATTCATTGCCTGGGCAGCCTGGCGCAAACAATCTTTATCATTATCCGGAGCATTCGCTGCGGTGATTGTAGGTACTTTGCTGTATGCGCTTGGAGGGTTGCCGTGGTATGGAACGCTTATGGTCTTTTTCCTTACCTCCACCTTGCTTACGAAGTGGAAGCATAAGCGTAAAGCGGTCGTAGAGAGCAACTACGCAAAGACTGGCAGGAGGGATGCTGGGCAGGTAGCAGCCAACGGAGGCTTGGGAACGCTGCTTTGCTTGGGTAACAGCATATGGCCGCATTCTCTGTGGTGGGCCGCTTTCATGGGCATTATGGCTGCAGTCAATGCAGATACATGGGCAACAGAAATCGGCGGTTTAAGCCGTTCATTGCCACGTTCGATCGTGAGTGGACGAAAAGTTCCAGCGGGCACCTCCGGCGGAATAACAGCTGCGGGACTTGTCGCCTCTTTATCCGGTGGACTGCTGATCGGTGCAGCGGGCTGGGCTTTTACAAGTACGGGCTGGGGACAGCCTATCAGTGAGGCCGCTGCAGCTTCTTCCATCGTCGTCACTACAGCTATGGGTGTCATTGGGCTGCTCACATTAGGTGCTCTTGGCGGCATGGCAGGCTCGCTGTCGGATTCCTGGCTGGGAGCGGTATTACAGGTGATGTACCGCTGTCCGGTTTGCGGTAAGGAAATAGAAAAAAACCGTCATTGCAGCGATACTCTTGCAGTTCGTATTCGCGGAGCTTCATGGATGACGAATGATACGGTCAATGTGATCAGCTCTGGAATTGGCGGTGCTGTAAGCGCAGCATTTTTTTACTTGTACCTTTGAAATTGAATGAGATTCACCAAATGAAAACCGTTCCTTCATCAGCGAAGCTATGTAATTCGCTGGATGAGAAGAACGGTTTTTTTTGCATCGATTAAGGTAAAGTAATCGACTTTAAGTCATTCATGGACGATATGTCAGTTGCTTTTAATATTTGCTCTGATGATGTGTACAGCGCATCTCCAATATATAGAATTCGTTGGATATGGCGTTTGCCATTGAAAGCGACCTGTCCGGCTTTCAAGTAATCGTCACTGCTTAAATGGGTGATTTTTCCTTTGAGCTTAAAGCCGTTTGCTACATCGATTTGGTATGCATAAGCACCTTGAAACGTAAAATCGCCATAGCTTGGAATATTATTGACAGACACTGCCGGGCTTGAGCTTGAAGCTGCATGACTTTTGGTCTCCATTATAGTGACAGGGAAAGCGAGCAGGTTCTTCTCCTTGGAGAACAATAGTGCTTTATGGTTATGAAGCAGCTCCGAATCCGTACCGCGGTCTCCGATGCTTTCCGAGAACAGCTCCTTTGGATTCGCCACATCACTTACATCAAACATCGCCATCTTCATACCCTGATAATAAGCTGTCGTTTGTGCAGAGCCATTAGATCCATTATTGCTTGAGACCTCGACCGCATCCTTACCGAAGCCGATCAGATGGGTATCATCGTATGGATGCAGGTAGTTGCTGTAGCCTGGTATCTTGAGCTTGCCAAGAATTTTGGGTGCCTGCGGCTCCTGCAGATCGATGACAAATAAAGGATCAACGGTCTTGAAAGTAACCATATAGGCGCGATTGCCTGCATAGCGGACCGAATAGATCTGCTCGCCGGGAGCAATATCATTAATTTGACCAATCACATTCATCGATTCGTTCAGCACGTACATGTGATTTTTGGATGTCATATCATCATCGCGTCCGACAAATCCGGTTGTTGTGGCGATCCGGAAGCTGCCATTCATTTCATCCATCGCAAATTGGTTTATGGCCCGTCCTGGAACCTTGCCGCGGCCCGTATAGCGAATGGTGCCTTGATCCATAGCAAATTTGTAAATAACGCTGTTTGTTTCTCCTGGGACTATGCGTCGTTTTGCTAGCGGTTCCTCACCTGTGCTAGGCTGTTCGACGGCAGGTGTGTATTCATTAGTCGTGACAAACAGGTTGGATTGTGATGCATATACCTGCTGACCGGAGCCGAGGTAGCTTGAGACGTTCAGCTTTTGCTCGGGCTGATTCAGGTTAAAGCCGCCGATTAATAAATAGTTTGGCTGCACCGAGTTAGGAAAGTAACGAATGTCTTCATAGCCAATACTAATGAAGGCGTCACCCGCAGCAGAATCCTTGTAGGCTGGGGCTGAGTTTTTTAAGGCTGCTGCTTTGTCAGTTGCTGACACATCGCCGCGCAGCAGCGGATATACATTGAGCCCTTTATTGGAGACCAGATACAGCGAGGAGCCAACCTTGCGTGAAGATACATAATTGCCATCCAGCTCGACCTCACGAAGCTTCTTCACCTGAGTACGATCCCCAAGTTCATAAACGATTGCTTTGGTTGTATTTCGTGCAAGATTAATACCGGGTAAGGATACGATCCTTATATTGTCTGCTGGAACAGGAGTAGGTACAGGTGATATGGCTATGGACGGTACTGCCACCGATTCAGAAGAAGAGACTGCTGACTGCGGGACCGCAGGTCCGGATACTGGCATGGCAGGAGCTGTTTGGCCCTCCATAGGTACTACGTGATCGGCAGTTCTGTAGAAGGTTGAACCGATGACCACCATATGCTTATCATCGATATATAGCTCCTTGGCTCTGAAGTTTTGATCCTCAAATGTCAAGGTTTGTGTGACCTTCATTTGGTCAGCAGGATAAGCGGAAGCAATGATGACACGATTGCGATTAACCTGATAAATATAAGAGCCGTCTGTCTTAATAATATCAGCTTCGTCAACGCCTTCAACCTGAACATTGGTACCTGAATAATCCGGGTTGGCTGCCGCTGCTTGAGGAACGGGGGCTGCTGCAGAAGCACTGCTCGATGATTTTTCTTTGGAAGTCGATTGTTCCTGTACCACGGCCGTTGTAGCCATATCTGATTTCGTCATCAGGCTCACGCTGCCGCCGCCTGCACTAGAATAATCCTTGAACAGCTCCAGCATATGATCTGCAGAGCCGATTGTAGGCAGGCTTTTATCAGCATCGACAATAGCGACTGACTTATTCAAGCCATCCCAATATACATTAAAGTCGAACGATTCACTAAAAAAACGCAATGGAATGAACAGCTTGCCATTGTGCATACGAGGCGCTGCTTCCAGATTTACGGTTGTTTCCCCGCGAAAGGCTTGTTTATTGTCGATTGTCAATTTAATACTGTGTATTCCTTTAACCGCTGCTGCCGTTTGAGAGCTTTCATCCCAATCGATTTGTACACCCAGAGATTCAGATAAATCTCGTAAAGGGACCATCAAGGTATTGTCGATCAAAAGCGGCATAGAGCTGAAGGCTACATGGCTCCCGTTTACTTGCAAACCGATGGCTGTGCCGCTTTCCGTAGCTGCTGGTGGTGCCGCAACCCCATACGAGAAAACTGTAGTTGCCAGAAGGCACACCAACGTTAATGCTTTTTTCATTTTTTTCCCTCCCGTCAATAATTGTATTCCTATACTTCTTACAAGCTCTAACGTAACAAAGAGGGAATATGTTCCATAGTCATCCATTTAATTTGTCCAAATTAAAAAACCGTCCCATAGGAAGGGAACGGCTCTAATGATCGGAATCAGAACAGGCATCTTCACAGGCTGATGCTTATAATTCCGACGAAGGCATTTTCTCGGGTGCAGCATAGGATAAAGGCAGTGAGCCGGCATCAGTGGAAGCTGCTGAAGTTGGAACTGCATGTGCCATTTGTGCCTCATTGAGCTGCTTTTCAAGCTGCTTGATGGTCCGTTTCAATTTGTACTGCTTGCTCATGCCAATCAATCCGAGGATCAATCCGCCGAGCAGGGTGGAGCTAAGAATGATAATAATGAGGGGCAGCTGCATATCTGTAAAAATCAGATGTACATTAACCGGCTCCGTATTGATTGCAGCAAAAATGGCAGTCAACAATCCAAAAAATAAAATACTGATCAATATCCATTGGGCCTTCATGCTAAGCTATCCTCCTTGGGTGCCAAATAACCAACAAGACTGCAAACATGTTGAGCGTAAGCAGCCTTGTTGAGTGAGTCAACTACTTGGTTAATTGCTCCATTTGGTCCAGGAGGCTTTTGAATACATCCATCGCTTGCTTGATCGGTTCCGGTGTTGACATGTCTACACCTGCGCGCTGCAAGATATTGATTGAGTAGTCACTGCCGCCGCTTTTCAGGAAGCCGAGATAACGGTCTACAGCAGGCTGACCCTCTTCGAGAATTTGTTTGGCAAAGCTGGTTGCCGCGGAGAACCCAGTCGCATATTTATAAACATAGAAGCTGTTATAAAAATGTGGAATGCGCGCCCATTCGATTTCGATATCCTGATCTACAACCATTCCCTTACCGTAGTACTTCAGGTTCAGATCGTAATAGATTTTGCTTAGCTCCTGAGGCGTGAGCGCTTCGCCTTGTTCCGCTTTTTCATGAGTAATTTTTTCGAATTCGGCGAACATCGTTTGGCGGAACACTGTCGTACGGAACTGATCCATGTAGTAGGTCAACAAATACATTTTTTCCTTAGGATCTGTTGATTTCTTGAGCATGTAATCCATCAGCAGCGCTTCATTCAATGTGGAGGCTACTTCTGCCAGGAAGATCGTATATTGCGCATAGCGATATTCCTGATTTTCATCCGACAAATAGGAATGAATAGCGTGGCCCATCTCGTGAGTGAGGGTGAACATGCTGTTCAAATTATCTTTGTGGTTCAGCAGCACGTATGGATGGGTTCCATAAGCACCCCAGCTGTAGGCACCGCTCCGTTTGCCTTCATTTTCATAAATGTCAATCCAGTGCTTGTCAAAGCCTTCTTGCAAAATGTTCAAGTAATCCTGACCGAGAGGCTTCAAGCTTTCCTTGACCATGCCTTGTGCTTGCTCATACGTAATATCCATCTTGTATTCATCTACAAGCGGAGCGAACAGATCATACATATGAAGCTCATCGACCTTCAGCAGCTTTTTGCGGAGCTCCATATAACGATGCATCAATGGCAATGACTCATGGATCGTATCAATCAGATTGGTGTACACTTCTTTGTTAATATTGTCTCCATACAGGGAGGCTTCCAGGGCTGAAGGATATTTACGAACCTTGGAATAAAAAATATCTTTTGAAATATTGGCAGATAATGTAGCGCCGATTGTATTTTTATTTTTGGAATAGGTGTCGTACATCGTCTTGAAAGCATTTTTGCGAACATCCCGGTTACGGCTTTCAAGGAATTGAATATAACGCCCTTGTGTCAGCTCAATTTCTTCGCCGTGTTCATTTTTCACCTTGGGAAATTTCAGATCGGCATTATTCAGCATACTGAAAATCGTACTCGGCGCTTGTGAGAGGTTGCCTACCTGAGCCAGTAGCGCTTCTTCCGATTTGGAAAGGATATGCTGTTTTTCACGAATCATTTCGGTCAGGGTACGCTTATAAAAGCTAAGCTCGGGGTGACTCACCAGCTTTTGCAGCTCATCGTCCGACAGGCTTAAAATTTCCGGAGAAATAAAGGATAAGGCTTCGCCCGATTCCACGCTGAGCTTCTTGGCTTTATCGGATAATGCCTGGTAGGTCGGTTCAGCAGTATCTTCATGATGCTTCATATTGGCGTATACGTATAGACGTTCCATATGTATAGAAATTTTGTCTTCCAATTCAAAACATTGCTTGATGACAGCAGGCTTGTTCAGCTTGCCTTGAAATTCGCTGATTTGCTGCAAAGCTTCTTTAACTTCCTTGTATTCCGTATCCCATGCTTGCTGGTTAGGAAAAATATCTTCCAGCTTCCAGCGCTGTTCTACAGGAACATCCGTACGTTTAACAACTTGACTCATGGGAGCCCTCCTCGATAATTTGGATGGTTTGGTGTTGCCGTCCGCCGTTACGGGGGATGAAAGAATCGTACCTGTAAGCAGAATACCTGTCATGACTATGGGGAAAAAACGCATTATGCTCACGCTCCCTGCAATTTTCCCCTAGTATGACCCGATTGTAAGTTAATTATAAGAGAAACCTGTATCGAAGTAAAACAAAGGTGAGCGACCGCGCCTTTAAGGTAGGTTCTCTTGCTGATGAACGAAGGCAATTCCGGTAGTGACGCTCTCATCATAAAGAGAATTTATTATCGAAGTAAAACTCAGGTGAGCGACCGTGCCTTTAAGGTAGGTTCTCTTGCTGATGAGCGAAGGCAATTCCGGTAGTGACGCTCTCATCACTTCTTCTCACTGCAATGAGAAGAAGCTGTACACGATCAAGGTGAAGGCAAAGGCGACCATGACCAGAGCCATAATGGCAAGAGGGCGCTTGACACCGCTCGGTAACGAATCTTTTTTTAAGATCAGGATCAAGGCGAAACAAAATGCAACAATAATAAAAGTAAGGATGGAAGCGGAATTGCTCACCTAAAAAAACACCTCTTCTTACGATGGAATCGCATGTACCGTGTGGAGTACCGGCTGATGCTCTCCTAATGGTTTCGCCGTGCTGTCCCAAACTCCTTGTTTAGCTGTTCATTTTGATAAGCACCAGCTTGCCGTTTTCATCACGACTAGCCTTGAAGCTATCATCCTGAGATATCCCAGCTTCCACAACCAACTCCTGTGGGATGGACAAATGTCCGCTTTCATTGATGGAAACAAAAGCTCTTTGCATTTTTTTAAACATGCCTGCCAGCAGCACACCACCGGTAATTACAATGAGAACCGTCCATTTCATGACAGGGTTATCAGCAAACCATACGTTTACCAATGGATCTCCAGTCAACATTTTACCAGCTGTAAATGCAAGCACACCTGCACCGATATACATGATCCACGGAAATTTTTCCATCCAGCGGATGAACAACGTACTGCCCCAGACCACAATCGGGATGGAAATCACAAGCCCCAGAATGACCAACAGAAAGTTACCATGAGAGGCGCCCGCTACAGCGATCACATTATCAAATCCCATCACCGCGTCAGCAATCACGATGGTTTGAATCGCTGGCCACAGTCGAGATTTAGCCTGGATATTGTGATCTTTTTTATCTGTTAACAGCTTATATGCTATCCACACGAGAACAAGACCACCGAATAATAAGAGAGCGGGCAACTCCAGCAGCCAAACAACCAACAAGGTGGCAACGATACGAATGCCTATCGCCCCGGCAGTCCCCCAGAGAATAGCCTTTTTTTGATGTTCTTTGGGTAAATTTCTTGCGGCCATACCAATCACGATTGCATTGTCACCCGCAAGCACCAAATCAATAACGATAATACTTAGCAGTGCTGTGAAAAAAGCTGCATCCAACCATTCCATTCGAATCATCTCCTCAATAGGTTTGATTACATAAAAAATGACCTCTACCGTAATGGTAAAGGCCATTTCAAACATAAAAGACCTTTACCTAATAGGCAAAGGTCTTGCTAACAACGTTACGTTGCCAATAAAGCCGGGGTTCACACCCGTAATGACGACTTTACTGTGACAGCTACTCCCCTTTGGAGGAAATCCTTATGTAATTAACTTTAGTATAAAAGAAGGACAAGCACCAAGTCAAGTCCAGCTTATGGCAGTTTAGATTTCCTTGAAGGCAGTGAGTATCGCTTCCCGTTCTTCCAGACGATCTGCATACTTTTCCTCGGAAAAACGATTCTCGGCCCAATGCATCATCTCAGGTCGGCTTAAAAAGGTATGACTTTCCTCGCCCCATTGATCGGATATTTCACGCAAAATCAAAGTTTTACCTTGTACCTCAACCGTCATCATGTTCCATTTATCTGTTTTGTATATCGTGTGTTTCTTAAATCCGTGATTAGACAAATCTTTTCCCTCACTTCAAATCTTTTTTGTTGCTTTAGTGTATATCATTGCTCACATAATTTCAATTATTCCTTCATTTTAAATGATTACTGAGCAATATGCCACTGTAAGAGGCAATTTCCGTAAAGCTCTACAGATAAATAAAATGGTATTGTTTGTATGAAATAGGTGTGTTAAAATCTCCATTAAGCTCGCATAGGCGGGCTGTGGCCTTGAAGCCAAGCCAAGCACAGTATAGCTGAGGAGAGATGAGAAATGAGTAATCAGAGGTATGAACAAATCGGTGTTGCCATGACATGCAGATCGTTTGCGGAGTATGAGAGCATGTTTGTGCTCAGGCAATTATCCCTGCAGGATGGTCCTGTGCTGGATGTTGCTGGAGGTGCGTCATCCTTCGTTGCAGAGGCGTGTGCAAGGGGCATACGGGCGCAGGCGGTAGACCCGCTGTATGATATGAACCCCGAATCGATCTACGGGCATGGAACACAGGAAATTTCAGCCTCGACCGAGAAGCTGTCACGTTTGGAAAGCTCCTTTGACTGGACTTATTACGGCAGTCTGAACAATCATAGGAAACAGAGGGAGCAATCTCTTCAGAAATTCATTGAGGATTACCGCTTGCAGGAAGGAACAGGGCGTTATTACTCGGCCCGTCTCCCGCAGCTGCCTTTTGATGATGAAACATTTTCATTTGTGCTGTGCAGCCATTTTTTATTTCTCTATCACGAACAGTTTGATTATGAATTCCATCTCAGTGCTGTTGAAGAACTGCTGCGAGTATGCCGTGCAGGCGGGCAGGTCCGGATTTATCCGCTTCGTTCGCTGCAATGGGATGTATACCCGCACTTGGAGCAGTTAAGGGCAGCGCTTGAAAAACAAGGCTTCCTCACTGAGCTTGTACCGTCTGAGCTTCCGTTTATCCCCGGCTCCTCAGAGCTGTTATGCATAACGAAATAAGCTGTATAGAGGCGCAGGAAGCTACTTTACAGATTGATTTATGCCATTTACGATGCTATAATTATCCTATTCGCTCTCGAATGGCGATATTTCTAGGAGGTAGTTTTTGATGACAGGTACAGTTAAATGGTTTAACGCAGAAAAGGGTTACGGATTCCTTCAGGTTGATGGCGGCGAAGACGTATTTGTTCATTTTTCCGCAATTCAAGGCGAAGGCTTTAAAACACTTGATGAAGGCCAATCCGTTGAGTTCGAAATCACTCAAGGTAACCGTGGTCCTCAAGCAGCTAACGTCGTTAAATTATAAGAATCAGGCTTTTCTCGATAGCTAGTAAACCTCAAACAGCTGCTGAAAACTTCGGTTTTCTCCAGCTGTTTTTATCATTTTCTTTGACCCGTACCCTTGCAAAATGGTAAGATACCTTTGATACTTTTTCCATAGGGAGCGCTATATTATGAAATTTAAGTTATTTAAAGATCGCAAAGGTAAAGCAGACCAAGCGAAAAATAATCAGTTTGTTCGATTAGGACGGGAAATTTTCGTGGCAGCTCGTGCAGGTGGTCCGAATCCTGATAGCAATTTTGCTTTGAAGGTAGCCATTGAGAGCGCACGACGGATCGATATGCCCAAGGACAACATCGAGCGTGCCATCAAGAAGGCGACAGGCGATGGCGACAACGTGGAGTATGAAGTCATCATGTACGAAGGCTACGGACCCGGCGGGGTCGCTATTATGGTTAAATGCCTGACAGACAATCGTAATCGGACTGCTTCTGATGTTCGTGCGGTTTTCAACAAACGCGGCGGTAATATGGGAGAGTCCGGTTGTGTATCGTATATGTTTGACGAGAAGGGGCTGCTTACCATTGACCGCGAGGAGCATCCGCTGGATGAGGATGAGCTGTTGATGCAAGCATTGGAAGCTGGAGCTGAAGATGTGAGGACCGAGGAAGAAAGCTTCGAGATCATAACACATCCACATGAGTTTGAAAAGGTGAAAACCGAGCTGGAAAAGCAAGGGCTGGCATTCACCGAGGCTTCGGTAAGCTGGACACCGCAAAATACGATCAAGGTTGAAGGCGAAAATGCTGAGAAGCTGATCAAAATGATGGATTCGTTCGATGATCTGGATGATGTACAGGATGTGTACTCCAACTACGAAATCGAAGAGGATGAAATGTCCCGCATCGGTTAAACCTGATAGGATTCCCAGGCTGGATAACAGCTGCACATCACATAAGCACAATTGTTAAGCAAAAAGGATGTACGGACAAGCTCAACTCAGGAGCTGCTCTGTACATCCTTTTTATATATGCTTAATTTCACTGACTGCTGATTTGTTATCCCGATCTAGTCGACAATTCTTAAAATATCGTCAACTTCCTTACGCGCCATCAATCCTGGTCGATCGACCGGATGGCCCAAGGAAATGACCATATTGATCTGGCACTCCGCAGGGATGTCCAGATAAGTACGCATCTGCTCGGCAGCAAGCAGGACCGGGCCTGTCATCGGACAGGTGGCCAAACCACGCGCGTGAGCAGCCAGCATCAAATTTTGTGCAGCTAGACAGCTGCTTTTAATACCTTCCTCATCCCATACGGAGTCAGGGACAAGCTGGATGGGATCGAAGATTTTATCACGAAATTTGGATGCATACGGTGTTGCCAAACAGATGATCAACACAGGTGCATCAGCGAATGCGGTAGCGTAAGGACCGAATGACTTTACCAGCATACGGGCTTCGCGGCTCAATCCGCGCGTCTCGGCCTCTGCCGCCTTTTTATGCAGCTGGTCCCAGGTCATTTGTTCAATTTCTTTAATTTTTTCGCGATTGACAACGGCAATGAATTGCCATGTTTGCGAATTTGTATCGCTTGGGGCATAACGCGCGCAGTCGATCAATTCCTTGATATCCTGAATAGAGACATCCTGCTCTGTAAAGCGGCGAATGCTTCTTCGTTCCATGAGTATTGTTTTGAAATCTTCATATTGCATGATTGGTTCATCCCCTTAAGCTTTCCTGCATGTATTATGACTTGGTACTAAGATCTACCGATGATTATAACGGTTTTCATGCTGGAAGACAACCAGGAAGAATGGCAAGCATGGTTGTATCTAAAGGTTACTCCAGTACGACGGTATCTCCTTCATTCAACCCGCTCAGAATTTCTGTCTTCTCCGGTGTTTCCAGGCCGATCGTGATGTCTTGCCGAACAGCTGCGCCTTGTCCATTATCCTTCATCACATAATACTTATCCTTGTCGCGTTGGACAGCAAGCGTATGGACTAACAAGGTATTGGGCTTTTTATCGGCATGTATGGTTGCCGTCAGGCTGAGATCGGCTATTAATTGATCATGGGGCTCCAGGGAAATGACAACCTCGAATTGTGCGGCTGCGGTGCTGCTTGAATTGGAGGTGCTGCTTTTTGCAAATTTGGAAAGCTTCTCGACCTTACCCTGCAGCACGGTATTTCTTAGAGCATCGACCTTGATTTCTGCTGGCATGCCTACTTTAATGCGAAAAAGATCATATTCGCCGACGAGACAGATTAGCTGCAGCTTGGTGAGGTCAACGATTTTGCCGACACGTTCATTTTCTTTTAGTGACTGTGGCTCCTTGGTGCTTTCGAACAAAAAGATGCCATTCTCGGGAGAAGTAAATTGTGCAGCTTTGCGCTTTTCCTGTTTTTGAGCTAATTGCGTTTGCATATGCTCCAGATTCAGCCGATGGATGTCCTCCTGCATTTTTCTGCTCTGAGTTTGCGCATATTTTTGCTTTGCTTCCGTTTCCGATATGCCAGCAGTTTGAAGGTCCACTCCATTCAGGTTTTCCTGTTGAAATTGACTTAAACGGATATCCATCTCGGTTTTCTTTTGATTGGATTCGATCTGTGCGATTTCATCACTTAGCAAGGAATCGTCCAGCTGAAACAACAGGTCGCCTTTGGATACCTGCATGCCCTCGTTTACTTTCCACACCTTCACATCGGCTGAAAAGGGCGCATTGACATAGGTTTCCTTTTGATAAGATGATTTCCCTTTGACTTCTACGGAGCTGACCAAATCCTCACGTGTCACTTTAAAGGTAAGGCTGGACATACTTTTTAATCCATTTTGCTGAGCCTGCTTGGGAGTGTGGCTTAATACATACAACGCAACGGTTATCCCTACTATGAATACTCCGGCTGCTGCGAGCAGCCATGTTTTCTTTTTCATGCTCAGATTCTCCTAGTCTCGTTTGATTGCGGTTAAGGCATCGGTTCGGGATGCTTTGATAGCCGGATAAATGCCTGAGAGCACTCCGGTCATGACGGCAAAAAATAAACCGACAGGTAAAATCCACGTGCTGATAAATAAAATTTCCAGATCGCTGCCTGACTGGGAAGGGGAAAATTGAATGACAGCCAGATTAATGCCCCATATGACCCAATACGATAATAAAATGCCGCAGGCGCCTCCCAGCAGCCCGAGCATCGCGGATTCTGCAATAAACATATTCCGAATCTGACTGAGGTTGGCTCCGAGCACCTTCATGATCCCGATCTGTCTGCGTCGCTGGTGGGTGGACATGGTCATGGCAACAATAATAGATATGGAGGCCACGAACAGGATAAATAAGCCGACGCCGCCAAATATAAACCGTAAAATAACTAACTGTCCCTGCATTTGCTCTTCATAATGAAGGTTGGTTTGGGAAGAGAGCTTCAGCTTCTTGACCCCATCCTCGATATTCTTCACATGGGTACTATCCGTTACTTTAATTTTGACTTCGTTGAACTCAGGTACTGGCTGTTGTTCCTGATTGCTACCATTACCATTGGTATTAGTAGCATTCGTGATCGCTTCCTGTAATTTCTTCCCTAAGGACGGAGAAATGAAAGCCGTTTTCATATTACTGGCAGCCTGGTCAGACATACCTTCCGGTTTCTTTAATATCCCGATTACGCGTAGCGGAAATTGTATATTAGTGGACGTTATTCCATTTGGACCATAGAGATTAGGCTTCAATATGACCTGTTTTTGATATAAAGGGTAAGCGATCAGACGCGTTTGGATATTTCTTGCGGAACTGCCTCCATCATAATCTGAGTCATTGCGGTAGGCCTGCTGATTGGAGCGTGAGAGCTGTTCATCAAAAAGTCCCATCGTCGCGCCATAGCTCAGAATAATCGTATTTTCTTGATCCGTTGGGCCGCCCTGCTGAAATTCAAAGCCGAAGTCGCTCAATGTATCCAGCTCTGTAGCAAACAGGTTGTTGATGTAACCGGATTTGTGATCAACCTCAAACTGCATCGAATTCAGTGTTTGGTAAGTCGCAATGGCTTTGACATTAGGAAAGGTTCGCATAATATCAATTTTGGACTTGGTTATCTCATAGGCCTTGGTTTCATTCGGATCTCTGCTGCTTGTACTTGATGGCGGGTTTCCGCTATGTATAGTGATTTCGTCTGTCTTCATAAACTGGCTCATCTGCACACGGCTGTAATGGTTAATGGATTCGCCAAACGACAGCGCAACGATAATAGAGGCCGATCCGATTGCGATTCCCATCGTACATAACGCCGTAACGACGACACGTCGTTTCAGCTGGTCCCAGGCGAGTCGCAAATAATCAAATATATTCATTCGTCTTCACCGACCCATGGCTCCCCTTCAACCAAAAAGCCATCACGCAGCTGAATCACTCTTTGTGTGCGTCTGGCCACTTCCAGCTCGTGAGTCACAATGACAAAGGTGATGGACAAGGTTGCATTTAATTCGATCAGCAGATCGATAATTTCCTTTTCGGTTTTCGTATCGAGATTACCGGTCGGTTCATCTGCAAAAACGATGGCGGGGGAGGTGATCAGCGACCGTGCAATACTGACTCGCTGCTGCTGTCCGCCTGATAGCTGGGAGGGAAACATATCGCCTTTTTCTTCCAAGCCTACCTTTGTTAATAAAGCGATTGCTTTTTCCTTGCGGATTTTGGCTTTGATACCTTGAAATATCAAGGGCAGCTCTACATTCTCGCGAACAGTGAGATGGGGGATAAGCTCATAGGATTGGAAAATAAAGCCGATTTGCGTTCTACGGAACTCGGCGAGCTGATTTTCCGACATTTTCTCGATAGGATGGCCATTAATGAGGATGCTTCCCTGGGTAGGCTTCATAAGCCCCGCCATCAGATTGAGCAGGGTAGACTTACCGGAGCCCGAGCTGCCAAGCAGTGCGACTATTTCGCCTTTATCTATGACAAAATGAATATCGTTGAGCACTGACGTTTCTTCAGTGCCATTATTGAAACGGTGAGACAGATTTTCTACTGCAAGCACGTGATTCCTCCTAAAAGCTTCCGCAGGAAGCTAACTTCGTAAGCCTAAGCTTAGAGTTTTGCTAAGCAAAACTACTTCGTAAGCATGGACTGAGCTTTCGCAGGAAGCTAACTTCGTAAGCCTAAGCTTAGAGTTTGCGTAGCAAAACTACTTCGTAAGCATGGACTAAGCTTCCGCAGGAAGCCAATTCTGTTACTATCAACTTTGTATGTACGATAGTAAGACGAACGAAGCGGCCATTGTGTTGCAGAAATTGTAGATTTTTAGAAAAAAACAGGGTTATTCGACATCCCGGGATCGTAAATGCAGCACGAAAAAGCTCACCATCGCTACGGCTGACAGGCAAGCGCCTACTCCATACATGACATGTGGTCCCCAATCACGGAACAACCAGCCGCCCAAGGCACCGCTGAATAAGCCGGCAAGGCCCGACCAGGTCACCGCGAACAGGGCTTGTCCGGTTGCCCGATATTCATCAGGAATCATACCCTGAATATAGCGGATAACGGTGAACAGGAAGATGCCGAAGGAAATACTGTGCATAGCCTGAATCGCGATGACCCACAACGGGTTTTCCACCTGACTCATGAACAGGAAACGAATTGCATAAACAAAGGAGCTAACAACGAGCAATGGCAGCTCCTTGTAGCGATGCCCGTATTTGCTGAGCAGAAAAAATATAGGAACCTCGCTTAACGCCGATACCAGCCAGGACCAGCCGATAATGGTCTGATCCGCGCCCAATTGCTGCAGAAACAATGCCAGAAACCCATCGTTAAAGCGGTGGGCCACTGAGGCGATCAGCACAATAAGCATGAACATCAGGAAACCATTGGAGCGAATGACCTTGGCCAAGTCGGCTATTATGAGCTTTTTATGCGATGTTCTTCGACCGTCTGTCAGACCTGTCGATATGATCAATGACAAGCCAATGGTCCCCAAGCACAAATAAATCGTCAGATCAGCACCATATTGCTTCAACACCATACCGAATGCCAGAGAAGCTGCAGCAAAACCGATAGAGCCCCATACCCGAAAGGAAGCGAAGCTTTTGGTAGAGCCCTGAATCGTCAATAGCGTCAAGCTGTCAGATAGCGAATTGATCGGGGACTGGAAAAAGAAAAAAACGGCCATGAGCATGAGCAGCACGCCGAATTGAGTACTTTGAAATACACATAGCGCCATCATCCACTGACCGATCAGAACGACGATTAATATCTTCTTAACTGTTCGGTATTTGTCGCTAATCAAGCCCCAGAACAAATTGGAAAAAATACCGATCATCGGTCCAATTGAATACAGCAAACCGATCTGCACGGTGGAATAACCCATGGATTTGAAGTACAAAGGAAAGTAAGAGACGATGACTGCCATGGTCATGTAAGTAGAAAAGCTGAAGCCTCGCAGGATGGCATACCTCGGCTGCTGTTGCGGTAAAGCGTTGTTCAAACCTATCACTCGTTTCTCGAATTAAGTTTCATATGGAAGGGAGAGCGGTCTCCCGATTTGCGTATATTTCTCAGTACAAGCCCTACGACAACAGCCTCGGCTACCATGCCGAGCGACTGGGCAAAGGCCCCGATCATTCCGTTCATTCCTGGACTTAACGCAATACACAAGGTCAATGTGATTAGCGTAATGAGCACATTTGCCGATTGCGACCATACCATGACCTTCGTTTCACCACGCAGCATGATCAGGCCATTACCATAATCGAGCCAAGGAAAAACCAGTACCATAATCATAAACATCTTCAATGTATTTAAGCTTGCATGCATCAATCGTTCATTTACCCCCATAACGTGCTCCATAAACCACATGCCAATAGGCGTATAGCACAAGATCGTCAGCAGGAGAACGGGTATGCAGGACAGCACAATCGTAAATCGAAGGACAGCCTTGGCATCCTTGTTATAGAAGTTCAACACAATCTGGTGAATATAGGAGAAAAAGCTTTGTACAAGCTGAGTCAAACCCGCTGCGATCGTAAATGATGCGACAGATAGCTGAAAGTCTGACGTTTTCCCCATAAACGAATTAATCGCCGGGCCAATAATGACGGCTATGATGGAAGAATAGAGCAAGGGCTTGTAAAATTGAAAAATTTGACCCGGACGCTCAATCGTATGCTCAGGCGCTTTCTCGGGAATTTTTTTCAAAAGCACGCGTCCCTCCAGGAAGCTCATCAGCGCTTCAACCATCATACCGGACAAGAAAATAATCGCACCAACCTGCCCGCTGGTTACGCCATTGGTTTTAATGAAATATAAAGAAACCAGATACATCACGAGCAGGCGAACGATCATGCCTATGGTCAGCCATTTTGTACGCATGTTAAATATAATGACACCTTGAAATAAACAGCGCAGCCCGGAAAAAATACTCACAAACATCAGTACCCGGTACACATCAATCATCGGTCCAAGCATGTCGTCATCAACGCCGAACAAATAGAAAAAAACCCATTTGCCAATAGGCGTATAGGAGATGAGAGCGCCCATGAGCAGGATACTGGAGAAAATATATAGGCTTACAATGGATACGGCCCTGAACGAGACACGATCCCTGACGAGAGCAGAGCAGGTTTGTCTTAGCAGAATTGCAGGTCGCTCGGTAATCGCCAAAATACTAAAGGGCAGTGCATAGCTGGCGATAATAATTTCAGGATGTGCGGACCTTGCCAGTGTACTGTTAATAATCAAATGAGAGATTGTTATCAAACTGGCTGAAATACCAAGCGGGATAAAAAAAGATAATAGCTGTCGAAAGGAAACTTTAGTTTCTGGATCGTTACTCATATAAGGATCTCCTACTTGAACCCATTCTCAAAATCATTCCTCCCAGTATAGCACACTTTACGAGAACTCAATGCGAAAATTTGTCTATTGCCTCTGGCAGAAGGAAAGGGGTTCATGGTACATTAGTGTACATACAAAACATCTCTATTGCATGGAAAGGTGCTGTGCCGTATGGCTTGGAGCTTCGTAACCGATGAACGTCTCGGCATCCCGCTGCCACACTTTGATAACGATTGGGAAGACTATTCGGAAGAAGAACGTTCGATTATTTTACTGCGATGGGAAGAAATTCGCGGTACGATACCTGATCATATAAAAAAGCTGGAGCAAATCATCATTAAGAAGCAAAATCATCTGAATGTTGAGGATAACTTTAAGCTGTCATGTCAGCTTAACTCCGAAATAGCCGAATTAGCGGGTACGATTAATGAATTAAACCTTTGGTTTAGAGTCAATCAGGACGTTGCACCCTCAGCTGCGCATCACTAAGGCAGGTCATGGGGATTCATTTTGTCGATTCGGTTTATTTATGGTGGGCATTGCCGATTCTTTATATTATAATGTAGGGTATGGGTTTCGACTGGAATCAAGTTAAGGAAGGTGGAAATGTTTTGTCGTGGACAGAAGGAGTAAGTAGATTATGGCTCGTGTTAAAAGAACATCGGCCATCGCTCTATCCTACGGAGGAGTGGGATGATCTGCTGGATATCAAAATTGCGAAGCTGTCGAAGGAAGGCACGAACACGGATCAATTAACTTACGTACATGCCGTTCAGTCGGGTTTGCATTTGTTGAATGAAAGCTTGGACAAGTCACACACGCTCTCGCAGGATATTCACAATTCCACAGGGAGCTATTGGCATGGGATCATGCATCGGATGGAGGGCGACTACAGCAACTCGAAATATTGGTTTCGTCAGGTAGGAGACCACCCTGTATTTACTCTGCTGCTTCAACAAGTGAAAGAGGTTTACCGTCAATCCCATGCTGAGTATGAATCCATAAGCAGCGACAATTTGAAAGGGCGTTTGGACAAACTCGTATCGAACTCGTCATGGGACCCTTACGGCTTCGTCGATCTGGTTCAGCAGCAGGTAACGGTTGTAAGGGATGATAAGGCTGAACAGCTTTTGCAGTATGTGCAATGGATTGAAATCAAGCTCCTGCTGCAATATTGCTATGATAAGAGTGGAGGAACAGCTTTTGATTTTTGAAGCTGGCCGCACGCTGCTCGCTCCACGCCATCCCATGCAACTGATGCTGCGTATGTATCGCTATGTGCTTCCCGAGGTTCAGGAACAGCTTCAGTATTGGCGGAACAAGGCGGAGGCTATGCCAGACCAGGAGTTAAAGAAGCAGGCACTTGACAGCTTGACAAGCAAACAATTTCATTGTCAAGGCGGAGCGGTATATGCGACTGCCAATATGCCTATGCGTCATGTATTAATTCCGTTGATTATTGCGTTTCAGACGATCAGTGACTATCTGGATAATTTGTGTGATCGAAGCACCTCGCTGGACCCTCAGGATTTTCGCAGGCTCCATCAATCGATGCTTGATGCTATTAATCCAGCTCAGCCACTCCATGACTATTATGCATATCGAACGGAACAGGAAGATGGCGGTTATTTAAATGAGCTTGTCAAAACATGCCAGGCTAGTATTCGCATGCTGCCCTCCTATGCGCTGGTCACGGATTCGGTGCTGAAATGGGTTGGACTGTATTGTGATTTACAGGTGTACAAGCATATTCGGCAGGATCTCAGGGAGCAGGCGCTGGCGGATTGGTGGGAGCAGTATAAGAGCAGCCATAAGGACATTAGCTGGAATGAGTTTGCTGCGGCAACTGGCTCTACTTTAGGTGTGTTTATGATGTTTGTGGCAGCTTCGGAGTCAACCTTGACGGTCCGGTCTATTGATATTATCCAGGAAGTCTATTTTCCTTATATTTGCGGCCTACACATTTTACTTGATTATTTGATTGACCAACAGGAGGATCAGCTCGGAGGCGATCTCAATTTTTGCAGCTATTATGCGGATATGGAGCAAACCGTGGAACGTATAGCAGCGTTTGTTATTGAAGCCAGATTGAGAGCCAAGAGGCTGATCAACCCGACTTTTCATCAGATGATTATAGAAGGATTGCTCGCGCTCTATTTGTCAGATCCGAAGGTTAGTAAACAGAGACAGGTGAAGGCAATATCGCGAAAATTAATGAAGGGAAGTCCTTTGACGAGGCTCTTCTTCTTTGCAAACAGCATACTGGTTCGTAAAAGATACTAATTGTTCATTTCCTAGGGAGGAAACCATACATGACAGTCAAAAAAATAGCAGTGCTTACAAGCGGTGGAGATTCACAAGGTATGAATGCAGCGGTCCGTGCGGTCGTGCGCAGCGGGCTTTATCATGGCTTGGAGGTATATGCCGTCCAACGGGGTTATGCCGGCTTGATTAATGATGATATTCGTCAAATGGATCTTAGAAGCGTGGGAGATATCATTCAACGTGGCGGAACGATACTGCAGACGGCTCGATGTAAAGAATTTATAACACCTGAAGGTCAGCAATTGGGTGCCGACAACCTGAGGAGAAGAGGAATTGACGGTCTTGTTGTCATTGGCGGCGATGGCTCTTATCAAGGCGCGAATAAGCTGAGCAAGCTCGGAATTAAAACAATGGGCCTTCCAGGAACGATTGATAATGATATTCCATTTACCGACTATACGATCGGATTCGATACAGCCGTCAGCATCGTAGTCGATGCGATTAACAAGCTGCGTGATACGATGAGCTCTCATGAACGTTCCTCGATAGTCGAGGTTATGGGACGTTATTGTGGAGATATTGCCTTGTATGCAGGTCTGGCGAGCGGTGCAGAAACGATTCTTGTACCGGAGGTTCCATTTGATTTGGATGAAATTTCGGATCGGATGGAAACGAACTTCAAATTGGGCAAACGCCACAGTATCATTATTGTTGCCGAAGGTGTATGTAAAGGCGAAGATATTGCTAATGAAATTTCCAGACGTAAAGATTCGATTGAACCGCGAGTAACCGTACTTGGCCATATCCAACGGGGGGGAGCACCTACGCATAACGACCGTGTCCTAGCTAGTAGTCTTGGAGATTTTGCGGTAAGAATGTTAATCGAGGGTGAGTCCGGCAAAGGCTGTGGAATTATCAAGGGCGAGCTTACCATTACCGATATCGAAAAAGTCGTTAATACCAAAAAACAGTTCAATATGGAGCTGTACGAGCTGGCTAAGCGCCTGTCCCAATAATCTAAACGTTAAACAGGCAGTTCCCTTCAAAGAAGAGGACTGCCTGTTTGTTTGCCGAACCAATATGTCAATCTGAGCTATCTATTTGGTTTGCTGCAGCTTCAGTGCATCCAAAATTTCCGCTGTCGGCCGATTTCCCTTTTTGGCATACACAATGATTCCATCCTTGTCGATTACGAAAACACAGCGCTGCTGGCCAAGGAGAAACATTTTACCGACATCATACAAATGACGCACCTGGTCTCCCTGATCGCTAATTAACGGAAAATCATATCGAAACTTTTGAGAAAATTGTTTGTGATCAGCTAGTGAACCTGGGTTTACTCCCACTACCAATGCATTGTACTTCGCATACTCGGTTTTGGAATCGCGAACAGCACATAATTGTTTGGTGCAAATCGGAGTCTCATCCTTAGGGTAAAAAATCAGCACAACAGGCTGTTTGCCCAAATAATCGCTCAGGTGCAACGGACCTTGTGTGCTCTCAGCGTTAAAAGACGGTGCTTGTTGTCCAATTGCCAGCATGGAGCTTCATCTCCTTTAAGTAGATATTCTGCTATTGTAACGACAAATCGAAATGACATGCAAGTTTTGAGCCTATTAGCAAAAGCAAATCAGCAGACAAAGATTGACCTCGTTATTTGAGTATACTAAAATGTATGAAAACTGCATGATCAAGGGAGATATCATAACATGACAAAAATTGCTATCGTTTCTGGGAGTAATCGTAAACAGGCAACAACTACACTGCTATGCCGCCATTTGAAACAAGTGTTGGAGGATAAAGGATGTCAGGTTATATTTCTGGATTTGTACAGCCTGCCTTTACCGCTCTATTCACCTGATGTCGAATGCGATGATGCGAATCTTGCCATTTTCAAAAATGGTCTGAATGAAGCGGACGGCATTATTTTGGCAACACCTGAATACCATGGTGCCCCATCAGGTGTGTTAAAAAATGCGTTGGATTATACGGGGTTTGCCCAATTTGACGGGAAAGTGGTGCTATCGGTCAGTTCGACAGGTGGTCCGGTAGGCGTGAGCTCCTTGCAGCAGCTGCAGACGATCGTTCGTAATGTACATGGCATCAACTGCCCGGAATGGATTTCGATTGGTGGAGAGAACCGAAGCTTTACGCCTGAGGGTGAGCCGGCTAATCAGAAAACGCGTGAACGTGTTTTACATACGCTGCAATATTTTGTGAAAATGGTCGAGACGTTCAGTTCGATCAAGCAATAACTCAAGCTTGGGGTGAAATCAGCTAATGACAATATTAAGCAATGACTGGGCCGAGCAGCTTGCAATTGAATTTGAACAACCGTATTATCTGGAGCTTCGTCAATTTTTGAAGCTGGAGTATAGCACACGAACGATTTATCCGAATATGCATGATATTTTTAATGCGCTGCACTATACGCCTTATGCGAAAGCCAAGGTGGTTATTCTCGGTCAGGACCCTTACCATGGACCTGGACAGGCACATGGGCTAAGCTTCTCGGTGAAACCGGGCGTGAGACAGCCGCCATCACTGCAAAATATGCTTAAAGAGCTGCGTGACGATCTTGGCTGCACGATACCGAACAATGGATATTTGGTGCCTTGGGCCGAGCAGGGGGTATTGCTGCTTAACACAGTATTGACAGTGCGGGAAGGCGAAGCCAATTCGCATAAAGGCAAAGGCTGGGAACGCTTCACAGACCAAATTATACGCAAGCTTAACGAGCGTGAGCAGCCGCTGGTATTTATTCTGTGGGGCAGCAACGCCCAGCAAAAGACTCAGCTCATTACTAATGAGCGTCATTGCATACTGCGTTCTGTACATCCAAGTCCTTTGTCCGTACACAGAGGCTTTTATGGGAGTAAACCATATTCGCAAACCAACGAATTTCTGCGAAGTATAGGTCAGACAGAGATTGATTGGCAAATTCCGAACTTATAATTTTATAAAAATATAATCCACCTTAACTACGTCTATGAATGAAAATAAGGCCTTGCGTCAGCAAGGCCTTATTTTGTATACCTTTCAACCCGAACTCCAGCCATCACACTCAAAATCAAGCTTGTCCCTAAGGGGCCAAAGCGCCCCGAGAACACCAAAACCCGAACTCCAGCCATCGCACACAAGCCCAAGCGTGTCCCGCAGGGACGATAAGCGCCCCGAGAACACTAAAGTCCGCGCCCCACCCATGGGAGTCCAGAGGGCAGCGCCCTTTGGGGCCCTCCCTATCAGGGAGGGTTTGGGAGGGTCATCCCCCTCCGTAGTTGACGTCCGCCGTATACGTATTAACCGCGTTCCATAATAAATATTCTTCCACGCCGTTGTCCTTTAACGCTCGAATTTGCTCATCCAGCTCATGCTTGCCGTATTTCACATAACCTTTAACCCACGACGCTGTGAAATCCTGAATCCACGGTCGGACAATCGGCTTTAAATTGAGTGCTTGGATCGGCTCCAATTTCTTGGTCGTATCCTTCATGGCTCCGTTAATCGTTTGATAAGGTGCGGCATCCGGCACATTGGAGCCGTACCACCCGGTACTGTAATGACTTGGATAAATCATCGGGCTTATGACGTCTACATTTTCCGAGATTTTTTCAAAATCCTGACCGATCCCTTCCGCGGCAGGAACGGCTGCTGCGTAGCCAAAAATATCAACGGATACTCTGACGCCGAGAGGAGTTAGCTGTTCTCTGGCATATTTGACGAATTCGGATACAGCATCGATTCTTGAACGCTCATCCTTATCATACTTTAAGATGTCAGCACGTTTTTCGAAGCCTTCAGGGAAGCGCACATAATCAAATTGAATTTCTTTAAACCCAGCTTTAGCCGCTTCTTTGGCAATGTTAATATTATAATCCCAGACTTCTTTGCTATACGGGTTAACAAAGCTTTCCTTACCATTGCTCCATAAGGTACCATCCGGATTTACAAATGAAAGCTCAGGTCTTTTTTTGGCTAACACCGTATCCTTGAATACTACGATTCTAGCAATTGGATAGATTTGATGTTCTTGTAGAGTGCTCATGAGCTTTGGCATATCAGCTATAATTTTTTGAGTGGATTCCATAGCTTCAAGCTCAGGATTTCCTGTTGGATAAGTAATATATCCCCAATCGTCTTTAATATCTATAACCATCGAGTTCAACTCGGTGTCATCCATCAGCTTCAGAAGTGTGTTCATCCGCGCACCTGCTGCGCTATGAGCCGTCACATATACACCTTTCACCTTAGGGGCATCCTTTTGCGGGTCTACCTTGTTCACAGGACGCAAACGGTCAGCTGTTGTGCTTCCATTTGCTGCTGTTTGTGGAGAAGCTTGCTGTACGACCGCATTTTTCGAATCGAGTGATGCCTGTACGAGCTGATCAAAGCTTACATCAGGATGATCTGCACCGGTTTGACTCATCATCATTAATAATGAAGCTAGCAATAATTCCATGATTGACTAATCTCTCCTTGCCAGAATGATATTTTCTATTATAATAGAGAAGCTTGGTGCATCATAGGGAAAAATAACGAATTTTGTTGAATTTTCTTATACAGTGACTATTACCCAAAGGACAGGTGTTATGAATAAACAAATTTGGACACTGCGCGGCTTGAACTTAACGTATTATGCAACTTCAGCTGTCCTGATGCCTTTTCTCCCTCTTTATTTTGGCTTAAAAGGTTATTCTTCATCACAAATCGGATTGCTGATGATGGTCGGTCCTTTCGTAGCCATATTCGCACAGCCGCTGTGGGGTTATTTAAGTGACCGCTACAATACACTCAAATTTATTATTTTCGGGTTATGGGCCTTGACGGTTGCTTCCAGTGTAGGAATTTTTCAGACGGACGCTTATATTTGGGCGTTTGTTTTTATGCTGCTGCTTTATTTCTTCATGTTGTCAGCCGTACCGCTGCTCGACAGTATGACAATCAAGGGGGCTGCCCGTAGCGGGAAATCGTATGGGTCCGTGAGACTGTGGGGGTCCATAGGCTTTACAGCGGCGGCAGTGATATCGGGTTTTATTCTTGATCTCCTGGGTGGGGTGCAGCATATGGCCTGGCTTTATTGGTGTTTCTGGATATTGCCGTTGATTTTGCTGCTGTTTTTAAAAGATGATAAAACAAGCGGCAAAAAAATTTCGTTAAAAGAAATCGGCAGCATCGTTAATAATCGCCCCTTTCTTTGGTTTTTGCTGCTGATTTTCATATTGATGGTTCCTCACCGGATGAATGATGGACTATTTGTGCTTTATTTGAAGGATTTGGGGGGAAGCGACTCGATGGCTGGCTGGGGATGGGCTATAGCCGCTATCGGTGAGATACCCGCATTTGCCCTGTTAAGCAGATATATGAATCGTTTTCACGAAATGGCTCTCCTTGGCGTGGTATCCATACTGTATACGATACGCTGGCTGCTGTACGGCTGGGTTACAGATCCAACGGCTTTGATGCTTATGCAGCTGATGCACTCCTTTACTTTCGCGGTTTTTTGGATCGTAGCCCTGCAGTATGCAGTTCGATTAGTACCGGAAGAGATGCGATCCACAGGTTTAGCACTTTTTTCAGCGGTTTTTTTAGGATTGGCAGGTATTACGGGAGGTTTCGTAGGTGGTTACATCAAGGATTTGTGGGGTGGACAGTGGATGTATGTACTGGGTGCTTGTATGACGGCATTAGCTGCAGTGCTGTTCCTCGGGACTCACGTTGTTGCCCTGAAAGCAAAAAAAACCAACTGATTCCTCGAATCAGCCGGTCGTATACGACTTCGTTGAACCTTCAACGAAGTTTTTTTCTAAATTATTTTGTATGCTGATTGCTGGAATCCTGGGTAACTTCATGCAGCTCTTTTTTAGGGGTTGGTGTCGTTTCATCTGATGAGGAAGACCCGTTTCCAGAAGTTGCCTCTTTGAATTCGCGAAACATTTTACCAAATCCGCGACCAAGTTCAGGCAATTTATTGGGTCCGAATAGCAGCAGTGCAACAAGAGCGATTAATATGATATGCCATGGAGATAAAGCTCCCACGTAATACACCTCCGATTTTGTTTAACAAACCTATCATAACATGTTTTTATTATAACATAGCAATCATTTATTACGAAACCATAACAATTTCAAAGGTAGCTCAAAAAGTCACCATTTGATCACGAAGTCACGCAGGATGCTTACTCGGCATCGAATCTTGCATTCAGGCTCGAATTGCGGTGCTCATTTAGATATTGCCTAAACTCCGCTCCTCCTTCTTCACCTTCTTGCAACCTTCTCGGTGCTGAAATGTCGACTTTTTGAACATGCACTTTAATTATGATCCCAAATAAAGACGCCCTCCTTAATGGAGAAAGGCGTCTTTTTGTTGTTCCGAAATACTGTGTTGAATGATTTCCATAGCATCTCCCGCTTCCAACGCTTCAATCCCATTCCTAAGTACAATCTCAAATTCGAGCTCGGATCTTGTCAGGAAAGGATACAACTCGGGAGTCAATCTCATCACGATCGTCGATAACTTCACTGTTTCCACAAGCAACACCCTTCCTCGTCTTATTTGAGAAGATCAGGTTTGACTTACGATGAACAAAGGTAAAGCTGAAGATATGAATGAGATTACTCTTTCATTATAGCACAAGGAGACTAAATAGAAATGGTTAAATTACTTCTTTTTAAAAGATCCCGAGCGTGTATTCGTACTGGGCTTCGAGCTGCTTGGTGATTTATTGGTCGAAGTTGACCCGTCGTTTTTCCTGATATTGCTGGATGAGCTGCTGCTGCTTGGTGATGTTGACGGCTTGGTTGATGTTGATCCAGATGGCTTCGATGAAGATGATGGGCTTGTAAAGCTGCCCTTACCATCGGATACAGAGGGTGCTGCCGGCTTCCCCGTTTCAGGCGCTGCCGGCTTTGAGCTGCTGTTCGAGCTATTGCCGGAAGATGGAGCCGGTGCTGCAGGAGTAGTGCCAAAGCTTCCTTTGCGATCTGACGTTGTCGGCGTCGGTATCGATTTGGCTGGTGCCTGCGGCTTGGCTGCCGGCTGCTGATATTTGCCATAATCATCATAACGCTGGGTGTTTCGGTAACCCTTGTAATCAGAACCTGACCGGTCACCATTAAGCCAGCTGCTTCCAAGCAATGATTGCAGCACCGAAGCTGCCAGGTACCCTTGAAGAAAGGATGAGTCATAGTTGGCTTTGGCATATTCAATGCTGTCGATTTCAACTAATGTATTATTTTCTTTGTCAGGATCCTTTTGTACATTAATAATCCTGCTATTATAAACAAGGAACATTTGATCTAATGATTCCTTGCTCATTTCCTTAGGTTTTTCATTAGCTGCAATTTCTTTGGATACGGTAGGAACGTCCTTGCCTTCTACAGCATAAACCTTGGCTGTGGTTTTTCCTTGTCCCTGAACATCAACAAGCGAATAATTATCTTTTACAAAGTTGCCCGCATCACTGCAACCTACAAGCAAAGGAAATATAAGTGAAAAAACGAGAACGATAGCTAACCACGAGACCCGTCTTTTATTCAAAAAGCATCACTCCTCCATACGGTGGTAAGTACCGTATTGTACCGCCTGCTAGCGGCTGCCTTTCATAAATTTGATTTGTCCTGCCGGTGTTTTGGTGCCTTCCATCGCAATAAATTTACCATCCTGCCATTGCAGGAAGAAGTATTGTCCGTCCGGCCCGAAGTATCTCCATAGCATGACCTCTTCACTGCCGCGGAAATCAGTGTTCCCCTCTATTCGAACCAGATCGCTTGCCTGGCTTTCCAGAGTGTAAGTAATACCTCCATTAACTTCCAAAGAGGTTGGAACATCATGCGGACTATCGAGCGCCCCTTCAACAAATTCGCAAATAAAGCATTCATACGTGCGGCCTTTCTCGACCAGCAAGCAGGAAATTCTATTACCATTTTGCAAATAATAAGCTATTCGATGGGGCGGGAAGCCACGGTCAAAATAAGTCTGTTTACCAGATACAATATACTCCTCAAGGTCAACATTCACAATGTCACCCACCACGGTGTCCTCCATCGGATTGGAAGCCTGCACAGGGGGCTGTTCCTTTTGGCTCTTCAGAATAGAGCCGATTCTTTTCCAAATCGACATGGGCAACTTCTCCTTTATACAACCTTGAAATAAATAACGACTTAACTAACATTATAACTAATTTATACGATTAAGAGGTAGTGCAGGTTTCAAACGTACTGTTATTATTCAAAGTCATCTGAAATTTCTGGAATATTTTTAGAGTTTATGGTACAATACTAAAGATATTCTTAAGTACGGCCTTGCGTATGTAATTACGAATGCTTCGGACGCATTTTATAGATACAAAAAAGGATATAGGAGTCGCACTTAAGGGTATATACAAACACAACACCCTAAAAGGAGAATGAAAACATTTGAAAAATTTTAGTGAATTCGGCTTGGACCCAACGGTATTGCGTGCCATTACAGAGATGGGCTTTGAGGAATCGACACCGATTCAGGAAAAAGCTATGCCTATCGCAATGGAAAATCGCGATTTAATTGGCCAAGCGCAAACCGGAACAGGGAAAACGGCAGCATTCGGTATTCCATTAGTAAACAAAATCGACGTTAAAGAAGACAGAATCGTCGCTTTGATTATGTGCCCGACTCGTGAACTGGCCATACAGGTTGCAGAAGAAATCGAAAAGCTTGGCAGATTCAAGGGCATTCGCTCTTTGCCTATCTATGGCGGTCAAGATATTGTGAAGCAAATTCGTGCTTTGAAAAAAAGACCGCAAATTATTATCGGTACACCAGGACGGTTGCTTGATCATATCAACAGAAAAACAATCAAGCTTGATGATGTACAAACAGTTATCCTTGACGAAGCAGATGAAATGCTGGACATGGGTTTCATGGAGGACATTCAGTCCATCCTGAAGCTGGTACCAACGGAACGTCAAACGATGCTGTTCTCGGCAACAATGCCAACCAATATCCAAAGATTGGCGCAACAATTTTTGCGTAATCCAGAGCATGTATCTGTAATTCCTAAGCAAATGAGCGCACCTTTGATCGATCAATCGTATATTGAATTGCAGGAAAGACAAAAATTCGATACCTTGTGTCGTTTGATTGACATGGACTCACCAGAACTGGCTATTATATTTGGACGTACAAAACGCCGGGTTGATGAATTGGCTGAAGGTTTGCAAAAACGCGGCTATACAGCAGAAGGCCTGCACGGTGACTTGTCACAAAATCAGCGCGATAACGTAATGCGTAAATTCCGTGACGGAAGTATTGATGTATTGGTAGCTACCGACGTTGCAGCCCGTGGTCTGGACGTTTCCGGTGTTACTCATGTAATCAACTTCGATTTGCCGCAAGATCCTGAAAGCTATGTTCACCGTATTGGTCGTACAGGTCGTGCAGGTAAAGAAGGGGCAGCTTACACCTTCGTTACACCAAGAGAAATCGATCACCTGAATTTTATCGAAAAGCTGACTCGTCAAAAAATCGCCAAGAAGCCAATGCCAAGTATTGCTGAAGCTATCGAAGGCAAGCAAAAAATGACAGCTGAGCGTATTTTGGATCTGTTGGAAAAAGACGATCATAATGAATATAAAGGCTTGGCCATTCAATTGCTGGAGCAGCATGATTCCGTTCACCTGTTGGCTGCAGCACTGAAATTGTTAACTGGCGACAAGAAAGAAGTCAATATTGAATTGACTCCTGAAGAGCCATTACGTGCCAAAAAGAGAAGACAAGATGTACGCAGCTCCGGACGCAGACCGACTGGCAGCTACGGTACAGCCGCAGGCGCTCGCAGCGGTGGCAGTGGCAGACCTTATGATCGTTCTTCTGGTTCCAGTAGTGGCGGTTCGAGATCTCCACGCAGTGGCAGCAGCGGCGGTGGAAGCCGTGATTACTCCTCACGCGAAGGTCGCGACAACCGCGGCAGCAGCAATCGCAATGAAGGCCGTGATTATGGTCGTGATCGTGGTTTTAACCGTACCACTTCCGCTCGTCCCAATGAAGATCTTGTGAAAAACTAATGCTCTCGAGGTGAAGCTTGCGTTTCAAGCTTCACCTTTTGTTTTGCTACCTTCCAATGCTAAAATAAGCTATAATAAACGATATACGAATTTTTAGTTACGCATATGAACGAGGAGGGCGTTGTTTTGGAATTTAGAGGTATCATGGGAGGGTTTTACCGTATATCGGAATGGATTATGCGGTTATCTGTTATTAACGTTTTATGGGTAATATGTGCACTTCCCTTTTTTCTGTTAGGGCTGCTTTTATTACAAACGGAATCGTTGGATCAATTGTTATCGACTTTGATTCTGATTGCCATTGTATCGCCGTTTACTTTGTTTCCGTCTACTTCTGCGATGTTTGCTGTTGCTCGAAAATGGTTGACAGGCGAAGAGGATGCACCTTTATTAAAAACCTTTTTCAGAGGCTACAAAGAGAATTTCGTACAGAGCATGATTGGCGGCATTGTGTATGCTTTAATCGCTGTCATCCTGTACACGAACTTTAAGTTTTATGGAAATCAAACAGGAACCTTTGGTGTATTAAAGTTCTTAGTGTTGACGCTTACAGCTTTAATTGGAGTTTCGTTCTTCCATTTCTTTTCGATCATTAGCCATTTACACATGAAATTTTTTCAAATCCTGAAAAATGCGATATTGATCTCAATCGGCCATCCGGTTCGTTCGTTGTCGATGATCATTTGTAACGGATTTGTGCTGTATATCAGCTTTACACAATTTACATTTTTAATCCCATTCTTTATGGGAAGTCTGATCGCGGTTATTTCATTTTGGCACTTTAATCTCATATTTGGCAAGCTGCAAACCAAGCAGCAGGCGATGGAGGAGAAAGCTGCTGAGGAGGCCGAGGAGGCTGCTCGTAAAGCGAACGCTGAGTCGGGTGTTGATTCATTGGGAGCATCAGAAAATGATCAGGATGGCCGGGTATTGCCGACGATAGATCTGCACAAAAAAGACTCGGAAGAAGAAAACAAAACGGATAAACCATAACTACCCTGACCTGGATATCATCTATGGGGCACTGAGGTTTACAAACATGCCTCAAAATCATATAATAAGGGTACAAAAAAATCCTGCGATGTTCGTTACGGTTTTAAGTTGTTTTGAACCAATGACTGTTTCTTGGGAGACCTACATCAAACCATGGCTGACATGCCCTCGAAAAGGGACCTCAAAAGTGGTTTTGCGGACACCCACCTGCGAGAGCGGGTTTGAAGCGCTAAACCGGACGGCATTTGCGGGTTTTTTTGTTTTCCTCGGAAATACACATCACTATATACATAAAGAAGCAGCCGCTAATAGCACTGCTTCTTTTTTTCATCTTAACAGAAGATCCTGCGTTAAGCTTATGAGGAAACGAGGTCGTTGAGTTGATGCATCGTGTTTCGTAATGTGGGATACAATGTCTGATAAACCTCGTAATATTTCTCGTATTGAGCCTGTCGCTGTGGATTTGGATCAACTCGTTCTACAGTCTCGATCCATTGCTCGCAGAGGTCGCTAATCTCCTGCTGAAGCACGCCTGAGGCTGCCATGACGGCAGCACCGTATGCAGGGCCGTCTGTTGAATTGACTGTGATTACCGGATATCCAAATATATCGGCAATCATCTGTCTCCAAAATAAACTGCGCGCACCGCCGCCGCTTACACGCAGCTCCTTGATCTCAATGCCTGAGGCTTTGATAAGCTCCATAGAATCTCTCAGACCAAATGTAATGCCTTCTAGCACAGCTCTTGTTAAGTGAGCCTTGCCATGACGAAGGTTAAGGCCTATGAAGCCTCCACGGGCTTTAGGATCGGGATGTGGTGTGCGCTCTCCGGTCAAATATGGCATGAAGAGCAGCCCTTCGCTGCCCAGAGGAGCACTTTCTGCAAGCGCTGTTAAAAACTCATAAACATCGCGTCCTTCAGCCTCTGCCTGCTGAAGCTCTTCAAATGCAAAATGGTTTTTCCACCATTGAAATGAACCTCCGGCAGCAAGCATGACACCCATCCGGTGCCATTTACCTGGAACCCCATGGCAAAAGGAGTGAAGCCTGCATGCGGGATCCATCTGATAGCTGTCATCATGAACGAACACCACACCCGAAGTGCCAAGAGCTACGGAAGCTATTCCTTCGCGTACAACGCCAACACCTACCGCACCGCATGCTTGGTCGCCACCGCCGGCAACGACGGGTGTACCGGTCTTGAGGCCTGTTAGCTCGGCAATTTCAGGGAGCAGATAGCCTGCGACTTCGTTGCTTTCGAATAAGGGGGGGAGCCACTCCATGGGAATATCGAGACGGTTGACAACTTCCTCAGACCACTTGCGATCGGCGACATCCAGCAATAAAGTGCCGCTGGCATCGGCAACGTCCATACCAAGAGCTCCTGTCAGCTGTAAACGTACATAGTCTTTTGGCAGCAGTAAGTGTTGGGTTTGGCGATAGTGCTCAGGCTCATGATTCCGAAGCCAAATCACCTTGGGTGCTGTGAAGCCCGTAAGTGCCTTGTTGCCTGTTAATCGGCCTAGCTCTGCCTGACCTCCTACAGCCTGCTCAATGTAGTCGCATTCTGCGGCTGTACGCTGGTCGCACCATAATAAAGCAGGACGTACGACCTGCAGCTTGGCATCAAGGAATACAGAACCATGCATTTGACCTGATAATCCGATGCCTGCAACCTCGTCGCCAGCCACCGAAGCTTTGGATAGCAAGGCTGCGACACCTGCTACTGTACCTTTCCACCAATCCTCGGGGTGCTGCTCGGCCCAGCCCGGTTCTGGCTGCAGAAGTGGATATTCCTCGCTATGGCTTGCTTTGACCTTTCCCTGATCGTCAACCAAAATACATTTAACTGCTGATGTGCCTAAATCAATACCTAAAAAATAACTCAATGGGTTTCACCTCGAATTGTGATATGAAAACTTTGTTTATTTAATAAACAAATGATTCTCCTACATATATTCGCAATGAATTGATGAATTCCTGCTCCGTATGCCATACAAATCGTGTAACTGTCATAAAATTGTAAAGAATTTTAATGTGAATCACATAGTTTGTCTAAAGTGTGAAATAATACTTTCTCAACCGAACAAACAATGGTATGATTAAAGATAGTGTTTACAGATTATATTTTGCACTTCTCATGAGGGGGGAAAGCTTTGTTAAAGCGAACCTTAATCGGCCTAATTCGCAGTCACGATGGGACAGGAGAGAAAGCCAAGGATCCGGCATTAAAGACCCGGTACTATAAGCTTTCTATGGATCAAGTATGGGATGAAGTTACCAATATGTTTAAGAAAATGAATGGGTACAAGCTTCTCCATGAGGTAAGAAATGTAGGGGAAATCGTTGTAGAGAAAAAGACAGTTACAGGCCGTACGCAAGATATTACATTAACCTTATTCGGGATAAACCCACTAAAAACAGCTATCGATATCTATTCGGCTTCTCGGGGTTCGCTCGGAGACCTTGGATCCAATTACCGCACTATACTGGAAATATACAAGCAGCTGGACAAGAGGCTTGCCGCTTACAAAGATGATAATTGAAAGAAATGTGCAGGTTGGTTTGAGAGGTATGTAAGGTTATTTAATGAAGGATCTACATAAAAACAGCGGGGGAAGCATGGCTTCTCCCGCTGTTTTTATGTCATGGAAAGCTATACTTTCCACCAGATTGAATTATACGAGCTTTTTGACAGCTTCGATAGCATTTTCGTAATTTGGATGTTCTGTCATTTCGCCTAAGTATTCAACATATTGTACATTATCATTAGCATCAAGAACGAAGATAGATCTCATCAGCAAATGAATTTCCTTGATCAATACGCCGTAAGCTGTTCCGAAGGAATGATTTTTGTAATCGGAAAGTGTAATAACTTTATCAATACCAGCTGCTCCACACCAACGGGCTTGAGCAAAAGGAAGGTCAACGCTAATAGTAAGTACGACTACATTATCACCCAATTTAGCTGCTTCTTCATTGAATCGGCGAGTTTGAGCGTCACAAACGCCTGTGTCAAGAGAAGGGACCACGCTGATCAGCTTGACTTTGCCTGCATAGTCAGCCAGTGTTGCTTGCTCCAACAAATTTTTGTTAACAGTGAAATCTGGAGCTTTGTCGCCTACCTTAACTTCATTGCCAACTAAGGTTATCGGATTGCCTTTCAGGGTTGCTACACCTGTACGCTCTTGTGCCATGTTAATTGGGCCTCCTTATTATCTTATGAGAATGATTGGTATTTCACCAAGTTTTATTATAAACTTTTTAAAAGGAATTTGTCCAATCGAAGGGAGATCAATCGTGTGGAGTTAAGGCAGCTTCAATATTTTGTGAAAGTGGCAAGAAAACAGCATGTAACCAATGCCGCAGAAGAGCTTCACGTTGCACAATCAGCGATTAGCCGACAAATTCATCAGCTTGAAGAAGAATTGGGAGTCCCGTTGTTTGTACGCAAAGGACGCAATTTGCAGCTCACTTCGGTAGGCAAGCTGTTTCTGGAACGGATCGAAGTGGTCTTGGCTGATATGGAGCGTGCGGTCAGTGAGGTTAGGGAATTTCTTGACCCTGAAGCGGGGGAGATTCGTATTGGCTTCCCGCATAGCCTTGGAATCTATTTGCTGCCGACGGTAGTTGCGAGCTTTCGTCAATTGCATCCCAATGTGAAATTCAGGCTGCGACAGGGTACGTATAACAGTCTCATTCGCGATGTGATGAAGGGGGAGATTGATTTATCTTTTATTTCACCTTTTCCTGAAAAGCATCTTTATGTATGCGGCAGACTGCTTTTGCAGGAGGAATTGTATGCAATATTGCCGCAAGGACATAAATTGGCAGACAATGAGACGATCAGGCTTGAGCAGCTTAGGGAAGAATCGTTTGTTATGTTCAGCGATGAGTATTCACTCCGAAATATTGTATTGGAAGCCTGTGCGAAGGCAGGTTTTGTCCCAAGGATCGGTTTTGAAGGGGAAGAGACGGATACGATTCGCGGATTGGTAGCTGCTGGCGTTGGAGTAAGTCTGCTGCCGGAGATGGCCTTAACTGAAATTAGCCAGCTGCAGCCGGCCAAAGTAAGGGTTATTGAGCCGCTGGTTACTCGTAGTGTTGGGTTAATTCAAAGAACCGGGGACAAGCTGCCGATTGTTGCTGAAATGTTTCAGCATTTTTTATTTGATCATTTTCAAGAAAATTGAAAAAGCTGGCCTTCCTGCTCGATAGAGCGTCGGAGGACCAGCTTTTTTTAATCCCTGCGGTTGTTGAAAATCATGATGTACTTGAGAAGCTGGAGCAGGGATATCAGTGCAGCGGCTACATAGGTAAGTGCAGCAGCGTTTAAGACCTTGGCAACACCCTTTTTCTCATCATTTCGAATAAAGCCTTGGGAAATCATGAGCTCTTTGGCGCGATTGCTTGCGTTGAACTCAACCGGTAGCGTAACGAGCTGAAAGGCGACTGCCGCGGAAAAGAAAATGATGCCAATACCGAGCAGAAAATTAAATTGCTGAAAAAATAGCCCTGCCATGATCAGAAACGGAGCAATTCCGGAGGCGAAATTAACTGCCGGAAACATAAAGTGCCGGAATGAAAGCATGGGATAGCTCAGCTTATGCTGAATGGCATGACCGACCTCGTGACAAGCGACGGATATGGCTGAAATGGACGTTTCGTAATATACCGGCTCGGATAGACGCACAACACGATGGCTGGGATCGTAATGATCGGTAAGACTGCCTTCTACAGGTTCGACAGGTACATCATACAGTCCGTTGGCATCCAGCATACGACGGGCTGCTTCGGCTCCTGTGAGCCCTGAAGATGCATGAACCCGCGTCCATTTATTGAAGGTTCCTTTGACTCGAAATTGGGCCCATAAGGAAAGGATAAAAGCGACGATGATCAAATAATCCAAAGGGTGGAAAAACATGCTGTCAGACCTCCAGTGTCTTTAAGATAGGGGACTTTTACCCAGAAGCAAGAGCAAGGCTTCGATGCAGGCCACTGTGTGAGGAGTGAGCACCTTGTTCATTTTTTTCATCTGCGCAGGTTTCATCTTATCTATAATAGGACGAATTTCTTGAACCTCCCGCTGCAGCTGCTGAAGATGAACTTGGATAGAAGTTAGCTTATCCGTTACAAGCTCATTGTGAGTCACCTTGGTCCACGATAATAAGCTTGCCTTGATTTCTTCCAGAGTATATTTGTCCTTTTTCATAATTTCAATACGTTTAAGACGCATTAACGTTTCATCGCTGTATAAGCGATAGTTGGTATCGGATCGCGTTTCCGGATCGATCAACCCGATTTTGGTGTAATAGTCGATTGTTCTGGGGCTGACTTCAGATAAGCGTGCCAGCTCTCCGATTCTATACAATTTCATATCCCCATTCACATCACCCCTAATGAAATTCAATAACGGCAAGCCCCTCTATAATAAGTAGGACTTACATTAAAGTATGTAATCGTGTCGTTCTTTAGTATTTATGATACCTGAAAGCAAACCATACAGTCAAACGTTATGCTATTTTGAAAAAAGAATGAGAGACTGCGTAACATACCTGACATCAATTGGATTAATTAAATGCAAAATATCCATTAAAAAAATGGTCCTGTGTCATGTATAAGGCTGATTTCCCTTGGAAATTGCTATCATATTACTAGAAAAACCGAATTATGCTTAATTCATGTCAGGTTATTTTTCGTTTTTAACTATTTATTCAATAAAATCCTATTGTCAAATCCAAAAAAGCTGGTTATAATGGCAATAAGAGTTTCAGAACATGTTATATAAACTAACATTAAAAAGGAAGTGTCGACCATGTTAAAGAAGTTACTTTTCTCCACTGGCGCCATGTCGCTGCTAGTACCCACCCTTGCTTTTGCTGCAGATGATAAAACACCTGTGCAACTAGCCGCTGCGATTGACTCCGTTTGGGTCATGTTAGGAGCCATATTGGTTATCTTCATGCAAGCAGGTTTTGCATTGCTGGAAGCTGGCTCGACACGTATGAAAAATGCTGGCCACGTTGCCGGTAAAACGATTTTAACCTTCGGTCTTTGTGCCATCGCGTTCTGGGCGGTAGGGTTCGGCTTGGCTTTCGGAGATGGTAATGCCTTTGTAGGAACTGGCGGGTTCTTCCTGGATGGAACGGCTGAGCAAACAGCGGCTTCAATCAGTGTGTTTGCAGGATCACCGATTCCAATCAGTATCCTGTTCTTGTTCCAATTAGCTTTTGCCGGAGTATCACTTGCCATTGCTTGGGGTGGCTTTGCAGAGCGTGGTAAGCTTCCTGTTTACTTCATCTTCGGTATTTTGTTCACTGTGCTGATTTATCCTGTGGTTGCTCACTGGGTATGGGGCGGCGGCTGGCTTGGTGCGTTGGGTATGCAGGACTTTGCAGGCTCGACAGTTGTTCACTTACAAGGCGCAACAGCGGCATTAGTAGCCACTATCCTGCTTAAACCACGGATTGGCAAGTATAATAAAGATAAAACGCCTAATCTGATTCCCGGACATAACCAAGTATTATCGGTTCTCGGTGTTATTATTCTCTGGATCGGCTGGTTTGGATTTAACGCTGGCTCTACGCTAAGTGCAACTGGCGACGGCTTCTTCGGTTATGTAGCCTTAACTACGAACCTTGCAGCAGCAGCTGGTGCGGTTGCAGCGATGGTGGTATCATGGATGTACTTTGGTAAAGCGGACATTCCAAGCATGTTGAACGGTGTACTTGCAGCGCTTGTAGCGATCACGGCAGCTTGCGCATTCGTAACTCCTCGTGATGCTATCATCATCGGTGCGATTTCCGGTATTATTACCTTCTTTACGGCTCAATGGTTTGAGAAGATGGGTGTTGACGATCCAATCTATGCTTTCTCGGTTCATGGTATTGCCGGGATTTGGGGAACGTTGTCCACAGGCATTTTTGCAACACCGCAATTGGCGGAATCAGTTGGTGTAGGTGGAGCTGGATTGTTGTACGGCGGTGGATTCCATCAATTAGGTATTCAAGCTCTCGGCGTGTTCGGTGCTTTCTTGTTCGTGCTCGTACTTTCCTTCATCATTCTTGGTATATTGAAAGCAACTATCGGCTTGCGTGTTACTGAAGAAGAAGAAATTATCGGTCTGGATCTTTCCGAGCATGGAACTTATGGCTATCCGGAGCAAATGAAAAAAGCAGTTCAAGCAGGTACGACATCCGCATAAAGCTTGAATATGTGAGTCACTTAATTAAATAACTTGTGGATTGAAGGAGACGCGCATGAAACCTCTCTCATTGGATATGATTCGTATGGAAATCGAGAAAGCTGACAATGTGGAGCAGCTTCGACATTTACGGGATCAGCTGCATGAGGAATTCGAGCAACGTCTCCTTCTTTCTCATTCTCTGGATTGGAACCGTGAATTGAATCAGGTCCATGACTGGTTGATCCATCAAACGATTGAGCTTGCACAAGCCGTTGTTCATGCTGAGCATGGCGCATCTCCAGAGCCTTATGCCTTCGTGCTTTTCGGTAGTGGGGGCCGACGTGAGCAGACGTTGTGGAGTGATCAGGATAATGGTTTGATCTATGCAGAGCCTGCAGACGAAGCGGCCTCAAAGCGGGCGGATTTATATTTTAAAATATTGACGCAGCGCATTAGCAGCATGCTGATTGAGTTGGGATATCCTCCATGCTCGGGTGATGTGATTTGTACAAATAATAGATGGAGAAATACGTACAGCGGTTATCGCTCGATGCTTCATGAATGGCTGCAGGACCCGCATTGGGAAAATGTTCGGTACTTGCTTATTTTGGCGGACATGCGTTTTATTTATGGAGACGAAGGGTTGGTTAAGGATCTCATGGATGAGTTGTTCGCTTATATCGACAAGCATCCTGTTATGCTCGAACATATGCTGCACAACACGCTTCATCATAAGATTTCACTTGGCTTGTTCGGACAATTAATTAAAGAGAGATATGGAGAAGATGCAGGGGGCGTGGATATCAAATACGGCGCTTATATCCCTATTGTTAACGGAATCCGTTTATTAGCTATACAAGCTGATGTGAAATCATCTTCAACTGAGCAAAGAATTGAAAAGCTGCGGGAGCTTGGGCATGTAGAAGAGGAAATAGCCTACGATTGGCTTGAGGCTTTATCGATTGCTTTGAAGCTGCGCTCATTAACACCGTATCAAATTGAGGAAAATCAATATACATCCAGAGGCAAGCTGACGGCGGACGGACTGACCAAACAGCGGATTAATGAATTAAAGCTGTGCTTGCGAATTGGCAATGATTTGCAAAAATATGTAAAAAAGATGATATCCAAAGAGTTGGATAAAGGTTAGGTGAACCTCGTTATGAAGGATATGAGACCTGCAGGCAGAATGTGGCATTTATATAAAATGGGGGGGATAACACCGGCCCTTACTTCAATGTTTGATGTCCAGAGTGCTCAGCAGATGGCATTCATGCGGTCAATGATGAAGGAACAGAGGAAAAACTCTCTTTATGATATTCCGCTGGATACGGTGGAATTAGTCGTGTTTGATCTGGAAACGACTGGTTTTTCACCTTATAACGGCGATGAGATTATTTCTGTAGGTGCTGTGGCCGTCAATGGTGACGCCATTATGGAGGATCAGAGTTTTTATAGTCTTGTCAATCCGAAGCGGTTGATTCCCGAACAGGTGATCGAGCTGACTGGAATTACGAACGAAATGGTTGATCAGGCGCCTGATTTGTATCAGGGACTACGAGCTTTTTTGGAATTTGTACAGCAGAAGGTGCTGGTAGCTCATGGAACGGGCCATGATAAGCATTTTTTAAACTCGGCATTATGGAAAACCTCAAAGGTAAGTCTGTCACACCGGATGATTGATACGATGATGATCGGCAAGTGGTTGAATCCGAGGCTGGGCAAATATGATTTGGATACGTTGCTGCAATATTATGGTATTGATATATCGCTGCGTCACCATGCTTTAGAGGATGCTTTAATGACCGCTAAGCTGTGGAGCAGCTATATGAATGAGATCAGGTCCAGAGACATCCATTCGCTGGGTGATTTATATACGCATCTTGGCAGCCATTGAACATCTTCCACGGGTCTTGTGCAGACCGGATGGGAGGTGTTTTATTGCATTGAACGCAGTCAGTTAATCATCACCTATTAACATGATCGGGATAGGGTGATATTGAGCCTGTACTAGGCTATGATTATTGTACGTGTACCGGTAAGCTACAATTTCGATCACAGGCTGCTGCAGTGATACGATCCAATGAGACGGG
Organism: Paenibacillus periandrae; assembly: GCF_022458865.1. Taxonomy (GTDB): domain Bacteria; phylum Bacillota; class Bacilli; order Paenibacillales; family NBRC-103111; genus Paenibacillus_S; species Paenibacillus_S periandrae. Next base: position 72,649 of record NZ_JAJNMU010000018.1, on the reverse strand, counting down.
ATATCATACCATATTGTTGACAGATCCTCCGAAGAGGGAGTAGCCGCGGCGGATGGATGAGAATGAAGAATCCCCACAATAGTGAAGGTATTATTTGATATAACGGGGATCATATCCGAAGGGTGCATCGAAAATTGGTTCTCTGGCTTTGTAGAAGCATTCGCAACAGGAACAAAAGAGGTAACACGGATCTGGGTTAAGTGCACAGATCCCAACAGAAAGCCGCATGCTTCCTTCGGCTTATTTGCCATGCAATGACTTATGATCGTCTCTTGGACGGATTTTGTTAATTGAATCAATGTATACATGAGAGTCAACATCCTTAGGCAGTGACGTATGACTCTCAGTATAACGGAATGGATGAAGGTTGGAAACCGGCTAGCTGATGGTGCCTTCCGGCTTAACAAGGAAAAAGACAAAACCCAAAGCTATTAGGCATAGCGAGGTCACAGAAATAAAAATAATTCGGTGTGAAATGTCCATCATCCAGCTGAACAAAGGCGGTCCCATAGCGACCCCGAGAAAACGCAAGCTGCTATAGATCGATGTAATCATCCCGCGCTGCTCCCGCTCGACAGAGCCGGTAATCATGGTGTTCAGACAAGGCAGCAAAAGGCCGGTACCAATGCTGCTGAGAGTTAGCAAGCCGATGAGGAGCGGTAAGTTTTTATCGTGCAGCAGAATGCAAGCACCCAGCGAGAGAGTCATCAAGGAAAGTCCGATATTCATCAGCCAGCGCATAAGGGTTCCGTTTTTCTTGATCAACGCTCCTGTGGTGTAGGAAGTAATTACAAGGCCCAACAAAGGAATGGCTAGCACAAACCCTTTTTTGACTCCATCGATCAGATAGGGTGGTTTCTCGAGCAAGTCCGATAAATAAAAAAGCACGCCAAACAAGACGAACAAGGCAAGTGATCCTGCAAAAAATGACGTGATGAGCCAACGCCCCTTTTCGTGTAAAATAGCGCCAATGCTTTTCAAATAAGGCTTGAGCTTCGTGGGCTGCTTTTCTTTGGAAGGTTCCTTCAAGAAAAAAATAACAGCCAGCAAGGACAGCAAGCAAAATACCGGAAAAGCAAAAAAAGCTGCATACCAAACAATAAGTGCTAACAGTGAGCCAAGAATTGGGCTAACGACCTTACCAAATCCATTGGAAGCTTCGGTTAAGCCAAGCACCTTGCTTTCTGTGGCTCCTTTGAATAAATCCCCTGCCAAGGCCATGGCAATGGGAGCTGTCCCTGCTGCTCCTAGCCCCTGAATCGCTCTTGCTATAATGAGAATGCTGTAAGAGTTCCAGACGGCTCCCAAGCCTGCCAGGACACCAGCGGCGCCGTATATAATCAAGGATGGGATCATAATCGCTTTTCTGGAGAACCGATCCGATAAATACCCCGAGATCGGGATGATGAGTCCAGCCGTTACCGAAAATAAGGAAATCACAAGACTGCTTTGAAATTGGCTCACACCAAGCTTTTCCTGTAAATCAGGTAAAATAGGAACGAGCATGGAGTTGCCAAGTACGAGCACTATAGGAACACTTGCAATGGCTGTGAACTCGCGGCCGTGTCCCTGAGAGCTTTGGGAGTCAGGTGTTTTGCTGTTTTCGAAGGATATGCCGAGCTTTCTTTTTTTAGTTTGTTCCATCCGTCAATCTCCCTTATAAGGTTTGATACCACTAAAGTACCCCATTACTTATAAAGTCATTCTTTTCGCGGTTTTGGGCCATAATAACGGCATAAACTGATTTCGGAAAGGGTGTAGGGTAGTGAAGCTAACAACAATAGCGGTGATGCTTGCTCTGATGCTAATGGGGGAAATGGTGAGTTTGGACAAGCTGAATACCCATAAATCTGTTGCAGCAGGAAGGTTCGGTCCGGTCGCAGCACGTAATCAGCCGGCTCCTGAATTTGATTTACAAGGCTTGGACGGTAAGAGTTATCATGTAGGAGGGGCAAGGGACAAGCCGCTTATAATCAATTTCTGGGCTTCATGGTGTGGTCCTTGTCATGAAGAGGCACCAGATCTAAATCGTATGTATGAAGCCTATAAGGATGAATTGGATATTTATGCGGTTAATGTGACGAAGGGAGATCGTTTACAGGATGTACAAGGTTTTGTGAAGCAATACGGGCTGACTTTTCCAGTGCTGTTGGATTCGAAGGGGCTTACAGCAGAACAATATCGGCTGCAGGTAGTTCCTACGAGCTTTCTGATCAATAAAGAGGGTGTCCTGGTGGACGTCATTCATGTGCTGCCAGCAAAATCGCTTGAAGCCAAAATCAGGCTGCTGCTCAATAAAGAACCAAAACCGCCATTGTGATGGATACATCACCGTGGCGGTTTTTGAATACAAATGATATGAGTGGCTGCAGCTTAATGATTAACGAGCCCCAAACGTTCTTTCTGTTCCTCTGGCTGTACTTGAGTTCTCGGTTTGCCGATTAAAGCGTAACGAATGCTGTCGGTTAACGCCTGCCAGCTGGCTTCGATAATATTGGCAGAAACTCCGATCGTGCTCCAGGTGTTGTCAAAGTCAGAAGATTCTATCAGGACACGCACTTTGCCCGCTGTATTATCCTTTTCATCCAGAACGCGTACCTTATAGTCGCTGAGATGAATGTTCTCCAGAGCAGGATAATATTGCAGCAAGCATTTGCGCAGTGCATTATCCAGAGCGTTCACAGGACCATTGCCCTCTGCGGCATTATATACAGACTCGCCATTGACCTTCAGCTTCACGATAGCTTCCGTAACAACCGGTTGGTTGATCGTCTTCACAACCATGATCTTGAACGATTCAAGCACAAATACTTCCTCGGAATTTCCGTAGGCATCACGAATCAGAAGCTCCAGAGAAGCATCGGCACCTTCGAATTGGTAGCCTTGATGCTCCATTTCCTTGATTTGCTCAATAAGCTGACGGGACTCCTGATTGCTGCTGTTAAAGTCGATGCCAAGCTCCTGTGCCTTGAACACAAGATTGCTCTGACCCGCCAATTCGGATACAAGTACACGCTGTTTGTTTCCGACAAGCTCAGGTGTAATGTGCTCATAGGTGCTCGCGTTGCGCATAATCGCAGAAACATGAATGCCGCCTTTATGGGCAAACGCTGCAGATCCGATATAAGCTTGATTAACAGGCAAATGCATATTGGCAATTTCACTGACATACTTGGCTACGCTTGTCAGGCTTTCAAGCTGTGAAGAGCTGATACAGGAATAGTTCAGCTTTAACTGCAGATTGGGAATGATCGAGCACAAATTGGCGTTGCCGCAGCGCTCACCAAAGCCGTTGATCGTCCCTTGCACTTGCGTTGCGCCTGCCATCACAGCAGCCAGGCTGTTGGCTACGCCAACCTCACAATCATTGTGGGCATGAATCCCGATCGGGATTGAAAGAGCCTTCCTGACCTCTGTTACAATTTCCGTGACTTCATGGGGCAGTGAACCACCGTTGGTATCGCATAGTACAATCCAGTCAGCTCCGGCTTTCTCAGCTTGTTTGATTGTTTGAAGCGCGTATTCGGTATTATTTTTATAACCATCAAAAAAGTGCTCGGCGTCATAGATGACTTCAAGACCTTTACTTTTTAAGTAGTGAACGGAATCGTAAATCATCGCAAGATTTTCTTCAAGTGTTGTTTGAATGGCATGATGAACATGAAAGTCCCACGATTTTCCGAAAATTGTCGCAACAGGAACACCGACCTCGAGAATACGGTTCAGATTCACATCATCTTCGGGAAGAATGCCTTTCCGACGTGTGCTTCCAAACGCGGTAATTTTCGCATTTTTTAATTCAAGCTCATGCACGCGCATAAAAAACTCAATATCCTTGTTGTTACTGCCAGGCCATCCACCTTCTATATAGTGAACACCGAGCGAGTCCAGTTTACGGGCGATTTTCATCTTGTCCTCGACCGATAAGCTGATCCCTTCACCTTGGGTGCCATCTCTTAACGTAGTATCAAAAATTTTCACGAAATTAGCCATAATTAGTCCTCCTGATCCTGTAACGCTTTCACGAAATATAATGTAGTATTATACCACAACAAATATCGATAAGGTATTCTTTTCACAAAATAGACGGTTTGAACAGTTGACCTCATACTCTCGTAAAGGTATGCTTGTGAGTGAAATCCTTTTATTTATTTAAAATGTAAGGCTAACTCGTGGGGGTGCATGACTGATGTCTACGCAAGCAACCAGAGCTATCACATTTAATTATATTCAAGGCTCGTCCCTCATAGAATTTAAATTGTTGAACCATTTGTACCGAATATGAATAAGGCGAATCATGAAGCTTATCCGGTTAATGGCAGAGTCATTTTGCATATCGATATGAATGCTTTTTACTGCTCCGTGCACGAAGCGGTAGCCCCTGAGCTTTATCGTAACAAGCCCACTGCGGTTGCCGGGAGCGTAGAGCTTCGGAAAGGTATTGTTGTAACCTGCTCCTATACGGCTCGGGCCAAAGGCGTCAAGACTGGCATGCAGGTGGGGCAAGCGCTGAAGCAATGTCCAGATCTCATTCTTATTCGTCCTGACTTTGATCTGTACCGTGAATTTTCACAAAGGTTTATGAAAATTGCATATGACTATTCTCCTCTGATTGAGGCGATGTCCATTGATGAATGCTATATCGATATTACGGGGTCCAAGCAATTTGGGACACCTATTGATATTGCAGAACAGCTGCAGTCCCGTATACGCCGGGAATTATTGCTGCCTTGTTCAATCGGTATAGCACCCAATAAGCTGCTGGCCAAGATGGCCTCGGATATGAAGAAGCCGAATGGTATCACGATTTTGCGTAAAAGGGATGTGTCAAAGGTATTATGGGACAAGCCCTGCAATCAGCTTTACGGAATTGGGAGTAAAACTGCGGACAAGCTCAGGCTGTTGAATATTCAGACATTAGGCCAGCTCGCAAAGGCTGATGAACACTTGCTGTCGGAGCATTTTGGCATCATGGGAGCTGTATTGAAGAACGCTGCCAATGGGGAGGACGCTTCTGTTGTTCATTCGGAGCGAGAGCAGAGCAAATCCATAGGACATACAACGACTTTGCCGACTAATTTTACGGACCGAACGGCAATATTTAGAGTGTTTCTTAATTTGGCTGATCAGGTGGGCCGTCGAATGCGCAGGCAGCAGCTTCTGGCTCAAACCATATCAATTACGATTCGTGATCCGGATATGCGAACCATTACAAGGGCTGCTACGTTGTCAACTCCTACGGAAATCCGTGAAGACATTTACAGGACAGCATGTAAGCTGTTTGATGAGCATTGGCATCCAGGAAAGCCCATTCGCTTGCTGGGTATCACTCTGCAAAACCTGTTGGACAAAAAGGAAGCCGCAATTCAATTGGATTTGTTCGATTATCAGAAGCAGCCGATGAAGGATAAGCTGGTCCAAACCCTGGACGCCCTACGTGACAAATTTGGCGAAAATGCGGTTTTAACCGCTGGCATGCTGGGTGACGACCCATCCGCTTTGATTCGGAATCACAAGCTGAGAGGTACTTCTTTGCAGATGGACCATCTAAAGCAGCGGCGCTTTGAGGAGGAATAGGCATGGCGGCTGTGATTGGCTTCGCTGGTTTCTCCAACAGCGGCAAAACAAGGCTGATTTCCCGACTCGTCAGCTACTTTACAAGCATAAGCATTCGTTGTGCAGTAGTAAAACATGATGCTCATGGACATTATACAGAGGCGTCTGGAACCGACTCCGCCCAATTTGTAGAGGCAGGTGCAGCAGCGACGGTGATTATTTCCCCCAATTCCTCTGTTATAATGCATAGAGAGTCCTTCTCGCTGGAGATGATGCTGACAAGGCTGCAAGCAGAAGGATTTGAGCTCATACTAATAGAAGGGTTCAAAAAGGGGAATCATGAACAAGTCGCACTGTTTCGCAATAAGGAGCAGGCAGATATTCTCTCTGAATTGAATCATTTGCCTATTGCCGTTGTCGCTCCTGAGGATCTTAAAGCATATAGTGTTGCAGGAGTTCCTTTTTTTGAGCCCGATGATGTTGCTTCTATAGCAGGTTGGATTCGTAGACGTATGTAAGGTTAATTTACTTTTTTAATTGAACTTTTGCTTGTTTTATATTATATTCTAGGATGAGCTTACAATTTAGGAGGGAAACTAACAATGGCAAAATATACTTGGGTAGAAAAAGACACCTGTATCGCCTGTGGCGCTTGTGGCGCTACGGCACCAGACATTTATGATTATGATGATGAAGGATTGGCCGAAGTTATTTTTGACAACGATGGAAATAGAGGCGTAACCGAAATTCCGGACGATTTATACGATGATTTGCAGGATGCTCAGGATGGCTGCCCTACAGATTCAATCAAGGTTGCAGATTCTCCATTTAACTAAGTAATAGTGTTCAAGAGAGATTTTTGAACATCTAATAGCAATTTTTACCAAAAGCCTTTTTCTACAGGGATTTATGCCTTGGGAGAAAGGTCTTTTTTTTGTGAAATGTTGCGAAATTTATGTGTTTAGGGAAAAAAGTATGGTAATATTAGAGCGAATCTTTGGGTAGGGGGCTAAAAATGAAAAAAGGTGTCAGCAAATCTGCCGTCATAGTTATAGGTAATGCACTTGTTGTAGGTATTTGTCTGATTTTTCTCGTATTTGGACTATGGAAGGTATTATCCGATCAAGTATTCGACATCAATATGAAACAATCGATGTCCGGAGCACCGCATGAGGATATTCTTGTCATCGGGATCGATACAACCTCGATTAAAGAAGTCGGTCCGTATCCGTGGGACCGTAAAGTGTATGCACAGTTGATCAGTCAGCTGGAAGCGGCTGGCGCCAAAGCAATCGGCTTTGATATTGAGCTTTATACGGAGAGCAATTTCCCGGAAAGCGATAAGCTGCTTGCAGATGAGCTGACCAAACACAAAAACATTATTTTTCCTTCACACGCCGATTTGGAAGGTGACTTTGACCGATCGAGCAAGGTGAAGGAGGGCGAGCTCATTATGGCCCGCAAAACCGACCAACCAATTCCAATGATTCAAAAATCAGTAAACAAGGCACACATCAACGCGGCCTTTGATACGGACGGAGTTATCCGTACAAACTGGCTGCAAATCAATACACCTGATGGCGTTTTTCCGACGCTCGGTCTGGCATTGGCACAGGTGGCTGGAGTTGATGTAACGAAATATTTGAACCTTCCTGTGCTTCAAAATCGCCCCAAGTCGGAAATGCTGATCAAATGGGAAGGCAAGGAATTTGATTTTGAAACCATTTCATTCGCCAAGGTGCTTAAGGGGGAAATCCCTCCACAAGTGTTCAAGGATCGCATTATTCTGGTTGGTTACACGGCACCCGGATCGGATGAAGGTATCACACCTATTGAACGCCACATGCATCTGGTTTATGCCCATGCGAACATCCTGAATCAAATATTGAATCAGAAGGTTATTGTCCCTGTCAGTGGTGCAATTACGTTAGCGATGTCCGCTTTGATGATCCTGTTGTTCGGTTTCCTCACATGGAGGCTTAAACCGATTACAAGCATCGTATTGGTTTTTGGCGTATCCCTGGGTCTTTTGGCACTGCAATATATAACCTTTACATACAACGACCAATACCTCGACACAATTGGGGCTGTTTTAAGCGGACTCATTTCCTATATTGGCAATATCGCGATGAAAACCTATTTTGAGACAAAGCAAAAAAATTACATCACCAAGCAATTTGGACGTTATATTTCGCCTGATCTAGTTAAAGAAATTGCTAATAGCGACTCGGAAATTCAGCTTGGCGGAATTAAGCGGGAATTGTCCTTGCTATTTCTGGATGTCAGCGGGTTTACTCCACTATCAGAGAAGCTTAAGCCCGAAGAGGTCGTCGACTTCCTCAATATGATGTTTAACCTGATTACTGAGGTTACCCTTCAGAACCGTGGAACTATTGACAAGTTTATCGGTGATGCTGCAATGATCCTGTACAATGCACCGTTGGATGTGCCCGATCATGCTTACTATGCAGTCAAAACCGGCTTTGAAATACAGGAGGGAATGGAGCAGATTCGCAGAGACGTTGAAGCTAAGTACGGTGTTACCTTGAGTATTCGGATCGGGATTAATACTGGAGATGTCGTTGTCGGCAATATTGGTTCTTATCTTCGTGTGGACTATACGGCCATTGGAGACAATGTCAATACAGCCGCGAGAATTGAATCCAATGCGCGTCCGAACAAGGTTTGGGTTTCTGAATCTACCTACGATTTAACCAAGGATTATTTTGAATATGAGTTTGCTGGGGAGAAGCTGATGAAAGGGAAAAGCGCTCCACTCAAGCTGTTTGAAGTAGTCCGAATAACAGGGGCTCCTGTAGAGGGGAAAAAGCAGGTCAAGGTCTCATAATGTGTCAAATTTTGCATTGCCATTTGAAGTCTCTCAAATTACAATTGGTAGAGAGAGTCTGATTGTTCAGAAATATTTCAGATAGAAAACGAGAGGAGATTCATTGTGGGATATTGGAACAGGATAAGGATGGGTGGCAGCAAATCATTTTTGTCTTTATTTGTAGCATTTAGCATGATATTTTCCTTGCTGTCTGTCGTAATCTCCGAGCCCATCCAGGCCAAGAGTACTCGGACCGCTATCATTGTTAAGGTCAAAGGTAATGTAACCGTTAAAAAATCAGGAGGCTCAAAGTCCTATACAGCCTACGGAGACATGACTTTGAATCAGGGAGATGTTATTTTTACGGGAGCAAGCTCTTCGGCTGTTGTAAGAATAGCTGACCATGATGATGAAATCACAATTGGAGACAATGCCGAGGTGAGTGTCACTGACTTGGCTAGCGAGGGCAACGGCAAGCAGTCCAAGGTATCTTCATGGGCGGGTTCGATGTGGGTTAAGGTTAAATCATTGGTTGGCGCAGAGGATGAGTTCGAAGTTGAGACTCCTACGGCAACAATGGGGGTCAAAGGTACGCAATTTTACACAGGCGTTAATCCAGTAACAGGTGAGACTTTTGTCGTGGTTGGAGCGGGAGCTGTTCTGACGACAACAACTACTTATCAGCTGCCGGATACCAGCAATCCGCAGAATACCAATACCACGTTGCTATTGCCTACACAGCAAATCAATTTAACAGGTCGTGACGAAATAACAGATGTGGCTGCCAAGACAGAGATTATTGATATTTTTCAATTGGTAGAAAGATCCTCTCCTGAAATATTGGAAGCTATCATCAAGAACAAAGCGGAAATCGATAAAGAAAACGCGGAGTTTATTGAAAAGAAAAAAGCAGAAATTGCTGAAAAAAATAAAGCGGACACAGGTAATTCCGCATTGACGATCAACGATATAGAGACCTTGAACAAGATCAGTAAAAATCTGGATAACATTATAGGCAATATTGTTAAGGCTGCGTTAGAGCAAAAGAAAATCGATCCGGATAAAATGAATCAGATTGTGGCTGAAGCTAATGCCAAGATTAATGATATTGACAAAAAGATCGATTTGAATAAAGTTGAACCTCTTGATCGCACAGCAGGCTTGGATCTGGAAAAAGAAAAACAAAAGCAGGCCGAATTAGATAAGCTGAAAGCAGAAAAAGAGCGTAAGCTTGCTGAACAGAAAAAGCTTGAACAGGAGAAGCTTGAAAAATATAAAGCGATCCTGGACGCGATAGCCAAAGAAAAACAGCGTTTGCAAGAAGTTAACAAAAAAGCGGAAGAAGAGGCTGCGAAGCTTGCGGAAGCAGAATACCTCAAGCAATTATCTGCTGCTGAGAGGGCAGTGTACGAACAGAACAAAGCTAACAATACGTCGACGCCTACAAACACCACAACCACAACAAACCCTACAACAACGACTCCTGGAACAAGTGGTGGATCTAGCGGAGGCAGCTCCAGTTTACCTTTCCCATTGGCTCCTGTGCTAATAAGTCCAACGCAGGTTACATCTACCAACAATGGCATAGTTCAGTTGAAACTTAGAGCTGATTTCACAACAAATATTAATATTTTAAACGGTACGACTGTGCTTTCCAGTGCACTTGGACAAGGAGATTCTGATGTAGTGTTTAACATTCCTTTGCCAATAGGGGTATACAACCTGACTGCTCAGACCGAGAGGTACGGTAGATTTAGCCCAGTAGTACCGATTCCACAAATTACAGTCGGCAGCAGTCCTGTTAGTTCTGCTAATATCACGCTTTCCCAGGCAGGTGGACCGAGTGGAAGCATCGTCAATCTTAACCTGAATTTAAATGACTTTGTGGATGCCAGCCAATTTTATGCGGTGGAAGCGCATCTGGTTTATAACAATTCCTTGAGCTATACGGGTACATCTGCTTTGGCTGACGTGCCTGGCACCGTTTTCGATGGACCGAATATGGCTGAAACGTTAACACAGCATGCAGGTTCCACACAAAACGAACTTATTTATGCAGCTTCACAATTCGAAACGACTGCAACGACTGGAACCATCAATAATCTTTCTGTAAGCGGCCAGAAGCTTCTAGTAACGATTCCGTTAACCGTCAGCATCGCTGCTCCCAATACGGCAGTGGTAGATCTGGTTTATGTGAAAATTGTTAATAAAACTGGAGCTACGGTGTACGAATTGGGATCAAGCTTGCCAAACGCGCCCAAATCAATAAGTGTTACTACAAGGTAAGGAATGATCCGGGAAGGGGAAAACTATGAAAAAAGTTAGCAAAATCGTTGCCACAGCTTTTATTTCATCCTTATTGATGGGCACATCGACTGTATGGGGCGCTTCATTCTCGGTGGATAGTTTAAAAGGAAGCAACGATCAAATATTAACCGATGTTACATCCTTGGCCGGTATCGGTGATTTCGGAAATGAGGATGGAGCTTCGGCTGCAACCTCGTTTCGAAACCCTTCCGGTGTGGTTGCTTTGTCGGATGGATCGATCCTTGTCTCTGACACTCGTAATCATGTCATTCGGAAGCTGAAAGATGGTCAGGTGACTACTTTTGCCGGGCTGAATCTTCTTAAAGATGCAAAGGGCTTTCCGGTCGGCGGACGCTATGATGGAAAGCTAGATGCCTCCTTTTTCCAAGAGCCGATGGGACTTTCCTTGGACAGCAAAGGAAACCTGCTCATAGCCGATGCAGGAAATCATGCGATACGGAAAATTGATAGCGAAGGTAACGTCACTACAATTGCCGGCAACGGTGAAATTGGAATGAAGGACGGAACGGGCAGCACGGCTACCTTCAATCGACCGTCCGATGTCGTAGCTGCTGCAGATGGGACCTTATATGTAGCAGATACGCTTAATCATCTGATTCGGAGCATCAGCCCGAGCGGCGAGGTCAAGACATTAAATGCTCTATCAGGACGTTTAATTGAAGTGACTGCGGGTCAGGTCGTTCAAGCAGGCGATTATTTGGATGGTGCTCTGCAAACGGCAAAGTTCAATGAGCCAACTGGACTGGCCCTGGATAGCAAGGGGAACTTATATGTAAGTGACACAGGGAACCAAAGAATTCGTTATATTGACCTCAAACAGAACACGGTAACAACAGTGGCAGGCAGCAGTACGATTGATGCTAAAGGCACTGTGTATTCAAAAACGGATCTTTACGCACCTGGTGATTATGCGGATGGTCCGGCCAATAAAGCATTATTCAATTCTCCAAGAGGACTCGCTGTTACGGCAGATGGCGGCTTGGTCATTGCAGACACGTTGAACCATTCAATCCGTTATTTGGATAAAGGTCAAGTCACAACATTAGCTGGAGCTGCCGGTTTACGCGCTGGCGAAGCTGATGGTGTTGATCGCAGTGCTGCATTCAAAAACCCTGTTGATGTTGCGATCACATCTGATGGCAATATCATCGTCGCAGATGCCTACAACAACAAAATACGGAAAATAAGCGCCTACCAGCTCCCGGCTAATTTGCCTAAGGATGCTAACGTTAAGGTAGTGTATGGTCCTCAGTGGATTCAATTCGATGCGCAACCGGAAATTGTTAACGGAAGAACGATGGTGCCGGTTCGTGCTATAACGGAAGCACTCGGTTATAAAGTTACCTTTAACGATGCGAATCGCAGTGTGCAATTGGCCAAAGACGGTGTTGCTATTGAATTGTACATTGACAAGACAGGCGTTAAACGCATTGTGCAGGGTAAGGATTCAGCTGTAAAGGAAACGGATGTGGCACCTTATATTAAAGAAGACCGCACCTATGTTCCAATTCGTTTTTTTGCAGAGGAAATTGGGCTGGATGTTCAATGGAATGATGCAGCCCGTACAGCAATTTTAAGAACTAAATCAACGATTACTCGTTAAAGCTTCATTCCAAAGACCTATTGTGTGCAGGGAAGATGCATTCTTCACTTCACATAGTAGGTCTTTTCGATTATGATGAGAAAAAGCGATACAGTTGGAGGCATATCCGTGTCCGAAATACAGCGGCTCAAAGACAAACTGGTACAGTTGGAACAACGTAATCGAGATCTTACCCTGTTGCTGGAGTCGGCATTGGAATTAAAAAGCGGCTTGGCACTGATGGAGCATCCCTTCCCCATAAATGTTATACATGCATTGGTTTTTGCCTTGGATTCCAGAGACCCCTATACATCCGGACATTCCTCGCGGGTAGCCCTTTATTCTTTGTGGATAGCGAGGGAGCTTGGGATAGCTGAAGAGGAATGCAAGCATTTTTATCGTTCGGCCTTGATGCATGATATTGGCAAGATTGGAGTACCCGATCGAGTGTTATTGAAAGCAGACAGTCTGAATGATGAAGAATTTCAAAGTATGATTTCTCACACCTTGATAGGTGCGCGTATTCTGTCCAAGGTAGAGCCTGTCGAACGGATGATTCAAGCGACTGAGGTTGCGAAGTACCATCACGAAAAAATGGATGGAAGCGGCTATCCAGAAGGGCTCAAGGGCGAAAGTATTCCCTTTTATGCACGGATTGTCGCAGTTGCTGATGCTTTTGATGCAATGACTACGGATCGTCCTTACTCCAAAGGTATCAGCTGCCAGGAGGGCGTGGAAGAGATTGTACGCTGTAAGGGCTCGCATTTTGACCCTGTAGTAGTTGAGGCTTTTAAAAATGTGATGCAAGCACGTAATTACTTAAAGGGTGAGGATCTCGATCCCCCGCCTTATACATTCGAATAACAACCACAAGCACCTCACTTCATCCTAGAAGTAGAGGTGTTTTTTCAAAATATAATAATTTATATGTTTCACTCTATAAAATGCATATATTTTCTGGGTAAACGCACTCGTCCATGAAGGACGGCGTAGCCGTTTATCCTCGACTCTTTACAAAATGAAGGATGGTGCCGATATTACAAAGAGAAGGTTGAAAGAAGGGATATCGTGAAACCTAAGGATCATGAGGAACAGTTGAGACAATTTTTCAATAATAATACCTTGGATGATCAGATGCTCCTGAAAAAATATGTGCGTGAGCATCCTGCCAATAAAATGGCCTGGTACCTGCTTGGAAGGGAATATGATGGACAAGGCAAGCGCGGAAAAGCCTTGTACTGTTATGGACAAGCCGGTGAGATTTATGAAGCCTTTGAAAACCAAACGATAACAGTGTCCCTTGAATCACAAGAGGCACTGAAGCAATTGGACAGACGAGGCAAACGGAAACGCTGGCTGAGTCGTGCGCGGCTGGCAGTTTTGCTGGCCATGACTGTATTCGGGATCGCGTATCTTCCTGCATTTGCCCCTGCACCTGAGCCCGAGACGCAGACTGCTCTTCCGGCATTACCAAAGGATGTAAGCCTGGAACAGGTGCAGCAGACCAAGGTGTATTACATAGCGGGTGCGAAAACGAAGGAGCGGGTAGGGGCCGCTTTACAGGAGATGCTGATTAAGGAACGGATAAACAGCTACGCGATACTGGCATCGGGTAAACTGACAGAAGACGGCAAATGGATATCCTGGCTGCAGCCTCCTGACATTCTGCTTTCCGTCGAAGGCAAGCAGGATGCTGCCCAGCAGCAAATCCAATATCACGACGCAGAAAGCTGTCAATGCGTGCCGACAGAAGATTCGAAGCCCAAATCTATCTATCAGTCCTGGATGGGGCAGCGTGAGCAGGAAGTCGTGCTTCGTTCAGCTATAGATGCATACCGTCGTATGAATGGAAAGCTTCCTGAGAACCTGCAGGCATTGAACCAGCCGCATCCACAAAATATACTTCCCGGGGTTACTCCCTTCATGGAGCAGCTATATGAGCAGGACAAAGCCCAATTAACAGACATGGGTACGCCTCAGGGGAGTCCATCAGCATCAGGAACGCCAACAACGGTACCGCCAAGTCAAGGTTCCGGCTCTCCCGGGAATGGTCAAGAAGCGTCAGCGTCCGGACTTCAGAAGCCACTTAAGGATCCACTGCGGATTATTGTGGACAAGACTAATCATAGGCTGGCCTTGGTCAGTGGAACGATTATCGTCAGGAGCTATCCCGTTGGCTTGGGTGCGGATCGTACCCCCGAGGGAACTTTTGAAATAGCGGAGAAAGTAAGAAATCCGAATGGAAAATCGAACGGTGATTTTGGCAGCAGAGGCATGGGGCTTTCCAATCCATTATACGCTATTCACGGAACGAATAAACCAAACAGTATAGGCAAGGATGAGTCTTTGGGCTGCGTACGAATGCTGAAGGAAGATATCGAGGAATTGTTTGATATGTCACCGATCGGGACACCGGTTACGATTGGCAAAGGCTTGCTGCCCTCAGAGATAAAGCGTGGGGAGCCTGTCTTTACACTTCCCCTGACCAGTAATGAAACCAATCCGGGGAAAGTGTACAAATGGCTTGACTAGCTTGATGCAGATCCAAATAGAACGCTTACTTAACGCAGCAAAAGTAATACAGCCATGGCTATGATGAGGGCAGCAAAAACGGAGCATACGATGATGATCCGTTTTTTGTTGACGGTATCCTGAGGTTTACGTTGTCGTAAATAAGTTGGTTTTTTTCGTTGCATAGGAGTCGCCCTGCCTTTTTGATGGATTTATGAATATTTTATCATACTGTAGCTGCGAACAAACATGATTTTGTGTAACCTCTGCTCTTTATTTTTCTTGCATAAAACGATAAACTGTTCAAAGAGAATAAGTTATCGTTTGTTTAAGGGAGAGACAATAGGAATGTTATACAGAAATATGTTAAAACCGCTGCTTTTTCGAATGGATGCGGAGAAGGCACATCATCTGACTATAGATGGACTTCATACGGCTTCGACCATACCAGGAGTTAATAGCTTGCTTGAAGGTTTATATGGGGTCAAGCAAACGGCAGCATTGGAATCAACGTTATGGGGAATTCATTTTGCTAATCCGATAGGATTGGCCGCAGGGCTCGACAAGAATGCGAAAGCAGTCACCGGGTTTTGTAATCTTGGTTTTGGATTTATGGAAGTTGGCACCGTCACACCGAAGCCTCAGGCTGGGAATGAGCTGCCGCGGTTATTCAGACTTCCTGAGGACACCGCATTAATTAACCGGATGGGGTTTAATAATGTAGGCATTGATGTAATGGCCAAGCATTTGGAGCAGACGACCAAACGTACGATCCCGGTTGCGGTGAATATCGGCAAAAATAAGCTGACACCAAACGAACAGGCGGAAGACGATTATCGTGCTTGTATTTCCAGATTGTATACGTACGGAGATTTTTTTGTAGTGAATATCAGTTCGCCCAATACACCGGATTTGCGCAGCCTTCAGCATGGTGACGATTTATCTCGATTGCTGGCTGCTGTTCAAGATGAGATGGAGCTCCAGCATCAAAAGCATGGAGGAGCCGCTAAGCCGGTTTTGGTCAAAATAGCACCCGATCTTGGGGCTGATGAAATTGCGTATATGGTGCAAACGATTGTAGCAAGCGGAGTATCCGGAATCATTGCCTCCAACACGACAATTTCCAGAGAAGGTTTAACCCATCGTCATAAAGGAGAAGCTGGTGGACTCAGCGGCAAGCCGTTAACCGAACGTTCCACACAGCTTATTCATACTTTATACGAGCTGACGGAAGGCAAGCTGCCGATTATTGGCTCTGGCGGTGTGTTTACTGCCCAGCATGCATATGACAAAATATGTGCGGGAGCAAGTCTGGTAGAAATCTATACGGCTTTAATCTATGAAGGGCCCTCACTGGTTAGGCGATTGAATGAGGGATTGCAACAATTGCTGCAGAAGGACGGATTTGCTAACATTACGGAAGCAGTCGGTTCTGCTCATCGGCATCGGTAAAATGGAGGGGTATGGATGGATGGACGCGATTGGAAAAAGTTTCTCATGCCTTATGATCAGGCTGTTGAAGAATTAAAGGTCAAATTCAAAACGCTGCGCGGCGAATTAAAAAGTCGTGATGAGTATTCACCTATTGAATTTGTGACGGGTAGAGTCAAAAAAATTTCCAGTATCCTGGATAAGGCCAAACGATTGAATGTTCCTATGGAGCAGCTGGAAACAGGAATTGAAGACATTGCCGGCATTCGCATCATGTGCCAATTTGTGGAGGACATCGAACGGCTGGCTAATTTGATTCGTGTCCGGCAGGACATGACTTTGTTATATGAAAAGGATTATGTGCTGAACAAGAAGCCAAGCGGCTATCGCAGCTACCATATGATATTGGAATACCCCGTGCAAACGGCACTTGGGATGAAGCGGGTGCTGGCTGAGGTTCAGATCCGTACACTGGCAATGAATTTCTGGGCAACTATCGAGCATTCCCTGAATTATAAATATCGGGAGAGCCTACCGCCTGAAGTCATCAAGCGACTCAGTAAAGCAGCCGAGGCAGCCTATTTGCTGGATCAGGAGATGAGCAGCATCCGTGACGAGATTATGGAAGCGCAGCAGCTGTTCGAGGACAACTCGAATATTGTATCGCGAATACTTAACGGGATTCAGGAGCTGTACTTTTACCATCGGGTACGTGAAGCGGTACAGTTTCAATTTCGGTTTAACGAGCATTGGGAGACAGAGGATATCAGATATTTGAGGGAACTGTCCATGGAGATTGATGATGCGATCACTCGTGCCAAAAAAGGATAGAGGCTTCATAAGAAATGGAGGTGCTTCCATTGACTGCGAGGCCGGAATATGACCGATTGTACGTGAAATTCGTCTATTATTTTAATGTGGAACGCGATTACTTTGAATGTCACGAGGTGATGGAGGAGCTCTGGCTTGAGGAAGGAAGAGCTCCTTTATATCAAGGGCTGCTTCAGGTAGCCGTTGGTTTGTATCATCACCGGAATGGGAACGTGAGTGGAGCGATCAAGCTGTTCACCGCGGCACTCGAGAAGCTGGCGGGGCGCCAAGCCGAGGTAATGGGGATCGATCTGGCACTGTTGGTCGCGGATAGCCAGCGTTACTTGCAGCAGCTCGAACGAATGACTGAACAGCCGTTCACATTTTATGACTTGAACATTCGGGTCGTCGATCCGAGCTTGGATGAAGCGGTGGGGGAGCTCATAGCCAATCCGCCGCTACCTGATGTTGAGGAAGAAGACCATTGAATCTAAAAAAATAGAGCAGGAGCTTTCGCTCATCTGCTCTATTTGGCTTTGTATTTTTGCAAAAATTGTTTGAAGGAATCCGAATTATACCCCTGCTGACCGGCTTCAGCGATACCGCCAACAATACGCTCCACTTCTTTGCCTGCTTTATAATAGATCAGAGTAGGTGTGGATTGAATGTTGTATTTGCTCCAGCCGTCTTTGAATTCTTCAAGATTAAACTGTTTGACATCAATCCCCAATTCCTTGCTCAGCGGTGCCAGAACCGGAGTCGTTCTTTTGCAGTGCGGGCAGGTGGAGGCAAAGTAATATACAAAAAAGTCTTCTTTTGCATTCAGCTTTTTATCTAACTCTGCCGGCAAAATGATATTCTGATAATTGGGGTCATCAAGCTGCTTGACGGTTTCCGGATTCATTTTGTCGGGTGCCATGCCGTATACATTGTTGGCAAATTTACTATTCTTGGCTTTGTCTGATTGCTGGTTCACGACATATAACCCTGCGAATAGCACAACTATGATGGATAAGTAGATCGCAATCTTTTTCATTCGGGTATAATCCTCTCTGCTTGTGAATTCAAACCTTATATGATAAATCATTTGGTTATCCAAGGATTTCGATAAAAGGAACATGATTTCCTGCTGTTGTTTCCTTTAAAAAATGAATGAATTATGACATGTTGCAGCATCCCGCCATAAGAAATATAATAGGTACTGTTCATGAGCACCAATGCATTTATTTTTGATACTAAGGAAAGTTGGACACCTATTGACTGACAGTGATGGAGTACTGGGCAGGTATTTACCTGCGGAATTTAAGGTAAGAATGAGTTCGCTGTTGGGAGAGCAGTACCCGGCGTTCCTTGCTTCCTATGACAAACCGAGATTGTATGGGCTCAGGATTAATACCTTGAAGTGCACCACGGATTTGTTTCTAGAGCTTACGACATTCCAGCTAAAATCAATTCCCTGGGTATCCAGTGGTTTTTATTATGACGAGGACAGCAGACCGGGCAAGCATCCCCATTATCACAGCGGCTTATATTATATTCAGGAACCTAGTGCTATGGCGCCAGTGGAGCTGCTTGACGTTCAGCCTGGTGAACGTGTGCTTGACTTATGTGCAGCACCTGGAGGAAAGTCTACACAAATTGCCACGAAGCTTGCAGGTCAAGGCATGCTGGTAACGAACGATATTCATTCGGATCGGGTAAAAGCACTGGTCAAAAATATCGAGCTGTCCGGCGTACGGAACGCCGTCGTATTGAACGAGCAGCCGGAAAAGCTTAAGCATAGCTTTGTGCAGTTTTTTGATAAAATATTAATTGATGCACCCTGTTCTGGTGAAGGAATGTTCCGTAAGGAACCGGATATGGCCAAAGCCTGGGAGCCTGATTGGGTAGAACGATATGCCGCCATGCAGAGAGAGCTGTTGGACCAAGCTGCCGATATGCTGCGACCTGGAGGCCGCATGGTCTATTCGACCTGTACGTTTTCATTAGAGGAAAATGAGGCGATGATCGCTGAGTTTCTGGATAAGCACCCCGAATTCATGGTGGTGCCTGTAGCGGCTGTGGATGGATTATCTCATGGATATGATACAAACCTATCCGGACAGCTTAACAGCTTCTCAGAACGTGCGAGAGAGGCTGTACAAGGGTCGGTAAGACTATGGCCGCATCTGCTGGATGGTGAAGGGCATTTTGTGGCTGTACTGCTGCATAATGGAATTGTTGAGCCCTCTGCTCAAGCAGAAACGAATCTTCAGTCCGCGGCTGCTCGTCCGGCTATAAAACCGAACAAGTCTGCCAAGCTGGCAAAGGGCAAGCCATCTTCAAGCTTACCGTCATCTGGTAAGCAGCAGACTGAGGTTGATTTGCAATGGTTGTATCGTTTTATGGCAGAACATGCTCCTGAAGTTGTGCTTTCACATGTAACGCTGCATGGGCAGCATGTTTATGCATCACCGATTGGGTTACCAGATTTAAGTGGCATTCGGATCATTCGTCCTGGATGGTATATGGGTACCATAAAAAAACAGCGATTTGAACCCTCACATGCCCTTGCTATGGGACTCAAAAAAGAGGATGCCGTACGTACGATAGAGTTGGAATCGACATCAGCCGCCGCTGCCCGATATTTGAGGGGTGAGACATTGGAGGTTGCTGAAGCAGCCATTCATAGGCGCAATCATGACATTCCATGTAAAGGCTATTGCCTTGTTCTTATCGATGGTTTTCCGGTAGGCTGGGGTAAATGGCAGGATGGTATATTGAAAAATGAATATCCCCCGGGTTGGAGGTGGACCTAGTTGAAGCAAACAATGCGTCTGGAAAAGCTGTTGGCTCATGCTGGCCATGGTACACGCAGTGAAATTAAACGAATGGTCAAAAATGGTCTTGTTCAAGTCAATGACCGACCGATCAAGGATGGAGGGATGCAGGTTCATCCGGAGCAGGATCGGATCACTGTGGACGGACAAGTCGTACGTTACCGTGAGTTTATGTATTTAATGCTGAACAAGCCGCAAGGCGTCATATCAGCGACTGAGGACAGCCGCGAGCGAACCGTACTGGATCTGCTTGATGAAGCATATGCCCATTTCGAGCTGTTTCCTGTTGGGCGTCTGGATAAGGATACGGAGGGCTTGCTGCTGCTGACCAATGACGGTAAGCTTGCACATAATTTACTTTCACCCCGCAAGCATGTGGCTAAAATGTATTTTGCTGAGGTGGAGGGTTTGGTTACGGCCAAGGATCAGGAAATTTTTCAAAACGGAGTGACCCTTGATGATGGGTATCTCACGATGCCGGCCCAGTTAAATATACTGGAGGCTGGCAATCCTGAAAAAGGTGTCGTTGCCAAAATCGAGCTGACGATTCAAGAAGGTAAGTTTCATCAGGTGAAACGGATGTTTGAAGCCGTTGGCAAACGTGTCGTTTTTCTAAAAAGAATTTCCATGGGAACGCTGCTGCTGGACGAGTACTTGGCGCCCGGCGCTTATCGCGAGCTGACGGAGCATGAGCTTGCTCAATTACAGCTGGCCCATGTATAAATGCAAAAGACCGAATGACTGTGATTGCACAGCATATCGGTCTTTTTTTGAGCGAGCTTGCCGTCAACGGTCTATTTTATCATAGGACAATGATCATGCTTGGCATGGACTTTTATCCTCATGAATCATATTTTGGGCGTGATGGGACACGCTAATCATTGATGGTTTCTGACATCTGGCAACCATACATATCAAGTCCATTGGAGGCGAGCTTGGATGACCGATGTTTGGCTTAGAACCGATTTGAAAACAGCGAGTGGAGAAGTAAGCGACATTATGTGGAAGCATCAATGTATCGGAATGATGACGCTCGTTTTTCGTGAGGCAGACCGGATTACCGGGGCCGTCCAATTGGAGCAAGCGGTATTTCCCGAACATGCCAGACAGCAGGTGTTGACCTTTGTACAAGAGCATCTGGAGTCCTTGACCTATGCTTTGGGTGCCCGAACTTGTGAGGTAACCGTATCTTACAGCGAGCTGGATCCGCTTATTTATGCTAATCTGGAGAAATCAGACTGGGTTGATGTTGAAGAGGATTATGACTACGATTATGATTGGATGGAATACGAACGCTTTGAGGATGAATATGCCGAAGAGCAAAATGAATATGTGATGGGATTAGAAAATTCATTCAATGATGATGCGGCTGATACTAAACCGCATTCGGCACGCTCGGCAGCGCTAGAGGATGAGGCGGAACGGGACTATACAGTGGTCCGTACCAGAGGCGATGGCGACACCTATATTTTTGATATTTACCAGCAGTCACATGGCGGCTTGCCAATAGGGAGAGCTACAATTGATGCCAGCTATCGTCAGCTGCAAGGATTTATTGATTTTCGTGAGCCGGGAGAATCCATAGACCATGATTCGATTGCCATGCTAATGATGCAGGAGATGGACAAGGAAAAGGATTTTGAATCCTTCAATCTCATTATGCTGTATCAAAATCAACCGTTTGAAGAAATTAATTATGAAGCAGATTGGGTACATTAGTTAACCAAGCTTGGACACAACCGGCCCGATGGCGTGGATTAAGGACTATAAAGGTCTTAATCTGCACTATCGGGCTGCTTTGTTTTACAGAAGATTGTGGGAGAATGGCTTAGACTTCCGTTTTCTCATCTTTCTTTTTGTCTTTCCAGAACAAGACGGTCAACATCCGTTCTATCCATTCCTTATCCTGCTCGGTGAGTTCAACACCATCAAAGCTCAATTCATTATCACGCAAAAATCGTCTCAGGTTCACACGAGGTTTTACATAATCCTTACTGCGTTCACTATCCTGAGGCTGCTCCAGATAACCTGCGATTTCCATCAAGTTGGAGTAGGGGGTGTTCAAGCCCTCTGATAGCTTCATCAACACATCCGGAGAAGGTACTCCGCGATTGCCATTTTCCATTTGGGAAATGTAAGCCGAAGACACGCCGGAGCGATCCGCCAATTCGCGAATTGTAAAACCTTTTAATTTGCGCATATCGCGCAGCTGCTCATAAAAATTCATAGGGGACACCTGCATTTTCATAAGTAAACAATGGTTAACATTGATATAATATCAGTAAACTTCTGTAATTTCAACGCTCACACAAATGTATTCAAAAGTAAATTAAATATTTCCAAAAGTAAAATATAATGATAAACTGGGAAATAGAAGGAAAAGAGGGGGAGTGTCTGCTTACAGATGAAAAGAATTCGAACCAATACTGACGCTTTTGTGAGAGCCCGGGTATTCAAAGGCTTGTCCCAACGAGAGCTGGCCAAGCAGTCGGGTCTGAGTCCTTCTTACATCAGCCTTTTGGAGCGTTCTGTGAAGTCGGTTGGTCCTGGAACAGCCAAGAAGCTTAGTGAGCTGCTGGAGCAGCCGCTCGACTCATTGTTTGTCATAGAACAGTGAATTAGAGAGCTGGCATAGTGAAACGGTCGGTGGAATTCGCATCCCTAATTAAATTGCGTTATAATAGGTACGAGGATTGAAACAGATAGCCTCAGGGAATCCTATTCCTGACAACTTAGAAGAAAGGGAGGAGATATTCTTTGCGCCAACTTATTATCCTAGTCGCTGCTTTGACCATCATCCTTTCCGGATGCACCAAAGACACGACGCCACAAGCAACAAAACCAGGAGAGGCTGCCACACCTGCGACACCAGTGCCCGCACCGTCACCGGCTCCTGCAACGACAACACCAGCGCCAAGCACAACGACTCCACCTGCAGCAGGTACAACGACACCTCCGGCTACCACTCCACCAGCTGGAACCACACCAGCGGCACCTGAGGTTCCAAGACCAGATGGGGCAAAGGAGCAGCCAACTGCAACCTTAAGTCAATTAGAAAAAGTCGAATTTGGAATGACATATGATGAAGCAGCTAAAGTCATGGGTCAAATGGGAAAATTGATTAGCGAATCGCAGGACGATGGCGGCGTTAACAAAGTACAAACCTATGAGTATAAGACTAAAGAAGGAACTTCTATTAAAGTAACGTTCCGTAATGGTAAAGTGTCGAGTACATCCGGATAATTGCAAACAAACAAAAAGGCGAGGGTGCATGGCATGCACCCTCGCCTTTTTGTTTGTTGTTATGCGTATGCGATCACTTTGTTTTTACCGGTCGTCTTGGCTTTATACATGGCTTCATCTGCTTGCTTGATGAGTTCGTCTGCACCGATACCTTTGCGGTAGCAGCTAAAGCCTACACTTACGGTTACGATTGTCTCAGCTTCCACCCGCGCCCGAATTTTTTCGGCTATTTCAGACGTTTCATCTTTGTCGCCTATCACCATCACGACAATTTCTTCACCGCCATAACGGCCGCAAATTCCATCGGGTTCAGCAACCTCCTTGGCGATCTGAGCAACCTGCTTGAGTACCTGATCCCCCATATGGTGACCCTTGGTATCGTTAAGCTTTTTGAAGTTATCGATATCACTGAAAATGACGGCTATTTTAATATGCTGTGCCAGATGCTGGTTAACGCGATTGTAAAAAAATTTGCGATTATAAAGTCCCGTCAATCCATCACGGATCGAAGAATTATAAATCGCCTGCATCATTTCAATAATCCGTTCGAAAATAAACAGGAACAGTACGATATGAAAGGCCATGGGAAACAATTGCTCGAGCTTGGTGAGCACTCCCTGAGTCCCGTTGAACAAATATTTGTTCGTCATATAAATCATATGGGAACAAAAGTAAAGAGTCAGCATCAGCTGGAATTTGCCATTTTGCCCTATTCGCGGGTTGACCAGCATGAAGCTGACAAAAATGATCACGAACATGAATAATTCCAGGCCGAGCGGCTGTAGCTGCTGAATCTGTTCCTTACTGCCTTCAAAGCTGCCAGGTATATACCAGTAAGTAGCAGCAACAAGCGTCATGACCGCACAGATGACCCCGATAATGATTCCATCCTTGGTCTTCGTCGGATTGTAAAGCTGAAAAATACCGATATTGACCAATAAAAAAGCCGATGCTTTCAGGATGAGCGCAATGAATACCGCCGTCTCATTCGGGGTCGGATACAATTGAAATTGAATCAGCTGCCCATACTGGACGATCAGAATGACTAAGGACAACATCATGGAGAGATAACCGATTTTTCTGCGATTGACCAGCAGCCGAAAGGAAACTAGCAAGGTCAGCAGCAGGATAACGACAATAATCGTGTAAGAAATAATAGTTCCCAATGTCCCGATCCACAAATCTGATAAATTTAGCGCATTCATTAGTGATATAAGCCTCGCATTCATGGAGAGATATCCTTTATTATAGAAACGTACATTCGATTTGGTCAACATTCTTCTTTTCGCGAATACGCTTGTAGTGGTCATACATACCTGATACGATATCAATGATGCAGGCACATGTTATAAAATTTAAAATTTACAAGTGATACTACGGAGGGCACTCATGAATATATTACAAGCGTTATTTTTTCCGCCAGAGCAGCCGGGCGGCGTATCTTCCATGATTCCTTTCATTTTGGACCGTTTTAACAAACGTGGCTGGGAGATGGAGCTTTTTTCACTTCCGAAGCGGGTACGAGGCAAGGGAATGGAACCGGTGAAATTTGCAACCTTCGATTGGGAAATGTATGCGGGCAATCCGATTGTCGATAAATATATTCAAACCTATAAGGATTACGTCTGGTGGACGAAGCTTCGAATTACCAAAACCTATGACGTGATTCATGCTCACCATCCTATTGTAGGACTCGTGATGAAGCAGCTGTATCCAGACACTCCGGTCATTATGACGGTTCATTCCAGTTATGAGAAGGAGCTTATCCTTAATGGCAAAATAGAGCCAAATGGAGTTGAGCATGCATTTCTGACCTCGATCTACTGTGAGCTGGAAGATAGGGTGGATCAACTGCTTACCGTGTCGAATTCCTTTAAGCAGTATTTGGGCGAATTTGTACAGGAGCCCGAGCGTATAGGTGTCATACCTAACGGATTTGATGAAAAGAGGTTTCGTCCGGTTCCACATGAGAACAAAATTCCCCAGTTGATCACGGTGTGCCGTTTGGTTCCGGCCAAAGGCATTGATATATTGCTGCTTGCCTGTGCAGAACTGAAAAAAAGCGGTCAAGCTTTTGTACTGCATCTCATTGGAGATGGTCCGATTCGACCTGAGCTTGAACAGATGGCCATTGAGTTGAATATTTACGAGGAAATTATTTTTTATGGCTACATGCTGCATCCCGAGGACTTTATGCCGTTTTTTGACGTGTTCGTGCTGCCCTCCCGTGCGGAGTCCTTCGGTTCGGTTTTTGCCGAGGCAGCGTTGTGCGGGCTTGCCTTAATCGGAACGGATGTCGGCGGCATTCCTGAGCAAATCAATCACGGGCAAAATGGTCTGCTTGTACCTGTCGACGATGTGGCTGCACTAACAATTGCTTTGGAAAAGGTGACAGGCGATCCAACCTATCGCTACAATCTGAGCCGTATTGCATGGGATAAAGCTAAACATACGTATTCCATGTCACGTGTGGTTCAGCAGTTGAAGACGGTATACAGAAGCTACCGAAAAGAAGAATAACCGCTTATTATCGGCATAACAAATAAACTGTCATCTCCAGGATGCAGTTTATTTGTCGTGTCAGTGCCGTATGCCACGGATATAGATCTCACTGTCTCTTGCGCTTTTAGCCCGCCAGACGCAGCACGATAATGCCGATAAAAGCGAGAGACAGACCGCATGTCTCCAACAGACTGAAACGCTCCTTAAGCCCAAATCGAGCGTATAACAGAACGAGGATGACATTCATTGCAATAACTGCAGATACAAGTCCGGTTACCCCCAGCTTAAAGGCAGGCATGACCAGCATCATGCCGGATATATTGGTTAAGCCTATGACAAGGCCCCACAATAAGGTTTTGGGTGTACTCCACAAGATCGGCGCGTCCGCTGCTGCTTGTCTGGCGTGCAAGGCTGCCGTCCGGTCCTTGCCAGAAGGATTCATTTGAACGGCTGCCGCCGTTTCTTTCTGGATCATCGACAGCCTACGCTTGTTAAGCAGCCATGCGATGCCGAACAGAATCGTGCCCGTTACATACATGGCGGTCAGGGTAGGCAGGATTTCTGCGCCAAGCAGGGTAGCTTGCTTGGAGGATAGGTCGGTTAACCCGAAGCCGAGCATGGCCAGCGCCCCCCAGCCAGCGCCTTTGAGATTTTTCCATGAAATATCATTGGAATAGCGGATCAATAAAAGACCAACAACGATAATAACAAAGGAGAGCGATTGCCAGAGACTCAGCTTTTCCCCCCATATCAGGTAGGCTGCTATGACGACTACAACGGGTGGGAGTCCCGTAAACATGGCGACCAGCGATGCTTTGCCCACGGCAAAGCCGCGGTACATGGAGGCATTGGATATAAAGGAAAACAAGCCCATCAGGACGCCCACCCAAGCTCCAAACGACCCATGCTGCCCGACGAACAGATTGGCGGTGAATGCGATGATCGATCCGGACAAATAAACGCCTAGCAGCAGTAAATTACGGTCAATGGGACGCTGCGATGTCCATTGATACAAAATGCCCCTTAAACCAAAGCAGACCGCTGAAGCGGCTGCAAACACAAACCACATGTCACTACGCTCCTCGTAAATTGAAAAACATTCTGATAAACTCATTGCTTTTTTGGGTGTATATAAATACTATAGTATATAGGAATTCGAACGGGGGCGCAATAATGGAGCCGAAGCAGCAGAGAGAAAGGGAAATTACGTACCACATTGGCTGGAAACGGGGAGTTATTACTTCAAATACAAGGCAAGAGGTTGAGCCAGCAGCAGAAATACCGTGGGTGCACCGCTTTAATAGAGCATTTGTGTGGGGTCACGCCGGCACATACCCAATGGGTATGATGCTGGCGCTATTATGGATATTTCCAATTCTAACTTTTACTTGCACCTTATGGCTTATACATGTATTATCTATGCAGTCACATTGAACGAAGATGGAGAGGTGTATAGGGAATGAACCAGACATTGGCCATAATAGCCGGGTTGAT
Source organism: Paenibacillus periandrae (assembly GCF_022458865.1). Lineage (GTDB taxonomy): Bacteria > Bacillota > Bacilli > Paenibacillales > NBRC-103111 > Paenibacillus_S > Paenibacillus_S periandrae. Next base: position 45,543 of record NZ_JAJNMU010000018.1, on the reverse strand, counting down.
TGGGCTATTGGTTACCGGATCTGCGGTGCTGATGGCTTGGCTCACGATGAATCAGCTTCAGGAAAGACGCAAGCAAGAGTCGGCGAATGGCAAATTTCTCGATGGCAGCTTTCGGCATTTACTAAGGTGGACTTATTTTGATTACGCTTTAATTGGTGTTTTTACGATTGGAAGCTTGTTTCTTTTAGCTGATGTGCTGGCCGTGATTCGTGATGCCCAGAGCTATCCTTTGTACCATTACGGATATCTGGTATGCGGCTTTGTGTTCATGCTTTTTGGGATGCTGTTTATGGTACTGAGATTATCCCTTGTCCTGTCATTGGTTCGCATGGAATCCACGCTTTCTGGGCCAGATAAGCATGAACATCCAGGCAAGGCTGAACAGCCCGAAGAGCGGATACAAGGTGGCGAGGAGCGATTTAAACCCAAACTGACTGATTATATAGGTAAATAATAATAGGGAAAGCACGATCCATACGCGGGAAATTTGGAGATGCTGCTCCATTTGTCTGGATAGTCCAAATAAATCAGCGATATAGGTAGTGAAGATTTCACCAAAGATGACGCATGCAAACAGCAGCTGCCATACCCACCCTATGCTCGAAATGAGCTGTCCCATCGGGATATCGAATTGAACAATGCCAGGCATTTGCGCCGATAAGGCGAAGTGTCCAGCCAAAAGCATCAGTCCGATAATCAGTCCTCCTACTATTCCCCCCCAGTATAGCGTATGTCGATCCTGAATTTGGCCGCCGAGAGGGACAAGCACTCCCTGTGCCATCGATAGATTAAAGGCAGCGTACAGCAGGGGAGAGAGACCGGTTTGACCGATACTGAAGTCAGAGGTAAGCAGCAGCCAGTTGTCAGAGCCCGGTAAGCTCCAAGTATGCCAGACCACCATGCCGATAAAACACAGCATCAGCGGCACTACGACAGAATTCACGGCCATTATGGCTTGCATGCCTTTAGTCAAAATCAAATAGGATAACAACAATGTAATGAACAACCCCCACTGATAAGGCAAATGGAACTGTTCTTCAAACACCGATCCGGCACCCGCAAGCATGACTGAGGAAACGCCCAACATCGTAAACAGTGTAAACAGATTGATCCACCTGCCAACAGAACGCCCGAATAGGAATGTATTCATATCCTCATAGGAACGAGCTTTAAGATCATGAGCAAGCAGCATCAGCTTGATACCGAGTGTAATAAACAATAAAGTAGACAGGCAAATACTTAAAGTCGCAGGCCACCCATACCTGGTGAAAAACTGCAATATTTCCTGCCCCGTTGCGAATCCGGCACCCACAACTGTACCGGCGTAAGTAAAACCAACTTGTATGATGCGTCCAAGCCTTCTCATGCAATGGTGTCCACCCTTCATACAGCTTGTTCTATGCAGAACAGTACAAGGTATGAACAACGTGATGATAACATGACATGAATTTGGGGAATTGATGCACTTCTGTTAAAATAGATGATATCCACTTAATTATGAATGCCATTTTATTCGTTATACCATATCTTATGCTGGAGCGTGTCCTGGTGCTGGATGAAATCTTACTACTAATTGAAAGTTATGGGTATATCGCTCTATTTGGTTTACTGGCTGTTGGGATCGTGGGTATACCTATTCCTGATGAGATTCTTATGACGACTGTGGGTTCTTTGACTACGATTGACGGACCACTTTCTTTTGGAAAATCACTTTTGGCCAGCTTTGCAGGTACGATGGTTGGAATGACGGTCAGCTACTACTTGGGAAATACAGTAGGAAAACCATTTTTGTATAAATATGGGAAATGGGTGAAGCTAACGCCTGAGAGACTGGATCTGGTTGAAAGCTGGTTTAAAAAATACGGTCTGTGGACGGTTGTGTTCGGTTATTATATACCGGGTATCCGGCACTTCACTTGCTATTGGGCAGGTGTAAGTGGTGTTAAACTATGGCGTTATCTGTTGTTTGCCGGATGCGGAGCGCTCATATGGTGCATGACATTTTTGACCTTGGGGCATTTTATTGGAGTGAACGCACCGAAAATTATGGGTGTTGTTCATCATTATTTGGGGATTACCGGAATTATTATTGCCGTTGTAGTCATTATCGGATTAATTATTTATTGGCGTGTGCGTAAAACCAAATCACTCACTAAGTAACATAAAGAAAAAGCCTGGACCGGAAAATCCGATTTAGGCTTTTCTTTATGTTACTCTTGAAGGGTAAATAGCTTGATCGAGTTCACTTTATCAGTTTTGGGATCAACATCAAGCTTGAGAACGGCGCCTGTCGATTTGTAGGTCAAGACAAAGCTTGTATTGGTATCCGGCTTGCCTAAAGCTTCATAAACCTGACTTGTTGATTGCCCCAATTTCAGCCCATTCAATCCAGGGTTGATTTCGGCGCTCCGAATGTCGATGAAGGTTAATTGATTCTTTTTGTTGAAACCGACCAGAAAGTCTTTGTAATCCAACACCGTTATCGGATCACTATCCTCATCCATCACAAATTGCTCAGAGGGTTTTCCGTAACGAGTTGTGACGCTTTCCTTGGAGCTATTCAAGGTTAATCCGAGCAATGTGGGCTTAGCCTGATTGTAAGGATCGCGAATGTCAATCTTAGGCTTGGCAGGTGCAGGCTTGACCTCGCTAACCGGTGGCTCCGACTTGGCCGCAGGCTCTGCGCTAGCCAAGGATACTTTGTCACTGGTATTGGCCGCTGCAGGAGGCGCAGCAGGTGCGGGTTCGGTAGTTGCCACAGGCAGCGCAGGAGAAGTAAGTGCAGGCTCAGCAAGAGTTATGGGCTGAGGCGTCATATCCTGCATGCCGGGCTGATGTGCAGACTCGGATGTCGGATAGGTGCAGCCTGATAATAATAAAGTGAGGACGATAGTAGCTGGCGACAAGGTATGTAATTTGGATTTCATTGTCATCTGCATCCTGCCTTCCATTGAAATGTAAAACCAATCTAATCATACTCTGTACAGGGAACGAGAACGTAACGTAAATTTGACCAATTCCAGACAATTTGGAAATAAACTGCTGTTTTGTAGCACTATATACTATATCTGACGTATTACCCCCTCAGAAAGTTTCGAAACTTACAAAAGATTATTGATGTGGGACTTGAAACGCAGAATGGCATTATGATAAGTTAACGAGTAAGGATTTTTCGGATGGAGGATATGAGATGGAATTATTGAAGCAGCGTATACGAGAGGTTGGCCAAGTTCTTTCCAATGAAGTGATCAAGCTGGATGCCATATTGAATCATGCCGTGGACCCCGTGCTCACAACAGCGATGGGTAAGGAATTTGCTAAGATATTTGCTGAAGAGGGTGTAACGAAAATATTGACGATTGAATCGTCAGGGATTCCCATTGCTTTTGCGGCGGCACAGATTATGAATGTACCTATGGTGTTTGCCCGTCGTAAAAAACCGGTCAGCTCTGACTCGACCGAAATTTACAGTGAGCGTGTTCCGTCTTTTACCAAAGGCTTTGTTACCGATATTATGGTAGCTCGCGAGTTTTTATCTTCAGAGGATCGTATTCTGTTGATCGATGATTTTATTGCAAATGGAGATGCAGCGAGAGGGCTTATCCGTATTATTCGCAGGTCAGGAGCCCATTTGGTCGGGGTAGGAATTGCTGTTGAGAAAACGTTCCAGGCTGGTGGACGAACAATCAGGGAGTCCGGAATCAGAGTAGAATCGTTGGCAAGCATCTCTTCAATGGAGAATGGAAACATTATTTTTGAATAGATTGCGAATAGATGTAGTGTTGAGATGAATAATTTTCAAAACTGGAAAGCCTTCCATCTGAACGCATTTTCATTTATAATACTATTATGCATAAGAGAGGAGGCATTTGCTATGGGGAATGAAATTCCAAATGATTTTTTCATGACCAAGTTAAGCGAAGCGAAAATTCACTTTGAACGTGCCCTCGATTGTAAACATACAGAATTTGATGATCTGTATCCCTATATGATTGAACATCCTCAATTTTTTTGGTACAAAAGATATGTGGCATGGTCCGAGCTGCTGACCATCGTGAAGTTGTGCAATGAGCTTGGGGTAGAATGGCAGCAGAATTTTTCCGAACAGCAAGTTGATTACATCAGCAAGCGCGTGATGTCGAGCAAGGTATTGGATTACTGGTTTGAAACCAATGATTCAAAGGAACATGTCAGCTAATCGTATTTGGGTACGATCCATAGTAGGGAAACCTATTCTCCATGGTGGGAATAGGTTTTTTGTTGTATCAGCATACTGATTATTGTAGAGGTAAAATGTTCATGTTCTTGATGTGAACTTTGGTTTCATCTGTACCGAGCTCATACAGCTTGCTGTAGATTTGAGTGAGATAATAATCAGCCGTGTCATTTTCTTTGTCATGATGGTACAACCGGATAGGGATGTGTGCCCTGAAAAAAGTATCGTCCTGTGCGTCCTCGGATTCTTCGAAAAGCTCTTGCAGTTGATCGATCTCCTCTTCGGTGGCCAAAATCTCAAAATCAAAATTACCGATAGTTTCTTGTGGTTCTAATATCTCGCTGGAACCAACAGTTACGTAGTAGTTTTTTTTGTCCAAGTCAACATTCTCCTTTTGATGGGTTCATGTAGCACAGCGTGTCCTGTTTATTGTGTGCTCGGATTGGTGTATTCTATACTTAGTGACTGATGTAAGGGAGGTATACAAATCATGATTAGTGAAGAGCAACTGGATCAATACCGCATAGATGGCACAAAGCTTCGTGTGGTCAGGGATGCTGATCCGAAAAATGATGTTCGGGGGATTGTAGTCGCCTGGGATGACGAAACAGTCGCTATCCGTAAGCAGAATCGTAATGTCGTAAAGCTGAACCGCAAATATCACTATCAGCCCTACACAGAGGAGCGCTACAACGAATGGTTATAAGCGTTAATTCTTAAAGGACCCGATAATAAACAGCACACCCAACGCGGCCAGCATGCCGATAAAAATGAGCAAAATTCCGCTAATGAAGGCAAAGGCACCGGGTATAAGCAAGCTGACTACAAGCGTTATACCGATGACCCATAACAAGCTGTGAAACGACAACCGAATAAAGCCCCAAATAAACAAAGCAGCAGTAATACCGATCAACAGCTGAAGCAGCACCATACGGATTCCCCCTTCTTGACTATTATATGGAGCCTGTATGCAAACATGATGAATGTGTCATAAGAATTTACAAGCTTGCATAGGATACATCAACGATGTACGAAATGCAGTTTGACGCTCTGTATGGTAACAGGGAGGTGGGGCATGTCGGACAATGGCTCAGCATTGAAAGGAACCATATACGGACTTTTGTTTACGCTTCCTATCTGGATTGTTGCAGGATGGTTGGTGTGGGTCTGGTGCAAATAAAGCGGTTTACAAAATAATTAAAAATAACGTTGACATCAGTAAAAGATCGTGATATATTATCTCTTGTCGCTACAAGCGGTCATGGCGGAATTGGCAGACGCGCACGGTTCAGGTCCGTGTGGGCTAACCCCCCGTGGAGGTTCGAGTCCTCTTGACCGCATCATATGTACTTAAAAACCTTCAATTCATTTTGAAGGTTTTTTTGTTGTTTCAACATGCACTTAACGGTTCATGTCCGAAATTAAAAAGGCAGACGAATGAGTAGATTCGATCTGCCTTTTTTGCATTGTTATACAACAAAAAAATTATATATAAAACAGTATTGTACAGTTGGGAATTTTGTTATACAATAAAAAAACAAAATATAAACTGTATTAATACAGTGTTGGCTTGTAGGATCAATAACTATTTATTAGGGAGATGGGATGGATGTTGGTAAATTCAAGTACGTTTTATGAATCGCTTCCTGATAAATGCTGCTCGAAATGCGGCGAGAAGCTGGAAGAACTCGCTGACTGTTATTACACCGTATGTTATGCGTGCACTGAAACTACCTTTTATCCATTATCACCGGTATATTTGACACTTAATTATCCATCAGTAAAGGAATAATGTAGGGGCGGTTATGATTAATAGTTACGGCAGTTCTTTTCCGAATGTGGGAAGGAACTGTTTTTTTGTGCTGTTATCGTTTAATATAAAAACAGAGTGATACAGCGGTAGTATGAGGTGAAAAGGCATGAACGAGGATAATCAGGATTTTCTCACTAAGCATCAACAAATTGTCCAATATATAGAAGAATTAAGTATTGGCACGCGCATTTCGGTTAGAAAGGTCGCTCAAACGCTTGAAGTTAGCGAAGGAACTGCGTATCGGGCTATTAAAGAAGCGGAAAGTCTGGGTATTGTCAGCACGAAGGATCGGATCGGAACGGTTCGCGTGGAGAAAAAAGAGTATTCGAAGATTGATAAACTGACTTTTGCCGAGGTTGTGAATATTGTCGATGGTGAAGTTATTGGTGGGGCCAAGGGACTGCATAAATCGTTACATAAATTCGTGATTGGAGCGATGCAGCTCGAAGCGATGAAACGCTACATCGATCCGGATAATTTGTTGATTGTCGGTAACCGAACGCAGGCTCATGTGTATGCCTTGGGGCAGGGGGCAGGCGTGCTGATTACGGGGGGGTTCCATCCCTTGGATGAAGCCAAAGAGCTGGCAGATGAGCTCGAACTTCCTATCATCGTTACGAGTTATGATACTTTTACAGTGGCTACGATGATTAATCGGGCAATTGACGATAGAATGATTAAAAAGAAAATCATGCTGGTTCAAGACATACTTAGCACGGATCCAGATACTCCAGTGTATGTCCTCCATGCCAAGGATAAGGTATCGGATGTGCAGCAATTGATAGAAGAGTCGGGTCATACCCGTTTCCCTGTAGTCGACGAGCAATATAGACCTATCGGAATGATTACGACAAGAGACGTCTGGGGCTCAGAGCCAGATCAAACGGTCGATCAATTCATGACTAAAAATCCGCTGACGATCGAGTCTCAGGCCTCTGTTGCTTATGTCAGCCATACGATGGTGTGGGAAGGGATAGAGCTGCTGCCAGTAGTCGGAAAAGACCGCAGAATGATCGGTGTCATTAGCCGTAAAGATGTATTAAAGGCGCTTCAGTTTGCCCAGACGCAGCCGCAAAACGGGGAAACCTTTGAAGATCAGCTCTGGTCCAGTGTGGAGAAAATGCGTGACAAGAACGGACAATTGTTCTATCGCCGAACGATATCCGCACAAATGACCAATCATGTCGGTATGGTATCGGAAGGATTAATGACAACCCTGATGAGTCAGGCTGCGATGCGTATCGTTAAAGAAGAGAAGAGGGGCAACCTGATATTGGACAGCTCATCGAATTTTTTTCTGCTGCCTATACCGATCGATAGTGTGATCGACCTGGTTCCCAACATTATTGAGCTTAGTCGAAGATACTGCAAGATCGAGGTAGAAATCTATTGTGAAGGGGCCCGGATGGCCAAATCGATGTTCACTGCTCGTTTGGCTGATTAAGGCTTGAAGGGTTGTTGTTACTTTGCTGCTTGACTCGATTTTTGCGGATAGCTATAATGTTCATAGACAATTAACGGTATTTTGGGACTGAAGTCTAACAAGCACCCCGTCCCGGGGTGCTTTATTGCATACAAGGCAGTTTCATCGTTGGACAAGCAGTTGTAGTAGAGAGGGGCATATCATTCATGGATTATAAGCAATTGTTAGCAGCACAATTAGGACCACAATTAGAGGGCGTAGATGAAGCGACGATCATGGAACTGATCGAATACCCACCGAATCCGCAAATGGGGGATTTGTCGATGCCATGCTTCAAGTTCAGCAAGCTGCTGCGCAGAGCGCCGCAAGCGATAGCTGAAGAGCTGGCAGCAAACTGGAAGGAGCATCCGGCCGTTCAGCGGGTAGAAGCGGTTGCAGGGTACTTTAATGTATTTTTACAGCCTGGACATCTGGCATCCAGTGTAATTGGCGAGATTCTGGAGCAGCAGGATCGCTACGGATCGCAAAATATCGGACAGGGCCGTAATATCGTCATCGATTTTTCGTCGCCTAATATTGCAAAGACGTTTCATATTGGACATCTGCGTTCAACGATGATCGGCAATGCCATCTATAAGATTCACGAATTCCTCGGTTATCATTGTGTAGGAGTTAATCATTTGGGTGATTGGGGTACGCAGTTCGGCAAGCTGATTGTCGCGTATAAGCTTTGGGGAGAACAGGCTGCTGTTGAAGCGGAAGGTATTGGAGAGCTGCAGCGTTTGTACATCAAGTTCCATGATGAAGCAGAGCAGAATCCGGAGCTGGAGAATGAGGCGCGTCTGTGCTTTGTTCGTCTGGAGCAAGGTGACGAGGAAGCAATTAAGCTGTGGAAATGGTTTGTAGAAATCAGTCTTAAGGAATTTGAAAAAATGTATGAGCTTCTTGGCGTGAAGTTTGATGCGTACACAGGCGAAAGCTTTTATAATGATAAAATGGCCGCCATTGTTGAGGAACTGAAGACTAAGAATCTGCTTGAAGAGGATGAAGGCGCGCAATTGGTGCGTTTGGATGACTACAATATGCCACCGGCCTTGATGATCAAAAAAGATGGCGGTACCTTGTATCATACGCGTGATGTGACCGCGGCAGTTTATCGTCAGGCCACCTATGATTTTGAAAAATGTATTTATGTGACTGACGCCGGGCAAAGCCTTCACTTCCAGCAGTGGTTCAAGGTCATCGAGCTGATGGGCTACGATTGGCATAATCGTCTTGTGCATGTGCCATTCGGCAAGGTCAGTCTTGAAGGTGCGAAGCTCTCTACACGTAAGGGCAATGTGATTCGACTGGAAGAGCTGCTTACGCAGGCTATTGAAAAAACGAGTGAAATCATTGAACAAAAGAACCCGGATCTGGACAATAAAGCTGCGGTTGCTCAGGATGTTGGTGTGGGCGCCATTATTTTCAGCGATTTGAGCAATAACCGGATCAAGGATATTGTCTTCTCATGGGAGGAAGCATTGAATTTTGAGGGTGAGACTGGACCGTATGTCCAGTATACCCATGCCAGAGCGAGCAGTGTGCTGCGCAAAGCCGGAGAGCGAGCAGTTGGGGAGGAGCTTCCATTGAAGCTCGAGGATCATGCTGCCGGCCTGCTGGTTAACGCCTCCGAGCAAGCCCTGTTGAAACAGCTGTATGTGTTCAAGGAACGTCTGGAGCAAGCGGCGCAGAAGCTGGAGCCTTCTGTGGTCAGCCGTTATTTGGTTGATTTGGCGCAGAGCTTTAACCGATTCTACCATGATAGTCCGATACTGATTGAGGATGCAGCTCTTCGGCAAGCAAGATTGGCTTTGGTAAGATGTACACAAATTACGATTCGCAACGGGCTAACTTTAATTGGGTTGAAAGCACCTGAAAAAATGTAATTCAGTACGTTGTAATGAAGATGTAGATAGATACACGTGTTGGTGAGAGCCTGCAGGGAGATAAGATGATGAAGTAAACGTCATTGTCACTCCTTGCAGGCTCTTTGCTCTGGCAGCTTTAGGATGTCAGCAAGTCCATGCAGTGATGGAGACTTATATCAGGGTGTTCCCTTTCTTGAGAGGTTTGTAAACAGACGATCCCGGTTACACTTAAAATACGGGGGTGACTGAGGTTTGGCACAGGGTGAAGAATGGGTCACATACGTTACAGAGAAGCTGCTGGATTATGTGGAAACCCCAAGAAAAATTCGCAAGCAAACAAGAGCTATTCACCGGAAGGTACGTGAGCCTTGGCCGTATCGTTGGTTTGGAATGGTACCTTATGCAATAGCAATGTGGCTCAAAGGGCTGCTTAATAAGAAAAGCTTCTGATCGAAGCCTATTCGGAGAAGATACATCCGTGTTATAAATGTAGCTTTTCTTGCAATATCAGCATATTCAGCTCTGCTGAAAACTTATACGCTGATATTATAAGAAAAGCTTCTGATCGAAGCCTATTCGGAGAAGATACATCCGTGTTATAAATGTAGCTTTTCTTGCAATATCAGCATATTCAGCTCTGCTGAAAGCTTATACATTCCGATATTATAAAAAATGAAAAGCTTCTTGCCATCTTGATCGACTGAGACGTCGATTGCAGCAGGTAGGAAGCTTTTCTATATAGAGGAGGAGAACAACCTAAGGGGAGGATCGAAAAAGTTTTCCAGAATGGGATAAGAACGAGTAGGGAATAGCACGATGCCCATCCTGTTCCAGCAGTAGAAATGCATCGTCATTGGACCATTGATGGAAGCCAATGATCGCCGCTACAATACGTATTTTGGATTTGTAAAGCTCTGCTGTATAGGTTAACCTTCGCTGCTGCTGAAGCTCACCTTGAAGCTCGGTAAAGGAGGTGAAGCTGGCAGGTACACCTTGTATCCAAGGAAGCTTCTCATAGGGATCAAAGGAAGGGATTGCCTGTCTCTGCTTTATCGTATGCATGGAAAGCAAGGTAGTGTCAGCAGCGTTGGCTTGATCGGTATTTTTCTGAAGCAGGTCAAGCTGATCAATAGGCAAGGATTCACCGGATATAGCATCCAGATAATAATGGGTACCACCGGCTTCTACAATCCACAGGGCATATAAAGGATTCACGTACCAAGGCTGGACGGTATAAGAGCTATGTATTAGTTCGAGCTGTACCAGTGAACGGTACAGGGTTTGCAGGCTGAACAGCGGCTTACCGCCGCTGCCGTATTCGCTAAGCTGGTACTTGTTGGGATTAGCCGGATCGGCAGCGTGAATTACCATATAACCCACATCACGACCGTCGGATTGTATGAGAACAATCCAGCCGTGAGTTCCGGGACCGAGTGAGTAGCCCGACCAGGTTGCTTGCTTCCATGAGCTATATCCCGGTTCTACGGCTAGCTGCTTCATCCATTGCTGTACTGCTTCCATAAAGGAAGGTGCCTGCACAATACTATTGGAATCAGGTGGGATCGTCATAGCAGCGGGTACAGGCGCGGTCTGGGCAGCTAGTGGCAATGCGGCCGAAGAGAGGGGCGATGGAAGTGCAAGGCTTGTCCATATTAGTATTGTAATGACCCATAATTTTGCTTTATACATTCATTCACCTGCTTTCTTGGTGTGTTCGTAATATTCGATATTTCCTGTTATTTGGCTATGCATCTATTGTACAGAATATGCTTTAATTAATTTGTTACAACCTGTATCTCAAATAAACAAAGTTTGGTGCTTATTTTGCTGTCACGTAGCACATTACGTCATCTGCTGTGTATGCCCGTTGTCTGTAAATGAAAAAGACCGCAGTTGATGACGGATATCATAATGCGGGGCCGATACTGCCATTCGATTTCCTGTCTGCGGTTCGTATACTGCTGTTCAATCTCCGCTTTGTGCTCCAGTTCAGTACTCTCGATTAAGGGCTTGTAGTAGCTGTTGATCCGGTCTATTTCCTCCTGCAGGCGGCTGCCTGCTTCTTCTGCCCATCGATGATCATATCCACGAAGCAGCTGTTCGAGATGCTGCTCAAGGTACAGAACAGCGCGTGCCAATGTAATGGTATCCGGATTCAAAAATACGTGTGCAGGCAAACGCGGTGTTAGCTGTCTGGTTAGCAGCAGCTCTTGAAATTGTCTGCGAATTTCGCCATTTCCCAGATGAATGCCCAGTGAATGGATCTCGCTTCGCTTCATATCACAGGCCAGCTCTACCTTGAAATTGACTTGCAGCCAGTTCTCATAGGCGGAGGTGGTTTGTGACTTGGGCTGATCTGGTATAAATTGCTCATACAGGTGAACAAATTTACCTTTACTGCGGACAACATCAAAAAGCTGCAGCAAGCGACGACTGCCGAAGGTGACCTCATCCTTAGGAATCCTGGCGGTGATCTGTGTGGGGACAAATCCAAAATATCGCCCAAGGATGCTGTCCGGCTGCGGTTGTGACGTTGCGGTATCGCCAGTTGATGATACCGCAGCTGTTGTGGATACGGATATTCCACCTGAAGTCACATATCCGGGAACGGCTTGCGGCGGTTGATTCCCAGCTGATGGTTGAGTTGATGGGGTTATCGCCTTGTGCGCATCAGGATCAAAGATAAAGGTGCAAGTCATGGTCTCCGGCACAACTCCGGTTCGCTCCACAAAGCTCCAATAATAAGGGCGGAAGGTAAGCTCCTTATCAGCGGAAGGAGAAAGCTTGGCGGTGACATAAGCCGGGTGTTTTTCGATAATATCGCACTTCTCGGCTTGCAGGAAACGCATAACAAACCTTTCAATCTGTGCAGGCTTCAAGGGAGCACCTCCGTGTCGTGGATGATCGGTTGTCCTAAACCATCGAGGATTATGGAGAGCGGAGCGGCATCCTGCTCTTGCAGACGGGCCTCATTACGAATAGACGAGATCGATTGTCCAAGTTCGTCAATGTGACGACGAATCTCCTCCTCGCTGCGTGAGGTTAAAATCATTTTGGCCAGATGGGTTTCCAATGTTTGCGTTTTGTCAAAACGTTCCAATATTGTATCCAGCTCACCTATTACGAGCTCGAACATATTGATTTTTTCATGAAGCAGCGACAAAATATATTGTTCTATCGTGCCTTCAGTAGCCAAATTATAGATATACACATCATGCGCCTGCCCGAGCCGATGTACACGCCCGATTCGCTGCTCAACCCGCATTGGATTCCATGGCAAATCGAAGTTGATCATGTTATGGCAAAACTGCAGATTGATCCCTTCACCGCCAGCCTCTGTAGCGATAAGCACCTGTGCCCGATTACGAAACAAATCCATCATCCAATCCTTTTTGCCACGATTCATACCGCCTCTGTAAGGCACTGCCGAGAAGCCATGCTCCTTCAAGTAGTGCATCAAATATTCCTGTGAAGCACGATACTCGGTGAAAATAATAACCTTATCGTTGATCTCCTTGATAAGCTCAATAACGGCTTTTGCCTTTGTATTTGCCTTGATGCTGCGGATCAGCTCGATCAATTCCCATATCCGGGGCCGTGCAGGGGAATCCTCAGGTGTTTTTTTGAACATGTTCACCAGTGTAAGGAATACGGCATCACGACTGCTGCAAACCTCCCTTTGAAGCGTTACCAGTGATAAAGCACTGCTGAAGTCGCCGCCTGAATCCTCGAATCGGCCTTTTACGAATGCAGTCACACCCTCATAAAGCGCTTGCTCCTGCGGTGACAGCTTTAATGTCAGGTTTCGGACAACTCGCTTTGTAAAATGAATATTGCCGTCACTACGGCGATTACGGATCATAACCTTGGACAGCTCATGCTGAAGCTGATCTTCGTTTTTGGGAATGCGTTTATCGACCACGTAATTGCTTTGAAAGCTGCTTTGTCCACCTAATTGGCCCGGCTTCAGCAGGGTGATGAGGTTGTAGAGCTCCTTCAGATCGTTTTGCACCGGAGTAGCTGTCAGCAGCAGGCAATATTTTTTGCGCAGCTCAGTAACGAACTGGTAATTGGTCGTCTTTTTGTTTTTAAGCTTATGAGCTTCATCAATGATGAGCATGTCGTATTCGAGACCAAGCACGATGTCCCGATGCGGGTCCCGTTTGGCAGTGTCCATCGATGCGACGACAATGTCGGCCTGCTCCCAAATATAGGATTTTTTGTGGGCAACCGCAGGGATTGCAAATTTCTGGTTCAGCTCACGGACCCATTGCAGCACGAGAGAGGCTGGAACCAGGATCAGCACTTTTTTGACGAGGCCTCTGATGATATACTCTTTTAAAATGAGACCGGCTTCGATGGTTTTGCCCAATCCGACCTCATCGGCAAGAATCGCACGGCCGCGCATTTCGGTCAGCACTTTTTTGGCGGTGTCGATTTGATGACTCATAGGAGTCACATTCTGAATGTGCACAAGACATTGCAGCTCGTCAAAGCTCGAAATCAGGCTGGCCTGCTCAGCTTCATAGGCAAGCTGGTACAGCGTCCAGTCATCCCATGGCCCGTTGCGCATAGCTCTCGTGTGCAGCTCTTCAAACCAGTCACGTCCAAAATGCAGCTGGACATGGTCGTTAAAGGGACGTATATATTCGTTAGGGCCGGATGGTTGCACAGGTAGTGTCTCCTTTCATGCTTCTCGTTCGGAAGAACCTTGGTAGAAGGCTAGCATTACGTAGTAGTATGGACGAAAAGAAGCACTTTCATAACTAGTTCGGATGCATTATGATAGTGGATAGCACTAAATGAAGCTCAAGAGGAGGCAGGTAGATGACGAAGCAATGGCGGTTTCTTTCATCAGGCAGGCAGCATCCTGCTTATAATATGGCAGTAGATGAAGCAATATTGACGGCTCATAGTGAAGGTAAGGTGCCACCAACGGTACGATTCTATGGCTGGGATCCGGCTACGCTGTCGATTGGTTACTTCCAACGGGCAGCTGAGGAAATCAATTTTGAGCAATTAAAGCAGGAAGGTTTAGGGTTCGTCCGGCGTCCGACCGGAGGTCGCGCGGTACTGCATGATCAGGAGCTGACCTATAGTATTATTGTGGCTGAGAATTACCCGGGAATTCCACGGAGTGTGACGGAGGCCTATCGAGTTCTGAGTGAGGGGCTTGTGCTTGGCTTTCGCAGGCTGGGTCTGGATGCTGAAATGGTACAGCTGGCAAGTGAAGATGATAAGCGCAAATATGAGTCGATGGGGTCAGCCGCTTGTTTTGATTCTCCATCATGGTACGAGTTGGTTGTCGAGGGACGTAAAATCGCAGGCAGCGCGCAAACAAGGCAAAAGCAGGTGGTGCTGCAGCATGGGTCTATTTTGCTGGATATGGATGTGGATCAGCTCTTTCGGGTGCTTTTATTCAGAAGCGAGCGATTGCAGGAGCGGCTGCGGCAGCAATTTGTACATAAAGCTGTAGCGATTAATGATCTGTGCCGGGACCTTGGAAGGGCAGTTGTAGCTTTGCCTGAAGTGGAGGATGCATTTCGGATCGGTCTTGCCGAAGGCTTGGGAGTTGAATTTGTGGAAGAGGGTTTGACGGATTACGAAATTGAATTGGCCGAGCAGCTAATGGCAGACAAATACGCTAATGAAACATGGAACCTCCGGAGATAATTAATGCTTCGGAGGTTTTTTTGTGTTTTTCTAGCAAAAGCTGTTTTAAATATACAAAATTCGGGGTAAATACAAGATTAGAAGTTATTACAATTCTAAGCCAATCCGATGTGCTTTCTGAAAGCTTGCTGGAGCTGACGGGTGATGGGCCCAGGCAAGCCTGAAGCAATGGGGACATTATTAACAGATATCACAGGGGTGATTTCAACTGTAGTTCCGGTTATGAATGCTTCCTCTGCGAGCTTTAGTTCTTCTAATAGGAATGGAGTTTCGTGCACCTCAAGTTGAAGCTGCCGGGCTAGTTTAAGGACGACATCGCGTGTAATTCCATGCAGGATGAGATTATTTGCTGGATGTGTCCACAATTGTCCATTTTTGATGAGCATGAAGTTGGAGGCGCTGCATTCTGTAATAGTTCCAGCCCGATGCCAAATAACTTCTTCAGCTCCACGGTCCAGAGCATCCTGCTTGGCGATTACATTGGGTAGTAAATTCAACGTCTTCAAATCACAGCGAAGCCAGCGAATATCGTCAGCAGTTACTGCGGTTATCCCTTGCTCCATTTTATGTATAGGGCGCTGCAGCTCCGTGGTGAACGCCATCAGGACAGGCTTGGGCTGACTCGGAAAAGGATGTGAGCGCAGGGCGCTGCCCCGTGTTACTTGTAAGTAGACGGTACCTTCCTGCAGATGGTTAAGACGAATGAGCTCGATCAGCTTTTCATGCAGCTGCTTGATGCTGTACGGCAGGCGAATACGGACATCTGCTGCGCTTTTTTCCAGTCTGTTGTAATGCCCCTCGGCTTCGAACAGCTCTCCGTTATATACGCGGAATACCTCATAGATTCCATCTCCAAAGTAGTATCCGCGATCATCAGGCGAAATGGCAACTTCTTCTTTTGGTACAAATTGATCTTGATATAAATACAATTGAATGCCTCCTTGCGAATGGGAACATATGTTTGATTATATGGGCGTAATATGGTAAATTAGAAATAACGCTTACCATAACGGAATAACAAGAATTATCCCTCTGAATAGGGTATCAAGGAGATAGGCAGAAGTCAACGAATGAAAAACCTCGATAGAAAGAGAATAATTAAGCAAAAGCAGCTGCATCTTGTCCTAACTGCTGTATATCGCACTCACCCTATTAGAAAAACTACATATAGTGAACTATAATGATTCATACATACTACATATTGTGTTTTAATCGCATCTAATTCCTCGGGAGGTTATTACTTTGAATAAAATCGAAAGCTCCAGACTCCATGGTTTAAGTGAAAAAATCTTTCTTGACCGCTATGCCTTGAAAAATGCGGATACGAGTCTGACTCAAGTTGGTGATACCGTGCTGGTTCTGACCAAGGATGATCCCAAATTTCCAGCTAAGGAAGTTGGCGAGGTCGTTAGCAGGAACGGGAGCCAGGTAAAGGTGAAGCTCCGTAATGGAGAACTGGTCGATTCGTCTGTAGAAAAGCTTACCTTAACCATTGAGAAGACGCCGGAGCAAATGTGGGACCGTCTCGCATCGGCCATGGCTTCTGTGGAAGCAACTCCTGAAAAAAAGAGTGAATGGACCGAGAAATTCAGAGCTTTATTGGACGATTGGAAGCTTGTTCCCGGTGGACGTATTGCTGCCGGCGCAGATGCCAGTGATGAGCTTACCTTGTTTAATTGCTATGTCATACCTTCTCCCCATGACAGCCGGGGCGGCATTATGGCTACGTTATCGGAGATGACTGAAATCATGGCACGAGGGGGTGGTGTCGGCATTAATTTGTCGTCATTGCGTCCACGGCGTGCGATCGTCAAAGGCGTGAACGGATCATCAAGCGGAGCCGTCTCCTGGGGAGGATTATTTAGTTATGCTACGGGTCTCATTGAGCAGGGAGGCAGCCGCAGAGGGGCTTTAATGCTGATGATGAATGATTGGCATCCGGATGTTGTCGATTTTATTACGGTAAAACAGACGATGGGACAGATAACTAACGCCAATTTATCCGTATGCGTCAGCAACGGTTTTATGAAGGCTGTTAAAGAGGATCTGGATTGGCAGCTGGTTTATCCGGACACGAATGACCCTGAATACGATAATGTCTGGAATGGCGATCTGGATAAATGGAAGAAGCTCGGTAAGAAGGTTCTTGTGCAGCGTACGGTCAAAGCGCGTGAAATATGGCACACGATTATGGAATCCGCCTGGAAATCGGCAGAGCCTGGTGTTGTTTTCATGGAATATTACAACCAGATGTCGAACAGCTGGTATTTTAATCCGATCATTTGTACAAATCCATGCGGTGAACAGGGACTGCCAGCCTGGGGTGTCTGCAATCTGTCAGCAATCAACCTTTCCAAGTTCTATGATGAACAGAAGCAGGATGTCGACTGGGCTGATCTGGGGAGAGTCGTGCGTCATTCCACACGATTCCTCGACAATGTGATCGATAAAACCCCTTATCATTTTGAAGAAAATCGAATTAATCAGCAGGGGGAACGGCGTGTAGGTCTGGGTACGATGGGTTTGGCTGAATTGATGATCAAGCTGCAAATTCGTTATGGAAGCCCGGAATCGTTGCTGTTTCTGGATCAGCTGTATGGCTTTATGGCCAAGGAAGCCTATTTGGCTTCAGCCGACATTGCTGCGGAAAAGGGCAGCTTTGAGCGCTTCGAGACCGAGCCCTTTCTGCAAAGCGGGTTCATGAAGACGATGACGAGCGTGTATCCCGAGGTGGGGGCGGCGATTCAGCAAAAAGGTATGCGTAACGTGACTGTAATTACGCAGGCCCCAACAGGAAGTACAGGTACAATGGTTGGCACATCAACTGGGATCGAGCCTTATTTTGCATTCGAATACTACAGGCAAAGCCGGCTTGGCTTCGACAAGCAATTGGTACCGATAGCCCAGGAATGGAAGGATGCTCATAACGAAGAGGCGCTTCCCGAATATTTTGTAACCTCGATGGATTTGTCAGCTGAAGATCATATCAGGGTACAGGCTGCGATTCAGAAGTGGGTGGACAGCTCGATTTCCAAAACAGCAAATTGTCCAGCGGACTTTACGCTAGAGGAAACGAAACGCCTGTATGAGCTGGCCTTTGATTTGGGCTGCAAGGGAGTAACGATATATCGCGATGGAAGCCGTGACGTGCAGGTGCTTTCAACAGATAAGAAGGAAGAGAGTAAGGTGGCGCAGGGAGAGAAGGAAGCTGTTGTACAGGGAGAACAAGCAAATGTAGAACAAGCGCAACCAGATAAAGTACAACCAGAACAATCACAACAGCAAGAGAAAGACAAAGTGGCTGGAGATTTTATCGAGGTTGAGAAGTCCAAAGCGGCATACGCACCAACTACGAGCAGCGGAGTTGTGGATAAACAGTATAAAAGCCGTCCACAGGTGCTGCGCGGCGCAACCTACAAGTACAACACTCCTTTTGGCATGGCTTACATTACGATTAACGAGATGAATGGCTCACCGAGCGAGGTATTTCTGAACGTTGGGAAGGCAGGGTCTGATGTATTTGCGATGTCTGAGGCTCTTGGACGAGTCTGCTCGCTATTCTTGCGCTATGGTGATCATGGGAATAAAGTGCAGCTTTTAACGAAGCATTTGAAGGGTATAGGTGGTTCGGGTGCAATCGGCTTTGGCCCTAATCGAGTGGAATCTATTGCTGATGCAGTAGCTCAGGCATTGGAAATGCACGGAAGTACTTCGAACGACGCCGATGCTTATGTAACGGCAACGCAGGAAGTCATTATGGAGACAACTGCACAATATGCAGTCAATCGGAACTCGGCTATCTCATTGGATCTATGTCCATCATGCGGCTCAGCATCACTCATTAATAGTGAAGGCTGCAAAAATTGCAGCAACTGCGGATATGGGAGATGTAATTGAGTATAGAGGTATATAAGGATTAAAGGTGTGTTGTTATGCATAAATATACATGTATAGCATAGCAGTGGAAATTTATGTACAAGCCGTGTTTCTGATGTGCATTTTGATGTAATTTGTCACAGGTTTAAAGATATTTTGTCATAGAATTTGAGTTTAGAAATGTCTTAATATTTGAAAGTCTTTAGTGGCAAAAACTGAACTGTGACCCGGAAGGTGGACACTTTGAAAAAAGGGCAATGTCATAAAGTTAATTTAAGAGACAAGACCAGGAATAAAAATGAAATCCGAGACGGCACGGGAAAAGGTCCTGTGTCGTTTGTTTTTTATGAAAACATAAAAAAAGTGTACAGCAAACAAGCGGATGGACGATCCACTTAAAAAATGTTCATATGCAACGAATTATGCTACTCTGTAACGAAGCTTACAGCTGATTTATAACGGATTTTGCGCGTATTCTTCTGCCCTGGACTAACGGGTCGAATTGGCAAAACGTTTTTACGAATCCGTGCTTCAACATCGGTGAGAAATGACGATGTGTGAGGTCATTATTTCAACGAAATTGTACATGATCATTCTTGCGAAAATCTCTTGGGTGACGAACTCTCGTTTTCTTGCGTGAAAATTGGTAAGACCGATGGTGTATTTTAATGCTCTGAAAGAGGTTTCAATGCCCCATCGCATGTAAAATGGACTTGAGCTCATCGGGCGGAAAATCGGTGTCGGATAGATTCGTAATGACGGTTTCATAAGTGCCATTAAGCAGGATAAAACGAACAACCCGAAAGGAAATCGGGTAAAACAAGTGCGCATGCAAATCCAAAAAATCAAAGATGGACTTGGTAGAGATGAACTTGTAAATCTCGGGATGAGCCTTGACCGCGTTGGTTTGTTTTTTCGTGAGTGTCAGATGAACAGCAATATCAAACTCCCCACTAGAGGGCAACCGCAAGCCTGAAAGAATACCACTGGAATCCAAATCCTTTACCCGTATGACATAGTTCCACCCTTTGCGTTCAATATTCGCGAAATTGTTGTAACCTTCATAACCTCGATCGGTAATCACAATGGTTTTGCCCTTGATGGGGGAGCGGTCAACCCTATCTGCCTGTGCCCTTCCCTCGTTGCACAGCCTTCGCGGCTGAACAATGGCATCCACGTACAGTCTGTTACACAGGTCATAGGCTGCATTCGAATGTAGCAGGTTATAGTCTTTCGTGTTAGGTTGGCTTTGAAAGTAGGTGTCCGTGTCCGTAGGGTCCGTTGCGATATGCAAATCAGAACCGACGGCAATTAAACGATACCCTTGGTAGTCCTTGATAGCCGTATGTGATTGCGTAAATTGGTGAAACAAGCATTCCACAGCAGACGGCAGGATTTTATTTCTCTGCTGGGGCTACGCCACACATTTCCATCTACGTGTCAAGTCCGATCTAGATTTACGACTAAGTTTTACCCGTGGAATACAGTGGAAAATTGGCAGTACAATGCCAAGCTACTGTTACGGGCTAGTTCGACATACTAGGTGAACAAGGATATTCTCTTTTACCATAACCGGGAGTATCAACGCTCGATAAGCCATTTAAGGGTTTACCGGGATGTCGTTCAAAATCCTGATAATATCTACTGCGTGTGCAAGAGCTGTACGCGTGTGAAATTATTACCAAGCTACCTGCCTACGAATTGGATTGACGCACTTTTTGTCTTGTAAAGGAGATGTTTGCGGGTCGATGAGCGTTATTAAAAGTATTGTTGACTTGATCTAAAGCTTGAGCATAACGAAGAACAGACGCAAATCCATCAAGAATTGTTCTCAAACAGAAGATTAAATCAAATCTATGGTATCATGTGGGAAATAGGTAAAGGTTAGGTGAACAGATTTTCTTTTTTTTGCGAGGGAGGAGATAGAAGGGTATGAGTAGTTCGAATCAATGGGATGCAAAATGGGAAGTATCAGAAGATTTGGTTCATAAATTAATAGGCAGTCAATTTCCGCAGTTAGCTTCAAAAAGCATACAAAAACTAGGACATGGCTGGGATAACACTGTTTTTCTTGTCGGGGCCGAATATGTATTTCGCTTTCCAAGAAGAGAAGTTTCCATTAATCGTTTAAGGATGGAAGGAAAGATACTACCAAAGCTTAAAGATTATTTTTCCATTGCCTATTCCTTACCGATATTTTATGGGGAAGGGGATTATGATTATCCTGCACCCTTCCTTGGCTATCCCTATTTGTCTGGAAAGTTTCCATGCGGATTAACGGACATGCAACGTGCGCTATCAGCAACAACGCTCGCACAATTTTTAAAAAGCTTACATGCATTCCCTGTGAAGATTGCCCAAGAAAATGGGGTTCAACATGACCATAGAAATATGACTGATATTGCGATGCGTAAGGAAAAGATGCATACCTTCATTTCCGGCCTTGCCCTTCATTTTAATGAAGAAGAGCACCGTGCAATATCGAATTATTTGGCACAGCTCAGAACTGAAAGAGTGAAACCAAAGTACGTATTCCTTCATGGTGACCTTCATTTTAAAAATATGCTGGTAGATGTGAATGGAAGGGTTTCAGGGATTATTGATTGGGGAGATATCCATATAGGACATCCTGCTTGTGACTTGAATGTTGCGTATAGCTTCTTACCTCCGAATGCGCGTTCTGACTTTTTCAAAGAATATGGGGATGTAGATGAAGAAACAAAAATATTAGCTCGATTGATTGCCATATATACCCATTTTGATAATGATGCAGGCAATTGATAATAAAGATGAAAGGTTGGTTGATGAAGCAAAAACGAACATTAAACGTGCTCTCGCTGATTAAGGGGCAGAGCCACATGCCCATCAAGCTAAGAACAAAGAAAAAGGAACAGATGCTACCTTTCGTCGCTTGATCCAAATCAATTTGCTTAGAACTGGATTTTGTACAGACTTAAATAAGCCTTGGTGGCTTCGGTTTTAAAAATTTCAATTTCCTAAGCAGCAGATCGTGATTTCTGTCTATACTCATAGACTACACCTAGAATGTCAAATACGGTTTTCTTCTCATACCGATGTGACTTGCGTCCATTCTTTTCAATCATCCGAAAGAATTGGAGAAGCACCCGCTGTACATCATCCGCTTGCTTTTTCATGGCATCATGTAGAGAAAGAAAATATTCTTTTAAGATACAGATTACTTTGAATTCACTGGTTTCTTTCTTTTTCTTCATCAACAAAAGCCTGCGCATCTGAAACATGAGAGAAGAACTCAGCAAAATGGCGATCAACTGCCCGTATACATGACATTCAAAACGTTCGGTTTTGACCGGCTTGCATCGGTCAATATGGAAGATGGATTTCCACGTTTTAAATAAAATCTCGATTTGCCAGCGTAGGGAATACAGGTCATGGACATGCTCTTTTTTAAAATAAATGTCAGGGGCATTGGTCATGTAGATATTGATGGCACTTAAGCGTTTTGTTCGTTCTTTGTAAGTCATGTTTTTCTTTTTCTCCCGGGGCCAACATCCACCTGTAAGAATTCTCCGCTTTTCAACTCGTATTCGAGTTGTATTTTCATGCCAGCCGTATGAGAACTTCCTCCGGATCCCTGATAACGGTCGGCAAAGGGATCTAGAAGTTGAAAAACAGTCGAATCCAGAATACGGATCAGATGAAAATAGGAGTTACATTCACACGGCAGCGAAAAGGAAGTCAAGATTTTTTCTTGGAGAAGCGTTGAAAAAAGGGATTGAAGGAAGGCAACTGCAGAAGGATTGAACCGCTGGTTCAATCCTTCTGTGCTCATCGAAAGCTGATTGGAAGCATCTAGTTGGCTACATAATCGTGCGAGGGGAGTCACAGATACATGATCATTTAAAAAGACACATAAGGAAACCAAATCTTGCGCGGTATATTTGCTTTTTCGTTGGACGAAGCCAGCTTTTCTAGCGAGCTCCTCAAGTTGGGTAGGAGAAAAATGATGGTGAAGCTGTTGGGCTAGTAAATGCATTTCTTCGCTGATAGAAAGTGGAATAGAATTCATGGCAAACCATCCCTTCTATGGAATTATGCTTGATATAGAAAGGATAGCTTATTTTACCAGTTTGGGGTATAGATTCATCTTAGCTTGATGGGCATGGGGTACCGCCAACAAATTAACGTTGGCGGTACCCCCACATACATTCCACAAAAAAAAAAGTCCGCCGCCGCAGCCCCCCTTACACCAGTCTATTGAATTCCATTTCTGTCGAACTTTATTTGTAATACGACGTCGTCAATGGAACGACAAATCCGCCGCCAGACCCTTTGATCTCAATATACAATTCAGAAATGCCTCCGATATCGACCTCAATCGTTTTCATCTTGTCCTCGACAGTTACGGTATCCTGCTTAAGCAGTTTGAGCGAGCCGCTTTCATAAATGCTGATCATGAACTCTTTGTTTATAGCGCCTGCCTGCAGGTACAGCTTCTGATATTTTTTATCTGGGGTAAGCATGAAAGAACCGTTTCCATTACTGCTGTTGTCTTCTGCATTGTTATAAAATACTTCTTTATAGTCTTTGTTCTGATAGGTCGTGCGCTTCGGATCGGACGTAAGGTAGCTGCCGCCGTCATACTTTTCACCTGAAATGGAGGTACCGTCGACTTTCTCGCCAAGAAGCACGGTTGTTGTAGCCGCGTCGTAATCAACAGCAATACTTAACGCATTTGCAATTGCCCGCACAGGCAAGTATGTACTGCCTTGATAAGTAATTGGTACAATGGCGTTCCCTTGTTCGTCGTTCAATTGTGTTGGCACTCCGTTCACCTTAACGGCCAAAGTGCGATTCAAATAAGCTTGAATCGTCTCAAGATTGGCGCCTGCATAAGCACCCGCGCTTGCTCCCAACAGCAAAGATATCCCTGCGACTGAAGCGATTAGTTTCTTTCTCATGAATGTTCTCCTCCTGATATCAAATGGTGAACCATAAACTATATACGTTTCCGATAATAAAATGGTTGCAAAACCAAAAACACAAAACAAGCCGGATTTCCTTAAGTTTCCGCGTTTTGTTGGTGGTACCCCATGCCCATCAAGCTAAAATTTTCGAATACCCCAAAACGAAAAAAAACCATCCTTTATTTACAAAAAGAATAGCTTTTTTTCGTTTTGGGGGTGTATTAATTTCTTAACTTGATGGCTATGGGGCAGAGCCAACATTTTGACGGTTTTATACACTTAGCATTAGCGGACAGGCATTTGTCATATTCCTGAAAGCCTTAGCGGACGTAACAAGCCGATTTCCGACTGATTGATGACCGCTAATGAAGTTTAGTGGCCATATGTGCGGGATTTCGAATGGGCAGTTTAGATTAGCAATCCATAAGAAGCAACCCAAGTTGAATTATGCTAAAATGCAGTTAATGTATAATGTAAATATCCCTCATAAACAAAGGAGAACTGAAAATGAGAAAACTCGTTCTACTTCTGCACGCATCGCTTGATGGTTTTGTAGAAGGGCCGAATAGTGAAATGGATATTGGATGGATTTCCTACGATGCTGATTTGGAGAAACACGCGAAAGAAATTCTGAGTACTGCCGACACTGTCATTTGGGGACGTGGGACTTATCAGATGATGCACAGTTACTGGCCATCTGTGCCTTCGAACCCCTCAAGTTCGCAGCATGAACTGGAGCATGCCGAGTGGATCGAAAAGACAGCCAAAATCGTTTTTTCCACGACGCTGGAGAAAGTCGAATGGAACAATTCCAGACTGGTGAATGAAGATGTCGAGGAAGAGATCAAGAACCTCAAACAGCAGCCGGGCAGGGATATGGTCATCCTCGGCAGTCCTAGGTTCGCACACTACCTCATGCAATTTGATTTAATAGATGAGTATAAAATTACGGTTTCTCCCGTCCTGATCGGCAGCGGGTTGCCGTTATTCGAGGGTCTCAAGGAGAAGATCAATCTTAAACTTATCGAAAACAAGACATTTGATTCTGGAGCCATAGGCCTCGTTTACCAGACGGTTAGATGACCTTGTCTCCTAAAGTAGATTAAGCTAATATCTTTCAACATTTTGAACCGGGTTAAACATGGTTTCTACAAGCAGGGGGCGACCAGTTTTAGCGACGGGTTATGATCCCAGGAGAACGATCGATCTGCCCGGCTACTGACTACTTTACCAGGGAGCAGATCGCCGAGGCAACTGCTCCCTGCTTACATTAAAGACGGGCAGCATAGTTTAAGAATATACGCGCCGCCAACATTTTGATGTTAATGTGAGCCTTTTGAGGCATATTTCTCCATCATTTTATTTAAATAATTCCGAAAGTCTTCAACATAGGTTTTGGGCTCTACGATTTCCAAATTTGTACCGAAGCTTGCTATAAATTGAAATCCATTACTGTTTTGTGGAACATGGATTGTTGCTAATAAATAATCAGAGCTATAGCTTTCAATGCTCTTTCGACCGTACCTTTCAATGAATTGATCTTTTATGCCAGGCGAAATCAACGCCTTGACTGCGATTAGTTCCGGTTGATAACTTGCTTCCTGCTCATGTTCCAACAAATCATCTCTAGGGCTAAACGTGTGTTCATTTATATGAAGATGATCGATCCGAGATAATTTAAACGTTCTATATCCCATACGTTGTAAACAGAATCCTTTCAGATACCAACTCGTTTCGCTAAAATGAAGCTGATAGGGCTCGACGGTTCTTTTCGTCGCAGTGCCATTTTTATCACTATAATCAAATGAAATTAATCTTCTCTTTAATATGGCTTCCTGACATGTCTTCAAGGTTTGACGAATCTCAGACCGACCCTCCCAATCATAAAAAGACAGTTGAATTGAACCTTTCGGAGCCAATGGGCTAACCATGGCTTCTATTTTTTTGATCGTCATTTCAACTCCTTCGCTAATTAGAATTTGTTCCAATCCGCCGAGCGCAGTCAATATATTCTCCAAGTCGGAGCTGCTTAAAAGACGTTTATCAACCTTGTATTCATCCATAATGCCGTAGCCGCCATGAACTCCATTGACCGAATAGATCGGGATGTTGGATAAACTCAAGGTTTCCATATCGCGAAGTATCGTTCTTTTGGAAACGGTAAATAATTGCGCGAATTCTGTGGTGGAAACGACATCTTTTTTCAGCAAGATCATAATGATAGAGATTAGTCTCTCAACCTTTTCCATCGGTTCCCCTCTTTTATTAAATTTTGTATGAAACAGTGACATACAGCTGTCACCTATTATATAGTATATTACATTTATAACAAGAAGGAGGTTATGCTTTATGTCAGCTATTGCCTATTTAAACTATGATGGAATTGCAGAACAAGTGATTGAATTTTATTCGGAGGCTTTAAACGCAATTGAAGTAAAAAAAGTGAAATTTGGGGATATCCCGCAAGATCCAAACTACCCAATGCCGGAAAATGAGTTGAATATGATCATGGAATCCTCCATAGAATTTGCAGGCGGGAAAATCATGATGTCGGACATTTTGCCTTCAATGAAGGCGGTAACAGGTGAACTGGTGATTGGGAATAATATTCTGATTAGTCTAGTCATCGATGACAAGCAAAAACTGGAACAATACTTTAATAGTTTGTCCCTTGGTGGCTATGTCACCATGCCGTTATCCAATTATCCTTGGTCTTCGTGCTTTGGAATGCTAGTTGATAAGTTTGGGATCAACTGGAAATTTAATAGCGACGCCGATCATTTTCTTGATAACGTAATCGCCAACAAACAGTAACTTATTCTGAAAAATGGTCTTGCAGCTGAAGGCCATTTTTTTATGCACCGATGGAGGCACGATTGATGAAAAACAGCTATTCTTCGCTTATCTTTTTTCTGGCTTTAGGTATATTTGGCATCATAACAACTGAAATGGGCATGATCGGAGTTCTTCCCCAAATCACCCAAAAGTTTCACATAGAGCCCTCGGAGGCCGGGTACCTTGTGGGTGCATTTGCTTTAATCGTTGCCATTTCAGGCCCCTTCCTAACATTACTCACATCCGGCATGAATCGAAAAGCGATCTTACTATCCGCTATCCTGATGTTTGCGATCTCTAATTGGGTGTATGCTTATACTACCAGTTTCGAAGTTATGCTGGCTTTCCGGATTGTTCCTGCGTTTTTTCATCCTGTCTTTTTTTCGATTGCGCTTGCGACGGCTGCCAGCCTTGTTCCTCCCGAAAAGATCAGCAAAGCGGTCACCCAGGTTATGGCTGGAGTAACCGTTGGATTCGCTTTTGGCGTGCCGATTACATCCTATCTCTCCACAAAAATTTCGCTGGAAGTGGCTTTCCTGTTTGGAGCTATTGTGAGCGTCATTGCCTTTATAGGCATACTGGTCTGGCTGCCTTCAATGCCTGTTAAGGAAAGGATGTCTTTCGGCAAGCAGCTCGGCATATTGCGCAAACCTCAATTGTGGTTAACGGTCTTGATCGTAATGATGATCTTTACAGCGATGAGTTCGGTTTATAGCTACTTTGCCGAATATCTCGGAGAAGTCACCCATATGAACGGTACCTGGATCAGCGTGATGTTGATGGTCTTTGGCGTCACCATGATTGCAGGGAACTTCTTGTTCGGGTTCTTTCTGAACAAAAGCATGACAAAAACGGTTATCCTGTTTCCTCTCGTATATGCGGTCATTTACTTTTTTGCTTATTATTGGGGTTCTCATTTTTGGCCGATGGCGGTCATCGTATTTGTGTGGGGAGCTGTGCATTCCGGGGGGCTTATTCTAAGTCAAGCCTTGTTGATGACTGATGCGAAAGAAGCTCCCGAATTCGGTAACAGCTTATTTGTTTCCTTTTCTAATGTTGGCATTACGGTAGGAACATGGATCGGCGGCTTGTTTATTTCCCAGTTGGGTGCGCATCAGCTTATCTGGAGCGGTATTATGCTTTTATCGCTTGCTTTCATACTGATCCTAATAAAAGCAGCAATTTCCAATTCGCAAGTCGAGAAAGCTAGCATGAAGTAACGGATATATGATAAATGGTGAAAGGAGATTCTTTTTCAAATATGGAAATGGATAATTTAATTCCCGTAAAATCGAGAGAAGCGTTCAGGTTTTGGCTGCAGGAAAACAGTAAGACTGAAAAATCTTGTTGGGTCTTGGTTAGTATGACGCCCAAATCGGATACGCTTTTTTATTTGGATGCGGTCGAGGAAGCTTTGTGCTTTGGATGGATCGATGGAGTCAGGAAGAAAAAATCTGAATCGGAGCTGGCTCAGCGGCTGTCTCCTCGAAGCAAAAAAAGCTCATGGACTGAATTGAATAAAGAACGTGTTCGACGCCTCGAAAAGTTGGGGTTGATGACAGACGCAGGAAGAAAGGTTCTTCCTGATATGGATTACGATTCTTTTCGAATCGACCCAGTTATAGAGCAAAGGCTGAAAGAGGAAAAGCAAGTATATGAGAATTTCAAGATATTTCCGGATGTATATAAAAGAGTTAGGATCGACACGATACAAAGCATAAAAAATCAACCGGAATTATTTGAAAGCAGATTAGACAAATTCATAGCAAACACGAGAGAAAACAAAATGTATGGCCAATGGAATGATAATGGACGTTTACTGAATGGTATTTAAAATATAGCCTTAGTTATGCGTAATCTAGTAGCGATGATGGAAGAACGAGGACTACATATGGCTCATACAACCATTATCTTTACAGGGCAGTGGTTCAACAGGAAATACGATTGATTTCATGCTGTCTGATAATCGGGATGCTCCTGCGGCCAGACGATTCTTCAAGAAAGCGTTGACTTCACCACACAATACCGGAATCGAAGTCATGCATATGATAAAGAAAGGGCAGGTCGAATGCAATAATTCGTCTGTCCTTTTTGCGATAGATTTAATCAATAAAATGTTTGGTTTGATTGTTGACTCCTTCTGCAGACAGGGGTATAGTTAATTCATATTTATTAAATTCATTTTAATAACTAATTAATAAACGTGGAGGATGGATTATGACATCACTTGGCTTCCAAGCTTCCAGTCTTAGACCCTATCTTACGACAGCAGTTGAAGTACAACATACGTTCCGTAAACTGCACAATATGGGATATCGCGATGTACAGCTACAATGGATCGATCCTGCAGTACCTCTGGCATTCACGGCAGAAGCTTTGCGAGAAACAGGGCTGAAATGTATCGCAACTCAAGAAAATTTTACGGTAGTGCGAAATAATCTGGATTACTATATCACGATGAATAGGCTGTGGGAAAGTGATTCTTTATGTGTCAGTACCATCCCGCGTGAGCTAATGACACCGGAAGGTATCGTGGAATTTTGTGACGCGATGGGCCAAATGGCTGGGACGCTGGGTGAACATGGTATCGAACTCACCTTCCATCCGCTCTGGTTCAACTATGAGTACATAAATGGCATTCGTGCCATAGACATCGTTATGGAACAGTTGCCTAATGTGGGCTTAACCTTATGTGTGTATCACACTGTTCGGGCAGGTGAGGACCCTGTGGCTTTATTGGAACGGTATCAAGGGCGTGTAAACATATGTCATTTTAAAGATTCCGCACTCTCAACCGAGGGGAAAGAATACTTGGTTCCACTTGGTCAAGGTCGGATTGATTGGTTACCCATATTTGAGGCTTGTCATCGAACCGGTGTGAAATGGGGACTGGCCGAGCAAGAAAACTGGCAAAAAGACGCCTTCGATTGTGCAAAGGAGAGCTTCGATTATCTATCGAAATCGGGTATCACATCAGCTACTGTTTAGCCAAACAACAGCGAGTAGTTTTACCTTATGATGATGTATGGCTTTCAACCAATCTTACTATTTGCGGTGGTGTAACCATTGGAGATCGCGGCGTCATTGGTGCAGGAAGTGTTATACCATATGTTATAAATCATGGAAATTACAAAATTATAAAATGAAAATCGGAGTTAATAGGCTGGAGGGTTATTATGGGAATAAATATGCTGGATATGAAAGAGAGCAACTCACAAACAGTTCTTTGGAGCCTTTGTTCGTACAAAACCTCCACCATTAAACAATTGGCTCTAACGACAGGTTTAAGCTTTGTTACCGTTGGAAACATACTGAATGGATTTGTAGAAAGCGGAGAAGTCACACTCGGTAAAATGTATTCTGCAACGGGAGGAAGGCCGTCTCAAGCGTATAGCTTTAATGCAGAATTTGCACATGTGCTTGGGTTATCGGCGCGGGTACGCAAGGGGAAGAATGTTATAAGTGCTTGTATCGGGAATCTTTACGGGGAACGCGTATGGCACGCAGAGGAGGCGTTTGATACCATTCAACTTTCTAGTTTTGATCAGATGATCAATGAGGCCCTTCGAAACTATTCGACTATAAGCCTAGTTGCTTTTTCCCTGCCAGGAGTGGAGCGTAATGGTGTTATTTTGGAAAATGACTTTACAACATTAAAGGGGACTTCCTTTACAGAATATTTTCAGAAAAAATATGAGTTGCCGGCCATTGTTGAGAATGATGTCAATGCAGCAGCATTTGGTTTTAGCCAACATACAGAAAAAGTATCCTCTATTGTCGGCATTTATTTCCCTCGAACTTTTGGTCCAGGTGCAGGTGTTGTGATTGATGGCAGCATTCATAAAGGGGGCATTGGTTACGCAGGTGAAGTCAATCTGCTTCCGATCGGTGTTGACTGGATAACGATTAACTATGATGATCCCAAAGAGCTGGGAGCGGCCATTTCTAAATTAATCAGTATTTTTTGTGGGACAATCAATCCCGAATATGTTGTTCTTTATGGTGATTTTTTTTCCGAAGCTTTAAAAGATGAGATTGAGCAAGCAATACCTTCAGAGGGTTTGAGGAAAATATTCCCTGTTGTTAATTATGAAAGGGATTTAGATATCGACATCCTTCATGGTTTGATTGCACAGGCGATTGCAGCATATCAGTCTGGTATGCGCGGAAATTATCGACAGGACAACGAAAATATCTAAGCCATCGGAGATTGGACATGGTCTTATCATACTGATTTATCTGGCGTTTATGCCTCCCCGAGAGGATTGGACATGGGGTTTTACTGAGAGCCAAGAAATGCTAAAAAAGACAACGACGAGGGACGTTGCCTTTCAAGTGAAATAAGGTGAACAGTTTTCTTCTGTTTCTTCTTTAGCTACCTCGCTAATCCACTTGCTTCAATTAGCGTTCAAGATACAATGGAGGATTTTTTCTACACTACCCTGGTTAGTCCATCTCTCCCGCTATTCAATATACATTTGTCAGCCTGTTACTTCAAACACTTAGCCCTCCAGAGAAGCGCTTTTGTGAACGCCAGCTTTCTTTTTATACGCCCGCGTTAGTATTTCTCTACAAGTCAGCAAACCGATGCCGCAAGCGAGAAGCACATAAGGCATTAAGGAGAAAGAGACGTTCGCAAAGAGTTGTCCAAGCAATGGCGCAACCAGCGTAGTGCCGGTATAGGCAAATGCCATTTGCATGCCCATAGCTGCCTGTGCGTTATGCTGCCCAAAATAAATAGGCGTTTGATGCAGCATGGATGGATAGATCGGCGCAAGCCCTGTCCCAACAATAATGAATGAGATTAGTGTGAAAATCGTCGGAAGCGGCAACAGCATGATAAAAAATCCGAAAATCATAAAAATGGCTCCAAGACGAATCAACGCCTCATTGCTCAACTTAATGGAGATAAAGCCGCTTAACATTCGTCCGGCCGTGATTCCCAAGAAAAATAAGGATACCCACCCGGCAGCACTTTCGGGCGAAATGCTTTCGTTTTTCACCAAATAACTTGATCCCCATAGCATCATGGAAGCTTCCGTTGAAGAAACCAGGAAGAACGAAAACATCCCAAAGATAGCACCTCTTGTTTTCAGCGAAGCGAGCAGTCCTGGCTTGTCTTTGGATTGCAGATCTTCTTCAGTCGGCTTCGTTGACGTACCTTCAAATTTCCTCCACATTGGAAGTGAAAACAGCAGTAAGATAACCAATGCAAACTGTACTATCGATATGGTAAAATAACCACTTCTCCATGTGTTTCCCCACAATACTAACGTAGACATCAAAATGGGACCCAGCATGGCTCCAACACCCCAAAAACCGTGTAGCCAGTTCATATGCTTCGCTTCATAATGCTCGGCCACAAATCTATTCAGTCCGGCATCAACGGCTCCGCCCCCAAGGCCAAGCGGAATCGCACAAGCCAATAACCAAATGAAGGAAGGCGAAAGCGAAAAACCAAGTAGTGCCGCGGCAGTCATGGCGACACTGATAATCGTTACCTTGCCAGTGCCAATGATGCGAATCAACTTGTATGAGAGCAAGCTGGAAATGATGGTGCCTATAGAAATAATACTGGATGCAATTCCCGCGTTTTCGATGGGGACACCCAAATCAGTATTCATGATGGGCCAGGAGGAACCAAGCAGGGAGTCGGGCAATCCAAGGCTGATAAACGCCAGATAAATTAAGATAAGAAAAATCATATCCATTCTCCGTTATGTTAAATTATTTTGTAGTCCGCGAAGACCTGATAAGCCTCAATCGCCTGTTCAATTTAATAACCCGAAGTTCTAGATCGGCCTGGCTAAACCAGCGATACTACTCCAATAAAACCATCGGATCTTCATCGCTTTTCTAACGTGCTGGAAACATGCGGTTAACCCTAATTCCGGCAGCTCACTCGTCACCGTATCCACGGCACGCATGCCGTCCACGCAAAAGGGCTTTTATCCCTTCCGTCTTCATCAACTCATGGTGGAGGGTACTAATCGTGAAATGTTTGCTATCCCAAAGCCGGTTTATCTTGACAAAGTAGTCAAATTGGTCTCCACATCTACAAAGTCATCTTGCGTTGCCATAAATTGAAGTCCGCTTTCACACAAGGTTTCTGCTGTATCTTCAAGGATATGGCGCGGTTTAATCCGTACTATTTTTTATTAGTTATTTTAATTAATTTAATAAGATACGAAATAAATATATCTCATGTCTGTATGAGAGTCAATATCTGAATATTGTCCATCGGATGAACAATTTACCCATTCAAATTGTTTTATGGTATGTATGCTAAAAGGAGGGCAGGTACCTCCGTATTCATACATAAATCCAATCCATCAGGACATAATGAACTCCATCAGGAGTACCGGACTGGCTGGCCTTAGGAATGTCATTCATTTATAAGGTTGGGCACGCTTCTTCCCGATCCATCCTATTGGGAGGGTGAGCTTACCATTTCTGTCGCGGTGTCGTCTCCCAAACCTAAGCATCGGGAAGAGCTTAGAGTTATGGCTGTTTTGGAGAGCCTGCTTAAATTATTGAAGGAGCAGGCAAGCTTCCAGCTTGGTGATCTCATGTATGTGTTGTGAGCGCCCTTGGGCTATTCCGGTTTTTATATGGAAAAAAAATTCGATTAGAATTGGTCCTTGGGTGGAGGCGATCGTTGATCGGATAAGCGCTGTACCCCACAATGGATGCAAGGAGAGATAGCGATGAATTTGCTGATGCATTCCAGTGTCGGTCTCGAAGTTATGGGTTCCTTCTTTTGAGGTTGTTACTGCATCGCCCATCCTGCTCGTTTGTTTCCTCCTCCATACCTATAGGACACCATTTACTGACTTATGAATAGTGTTTTTCATCTTCACATGAAAAATTGATTTTCTTTGGAAATAAGGTGGGCCTATTGACTAGACACTATTTACTGTCCTATAATCAAAGCACTAACCTTTTTAATTTCATTTCATGCGAGGGAGTGGTGATGATGAGCGCATTTGCACAGACACGGGATGTCTATTATGCCCTGGCTGATCCGACCCGGCGTGAAATCATTCGACTGCTGGCGGATGCGGATGAATTGCCGCTCCATCGGTTGACTCCGCATTTTGCGATGGGCCGCAACGCAGTCTCCGGGCATTTGACGATTTTGAAGGAAGCTGGCCTTGTGACCGAGCGTAAAGTCGGCCGTGAGACGCGAAACAGTCTCAATCCCGCACCTCTGAAGGAACTCCAGGACTGGTTGTCGTACTACGAGAAATTTTGGAAACAAAATATGGTTCGTCTGGATCAGCTTCTTAAGGAGGAGCAGGACTAAAGCAAGATCTATCGCTCATCTTGATTGACTCGAATTAACATAATCCGAATGGCTTAGATTTTAGTGAAATGTGGATTCCTGTTGTTAGAAAATAAAGTGATAATACGAGGAGGATGGAAATGTCCCATATCGTTGATTTTAAAACTGTGTCTACGGTCGGTTTAGAGTCTTCACCTGTAGCAGATGCGCTTGCTGGTTTACGCGCTAATGAAGCCCGTTACTTCATGAATAAATACAAGCATGAATTTACGGTAGTACCAGCTAGCGAGAGCCAGGAGACCATTGATTATGTGAACCGAATTTTGAAAGAAGAACGTGATATTGAGTTTGCGGCCAAACCTTTAGAAACGTCGCGTTTTCAAGTGGAAAATATCCAATTTGCCTACGTTTTTTATGAAGATGGTCTTGGGCTCAATGTCATGTATACGGTTGATGACCCTAAGAAGCGGGCCGTTGGATTTAAGCTGTCTGAGGGGATGGAGGTACCAAAGGAGTTAGCAGAGAAGTTTAAGTTTGCTAGACAGAAGTCCAAACTAGCTGGAACAATTCGAGGCTCGTTTTTTGTGATTAAAAGAGTATATTAAAAGCAAAAGCGCGAGCATAGGAGGCCAATACGCTACGACCAACTACATCTTGCGGTGTTCAAACAAGCTTATCCACGAATCGGCTAACAATAAATGGATTGATTCTGTAAATTGGTCATAACGAGAAGCACTCGTATGCTGCGGATAATCCGCTTCGTACGAGTGCTTAATTTTTATATAGCGGGTCAAAAGAAAGACGGGTGCCAAAGCTTCTTTTTCAGATGTAAAATCTTTGTTTCATTGATATATCCTAATGGATTAAACCCGAGCTTTTTAATGTATCCATATATGTTCCTAATTCATTAGTACTTATAGAATCTTATTTAGCAGATACAAAAACAAACTCACTGTCGCTGATGCATGATGTCGTGAATCTCACAATAGGTCGTTTAAGTCTTTTTACGATCATTTTTAAGTTATAAAAAAACACTATTGGAATAGCGGAATTTTTAGCAAATCCCAAATAAAATACATCTTTTATTACTTTAAACATGATCATTATCAATATGAAGCTGCTACAAGATGAAAATAATATAAAATGCCCTTGTATAAACTTAAAAATGCCCCTTTGATAAATTAACATATTTAAAGTACATTTCGTGTAAACGGATACACAAAACCATTTCTATCTAGGATACTTCGGTAGCGTCGACGCATCACGACATGTACAATAGTAGATAAGACGTTTGATAAAGGAAGGGCTGGGTATGGAACCAAAAAGATGGATACGAAGGGCTGTTTTAATGATAGAAAGCATGAGATTCCAAAACAAATTATTGGTAGGCTATCTTCTTGCTTGTGTCATTCCACTGATTGGTGTAAGTACTATCATCTTCCATCAATCGGCAGCGGGGCTTGAGGATTCCTCTCAAGAATTCGCCTCTCTCTATACGTCCCAAATCAGGACTTCTTTGAACGAATTCATTAAAGAATATGACAAGGTCACGAAGTCGGTACTTGTTGACAACGAATTGATCTACAGGGTCGGAGAAGAGCGAAGTTTGCCCATGGACGAGTTGATTATCCAAAAATTTGCCGTCCAGCGGCTATTGATGCGGGTCGCATTGCTCAAATCGGAGATCAGCACTGTGATGTTGATCGGTCGCGATAGCAGCGTGTATCAGTATACCACTACAACAAGTAGAGTGAATGAGAACATGTTGTTATCACGTGAATGGTACAAGCAGCTCCGCAGTTCGGATGATACGTTTTTTATTACCGGGTTACATGACCGCTCCTATTATGAGGATAAAGGAGCAGGAGCCGTAGTGACGGTAGGAAGAGTGCTGTTCAGTTCCGATGGGGCATACGCGGGCATACTACTCATCGATCTGGATCCGTTTACATTACTGCAGCTTGATCATGATTTCGTCTTGGCTCGGGATAAATACGGCATCAGTGTCGTCATAAGCAATCGACAAAGGGAAATCGTCTACCATTCCGATGCGGCCAGCGGCCGTTTATCCTGGCAGCAGGTGCTTGAATCCGGAGCAGAATACATCAAGGATGACGGCAGCCAAGACCAAATTATTTTGTCGGGGAGCACCTCAACGGGGAATTTGTTTATCAAAACCGAAATTCCGCGCTCGAAGCTGCTGCAGAAAATTAATCAGATCAAAGGCATGACTGTGTTCGTGATCCTGATGAGCAGTCTGGTCATAACCTGCATCTCAATTGGTTTAAGCTATACGATCACAAGGCCTATTAAGGCGCTGCGTAGAAGCATGAAGCAGGCGGAAACAGGCCAATACTTGCCCATAGAGAAAGAGCAGGCGGGTGACGAGATCGGAAGCCTGGTGAACAGTTACAACAAAATGATTATAACGATCCGAACCTTAATTGAAGACGTATATATCGCGGAGATAAAGCAGCGTCAAGCCAAATTCATCGCACTTCAGAATCAGATCAACCCCCACATGCTGTACAATACTTTGGAATCCATTCGCATGAAGGCATTGATGAAAGATGACGAAGAGACCGCCAGTATGATTAAAATTTTGGCTCGCATGTTTAGGTTAGCTTTAGGTAAAGAGGGCAGACACCATTCGGTGAAGCATGAATTGGATTATACGACCAATTACTTAGAGCTTCAAAACCTCCGGTTTGATAACATGTTCAGACTGAATATCAGAATCCCTGATGAAATGCTGCATTGCAGTATCATCCCCCTGATATTTCAGCCTATTGTGGAGAACAGTATCAACCATGGATTTGAGGACTACAGTCGGCCCATGAATATCGATATTGAAGGCGTCTGGACGGAAGACGGGGAAATTTTAATTCGGATAACGGACGACGGGGTCGGTATTTCTCTGGAGAAACAAGAGGGACTGTTTGCATTGCTGGAGGATGCTGAAACGGACAAATACAAACTTGAAGAAACCGATGTACCGGAGAGCAACGGGTTAGGCCTCAAAAATATCGCCGAACGTATCAAACTTCATTATGGTGATCGGTATTATTTGACGATTCGTCGTGGAGCTGATCGTGGAACGGCGGTCGAATTTTTAATCCCCAAGCTTTAAGTTAGTGTTAGGCACGATATATAGAAGGAGAGGTGCTTGAGATGAGGTTGATCTTGGTTGATGACGAGAAAGGCATCGTAGAAGGTCTCAAAAAAATGATAACCCGCTATATACCGGAATGTGAGGTTGTCGGTGCAGCTTATAATGGTTTGGAAGGGTTCAAATTAATTCAAAAACTACAGCCGGACATTGTCATTACGGATATTCGGATGCCACAGTCTGACGGCCTTGACATGATTAAAATGCTGAAAGACAAGGGCAATCGGGCTAAATTCATATTGTTAAGTGGATATGCCGACTTCGAATATGCTCGAAGAGGCATTCAGCTGGGAGTGCAGTTTTACATCAATAAGCCGGTTGAGGAAGAGGAACTGCGCGATTGCGTTTATCAGGTCATAGAGGCGGTTCGTGCGGACAAGGCCAGGCTGCAGGAAGTGGACGAATTAAAGCAGGAGGTTCACAGTCGTATGCAAGAGAACGCCTTGCGGGATATCCTTGATATCGACAGCGTAAATACGGAACTCATGGAAGAGCTGCTTTTGATTGCGCGAATTCCAACAGAGGGTGCCTGGTTCGCTTGCATCCTGCTTGAATTCGACGGTAACGTCGATGCTTTGAAGGAACTTAGTCTTCAGCAGGTGTTCAACCATATCGATCTGGCCTTAAGGCAATACCGTGGCGTGTATCGGTTTCGTTATTCGGGTGCGCAAGTTGCAGTGGTGGTTACCCATGGCGGTTCCATCGTGTATGAAAATCTGGTTCGTTCGGTACACAGTCTTAAGAAGGATGTATGCAGGGAATTGGAACTGTCCATGACTGTCGGAATCGGTACGGTTCAGAAACGGGCCGCCGGAATCAGCCAGTCCTTTGAGGAAGCCCGTTATGCATTAAGCTATAAAGTCGTCAAGGGGACGGATGCCGTGATCCAGTTTCCCGAGATCATGAATCTGACAGGACGGATTCATTCTGTTCCTGAAACGTTGATTGCTAAACTGGAAGCCGGTCTTGACAACATGGATGAGATGGAATGTGCAGGCATCATCCGCGAGATCTTTCGAGGGATGGAAGCTGAACCAAGCATGAGTCCGGCAGATCTCCAGTTGCAGTGTTTGAACATCCTTTTATCGAGTGTTCGGAAGATGTCCTTTCAGCAGCTGCAGCAAAACGATTTCTTAGGCCGTCATATTTTGTCACTAGAGGGCATTTCGCGTTTCCGGACGTTAGAGCGTCTAGAGGAATGGATGGTTCAAGTCATCAGAAGAATAATTACGTTCAAGCTGGAGCATAATATTCCCAAGAAGAAGGACATTATCACCGAGGTCAAGGAATATATATCCACACATTACAATGAACCGATCACCCTTGCAGACTTGGCTGCCCGTTTTTTCATCAGCCCCTATTATTTGAGCCAGTTTTTTAAACAAAAGACGGGGGATACTTATATGAATTTTTTGACGCAAATCCGAATTGGCAAAGCAAAAGAGCTGCTGGAGAAAACAGATTTGAAAGTGTACGAGATCTGCCAGATGGTAGGATACTCGGATTCGCAGCATTTTGCGCGGCTGTTCGAGAAACTGACAGGATGCAAACCCAGGGAATACCGCAAGAATCTGCCGAGCGTTTAAACGTACTTAGCCACTCCAGGTAGGAGTGGTTTTCAATTTATTCTATAAAATGACCTTGTTTAAACTTAAAAATGCCCAATTGAGCAATATTTCCCCTGGTTGTATAGTTATAAGTGTAAGCGAATTCAACAACTAGATATTGGGGGAATCAAATTGAAAGCAGTTGCATTTCATCGAATGAAGGTTTTTTGGCCGTTGTATGTGATGGCCATTCCGGGAATCATTTTTCTCATCGTATTTAAATACATTCCGCTGGCCGGTGCTGTAATCGCCTTCAAGGATTATTCGGTTTTCAAAGGGTTCATCGATAGTCCCTGGGTAGGCCTCAAGCATTTTGAGACCCTGATTCACCATTATGACTTTTTCCGGGTGTTCGGCAACACACTCATGCTTGGATTTCTTAAGCTCGTACTGGTTTTCCCGATGCCTGTTCTACTGGCGCTAATGATCAACGAGATTCGAAAATCGGCGTTGAAGAAAGGGATCCAGACTGCTCTGTACATTCCTCACTTTTTGTCTTGGGTTATAGTTGCCGGTATCATCTTTGATTTCTTTTCATTAAGCGGATTGTTCAACATTGTAAGCGGATGGTTTGGTTTTGAACCCCTGCTAGCTATGCAGGAAAGCGCATACTTTCGACCTATTTACGTGATCGCATCTATTTGGCGGGATGCCGGTTGGGGAACCGTGGTGTATATGGCGGCCATCAGCGCGATCGATCCTCAGTTGTACGAGTCGGCGATGATCGATGGCGCATCCAAGTTTAAGCAAATCCGCCACATTACGTTTCCGCTGCTTTTACCTACCGTGTTGGTGCTGTTCCTGCTTGAAATCGGCAACTTCCTGGATCTGGGCTTTGATCAAGTGTATAATCTGCTCACTCCGATGACGTACAGTGTAGGAGATATCCTGGATACATACGTGTTCCGGACAGGCATTCAGCAAGCGCAATACAGCTTTGCAACGGCGGTCGGTTTATTCCAGTCGGTTATTGGATTTATCCTGGTGTATGTATTCAATAGGCTGTCGAAGAAAGTTTCGGATGGGGGGCTATGGTAGGCATGTTTGAATCGAGAAGTGAAAAAGTATTCGTCACTGCAATAACGGTCTTTCTCATCCTGTTGTCCATCATAGCGCTCATACCACTCTTGTCCGTAATCTCGACCTCGCTTAGTTCTAAAAGTGCCGTGGATATGAACCTGGTAACCATATGGCCGAAGCAGTTTACCCTCGAATCTTGGGGGCACATTATCGACCGTCCCGATCTTTGGAAATCGTTCTTTTTGACCTTGGTATCGACGGTGATTGGAACGGTTTTTGCTCTGCTGATGACCGCGCTGCTTGCGTACCCTCTGTCGAAGCCGGAGTTCCGCTGGGGGTCCGTGGTTATGGTCGGCGTCGTGATCGCGATGATCTTCAAGGCTCCTATCGTGCCTTACTTCCTGACGGTTCGCGGCATCGGGCTTTATAATAATCCGCTGGTTCTGGTAGTGCCACATATCCTGAATCCGTTCAATCTGATTATTATGCGAACGTTCTTCAAACAATTTTCCAAGGAATTGGAAGAAGCTGCCTTTCTTGAAGGAAGTGGATATTTCCGGATGCTGTTTCAATTCGTGCTTCCGCTATCCAAGGCGGTACTGGCGACGCTGGCTCTATTCTATGGTGTGGTGCTATGGAACCAGTTCCAGCATCCTCTCCTTTTCCTGCAAAATCCAGACTGGTTCCCGCTGCAGATCAAGATCCGGCAGTTCATCACCGACGATAACGTTATTATGGCAGGTGCCGCTTCAACGGTTGATCTGAACTATAACGAGCGGACCCTAAGAGCAGCGACCGTTATCTTTGCTATCATTCCGATCATTTTGGTATATCCTTTCTTGCAGAAATACTTCGTCAAAGGAGCCATGATCGGCTCTGTAAAAGGATAAAATATCCTTTCCGGTTTATAGGTGAGCTGCCTTTAAACATATATCATTACAATTAAAAGGGGGAAAAAAAATGGATTTCAAAAAAATGGGATTATTATCAGCGGCAGGTGTCCTTGCGATTACCGCTGTCACCGGCTGCAGCGGAAACACGAATTCTTCCGCAGATTCTTCATCTTCTGCCCAGAATCAGACCTCCAATGCAGATGAAATTGTCGATATTGAAGTATGGGGCACCAACATCGGTTATAAACCGATAACCAAAGGCAGTAAGCTCTATGAATTATATAAGGAAAAGCTTGGAGTCGGCGTCATTCATCCCTATGTGGAGTGGAACGGAGGCACCAACTACCTGAATCAGCTGAACTTAAAGATCGCGGCTAACGAAGTGCCGGATCTGTTCTTACCCAAGGAAGGCATCGAAAACAGTTTGGCTAAAAACGGCGCGATTGCCGACCTGACTGACCTGCTGCCCAAGTATGCCCCGAATCTATGGCAAGCCGTTCCGAAGGAAATGTGGGATATTGTCAAGGCCAACGATCCTACCGGTCAGGGAAAAATCTTTTATATCCCCGGTGTGGTGGACTACGGAAGATACGCTGGCATGATCCGCAAGGATTGGCTGGACAAATTGGGCCTGCCGATGCCGAAGACGCAAGAGGAATATGTCAAGGTTCTAGAGGCATTCCGGGACAAGGATCCCAATGGCAACGGCCAGAATGATGAGCTTCCGACGGGTGGTCGACAGGAGGCGCGTTGGATGGATCATCTGTTCGCCATGTACGGTGTGGCCATGTTCGAAGGGAATCCCCAATGGGACCTTTACGACGGCAAGCTTTCATATTCTGCGGTGACGCCGAATACGAAAGCCGCCTTGGAGTTCATCGCCAAGCTGTACAAGGACGGATTATTGGATAAGGAAACGCTCCTTAACGACAAGGCCAAGTGGGACGGGAAAGTTAATGCTGGAAGAGCTGGTAATTTTTTTCATTGGGCGGAAACGAGCAATTTGTATATGGAAAATACGTTCAAGAACACTGGCGTGAAACCTGACTTTGCTGTCCTCCCCGTACCGGAAGTACCGGGCTACAAAGGTTTTTACACCTGGAAGAGGTTTTTAGAACCGCAATGGGTCGTCAAGAACACCAAGGATCAGAAGAAGTTGATGGCCACCCTGAAGCTGTTGAACAACATGTATGACAAGAAAAATTGGAACGCTCTATTCCTTGGCGTGGAAGGCATGCATCATACGATGAAGGACGGCAAAGCCGTCAAACTTCCGGATGACAAGAGCAGCCAGGAGAATCTGAT
Organism: Paenibacillus periandrae; assembly: GCF_022458865.1. Classification (GTDB taxonomy): domain Bacteria; phylum Bacillota; class Bacilli; order Paenibacillales; family NBRC-103111; genus Paenibacillus_S; species Paenibacillus_S periandrae. The sequence goes on along the minus strand of NZ_JAJNMU010000018.1, from coordinate 3,572 downwards.
TCTTGATCCTTATTCAAAAATATCCACACTTGACTTCATGACCGAATTAAACAAAATTACAGCATCGGAAGACAGAATGTGGGCTGTTGATCAGGTTAACCGAAATATGCAAGAGGCTCAGAAGTACGCCAAGACCATTGCCGGAGACGGTATGCCGGCCAGCGTTTATGACGGCTTCCCGGACATTAACAATCGTACGCTGTACGTGGAATACGCTACCAAAATTATACTCGGGCAGTACCCGATCAGCAAATTCGATGAATTTGTAGATAAGTGGAACAAATCGGGTGGTGAAGAGGTTACGAAGCGAGCCAGAGAATGGTATGCGAAAGTGAAAAAATAATAAATTTTTCGAACAAGATGATCCGCCCGTCTTCGAATCGAAGCCGGGCGGATATTTTCATCCAATCTACAGGCATTGGATGAATGAACCTAAGTTGAAGCAGGAGGCTATCATGAACAATCGTTTTAAGGAAGTGCTTGAGGGTCAAGAACATAATTATATCCTTCCTTTTCTCTGGCAGCATGGCGAGGAAGAGAAGGTGATTCGTGAGGAGATGGCCCGTGTTCATGAAGCCGGAATCGGGGCCGTTTGTGTGGAGGCTCGGCCTCATCCAGATTTTCTCGGACCGAAATGGTGGACGGACATGGACATTATTATGGAGGAAGCCCGCAATCGGGGAATGAAGGTATGGTTGCTTGATGATGACCATTTTCCAACGGGACATGCGGCAGGCAAGGTAAAGGAGGCTCCGGAAGAGCTTCATCGCAAATTTTTGGGTGAACGTTATATCGATACGCTCGGTCCTGCAGAGGGAACCTCGCTGCTGCTGGATACCTTGCTGATGCGTGGGCTTCGACCGACCATCTCGCAGCCCCAAAACGCAAGTGGCAAAAATAAACTGATCTCCGTTGTCGCGGTACGCCGAGATCCATCCAATGGAACATTACTCAGTGAATGTACCGACATTACTGACCTTGTGCAAGACGGGATCTTATATTGGGATATCCCTGAAGGATATTGGCGAGTATTTATTATTTCTGAAAATAAGGATGGCGGCAGTCAGCAGCAGGAAGATTATTTGAACCCGCTAGATCGGGATTCCGTTCGTATTCTGCTCGATACGGTGTACGAGGCTGTGTATGAACGCTACAAGGCCGATTTCGGAAAGACATTTGCCGGATTTTTTTCGGACGAACCCGGATTTTACAATGATAAGACCACCTTTGATTTCAATTCGAAACCCGGAAAAAAAGGGGTACCGCTTCCTTGGAGCAATGAAATGCCTGCCTTGCTTGAGCAGATGTTAGGTGAGAACTACCGTAAGCACCTATATCTTCTCTGGCATGATGCGGGAGAACAGACTAATATCGTACGGTACATCTATATGAATATTGTCAGCAAGCTCTACGCGGACAACTTTTGCAGCCAAATCGGTGAGTGGTGCAGAGCCCGTGGAGTGGAATATATTGGACATGTACTTGAGGACAACAATGTGCATGCAAGGCTTGGTTCCGGAGCAGGACACTTCTTCCGTTCAATGTGGGGACAAGACATGTCCGGCCTTGACGTGGTGCTGTGGCAGATCGTCCCCGGCTTCGATGAATTGTCTTTTAGCAAGCCGGGAGGCGATACGGATAGTGAATTTTTCCACTATGGACTCGCAAAGCTTGGTGTGTCTCTTGGACATATCGATCCGAAGAAGCAAGGGCGGACAATGTGCGAAGTATATGGGGCGTATGGTTGGGCGGAAGGCTTGAAACTAATGAAATGGATCACAGACCATATGTTGGTTCGCGGCGTCAATTATTTTGTCCCCCATGCCTTTACCCAGAAAGCTTTTCCAGATCCGGATTGTCCGCCGCATATGTATGGAAGCGGGAAAAATCCGCAGTATCGCTACTACAAGTATTTAAATGGATATATGAATCGGATCTGCCACCTAATTTCAGGCGGAAGGCACGTGGCGACAGCTGCGGTTATCTATCACGCTGAAGCCGAGTGGTCTGGGGAATCGATGTATTTCCATAAGCCGATGAAGGAATTAATGCAGCATCAAATTGACGGTGATGTTATTCCTATAGACGTTCTTCTGGATGCGGCCAGCGTGAAAGAAGGCAAGCTGCATGTAAATCATGAGGATTATGGGTGCCTGATCGTGCCCTATGCCGAGGCGCTTCCAGCGGTGATGGTTCAGCGATTGGCCCAATTAGCCGAACAAGGGCTAGCCATTCGTTTTGTTGACGGGCTGCCGTTACGATCGAGCGAGGGCAGCGATGTTTCAGCTGAATTGTCTTGTCTTGCCGATCACAGGAACGTTAAGGTAGTGGCATTAGACAAGCTGTCACAAGAACTTATTGCAGACGGATATTATGATATTAGAGTAGCAAAACACGAACCCTATCTTCGGCACTATCATTATCTTCATGATGGTCTGGATGTTTTTATGTTCTTTAATGAACACCCGCATCAAACCATCAAAACGAAGATGGCTTTGCCGGTCCAAGGCAATGTATATGCCTATGATGCCTTCCTGAATCGGTTGACCAAGCTGAATGTAAATGGAGAGGCCGGTGTTACCGAGGTGCAGCTTGTTATTCATCCGTATGAATCCGTTGTTTTGCTTCATGGAGCAGATATGGAAAATTATGACGCGTTGCCGCAATATACATTGGATTCACATCTTGAACTTAAGGGCGAATGGACTGTATCCACCACCCAATCCGAACAATATCCTCGATTTTGGGAATGGGGAAAACTGGCGACTTTAACGAATATGAGTCTGCCGGACTGCTTGCCCCGTTTCTCGGGTAACTTCCGTTATGAGGCGGACTTCGAGTGGAGTGAAGCCAGTAGCCGAGTTTTGCTGGAACTGGGTGAGGTCTATGAAACGGCAGAAGTATGGTTAAACGGCGAGCACGTAGGAGTGCGAATTTGTCCGCCTTACTGCTTGGAAATCAATGGGTTGATCAAGAAGGGCATTAACAAGCTTGCCATCGAAGTTACGAATACGCTAGTGAAGGATCAACGCGATTTCTTATCGTCCTTCGCACAGCAGGAGCCAAGCGGGCTGATAGGACCCGTTCAAGTGATCAGTATTAAATAAGTAAAATGGACGGCAGTTACCGGATGGATTCCTATGGAGTTTCGCAACAGCGACGCATCAGGTTGACAGGGAGACCGCTGAAAAAGTCGGCAAAATCAAAGAGACAACTTTTACACAATTTATGTGTGTGAAAGTTTTTTTTGTATAGCAAAGGTATTGAATCCAGATGAGTAGCGATTGAATTAGAGGGCTGAACTACCTTGAAAATTGGAATGTAATTGGGATCGATTATTATTTAATTAAGTATTTTGTTGTAAATGCAACAAAATTATTATAATATTATTTAAAGTCACTAGCGTTGCATTAATTTTCTCTGAATGTTCATAATCTTCTGTCTATAGAAAGTTCAGACACAAAAAAATCCTTTACAATGAAATGGCAGGTAGTACCTGTCCATAATCCATTGAAAGGATTAGCCCATGGACAATAGTACCCTATTTTCTTCATTTGGTAAATGGATTTCTC
>NZ_JAJNMU010000187.1 GCF_022458865.1 Paenibacillus periandrae | reverse complement strand
AATTCCGCTAATAAGTCCTATCCGTTAGGATAGATCTATTTGGATTTGTTACTCAACCGAAGTTAAGTAACGCTGCTCTAAACATTTGTTTCGTTTCGGTATCTAGTTTTCAAGGAACAAGCTTGACTGAGAGAAAGTTTATCCCCTCAAAACTGATCAACGAGTGAGTGGTTGCTGTCCATGACAGCTTGTGTTGCTGATACGTTCCGTTACAGGAACAATATCTCCATAGAAAGGAGGTGATCCAGCCGCACCTTCCGATACGGCTCTCA
>NZ_JAJNMU010000186.1 GCF_022458865.1 Paenibacillus periandrae | reverse complement strand
ACGGTGCGGTGAAGCTGCCGATAATGCCCATGAAGACGAACGTCATCGAGACCAGCATCGTTTTATAGGAAAGGGGGATTATGAATCTAAGCAAAATTTGCAGCCTTCCGGCTCCGGCATCCTTAGCGCTTTCCACAATTGAATTCGGAATGCCGGATAGAGCGGAACTGAGCATCATCGTGGTAAACGGAATGTTGAACCAAAGATTGGCAAGCACTAATCCGCTGTAGCTGTATATGATTTTCGGAAAATAGTCTCCGCCGAACAGCAGGA
>NZ_JAJNMU010000185.1 GCF_022458865.1 Paenibacillus periandrae | reverse complement strand
TCCAAGGTGTGGAGACCGATTGCGTTTAGCGGACGGGTCTAAGCCCTTTTCGGGCAGGAACTCGGTTCTCCGTGCTTTCTTTGTTAAATCCTGCGAATGAGTCAATCTATGTGGTATTCCATGTCTTATGCAGCTTGAGTAGTGACGTGACTTGCTTTTTCGGGCGAAAATGTTTCTCCTCGTTGAACGATGCTGATCAGGATTCGAGCCATTTTTCCTAGAAGTTTAAATACGGACTGTTGCTTCTTCATATGCTTAACTTTAATGTTTTTC
>NZ_JAJNMU010000184.1 GCF_022458865.1 Paenibacillus periandrae | reverse complement strand
TAACGGGTCAATATTCAGCCTATGCAGAGGCAGCGCCAAGCCAATATTGGCAAGAATTTAGTATTTCGGATCCCAGCAAAATGCAGCTGGAAAAAAACACGACCTATACCGTATCGTTTAAGCACAAGGCGGTGAAAGCCACCAATGGTTTTTACTACTTTGTCGCGCGGAGTGAGGAAGAAGACCGGGATTTCGGTTGGACATCCTGGACAGATCCAGCGGGAACGGTAGGGAGTAAAGTGGTGACCTTCACGACGGGATCGAAAAACAAAT
>NZ_JAJNMU010000183.1 GCF_022458865.1 Paenibacillus periandrae | reverse complement strand
CCTACCGATACATCCGTATCAGTTCCTCGTAAATCGTTATAAGCAAGATTCGTTGACCATTTAAGGGCGGAATTATGTAATATTTTCACGGTCACACCATTCCCTCCGCTTCCCCAAAGCATAGCTGCATTTCCTGTAATACGAACCAGCCCAGTTTGAGGTGCTACCCACTTGCGGACCGAGCTGGTATTCGGGGAAGGGTGTTGCCAGTTGGACGCTACCACAAGCCAAGGCTGCGATCCCTGCCAAAACTGATTCAGATTGTCCCACACCATA
>NZ_JAJNMU010000182.1 GCF_022458865.1 Paenibacillus periandrae | reverse complement strand
CCTACCGATACATCCGTATCAGTTCCTCGTAAATCGTTATAAGCAAGATTCGTTGACCATTTAAGGGCGGAATTATGTAATATTTTCACGGTCACACCATTCCCTCCGCTTCCCCAAAGCATGGCTGCATTTCCTGTAATACGAACCAACCCAGTTTGAGGTGCTACCCACTTGCGGACCGAGCTGGTATTCGGGGAAGGGTGTTGCCAGTTGGACGCTACCACAAGCCAAGGCTGCGATCCCTGCCAAAACTGATTCAGATTGTCCCACACCATA
>NZ_JAJNMU010000181.1 GCF_022458865.1 Paenibacillus periandrae | reverse complement strand
CGTATCGGAAGGTGCGGCTGGATCACCTCCTTTCTATGGAGATATTGTTCCTGTAACGGAACGTATCAGCAACACAAGCTGTCATGGACAGCAACCACTCACTCGTTGATCAGTTTTGAGAGGATAACTCTCAGAATTAGAAATAGATGAAAACAAATCGTTTGGTGATGATGGCGAAGGGGAACCACGCGTTCCCATCTCGAACACGACCGTTAAGCCCTTCAGCGCCAATGGTACTTGAACCGCAGGGTTCTGGGAGAGTAGGACGTCGCCAAGC
>NZ_JAJNMU010000180.1 GCF_022458865.1 Paenibacillus periandrae | reverse complement strand
CACAACCCCTGAGAGCAAGCTCTCAGGTTTGGGCTGTTCCGCGTTCGCTCGCCGCTACTGACGGAATCACTGTTGTTTTCTTCTCCTGAGGGTACTTAGATGTTTCAGTTCCCCTCGTATGCCTCCTATGTAGCTATGTATTCACTACATGGTACATGAGCATTACCTCATGCGGGTTCCCCCATTCGGACATCCCCGGATCCAAGCCTGCTTACGGCTCCCCGAGGCATTTCGTCGTTCGCCACGTCCTTCTTCGGCTCCTAGTGCCTAGGCATCC
>NZ_JAJNMU010000179.1 GCF_022458865.1 Paenibacillus periandrae | reverse complement strand
TCCGCTACCCCCACCTCATCCCCGCATTTTTCAACATGCGTGGGTTCGGGCCTCCAGTGCGTGTTACCGCACCTTCACCCTGGGCAGGGGTAGATCACACGGTTTCGGGTCTACGTCCACGTACTACGATTTTCCGTAAGGAAATATCGATGCGCCCTATTCAGACTCGCTTTCGCTGCGGCTCCGGCTCTTCACCTTAACCTTGCACGGGAACGTAACTCGCCGGTTCATTCTACAAAAGGCACGCCATCACCCTTAAACGGGCTCTGACTTTTTGT
>NZ_JAJNMU010000017.1 GCF_022458865.1 Paenibacillus periandrae | reverse complement strand
CAGCTTATTCTCCTTTATGAACTGACGAAGCTGTTGTTTGGTCCATAATCCCATGTGTGCTCCCCTACCTTTCCTATTCTTTCATTTTAATAGGTTTTGGAGTTTACACAATCTATTTTACAGACTCGATTTCCGCATCGAAATGGTTGATATCGGTGGACTGCTGAATCACTACACGGTCAACGTATTCCTGAAGCACTTGTTTTTTGTCCTCTTCTTCACCGGACAAATGCAGGTGCTTCTTGTCGTTTATAATGCTCAAAATAATGCTGTCATCGATATTTTTAGCCACCGAAGAATTGATCTGGTTGCCACATTTAGCGATCGGGCAGATTAGGTATTTAACGACTGAATTGTCCCATGAGAGAGAATGTCACGAACGAGTATCACCTTTAATACTCAAGATTTTTATCATTCGAACAAAACATGGGAGTTATAGTGGTGATTCTTGGGAAGAGGCATGCCATTAATTTTTTTAACGGAAATATGAGGCCGATGGGTATCAAGGAATGTCAGAGCGTTCTCATGGAAGTTAGGAATTGAGGATTTCACTAGAAGTATTATAATATTTCAATGCTTTTGTTTACATGAAGAATGTGAAAGCCAAGGAACTTTAAATTACAATGGACTTAAATAAAAGTTTATGGATTCCTTATTGAAAAAAATGAATGGATTGCGGGTGGCGCAATCCATTAAATAGCACGTCATGTCTGCCATGCAGGAGCCATTCGTGCAAGACTGGCATATCATTATCAACAACGGGGGATTAAGAGGCAAAATTTTATAGCATTATTCGATCATCAAAGGATGATATATCTTTTATCATTTTTTCTACAACGACGCCTTCTTCATTTTTAACAAGCTCGATTATACTCTGAAGTTTTGGAATTATTGATTTTTCATTTGTAATTTGATGCTTTATCACTAAATTTCTTGCTATTTGAAGTTTGTCAGCAAAATTTTTATAAATAGTAAAATAATTCTCTGCATCCAAAATATAATTTTTTTTATCCATGTAATGAATCCTATCACACATAAGCTTAAATCGCTCATAAAACAAGTGAAATGGTCTAATGTCAATTTTCCTATCAAATTCTTGTACTTGGATCAAATGTTTTGAAACAGTATCGTATACATCTAATCCAAAACTTAAATTAGGATTTAGTGTAGTTCTATTTCTACACCTCTGTGCTGAATTAATAGAATTTTTAAATTCGTTTAACTCATTAATCACATTTTGTAAATCAAAATCATATTTTGAATTTTCCTTAAGACGCCACATTTCTACATCGGGCAAGTGATTGAAATTTTCTTTAACTGTACTTTCTACGGCATCTTCTATTTCTTTAAATGTGGCCGTAAAATTAGTATACTTCCCATTAATGTAATCGGATACAATAAAAATTTCTTGATTAACATCAAACCCATAAATAAATAATTCATGAAAACCTTTATTTTTTCTAGAATATCCTGAAATATATGATACATCAACGAATAAGTACAAATAATACCCACTTTTTAAGCATTCAATAAAAAAATGAACAAAGCTAGTAAGTTGTTTAATAACATTTCTTGATATAGTATTCTGATGTATAAATGGACAACTTGTAGTGTGAATTAAACCATTGTTAAGATAAAAATCTGCGAAGGTGATTTCTGGTCGAATATTCATATAAATTTGTATATAGTTACTATAAATCCATGGCAGTGCGTCAGGGTGTTTAAGAATGATTGATTGTAAACCGGAATGCCAATTGTACACAGAAAAAATAGGGGTCGAGGTAGGTAAAATATTTATTTTCATCATAGATCTCCTTTTTTACTATTTTTCGAAAACTTGTCATCAAACATAGTGTAGGATTGTGTTCCATCAAAATGTTTTCTTAGATCTTTTGTCGAAGTGGCAAAAGTAAAATCCTTGTAGTTCAATTAATTGACAAACTCTTTTATATTACAAAGGAGATTGTGCATTTGAAGTTAGGTTATAAAATTGGTTGACCAAAAAACTTACATAAAGCCCATGTAATTATGCATCATCTCTAACAAATTGAGAATAATTCTTCCACCACTTAAGTGCAGCCATATCCTTTCTGTAACGTTGAAATATACTACGTGGACAAATACTATAAAAATAAGTACCGCCCATATTAAAATCCATAGGTGAATTTCCACCCATAACATCTCTGGACATTCAGGTTGTACAAATTTACAAAAAAGCCAGCGATAAACTTTTTCCTAATTATGTAATATGGACAGAAACGATGCATAATTCAGATAACAATCCACAATTGGGTCAACAACTGATAGTTCTACGTCTCTGACAGCTGTGTCACGTATGGTATGGAGATCAACTAGATGGTGAAAAGCGTTCCAACATTTCTAAAGTCTTACTATATGTTATCACTTAAGAGACGAAACGAGACTGGCTCGAGAAAGCATTAATCATTTCTTGTGATTTTTAAAGCCATATGTAAAAATTAGCCTATATAGAATGAACTAAAGATTTTTATACACGAAGAAGAAGTCGGTCGATCACTTCAAGTGGATGTCGATTGATCCGTTTCATGAAAGCAATGACATGAGAGCGAATATAATAGAACTTGCTGAAAAAGACATTGTTTACAACATCATGCTTTAGCCACTTCCATAAACCTTCCACGGGATTCAGTTCAGGACTGTACTTGAGCAGATAGACAAGCCGTAGTCGTTTGTGCTCACGAAGAAAACGTTGGATGGCTTCTGCGTGGTGGATGCGAGCATTGTCCAGAACCATAACGAGGTTGCCCTCAGGATAATGAGTCAGGACCTCCTTCAAAAAACGCTGAAAGGCTGCAGTTGTATAGTCCTCCTCTTCACGTTGAATGACAGTGCCTGTCTCGTAGTCGATAGCAGCAAATAATTTGGCTCCTTTGTGATGTCCGTAAATCGGGATTTTTCGTTGCTCCCCTTTAGGAAACCAGTTATACTGCAAAGCCAGGTAGGTGCGAATCATGGATTCGTCTTCGAAGAGTAAGTGATCGATTTCCCCTTGATCCAACTGCTCTTTCAACTCAGGTAGCGTCACTTCGCGGAACTGTTCTTGTTCCTCTAGATTGGCATTGACTAGTGAGTACGTGGTTTTTGTGTAACTAAAACCCAACCGCGTCAACAACTTGGAAACTCCCTTTTCTGTAAACGTCTGGTCAAATTCTCGCTGGATCCATTTCCTAATGATGTTCAGGGTCCAAGTGTACCGGGCTTTGAATCCAACGTCGACGGGACGCAGATTCGTGATGGTCGCCTTCACTTTGTCTTCTTGTTCTTCGGAGAGTTTCTTTGGACCCCCAGGCGAATGTCCAAGATCTAGGCCCGGCAGTCCTTGGTTACGGTAGGTGTTCCAATACGTGCTGACGGTTTGGTATGTCCGTCCTAAGATACCCGCGATTTCCGTTAACGTCCGTCCTACCAAGTGAAGACGCACAGCGAGATACCGTTCATACATCCGAGTGCTATTGGTTTCTTTCATTGCTGTTACGAGTATCTCTAGTTCGTTTTCTTTTTTCATCTCTGATCCCTTCCTTTTCGGTCTTTTCTACATCGTTACCCGAATTGGTCGGTTGTTTAAAACACGAGTTCATTCTATATAGGTATTTTTAATATTTGCAGCGTTACTAATTCTTGAAAGAAAAGTCGAGTTTATAAATACAATTTAATGGAAAAGATTTCAAAAAACAAGTTTTTTTTAATATACCTAATATTTTATACAATGGGATTGAATGAATGGTATATCTAAACGATTATAAAATATGAATCATATTGAAATTATCGAGGAATTGTAAATGAATTATTACAATTGAAAGTTGATAATATTCATCAAGATTTATTTGTATTAGGATTCAATAAGGGCAATGAATTTGGTAGTTCAGCTTGAAGGACGTTTTGACATTAAATACATGGACGAAGAGTTAATTCTATATAAGTTGAACTAAAAACACTACATCCTAATGCATAAATGTTCAATAATCTTTAGAGTCTCTTTTATGATTCTGCCCATGAATGCCTTCACGTTTTTTTAATCTCAGCTTTTGTGTGATAAAAGACGTTATTGATTACGTCGACTTTCAACCATTTCCAAAGGCCATCCACAAGTTTGGGATAAGGACTGTTCGGTGGGAGAAACACCAATTCGAGGTGTTCCTTTTGTTCTTTCAGGAAATCCGCAAGCATTTTGGCATAATGGATACGAGCATTATCCAGGATCATAACGACTTTTTCGCTAGGGTAAGCCTTTATGACCTGCACAAGGAATGCTAAGAAGACCTCGTCATTATATTGTACTTCTTCCCGCCAGACGATCTTACTTTCGGCGTAGTCCAGAGTGGCCAGTAATTTGACACCGCGGTGTTTGCCTGTCGTCTTAATAATTATTCGCTGCTTTCCTTTGGAAAACCATGTCAACTGCAGCGCTTGATAATTACTAATCATACTCTCATCTTCAAACAATAAATGATTAATATCGCCGTTCTCGTGATATTATTAACCTGGGGAAGGTTGTTTCAACAAACAACTTTTGCTTTTCTTCGTCAGCAGCTGCCAAGGTGTACGTCGGCTTGGTGTAGCTGAGCTCCATTCGGTGCAACAACTTAGAAACACCGCGAATCGAATACGTTTTGCCAAATTCACGGTGAATGTACTCTCCAGTGATTTGCAGGGTTGTGGTGCAAAGTTCTAATTCATGATAACGTAATTGATAATGAAGTCATGGAATGGAGCTTTGGAAACGAAATAGAATTTATTTAAATGGAAGCAGTATGAATCGGCAATTATTTTACTAACGGTGAGATGGTATTTGAAATATAGTTTAAGCTATCCAGATATAGTATGAAATGATGAATGATCGAGGATTAAGGATCTCCCATATGACGATCATGAAATGGGTACATGAACTTGGACCTGAAATCGACAAACGACTCATGGAGGACTGACGAAACCTACATCAAAGTTAAAGGTCAGTGGTAGTATTTATACTGAGCGGTTGATTCTATGGGGAAAACCATTGATTTCAAGTTATCTGAAAATCGGGATTTGCAGGTAGCTAACGCTTCTTTACAAAGGCTTTGTCCTCTCCAGATACCCAAATCCCATGTGTAATCAACTTGTATAAAAATCCAGCATATCCACCAGCCATACAAGAATTAAAAATGAGAAATCCTTACCAAAAGAAACCTTAATTAGACAGGCCAATTATCTGAACAACATTGTGGAGCAAGATCTCCGGTTCATAAGGAAAATCACAGAACCAAATCTTGGTTTCAAATCGTTTCTTACAACGGATCAGACGTTAAAGGGAATTGAGACTTTACATATGATAAGGAAAGGGCAGGCCGATGATAATTCGACTGTCCTCACTGCCGTTGAATGGCTAAATAAGATATTTGGTTTAATGGCATAGACAATGTATAGTTTGTCGGGTAAATGCGAACTTTTTAAATCCTTGCATCAGAACTGGTAATGCAATTAGTGCGGGGAAATCAATTATCGAAAGTTTTGACAAACTCAGAAAATTATATAAAGACCTACAATTAATAAAACAATTATAAAATTAGAAAGTATCAATAACCATAGCATTTTCATCGCAATTCGAGAATTTTGAACAATGCATACAATCTTTCCAGATCTTTGGCATTGGTAACTTACTTTTATCGACAAGTGTGAATCCACACTTCTTAAAGAAATCAACTTGATAAGTTAGGGATAATAAAGTTTTAACGCCGAGTGATCTAGACTCATTAATTACTATATTAACAAGTCGTTTTCCTATACCTATCCCGAAGTGATGATCTGAAACTGTAAGTGATCTTATTTCTGCAAGATCTTTATCTAAAATATGAAGACTTACAGTTCCAACAACTTCTCCATTATTTTCTGCAATATAAAAGCATTGGAGATTTTCATAAATAGAGCTAAGAGTACGATGAAGTAACTTACCCTCATCAGCGTAAGTATTAATAAGTTTATACATAATTTGAGTATCATCCATTGTTGCTTTTCTAATTTGATACATGACAAACATACCCCCTTATAAAAATAACAACAAGGTAAATATACAAAATAATGAATAAAGATACAATATATAATTTGAAATTTTCGATAACTTTCGGGATTTCGTTGCCTGAACTGCTGAAACAATATGCGACTCCTGCATGTGTTAATTCGCGGGGGGATTTTTAAAAATACAGTTGAATTCCTGCAGGAACAATCACCTACTTTATTGCATAGGTAATCAATTCTAGTTTCATATGTCCTCAATCCACCTTTTGAGTCTAATGCAAAATGTAGTTGTTGGAACTGAAATATTAGTAAGTGTTTTCGAATCGGAATTAGCCTATCAAGGCATCCAACTCTCCATTTAAGTATTTCTTTTAGCAACAGCTTCGTCATAACAACATTCAATTGTTTGACATTTTCAAGAGATCTTTGCATAATTATGGAGTTTTTGAACTCACAGTTATTGAGATTATTGAATAAAGTTTACTTCGATCCGTCGGATAATATTAAGACTGGGTTTTTGTTGACAAGGCACCAGAAAAGAGGTTAACTGTTTTAATTGAGAAGTGATAAAGTCGGACGCTGCGACGAATCTTTCTTTAATATAAAGTCTTAAGGAGCCATTCCTGTAATGAAGTAATTTGAGCTTTGAATGAACAATGCACCTCTAGTATACTGGGAATCGTTCCGGGAAGAACAAACCCACATACGAAAAGAGGCGCACATATGAAGTATAAAATGAAACAGAAACAGAATCAACGAATTACGCGAATTACGGAAGGAACTTTGGTCGTTGGAGCAGATATTGCTAAGAAAATTCATGTCGCCCGAGCCGTGGATTTCCGTGGCATTGAGCTTGGCAAAGATTGTGTTTTTCATAATGATCGAGAAGGCTTAATGAAGCTGACAACGTGGATGAAAGTTTTGCAGCAGGCGCATAAGAAAACAGAACTTGTTTTCGGAATCGAGCCTACGGGGCACTACTGAAACGGAAGGGAAAGACCGGCATTACCAAGCGTGGACGCTCTCGACTGAGGGCCTTGTTGTTCCGTTGTGTGATGCCTTTGGTAGCGAAGAATAAAGAATTTAAGGCACTTCATAAGTATTTCACAATACGAAGTCAAAACCCGCTGAAAAAGAAGCAGTCGCTAATTGCACTCTGCGGCAAACTGATACGCGTCCTGCACACGCTGGGGACTAAGCAAAGAGAGTACAACGCAAACGATGTACTTGGACCGGAACGCCTTGCCCAGTTACAACAGATGGCAGCATAAATTCAAGCAACGATGACCTAAAAGCTCACTCAAGAACCGATGTGCAACTCGACAACTGAAGCACCGGAGAAGCCGAAGTTTAATATTCCATAAGGGCAAAGACCCCGTTTAGGAGCGAGAATCGGCCTCCACCCCTTGGCAGGTAGAACGAAGGAATGTAAGGGCATAGACCCAGCGTGACATGGGAGGGTAAACCCCGAGGGAAGATGTGGAGATCCACTGTGCGATCACACGAATTATCCACAGTTTGGAAAAAAACGAATCCAAGCCTTATTCCCGCCACCGGCCCTTGTGGAAAAATATGGACCTACAACAACATTCCTCCATCAACTCTAAGGTGTCGAAGTTGAAAATCTAAGAATGAGTGAGAAAACAGGCGAAAACACTATTTATAGCCTCTCGGAATTGAGTGGTGGTTAAGGTGGTGTTTGTGGAAATATCGTTAAAATACTGCTGGAAAAATTGGGAGATGAAAGCCATTTTCAAAAATGGGCAGACTAAGCCAATTTTTCGTGATCGCGTTTTTTAAGAGACTATAAATTGTTTAATCTCGTTACGAACACCATGTAGCTCTTGCTCGCGGTGGAGATACCATGCATCCATGTGTTGGCAAGTCATAATCGCGAAGATACGCATAACCCACATCATCGTGGAGCGGTGTCTGCCTGATTCCAGTTTGTAATCAATCTTCTCTCTTTTGTTGGATCGTTCCGAGGAAGTATGGCGGTTGTACACCAGCTTCCATGCTTCAGAATCGCGTGGTGTTTTGGGAAATAGCCTGGGATCATCACTAGTTTTCGTGTGGAAGGTAAGGCCGAATTTAGCATCAGAGCAGCCGCATGCTGGAGAGCACCGCCACTTACGGCGATAGCGTTTTGTGTCCATTCCGTTTGGTTTCATAGGGGTCCCCTTCGGGCAAATGGGAATGCCTGTAGGCGAGATTTGAATCCCCCTCTTTGGCTGGCGTGTTTTTCTTGGAGCGCACATTGAGGTCAATGAACGGCTCCATCCCTTGATGCTCTAGAAGTACATAGATGGATTCGGCATCATGAGCGGCATCAAGAATCATCTTGTCCATCGTGCCTAAGGTGAAACGTTGTTTGAATTCGACTGAACTGAGAACCAAGCTAACAGCGTCGTGCCTAGAAGCAGGCTGTAGTTTGGGATAAAGCGGTAAATCATGTTTACTGTCCGCAGCCGAAATCATATAGAGGTGGAAACCTTGAAAATACTTTTCACGTGAACTATCCCACCCTGAGTCGCAATCAGGCTGGGAATAGAGACGAGGATGGCTACACTCAGCAAGGCCTTGGGCACGGCAATCACAAGTCGATTTACTGCGTGAGTAAGCAGCGGTCACAATGGGCGTGCCATCTCCGCTGGCAGAAAGAGCCGAACAATCGCCAAGTAAACCAAGACGGGCGGAAACGCTTAAAATGTTGTCTTGAAAGAAATGAAAGAGTCGATCCGTAGGTAAAGCTGTTTTCTTTGCGGTATGACGCATCATCCAATCCACTAAGCGTGCGACACGGCCCGGCGTGGTGGTAGGTGCTTTCTCACCTTTTTTACCTTTTTTGGGTTTAGACTTACGCCGTTTGCGATGCTGAGGACGAAGGTGTTTGTTGCCTGAAGCCCAGAGCTGTTTGAAAAAGTCGTAAAAGGTGCCGACACCGGGAACGTCACCGATTTCAAACCCGCTGAGGATGGCATAGAGAGGCGTTCGTTTCATCTCATTAATCCATTCCGTAATGCCGATCGTGGGATTGGTCATGATGAACAAGAGCAAAGAGCGAAACAGGCAGGCGGGGTCGCGAGGTTCTGGGCCGCGGTTACTGTAGAAATCTTGAAGCAATGGAGTTATAGCGGATAAATCGGTCATCCAGAACTTCGTAACGAGTGGCCAGTCCTTATTAATGATGACAAAGGCGGGCCCGGATAACCGTCTAAAATTCTCCAGAAGAAACTGTTGGTAACAAAGATGTGGGATAAAAACAGGCTTCAAAGCAAACACCTCTTAGGGGTAGTAAGGAAATCGATCCTTCCGTCGCAATTATTGAGGTGTCCATGAGAAGTCAAGCGTTTTCGGCAAATTGAAGCCCATTTTCACAAATAAATTTCCAGTTCAAGAAGTAGAAGCAACAAAAAATCCTCCGGCAATCTTGGGAGGATTGGAACTTTGGTGGTACAAGGAAACCCTTGTCACACCTGCCACGGCGAATGCCGAGAGGCTATTACTTTTTAGTGGGAGGGAAATTTATTGCATATTTTTGTATGCAAGTTAGATTTCGAATGGGAGGAACACTGGTACCTCAAGGCTCTTGAACGTGTGGATAAGCAAAAAAAGGAGAGAATACTTCGTTTTGTTTACAAAGAAGATGCTTTTCGCTCCTTATTAGCAGATGTGCTTCTGAGGACTATTTTGCATAATCAGTTACAGATAAGTGACGAAGATATGGTGTTCGGAACTAATGTGTATGGTAAACCATATTTAGTAAAAAGGGACGACATTTACTTTAATTTAACTCATTCAGGAGACTGGGTCGGTTGTGCGATTGGACAGACTCCTGTAGGTATTGATATCGAGCTTATTCAGCCTATAGATTTTAGTCTTGCGAAAAGATTCTTTAGCCCTGAGGAATATTTAGCTCTCCAGCAGCAATCGCCAGAAAACCAACTAGATTTCTTTTACGGTCTGTGGACGCTAAAGGAGAGTTATATTAAAGCAGTAGGAAAAGGCTTAGCGATCCCTCTTGGTTCGTTTACAGTTCAGACAGCAGATGAGCCTCCAACAATACTAACCGGACTGGAGCAAGGTTATCGCTGCAAGAAATATGATTTCGTGGATGGCTACAAGTTAGCTGTTTGCAGTAAGGAAACTTGCTTCCCGACTAAACCAAAGTTCGTAGACTCTTTGCGGCTTATGAATGGAGAACTTATTACACGTTGTGATTAGTGGTTTAAATTAACATACACAGAATGTTGACTTAAAATCGGTGTTTTGAAGACCGAATTATTTACATGTACGTAGAAGGAAATATAATATTCGGGAAATATTCAGTTTTGATAATTATAGTGAGTCTTTTGTTAAAAAAAGCACTTTTACTTTGAAACTAATTAATAATCTCACTAAAATACTTGAGTGTTGCAAAAAACCTGTTGTCGATAAAGCCCAGTTAAAGTCAAGATTTTAGAAGTTTCGTCGAATGACGAATAGAAGAAGGGCATCCGCCTTTAAAGAAGAAATTGTTGGTTACGACGCCACAATTTCTAGATAAAAGGAGATGTCCCACTACTATGGTATCCCTCTACCTGCCGATCGTCAAGTTCATTTTAGCTCTCAAACTGGAGTTTTCTAAACCCCAACGGAATCACTTGTTCACTCTCGTCCATGGCATCATTCTTTGTGCCGGGCGTAAGAACATGACGCAGATTCGTAACGCTGCAAGGCAAGATTGTCATCTGAGCAGCATGACTAGCTTTCTGAACCATGCACCTTGGTGTGTCAATCGCATGCAGCGCCGACGCATGCAATTCGTCATGGATAAGATTCGCGCTAAACGAGCAAAGAGCGGTGATTCTCGGCAACTTGTCTTTCTCATCGTGGATGATACTTGCTGTAAGAAGGAACCCTCAACGAAGAAAATGGAAGCTCTCAGCTTTCAATACTCACACGAAGCAGGAAAATCAGTCTGGTGCCACTGCGTTGTCACGGATCACGTTGTAAGCGAAGGTAGTTCCTATGCTTGGGATTTCCGTCCTTATTACCGTGAAGAATATTGTAATGAGCACCGCCTCTCATTCAAAAGTAAGAATGATCTTGCTCTTTAAATGATCGAAGCATTTCCGGCTACTCAAGATGAGCAGGTTTACGTGCTCATGGATAGCTGGTACACCAGTGAGAAGGTTATCAATGCCTGCAATCGCAAGGGTTTTCATGTCATCGCCGCTGTAAAAACGAACCGACTTATCTGTGTCAGCGGCGTAACGATTTCTATGGCTGATTTCGCTGTCCAGTATCTTCGCAAGTCTGACCTACGCTCCGTTACGGTGGACAGTCAGGGGACGTACTGGGTTTATGAATATGAAGGTCCATTAAGCGAAATGGAAAACGTCAAAGCTTTGCTGTCTTGGAAAGATGAATATGCGGAATCGAGCAAACCTCAGGTTTGTCTCCTATGTACGGATTTAAGCTTGGATCTCGTTACCATCCAACGCTATTACCACGTACGCTGGAACATCGAAACCGGCTATCGCTATTTCAAAGAACTGTTAGGCTTTGACCACTATCAGTTGCTCTCCTTTTAAGGTATTCAGCGGTTTTGGTCCATCCAACAATCAAGTTAATAAGTAAATCAGATTTACTTGAAACCTGAATACCTTTCGGTTATTTATACTATTTCAAAGTCAGTTGTCCTTGAACCGTAAGATTTTACAAAGCCTGAATACGTGCCCATTGGCTTGCTAAGATGTGTGCTTTTCTAGTCATGATTAATTTCCTCCCACTAAAAAGTAATGTTTTCGCCTGTTTTCTCACTCATTCTTAGATTTTCAGCTTCGACACCTTAGAGTTGTTGGAGGAATGTTGTTGTAGGTCCATATTTTTCCACAAGGGCCGGTGGCGGGAATAAGGCTTGGATTCGTTTTTTTCCAAACTGTGGATAATTCGTGTGATCGCACAGTGGATCTCCACATCTTCCCTCGGGGTTTACCCTCCCATGTCACGCTGGGTCTATGCCCTTACATTCCTTCGTTCTACCTGCCAAGGGGTGGAGGCCGATTCTCGCTCCTAAACGTGGTCTTTGCCCTTATGGAATATTAAACTTCGGCTTCTCCGGTGCTTCAGTTGTCGAGTTGCACATCGGTTCTTGAGTGAGCTTTTAGGTCATCGTTGCTTGAATTTATGCTGCCATCTGTTGTAACTGGGCAAGGCGTTCCGGTCCAAGTACATCGTTTGCGTTGTATTCTCTTTGCTTAGTCCCCAGCGTATGCAGGACGCGTATCAGTTTGCCGCAGAGTGCAATTAGCGACTGCTTCTTTTTCAGCGGGTTTTGACTTCGTATTGTGAAATACTTATGAAGTGCCTTAAATTCTTTATTCTTCGCTACCAAAGGCATCACACAACGGAACAACAAGGCCCTCAGTCGAGAGCGTCCACGCTTGGTAATGCCGGTCTTTCCCTTCCGTTTACCGGAACTGTTTTCCTTTAGATTCAAGCCTGCCAAGCAGATGATTTGTTGGCCATGGCCGTATTGACTCAGATCACCAACCTCAGTAAGGAATCCCGCAACGGTAACCCCACCAACGCCTGGTATATTTAGCATCGGGGTGGCTCTAGGTATCTCACTTAAGATGTGCATGACTTGATCCATTGTCGTTTCCACCTGTTTAGAGAAAAGCTCAAACTGGTCGAGTAAGCCTATAAGCTCCATTCTCGCAGCTCGTAGCCCTTTTGTAAGCCCAATAGATGTCTCTGCGGTAGCAAAAAGCTTCTCTGCTCTCTTGATGCCGACTCCGCGCTTCACTTCCGTTTTCCAATGTTCGAGAACGCCTCTGGCGCCTGTAGAAACGATCTCTTCTGGCGTTGGAAACCGACGCATGGTCATTAAGGATGCTTTGCCTTCCCAGCCCTTGAACACGCTCAGATACTCTGGAAAATAGCGATCGAACCAGTTATGCACGCGGGCCTTCACTTGATTCAAACTCATCATGACCTTCTCACGGAAATTCATGAGAATGCGTAATTCGGCGTATTCCTTCGTCGGTAATTTGGGCTCCGAATACTTCCCATTTCGAATGAGGTCTGCAATGACTTTGGCATCCTTATAGTCGCTCTTCGTGGGTGAGTTGTCCTCAAGTTCTTTACTTTTGTTGACGTGATGCGGATTAACGATGACGATCTTGATGCCTTGCGCCTCTAGAAAAGCCGCTAAAGGGAACCAGTAGTGCCCCGTAGGCTCGATTCCGAAAACAAGTTCTGTTTTCTTATGCGCCTGCTGCAAAACTTTCATCCACGTTGTCAGCTTCATTAAGCCTTCTCGATCATTATGAAAAACACAATCTTTGCCAAGCTCAATGCCACGGAAATCCACGGCTCGGGCGACATGAATTTTCTTAGCAATATCTGCTCCAACGACCAAAGTTCCTTCCGTAATTCGCGTAATTCGTTGATTCTGTTTCTGTTTCATTTTATACTTCATATGTGCGCCTCTTTTCGTATGTGGGTTTGTTCTTCCCGGAACGATTCCCAGTATACTAGAGGTGCATTGTTCATTCAAAGCTCAAATTACTTCATTACAGGAATGGCTCCTAAGAGTTTTTTGGGGTTATAGAAGCATAAAAAAAGCACTCCTTTGCAACGTCCAAAGTTTGTCTCCTCTTTAAAAAAGAGAATTGGTCTTTGGGCGATCCAAACGAGCGCCAATTTATAGTTTTAAACATACCTAAGCTAGGATAGTATTAAAGACATTAGAATATCTCCATATGCCCAGGCTAGGATACATTCGCAGCTGAGGCGATGACCAGCGCCTTGCTTTTATCTTCAGACGCATACATCCATGCGTAGGAGCCTGACGTATCAAAATCCGGGCCGGCATAAAGCGGCCTTGTCGTTTGCTCCGTTAATGCCTTGATTCTCGGACTTTCCGCCAGTTGTTGAATTTTTTCAGAGAATCCATGCCTGCATTCGTCCAACCGGAAGGGTCTGTATTGAATTTGATCACTCTTGCCAGCATATAGGAATAGTAATCCTCGACCTTGCCTGACGGGTTGCCGCCGTAATAAACGGAATTCATCAGCAAATAACCAAAGCTGTCCATGCCGATTTTCATGCTGGTGCCCACTCCGCCGTTAGCGGACAGAAATCCATTATCTGAGATATGCAGCAGACCGTTATTTCTGTCACCCTGAGTAGGATATATATCCACTTCACTGGTCAGCTTGCCAATGAAGTCCGGGTGTCGTGACGTCAGATCGTTCATATAGTTTTTACCAATACGTTTTTACGATAGACGCTATCGCTTGGATGCGAGGTTGAGGTCGCCGCTGTGTTGGGCCAAAATTCGGTCAAATCAATCATTTGATGCGATAAATGATATTGAGGAATCATCGTATCCTCAACCTGGCTTCTTTTGAATTCAATGTTGGCAGGATCAGCCAAATCCCTTCCCACATTATGGTTGTCACCTGTCATGCTGAACCATAATCCGAAGCGCAGGCCTTGTCTTACAATATAATCGGTCAGGGATGCCAGATTACTTGTAAAGCTGGTTTTCGCTGTCGTTGTATCTCTAGTCGTATTCCATAAATCGTCGATCATTACCATATCCAGACCTGCCTGTACAGCCTTCGGCACAACTGTATTTCTGAAAAATGCATCTGTGCGCTGCCCTATATAGTCCCAATCATTGGTAAGAAACAGGGAGGTCACGTCATGATATTTAAAGCGCTTTCTAAAATGCTCCTCGACTGCCATTTTTCCATCTATGATATCGCCCTTAAATACCGTCATGTTCACGGAAATATACTCGAATTCCTCGTTCGGAAACAGCACCAATTGCAGCGCTTCGGTATTGGTGGATACTTTGACATTCGTTATACTGCTCCAGGCATTAATGCTGGCAAAGGGCCGCAGCATACCAGAGGTTCCCTCGGTTTTCCAATTCATTTCCGGCTGCAGGCCCCATCCATCACCCGTATTGTAGACCGTTATCGCATTTTTCCCTGCATTCGGAGCCAGCGAGCCCGAGGTACTGTACCAGGCCATATTCGGCACATAATACAGCGTGTGTGCATCATTAGGCAGGTTCAGCGAGATGATGTCCGAGTTCGTAATCGTCTTCTGGGCAGCCGCATTATTTTTAATGGAGTTGCTGTACTTCAATCCGGATTTCCCGTTATAAATTTCAAATTTCAGATTAATAGTTACATTTTGTGGGGAGGTCCGGGTCACCGGGATAGTAAGCTGCTTACCGCAATTGGTTCCGAATTTGGTAATGTCGGTAATCGTGGCGGTACCCAGCGTCCATCCTCCATCATTCGCATAGAGGTCGCTTCCACCATAGTGATAGTAAAACAAATATTGGCTTCCGCTCCCGGTGAGATATTCCTTTCCGGCCTCTTTGTTGTAATAGCTTGTCATTTGAATGCTTCCACTTGCAAAGGACACGACTGACTTCATCACGTCATTTTCCAGTGTCCACACATCACCACTTCTGACTACGCTCGAATTAGCCGCATACGCTGTCTGAATGCCACTTGTTGGAATAAACGGAATGCTTGAAAACAACATACTGAGTACGAGGACGAAACAAACGAGCCCACGAGCCATACTGCGGGCTTTACCTTTACCCATTATTAATCACCATACTTAAAATATGGATGAAAAAAGGTGATACTCGGAAAATTCCCATATCACCTCTACACCCTTCACTTATCCGTTTTTATTTACCTGCCTTATTCATGTAGTCTACATATTCCTTTTCGGCATCAGCTGTAGCCGGATTCCATTCCTTCTCCAGGAAGTCCTTGAACTGCTGCAGGGTAATGCTGCCGAGAATATACTTCAATTCCTGATCGTCTTTTTTCTTGACCATATCGGGAATCGTGCTGTTCAGATTCAGAATTTTGGGAGACCTGACAGCAGGAACATTGATAACATTCATCTGCTTTAATGCATCATCCAGCTGTGACTTGTAAGCGTTAAGTCTGTCCAGGGTATCTGCACCTTCAATGATGGCGGCGTTTCCATCTATGGCGTTAGCAAGCGTCATGTACGTACTAGTTACGGATGCAAGCTTGGTAGCCTGATCGGGAGTCCGGGTTATATTCTTCGTAGCCGGATCATAATTGTCGTAAGTTACGCCCTTAATACCAAGCTGGAACAAGGTATTCGCTTCCGTCGTATTGCCCCAATCCAGAAATTTCAGCACACTGTCGATATTTTTTGAATTTTTGGCTATCATCCAGCCGCCCCACGTTGCAGGTGTGACCCAATCGGAGGCAACGCCCTTGCTGTTTTTTAACACAGCTTGATAGGTGTACTTTTTATCCGATTCCTTATCCTTTGCCAGATTGGCCATAACCGCATATTGATGTGCGTAGATGATACCGACCCGGTTCTGGTTCATTTTTTCCTGATCTACATAGATCTTGTTAATCAGAAACTCGGGATCAATCAGCTTCTCATCGTTTAACTGCTTCAGATAGGTCAGATAAGGAATATAGCCCGACATTTTTTCTCTTATTTTATACGTTCCGTCTGTATCCTTGGCTCCATTCACGATAGGAAGATCAAATGCAGAGGTAAGAAAATTGGAGGCATTCCAGATTGTATTGGCACCCAGTGTCGGACTGGAAAAGCTAAGGCAATACGTATCCGGCTTTCCGTTTCCGTCAGGATCGTTATGGGTAAAGGCTTTGCATACATTCGTGAACTCATCCAGGGTCGTAGGCGCTTTGAGATTAAGCTTGTTCAGCCATTGCTGATTGATCATATAGCCCCAGTGGTTGACTATATTCGTTCTTGGAATAATATAGGTCTTTCCATCATTAACAGATTTGACTCCATCCCACATTTCTTTCGTAATATTTTTCGTCAAATTCGGATAATTTTTAATTTTGTCGTCCAATGGGGCAATCAGATCATTTTGCGCCCACTTTTCCATATTGGCATCTGCCCCTCCCCAATTGTAGATGAGGTCCGGCAGGTCTCCCGAGGCCATAAGCACCTGGAGCTTATCCACATAGTTATTGATTGGAGGAGCTTCAACCGAGAGCTTGACATTGGCCAGCTTTTCAACCTCCGCGATAACCGGATTATTTTCTACAACGACCGCTGCATTGACCCTGTTAAACATTTTGATTGCAGCAGGTGCTGCTTTGGCTGGTGTTGGCGCCGTGGTACCGGTTGTTGGCTTGGTGTTGGCTGCTTCTTTGTTGTCAGTATTCGGACTGCAGGCCACCACGATGGAGGAAAGCAGCGCAATGCTCACTGAGGAACTGACCAGCGTTTTGACAGACCCTTTCAATATAAACATCTCCTTTTTAATTACCATTTATTAAAACTGCAAACAACTGCAGATTTTAATCGTACGGATGAAAGCAACCAGCCATTACCCCTTGACCGAGCCTACCAGCACACCCTTCATAAAATATTTTTGCAGGAAGGGGTAGACGAGCAGAATAGGTAATGTTGCAAAAATGATGATCGCCATTTTAATCGTAAACACAGTAACCCCCGTATTGTTCATGTCCATCGTATCCTTGGTAATGCCTCCATCGTCAACAACCATTTCGCGTAAGATCAACATAAGTGGCCATAGGCTTCTTCTCGATGTATAAATAATGGCCGAAAAGAACGTATTCCATTGGGTTACCGCATGAAAGATGACAAAGGTCGCTATCGCCGGCTTACACAAGGGAACGATGATCCGAAACAGCACCTTGATTTCATTGGCCCCATCGATAAAAGCCGATTCTTCCAAACTTTCGGGTATCGCGCTGACAAAGTTTTTCATCAGGATCAGGTTATAGGCGCCAAGGGCACCAGGTAAAATCATCGCCCACAGCGTGTTATAGATATCCAGGGTTTTAATGAGATAAAAATTCGGTATTAAACCCCCATTGAAAAACATCGTGAACGTGATTAATACCATGATCACATTTCTGCCCTTTAAATCCTTCTTGGAGAGTGGATAAGCGGAAATGATTAGCAAAAAGATGTTTATTGCGACTCCGGCAACCGTAATGATGATCGTATTTTTATATCCGGTCCACATTAGCGGCATCTGAAGAATCTGCTTATAGGCGGACAGCTCGATTTGACTCGGAATGAGCTTTAATGGATTTTGCAAATATTCCGAATAAGGGGTCACAGAAAAAGATGCCACATAAAAAAAAGGAAATAAACAAGCAAGTGCGAACAAGGTGACGACTGTATAATTAAAAACGTCAAACAATTTATCTCCGAATGATCTGATACTCAAGCTCCGCCGCCTCCCTTTACCATATCCCGTCCTCTTTCAGCCATTTGGCAATCTGGTTGCTTGCCAGCAGGAAAATCAATCCGATCACTGAGGTGAACAGCCCAACCGTAGTTCCGAAGGAAAACCGGCCACCAATTAAACCGACCCGGTATACATAGGTTTCAAATACCTCGGAAACACCCAGATTCAAAGGATTCTGGAGCACAAAAATTTGTTCAAAGCCGTTGCCCATAATTTGACCGAGCCGCAAAATAAGTAAAATCACGATCGTTGATTTGATACCAGGCATCGTCACGTAGCGCATTTTCTGCAATCGGTTGGCACCGTCAATACTGGCAGCCTCGTATAATTCAGTATTGATGCTAACCATGGCGGCCAGGTAAAGAATGCTTTCCCAACCGGACTCCTTCCAGATACTGCTAATAATGACCAAGGGTCGGAAATAATTATTGTCCGCCAGAAAGAAAATAGGGTCCATTCCGATCTGTTTCAGGAAAATATTTACAATACCCCAGGAGGGTGACAGGAAGTTGACCAGAATACCTCCAATGACTACCCAGGATATAAAGTGAGGCAGGTAGATAATCGTCTGCGTTACCCTTTGATACGTGCGGTTTCGCATTTCATTTAATAGCAGAGCCAGTAGGATCGGAAAAGGAAATCCGAAAACCAGCCTAAGCATGCTGAGGTAAAGCGAGTTCCAAAACACCGTGTAGAAATCACTTAACCCGAACATGTATCTGAAATTGTCGAAACCGATCCAGGGACTCCCTACAATACCTTTGGAAAAATTGAAATCCTTAAAAGCTATGATGACGCCATACATCGGAAAATAATTAAATATTAAAAAATAAATCACACAAGGGATTAACAAAATGTACAAATATTTTTTCTTATTCAAATAACGCAAGGCATCTCTTGCCGTCTTGGCCCGTACGGTCCCCATCCGATTTATTCACCACCTGATTATCAAATTCTGACTCTTATTTGGTTTGCAGCGCACGCTGCTCTTTGAAAATATCGTAAATATCGTTAGTCCAAATCGTTTTGTCCTTATCGTTGGCATAGAAGCTCTTATACCAATCGTCAACCTGCTTGCCTCCGGCTTTTAGCCATGCTGCGATCGCATCCTGTTTGGCCATCTCCGGGCTATAGCCAGGTGTCAATATCGACTTTATCCAGATATCGCCCTCACCGACACCGACCTGCTTCGTCGTGTTCGTCAGAATCTGCTGCAGCTCCTTCGGCAGCTGAGGCATCTGCTCGGAATGCGTCGGTCCCGCTACCGGTAGATCAAAACGAATAAAGGATGAATTCGCTTCAAACATCTTTTTCACCTGATTTTGAAGAACATCCCGGGGATCGAGCTTTTCCGTACCAAAATAACATTTGCCCGCTAATGTGGGGGAAGTCAGCATAGCAAAATCACCGGCACCGAAATTAAATTCGGTTTTCCATTTATCGAGATTGATCACCTTCGGACATGTACCCGACTCCGACTTGCTGTGCACGCCTTCAAAGCCGTAATACATCGTTTTCATAAAAGTATCGGATGCGGCAAAATCAACGTATTTCATCACCGCTTCCGGATCTTTGACTTGAGCATTGACAACAGCCGTCATCTGGATCGGATTAACTAAGATCGGGTTAAATTGCCCCACCGGAGTTACCGGATACGGAATGACTGTAACTTCAGCACTCGGAACATTTTTTTTCAATTTCACATAATAATCGTTATAAAAAACAATCGGAACGTTAAACTGATCCATGTATATCCCGATTTTCCCGTTCAGGAAATCCCGCTTCGCTTTTGAGCCATTCTTGTCGTTCAAGTAGTCCTTATCAACCAGACCTTCACTGTAGAGCCTTTTTTTAAACGCCGTAACCGCCTTAATGTGATCCCAGCCATGGATAAGCTCGTTGTTTTGCACAATGAAGCCCGGGTAGGCGACGCCAAACATTTCATCCAGAATAGCTCCGGAGCTATAGGACATCGCGA
Organism: Paenibacillus periandrae; assembly: GCF_022458865.1. Taxonomy (GTDB): domain Bacteria; phylum Bacillota; class Bacilli; order Paenibacillales; family NBRC-103111; genus Paenibacillus_S; species Paenibacillus_S periandrae. The sequence goes on along the minus strand of NZ_JAJNMU010000017.1, from coordinate 214,486 downwards.
TACCGTAAGTGTCCTTTCTGCCGTTTCCGTCCGGGTCCTGCTCCGTGAAGGCTTTGGCTACCTGATACAGCTCCTCAGTCGTTTTCGGGATGTCCAGGTTCAGCTTTTGCAGCCAATCGGTACGGATAAACAATCCGCGCTGCGGAATCGTTTCATTGATACGCCCGAACTGATACAGCTTGCCATCGGTTCCTGTTCCTGCTTTCCTGAGCGATGGATATTTCTGCAAAAGCGCTTTATATTCCGTACTGTACTTGTCGATCATGTCGTCAATCGGACGAAGCTGCTTTTGGTCGATCAACGGATTTTTGACCTGCGGCGCATATTCCAGAATCAGGTCTGGTGCTCCCCCGCCTGCGAATAATGTGTTCAGCTTTTGCTCTGATTGTGTCCGGGGTACAGCTATGAATTTGACTTGTACGGGTCCTGTTTCGTTAATCCATTTAGTGATTTTATTGTTTTCAATCGTGCCCTCACTGGATGGAATATTACCACGGTCATAGATGGTTGCCGTAATCATCCTCCGCTGATCGGACTTTGACACACCACTGACACCATTCCCGTCGATCACGTTCGTACAGCCTGTTATCACGACGATCCATGCTGCAGAAGCCAGCATCGGAAGGACTACTCTTGCTATTGGATTAGACATTGTTATTCCCCCTGTTCATTTACAATGTCTATCATACCATCTTCATCTCACCGCACCTTCCATATCTTGTTGTTTGTCTATATACCTAATTGTAGGGAAATTGAGAAAGAGCTACATCTACGATTTATGGGGAAAAAGATAAAATTTTTAGATCAAATGGAAATCGATAAATGAACGAACCACCGAAAAAATGCCAATACCAGGTTGGGCAGCCATAACTTGCTGCTCAGCCCATTTTCGTGTCCATCATTGACATGAAGCTTTCCCATGTGTTACTGTATTAATTAAATAATACAGTAACACAGTTTGTGGTCGATGGAGGAAGCGATGGAATTTAATCAGAAAGAACCGATTTACTCCCAAATTATCGACGAATTTCGCATAAAATTCATCCAGGGCACCTATACACTGGGGCAAGAAATCCCTTCGCGGCGTGAGCTTGCCAAAACGTTGGGAGTCAATCCCAATACCATTCAACGGGCATACAGGGAAATGGAGGACATGAATTTGATTATTACCGTCAGGGGTCAGGGAAGCTTTATGACAAGCGATCGGGATATGCTGGAGTCGATTCGGAAAGAGGCGTTGAACGAGACAGTCGGGCAAAGCGTAGAATTGCTGCGGTCTTTCGGTAAATCCGACCAAGACATTTTGGACACGGTGAAAAAGTATTTGGAAAGGGGAAAAACGCCATGATCAATGTGGAGCATGCCGTAAAAACGTTTGGCCGGAAAAAGGCGTTGGACGATATTACGTTTACTGCGGATGAGGGACAAATTATCGGAGTGTTGGGAACGAACGGCGCAGGGAAGTCGACGGTCCTTAAGGCGATAGCAGGTCTTTTACGATTGGATGGCGGCCAAATCATGATTGATGGGAAATCGCCATGCCTATCGACCAGAGGGATGATGACCTTCCTTCCTGATGCGAACGTTTGGTACCCTTGGATGAAACTATCCGACAGCATGAGGCATATGAAAGACATGTACTGGGACTGGGACGATAATAAAGCACGGCATTTGCTCGATTTTTTCGAATTATCGGCAGATTCGTTGATTCATCAGGCATCGAAAGGAACGCGGGCCAAGATGAAATTACTGCTCGCTCTAAGCCGGCAGGCAAAGTATATGCTGCTGGACGAACCTTTTTCCGGCATAGATCCTTTCGCAAGAAAGCAGATTGCGCAAGCGATCGTAGAAGATTTCATGGAAGAAGGGCAGACGATCCTCGTTTCGACGCATGAAATATCGGAGGTCGAAGTGATGCTGGATGAGATACGTTTTATTCACGAGGGAAAGCTTCTGCTGGCTGGTAATGTCGAGATGCTAAAACTGGAACGCAACCAATCGTTGATGGAAATGTTGAAAGAGGTGTATGATCATGCACGCGTTTAGGCGATTATTCTTGACCGATCTGCGAAATCGAAGGAATACGCTGCTCGTTACATTGGCAACAACCGTTCTTTTGAATGCGGCGCTTTCCATCCTCATCTTTTATTTGCACCTGCCTCAGGTAGGACTTGGTCTGATTACGCTGCTTGATGTCATAATTTTTGCCGGCCTGCTGTTGATGACGTTTCTTCACTGCTTCTCGACATGGCAAGAGGAGTGGAAGCAACAGGCGATTACCCATTTGTTATCCCTTCCGGTACCTAGAACTTATATGCTGATGTCCAAATATATGGTGATTTTATTGGAGGCACTGCTGATAACGGTGGCTATGAGTGTGGGTATGTGGGTACAACTGGGGATGAGCAACGGACTATTGTTTCGAGTCGAACCTTTGCTTTTATTCGATTGGTCGAAAGTTTTGCTCATCGTGAAATGGCTTTTCTCTGCGACTGGGCTTATCTTTCTATGTTTTACGAGCATATTTCTTGGAAAATGCAGCCGTAGTCATTCTATGCTGATCACTTTTTCAAGCTTTACGGCGGGACTGCTCGTTTGGATCGTAGCCTTTGCCAATTTCCCGTCCTTTCTCACATTGCTCATCTTTTGTCTGGCATATTTTTCAGCAAGCTGCTATTTGCTGGATAAGAAAGTAGGTATCGAATGAAACAGCCATCGATTTTCGGACAGTTTATACGCCATTCGGGTCAGGTAGGCAGTTTGGTTCCCAGCTCGGGTTTTTTAACCCGCAAAATGCTTCCGCCCTCCTTGCCATGGCACAAGATGGCCCAAATCGCGGAGTTGGGCCCCGGCACCGGTGTATTTACCCGGTATATCAAACGACATATGGATCCTCGAAGCCGGTTATTTTTGTTCGAACAAAATGAATCTTTTCGGGAAAATTTGAATATTCAATTTCCTGATCTCCCCATTCTGAACGATGCATTGAGATTGGGGGAAATCGTTAATGAAACGGGCAGACCGTTCGACTTGATCGTTTCGGGTCTTCCTTTTGCTAATTTTTCTTCCGAACTGAAAGAAAGACTATTTCTATCCATCGAGAGCGCATTGGCAAGCAATGGAACGTTTATTGCGTTCCAATATACACTGCTGCTCAAAAAAAACTTTCAGACTCACTTCCCATCTATCGAAACGGGGCATACATGGATGAACGTACCGCCAGCTTGGGTGTTTAAATGCAAAAAAGTGAGGGGAAAGCATGACCCAATCTGATAAAGATCCGATTGAGTCATAACAGCAATCTCTGCGTCCATAGCCTCATGACTGCCGTACAATTAGCTTTGATAAAGCTTGCGGTAATCTTTAGGGGATAGACCCGTGGATTGCTTGAACAGCTTGGCAAAGTAATTCGATAAATCGTAGCCGATTGTGCCGGATACCTCGGTAATTTTCATATCCGTATTGCACAGCAGCTGCTTGGCTTTTTCCATGCGCAGCTCGATTAAATAATCGATAAAGCTGCGTCCGGTTTCTTTCTTGAACAAATGGCTGAAATAGGCCGCATTCAAATGCACCTGCGAGGCTACCTGCTGTAACGGCAGCGGCTCGGAGTAATGCTCCTCCATGTAGCGCGCCGCCTTTAATATCGCATTTTCGCTGTATTTTTCCTGCCATTTCGTGAAGTTATGGAAAAAACGATCCGTTTCCGTCTGCATCCAGCAATAAATCTCGTCCTTGCTGCTGCATTCATGCAGCTTGCTGATTCGATCCGTCAAGGTTTGCGGCTCATATATCTGCTCAAACTGTTTACGTGCCGTATCCTGAAGCGCAAAGCTCAGCGATAATGCCTCCATTTTCCCGTTTTCCTGAGACATTCCGCTAGCTTCTTTCATGAAATGGTCCAGATACTGCTTTAAAGCTTCCATATGTCCAGATACGATAAATGCAACCGTCTGCGCACTGATCAACTGCTGACGCGCCCGATTCATCGGCAGCATGCCCTCCGCTTCCACCCCTTTATCCGTACGCTCGGCTATTCTTGCTCCTTCCATACCGGCTTCATAGAGATCGGCGAGCTGTGTCAGGCTGTGAGTCAAACCAGCATGATGCGTTGAGACCGATAAGCCCAGCAGACGTGGGACCGTTTCACATACCGCATCACATAGAGCCTGTACCTCGGCTGCAGCCTTCACGAGCAGCGCATATCGGCCGTATTCAATAAGCAGCAGCTTGCCTGCTATCCCGTGTGTGTCCAGCAATTCACTAATGATGTTTAAAACAGCAAACTGCAGTAACGGAACATCTCTCCGCGTATATTGCTTATGAGCAGGATAATAATCGGTAATTCGAAACAAGATGAGCTTGCACCCATGTAGTCCATGCTCCAGTTCTGCTACTGCCTCCGTATGATAAGGAAACCTCAGAAAAATCGCCCTTAATGTATTTTCCAGCATCAGCTGATGCTCTGTTTCCGCTTTTCTGAGCCTTGCCTGTTTGTCCAGAACAAGGTCATTCACTTTATCCAGCGCGTCATATACATCCTGTTTACTGCAGGGCTTGATAAGCAAATCGAGTGCGCCATAACGAAGTGCAGTCTGAGCATATTGGAAGTCCTGAAAACCCGTTATAACGATAAACTCAATATCCGGGAACCTGCTTTTTACACGCTTCAACAGCTCAAGGCCATTCAATAACGGCATTCGAATATCCGTGATCACGAGGTCAGGCACCAGCTCCGCTATCAAGCTCTCCGCCTCTTGTCCATTCTCCGCTTCCCCACATACGCTCCAGTTGGTCGTGGAACCGGTGATCATTTTCGCAAGACCTTTCCTGAATAAAGGCTCATCCTCAACCAGAAGCAGCCGATTCATCTACTGCACCTCCTTTCATAGGCTCGTAAGCTTCACACGGCAAAATTAAACGCATCATCGTTCCCTGCTGCAGCCGCTGGATATCCAGCCTGTACGGCTCGCCATGCACCAGGTAAATACGTCGTGTAACGTTGCGAACACCGAGGCTCTCCCGCTCTCCTTGCTGATCGTGGACGGAGCGATCCTTCATAATGTGACGAATTGTATCTGCATCCATCCCGCACCCGTTATCCTCGATTTCAATATGCATTTCTGTATGCTGTCGAAAAGCTCGAATGGACAGGCGCTTATTAGCCGTCTGATCACGAAACGCATGAACAAATACGTTCTCAACGAGAGGCTGCAGCAGCAGCCTTTGCATGCCACAGCCGCTCAGCTCCTCCTCGGCTTCAATACTGACATGCAGATCTTCGCCATGCCGTGCTTCCTGTATCGTAATATAATTACGGATTTGCGCCAGCTCATCCTGCAGGGTGCTTGGGGTCGACACGGATGCCAAGGAATATCGGAGCAGCTCCGACAAGCTGGTTACGAGAGAAGCCGTTTCCTCATCCTCGTAAAGCAGCATGATTTTCCAATAAATAGAGTTAAGCGCATTATGCAAAAAGTGGGGATTCAGCTGCGCCTGAAGCGCCTTTAATTCAGCCTCCTTCTCACTCAGCTTGCTTACATACACCTCCTGAATCAAGGATTGAATATCGGCTGCCATCGTATTGAAGCTCTCCGCTAGAAAAGCAAATTCATCATTCGACGTCTTGGCAATTTTCACACGCAAATTTCCTTTGCGCAGCTGCTGCATAGCCGCTACCAAGCCTTGCAGCGGCTGAAGCAGTCTGCCGCTGAAGAAGGAAACACAAACCGCCATGAGCATCACACTGACCAAACCGGAAATTAAGGCTACCTGATAAACACGCCGTCCTTTTTCCTCGATATCCACCAGTGAAATGCCGCTTACCAGTGTGAACGACCGCGGCTCAAAGACACTTTTGACAAATAAATAATCATTGCCATCCTCCGTACGCTGGGTAAAAACACCTTCCTTATTTTCCCAATCCGGTACAAATCCGATACTGCCTTCTGGCTCCCGGCTAAAAAGGATGCGGTTATATTGATCATAGAGATAGGCCCCTGTGGTTCGACCTGCCATCAACGATTCGAGAGGGGTTGCCAGAAATGATTCGTCAATGATCATAATAATCATGCCATATACCGTTTGCTGTTTGGTTGATTTCAGCAGCCTCGCGGCCACAAGATGGCTCTTCTCACCGGACGGATCCGAAGAATCCTGAATAAGCATCCGCTGCCACACCAGCTCAGCGGACTCGCTTTTCAAACCGCTTTTGACCCTATTATAAAATTCCGGAAATTCGATCTGCAGCGAAGGGCTCATATGACTGAAGTAGCTGTTAGCACCCTGCAAATCAACGATATACAAGGCGCGAATTTGCGGTGTTTCATTTTTTACAGGAAGCAATATATCTGCCAGATCCCTCTCAAGTATAAAACTGCGATACTCCGTGCTTTCTCCTTCCGCAGGCTCGGCATGCATGTTTTGGACGATTTGCTCTACAAGCGGATGGAAAAAAATAAAGTCGGTGATCCGGTGCATATCTTGAATTTTGAAGCCAATCTGCTCAATCGTTTGTTCGCTCGTATTGAGATACTGCTTGCTGATCTCGCTCTCAAACAGGTTCAAATAAATCCTGTAGGACACATAGCCGGTAACCATGGAACACACAATAATAATCACGGAAAGGATCAATATTAATTTCACTTTGAAATGTTGATTGATGTATTGGAGAACACGTCTATGCTTCATTGCGAAGAACTCCTTCTGCAATCGATGCCACCACTATAAGTAAATACAAATAAAGTAGAGAAGCTACTGTTATACAGAGCCTCCCTACACCATGCGAATCGGACGTAACAAAAAAATCAGGTTACTTGGTTAAGCACATCTGGATTAAATCATCTACATGGGCAGTCGCCAAGCATTCCACCGTATCTGCCGCCCCATAATAGATTTTCACCTCACCATCGTCCTCCAATATCATTCCCCCGGGGAAAATGACATCGTTACGGAAGCCGCCATCCGTTTCGTAGCTCACTTCCGGAGCCAACAAGGGCTCTTGACACATACCGATGATCTTGTACGGATTGTCCAAATCCAACAGCATGATCCCGGCTGAATAACGTTTCTTCCAATACGGCTCCCATCCGTTTCGGCCACGGGAAGGATCTATGTCTACCGCATGAAACAGAGTCAGCCAACCTTTGGAGGTTTTTATCGGAGGCGCTGCCGGTCCAAGCTTATCATTGGCGTACGGTACCTGCTCCAAGCCCAACAGCAATTCCGTATTTCCCCAATATTTCAAATCAGGAGAATCGGAAATCCAAATATCAAAGCTGTCTTTGCCCCCTTTACCGTAGACGGGAAAAGGCCGCTCCAACCGTATATATTTGTCTCCGATTCGTTCAGGGAACAACACCATGTTGCGATTATCCGGTGCAGACATGCTTAGAACCTCAAAGCTTGAGAAATCGTCCGTAACGGCTACACCGCCACGTACACCATGCTTTGTATCAACAGCAAAACAAACATAACAGCGTCCATCAATAACGGTCAGACGCGGGTCATAAGTGCGAATAATCTCCTCGCTCTCCATGCCGAAGCAGGGCTTATCCTGCACATTCCAATGGATGCCATCCTGACTGTACGCAAGCCCCAAATTCGTCGTATGAATAGGCAGCAGCGTTTCATTCTCGATGTCGCCATAATCGTTGCGGAACATCATGACATACTGTCCTTCATATTTCGTAACACCCGCATTAAAAACTAGAGCTGGCTTATAAGGCACATCGCTTGCAGTCAGAACCGGATTATTCGGGTGACGCGTAATTATTGGACTGGATTTAAGATTTCCACTCATTGACATCGAAGATTTCCTCCATAATATACAATATTTCCAACCTTTTCGCTCCATTTTTTAATCACTCAGCAGCGAGCGGCTCGAATCCTCACACAGCCAGTGTAAACCATCCGTACTTATCCAACATCTATAAATCATTGAAAAACAGATACAATTTTTAGAAGTCCGGTAAATCAGTCTCACTGCGCGGTGAATTAACACAAAAAACTGCTGTCAAGAAACGAAGCTTCACAGCCCCGTATCCTGCAGCAGCAGAGAGTACAATGTTATTTTTCATGTAGGGAACGCTTATTCAAAATGAATCGATATCCCTGTCTTGTCATCGGATATTTTAAAACGCGGATACCTTTGGCAGTCCTTATCCTCCGACTCCAGTTTAAACAACCAATCCGCATAGGCGGTTAAAGAATCACTTTGAATCCGCGCAGTTAGCTGATGAATCATATCCTCTGGTTCTCTGCCGCTCTCCGTATGCGGGAACAATCCGTCCGTGACAAGCAGCAGCGACTTTAATTGGATTCGGTTTATTCTGCCATACTCAATAAAATCAGCCAGCTCCGGTTCACCGCTTAAAATTGAGTAACCTTCCATCGTGTTCATTTTCGATTTATTACCCAAAATGACCGGCTTCACCAGCTCCCACAGCTCCTCACGTTTGGAGATTCCGCGGCCAATGGCCTCTTCCCAGATCGCCTTGGATTGCTGATCGATATGAGCCACCTGATCACGGGAAACGGTACGGATCGTATCGTCATTATACACAGCTGCGATCATGCAGTCTCCTACCTGAGCGTAGTCCACATAATGGTCTGTAATACGAATGAGAGCCAATGCACTGGTCCATAATGCCGTCTTGTCTGAAAGCTGAATTCCGGCCTCAACCATTTTGTCACGCAATCGAATATTCGCCTGAATGACCAACTGCTTCAAATTGGTGTCTCTGACATCCTCCTCTGCCAATGATTCCAAATATTGTTTAATAATTTGTGAGGCCAGATAACCTCCGGTTTCGTTATTCGGACCGCGGTAAGGATGCAAGGAGGTAGCTCCGTCCAAAACTCCGAATAGCTGTAAAGGCTCATTGATAATCAGTGCATCCTCATTCCACTCCGTAGTCCCCTGCCGCGATAACATCTCCAGCTTCATGTTTCCCTTCCTCCTTCTCAACTCATCTGCATCTATATACGGCACGTATCCTGCTTTATTTTCCGTTATGGCTTCCATAAATCTCCTCTATTTTCTTAATCAGATTAACGTCCTTATTTTGCTCCAATTGTTCAACAAGGGTTGTCATGCTTACCCATCGTTCATAATCATCTGCTGAAGGCGGCTTCACTGCCAGCATGCGGGCCGAATCCAGAATCATTTTTTGCCGTTGACTCCATACATCCTCTTCCTGCAGCTTAACCAGCACATCCGATCGTGACGGAATGAGACCTTTGCTGCGCCATAATGATGCTTGTGTCTGCTCAAGAAGCAAATAAGCTATAAAGCTTTGGGCAGCCTGCACCTTGGCCGGAGCTGCTTGCATAAGAACCATGCCATGAATTTCGGGCACGATCCCCTGCTGTGCGAGGGTCGGTATGCGTCCTGCATCAAATTGAAACTTGCCTCCTATATATCTTTCCACAGTAGGCAGCATTTCGGAGGAGCTGAGGAAGACGCCGATTTTTCCATTAATGAAATCACTGGCAGCCCTCCGGTGAACAAGCGGCTTCATAATTCCTGAGCGATGAATCCAGCCACTCCATGCAGACAATGCTGAATATACGCGGCTGCTTTTAACAGAGGAATCCTTGTCACCAGCAGGATCAGATGTGAAGGAAAGATTATCGACAAACCAGGGCAGCTCGTTATCAATAGCCAGACCCCAGTGTCCATTGCCGCCGAGCTCGGAGCCTTCGGATAACGGCTGTTGGGCCGCTTGAACGAGCTGATCCCAGCTGGTAAAGGTCTTTTCCTGCGGATGCCTTAACAGCTCCTGACGGTAATAAATCAGCGGTAATCCGCCGCCGAACGGAACAGCCCAGTCGGTCCCTTCGTAATGAAAGGGAGCAGTGAATGTTGGATGCAGTTGGCTTCCACCCTCTATCAGGGCGTGTTCGACGGGAATAACCGCTTTGGTATCCACCAGCTGTGACAGACCATAATAGCTGTGCAGCTCGGCTAATTGCGGTGCCGCGTTAGCAGAAATCGAGGCTGTCAGCTCCGTAAATAACTGCTCGCTTGAACGAAAGTAACGTATATCTACATCTATATTAGGATGAAGCTGTTTGAATTCATTTACATACGTTTCCCAGCCTTCGCTGTACAGCCAGATCGAGATCGCTGTAGTACGGTCAGACTCGCTGTTCACACCGTTGGCTTGGTTCATATTCATGCTATAAAAAGCCCCAACCGTAAATATTAACAGAGCGGCTATGCCCCATAATGTCCATTGCTTTAAGCCCATATATCCTCCCGACAGGTCTGCGTCGCCATATCACTATTCCTATACTAACATTGCAGCAAGGCTTTTCCTATATAGCAGGGTGACGCGGCAGCCGACCGAGATTAAGAGAGGGACTTATCAAGCATCCTCCTTCAATGGTTACAGCTGCAGTCCCTTTTTACTCAGCTTGTTGGCAACTATCAAAGAGATCAGCGTCGTTATCGACAAAATCGAAGCAAGTGCTGCGCCCGTACCGTAGTTGGCCGTAAATACTTCGCTGTATATCGTAACCGAGATCGTCGCTGTAGAGCCGTAGTAGAGGACAATGGTGGAGCTTAACTCATTAATGGTCGTAATCCAGCTTAAAATCGCGCCGGACAGTACACCGGGACCCATTAAGCGCCCTGTTGTTTTGAAAAAGGTTTTCATCGGCGGTACTCCCAGACTGATAGAAGCCTCCTCCACACTGCGATCCAGTTGATATAAAATCGCCGTGCTCGAACGAATGGTATAGGGCAGCTTACGCACCACATAAGCAATGACCAGAATCACCCAAGTACCTGTCAGCACGACCGGCGGTTTATTGAACGCAATGATCATGCTGATCCCGAGCACCGTACCCGGCATAACATAAGGAATCATGATCAACCCGTCCAGCATCGCAGTCAGCTTCGATTTTCTCCGGACGAGTACGTAAGCAATCAGCATACCCATGACAACCATGATTACAATCGAGATCAATGAAAAGCTGTACGTATTCAAGATAGCTTTGGGCACACGAAACAATACTTCCTTGTAGCTATTCAAGCTGAAGCCTGGATGAAACACAGGACCCTTTGTTTTGATAAAGGAAGTGACAATAACCGTCGCTTGCGGAATAATCGATACACAAGCCACCAGCAAAGCTCCAGCAGTTAACAGCCATTTGGCAAGCGGCCTTAGCGTCTGAATTTTCGGTGTGCGCATCCCCGTCATGGTGTAATTTTTACGGGCGACAAAGAAGCGCTGCAGGAACAAAATACTTGTCGAGCATATGATCAGGATTACGCTGAGCGTACTGGCCATAGCCGGATTGCCGCCCATTTCACTAATAAATTGCTCGTAGGCCAGAATTGGCAATACTTTAAAGCCTTGCCCCAGCAGCATAGGTGTACCGAAGTCGGCAAAGGATGCCATGAACACCATCAGAGCTCCAGCCGATAACGTTGGAAATATCAGCGGCAGCGTAACCGTGCGAAGCCGATGAAAGCTGGAGCGTCCCAGACTTTCCGCAGCCTCCTCCAGTGAAGTATCGATCGTTTTGAGTGCACCGGATACATACAAATAGATATGCGGATAGAACTGAAGAGTAAAGACGAAGACAATTCCCTTCCAACCGTAAACTGAAGAGAACGGGATGCCAAGGTCATGCAGAAAACGGGTCAAAAAACCGTTGTTTCCGAGCATCAGAATCCAGGAATACGCACCAATAAAGGGAGGCGAAAGCAAGGACATAATGACCAGAATTTGAATCAGTCCTTTACATTTCACATTATAGCGTGCCGTCACATAGGCAAGTGGAACACCGAGCAGAATGGAAAACAAGGTGGCAAAGGCGGATACCTTCAAGCTGTTCCACAACGCTCCGTAAAAGTATTTCAGCTTCACGAAGTTTGCATAATTGTCCAGTGTGAGGCTACCCTCATCGTTATAAAAGCTGTTGAACAGCAAGGTAAATAAGGGATACACAATAAAGGCAAACAGAAATACATAGACAATCAAGGTGACCCAGGACCAGAAGTCCCATTTTTTAAATGAAAATAGTCGGCCCTTCTTAGTAGGTTGCACGATAAACGACCTCCTTGCCGCCTTTGTCGAACATCGTTGATTTTTCCAGCTGCAAATTCACCTGTACGGCTTGCTTCACCTTTCGCAGATGATGAGGCTCTACCGCATGCTCCTGCACGTCGATCACGGGCCCGTTCTGAAGGCGGACAAGGTAACTTACCTTTTCCCCCAAATACGTGACATTTTCAATCGTTCCCGGTATTAGCGGTAGTCCATGACCCGCTGTCTCCAAGCGGATGCGCTCCGGACGCAGCGACATAACAACCTTGCCTTCATACGATTTGGCAAGCGGCAGCTGATACGAGGCACCGAGTAAATCGATCTTTGCGAGCCCTGAGCTATCCATACCTCCATGACAATGAGCTTCGATAAAATTGGAGGTGCCGATAAAATTGGCTACGAACTGATTCGCGGGATATGCGTATATATCTTCCGGAGGAGCGATTTGCTGTATTTTCCCTTCACTCATAACTGCAATTCGATCGGATACGGCCAGTGCCTCCTCCTGATCATGGGTGACGTAAATCGTCGTGATATTCAATTCCTTTTGCAGCATGCGGATGTCCGATCTCATCTTGATTCGCAGCTTGGCATCCAGGTTGGACAACGGCTCATCCATCAGCAGTAAACCAGGACGAATGACGATGGCCCGAGCCAATGCAATCCGCTGCTGCTGACCGCCGCTCATATCGGAAGGAACACGATCACGCAAATGCTGAAGCTGTACCATCTCCAATGCTTCCATGACACGCTGTTCCGTTTCTTTCTTGTTCACTTTACGTGCTTTCAGTCCATAAGCGACGTTCTCGAAAACCGTCATATGCGGGAAAATCGCGTAATTTTGAAATACCATCCCAATGTTTCGCTCATGCGTAGGAATATCATTGATTTTGCGCTCACCGAAGTAAATATCCCCCTCTTCCTGACGATAAAAACCAGCTATCGTGCGCAGCAGGGTCGTTTTCCCGCATCCGCTTGGACCGAGCAGGGTGAAAAATTCACCTTCCTGGATGGTCAGATGAGCGTCATTGACTGCCTTGGAGTCGCCAAAATATTTGGTCACATGATCGAATACAATTTTTTGCATAGCTATAGCCCTCCATTATCTAAAAGAAAGGTGCCTCCACGTTCAAGCAAGGCACCGTTGATGGTTTAAAAATGTCTTATTCCTGCCCCGTTACGATTTTACCAAAACGTTTAATGTTGTCGTCTTTCTTGGTTGCCGCCCAGTCAAAGTCATAGTCAACCAGCTTGATATCCTTCGCTTCTGCAATGCCCTTCACCACTTCAGCATCCTTACGGACGGATCGGCGCTTGAATTCCTTTTGGATCAACGACTGTACATCCTTGCCTACCAGGAAATCAATAAATTGCTTCGCCTGCTCCATATTCTTGGCACCTTTGATTACTGCGGCGGCATCAGGGACAGCCGAGGTACCATCCGTAGGGTACATAATGCCTACCTGTGCACCACCCTCGACATAACGGAGAGCTGCATCCTCCAGCGTAACACCGATTGGAAATTCCTTATCTGCCACACCTTTATATACTAAAGCCGAGCCGGACAATACTTTGCCATCGAGGTTTTTAACAAACTTTTTAACGTAATCCCATCCGTTATCTTTGCCGTTCACTGTCAGCATCGTGACCAGCTGTGTATAGGAGGAACCGGATTTGGCCGGATCCGCGTAAGCAATTTTGCCTTTCCATTTCGGATCCAGCAGATCGTTCCAGCTCTTCGGCTCCTCCCCGACCTTCACCAGCTCTTTGTTATACATAAAAATCATCGGCAAGGCGGCAAACGGTGTCCAGACATTGCTTTTATTCAAATATTGCGGAGCGAGATTGTCGAATTCCTTAGTTTTATAAGGCTCGAAGTATTTATTGTAGGCCTCCAAGGAATCAGCACCTCCAGCCCAGAATACATCACCAAGCGGATTAGCCGCTTCAGCCTGCACACGCTTCAGCAAGTCTCCTGTACCACCGGAAATCAGCTGTACCTCAATGCCCGTACGATCCTGAAACTCTTTTAGAATCGGGTTGTTCACCTCGGCTCCATTAGGAGAATACAGATTCAGCTTGCCGCCCGCCTTGGAAGCTGTCGATGGAGACGCAGGCTGAGGCGCAGCTCCCTCCTTCGATTTCGGGGTTTCCGACGTTCCACAGCCCGCCAAAGTTCCTACAAGCAACAGTGAGGCAAGAACACTTGTAAACATTTTTCTCATTGTGTATCCTCCAGTTAGTAAAAGCAGATTTGATTTCTACTTCATACTATAATGTCAGATATACTAACTTTAAATGAGATAAAATTTCTAAATTGTTTAAATTATTGTCGAAACGTCCATGAATATAAATGTTTCGACCTTTATCAGTCATGATTCTATAGTCTTTCAGAAGAAAGTTTCATTAAATGTTATATACATGTTAACTATAATAACTGTTATTCCTGTCCAGTAACAATTTTACCAAAACGTTTAATGTTGTCGTCTTTCTTGGTTGCCGCCCAGTCAAAATCATAATCGACGAGCTTGATATCCTTGGCCTCAGCAATTCCCTTCACAGCTTCTGCATCTTTACGGACAGAACGGCGTTTAAATTCTTTTTGAATCAGCGCTTGTACATCCTTGCCTACCAGAAAGTCGATAAATTGCTTGGCTTGCTCCATATTTTTGGCGCCTTTGATCACCGCTGCGCCATCAGGTACCGACGAGGTGCCTTCAACCGGATAAATGATTCCGACCTTGGCTCCACCTTCAACATACCGCAGCGCCGCTTCCTCCAGAGTCACACCGAGTGCAAACTCCTTATCCGCTACACCTTTGTACACAAGACCAGAGCCGGATAACACTTTTCCATCCAGGTTGGTCACAAATTTCTTAATAAAGCCCCAGCCGTTGTCTTTCCCGTTTGCTGTAAGCATCGTAATAAGCTGTGTGTAGGAGGAGCCGGATTTGGCCGGATCGGCAAATGCAATTTTGCCCTTCCATTTCGGATCTGTCAGATCCGTCCAGCCCTTCGGTTCCTCGCCAGCTTTCACCAATTCCTTGTTGTACATAATGATCATCGGCAAGGCTGCAAACGGTGTCCACACATTCGTTTTATCCACATATTGCGGGGATAAATTATCGAATTCCTTCGTTTTGTACGGTTCAAAATATTTCTTGTAGGCTTCCAGCGAATCCGCACCGCCTGCCCAGAATACATCCCCGAGTGGATTAGCCGCTTCTGCCTGAACACGTTTCAGCAAATCTCCCGTGCCTCCGGCAATCAGTTGGACTTCAATTCCTGTACGGTCCTGAAATTCCTTGACGATCGGGTTGTTAACCTCTGCTGCATTGGGTGAATACAACGTCAGCTTACCGCCTGTTTTGGCAGCTGGCTGCTGTGCGGCAGGTTGAGGCGCTGCTCCCTCGGCCGGTTTGGCACTTGGTGTTTCCGTTGTGCCACAGCCCGCTAATGAACCGACCAAAAGCAGTGATGCCAAAATACTGGTTACCATTTTTCTCATTGTGTATGACCCCCTATTAGTTTGAAAGCGTTTTACTTCTAGTACTACTATATCCACTGATGAAAGTGCTTTCAATGTGATGAAATTGCTCAGTTGTTGAAATTTTTGACCACTTCATTCGCCGTACAACCGCTCTTTCCGTCTAGCATTCCCCTTAAAAAACACAAAAAAACGCAAAAAACCGGCCCAAGGGCCGGACGTAGCCTATATAGGACCGTTATTACAACGGTAAACTCTCAATCCCAAGCCGCTTGCGGAACTCTGTCGGTGTTTCTCCGGTATATTTACGAAAAATTTGACTGAAGTAACGTGAATCCTGGTAGCCTACCTGAACGGAAACCTCGTATATTTTCAATCTCGGATTCGTTAGCAGCTCTTTCGCATGCCGCATCCGAATCTGGGTTATATATTCCAGAAAGCTGGTACCCACCTGTTTTTTAAACAATCGGCTAAAATAGCTTTCACTCATATGATGGCGTTCTGCGATGCTCTGAAGGGTAATATCTTCGGCATAATGAGCTTGAATGAAAGCTTCAATTTCCTCGAAGCCGCTTTTCTTATGAGTATCCGACTGCTCGGTATATTTGCGGTTCCATTCGAATAATGAAGTATTCAGCCGTTCCAGTGACAATTCCAGCGTCTCCTCCACCCGCTCAGCCGAAGCCAGCGAAAAGCTGCTGTCCAGTACGATGCCACGAAGCTCTGAATCTCGCAGCAGCAGCGAATACAGTGTCACTGTATATTCAAAAAAACGCCTTCTGGCTTCCAAACCATCCGTATGACGATGAATGAGCTGGCTATACCAGAGCTCTGTCATTTCCTTGATGGATGCAGGGTTTCCCCATTTGACCAGATCGATCAGTTCCTCCAGCCTCGTATAATTAGCACGAAGAGGATCCTGCTGCCGGTCCATATCCTCAAACCAGATCATTCGCTCCTGACCGACAAATACTGTTTGATATAAGGCGCTCATCGCCTGTTGATAAGCAGTCGGAAGCTGATCGATACCGATACAGAGCTCGCTTGCGCCCAGTACATGGCTTTTTGCAATCAAGGGAAGGAGCGGAGACAACTGATCCAGCATTTCGGTTAGCGGGGCACGGTCTATAATTCGGTTAACGACTAAGGCATAACGGTTTTCGTGTATTCTCACCGCAGGCAAGGTCGACAGCACGGCCATTTGCTCTTTAACCCCCTGCTTCAGCTGTTCTCCAGTCGCCCCGCTCGTATGCAAACTATCAAGCTGCAGCAGTATTACCCGATAGGAGGAAAATTCCTCCGATGAGGATCCCCCATACTCCAACAGCCACTCCTTCTCCATCGTTCCGGCATAATCCAGCAGCAAATCATAAAGCATTTTCTCCAAAATCAGCGGATGCTCCCAGCTGTAGCGCAGCTCCATACGTTCCTGCAGCGATTGCTGCTGCTTCTCCTCATCCAGCTTGGAGGTGATGCGCCCGATGACACGAATCAGTTCCTCTGCATTGGTTGGTTTAAGCACGAAGTCAGCAGCTCCCAGCTTTACTGCTTTTTGGGCATAAGTAAAATCATCAAATCCCGTAAGAAACACGATTTTCATTTTGGGCCACAGCAGGGCTGCTTTTTCCGCTAATTGAATCCCGTCCATCGCTGGCATTCGAATGTCCGTTAATAATATATCGGGCTGCTCCTGCTGTATAACCTCCAGACCCGTCACCCCGTCACTTGCTTCACCGATAATCGAGCAATGCATGTCCTCCCACGGAATCGTCAGCTTCAATCCTTGCAGAACAAGCCATTCATCCTCGACAATGACCACTTTATACATGACGATCCTCCCCTGCTGTGCGCATTACAGGAATTTCAATAATGACCCTGGTCCCCTGCAATGCCTTACTTTCGATGTCAAAACGATAGTTGGAATGGAAATAAAGCTCCAGCCGTCGCTTCAGATTATGAAGTCCGATTCCCGTATTATGCTCATCACTGGATTCGAACTTGCCGTGTAGAAGCAGCTCCACCGTTTCCGGTGGTATACCTACTCCATCGTCGCTCACTTCAAGGCGAACACGCTCGCCCACACGTGAACCATGAATCCGAAGATGCCCCTTGCCCGGCTTAAGCTCAAGCCCATGGGTAATCGCATTCTCCACCAGCGGCTGAATGAGCAGCTTCAGGGTATACAGCGCTTCAATGTCTTGAACGATAATTAATTCCGCTTCCAGCTTTTCGCCGTAGCGCATTTTTTGAATGACCAAATAATTACGAATCTGCTGCATATCCTCTTGTACCTGAATGAAGGGCTGTCCCTTGCGTATACTGAACCGCAGCAGCTCGCCAAGTGAAACCACGGTCTGACTAATATCGTTGATCTTGTGAATACGAGCCATCCAATTAATCGAATCCAGTGCATTATACAAAAAATGCGGGTTAAATTGAGCCTGAATCGCCTTGATTTCAGCCTCCTGCACCATCAGCTGCTTGGTATACACCTCATCGATCAGCTGTTTGATCCGCTGCACCATCTTGTTAAAGCTGATTCCGAGCTGTCCGACTTCATCTCTGTACCTGGACCGAAAGGAGACCTCCATATTGCCATTCTCCACCAGATGCATCAGGGACCTCAGCTTCCGGAGTGGATGGGTAATGGTGACAGATAGCACATAAGCCAGCCAGCATGAGACAACACCAAGCATAATGACTATAAAATACGTCAGATTGCGGATGCTGCTGCTCTCCTTGGTCAGAACAGCTACAGGAACGACACTAACCATCTTGAATCCGGTAATTTCTGAAGTATCATAAATGACCATGGTTGCAGGAGCATTCTTGCTGTCCAGCTCAAAAAAACCTTTGTTGCCGGCAAGCACATTTTCCAGATAAGGCTCGTTCAGCTTCGTCCCGACGATATGCTTGGATGGACTGCTGGAAATTACGTAGCCGTTGCGATCCAGCAGTAGCATTTGTCCACCGGGCTGGAGCTGAGCCTTATTGTATTTGTCCGCCAGGGCGTCCTCCATAATATCGACGACCATGTAACCAAGCGGCTGGCTCGTCTCGATCTTTTTTAACAGTCTGCCGCTGCTGAGTACAATACCAAAATCCTCGAGCTTTTTCATGCTATAGTGCGTATCCCAAATGATATTGCCGCCCGCCAGCCGCATCTTGCGAAACAATCCCCAATTTACATTGTAATCATCATATTGGTTCGGCAATAACTTCCCCGTAAAATAGCGGTCTCCATTAGAACCAAGCAAATATATCGCAATATTCCAGCTTTTAAAGCCCAGGAACGTGTCCAGAATATCGTTGATCCGTTTCTCGTCCTGATGCTTTTCCACCAACGAACGCCCACCGTCTTTGGAGAGCACATCCTGAATTTCACGGTTGCTGTAAATGTACATGGTAAGCTGCTCGATATCTTTGACAAAATAGTTGAGGCTGTAATTGACCTGGGATAAGCTTTCCAAAATTGTCTGGCACACTTGCTTTTGAACGACCTGCGAGGATTTATAGTAGGAGAAGGTTCCCAGAATAGATAACGGGATAATGGAAAGCGGAAGTATCAGCAGAATCAGCTTCTGTTGGAGACTTGTTCCGAGCAGGTAGTTCTGTATCCGGTTCAGCACTTGTGCCATCTCGCACCCTCTCTCGCTTCTTATTACACATCATGCCCGATGCAGGTTCCGGTTAAAAGCTGCCCGAGCATGAATTGTAACTATTGTAATGCGGAGAGTCTGACAGCGTCAATTCATAAAATGATTGTTCATCTATAGTACAGCTTCGGCCAGCAGCTCAAAAGAACGCAGCCGATGTTGATAGTCAGGTATAGGGGTAACAACCAGAAACTCGTCCACACCGTATACTTGTGCAAGCTGGTCCAGCTCGATTATGATCTGCTGCGGCGTGCCAACCAATAGCTTACGCTTGGAAGCAGCATTCACTTCCTCACGCTGCCCGGCCTGGTCGAACGCTTTGGCTGCCTGAAGGGCGAGCTGTCCGGCCTGTTCTTCGGTCTCTGCACAGATTACACCTATGGCAACAATGTCACGTGGTCTCGAAGAAAGAGCGGAAGGCACATATTGCTGACGATAGACGGAGAGCATCTCAACCCCATCATTGTCGCTCATAAACTGCCCGAATACATATCCCGTACCATATTGTGCTGCGTAAGCGGCACTCTTATGGTTCGTACCGAGCATCCATACCTCAGGAGCTTCTGTTGGAATCGGTCGTGCCCATACAGGTTCACCGTCTTGCCGATAGGTGTGGGTCAGCAGCTCCATTAAGGCTTGCAGCGAGTCAGGCAGCTGTCTAAGA
This sequence comes from Paenibacillus periandrae, assembly GCF_022458865.1. Classification (GTDB taxonomy): domain Bacteria; phylum Bacillota; class Bacilli; order Paenibacillales; family NBRC-103111; genus Paenibacillus_S; species Paenibacillus_S periandrae. Next base: position 194,620 of record NZ_JAJNMU010000017.1, on the reverse strand, counting down.
TTGTCCAAAAAATTGCCGCTTAGAGCCATGGTCACATGGGCAGAACCCCCGGGTGCCCGTCCAATCCCCAGATCGATCCGTTCGGGGTACAGGGCTGCCAGCAGATGAAAGCTCTCTGCCACCTTAATCGGCTTGTAATGCGGCAGCAGCAGCGCACCGGAACCAAGCCGAATTCGCTTCGTCAACGCGCCAATATGAGCAAGCAGCACCTCGGGGGATGTACAGGCCAAGCCGACCATATCGTGATGCTCAGCCACCCAATAGCGATGGTAGCCCAAGCGTTCAGCGGTTTGAGCCAGCTGCAGCGCCTGCTGCAGCGCAAAGGAAGCACTGACCTCCCCAATTACTGGAACAAGATCCAACACACTCAGCTTGATTTCACCCACTTCTCCTTTCGTATTTGATCAGATCAGCAAAAGGGCCACCCCTATTGGGAAGACCCTTCATCTGATTGTGTTCACTGGTTAACTTGCAAACGGTTTTACAATTGATCCATAAAATAAATCTGCTGCTCCCAGCCGAGCACCTGCTTGATTTTGGCATTGGACAGCAAGCTTACACGCCCCTCCAAAGGAACACGAATATCCGTCACCTGTGCCAAATGTGTAGCTACCAGCTCCTGTGTATCCCGATCCGAAGAGGTATCGTCAGCAGCCAGGATAAGCGCTTGCACGCCAAGTCCGTCTTTTTCTATCGCAAGGCGACAAGCACTGGCGACATCGCGGGCATCAATATACGACCACAAAATCCGTTTTCTGCCTTCTGTATCCGCGAATTTGGCCTGAATCGTCGCATAGCTTTCAGGAATAAGAATATTGCCCAAACGAAACGAAATTACCTGCATCCCTGTACGGCGATGGAAAGCTTCGGCTGTTACCTCATTCACAACCTTGGACAAGCCGTAGCTGTCTTCAGGAAGCTGTGGATGCGCTTCATCGACAGGTAAATATTGCGGCGCAAAATATTCACTGGCAAATACCATACCGTAAGAAGACTCGCTTGAGGCAAGCACAACCTTTTGAATACCGAAGTTCGCTGCTGCTTCCAGCACATTATATGTATTCATGACGTTGTTGCGGAAACAAACATCATTCGTATGCGTATAAGCCTGTGGAATAGCTGCAAAATGGACAATACCTTCGACTTGACTGCGGTTCGTGCCACTGAATGGCGCCAGTGCATTATGAACCTGACCCAAATCATTCAAATCTATTATTATCGTACGGCACAAAGGCTCTTCAGGAAGCTTCCAGTCCAGATTGATAACCTCATAGCCCTGCTCTATAAAATGCTTTACCAGCCATACACCAGCCTTGCCGCTGCCTCCGGTAATAATAATCGTTTTTTTGCTCACAACGTGACACTCCTTTGATAGTTTACAGATTCGGTTCCTTAGGAACCTGACTGCTATTGCTATTTTATCCATAGTTCTTTAAAATGGGAAGTAGTGAATTTTTATTCATATTATTACAGGAAATATACCTAGTAACCTTGAGGTAATCCCTTAATAACAGGAAGGATGGTACATATGTCTCTCTTAGAAAATGAAACCAATAATAAACTCACTGAAGCTGGAAGCAATTATATCCCCAAACAACCTGTGTACATTGATTGCTCCATTGAAAGAACCTTGGATGCCATTGGTGGAAAATGGTCTTTTCTTGTGCTGCGTGAATTATTCGGCGGAACGAAACGTTTTGGTGTACTGCAAAAGAAAATCAACGGCGTCAGCCCCAAATCGCTCACCGAAACCTTGCGTCATCTGGAAGAGCAAGGCGTATTGGAAAGAACCGCTTATCCGACTGTACCTGTCACTGTTGAATACACCTTGACACCAAAGGGCCATGATCTCCACCAGATTTTGAAAGAAATGAAGCTTTGGTCCGCCAAATGGACCTAAACCCTATTCCCCTGCATGACGAGGTGACCGGATGATAGCGTTTTACCAAAAATATTGGAAAACCGTTTTTGATATTGCTTTGCTGCTGCTAACTATTTATTTGTTCATGCTGTTGTTCAGTTATTTGTATCAGATTGCTGCACCGATTTTTCTCGCTTTTATTATTTACCTGATCATTGAGCCTTTGGCTCGCTTTTTACATAGACGTGGTTTAAGCAAGAGTATTGCCTCCGCCATTTCAACGGGATTGTTTATTCTCGTCATTCTCGGTGTCATCGCCGGTGTCGGAGTTATTTTTACGAGTCAAATACTGAGCCTCAAAGCCAGTTTGCCCGAATATTCAGCCATTATGCAAAAGCAGCTGATCCTGAAAACAGAATTTCTGCGCAACAGGATGGACGCACTGCCGGATGATGTGATACATAAAATAACGCAGTACTCGACAGAAATTGCAGATAAAGCTTCTCAGCTGGCCGGACAATTACTCACCAGTACGTTTTCGATGCTGACCAGCTTCTCCACCTTTGTCGTTAATTTCGTGATTGCGATAATATTGGCTTACTTTTTAAGCATAGAGATTGAAACCTGGAAAAGAATGGCCCGTGATAAAACACCGAAAACCTTCAAAGCCGCGTTTACCTTTTTGCGTGAAAACGTACTGCTCGGAATCGTCGGCTACCTGAAGGCTCAGAGCAAGCTCATCGGCTTAACGTTTATCGTTATTTTTATTTCGCTGCTGCTGCTTGGAGTGGACAACGCCTTTTCGATTGCCCTGCTTTCGGCCGTATTTGATGTGCTGCCGCTGCTAGGTGTGTCTACCCTGTTTATTCCGTGGATCATTTATTTGTTCATTGTCGGACAGACAACGCTTGCGATCTGGTTATGCATTATACTAGGTGTCGTCATCATGGTCAGACAAATTATGGAGCCCAAAATCACAGGAGACTCGCTTGGCGTTTCTGCTTTTACGATGCTGTCCTTCATGATCATTTCTCTATCCTTGTTTGGCATATCCGGCCTGATACTTTCTCCGATCCTCATCATCACCATCAAAGCTTTGTACGAGCAGGGATATCTGCAGCGTTGGATCCGCTGGCCTGAGGGGGAGTAAACAAATAAATAAAGAGCCCAGTGAGCATTAATCACCGGGCTCTTCGTATATCCAATTCTTTACCGCTCTGTCAAATACAGCATCCGCTCGCCCGGGGCCAGCATCTTGAATTTTAGCATCGGGTAATAACGCAGCAAGTAATCGACAAAATATGCCGGGTTTTCTGTATTGCCAGCGAACATATCATAATGCATCGGAATGATCATCTCCGCTCCGATCTCAGCCGCCATATCTGCCGCTTCACGGAACGTCATATTACCGTAAATATGATTGCGCAGACGCCGCCAGTCATGACCGTTAATTGGCATACAAGCGATTTCGATCTGATGTGGCTTCAGTGCATCCTCCAGCTCCTGATCCGCAAGCGCATCCCCTGCATGATAAAATACAAGACCATTGAAATCAATCACATACCCCAAGAAGAAATGATTGCCTTCTGCGTCGGTTATGTACTGCTCGTGCTTGCAAGCAACAGGTGTAACGGCGATACCGGAAGCCAGCTCGAACTTGATGCCCGCCTGTGCCGGTATAATCCGATCACGGGCGATACCCGCGTCCACCATTCGCTCGATATGAGGTGCTGGACAAATAAATACCGCCTGCGGGGAGCGAATCGCAAGATCTTTTAAGGTAAAGGGATCCAAATGGTCCGAATGATGATGTGTAATGATGACATAATCCGCGTTGTATATCTCCTCTGGCAGGATTGGAGGTGCGAAGGATCGCGCGGGTGAGGCTGACAGATACGGATCAAAGTAGATGATCAATCCCGATTGTTTGACAACCAGGCTTTCCTGCCCTAGCTGCCATATCCCGATACCATCCTGTGGAACCACAGTTGCATCCATTTGCTCTAATAATTGTTTGCCTGTTTTGCGGATGACGATTTTCTCATTCATAGCTTGAATCCTCCTATTGGCTGTGAATCACTGAGGCGCTAACGCGCCACTAGGTTATTCCATTATACTACATGCTACTTCACAGCGTACTTGCGTTCGACACGATCCGTAAAAAAGTTCATCAGCAGCAAGGAAACTGCAATATCATCAATTGGCATAAAAGGAAGCAGGTCAGGGGCAATCCAGTATACGACAGCTGGTATGACAAAGAGCAGCTTTTCTCTCAGCGGTACTTTACTGGAAAATAAGAGCGGCAGAATTCGCTGAAATACATGGCCCCAATTTCGAAATGATAGCAAACGTTTCCACATGGAATTGTCCCCCTTTAGTATGAGTCAGGCTGCTGGCTTCAACTTCTGTAGGCTTGCCCGCCTGTATGCTTCATATACGCAGCAGCCGATCCGGGGTTGCAGGAATCACAATTTGAGTGCCTCTACCATAATTTTTGAAGCTTTCCTGTACATATCGTCCAGTTGCGAGTAAGGCAGCGGATTGCTTCCAAGCCCCGTTTCTACCGTGAAGCCCGGCCTACGAAATTCCTGAATGAACCAATCCTTGTATCCCGCGTCACTACCCATCAGCTTCACTGCCCTATAGCCGCTTACCTCAGCAAAACGCTCCGCGAGAGCCTCGGATTCAACAGGCTCATAATCATTATAATTCCAGTAAATTTCCTCACCTTGCGTATGAAAGGCTATAACCATGGCAAAGTCCCGCTCCCGTGTAAAAGCCTCGATAGCTCTCGCTTCCGGCTCCGATAAGGGAGAGCTCCCGCTATAGTCCCGTGATGCCGGATGTTCTACTTGCCTACGCGCCCGTTCCAGCTCCCAGTTAGCAGGAAACTGGTCATTCAAATCAACACCGCGAACATTAGCCTTCCAGCCTGAGAAATCGGTGGACCCGCCGTTCCATTCCAACAATTCGTGCCGCTGCTGATTCTCCGGTTTGGTCAAGACCAGCTCCACACCATCCGGATTAACCATCGGCACAACCCATAAAGAGGTTTGATCAAACATCTGCCTGGCATCAGCTCCCTGCAGTGAACCCCTCTGCGCATAAGCTTCCGCATATTCACGAACAAAACGAATGAGCAGCGATGTGGTGATCCATTCGTTTGCATGAAAAGCCCCGTTAAAATGAATGTGCCTGTTACCGCTGCCGATTCTTAGTACCGGAATGTCCCTGTCCTCGACACTGCGGCCAATCGATCCGACCTCCAGAAAAGGGTAGTGCTCTTTCAGCTGTTGAATGTCCATAACCATCCCGGCATATCCAAGACCTTTACCAAATTCGTTCATCCATATGCACCCTCTCATTAAGAAACGATCCGAAAGCTTATGGCTTCCGAATCGCTGTCTCATAGAATTGTTGGAGATCGCCAAATAACGGGCATAACCCCAATTTGATCATTCAACCAAGTTTGTGCTATTTTTTTGAACATCCATGGATCTCCACTGCAAAAAAATTGGTGCACGGGCATTTCACCCGTGGCCGCCAGCATCCCTTTATGGTACAAAATCGCGCTGATCTCCCTTGCTGTTTCATCTGCGGAGCTGATTAATGCCACTTGAGGCCCCATCGCTTCCGAGATTGGTTTGATCAAAAAAGGATAATGCGTACAGCCCAGGATCAGACAATCCATCGGTACAGCACTCAGCTGCTGCAAAGAGCTTTTCACTACAGCTGCCGTCTGCTTAGTCTCGAACAAGCCCTTTTCTACCAAAGGTACAAACAAGGGACAGGCTTGGCTCGACACCTGAATATGCGGTGATAATTGGCGCAGAGCCAGCTCATAGGCTTTGCTTTTAATTGTGCCTTCGGTTCCAATAACGCCGATCTTACCGCTTTTCGTGTTTTTGATTGCAGCGCGGGCACCGGGATGAATAACGCCCACTACGGGAATCGATAGGCGGGAACGGATTTCGTCCAATGCTACGGCTGTCGCTGTATTGCATGCGATGACGACCATTTTCGGATTAAAGTGCATAAGATAATCGACAATCTGATGTGTAAATTGAATAACTTCCGCTGAAGATCTGGGTCCATAAGGTGTGCGGGCAGTATCGCCAAAATAGCAGATTCGCTCTTTGGGGAGCTGACGCATCACTTCTCTGGCTACGGTAAGCCCACCCACTCCGGAATCCAGTATGGCTATCGCTTGCTGCACAAATATTCGCTTCCTTTGTATATGAATATATACCGCATACCTCTAAATAAAGTATGTTGCTGGAAGCCAAAACGTACCGCAAGGATAACCCTGTCCGCTGCTATTATCTAGCTGGAGGCTGAATATCGGTCAATAAGGCAAGCTCGTAGCCAGCTTTACGTATCCCTTTAATAATCCGATCCAACGCTTCAATATTTTCCGGGGAGCCTTGATGAATCAACACAATATTGCCATCATGGAGATTCCCCATAATATCATTATATGGATCATCAGCTCCATTAGCACGCGGAACCCAGTCTTTCATTGCCGTGGACCAGAATACCGAGGTATAGCCCATATCCGACACCATGCTTAACAAATGCATATTATAGCGACCGTAAGGAAAACGGAAGTACGGCTGGATATCTTGGCCCGTCACTTCTTTATACAGCTTTTCATAATCATGAATTTCCTTCTTGACCTGCTCGTCCGTCTGTAAATTCATATCCGTATGCGTCATCGTGTGGTTGGCAACCAGATGTCCATCCTCGACCAGTCTACGGACGAAATCAGGATCTTTTTTGACATTGTAACCAGCAATAAAAAAGTTGGCTTTGGCATTATTATCCTTCAGCGATTTGATCAAGAGCTCTGTATCGCCCATCGGACCGCCTGTATCAATCGTTAAGTATACTTTCTTACCGGTTCCGACCCACAAAGCCTTCATGTTATCCGTGTACTGATTGATTTCATTAGGAAAATTCGGGACCTTACCCTTCGGCTGCTTCATATAGTACCATGAATAATCCTTACGGTCATTTGTGATGGGCTGACGTGGTTTATATGTATTTGCAGCTACAGTGCTGCTGCCGGAGGCTCCATACCCGCTATCTGCCCCATTGCCCACAATGGCAGCTGCCGGATTACTCGGCTGCTTGAGCGGCGGCTGCGCAGGTGCCTCAGCTGGTGCAGCTGGTGATTCCACCGGTGGCTGTACAGGTGACGGCTCCACGGGAGCATGTACCGTCTCCGGGGCAGGCGCAGGCTTCGTATCTTTAATCGCATCAGCCCCGGAAGGTGTTGGCTTGCCAGTTTCGGCTTGCTGCTGCGCCGACTCCTTCGAACCGCTTGTCCCAGTGCAAGCTGCAAGCAAGGTTCCGCACAGGATTACCGTCAAAGCTGCAGCGCCTGCGCGGCTTCGTTTCTTCATCATGTAGGTTCGCTCCATTCGTAGGTTATTCGCTTTCATTCATCATAACATTACATAGGCACACGTTCCATCGAAATTCGGTATATGTCCCCGTTCCATTGTTCCGTTCTTAGTATTTATTTAATCAAATGCGGCTCATACATATAGAGAACTAATGTCATTTGACAAAATCCATTCAGATTGCGAGTGATGCAAATGGAGGCGCTATATTGTTCAAAATGTAATGAGAAGATCGTTGAGGAACACCTTCCATGCAAGTATTGCGGAACGTTCTCCAGTCGTACTGAAGGAAATGCTTTAGTCAAGGACAGCACGGCTAAGCCTCAAAAAAGCAAGCTGATTATTTTGATCGTCTGCCTCGTGATTGTGCTGATAGCTGCTTTTATTTTTCTGCGATAGCAAGTAGTTTTTCGCTCTTTTGTCATGCCCTTTAATGCCAAAAGGACCTTCCGATATTTCTCTCGGAAGGTCCTTTTCGTTGTTAATCTTTTCTCTTCCTACTTCCCTCACCCGAAGTGCGGTGAATAACAGCGGAGCGACCGTAGTGTTCTGGAGAAGCGTAGCGTTCGCCTTTGTTTCCGGATTTTCACCGCTAAATCACTTATTCTAATCAAAAAATACGGAAACAACAGCGATCGTAAGACACTACGGCCGCGCAGCGCCCCTTATTCACCGCACTTCACACTATTTTCACACGAATTTCGGCAGCCAGTTACCATGCGCTTCAATCAGATCGTCACACATCGCTACGATATCGTCCATCGACAGCTCGGCAGCTGTATGCGGGTCCAGCATAGCCGCATGATAAATATGCTCTTTTTTACCGGTAATCGCCGCTTCCAAGGTCAACAATTGAGTGTTGATGTTCGTACGGTTCAAGGCAGCCAGCTGTGGAGGCAGATCACCTACATAAGTCGGAGTTACCCCGCTTGAATCGACCAGACAAGGCACCTCAACGCAAGCCTCACGAGGTAAATTCGTGATTAAGCCCGTGTTCATCACATTACCGCCAATTTTGAACGGATTGTTGGTTTCCATGGCCTCCAGCATAAAAGAAGCGTATTCCTTGGAACGATTATGCTCCAGATTTTTGTTGTTAACGAGCTCTTCGCGCATCGTTTTCCATTTTTCGATTTGACGGATACAACGACGTGGATACTCATCGAGTGGAATATTGAAGCGTTCGATCAGCTCCGGATAATTTTTCTTAATAAAATAGGGATGGTATTCGGCATTATGCTCGGAGGATTCAGTTACATAATAGCCAAAACGGAACATCAGCTCATAACGCACCATATCCGTATGCTGCTCTTTTTGTTTTTCTTTGGCACGGCGTTTAATTTCCGGATACAGATCCTTACCGTCCTTGGTCACTTCCAAAAGCCAGGCCATATGGTTGATTCCGGCGATCTTGGTTTGTACGCCCTCCGTATCGATCTCAAGCGTCTTGAACAAGTGCGGCATGCACGCCTGAACACTGTGACACAAACCTACGGTTTTAACTCCGCCATACGTATTCATCCCGTTCGTCAGAACAGCCATCGGGTTCGTATAGTTCAAGAACCAGACATCCGGGCAAACCTCCTGAATGTCCTTGGCAAAATCCAGCATCACGGGCAATGTCCGCAGATTACGGAAAATCCCGCCTATTCCAAGCGTGTCTGCAATCGTCTGACGCAGACCGTATTTCTTCGGAATTTCAAAATCTGTAATTGTGCAAGGATCGTAACCGCCAACCTGGATTGCATTAACTACATATTTGGCTCCGCGCAGCGCTTCCTTGCGGTCCGAATACGCTTTCACGTTGCATGTGCTTCCGATCGATTGCTTCAAATTATTGAGCATGTTCTCGGAATCCTTCAGACGCTCGGCATCAATATCGAATAAAGCCAATTCGAAGCCTTGCAAAGCAGGTGTCATCATACAGTCACCCAACACGTTTTTGGCAAATACGGTACTACCTGCACCTAAAAATGTAATTTTGGACATCGTAACAGCCTCCCAGTTCATTGAATAAGTTCATAACCTTAACTAGAACTATACGTCAAGAAACCGGGAATGCATATGGAGACAAACCATTTTCACATGGATAAATGTAGTACGTTTGTCGTTACCCTTTACGAACTGCAGACCATAGAGCAAGTTGAATAATTGTAATTAATGTAAAAGCCATAAAAGCCAGCACAGGAATTGTAATAAAACCAAGCCAGTTGATATAGTCAACATCACACGGAACAGGCCCACACGTAGTCGCTGCTTCCTTGAACCAGGAAGTCTTTTGCATCAAGATATGATACAGCGAAATCCCCATTCCCCATATACTCAAAGGAAGTACATAGATAAACTGCTTCGTATCCTTGCGAACGGCAGCAATCCCAAGTATAATCGCCAATGGGTACATCAATATTCGTTGATACCAGCACAGCTTGCAGGGCAGGTAGTTCAGAACCTCTGAAAAATACAAGCTTCCAAACATAGCCATTACAGCAACAATCCAAGACATATGTAGTCCATTTTCTTTAATAAACCGATTCCAACCCATGGTTCAGCGCTCCTTGTTTTCCTTCTAATATAGGTATGTACACTTCATCATATCAAAATCAATCGAGGTGTTCCACATGAGTTCACATCATCATCACGTCTCATTCAATCCGCATCCCAGTAAAGGGGAATTATCCGTGCTTTTTAGCGGGCATGCGCAGACGAATCCGCTGCATAAGGTAGGTCCACAGGTGCTTGACTACTACTTGGTGCACTATGTGGTATCGGGTGAAGGAACCTTTCGCTGTATGGGGCAGGACTATCATCTGGAACGCGGTGGCAGCTTTTTTATATTTCCCGGGGAATTGGTCAGCTATGAGTCGGATGAATTGAACCCGTGGAGCTATCGTTGGGTAGGCTTCAAGGGCAATCGGGCTGATGAATATTTGCACATGCTGGGTCTTTCACAGCACCGACCTGTGAATATGACAAAGCAGCATCGGAAGCTGAATGCTTTATTTCATCAATTGGATCACCAGCTGCAGGGGCGACTTCCCAATAGTGATTTGCAATCCCAAGGCTATCTTCGGCTCATCCTTGCCGAATACGCTCAATCCCATCATGAGACCAATGTTCCGAAGGAAGAGGCGTCGGGGATTCAGCAGCAAATTGAACAGGCGATCCGTTGGCTGACTCTCCAGCACAATCAACCAATTTCCATCGAACAAATGGCGCAAAGCCTTGGGTATCACCGCACTCACTTATCGAAAATGTTCAAACAGCACACCGGAATGTCCCCCATGAATTTCCTGCTGAAAATACGGATGGAGCGTGCACGACTGCTGCTGCAGGACACATTGACTGTGGAGCAGGTCGCTTCATCCGTCGGCTTCGGGGATGCACTGTACTTTTCCAAGCAATTTAAAAAGTGGTTTGGCCGCTCACCGTCTGAATACCGGCAGGACCAAACCACCAACCCTTATGATTGCAATGAATAACCAACGGCATTACGACATAGTAAAACCCTGTAAGTTCATTTGCGCTTCCTGCCATGCTTCACCAGTGTCATTCGTCGTGAATGCCGCAGCCAGGAATAATACGCTTTCAAATCGCGAAGCTGAATATCTTTGGACAAATGTCCCAAAAAGGTAACAACAATCATTTTATGCAAAGGTTTGCCCGTGATATCCGTTTCATCCTTAATCACCATAAATTCGGATACCACGGCCAAATCATCATCGATTAAATACACTTCTTTTTCATTATCGTAATAGGGCTGAATCCGATTGTTTTTCAATACCTCCCATAAGAAGGTGCATATGTAGTCGATATTACCTTGGTCGCTATCCACTCGTTCCGACCATCGGGACAGGGCATGACTGGTAACGACAATATCAGCAATCTTGTATCCGTTAAACTCAATAAAAAAGGGCTCGTAGGTGCTCCAACGCTTCATGCTTTTGTCTTTCAATATGTATCCCCCTCCCGATTCATGTATGGCTCCCCCTGTGATAAATGTAGTATTTATACTACATTACGTCAAGGTTTACTTTAATTTACTGGCAGTATGTGAGAAAATAAAAATAACTTCCGACATTTTCGTATCAACCTATTTCATTTCTACACAAGCTCCCTTACAATAACGATTAAGAGGTGATTTTAATGGGACAAGCTATCCCTAATTTTGGCAAATTTCTTGAAAGTCTGCGAGGTTCCATCTCCCTTAGAGAGGCAGCCAAAAAAAGCGGACTTTCGCATGCGTATATACGTGACTTGGAATTAGAAAAAAACCGTTCCACCAATGAAAAAATAACGCCATCCCCCGATACGTTACAAAAACTCTCCAACGCATACGGCTACCCCTATAAGGAACTGATGATTAAAGCCGGGCATCTCGAAGCGCACGACTTAATGCCTGACGCGGCTACCCCTGATATTGAGGTGGATCTTAGCCAAGTGTACTACATCGAAATTGGTATGAGAGATATTATATATGCGGATCAGCAGACCCGATTAAAGAAAAGCATTGATTCATTAAGAGACTTCAGCGATTTCCTGGATACCTTAGAAGAGAGTGGATTCAAAAAGATTGATTCTGATCTCTATGTGAATTTTCATAACATCCGCAAATACGACGAACGCAGCGGTTTCTTATATTTTGATGCCTCAGGTGAAGGGGTTTGTGTCACGATATCAGCTACCCGTCAACGCAAATACCACGAGCTTATTGTACGGCATGTAGCCAACAACAATCAGGCCAGCCTTGAATTCTCATTCGGCAAAACAAGCGGCAAAGAAGCATCGATCTCTCCTGTCCGTAGCAAAAGCTAAACGTAATGATTGTTGAGTTGGCTGCGGTCCTATTGGGCGCAAATTATTACAGCTTCCATACTGCTATATCAGTGCTACCTCCTATTTATTTAATCAATTTCAGCCTTGAAACTTTTCTTGTATTTTGCCTCAGCCAGACAGCACGAAAAAACAAGCGGATGATGCCGACCTATTTCTTTACACTTGTCATCCTGATGCTATCCAGCTTTGCACTCTTTTATTTCGATACCCATATCGCCATGCTGCTACAAGTAATGGTTATTGTTTTGAGGTTTGTCGTGATCAGGGAGGCTTGCCATAGGGAAGCTATGGAATAGATAGCTGCGAGGCACAAAATAATAGGTCGGAGGAATCGATATGTTTGCTATTGAACAAGTTCTGGAGTACCTTGTCCATTTTCTGGGCTGGCCTACCTTTTTTATGTTAGCCCTGGCTTTGTTTCGTATGCGGTTACAGCAATATGTGATGCCTATTGTTGTGTCAACTTGTATTTTGGCTCCTAGTGCAGCCTTGCTGCAAGCTTCAAAATTGATTTATTTAATAACCATTATTCAACCATTGGTTTTTTTATTGTGCCTGATGATCGTATTTCGTTTCAAGTTTTTTCACAGCATCATTATGCTTGGTCTAGTATACATCTACAACATATTCTTAGAAGTCAGCTACAATGTGGTCGTAGCTCAAATCGATTATGAAAAGTTTCTACAAATATCCAAAGATGAATATTTTATGCAGGCTACTTTCATGTCCATTATCAATTATTTGACCATCTATATCCTAATAAAAGCTAGATGGGGGTTTACTTTTATTTCCCCACGAATCAGTAAAGTCCGTTCTGGGACATTGAATATTCAAAATAAGCTATATGTAAGTGCGATGGTAATCACTTTTCCTTTAAGCATGATTGGTTTAAGCCTTTATTTATGGAGCGAACTGCTTGTAGTCGTGCTTTCTATTACTTCTATAATACTCGCCATTGTTTTACATTTCAGCTATAAGAGAGAACTCCTGGATTAGTCCAGAAGCTCGGTACTTCATTCTTACTAACAAAATGAAACCAAATATTATTCAGATGGAGGAACCGAAAATTGGCTATTGAACAAATGCTGGGATATTTGATTTATTTTCTGGTTTGGCCTTCCTTTTTTGTACTGGCCCTCGCATTGTTTCGTGTGCAGTTAACACAATATGTAATTCCAATTATTGTTAGCACTTGCATTATGACGCCTGTTGCCGCTTTGCTGCAGTCTTCGGAAATACTTTTCCTACTAACAATCATTCAGCCGTTAGCTTTTTTATTTTGCCTGATGATTGTGTTTCGTTTCAAATTTTTCCACAGCATTATGATGATCGGTTTGGTATTTGTTTACTCTTTAATTGCAGAGTTTGCTTACAATATGATCGTAGCTCAATTCAACTACCAATATTTTTTGGATATTCTGCAAGATGAATATATCATGCAAGGGTTTTGGGTGTCGTTTATCAATTACATGACAACCTACTTGATTATACGAAGTAGGTGGGGATTTACCTTTATATCAACTAGAAACAGTAAAATTCATTCAAGTGCCATGATCATACAAAACAAGCTTTACTTAAGTGTTTTAATTTTCCTTGCTTCGTTTAGCATGATCAGTTTATCTGTGTATTTGTGGAAAGACATGTTTTTGTTCATCTTTACATCTACGTCTACAATTCTTGCTTTTGTTCTTCATTACAGTTATAAGAGAGAGTTTCATGACTAGTCTTCTAATTATTTAGAACATATTATTAGTAAAAAAATCAGCAACTTTAAATGGGGGAGTTATATGTTTACTACTGACCACATACCCGAATATATGATCCATTTTCTGGTTTGGCCTTCATTGTTTATTCTTTCTCTTGTTATTTTCCGAATGCGTTTACGTTCTTATTTAATCCCGATTGCAGCAGGAACTTTCGTTATGGTGAATGTAGGAGCCTTATTACAAAGCTGGAAAATAGTTTATTTAATCACTATAATCCAACCGCTGTTTTTTTTGTTGTGCCTACTGATATTTTTTAAGGTGCGATTTCTGCAAAGTATTCTCATGATCGGTATTACTTTTGGTTACGGTTTGTTTATAGAGTTCAGTTATAACGCTATCATAGTTCAATTTGATTTCACTGAGTTTTTAACAGTAACTCAAAATGAATATGTTGTCCAAGGTGCCTGGGTAGCTGCTTTTAATATTCTGTTAGCTTATATTATGGTGAAGTTTAGGTGGGGATTTACCTTTATTTCTTCAAGGTATGCTATACAAAAACCTAAAACAGCAGAAGTGCTTAGCAAGCTTCATTTCAGCGCAATGACAGGCATCATATGTTTAAGTCTGGTTAGTCTTTCTATTTTTTTCTGGAATGAAATGTTTTTTGTTATTGCGATTGCAGTTGTAACCTTGCTTGCTTTTGTACTGCATTACAGTTATAAAAGTGAATTAATGGATTAACTTCTGATGTCTCGACTTTAATTCTGATTTCCCTACTTACCTACATAAGGAGCATTGGATTGAAAAAAGAATATATAATAATACTTGCCATCTTTTTCATATTTGTCGGTCCAGGCCCCGTTGTCTTCTTTCTCAACAAATATACGGTCTCCATTCTTCCTCTTGGCAGCTGCATCGCCTTTCTTATCCTCTTAAGAAAAGAAATCCAAAGTACAGATCTGAACACACTATGTCGAAATAAGGAAATGTATACTTCAGCTTTTAATGGTCTTAAATATTGTATTTTTGCACATGCAGCTAACGCTATAATTATAGGAAACTCCCAAATTATAACGGATGATCTTATACAAAATTATTTGGTCATGCCCTTTTATGTGGTTGTTGTCGCTCCTATCGTCGAGGAAATTGTCTATAGGAAAATCATTTTCGGATACTTTAATAATAAAAATCTTTTTTGGGTAGGCTCAATTGTTTCTTCTTCAATTTTTGCTATTGGACATTTTAGTTTATCAAATATATCCGCCTATTTTATTACAGGCTTGATACTTTGTTACATTTATAAAAAGAGCGGCACCATTGTCACTGCAATGCTTATTCATAGTGCTTTAAATTATATATCAATATTAGTAAGAACTTTGAAAGGTTGAGTCTGATGAAACCGTTTTATTCGACAAAATTCTACTTGTTAAGTTAGCAAGAGTATATTAAACTAAACTTAATTATTGAGAAATGTTTCCTATTACGCTAAATCTCTCTTGTACCATTACAATCATGAATATCAAAATAGTGATAGAGGTGTTAGTATGTTGGTGTTATCGAAGATCATTTTTACTACTATTGAGTTTTCAGCTTTGGTATTGCTTTGCCTTTCCTTATTCAGAATTTATTTTCGTTATTCTCTGTACAAAGTTTTTTTTATTGCTTTCATTATGGCATTACTTTCCGTTTTTATCAGAGATGTTATTGACGTACCTCTATTTGCGTTTTTACCAGTAATAATAACGCAAATTATATTAATTACACTGCTATTTAATTTACCATTGATTTTTTCTTTGCTGCTTTGTGTAATAGGTGCAGTAGCAATTTCCTCTATTGAAGGCTTCGTTGTATCCATTGGATCATATTTTAATATGTTCTCTGAACAAATGCTTACAACCTCTATTTTTCAATTCGCTATTTATGAACTCATTGTTACAGTTATACTCATGCTTCTCATATATCCACTGCAAAAATACAAGTTGGGCTTCCATACGACAAGCAATGATGCATTGAAGGGTTACAATTTCTATCTTTCCGGTGTTTTGGTTGTCGCTGTCATTGCTGTGCAGGTAGAAGTTTTAGCTTTTAAAGTATCTGTAGTATATATCTCCATTCCTATTGTTCTTGGAATCATTTTTTTAACAGGAATATATCTGGCATACAAACATAACCAAAAGCTTTGGAAGAACCGTCGTGAAAGGTTGTCTAATAGATGAATATTATCGACCATTATTCTGAATCTATTGCAAGATCTATCCGCAAGCACAACTCCAATGCTGGATCTGAGATTGCTTTGAAATACGCATTAAGTTTGCTTATAAATACAACAACGGCTATTGTCGTCTCATTGTTAATCTGTACATATTTTGGACATTTAGATTCATGTTTGATGGGGATTGCTACTTTTTTAGCGATACGTTTTATTACTGGCGGTCTTCATCTTTCCTCTTCATTATCCTGTTGCATCATGTCTATTCTCATCTTTATATGCGTAGGATTATCTGCATTTTCTTTTAATAACTTTTATTTATTCATAGATTTGATATCAATACTTATCTTTTACAAAACAGCGCCAAACGATATACAATTCTTTAGCAGCTTGGATGCCAAGTTCTACCCTCTTCTAAAACTACTTGCTATTACATTTGTTCTAAGCAATCTTATATTTCACTCTACAGTGTTAACATCAGCTTTTTTTATACAAGCAATATTGACGACTCAGCCTGCTTATAAATTAAGGGATTTTATTGGAAGGAGGTGTACACCAAATGAAAACTAAATTAGCAATTATTGCAAATACGGTGTTAATGGCATTAGCCGCTGTATTTGTTACTACAAACTCATTGGCTATTAACCGTCCTGAAACTCCACAAGAGCTTTTGAAAAAATAATGTGTTATTGTTACATGTAGGGGCTGCGCTTTGCCGCGGCCCCTATTGCGCTATCTAATCCTTCTCTTATGGAGCTGAGTCTTTATGCAGAAAATTCCCGTCACGCGAGATGGCAAGAGAGGGTCAGAAATACTGATTATTGATTCTAGCGAAGTTGTCAAAATCGACAAAATTCGTGATCGTGAAATTATGATTCATACTCAAGAACATCAGTATTACCTTGACTTCTCATTCGACAATTTGGAAGAATGGTTGTTTGAGGATGGCTTTCGATTATTGGATAATGCCAACATCGTCAATATGAATCACGTGGCGGAATACGATAATAAGAAAGGCATCGTCTATCTCAACAAGCAGGACCGCAAAAAGTACAAAGTTGCTTCGGCGGCCCGTATTCACCGCGAACATGTAGAGAATGTGATTCAGCTCATCTGTACATCGGATCCGAGCTCTGCTGAACACAATCCTCAGAAACATGATCAATTGTTTGAAAAAATCATCAGCGAGACTCAGGATGGTCAACTGCTTCGTTCTTATGCAACAATACGTGCGGTAACTGAACGCAAACGTGCAGAAGAAAAAATTGTCCATATGGCTTACCATGATGCACTCACCAACTTACCTAACCGATTGCATTTTGATCAGCGACTCAAAAGAAGCTTCACCGAGGCAGAACGAAACAACGGAAAGATGGCTATTATTTTCTTCGATCTGGACCGTTTCAAAGTGATCAACGATACACTTGGGCACCATGTCGGCGACCTGCTCCTGCATGCATTATCCATAAAGCTTAAAGATTATGTATTAGCGAAGGATCTTGTAGCACGCTTCGGTGGTGATGAGTTCATTGTATTATTATCTAATATTGCCAGCATCGATGAAGCTACTCAATTTGCCAAAGGAATCCCGGAGCTGCTTAAGGAACCATTTATTTTTGAAGAACAGGAACTGTTTGTAACAGCCAGCATAGGAATCAGTCTTTATCCGAACGACGGTACCGATGCAGAAACCTTATTGAAAAATGCGGATATTGCGATGTATCGTTCCAAAGAGAAAGGTGGGAATTCATACCATTACTATCATCCGGAAATGAACAAGCGCTCTATGCACAGATTGAGTCTGGAAATTAATTTGCGAAAAGCACTGGAGCGTAACGAATTCCACGTATATTACCAGCCCTTTGTCGATTTGAGTCATGGCGAAATATTCGGTATGGAGGCACTCATCCGCTGGTTTCATCCGGAATGGGGAATGGTCTCTCCGGCTGAATTTATACCACTGGCTGAGGAAACCGGCCTGATTATTCCGATAGGCAACTGGGTGCTCCGGCAAGCTTGTTTGCAAAATAAAAAGTGGCAATCGCTCGGTAACCACCCGCTCCGTGTTTCTGTGAACATTTCAGCTATACAATTCCATCAGCCTCAGTTTGTGCAAATCATTGAGGACACTCTGGAGGAAACAGGTCTCGATCCATCATTGCTCTGCCTGGAAATTACAGAAAACGTCGCCATGACGAACGTGCCTTATATTATCGAAACGATGCAGAAGCTGCGATCCATGGGTGTCTTTATTTCTATCGATGATTTTGGCACAGGCTACTCATCATTCAGCTATCTGAAGCGATTTCGGGTACATACACTTAAAATCGATCAATCATTTATCCGTGATGTGACCTTTGATGAAGAAAATGCCGCTATTGTCACGGCACTTATCGCTATGGCTCAGCAATTAAAAATCAAGTCCCTTGCAGAAGGTGTGGAAACGAAGGAACAGCTCGATTTTCTCATTATGCGAGGCTGTGATGAAATTCAAGGTTATGTCTTTAGTAAACCGATTTCGGCTGATGAATTTGAAATTCTGCTTAGAGAAAATAAACAGCTGTCGATCGTCTGAATCATAGAAAAAAGTGTGCGGTCTTGTACTGAAACTTTTTTCTATTTTTTTTCGTCTACTAAGTAGCAATCCTAGTATAGAAATAGAGAAAGGAATCGATCATGGCAGCAACAACTGCAGTAAGGGGCGTCAAAAAGAAAGTAAAAAAGAAAAGCGGCTCCGTTATTCTCACATTAACCTTGTATACCTCTATCGTGCTAATGATGTTTGGGATGATGTTCAGCTTATGGTTCTTTTTGACGGAATCCGGCTCCAATCTTCGTTATATGATGGCTGACACGCTGATCTCTACGCAGCATCGCCATTGGGCCGTATATTTGATTGGTCAGGAAGAGCTTAATAAACGTGTCGACAACTATTGGAAGCAATTTGATAAATTTGCCGAAATCAAGGATCAGAAGCTTGTCCAGGTGAACAAGCCGGTGGAAACCAAGGTTGTCGAGAAAAAACCGCTTGTCCAAATCGAGCCGATCGAAGGGAAAAATTTTAAAGGCAAGCTGCTAATTGTCAATGATGCCAAAAAGCTTAGAATAGCTGTTCCTGGTAAAGCAGGCAAAGGCGAGAAGGTATCTGCCATGGTCAAACGTCTCGGTGCAGTCGCTGGCGTGAATGCAGGCGGATTCGTCGATCCGGAATGGAAAGGAAATGGCTTTCAGCCAACCGGGATTGTCATTTCTGGCGGTAAAATTTTTTACAACGATGGCGACATGAATACAGCGAATCATATCGTGGCGATCGATAAGGAGGGTCGGATGATTGCTGGCAAGTACAAGCCAAGCGAGCTGCTGCAAATGGGCGTTCAGGAGGCGGTTACGTTTGCGCCGCGGTTTATTGTTAACGGTGTAGGCCAGATTAAGAGTCAAGCTGACGGCTGGGGCGTTGCACCTCGGACCGCAATGGCCCAAAAAGCAGATGGCACGATCATGTTTGCCATTATTGATGGTAGACAGCCCGGTTACAGTATCGGTGCTACGCTTTATGATATCCAACAAATATTTTTGGAAAAAGGTGCAGTCACAGCGGCCAACCTGGATGGAGGCTCCTCAACTGTTCTTGTCCATGACAATCAGATTGTAAACCGTCCTTCCAGTGAATACGGTGAACGGTATTTGCCTACGGCATGGCTCGTTTTCGATAATCCTACTTCCGCCCCTATACGCAATATTTGGGAAGGCCTGGACCCCAGCAAGATTGATGCCTCCAAATGGTAATTATAGAGCTTAACAACAAAAAACACGGACATAGCAACGAGTGGCGCTGCTGGGTCCGTGTTTTTGCTATGGAAGCCAACCAAGCTTGCCAACGGATTTGTGTAACTAGCTTACTTTAGACTCGTCCTGAGTCGTTATCTCGGTCTCCGCGGCTTCCGTTGTTCCTTCATTGATGGACAGTGAAGCTTTATTTTTCCAGGACAAGGCCGTTTCCTTCGCTTTTTCGGACCATTCGGATGTATGGCGGCTTACTGTTTGTGCGGCTAGCTGTGTTTTTTCATTTAAGGTACCAGCCAGCTGCTTCGTTTTATCTGCAATGGACTCTGCTGCCTGCTGTGTCTTCGCAGTAACCTGCTGCACACCATCGGCAATATCCGTTCTCAACTCCCGACCTGATTTGGGAGCAAAGAGCAGTGCAGTCACAGCTCCCAGTACAGTACCTACTACCGCACCGATCAACAAATCCTTGCTTCTGTTATTGGTTGTCAAACTGATCATCTCCTTCACTGTTGTTCATTCGCAGGCGAGCTTGGCCTGGAAGGTTTCCGAGACTGCCATTTGTGCCACAGCTCTATACCCATTGTCGTCATGGCGATAAGATTACGCACCGTATCCTGTTCATTTTGAAGAGTACCTTGGGCCTCTGTTATCGAATCAGCCAATACCCCGGATATTCCCTTAATGGACTTGGATAGGCTTGCAGAGGCTTCCCCCGTGCTCTGGATAGCCTGCATGAATCCGTCGGCTGCGTGTAAGCGGCGCTGAATATCAACAGTCAGGCTTTGCGTGGTTTGGATCAGCTTGTGGGTATCTTCCAGCGTACCCTTCAGTCGTGCCTCCATCCGTTCCATCATCGCTAACGACCTGTGGAGTGCTCGACGAACCTCAAGCCATAAGAGAACGGCAATTCCAATCACTACCACGCTTATGAGTACGGCTAAGCTAACGATTAATGGCAAATCCATGTAGCCGGACCTCCTTCCCAAGCAGCTTCCCAGGACGAATGCCTATGGAATACTACATTATAGGTAGCAGCCCATCAATTTGACACACATTTCTCAAATTTGTTTAGTGGAGCAATAGCCTGTTCGTGCAAAAGGTGGCATAATAGACTCATAACTTGTGGATGAGGTGTATAGGAGCATGAATCGTGAACAAGGTTTACAATGGATTGAAAAAACGCGGATTATAGCGATAGTTCGTGGGGTTGAGGAACGTCATATTAACGATCTGTCTCAAGCTCTGTTGGATGGCGGTATTCGCGCTATGGAAATAACATTGAATACGCCTGGTGCCTTATCAATGATTACCAAGCTGCAGGCGCAGTTCGGCGATCAGATGTATATCGGGGCTGGAACGGTACTCGATATGGAAGATGCGAAGCAAGCGATTGAGGCAGGCGCCTCCTACATAGTGACCCCGAACACGGATGAGGATGTTATTCGTTATGCTGTAGAGCAAGGAGTTCCGATTTTCCCCGGAGCGATGACACCGACTGAAATCGTCAAGGCATGGAAAGCAGGCGCAACCGCAGTGAAGATATTCCCGGGAGCGAGTCTCGGATTGGCTTATATCAAAGAGCTTCAAGGACCGCTCAATCACATCCCGATGGTTGCCGTAGGCGGAGTGAATGAGGCCAATATTGCGCAATTTATTCAAGCGGGCTGTTATGGTCTTGGAATTGGCGGGTCTTTGATCAATTTGCAGCAAATTGCCGCTGGTAATTTCTCTTGGATTCGTGATAAAGCCGCTGCTTTGACAGCTAATGTGTGGGTTAAGTAATCATATCGTCATTATCCCATAAAATAAAAACGATCTCCTGCGCTGGTCATGTGCGGGAGATCGTTCCTATTTGGCTTGTATCGAATACGAGCATTTGAGTCCGCCTTTGACCAAGCATTCCGTACGCTTGACGTTGGCATCCAGCAAAGTCTCAAACATCATCAGCTCGCAGTGACAAGCATGATTATATTGATTGGCTACCTGAGAGATCGGACAATTATGTTCATTGATGACAAAGGTACCATCCTCATCAGCGGACCAATTCACCATATAGCCATTAGCATTCTGAATTTCCGCCAGTGCCTTTACCCGATCCCCGAGCTCTTTGCCCTGCATCTGCTCTTCATAGCGATCAATCAGCTTTTCCTTGCGACGTTCAAACAACAGCTGCACCTTGGCTTCGCCTGCTTCTTCCACAAGCTCTCCTAACAGATCCAATGTCAAATTATAGTAATTTTTGGGAAATAACTCATCTGCATTTTCCGTCAACGAATATAGGTTGGTCGGTCTTCCCATCGCTTGACGTACCAGCTTCGACTCGATCAGACCATCGCGTTCCAGTGTATTCAAATGCCGGCGTACAGCCATTTCTGTAATTCCGAGCTGCTTGGCTATTTCGCTGACAGCCAGAGGTCCTTTGGTTTTCAACATCGTCATTACGACTCTACGTGTCGACATATCAAATTCCTGGGTCACTTAGTCTCACCACCTTATTGTTTACTGTCGTGTTCACCTGACAATCCTGCTCTTAAATTGATTGTATATGAAAATCAACAATAAGTAAATTATTATACTAAAAAGTATCATAACTTTCCAATTTTCTCACAAGATCAACGGCAGCAGTTCCTAACGATTCTTACACCAGCTCACGGCTAATAAACGCGGGCACCGCCGTCTCAAATATGGCAAGTACCGATGGCAGCACACCGATCAACGGATGAAGAGCTTCCCGCGGATAGCCGGCATATTCCTGCGCCAGTGACTTCCGAAGCTGTACCAGCTCGCGAAAAACACCTGCTGTATCGGCTTCAAAAACACGCTCATCCAACAGAATCTCAATAATATCCTCGTAGCTGCTGGCATCCCGCATCATAAAAGCATCAATTAACAAGCTCCCGACATCGGTAACGGTCTCAATACATAAATGGAGAGTACGCTCCTGGGCCAAATGCAGCAGCAGCCTCTCGGATGAGGGAGTTGACTCCCAGGCTTGCTCCAGCTGCTCACATGCCGCGATTAGTGTGGGAATAAATTGCAAACGCAAATCAATTTGTTCGTGATTGACATAATACATGAGTTTTATCTCCGTTTCTTATTTCTCCATTTGGACCACAGCATGATAGCTGGAAAACTAGCCAGCAACAGAACGATTAACATGGCTGCCTGCATCAAATATTCGTAACTCATGATTTCTTCTGCTCCTTTGCCTGTAAACCCGATTGAGCCTGTGCTTCGCGCCAATAAGCCCAATGATTCGTAGGTCCGTGTCCCCCACCGATACCAAGCTCATGTCGAATGGCTAGTGTGATGAAGGTTTTGGCTGTTTGTACCGCTTCTGTCAAGCTTTTGCCTTTGGCAAGCTCAGCCGTAATCGCAGCAGAGAATGTACAGCCTGTTCCATGGGTATGGCGCGTCTCATAACGTTCTGCGGTAAAGATATGAAACTGCTCTCCGTCATATAAGACATCGGTGGGATCACCAATTCGATGCCCTCCTTTAATGATCGCAGCCGCCGCGCCAAACTGTTCAACAATTCGAACCGCAGCCTCCTTCATGGCATCCAATGAGGATATCTCCATCCCGATAATGACTTCTGCTTCCGGAATATTCGGTGTCACCAACGCCGCTAACGGCAATAATCGCTTACGCATCGCATCCTGTGCATGCTCAGCCAGCAGCGCAGCACCACCCTTGGCAATCATCACTGGATCGACAACGAGCTTACTCAGCTTATGCTTGGTCACCAGATCCGCGACCAGCTCAATCACTTCAGGCTGCGACAGCATACCGGTCTTGAGTGCATCTACGCCAATATCCGAAATGACCGACTCCATCTGCTTGGCTATGCCTTCAATAGGAATATCATAAATACCATGAACTCCGAGTGTATTTTGTGCGGTTACTGCTGTAATCACTGACAATCCATAAACCTCAAGCATTTGAAAGGTTTTCAAATCAGCCTGAATCCCCGCTCCACCACCGCTGTCTGAGCCTGCAATGGTTAGTGCTTTATAGACTTGATCCACTTTTATTCTCTCCTTCTAGTACGTGCTCATAAGGTCTGTTTTCATAACCCACAACATCTTTTACAGGTTAACATGTCATACTCTTATCATAAAGTGTATAGGTCTGTTTTCCCACCGTCAAGTCAGCAGCTTATTGAGCATTTTATGACAACTTTCTCAAACGCTTTGACGGTCTGCATAGGCTGCGTTATGATGGTCCTAAATCGATTGCCGCCAAAGGAAGTGCTTCCCATAAGAAAGCATGAGCTTCATGTCCTGACTACAGCTCAGCAGGAGCTTGACGAAGTAGCCGCCATTGCTTCCAGGTGCCCGACTGAGCTTATCGATATGTTTCATTTACGGGAAAAACAACGCAGCGCTCACGAGCTGACAGTATGGTATACAACGCTTAAGCCGTTATTCGCCCAATCTGCCATTTATATCAATGATCGGCTGGATGCGGCGCTTGCCGTACAAGCTCCTGGCGTTCAGCTTGGCTATAGCAGCTTAACCATTCAGCAAAGCCGTCAGATCATGCCCACGACCGTCCGTATAGGCTGCTCTGTCCATTCTGCCGACGAAGCCGTGCACGCGGCCAAGCATGGAGCCAACTATGTTTTCTATGGTCATGTCTATGAATCGAATTCCAAGCCTGGACTCGCACCTCGTGGTATTGCCACACTGTCTGAAGTTGTTGCAGCCAGTCCAATCCCGGTCATTGCAATCGGCGGCATTGAGCTGGATCGAGTTGAGGAGGTGCTGTCGACTGGA
Source organism: Paenibacillus periandrae (assembly GCF_022458865.1). Taxonomy (GTDB): domain Bacteria; phylum Bacillota; class Bacilli; order Paenibacillales; family NBRC-103111; genus Paenibacillus_S; species Paenibacillus_S periandrae. Next base: position 170,042 of record NZ_JAJNMU010000017.1, on the reverse strand, counting down.
TGCAGCGGCATTGCCCTGCTGTCCTCCATCCTGCTGCATCCCGAACCCGCTCAACAAATCATCCGTTATCGTGAAGCGTTGAATGATTCCCAATATTGCCCAAGGAGAGGTTATTATTGAACACCAGATCTACATCCGCAATCATTATCGGAGGCGGTATTATAGGCTGTACGATAGCATGGGAGCTCGCCCGCAGCGGAATACGCTGTACCCTTGTCGATAAAGGGGCATTGAATCAGGAAGCCTCTACAGCCGCCGCGGGCATGCTGGGAGCACAGGTAGAGACACATCAGCCGGGTGCCTTCTATGAGTTGTGCCGTATGAGCCAACAATTATATCGCGAGTGGAGCGAGGACATCCATCAGATCAGCGCGATTTCGCCTCAATACATAGCACAAGGTATTTTGCGTGCCGCATTTCATGCTGACGACGAGCAGGAATTGAAAAGCCGCCTACACTGGATTCAGGACGCCGAATGGTTAAGTACACCGGAGATGCTTGCCATTGAGGCGGGTCTTTCCCCACACATTCGGGGTGGTCTTCGCTTTGCGCAGGACCATCAAATACATCCCGTACAGCTCGCCAAAGCACTTCAAGCGGGCCTTCACAAGCTTGGCTGTGAAATTCGTGAATGGACACCTGTACTCGGTCTTATTGAACGGCAGGGTCGCATCGAGGGTGTGCGAACAGCCGAAGCTTCTTTATACGCGGATCATGTCATTATATGTGCAGGAGCCTGGGGATCATCCTTAATCGATCCATTAGGTCTGGAGCTTCCGATATTTCCAGTGAAAGGGCAGTGTATATCGGTAAGAACCGAAACGCCAGTTCTTCAAGGCACCGTATTTACACAAGGCTGTTACATCGTACCGAAGCTTGACGGGAGTATGATTATCGGAGCTACCCAGGAGGAAGCTGGCTTTAACAAACGCTGCCATGTGAGTGTGATTAGTGATTTGTTCGCTAAAGCCGTCAAGCTGCTGCCGTCGTTAGAGCAGGCCGAGCTTGTCAGCACCTGGGCAGGTCTGCGTCCGGGTACAAGAGATGGCCTGCCATTTATAGGAACATCTGCTCAAGCTCCTGGATTAACAATTGCAATGGGTCACTACCGCAATGGGATCTTATTGGCCCCCGCTACGGGCAAGCTCATTAAACAACAGATTCTGGGTGAGCAAACCACTATCGATCTGACCCCATTCTCTCCAGACCGCGCGAAAGCTGTCTAACGCAGACCAACCGCTGTGAACGACTTACAGGCAGGAGGACTTCGAGCACTTGGTAGCGAATAACTCCAAGTAACGAAATGAAATGATCGAGACCGACTCAGGAGGAGCAGCTTTATGAACGAAATGAACGAACAACAAGCCACACAGTGGCGTAAAAGAAGAACTATGGGCAAGGGCAAGTATGTCATGTATTTTGGCATATTAACCTGGGGAATCGCAGTAACTGCCATAATTACAGGAATGGAATGGCTGACACAGCATACCTTTCAAATGTCCTGGTTATACATTCGGCTAATCGTGTTTGCTTCAATCGGATTTTTTATATCCGTGCTGCGCTGGGAGGCCCGTGAAAGAAAATTCAAGTCTTACCTGGCCAAAAAAGGAGCTTCGGAGTAATCCGATCAGCTCTTTTTTTCTTTTCAAACGATAATTTCGAAAATCCTTCGCAAATTATTAATTATTAGTCACTTGACAAACGTAAGCGAATTGAATATCATACTAAAGTAAAGTAAGTTAATTTAATTTCAGGAGGCATCATACTTATGTCAAAAGTATTATTTATTAAAGCTAATGGACGTCCGGTTGATCAAGCAGTAAGCGTCAAATTATACTACGCATTTTTGGAAAGCTATAAAGCAGCTAATCCCAATGACGATATCGAAGAACTGGATCTTTTCAATGAAACATTGCCATACTACGATGTAGATACATTGACTGGCTTGTTCAAGCTTGGCAAAGGTTACGAATTAACAGGAACCGAACAGGAAAAAGCGGACAATGTTAATAAATATTTGGAGCAGTTCCTTGCAGCTGACAAAATCGTTGTTGCATTCCCACTCTGGAACTTCACAGTTCCTGCACAATTATTGACGTATTTGACGTATGTTGCACAAGCAGGCAAAACATTTGCTTACACAGCTGAAGGCCCTAAGGGCTTGATCGGCGATAAAAAAGTAGCATTGCTGAACGCACGTGGCGGAGTTTACAGCGAAGGTCCTGCCGCAGCAATCGAAATGTCCCTGAACTATCTTAAAACGATCTTTAATTTCTTTGGAGTTCAAAATCCAACTACTGTTGTTATCGAAGGACACAACCAGTTCCCGGATCGTGGCCAAGCCATTATTGAAGAAGGTCTGGAAAAAGCTAAAGCTGCTGCCGCTTCATTCTAAGAAAAGTTTAAAGAAACATCTTCATATGGATAACCTAAAAACTCCCACACCCTATTTCATTAGGTAGCGGGAGTTTTTCGTATACATCCTGATAAGCTACAAGGAGGATTCAAGTACTTTTCTTTCTCATAATAATCAAAGTGAACAGCAGCAGCACTTCAATGTTCACAAATGCGATGCCATAGCCAGCCAATCCAAAGGTACGTGGAAATCCGACAAATAAAGAAGCCCACCATAAACTAGCTGCTCCGAATATGATCAAATTGATAACCAATGAAACCAATGAAGACATGAGAAGCTTCTGCGTTTTCCACATCAGCCCCACACCTGCCAAATTTGGAATCATAAATCCGATACCCATAATCAGCCAATAGTAAAAATCGTAGGACAAGGTATTCACTCCCGAATGGGTCTATTATTTGCAGCAATCTTTCATTAGATTACCAAAACGAATTGGCGAACACAACAGATTCAGCGTAACGTTGCAAAAATGTCAAACTCTTTCGTTACAAAAGATCGTCATATTTAGTATACTGGTAGAAGCGTCATTCTTAATAAGGAGGTGCCATGATGGCACTTAGTAAAGCCAAAAAAAATCGTCAAAAGCAGACACGCGAAGGCAAATACAATCCGAGCTGAATCGATTAAGCTGGAATGGACTCGTTCCTACAGCGCGTATTACACCTACACTTAGAGAGCATAAGGAAAAGCTGCAGCGCAAACATAAATGGAACCACTCCCTGGACAGCAGAGATGGTTCCATTTACTTATTTTATCGGAACAATTGACTAAATCCGGCCATGTAATCTTGGATTTTTACCTTTTATCGCTATCATTTTTATGATAGAGTTAAGCTTGCAATTCTAACTATTAAACGGTTTAAATATGTTGTTCAGTTCGATGCAGGCTTCAAGGGGAGGTATTTAAAGTTGTTCAGCAAAGTAAGATTCAATTTGAGAACAAAAATTATACTTGGCTATCTTATTGTACTTATCGGCCTTAGCATATCGATACTTTTAATTAATGATCGTGTGATGTCGATGAAAGTAGATAGAGAATATATTACGGGACACGATTTCCAGGTTCATAATCTTAGCAATGAGATTGAAAAAAACTTGCTGGAAATGGAAGACAGCCAACGCGGCTATGTCATTACCGGCGATGCCAAATATTTGATTCCTTATAATAATGGATACAATAACTGGAAGGAATCGTATAACAAGTTACGCCAGTTGATTATGGATAATCCCAGACAGCTGCAGAATCTGGAAAAGATCAAAACCAACATTGAGCTTTGGATCGCTGAAGCGGGAGATCCAGTACTATCAATGAAAAAGGAAAATAATAATGCAGGGGTCATTGAATTTTACAAACAGGATATCGGTAAAAAATATACGGATCAGCTGCGCGCCCAGCTTGCCTCCTTCCGCAGCACTGAGCTCTCCTTAACCGATGCGCGGAGCCAACAGCTCATCCGTGATAACGAAGTACTTCTTTCGATATTAAACACCATATGGGTTGTAGTATCCGCTATCGCCGTGCTGATCGCTCTAATCACGTCCAGTTCCATTGTGAATACGATCAAGCAAGTCACAGGCTCGATCAAACATATTGCGACCTCCAAGGGTGACTTATCCATGCGGGTTGAAGTGAAAACAAAGGATGAGGTTGGCGATCTCGCCGAGATTACCAACGAGCTGTTGGCCAAGCTTGAACAACAAAATTGGATCAACACCCAGATTACGGACATGGCCACAACTTTTCAAGGTATGACCGAAATGAAATTGCTGACGCAATCCTTCATCAATAGAATCGCCGGTTTAGTCGAAGCCCACTATGGAGTCTTGTATTTACGTAAGATCGCAGAAAAAAAAGATCTGTTGATCCGATTTGTCTCTTATGCCGGGCAGGCGGATGGTGTGGGTATAGAAAGCTTCCGAATGGGTGAAGGGCTCGTTGGTCAAAGCGCATCGGAAAATCGAATTTTGGTATTGAATCAAATACCGGACGATTATATTAAAGTCACATCAGGCTTGGGCCATACAGCACCGAAACAAATTATCATAGCACCCATTATTTTCGAAAAAAATGTGCTTGCTGTCATGGAGCTGGCCAGCTTGAACGAATTTACCAAGCTTCAACGAGAGCTGCTTGAACAAATTGTCGAGCCATTTGGAGTCACACTGCACAATGCGGCCAGCCGTACGGAAATTGAAAATTTATACAGCGAGTCCCAGACGATGGCTGAGGAGCTGCAGGCCCAGACGGAAGAGCTGCAGACACAAGCCGAAGAATTACAGGTGCAAACCGAGGAGCTGCGTTCCACGAATGAGCATCTGGAAGAACAGAACCTGTTTGCCGAACAAAAGTCGTTTGAGGTAGAGCAAGCCAAGAAAGAGCTTGAGCTGTATGCTGAGCAGCTGCAGCAAAGCTCTCAATATAAATCGGAGTTTTTGGCTAATATGTCTCATGAGCTGCGTACGCCGCTCAACAGTCTGCTTATTTTGTCCCAATTTTTAGTTGAAAATGCAAATGGTACGCTAAATGCTGATGAACAGGAATATGCAAGAATTATTAATTCCTCCGGGAATGATCTCTTGTCATTGATTAATGATATTCTTGATCTATCCAAGGTTGAGGCTGGAAAGCTCGAGATCGAGATCGCAGCTGTCAATCTGACAGAGCTTCCTCATGTAATGGAGCGCAATTTCACACCAATTGCCAAGCAGCGCAACCTGCAATTCCGAATTGTTCAGCATCCTGGACTTCCTTCTTTGATTTTCTCGGATGAACAGCGATTGCAGCAAATACTGAAAAATTTGTTGTCAAACGCCTTCAAATTCACGGAAAATGGAACCGTTACTTTATCCATACGAAAGGCAGATCCGCTTGAGGCCAATATAGCGCTGCCGGAGTCAAGTCCAGCCCATGTCATTGCCTTTTCGGTTTCGGATACAGGCATTGGTATTCCTGTTAACAAACGTATGCTGATTTTTGAAGCGTTCCAGCAGGTTGACGGGAAAACAGAACGCAAATATGGGGGAACCGGACTCGGCTTGTCGATATCGCGTGAATTTGCCAATTTGCTTGGCGGTCGCATCGCTTTGGAAAGTGAAGAAGGTAAAGGAAGTACTTTTACACTTTATATACCATGCCTGCACAACCCTTCATCGATGGAGATGGTTTCGATGTATGCTGAATCCTCAGCTACCAATGTCAGCGCCTTGGTGTTGTCGGATGCTCCTTCTGAAGCCCCGGCTATCGATAACCTGATCATTCCTGAGACCGAGCCTGCCGTGATCCATCAATCGATATTTGGCGGCAAGCAGGTACTCGTCGTGGACGATGACGTCAGAAATATATTCGCATTGACCAAGGCCCTCGAAATGCAGAGTATGCGTGTACTCACAGCTCATAATGGAAGGCAGTGTCTGGATATGCTGGAGCTCCATAAGGAGGTTGACATTGTCTTGATGGACATTATGATGCCTGAGATGGATGGGTACCAGACGATGAGACATATTCGTCGGGATGAACAGCTGAATGAGATGCCTATTATTGCGCTAACAGCCAAAGCGATGAAATATGATCGTGAAAAATGTCTGGAAGCTGGCGCCTCCGATTATATTAGTAAACCGATCAATTTAGAACAATTATTTTCTGTTATGCGCGTTTGGTTAAGTAAATCCTAAAATCAAGTAGCTGGGGGCGAATTATCCATATTCAACTTTATTAGATAGCACCTGCATCTCTTGCCGAATAAAATGACGGGTAAATCGGCCGATAATTTAATTCTTCTCTGATCCGTGTTGTATCGACGATCATATCCCATGGATCATAATCCTGCTGCAGGGCGTTTGACGGAATTTCACTATGATGAAGAAGCGCCAATTCTGCAACGGAGATTGGTGCATCGTCGGCAACATTGTAGATCCGACCATTAATTCCTGGTGTGTAAGCGGCGAGCAGCAGGGCTTGAGCTACATCCGCATGGTGTGCCATATGCATTCGTTTGGCTGGATTCCAATTGCGCATGAACGGAAGAAATTCCATGATATGAGGGTCTCGATCCCCATAGACAAAAGGAAGCCGCATTATACGCAGCCCCAATCCCTGTTCACGGTGCAGCTGCAGCAAGGCGACTTCGGCCGCGGCTTTGGTTTGAGGATAAGGAAAGGAAGGCCTAAGCTCGTCATCTTCACGGTTTGGTCTTGCATGATTCCCGGAGCCGTATACATGATTGGTGCTGGAAAAAACAAATTTTGGCACTTCCGTCTGTAGTGCAGCGTTTGCCAGAGCTATAGTGCCATCGATGTTTGAGATTTTGGCGGTGTTCTCGTCCACCCCACGGAACTGTGCAGCCAAGTGAATCACAGCCTCAGTACCCCGGAGAGCGTCAATATAATCGTCCGGCTGCAAAAGATCGCCTTCAACAAGCTCAGCTCCCTGCTGATGAAGCCAATCCGCCTTTGCAGCGTCCCTAACCAACACTTTAACGTGATGATCCCACTGTAACATACGCGGAACTAAACGACTTCCTACTTTTCCTGTGGCACCTGTTACAAAAATGTTCATTGTTCAAATCCTCCCAAGTTTTTTAGAAGCTATACTGGTAGTATAATAGAACGCGCAAGCAGCAACCTTCCTGTGTTTATCGTATGATTGAAAGTATCAGGATAAGGAGGAATTTGAATGGAGGATCTTTTTCCCAGGAAGTCGTTAGGTGAATTTTTGCGCTCGCGCCGGGAACGTCTTACTCCGGAAGAGGTAGGGTTGGCATCCTATGGAAAACGCCGGACCTCGGGGCTTCGAAGGGAAGAAGTAGCCCAGCTTGCCCATATTGGAACATCATGGTACACCTCTTTGGAACAAGGCAGAAATGTCAATCCGTCAGAGGATGTGCTGAATAACATAGCAATAGCGCTGCAATTGACTGAGGATGAACGCTGCCATCTCCATCTTCTTGCAAGACCCGTACAACAAGAAAACATAGAAAATCAACAATTAAATACAGGCTTGGAACGGATGATCAGGGCTCTTGAACCGAATCCGGCATTCGCAATCGGAAGATACTGGGATTTACTGTTTTGGAACAAAGCAGCTGAGTTCGTTTTCCAATTCCCCTCATTATCAACTCACATGCCGCACAGCCCCAATTATATGAGACTTTTTTTGACGGACGCCAAGATGGGATCAGGCGTAAAGGATTGGGATGCCAAAAGACAAATCATGATTGCACGCTTTCGTGCGGATTACGGACACTTCCCTAATGATACGAGGTTCAAGGAGCTTATTGATGAATTTATGCAGACCAGCCAGCTGTTTCGCGAGAGCTGGCCTATGCATGACGTTCAGGTAGTAACAGATTGCCACAAACGGTGGTACGATCCTCGTATCGGAGAGATGGAGTTTGAACATGTGACCTTGCAGCCACCGACCCATCCTGATCTGAAGGTCATGATTTATACAGCTTCAACGGATACTGCTGCACGTCTGGGGAATATAATTAAGTAACACTGCATTAAGCGGGCAGATTACGTTAACGAAAAAACCGGCACAATGATGTGCCGGTTAACTTTGCTTAGATTACATTTCGTTTATGATTTCTAAAAACTGATTGACATTCTCGGATGGATTTAAGGGATATAGCAAACCATAGGGTATTTTGAAATCCAGATCGCTTGGGATGGTCACTAAGGACGGATGAATATCTACCCATGCATCCAATGTTAGTAGGACTGTATCACTTTGCTCGCAACGATTGAATACATCAATATCATAAAGGCGTGGAACATCTTTAATTTTGATTTTAGGATGGTTCATTATCAAAAAATCACGAATTCCATCAATTACTGCACTTTTTCCACCTTTCACCACGGCCAACTTCTCTCCATACAAATCTTTGACAGACAGTGTTTTTTTAGAAGCCAGCCGATGGCTGCGAGATACAGCAAAGCAAAAACGGTAACTACCCAGTTTATTAAAACGGAGATAATCCTCCCAGTCTTCTGTAAGATATGGCCCAACGATGAAATCAAAGTGTTTGCCAATGGTACGATAAGTGGCTGGAAGTGTATAAGCATCATCCTCAAAATGGACGATTTTTATTTTAAACTGCGGATATTGGTCGCTGATTTCATTCCACAAATCCAGCAAAACCTTGCAGGGATTAAGTATAGAAGTGCCCACACGAATTTCATGCTGACTTCCCAGTGTACCTTGACGTATACGCAGCACGGCTTCTTGAAAATTCCGCAAAAATAATGCTGCATCCTTGTTAAATGATTTACCTGCCTCGGTGAGCTCAACACCATGGTTAGTGCGAATCAAAAGAGGCACTCCTATATGCTTTTCCAACAAATTAATTTGCTTCATCACAGCGGTAGGAGACACAAATAGTTTTTCGGCTGCCTTGGAAAAGCTGCCAGACTCTGCCACTTGAATAAACGTATTCAATTGTTCATTCATTCAAAGAACCCCTTCATTGCATAAACTTTTAGTTAATGCCATGCTAACCTATTTGAACTTCCGTTTCAAGTGCCAAACAGTTAAATTTGAGAGGCGCTAAAAAGAATGGAAGGGGCAATTATAATGGAAATTCGTGACAAGGTCGTTCTTATTACTGGAGCATCCGCTGGTATCGGCTTAGCCACAGTACGCCGCTTTGCAGCTGCTGGTGCTAAATTAGCATTGGTAGCTCGATCTGCCGACGCACTCAATCATCTCGCCGAGGAACTGCAGAGCCAGGGAAGTGACGCCGTCGCTCTGCCTGCTGACGTGAGCGATCCGAAGCAAGTTCAAAAAGTCATTGAGGAGACGGTGCGCTACTTTGGTAGCTTGGATGTGGTCATCAATAACGTAGGACAAGCTGCAGTTGGCACGATCGCTGACCTCAATCCTGATGACTTCCGCAAGACCCTGGACCTCAATGTGTTTGGACCATTAGCAGCTATGCAAGCTGTGATTCCTATTATGCGAGAGCAAGGGGGAGGACTGATCATCAATATAAGTTCGGTGGTCTCCAAGATGCGTATTGCTGGAATGGCAGCCTATGCAGCTACCAAAGCCGCATTGAACATGCTTTCCGATACGGCACGAGATGAATTAGCCTCAGAGAATATTCGGGTGATTACTGTCTATCCGCGCTCAACCGCAACGGATTTTGGCAAAAACGCTCTGGGTGTTCGCCAGAAGCAGCGACAAGGCTCTTCCACTTCTGCCGATACTCCTGAATTCGTCGCAGAGAAAATCTTGGCTTCAGCTTTACACGAGCCAGATGAGCAATATATGGAATAAAGAGCTTTTACTGTTCTTGCACATGAGGTGCGCGGAGCATTTTTTCCTGCCGGACGCCCTTATGATTTTTTACAAATGAATGTGGCTGTAGCTATGGGCCCGCCAAAGCGGGTCCGTGCCTATGTTGATAAGTTAATCATAGCACAATCAGTGGGGACTAAAAAAGATGACTCCTGTTTCAGTGCTCAATACAGGAATCATCTCTTAAGTTTAGCCTAACAATTTTTTTAAAGTATCCTTGACTAAGAGTACCAGTTTGCCGTTGGGATCAACGGTGACTTCTTTTTTGTAGCAGCTTTACAGCAATTGCGATTCGTTTATTTCGACCACTGCTCTTTCATAAAGCTCAGTGAAGCCGGCAGCTCTTGAGCGCGATCCTTGACCGTACATTCTGCCGACACCATACCGTTATAGCCTGCTGCCTTCAATTGCGCAACAAAGCGTTCATACGGATATTGACCAGTTCCGGGAGACTGACGCCCCGTATCGGCAATATGAATATGCGACAGCCAATCCTTATGAGCGACAATGGTTTCCAATGGCTCAGATTCTTCATCCATATGATAAAAATCAGCTAATACACGAATAGCGGGATCATTAATTTGCTTGGCATAATGCACACCTTCAGCTACACTCGTGATCACATTCGATTCTTTGGTGTTTAGAGGCTCGATAGCCAGAGTAAGATTAGTTCCCTTAACCTGCTCCGCAATGATCCTTAGCAGCCTTAATAGCTGCTCCTCTGCACGTGCATGCTCCCAACCCTCTGGGATGCTGCGTGATCTTCCACTTCCAAATACAAAAATGGATGATCCTGCTTGAGACATCGTATCTACGGCTCTGGCCAAATAGTTCGTGATGATCGTTTCATTAGCCTCAGGACCTACGACTTTAATATCTCCGGGAAATAGCACATTCCAGGCTTTAACCGGAAGTGGGCTATTGATATACAAAGGTAACGCTTTCTTGAAAGCCTCTTCATCCTGACTCAACAAGGGAGCAATTGAACATTCAATATAATCATATCCATATCTTTGAAGCTCCTCAGCATGCTCGATCTGCATACACCAACCAAATGCGGTCATTACAATACCTCCTTAGGGTATGTTTATCACAAAAAGACGGAAGGAACCCTGACGCTTGCAAAGCTCCTGTAAATGCTCATCGCCTACGGTTAATTTTACAGTAAATATATTATCGTTTCAGGACATTTCTTGTCGGTTTTTTCAATTAATCAACATATCTTGACCTTGACATCAAACACCTCACTTTTTTCGCTGAAGGAAATTTAATTATCGATTTCCAACCGTTCCGAATGGGTATACACATTAAAAGAATGCCCGCGAATAAATCCGATTACAGCAATCCCAAGGTCATGGGCAAGTTCAAGCGCCAGTCCTGTCGGGGCCGACTTGGACAGCAGGATACCTACACCAATCTTCGCCACCTTCAGCAGCACCTCAGAGGAAACTCTCCCACTAAAAACAATAACCTTTCCTTGAAGCGGGATGCGGTGTCTGATGCATTGTCCAAAAATTTTGTCCAGTGCATTATGTCTGCCTATATCTGAACGAATGAGCGAGACAGGCGCTCCAGCGCTGTCAGCACTGCATAACGCCGCATTATGCACACCTCCGGTATGATGAAACTCAGCGGAAGCTTGCTGAAGCTGGTTCATCAGCTCCAGACAGCGTACAGCACTAATACGAGTACGTAATGGGATCGTCTTGGCTGTTCTCGCATCATTATGAAAATAAAACTGCCGGCTCTTCCCGCAGCAAGAGCCAATGAATCGCTTGTTATACGAATCCTTGCTGGTGTTTTGCTTAACCTTGAGCTCAACATCGACAAAACCGCGCTCCACATTCAGCTTTAACGTACGGATATCCTCGATGACGCGAATAACCCCCTCAGAGGCAAGAAAACCAATCGCCATATCCTCCAGATCCGAAGGACTGCATACGATGGTGGCAAACTCCTCTCCGTCTATTCGAACAGTAAGCGGATATTCAGAAGCCACTACGTCTTCCTGCTCGTTAAATTGACCACCGGAATACTTCAATATACGCCATGTGGCCGTTACTGGTTGTTCAATTGCAAAGTCATCCATAAAGTCCATTCCCATTCGGCTTCACCCCATTTCCGTTTCCAGCTCCAGCACTCGTTTTTCGACGTATTTGGTGTCTTTAAGGGCATGGAACGTTTCCGCCTTTTCTACAACTGCAGCTGTATTATATTCTGGTATGCCTGCGTGAGCTTCATAGACACCTTTGGGAATCAGGCTGTTGCCTTCAGGCCAATGAACCTCAATATTACCTTGTTGAATCGGAACCGGCTTCGCCCACCCATGAAGCAATCCGTATTGGTTATATACTACGATAGCATCACCCGCTTTAAGCTGCAGTGATTTAGCATCCTGCGGATTGATCAGCACATCGTAACGGTCGGCTCCATTAAAAGGATCGGTGGCACTATAGATCATGGAATTAAACTGCTTGCCGCGGCGGGTCGTGACACGGAAATGCCCTTCCGGCTTACGAAGCTCAGGTTGTTCGATGGGGATCAGATTACCGCGGCCATCCGCGGTCGGGCACACTCCATCCTCGCAGAGCCAGGCGCCGCCCCATTGAAACACATCGCCACGCTCGGATAAATGCTGAATACCATCATAATAAGTGGCCGCAGCAGCAATTTCACGCCGAATATCCTCTGCACTCTGAAAAGCGATCAATCGTTCATACGCTGGATTTACTTTGGCTGCAAGCTCGGCATAGATGGCCCACTCTGCACGTGCCTCACTGACTCTTGGCCCTTTGATTTCCGGTGAATAATAGACCATCCGCTCTGTGGATGTCGAGGTTCCACCTCCAGGCTGCTCATAGCGAGTCATCGCAGGCAATACGATCACGGCCTCCCTCGCTTCAGCAAGCGTAGACGTATTCAACACAATGTCCTGATGCACCCGAATATCGACATTTTCCAGACATTTGCGAACGAAATCGGGGTCAGGCATCGTTTCCAAAAAATTTCCTCCTGACGTATAAAAAAGCTTCAGCTTACGCTCGTGGTCATCAGGAAGCATCGAATTCTCCAACGAGACTCCGACAATATCCCCCTGCCATTTGGGCAGCTCGAAGCCCCATGCCCGTTCCATGCGTGCAATACCATCCGCATTGAATTCGCCTCCGGGCAGGCTGAACGGATCTGCACCCATTTCTCCGGATCCCTGTACCCCGCTGTGTCCGCGAATGGGCATTAACCCGCAAAACTCACGGCCCAGAAATCCTCGCAGCAAGGCCAAATTCGCCACCTGTGAAATGTTGTCCGTACCGAAACGATGCTGCGTCAGCCCCATACTCCAGACGAATACAGCTGATCTCGCCGCAGCCAGCAAACGGGCAAATTCCAGCATGCGTTCACGGCTCAGTCCTGATGAGCGTTCCAGCAGCTCCCAATCCTGCACCCTGACATGAGCCTTCAGCTGTTCATAACCGTTCGTATGCGCTTCAATGAAGGCATGATCTACCGCAGAGCCTGGACTCGCTTCTTCCATCTCGAACCAGTGCTTCATCACACCGTTCATAAAAGCGATATCCCCACCAATATGAACCTGATAAAAGTCATCGGTCAGCTTGGTCCCAAATAACGCAGACTCTGGGATAGAGGGAATCCAATATTGATCCATCGATGGCTCATGGTAAGGGTTAATGACGATAATCCGGGTGCCTTTGCGCTTGGCCGCGTACATATATTTGGTCGATACCGGTTGATTGTTGGCGGCTACACTGCCCCAGAACACGAGCACATCGGTGCCAATCCAATCCTTATAATTACAGCTGGAAGCCCCGATTCCGACAGAACGCTTAAGCGCTGTTTTGGATGGTGAGTGGCAGATTCTGGAGGCGTTGTCTATATGATTCGTTCCCAGCAAGCGTGCAACCTTGCCTGCAGCGTAATAGGATTCATTAGTGATGCCACGTCCTGTCAAATAAAAAGCAAGCTGCTTGGGATCGATAGCTCGAATTTTTGCGGCGATCAGCTCGAGAGCCTCATCCCATGGAAGTCTGGCAAACCTGTTCTCCCCAGGCCTGCGTATCAACGGATACGGAATTCGGCCCAGCTTGCGCAGCGCTGCACTGTCCATGGTCCGCAGCTCTGCAATATCCTGATGCAGTACCTCCGGTCTGATCTCCGGCATCGTATTGAGACGCAGAACGTTAAGTCGGGTCGTACATACATGCGGTCCTGCAAGCGTCCTGTCATACAGTCCGGATACACCGAGTGCACAGCCATCACACACGCCTTGTGTCAATATTCGATAGGCATATGGCAGTTGATCTTTATTCTCCCAGGCAATCTTCAATGATTCTTTAATATGATGTGGTTTGACTTGCCCCAATCCGAAGGGAGCTTTACTCACCCACAGCTTCGGATCCAGTCGTTTGGGGAGCTTAATGGGTCCCGTATGTTGTGTTTTACCCAACCAGATTACCTCCTTGGTTTCATTCAAAATGATCAGCAAAGCCAATGCATTCACAAAAAAAGCCGCAGCAGTCCCTTCGTTTTTTGTTGGTACAAAAATAAAGGTTCTGATGCGGCTGTTAGTCTTGAGCAGGGTCGCTGCCAAGTGCCAACGGCACAGGTATGCAATTATGACGGTTTCAACGATTTATTTTAATAAAAACTTGCTTTCAATATCCTGATCGAACACAAATATCGACATCCCGAAATCTTTTTCCAGATCGATATCTACGAACAGCTCGATAAATTTGGCACCTAGCAGCTGTTCCATTTCTATCGGCGGGTGATTGCGATAAATATCTTTCACCATTTCGGTACGCGCTGTGCGCAATACCTGCTTGCCTTCCGTTCCTGAGGCGATGAACTTTTCCACCGGGGACAAGTTGCCTTCCATCTCACAAATTGCCCACTGCTTGCAAAAGGTAGTCCGGATTTCCCGCGGTCCCTTGCCCATATGTCGTTTTCGAAACGCTTTCACTAAATTGCTGAACTCTGCTTCCTTTTTGTTCATACCGAGAATCCCTCATTTTCGGGTCTATGAAGCAAATTTTATCATGGTACTGTACAGAGTTCAATCCCTAAGCAAATTAAGCTATAATACGATTAATAAGTATTTCAGTGAATGGTGGTGAACACACTGTCCAGTATTAAAGATATAGCCAAGCTTGCACAGGTTTCCCAAGGCACGGCTTCACTTGTTTTGAATGGAAAGGGAAACGCACTACGGATCTCGGCGGCAACCCAACAACGGATTTTGGAAGCAGCCCGGGCGCTTAACTACAGTCCTAATATCTCGGCTCGTCGTCTGCGCAGTGGTGGAGAAACGGTCGCTCCGATCATTGCATTATTTTGGACCATGGATACACGAGCTTCGCTGATCGGTCGTTATTTAAAAGGGATTCAGGAGAGTATGCACGCGCAGGAAACCGAGTATGAGCTGTTAGTTCAGCCTTACGTGGGAGGCCGGATTCAAGATGTCAAAAGCCTTGTGACGGGTACCCGCTTCAATGGAGCGATTATTGCGAATGCTACGGATGAGGATGAGGCCTTTCTACAAACGACACCGCTTCTGGTTCCAGTTGTGCTGTATCAGCGGTATTCCGATAAATTTTGTACGATTAATGTAGATAATGAGCATACTGGGCAGGAGGTTGCCCGTTTGTTTACAAGCAGAGGTCACACTCATGCAGGTGTCATCGTTCCGAGAGTATCCTCCAGAGCCATCCAGTACCGCAAGCAGGGGTTTATTGATAAGGCAGCAACGCTTGGACTTTCCATTAACCCTGATCATATAACGGAGGGGGAGTTCTCGGAGGAAGGCGGCTATCAGGCGGCACAAGCACTGCTGCAGGCTTCTGAAGATCGGCCTACAGCTTTATTCGTACTTAGTGATCAAATGGCTGTAGGTGTACTTGCAGCCCTGCGAGAAGCAGGAATAGGCGTTCCTGAGGATATGGAGCTGGTTGGACACGATGACAATGAGATCGCCCGCTTCACTGTCCCTCCATTAACCACGGTTCATTTTCCGGTTGAGGAGATGGCCAAGGCTTGCTTTCAGATGATCGTCGATGTCCTGCATCATCAGGTTGTTCCACCTGCTGCGCGCATGTTCGAGCCCCACCTGGTCATCAGGCAATCCTGTGGAGAATTTACAACAGTCAATCGATAGCTGCTCATACAGCTGATGCCAATGTTCCTGATAGATAGCCACAAAACAAAAACAGCAGTTCCGTCATCAACGGTTCTGCTGTTTGCTTTTTCCGATTATGGCATATCCTTGGACTAAGAATGATTGCTGCCCTGCTCCACTTACTTCGCTATAGTATTCGCAACAGCAGCCTGCCCGCTCACGAATAAGCTTAACCACTGATCCAACTGTTTCATCTGGTCCATAACAAGTCGTTCTTTCGTTATAAAATCTTCCTGGTTCCTCGCACGGCATTGAAGCGTAAAGCCTAGTCCCTGCTGCTGCAAGTAGTATTTGGCATTCAATGGATACAGCTGATGCTCAATCATCGAGGAAACTCCCAGATAGCTCTGCACCAGAGCCGCTTTGTCCGTGTCCTTGTTCCAGTTGTTAAACAACCATGCATACAGATCGGGATGAAAATTTGCCATAATCCCGCTAAAGCCTGCCGCGCCGATCTTTAGAGTTTCCAGCAGGGTTGCTGAATTCGCATTAAAAATTTTGAGCTGACTTCCTTTAACTGCATCTAATTTGGCTTGAATTTGCTCCACGTCGCAGCAGGTATCCTTCAGGAACAAAAATCTCCCAGTCGATGCGCACCAGGCAAGCAATTCGGGCGACATCAATCTTTTATAAGGAAATGGACATTCGTAAATGCCAAGTGCGACGTCAGGCACAGCCGCCAATATAATCTCCGCATTGCGCTTCCATACTTCATCTGACTCATCCTGTGCTGCCAGACGGTTGCTTACCATTACGAAAGCATCGATTCCCACCGCGGAAATTGCTTTAATTTCCTCGATCTGATCTTGAATGGAATCGGATACGTGACCGGAAGCGATCACCGGCACTCTGCCAGCAGCCTGCTTCTTGACGAATCCGGCTAGCTGCACTCTCTCCTCCAGAGAGAGCTTGAACATTTCACTCGACTGACACACGGCGAACAAGCCGTCTACCCCTTTGGCAATATACCATTCAACGAGCTTTTCCAGTGCATTGTAATCGATTTCATTTGACTCCGTAAAAGGGGTAACCATAGTCGGCCACACACCGTCAACGATAAGATTTGCAGGCTGCTCCATATAAGTATCCTTCTTTCTAATAGTTTGCTAAAACGTTATTCCTAATACTGATTATATTTTCAAATCCGTGAACTGTCAATTCAAAAGTATCGTGTTCTCTACTTCCCTGTCTCCTTCAGCGCCGCTACCAAGGGGCCATGTCGAATCAAACGAGTTATCATCAATGCCATTTCCCGTGGGGAAAGTTCCATTCCCGATGCAAACCAATGGTGAATAATTCCGAAATAGGCAGAGCTAAAATAAGCAATAAGATAATCAGGCGGCATCGTTTGTTTGTGGGAATCCCTCAGCTCCAGTGGGATCTTGGCATACATCCGGTCATGCAGCAGGGAAGTCAGCTTATGGCCGAAACTCGGCACTTGGGGATCAAACACCAGTTTGAACATGCGTGGGTTGGCATTCATATAATCAAAGAAGGACATGATCAAGGGGAAAGGTTCATTATCAGTGTCAAGACTCGTGAGATCTCTTGGAGCTTCATCATCGGAAAGACCATTCATTCCCTCGATCAAGCAATCCTCCAGCTTTTCCATCAAATCGTAAATATCCTGATAATGTAAATAAAAGGTTCCTCTATTGATCCCTGCCTTTTGCGATAAGCTCCTGACCGTCACACCCTCGAACCCTTGCTCTTCCATAATGGTCAGAAAAGCATCTTCGATCAGCTTTTTGGTTCGTATAACTCTCAGATCATTGGCTTTTTCCATGTGCAAACACAATCCTTCCAAGTCATGTACGCGGTTAATAAACAGAACCGCAATACCTGTCTAGTATGAAACATTCAGCGTAATTGTGATTATTGTAAGTCAAAATTACTTACATTATAATAAACATCAATCAAGTAAATCAACAATGTGTTGATTATTGTTTATATACCAAAAAGGAGTGATCCACTTGTCAAATATAAAAACAGCCATCGTCACAGGTGCCTCAAGCGGAATCGGACGTGCTATAGCAATTCATCTGGCTCAAGCGGGAATGCACGTCTACATGACAGGAAGAAACGAGGATAAGCTGGAGCTTATACGTGATCAAATCGAAAAAACGGGGGGCCGCGCAAGTATCAGCGCTTTTGATATTCGCGATATCCAGAAGCTTCAGCATTTTGTTCAGCAAGCTGCACAGCAAACTGGAAGATTGGACGTTATGGTCAACAATGCCGGTCTGCACCTGCATGGGGAAATCGCTGAGGCTGATCCCGATATTTGGCGTGAGATGATCGATGTCAATATTATGGCCCTGCTGGCCGGGTCACAAGCAGCTATTCGTGCAATGCGCCAGCATCCCGATGCCGCTGTCGGACACATCATCAATATCTCCTCAGGCAATGCCAAAGAACCGGGCAAAGATTTTTATAGCGCTACCAAACATATGGTCAATGCCCTTTGTGAAGCATTAACACACGAGTTGGCGGACGAACCAATCCGGGTAAGTACTATTATGCCAGGCGCAGTTGCGACAAATTTCGGTCGAAGCGTTGACCCGGCGCGGATTCAAGAGCTTGCTGGCAAGCTTGGCATCGATGTGGAAATCAAGAAGGACGAGCATCTACCCGATGCACTGCTCGAACGTATTCATGCTGCCATGGGTCAAATATTTTTGAGTGCAGACGATATCGCCAAAGCAGTCCTCTATGTCCTCAATCAACCTCAAAATGTGGTAGTGCGCGAAGTCTATATGACTGCACCTGACGTTTATTTGGGAAAGGAGTTTTCCATGTAGTTTAGGCATGTTGATTTCTTTCCATAACCTTCATCGGTAAGCCGCCTTGTACTCGCAAAGTAATTAAAGGCTCAGGTTTAACCGAATGGGAGTCCAACAGCTGTAATCTGTATCTTTGACCTACTACAGCCACAATAATTGCTGCTTCCATGAGTGCAAAGTTATTTCCTATGCAAACCCTTGGACCTCCTCCGAAAGGAAAATAAGCGTATGCAGGGATGGTTTTCAAAAAATCATGATCAAAGCGTTCTGGGCTGAATTGATTCGGATTGGCAAAATATTTGGGGTTTCTGTGCATCGCATACTGACTCATAAAAATCGTATCACCTTGAGCAATGTTCATCCCGCCTATCTCCACCGGTTCTGTGGCTTCCCGCCCAATCATCCACGCGGCCGGATACAGTCGCATCGATTCTTGAATGATTTGGTTCGTATACTTGAGTTTGGGAATATCGGGCAAACTGGGTGAGTTGCCTCCTAATACTTCATCCAGTTCAGCCCACAGCTTCTTTTCGACGGTTGCGTTCTGAGCTAACAAAAACCAGGTCCAGGACAACGTATTCGCTGTTGTTTCATGCCCTGCTATGTAGATCGTAATGAGCTGATCACGAATTTCCTGATCTGTCATCCGAGTACCATCCTCATCCGTAGCTGCGAGAAGCAGGGATAACAGATCGTGGTGTTCTTCATACGGCTGTTTACGTCTTTCTTCTATCATTGAATAAATAATTCGATTCAGATAACCTTGTGATTCCTGCAGTTTATCGTCTGTTTTTTTGGTAAAAAACTTTGGCACACTAATCACACTTTTGGCTTGTTGCATATTTCTTCGGCTTCCCGCCTCAATAATTTCTCCTATTTGATCTACATCTTCAGTCAGGGTATGACCAAACATCGTTTTATTTATGATTTCCAGAGCTAATTCCGTCATATCCCGATGTATATTTCTATCTTCCTGGTTGACCCAGGTATCCAGCATTCGTTCCGTATGCTCCACCATGACACCTGCAAAAGAAGATATATGCTTGGCATGAAACTGAGGCTGCATCAACCGCCGCTGGCGTTTATGAGTATCACCTTCACTTGTTAATAATCCTTGGCCTAGAAATTTACCAGCAATCTGCAGTCCTTTTCCTTTACGAAAACTCGAAGTTTTGTTAACTAGAACCTCTTTGATCAAATCCGGATGATTCAACACGAATATTTTGCGATTAGCTCTGTGACCAATCTCAACAATATCACCCAGCTCGCGAATTTCAGTTAAAAAATGTAATGGATTGTTTCTGAATTTCAGCAGATTCTTGATGTTTAATCCCGAAACTGTATGATTGCTGAACATGTAATCACGCCTCTCGCTGATCCTTATTCCTTAATATGTATAAGCTTCCCTTTTTCGATTACACTATCCCACTGGATATGAATGTAAGAAAAGCTTCTGATCGAAGCCTATTCGGTGAAGATAGGTTGCTTTTCTTGCAATATCAGAATATTCAGCTCTGCTGAAAACTTAGAAATTCTGATATTATAAAAAAAAAACGGCATTTCTGCCGTTTCATCGTTCCACACCTATTAAACCATAATTTTACAAATATCGTTGGTGAACTCCACCGGATCCTGAATCGGCAATCCCTCGATAAGCAAGGCTTGATTATATAACAACGCCGTATACAGGTTCAGCTTCTCCTTATCCTTCTCATAGGAGTCCTTCAAGGATTCAAACACAGCATGATTTACGTTTATTTCCAACACCTTATCTGCTTTTACATTAGGATTGTTCGGCATCGCTTGTAATATTTTTTCCATCTCAATCGTGAGCTCGCCTTCTGTAGACAAGCAAACCGGATGCGTTCTGAGCCTTTTGGACGCTCTGACATGGGTTACTTTACCGTTCAACAAGCTTGTCATATGCTCGAACAAAGCTTGATTGTCGTTCTTCTCGGCATCTGTATCCTTTTCGTTATCCTCCACTTCAATACCCAGATCGCCGCTGGATACGGATTTGAATTCCTTGTCTTTATATTTCATAATCATTTTAATCGCAAATTCATCGATATCATCAGTGAAATACAAGATTTCGTAGCCTTTATCGGATACTAGCTCTGTCTGTGGAAGCTTTTCAATTCTTTCGTTCGACTCACCGGATGCATAATAAATGTATTTTTGCTCTTCCGGCATTCTCGATACGTACTCATCCAGCGTGACCAGCTTTTTCTCTTTCGAGGAGTAGAACATAACTAAATCCTGCAATACGTCCTTGTGGCTGCCGTAATCGCTGTAAATCCCGTATTTAAGCTGTCTGCCGAACGATTTGTAGAATTGTTCATACTTCTCTCTTTCGTCCTTCAGCAGGCTTTGCAGTTGGCTCTTGATTTTGCTTGAAATGTTCTTGGCAATCAGCTTTAACTGGCGGTCATGCTGCAGCATTTCTCTGGAAATGTTAAGCGATAAGCTTTCGGAATCAACCATCCCTTTGACAAAGCTAAAATAATCCGGAAGCAAATCAGCGCATTTGTTCATGATCAGCACGCCATTGGAATATAGCTCCAGTCCTTTTTCGTATTCCTTGGAGTAGAAGTCATAAGGCGTGCTCTCAGGAATAAACAAAATAGCCTGGTACACCACCGCTCCATCCGCACTGATATGAATGTGCTTGAGCGGCTTATCGAAGCCGTAATGCTTTTCCGCATAAAACTTTTCGTAATCCTCGGGTGTCAGCTCGCTTTTGTTTTTTCTCCAGATCGGAACCATGCTGTTCACATGCTGCTCTTCCTGGTAGTCCTCGAACTCGCTTTCGCTTCCTTCTTTCAGCCTTTTGCCACTTACGTCCATCTTGATCGGGTAGCGAATGAAATCGGAGTACTTTTTAATAATTGCTTTCAAACGGTATTCCTCTAAGTATTCGTCGAAGCTCTCATCCTCTGTATTGTCTTTGATTTTCAGGATGACCTCCGTACCGACGGAATCCTTATCACACGCTTCAATCGTATAACCTTCTGCACCCGTCGACTCCCACTTATAGGCACTGTCTTCATAAATAGACTTACTGATAACGGTAACTACATCCGCCACCATAAAAGCGGAATAAAATCCAACGCCAAACTGGCCGATAATATCATGACCGTCTTTGGATTGGTTTTCCTTTTTGAAGGCAAGGGAACCGCTCTTGGCGATGACGCCAAGATTATTTTCCAGATCTTCTTTGGTCATGCCAATTCCGGTATCGCGGATTGTTAGCGTTCTGCTCGTTTTGTCGGCCGTAACCTTGATATAGTAGCTGTCTTTGTCAAAGACCAGTTTATCGTCTGTTA
Organism: Paenibacillus periandrae; assembly: GCF_022458865.1. Classification (GTDB taxonomy): domain Bacteria; phylum Bacillota; class Bacilli; order Paenibacillales; family NBRC-103111; genus Paenibacillus_S; species Paenibacillus_S periandrae. Next base: position 148,031 of record NZ_JAJNMU010000017.1, on the reverse strand, counting down.
ATGCTTTGTAATAGATCTTGTCGATGGCATCACTCGCGTTGGAAATCAACTCTCTGAGAAATATCTCTTTTTGTGTGTAAATGGAATTGATCATCATTTCCAATAATCGCTTGGATTCTGCCTGAAACTGCTTTTTTTCCATTTGAATCTCTCCTTTGAGTATCGAACAAAAATAGATTAGCACTCTCAGCCTTTGAGTGCTATTCTCTATTTTTATATCATTACTCGCTTTTAATGTCAATATAGCGTGCAGGTTATGTATAGTTGCAAATTGTCAATTATTAAGAAAAAAGACTTATGGCGTCATTGATGTGCAATTTACTTTGGTGCGTGGGGAGGGAAGCGACTATGGGATTCCGACCGCTGTCGAAGCCGTATTCCATGAATGCAGGCTTGCAGTGGTTGGAACACGAGCTTCAAAGGCGGACGCTGCCGCTTCTCCACCCCACAGCCGTTCCCTCTCTTGTTCTACACCTGAGCTTGGTGCTGCTTGCTTTAAAAGTCCGGTGAAAAAGCTTCCGCTGCGTCGTCAAATATCCTTCCAAGAAGATGCTTACGAAGCTATCACCGGACTTTTAAATCTTTAATATTATAAATATATCAAGAAGACCAGAGTCGAATATCCCTGGTCTTCTTGATATATGGTTTAAATTAAAATTATATAAGATGAACTAAAGAACACCAAACCGGAGCGGAGAAAGCGGACCCTTCCGGAGAAACGTAGTGTTCGCCTCTGCAGACAGATTCTTACCCCTGTGGGATAAAAATACAAAGAATCGGGCTGCAACAGCGATTGGAAGAAGGGTCTGCTTTCGTAGCGGTTCTCAGCAGTGCGGATGTTGAGTTCAGCTTATTATTTAGTCGTGAAAATTCAATCCTGAAGTCACTGCTTTTACATAGCCGGTACGGATAACAAAATCTCCAAAATGCTCACCTTGTGTCCGCTCTTTCGCATACCGGTGGAAAATAGGCTTGAGTGTATCCAGAATTTCGGTCTCACCGATATTTTCCCGGTACAGCTTGTTCAGTCTGTCTCCGGTAAAACCAGCACCCATATACATATTATATTTGCCTGGTGCCTTACCAATAAACGAGATTTCACCCAATCCAGGTCTTGCGCACCCGTTAGGGCAGCCAGTCATCCGAATCACAATCTCTTCCTCGCGCAAACCAACTTCATCAAGGATCAGCTCCAGCTTACCCATCAAGACTGGCAAATAACGTTCGGCCTCAGCCATGGCCAGCCCACAGGTTGGCAAGGCCACACAGGACAAGGAGCTTCTGCGCAATGCAGATTGGTGAGCACCATCAGACAGTCCATACTGCTCGACAAGCTCCATGACTTTACGCTTCTTCGGCGTAGTTACGTTGGCAATGATCACGTTCTGATTCGGTGTTAACCGGAAGTCACCCGTATGAATCTTGGCGATTTCGCGCAGTGCCGTCATCAGAAGGTAGCCCTCTTGATCTTGAATCCGTCCACTTTGAACGTAAAGCGTCAAGTTCCATCTGCCGTTACTGCCCTTCACCCAACCGTAACGGTCGCCGTTATGATCAAAATGATACGCACGTGCAGCTTCCAGCTGCCAGCCCATTCTGTTATGCAGCTCGGTTACAAACCACTCCAGACCATGGCGGTCGATCGTGTATTTGAAACGAGCATTTTTGCGGACAGAACGGTTTCCGTAATCGCGCTGGATCGTAACCGTCTTCTCTGCTACATCAATCACTTGCTCCGGTGTGCAGAAGCCAATAACACGACCCAGCTGCGGGTAAGTGCTTGTATCGCCATGAGTCATGCCCATTCCGCCGCCAACCGTAACGTTAAACCCAAGCAGCTTCCCATTTTCCACGATGGCAATGTAACCCAGATCCTGAGAAAACACATCTACATCATTGGAAGGAGGAACGGCCATACCGATTTTGAACTTACGCGGCAAGTACACAGGACCATAAATCGGCTCTACTTCTGCCTGGCCTTCAGTACTGTCGAGAACCTTTTCGCCATCGAGCCATATTTCGTGATAAGCCGGTGTCCGCGGGGACAAGTGATCGCTAATCTTGCGTGCCCAATCGTAAACCTCGGCATGAACCTCAGATTGGTAAGGATTCGGATTACTCATTACATTACGGTTTACATCACCACAGGCAGCTAATGTAGTCATCAGCGTGTCGTTAATGGTGCGAATCGTCTTTTTCAAGTTCCATTTGAGAACCCCGTGCATTTGAAAAGCTTGACGTGTTGTTACACGCAGCGTTCCATTACCATATTTTTGAGCCAAACTGTCCATGGTTAGCCATTGGGTTGGTGTAGCAACGCCGCCTGGCGCCACTACGCGCAGCATGAACTGGTAAGAAGGCTCCAGCTTTTGTTTTTCACGTTCGTTACGCAAGTCCCTATCATCCTGCATGTAGCTCCCATGAAATTTTAACAGCCGATTATCATCCTCGGGCAAACCGCCGGTTATCGGGTTTCCTATCGTTTCTACGAGCGCTCCACGCAGGTAATTGCTCTCGCTCTTAATATGCTCAACTTCGCTTGGCGGTCCGCCTACAGGCTTCACCAATTGATCATTCGCCATAGTTGCTTTTCTCCTCTCGCACTCAATCCATCTTCTATTAATACACGTCGCGCTGGTAACGCTGCTGCTGCTGCAAATCGTCCAGATAAGCGACAGCTTCTTCAGGACTCATGTTGCCTTCCTGCTGGAGGATAGTGACCAACGCAGCATGGACGTCATGTGCCATATGCTTTTCGTCGCCGCAAACATAGATATGTGCACCTTCTTGAAGCCATCCAAAGACATCGCTGCTTTTTTCCAGCAAACGATGCTGTACGTATACCTTTTCTTCCGTATCGCGAGAAAACGCAACATCCAGACGTGTCAGCACGCCCTCTTTAAGCATACGCTGCCAATCGGTCTGATACAGAAAGTCGGTAACAAAATGCCGATCGCCGTAGAACAGCCACGTTTTTCCTTGTGCACCAAGCTCCTCGCGTTCCTCCAGAAAAGACCGGAATGGAGCGACCCCCGTACCTGGACCAATCATAATAACAGGGACATCCGGGTTCGTTGGAAGCTTGAAATTCGGATTGTGCTGAATATAAATAGGCAAGGTGCTGCCATTCTCTAAACGCTCTGCACAATGAACGGAGCATACGCCATACCGTTCCCGACCATGGGCTTCATAACGAACTGCCCTGATTGTAACATGCACCTCATCCGGGTTAGCCTTAAGGCTGCTGGCTATCGAATAGAGACGGGCAGGCAATTTCCGCAAAATAGCTGTAAAGCTGCGAGCCGAGACTTGACCCGGTGAGAAATCCTCAACCAAATCCAGCAAATCGCGACCATCCATATACGCCTTAAGCTCCTGCTCATGTCCTGGTGCCAACAGCTCACTCAGCTTAGGGTTGGAGAACAACTGCGCAGCCTGCTCCAATAATGGCTTTGTCAGTACCGTAATTTCAAGATGATACAGCAGCGCTTCACGTAAAGGATGCTCTTCACCCTTCTTGTTCACCGGAACGGACTCCTCAGGATTCCAGTTCATAGCCTTAATCAGTGAATCTACTAATTCCGGGTGATTTTCCGGATAAATCCCTACGCAATCGCCAGGCTCAAACTGTAAATTGGAGCCCTCAAGCGACAGTTCAAGATGACGGGTTTCCCGATCTGAGCCGCGGCCATTCAGATTCAAATTTTCCAGTACTTCGGCTTTAAAAGGGTTCGTACGGGAATACTCAGATTGCTCTTGCCCGATTGTGCTAACCGATACTTGGGCAGCATTCGATGCCGATGCAGATGTAGGTTGGCTTCCGCTTAAAGAACTTAGAACATGCTCAAACCATTCTGCTACCGGTTCGTCATAATCGAGATCGCAATCAACACGAGGAGTCAATCGTTGACCGCCAAGCTCCTCCAGACGAGTATCGAAATCCTTGCCGGTTTGGCAGAAAAACTCATACGAAGTATCTCCCAAGGCAAGCACGGAAAAACGCAGGTTTTCTAATTGGGGTGCTCTTTTGCTATAAAGGAATTCGTGGAAGGACCGGGCATTATCCGGCGGCTCACCTTCACCATGGGTACTTACCAGCACCAACAAATTCTCGACCTTCTTCAAGCCATTCGATTTGAAGTTGTTCATGGAAGACAAGGTTACCTGAAACCCTTGCTCTTCGAGCTTACGTGACAAGCTGCCAGCCAGACGCTGACAATTACCGGTTTGGGAACCAAATAGAATCGTCACTTCACGGGAAATAACAGGTTGACTGACTGTAGGAAGTGCTTCCACAACTGCGACCGCACTTGCTTGCTGATCAGCGACGATCGATGCCGATGCAGCTGTTCTTTGTAGGGCGGACAAATACCCGCTGATCCATACCTGCTGTGAATCTGTTAAGGTTGGCAGAAGGCGATTAAGAAGCTCGACTTGCTCCTGATTAAAAGGACTGTTCGTTACCTGAAGTTGCAACAATATCCACCTCTCATAAACATAAAATCTTTTTTCTATCCAAATCGACATTTCATCAAATACTAACCTAACATATTACAACAAAACGATCAACGGAGACATTTCATCCTGATAAATGGTTTTATTACATTAATATCCATTTTAAACAAAAAGACATAGAAAACGGGGTGATTTGCCCTGATTTACCCCTTTTCATTATTAAAAATGATAGTTTTCATTAGAAAAAATGATATAGTCTTTTTGCAATATGAACTGTAAAAACAGCTGTATTCATAGAAAAACCGCTCGGGCTGTCACCGTGCGGTCCATTCGTACTTGGTAAATCCCACATGAAGATCTCTAATTCAATTCGAGTCTTACCTGTTGGTTAAGACGTCTGGATCGTTCCGCTGCAAAGCCGATCCGGTGACCATCTACCGATTGTTCAAGTGTAGTAGAGGAGATAGATGGCTGTTCTCCGCGCAAGGCACGCACGAAATCTTCTACTAATAGAAGATCACCCCCGCCATGACTGTCGTCAGCTACATCTACGGCAATCTTGTGCTCCTTGTATTCACGCCCTTTAACCGGGTCTGGCTGACGCAAATAGAAATATCCGTCCTCAAGAACCCCTTGAATCTCCCCATGCGTACCGATGATATGCAGAATGCGGCAGGATCTTGAAGCGGTACCTACCATATTGTGGGATGCTGTTGCCAAATTATCAAATTCAATAATGACAGACTGGTGGTCTACAACATCGTTATCGCAATGCCATACACAGCGGCCGTAAGGATTATCCGTACGCAACGATTCCAGCTTATCCTCCTCACTCATCCGTATACCCAGGTGATAGTTATTCCACACATAGAAGCCCCAGCGCTCCATATTCAAATAATGCTTACGCGCTGAGTACATACAGGATTCTTCAATGCTGCAATCAGTCAGACAGCGGGTGCCGGCTCCCACAGGTGCTTTCTCCGGTCTGAACTGCATACGGCTGCCGAAGCTGCTTACTTGCTGAGGCCGTGCCTTCCCCATCAGCCAGGACACCAAATCCAGATCATGGCAGCATTTGGCCATCAGCATTGAGGATCCGCATTGGGCTTCGGAGCTCCATTTGCCGCGGACAAAGGATACCGCCATATGATGATAGCTCACATGCTCCGAGGTATGCATCGTCAGGATTTCGCCGATTTCGCCGTCAGACACCAGCTGCTTCACTTTCTTGTAAAAGGGCGCATAACGAAGCACATGGCATATCATCACAATCCGGTTATATTTAAGCGCAGCAGCTTCCAGCTCCAGCGTCTCCTCCTCCGTCACACCAATCGGCTTTTCCAGCAGCACATGATACCCGTGTTCCAGCAAGGGCAGGGTTGTTGACACATGAAGCTCGTCCATCGTACCATTAATTACTGCGTCCGCCAGTTGAGCACGGTCTAACAATTCCTCTACGGAGGCAAACGTGTTGTGAGCAGAAATGCCAAAACGCTCCGCAGCCAGTTGTCTGCGCTCCGGGTCCGGCTCCACCACACCTTCAATCTGTAATTGGTCGGGATAACGTTCTGCGTAGGATGCATAGACGAGACTGCGTTGTCCCGCACCTACAATGATTGCGCTTACAGGCTTGCTTGCATTTGAACTCATTTTGACTCCTCCTCTACCCTCTTCAGCATTTAAACGGATTCATGACAAGTCTGATACTTTGTGACGAGCTGGTATGGCAGTCTCCGTATCACCTTGATTATAACGCGAATTCGAAAAGTAACCAGTCCCTAATTTCACCTTTTCCTACTGTTTGTTGTCATCTTGAACCCGTTGCGCATTGGCAGATTCATTCTTGTGTTCTTGGACAGCAGTATAGCCCCTTAGCTTAAATCGTGTTAATATATAGGGATATCTGAAACGAAGGTGGAGTTTCTTCAATGGATAATGTCGCCAAAATCATGGGCATTCCTTTTCCCAAAATGACAATGGACCAAACCGTACAAGTACTTGACAAGGTCGTAGATAAACATAAATCAGAGCTTTTCCATGTCGTAACGGGGAATCCGGAAATCGTAATGTCCTGCCAACACGATCAATCGCTGCGTGCCATTGTTGATGAGGCCGGTCTCGTTACGGCTGACGGTATTGGCATCGTCATGGTTTCCCGCTTCAAAGGTGGACATCTTCCAGAAAGGGTTACCGGATGTGACCTGCTCTTCAAGCTGCTGGAGGCTGGAAATCACAAAAAATGGTCATTTTACTTTCTCGGTGCAGACGATGCTACAAGTAAAAGAGCAGCGGAAGTGATTACTCAAACCTATCCGAATGTATCCATACTGGGCAGGCATCATGGCTTTTTTAAACAGGAGGATGATGCAAGGATTGTTCAAGAAATTCAGTCCTTGGCACCTGACTTCTTAATCGTAGCACTTGGGGCGCCATACGCTGAACGATGGATTCATAAGTACAAATCAAAGCTGAATGCCAAAATTGCTATCGGTGTCGGAGGAAGTCTTGATGTTATTGCAGGCAAGGTCAAACGGGCACCGGAGGTTTGGCAAAAATTACATGCAGAATGGTTGTATCGGTTAATTAAACAACCGTCGAGGTGGCGTAGACAGCTGATTTTGCCTCGATTCGCCATAAAGGCATTAATGTTTAGAGAGCATTAGTTTACAGTGAAAACAGGGATCGCCTGAACATCAGCAATCCCTGTTTTGAATTATTTTTTGGTTGCCACTACCATAATCTCCACTTCATCGAGGTTGATTTTTCTTTTCCCCCATCGTCCTGCGGTACCACCCCAGATGTTATCTACGTGAAAACCTGCGTTGTCAAACATTTGTTGAAGCTCTGTTGGAAAATATCTGCGCTCCTTCATCTGTATGTTCTTCTTTCCCTCCGGCAAATCCCATTCTACGACACTTTGCTCAATCATCGTTACCGGATTAAAAATACCAAGTTCGACCTCTTCTTGAGTAAATCTCCTAATTTTTGAATAGGCATTTAAAGTGGTCAGAATAAAGCGGGCGTTCGGTTTAAGCGCCTGACTCACATTGCGGAGGATTGCCATATCATGCTCAAGGGGATCGTCATCTTGACCCACTAAACCAAAGGCACCTTCACACAGACATATTGCAGCTTCAAAAAATCCGCTTCGGGAGAAATTTACTGCATCACAATGAACCCACTCGACATGAACCTTTGCTGCTTTGGCTGCTGTCATTGCTTCTTCCAGCATCCCCGACGATATATCGATACCTGTAACCTGATACCCACGCTGTGCAAGCTCAATGGAATGTCTTCCTGTCCCACACCCCACATCGAGAATGAAGCTTCCAACGGGAAGCTGCAATTCCTCAAGAACAAAATCAACTTCGGCCGCCGTATTTTTCGTAAAACCATTATTCATATAAAAAGGAGCATGCGTATCAAAAAAAGCTTCCCAGTTATTAGCGCTCAATTTTTTATACCTCTTTTCATACTGCATCTCTCCCTTGTATGTAAAGTGTAGTATATGATTTCCGATCATACAACGGATTAATTCGTTATTAACGATATTGTACAAATCTGCTGCGATTGTACAAATCTGCTGCGCTTATTGATAAACTTATGTTTAAAGCCGCTTACAAATGGCACACTAATTATGGAAGGCTTCAATTCAACCATTCAAGCGCCAGCGTGACTATACGTCTGTTTTCATCAAAACGTGACATCTGATACATTATTTTATTCAATAATATGATAAGCTAATCGAGACTACTTCAAAGGGTGTGTACAGATGAATAATCAAGGAATAACCAATGAAGAATTGACGTTGCTACTATCCAAGGATATTTCCGACAAGCCAGAAAAGGGTCCTCTGTATATCCCAAGATCCAAAAAAAGACGAAGAAAACATAAATTGTTTTCCCGCCTATTATTCTTTTCGCATAAATGAAATCAGGGTAGAGGCTCCTCGGGATTAACATGATACCCAGAAGGATAAATACTAAGGGGTACGACATAACCAATCATTCCATAGGATATGGTTTCTTGAAAGCCTGTTGGAAGATTCTCCTTGATCGTATTTCTCAGCTTGTCCATCGCTTGCTTTCTGTCTTCAGGTAGTTGGCTGATATAGGCTTCTGGACTATTTGCCTCGTACTTCATTTTATTGGTCAGCTCCTCACAATCTCATGAGTACTAACATACCCACTATGATACTGCCCTAATTGGTGCCTCCATGCAAATGATGGGCCAAACTCGATTTGATTCCCAAAATCACAACCTTTTGCTGTCGTATAGTTCTCTTGTAATGATCAATTTGTTGGACATATAGCGCATAGGCTTCCTCGGCTTCTTTTAAAGCAAGCTCAGCTTCAATTAATCGGGCCCTCAGCTCTTCTCTTGCCAATTCTTCTTCTTCCATTCCATAGCTTCCCCTTAAATTCAAGATGATTTGTTCACCAATTGATTTCTCACAAATTCCAATTCCTTATCCATACCAACCGCACGAACCTTATGCACTTTCTTTTGCGTTCCATCTTTCAAGCTTATGATTTGCTTCCTCGCGTCCCATTGTGTCACTTCTTCAATATGTACGGCTTCTAACGGCTGGATTTTTATCCATCCTGTTCCTCTTTGAGATAATTCAAAATCAAATTCACGAACTTTTTTGGAAAACCGGAAATTTTTTCTTCTAAAAAAATAAATAATACCCATTATAACAGCCAACCAAAATACAAGTGGAAAATAGATGACAATCGTCTGTACAAAACTATTCAACCTTAACAGCTCCCTTTAAAATTATGCTACTGCCAGCTTCATTTTTTAAATACGCAAATCTTTGCAAATACATGCTGTCTATCCTTTCATTTATCATAGCAATATTGACCAAATTAGTATATCATCACACCTGACTTATGACCTTTTCCCATTCCTAAACAACAAAAAAACGACATTTCTGCCGCTTTATATAGTAGACATGTCTTCCAGTTAATTGACCATACGAGCTGTTCGACGGTGAACCATGAAGTAATAAATGAAAGCCGATAACAGTACGACAACGCATGCAACAAGAAACATGACACGGTAGTTCGCAGCGCCAGCAATGAGACCCAGAACAAACGAGCCCAGCCCATAACCAAAATCAAACAATAAAAAGAACGTTGCCGTAGCAGCACCACGCCGCTCACTGGAAACCGATTGGATGGCGAGTGTCTGAAAGGAGGGAACCAAAGCTCCATGACCCAGTCCAATGATAGCACCGGAAAGCAGCAGTACAAAGCTCGAATCGGCTTGACTCAGTATCAGCATACCTATCGCGAAGCAAAGGACACCTGGATAAGTCAGATAATGCCCACCATACCTGTCAAATAATTTACCAACAAGCGGTCTGGAAATAATGATCATCACAGCAAAAACGATAAAAAATAGCCCTGCCGCATTGTCTTGATGGAGCTCTATACTATAAGCCGTAATGAATGAAGTTAAGGAGCTGTAGGAGAACGCGAGCACCATTCCAGAAAATGCGATCGGCAGCGCCTTTTTCTCGATCAGATTCCGCCATGACATTTTTTCTGCTGCCTGCGGAATGGATTCGCGCTTATTGTCCTTTTTGACGAGCATGGTGAATACCAGCGCCAAACACGAAATACCCGCGCTGATGGAGAACAATACAGCTTCATTGTCGAATTGATTCCACAGCATGATCCCGAGTGCCGGACCAACAACCATGGCGATGCTCATAAACATGCTAAAATAACCAATGCCTTCTCCTTTTCGGGATTCCGGAATAATGTCTGTCGCCAATGCGCTCGTGGAAGTAGCCGCGACTCCGAAGCTTCCGCCATGAATGGCACGAATGATCAATAATAATAAAATACCGGATACCCCAAAGTACACAAAAGATGCGAGCACGAAAATGGATAATGATATTACAGACAGCTTTTTCATGCCAAAACGATCAACCCATCTCCCTGAGAACAGGCGCATCAGTACACAGCCCAGAGACCATAGAGTAATGACCAATCCCATGTGCTGCTTGCTGCCATTCAGCACCTCTTTCACGAATAACGGCAGCGCGGCAGCAAGCATATAGAAATTCAGAAAAATAAAAAAACTGCTCATACATATAACCATAAAATCTTTCGTCCATATCCGGTTGCTATTCAATCAGCTCATCTCTCTTTACTCATGATAAGCTAAATTATAACGAATCCCATTTATAATAATAAATACATTTAATTGTATATATTCATAGGTTTAGAACTATATATCAGAGAAACGTGAGTCATGGATGATTGATTTTGATTTGTTCAAAATGGTCAATAACAAAATCGATAAAATTGTGCACAGTGGAGGTAAGGTAATGCTTTTTATTCAATAATAGCCCGATGGTTCTGAAACAAGAAGGCTCTTCAATCCGCAATTTGACGGTATCTGAAGAAGCTGAGTTAAAGGACGTAATCGATGGATAAAAAGCGACCCCGAGTCCTCTGGCTACTAATTTCTGTGTAATGCCCGCCTCGTCGCCTTCAAATGCGGTAAAGGGTGTAAAGCCGGCTTCCCTGCAAAAATCCTCTGTAATGTCTCGGAACCCGTGACCCGCAGGCATAGCTATGAATGGCTCAGATTTCACTTCATTTAGTCTGATGCTTGTGCGATCCGCTAAACGATGCCCTGGTGGAACCGTCAGCAATACTTCCTCCCGCAGCAGCGGAATCCATTGCAGATTCTCGCTGATCAGCTCCACCGTTGAAATACCCAAATCAATCTCGGCACTTTCCAGCTGCTTGCTCATCAGTGCTGACGATGACTGATACTGTCTGAATCTGACCTGAGGATACAAATTTTTGAATCCGACTATTAAATCCGGCAGGATGCTCGGAATGGTTACTGCGATGGCGATTTTCTCATTGTTTTTCCGGCTAATCTCTTCCATTTCTCTGAGCCCTTCATTTAACTCCATAAATACATTTTCGATTCTTCGGAGATAGGCTTTGCCGCATTCATTTAATTCAATTTTTCGCCCGTTACGCGTAAACAATGGATATCCCAGGCTCTTTTCCAGACGTGAAATCGTTTGGCTCAGGGATGGCTGAGCAATTCTTAATTCTTCAGCTGCTCTGGATAAATGCTCATATTTGGCTACAGTTTGAAAATACTTAAGCTGAAGTAAATCCACTCTCAACACCTGATCTTTCTGTTATTAGTGAGAATTAGACAGAGACTACAAGACAAGTCTATGGTCTCATACCCACCTACGCAAATCAATACGTGCAGCAGTCAGCAGAAAAAGCCCGGACAAGATCAGGCTTGTCCGTCATATGCCTGCTTTAGAATTTCAATATCAATCTTGTCCATTTGCAGCATGGCCTGCATCACCCTTGATGATTTCTCTGCATCTTTGTCCTGAAGCATTTGGCCTAATGCAGTGGGAATGATCTGCCATGACAAATTATATTTGTCTTTCAGCCAGCCGCATCGCTGCTTCTCCCCGCCTTCAGATAGTTTCTCCCACAGCTCGTCTACTTCTTGCTGGGTCTCGCAGTTCACAAAGAACGATATGGCTGGTGAGAACGTGAAGTGTGGGCCACCGTTTAATGCCATAAAATGTTGGCCGTCCAGTTGGAATGTACAAGACATTGCCGAACCCTTCGGTCCTGGTCCTTCTTCCCCATAACGAGCAACACTTTCAATTTTGGAGTTTTTAAAGATCGAGACATAAAAGTTCATCGCCTCTTCGGCATTGCCATCAAACCACAAAAACGGGTTAATTTTTTGCATGTTGGTATGCTCCTTTTCACATCATATTTATTTCCCACAAGTAAATAGTAACATAAAATCGAGCTGCGATTTCTTATGGATTGCTTACAATCGTAGATTCAATGCTCTATTTCACTGTGATGACTACATTTCCCTTATTGTGTCCTTTTTCTACTTATCGATGAGCTTCAGGAATCTGTTCCAGCGGAGAGCCTCTATGTATGACGGATTTAATCTTTCCCTGCTCTATAAGCTCTTTATTTATCCGTTTACCATGAGGTATTTATACTTTAATATAATTATTGGAGATAAGTGCTGAATCGGACTTCGTCCATGATCAAATAAGGGGGTAAAGCAAGTGAAGAAACTGTTGAACAAACCCGAGAATCTCGTAATGGAAATGTGTAATGGAATGGTCATGGCGCATCCGGATCTGGAGTTTCTGAAAAAGCATACAATCATCAAGAAAAAAACAATTAACGAAAACAAAGTAAGCATAATCAGTGGCGGGGGTAGTGGACATGAACCCGCACATGCGGGGTTTGTAGGGAAAGGAATGCTGGATGCTGCAGTATGCGGTGATGTATTCGCTTCTCCCTCCCAGATCCAGGTGTATCAGGCGATCAAAGCAACTGCCGGTCACAAAGGCACTCTTATGATTATTAAGAATTACAGCGGTGATATGATGAACTTTAAAAACGGCGCGGCGTTAGCGCAAGAAGATGGCATACAGGTAGAATACGTCCGGGTGGACGATGATATCGCAGTAAAAGACAGCTTATATTCCGTAGGACGCCGCGGTGTCGCCGGAACCATACTGGTCCATAAAATCGCTGGGGCTGCGGCAGAAGAAGGCTGGGATCTCAGGCAGGTTAAAGAAGCAACGGATAAAGCAGCTGCAAACGTACGTAGCATTGGTGTCGCTTTTACCTCATGTACCGTCCCCGCCAAAGGAACACCTACCTTCGCATTAGGCGAAGATGAGATCGAATATGGTGTCGGTATTCATGGAGAGCCGGGAATCAGAAGGGAAAACATGATCTCAGCCGACGAATTGGCAGATCGAATGACGAACGACCTCCTGAATGATTTGGCAATAGATAAGGATGAAACCGCAGAAATTGCCATCCTGATCAATGGCTTTGGTGCAACTCCTTTACAAGAGCTCTATTTATTTAACAATTCGGTTATGCGAGAGATGCATCGTAGAACGATTCCAATATACCGCTGCTTTGTTGGTAATTACATGACGAGCATCGATATGGCAGGAATTTCGTTGACAGTGATGAAGCTGGACGAGGAGTTAAAGACGTTGCTATCTCGAGAATGTATAACGCCGGCTTTCAAAGTGGATGGACCGGTAGGGCGTCCAGCGTACGTCGAACTTTTTGATAACGATGAAACAAAACCCGTTTTCTTTGAGACAGAGACATCGGAAACACACGCAGTAATCAAAGACGATGTACTTTCCCTGGATAACATGATCTATCTTGTCGATAAGATGAGCGAGGTCATTATCAAAAATGAAGTCCCTTTCTGTGAACTAGATTCACATGCAGGAGATGGTGATTTCGGCATGAGTGTCGCCAAGGGATTCAAGCAGCTAAAACGAGAGTGGAGTGAAATTTTAAGTCAGCCTCAATTGAATATCGGAACTTTTCTAAATGCTTGTTCCATGGTCATCATGGAACATTGCGGCGGTGCGTCCGGTCCGATTTGGGGTTCAGCCTTCCGGGCTGCCGGTAAAGCAGCTGACGGTAAACTTGAACTATCTGTCGGAGAGTTTGCATATATGCTGCAGGCTGCTGTTCAAGGTATACAAGCTACGGGTGAGCGCTCATTTGGAAGAGGAGCAGTTGTAGGCGATAAAACTCTCGTGGATGCGCTAGTGCCTTGTGTTCAATCATGGGTTGCAAGCGAAGCGGCGGGCGAGGATTTTAAGACTGCATTTGAGAAAGGAGCAGCTGCTGCTGTTGAAGGTGCAGAAAAAACAAAAGGAATCGTAGCTCGAATGGGACGGGCTGGTGTGGTAGGTGAAAGAAGCCTCGGTTATCCCGACGCGGGGGCCTACAGTCTGGGAGTCATTTTCACTGAGCTCTCTCGTTCCTTAAAATAAGTTTGACGGAACTCCGAGATTCGTCCCCTTCAGGGCTCCGAATGCAAAAACGTCGCCACAGGATTATGGCGACGTTTTGTATTGTTATGGAGCCAAGAGGGCACGAACCCTTGACCTGCTCTTCCCCTCGCTAGTCAATTACGCTGTCATCCATAAGACCCACCTTACTTCTTAACCTACTGAGCGAAACCGGAGTAATCCCCAGGTACCAAGCAATGTGGTATTGGGGAATTCGCCTGTTTATATCTGGGTATTCCTTCAGAAACAATCGATATCTTTCTTCTGCCGAATGCGTAAGTAATTGGCGTTCTTTTAATTCTTTTTTGATATACAATTGCTCTACCAGCTTTCTGCCCACCGTTTCCCAACACGCATGCCGCCTGAATAGTTGATTCAGTGTTCGGCCAGTGAAAGAAGCGATCACTGAAGACTCCATGGATTGAATAGAGAAATGGGACGGGATGGATAATATCAAAGAACTATACGAAGTGAAGATTCCCCGTTCCGAAATAAAGCTTTTATTGTATTCGCTCCCGTTCGTTGTATGATAATACATCCTCATAAGACCGCTCGCGCAGAAATAAACTTTCTCGCACAGCTCCCCGTTGCGTAGCAGAATATGCCCCTTCTCGATAGTCTCCCATTGTAAATTTTGCTTCAAGTACTCCCATTCCTCATTCGGTATTTCTGTGATCTCTCCCAATACACGAAGCAAATCTTTTTCGTAATCCAACCTTTAACTCCTCCCGTTTCCGTCTGTCGTTATCAAATGTTAATGATCTTTTCCAATTCGCTTTATACACTAAGAATAGCATAAGGGTTCTGAAAAGAAATAGAACATTGGAGGGTATCGAAATGGAACTGCATGGCGCAAAAGTATTAATCACGGGAGGAACTTCGGGCATTGGTCGTAAGACGTTGGATAGGCTAGTGAAAGAAAACGCCAAAGTCATTGTCGTTGCTCGAGACCAAAACAAACTTGACCAGCTAAGAGAAGATGGGATGATTGCCGGCGCTTATTGTTGCGATTTAGCAAACCCGCATGCAGTCGTGCAGCTTGCAGAAAAGCTCGTTACTGACCACCCAGATCTCCAAATCCTTATTAATAACGCAGGCGTGCAAAATAATATTGCTTTTCATGAGGACGCTTCTACTCCACAAACAATCACAGATGAATTGAACACGAATCTTCTTGCTCCTCTTCTTCTTATTCGAGTGCTCATGCCCACCCTGGCTAAGCAAAAGAAAGCCGCTATTGTTAACATAACGACAGGACTGGCCCTCGTTCCAAAGACCAGCTCTGCCGTGTATTGTGGAACGAAGGGTGGATTGCGAATATTCACTAAAGCATTGCAAAACCAACTCGAAGGCACCTCGATCCGCGTCATTGAAGTCCTACCTCCCGTGGTTGATACTCCCATGACGGATGGTAGAGGTAAAAATAAAATTTCTCCCGACAAAGTAGCGAATGAAATCGTCAGAGCAATTAGAGGGAATAGAAATGAAATATTTGTAGGGAAAACAAAATTGCTGTATTGGGTTTCAAAAGTTTCGCCCCGCGTGGCCCGCAGTATCATGAGAGGATTAGGGTAATGTAAAAAAACAACCCTTATCAGGGTTGCATCATTGTATAATTTGGTGGACCTTAGCGAGGTCGAACCTGACCTCATCGCTGCTGCCAGCGCTGCACCCTCCCCGCCGCAATCGGTTTCACAGCCCCAACTCCGATTTCATGCAGAATGGTACTGCTTAAAGCATCATTTGATAACGTTCACCTATAAATAGTATGTTTTGGGATGATAAATGTGCTCTGATAAAAACTAACTTTTCCCAATCTCAATTATAGTTGTGGATGGCATCGACCGCCGCTTTCTTAATACCCGATGCAGCTCAGCATTCGTTCCGTCCGTGAGGGGCGAACCCGCCAGGGATTAGGGATTCAATCCCCGTTCGGAATCACCCACATAAAAAATCCACCTTGTCAGGTGGCGGATTGACTTTTTATATTGATGGGGACGATTATTATACATTCTGACCGCGGCGTTCAATACACCAGTAAGGGCTGCCAGAAACTCCTTGAGAAGAACGGGTTTACCTGCAGCATGAGTCGCAAAGGCAGCTGTTATGATAATTCTCTAATGGAATCCTTTTAGTTAAAGCAAAAAAACGACATTTCTGTCGTTTGGGTTTACATATTTTGGTGGAATCAAGGGGGCTCGAACCCCTGACCTCTTCGCTGCCAGCGAAGCGCTCTACCGTCATTATCGGTTTCACTGCCCCTGAGGCTACTATACATGCGATCATAAACCTAACATAGGGAGATGTTTCCGAGTATGGTAAGTGAGAGATAATGAAATGCATTGCTTTAATTCACCTACTAATATGTCGTCCTCTTCGTTGAACACAATAGCCCGGTTTCCTTCAAATATGAATTTATCGCAATAGATCTCCCTGAAAGTCTCAACCAGTTTCGTTCTGCAGTTAAAATACAGGGCGTACTGACTTGGATTCGACTTTTTCCAACCCATTCTAATGGTGCTCCCTGTTTCCGTGACGTAACTAGGTTCACCCCATTTTAATGTTTCTTTCACGGAGTCAACCCCATCTGTCTCTAATGCAGTATCATAAATAAGTTGCCGGAGAAAAAGCAGCTTCTTCTGAATATTTATCGGATAATGTTCAAGTACAGCGGCTACCTTAATATTTTCAATCTCACCCACACGGATCATCCCTTACTTTATCCTTAGTCAATATTGTAAAAAGCCTGCTAGCGTAAAGCAATATATATTTCAGCTTGCCCATCATTCGGGTCGATATGCTGATCATAATACTCAAAATCACCCGAAAACGCCCGTTCATTGCCGGGTTGCTGCGACCATTCCCAAATGTGGGACCATGCTCGCTGTACCACCTCTATAATCGGTCCCCTCTCTGTAACGAAAACTGCGTATTTTGCAGCGGGAACGATGAATGTTTTTATATATTGTGGAAATTGGTCTTGCGATTTTTCCTTGACCCGCACCCCGACCATGATTTCATACTGCCCAGCATCACCTTTTTCATAGTTATAGTAACAGCTATAATGGCCAGGTTGTTGTTGATATTCTCTCAATTGATCAACAATGTTGTCTGAATGGAATTGTTCAAAGAGCCTACCAATTTTTCCGCTGCCGGATAATTCTGCAGCATTTGTTGTGACTGCGCTTATGCCGGCTAACGTGAAAGATAGAAGTTCTTCGACACGGGAGGGTTCGTTACGTTCGCTTTGATGCTTTACGATGTATTCGACTTGTTTCATCATGAATCACTCCTGCGATTAGAATGAGTTTAGTATAAAACAACCAACCTGACAACTATCTGTCAGGTTGATATATCTTTTCTATATTTTTTCGCAACTTGCTCAGCGCGATCAGCGATGACCTCTCGCAAATGCGGAGGCTCAAGCACCTCCACTTGGTGACCCAATCCGAGAATAAAGCGATACAACCATTCATTTTCCGGATATGCTTTCTTCACTAACCAACTGCCGTCATCCACTGGACAAAGAGCGTCAATGCCAAACCATTCCTCCGCCAAATGATAAGCCTCAGCCTGGAAACATAGGACGAATGCTGTCTTCCGAGACGGTTCAGAAGAACTTCGGTCCGAAGTTCTTGCTTCTATCGGAAGCTCTCGACGAATAAAAGTCTTCCCGTGGACGATTTCCAAATCTTTCATTCGCTTTAGCTTGAAAAGGCGAAATTGCGCTTTCTCTAAGCAGTAAGCTTGAAGGTACCATTGCTTTCCTTTCAGGATGAGCCTGTGCGGCTCTACAATTCGACGCGACATTTCACCATCGGCATTGGAATAGACGAATTTCGTGATGAGGCAATGATCAACTGCTTTCTCTAACAGTTGCAGCTTGGGGCGAAGTTGCTCGTTGCCGTCCCAAGGCGAGTAGTCAATCAATACTCGACTTGACTTGTCCTGAAATGCTTCGGAGTCAGCGGGCGGGACAACGCTATGGATTTTCTCCATAAGCCGCTGATGCTTCTCGTTACCGTAGGAGGAGGAAATGCTTCGAAGCGCGGTGATAATGGCAGCAAGCTCGTCGTTCGTCAGTATGTTGCGGTCTAGTCGGTAACCTTCCACCAGCCCAATGCCGCCATTGGTTCCTTGGTACGTGACGATGGGGATGCCGGCCTCATTGATGGTTTCGATGTCCCGATAAATGGTCCGTACAGAAACTTCAAACCGCTCCGCAAGTTCCTTGGCCTGCACCATTCGCCGGTTCAGCAGCAGAATGATAATGGATAGGAGCCTTTCCAATTTCAACGCATATCCCCTCCACTGTATAACAAATTAGGTTACCCATATACTAAAGGGGGGTTTTTCCATTGTCAACTTGATGCATATATGCTTTTGTGAAAAGCTTCTTTGCTTCAATGCGGCAAGTATTTTTTGACGCACTCAGCAGCGTATCAGCGCGGGAATTATTTCCGTGTCAAAATACTTCCCAATATCAAATCTTGGTTTGACTAGCTCAACAAAATCAGCACTGCGACCACAAAGGCAGTTTAGCCGATTCAGAAGCCGCCAGAAAATCAAAAAGCATCGGGAAATCCCGGTGCTATAAGGTCTTTTGTTGGTGGAGAATAGGAGGCTCGAACCCCTGACCTCATCACTGCCAGCGATGCGCTCTCCCGTCCTGGTCGGTTACACTATCATAAAAGCCAACAAAACAATCCATATGTTGGTTATATATATTTTTAACCAAGAAAAGGTTTTTTCCTTCTTCCTCTTTATATATTCATTATTTATGAGTGTTCTTAAACACTTCTAAATACGTCCCTAATATCCATGCCGTAAACCCAAATAGGCTCCAATAAAAAATTGCCCAAAGAGAAAAATTCCACATTATTAGCCAGAAAGCAAAAAGGATCTCACAAACAATAATTCCAAAAGCATTACCGTGTTCACGTAAATGTCTATATGATTCGATATACTGTGCCCTTGCTTTACAACAAGACGGTTTTTCAGAAAGCTTATAGTGACTCTTGCTTATTTCTCACCAACTACTCCATCTAAACAAAAGTATCGATCAGCACATTTATGGTTTAACATAGAGAATAACAAACTTACGCCTAGTAGACTTAATACTGATTATAAAGCGGTTCAAAGAGGAACAACGCAACATGAAATATTTTTTGGTGAGCAGGCAACAGCATGGAATCCTAATGACTTTGTTAACGTAAGAGTAAACTGCCGTGAAGACGCCGAGAACACAATACCAAATATTGAATATGCATTATTCGTCACATTCGAGTTGGCTGAAGAAATAAGTGAACAATTAGATATCGATGTGTACGAGAGTATTACTACAAGAATCAGAGAACTCGTTCCTATCACACCGAATTTGCCCCACTAATTAAATAGCAATCATTCCTTAGCATAAGTGCAGAAGCAATATAAGCTTCTGCATTCTTTTTATACAATCTCTTCTCAACAAGTAACACGCTTAAATTCAGCGAACATGCCACATCTCATTTTCGAACCATCAATATGACCGACTCCACATGTGAGGACTGTATAAAATAAAAAAAAACGACATCTCTGTCGTTTGGGTTTACATATTTTGGTGGAATCAAGGGGGATCGAACCCCTGACCTCTTCGCTGCCAGCGAAGCGCTCTCCCAGCTGAGCTATGACCCCAAGTTGATAATACTCCGGAAAAGATAAGTCATTATGATTTGTCTGTACTCGAGTTAGAATCCACGAGCTGCTGTTGCTTCTGGATGATCTAAAACCCAGTACGTTTGGCGACAAAAATGATCATACCATAGGTACTTTCCGCTTGTCAACAGTCTTTTCTCAACTTATGGTAGTATCTATTTAGTATCGTCACCGACATGGTTTTTAGACAAAATTTCGGTGAGCTCTCTCATGAACATATTGATATCTTTAAATTGACGGTACACAGACGCAAATCGAATATAAGCGACCTCATCAACTGGATAGAGCTGTTCCATCATGATCTCTCCGATATCGCGGCTATTGACCTCCGCGTGGGCGGTATTGCGGATTTGCTTCTCCACCTCGGAAACAATCATATCGAGCTGCTCAATCGATACAGGTCGCTTTTCACAGGCACGAATCAAGCCTCTCAACAGCTTTTCACGGCTGAACTCCTCGCGACTGCCATCCTTTTTGATCACAATAAGCGGGGTTTCCTCAATCATTTCGAAGGTTGTAAAGCGCTTTGTGCATTTTTCGCATTCTCTGCGACGTCGTATTGATTTATTTTCATTGGCGGCTCGGGAATCAAGCACTTTGGTACCATGGTAGTCACAATAAGGACATTTCATCGGGTAACGCTCCTCTTGTTAAACGAAATTAAAAAGCTGGAATGTAATTGGCAACGAATACCTGTAATGAAGTTCACAGAAACGCACATAATAGGTTTACCAACTACAAGGAGGTGAAACACACATGGGCGCAGGACAATCTCGTAGCAGCAACGTTCTTGTAGTACCTCAAGCAGGTCAAGCATTGGATCAACTGAAATACGAAGTAGCTCAGGAATTGGGTATCTCCATTCCTCAAGACGGTTACTACGGTAACATGGCTACTCGTGACACTGGTGCAATCGGTGGACACATTACACGCCGATTAGTACAAATCGCAGAACAACAGCTTGCTGGTCAATTTAAATAACAAATGATTTGATGATGAACAAGAAGTATGGGAGGCCACTTTTACTTAGTGGCTTGTCCTATACTTCTTTGTTTTTGTTTTTCAACTGGAATGCCCCAATCCTCTGCATACAGCTTATGATACTTATTATAATAATACAAAACCCGCTGAATGTAATGTCTTGTTTCACCGTAGGGTATGGAGGCGACATTTTCCAAAGTTCCATCCCATAGTTCGTCATTCAGCCAGTGGCTGACATTTCCTTGTCCGGCATTATAGCCGGCGATCGCAAGCACTGCATTTCCCTTGAACTGCTTATGCAGCCAATTTAAGTACCAGGAGCCCATTTGGATACTTACAGCAGGATTATGTAGATCATTCTTAAATGAAGGTGAAAAGCGAGCCGTATCGACTATCCAATCCGATGTGTCCGGCATAAGCTGCATCAGGCCATAAGCCCCTTTTTTGGATTCAATATGCGTCTGATAATTGGATTCTACCCGAATGATAGCTGCAATCAGAAACGGGTCCAGTTCGTACACTGCTGCATTTTTTTGAATTTCAGTTTGATATCGAATCGGATATAACATTTTGCTAACTGAGCTGCTGGTCAAAAAAAGAAAACAAACAAAGGTAAAAAAAAGCAGGGCGAATACCCGTTTTTTTCGCCAAAAGCTGACGCTCATAACAGCCCCCTTTCCCTGAGGAACCTGTCCACCTGACCTTCCGTTAGGATCAAGTCACCCTGATTATCAATAACAATGTCAGCCTTTGCCTTTTTCAATTCAATATCCATCTGTGCCTGTAGTCTTTGCTCCGCTGCCTGCAGGGTCATTCCGTCGCGCAGCATCAAACGTTCAAGCTGAACGGCTCTGGGAACGTATACGACCATAATGGCATCATACTCAGCTTCCAATCCCGATTCATACAATAATGGAATGTCGGCAACGACCAGCTTGTCCGGATATAAGTTCTCATATTGCTCCATTCGCTCACGCATTAATGTCCTGATCGACGGATGCAGCAGATTCTGAAGATCCTTCAATGCTTCCTTATTGCCAAACACCGTTTCGCCCAGCTTCTTACGGTTTAATGTACCGTCGGGAAATAATATTTCCTTACCAAACCGGTCCACTATGGTATCAAGAGCAGGCATTCCAGGTTCCACAACTTCTCTCGCGATCCGATCGGCATCAACCAGCATCGCGCCGCGCTGCACCAGCATATTGCTAACGGTGCTTTTGCCGCAGGCGATGCCTCCGGTTAACCCTATATTCATGGTGGCTAGTCTCCTTAAAGTTTTGCTTTTGCAAAACTGACTTCGTAAGCATTCTTTTTTAAGTTTTGCTTTAGCAAAACTGACCTCGTAAGCATTCTCTTTTAAGTTTTGCTTTAGCAAAACTGACCTCGTAAGCATCTGCTTATTATAACAGCTTCATAATTCCCATCACAATCAATACAAATCCCGGAAAGACGGATAAGCTTCGCATCCAAGATAATTCTGCATATTTATAGCCTACACGCAAGCCTGCCGCCAAAAACATCCCGCTTGCCATAGCAATAACCATTGAGGTTAGCCACGGCGTAAAACCGATTAAGGCCGCACCAATCCCGGCTCCAAAAGCATCGAGTGATAAAGCGATCCCAAGAAGAAAAGCTTCATAAGGAGAAATATTGCCAGATCGATCCATATCAGCCATAGATGGTGTTCGCAAAATTTGAATGACCAAGCCAAAGCGTTTAAGCTCGATATACAATACTTCCTTGGCACTAGGCTGCACGTCTGTAGGATCGTCCACCATTCCAGTGGAGTCTTCCGTGTGTTGAACTACAGAAGACGTTGCAGCCACGCTAGCGGGCACTGCTTCTGTAGATTCCTGTTTACTTCCCAGCACCTGATACAACGCCCACATGCCGATACCGATCAGGATGATGCCACCGATGCTTTTAGCAAAAACCGGATCGACATACAAGCTAATCCAGACACCAATCTGCATCGAAGTATAAATAATAATGCCGGAGCAGCCTGAAATGATAGCAATCGATACCAAGGGCATCCGAATCTTGCGCAGGCCGTACGTCACACCTACGCCAAAACCATCCAAGCTAACCGCTAAAGCCAGCAGCATTAAGGAGATAAAAGGAAGCATGGCATTCCCTCCCGACCATTTTACCCTACTATATGGCGGATAGGTATGGAGGGTGCAGCTTTTATATAGGCTTTATCTTCTTCGCTCTGGCAGGCTTCAAGGGCTGACATTGGGGGCAATAATGAGTACCCCGTCCAGCAACAACGCTTTTTTCAATAGGCTGTCCGCAGGAATAGCAAGCTTCCCCCTTGCGGCCATACATCTTGAATTGATGCTGGAACATACCGATCTCGCCTTGTCCATTTACAAACGATTTGATCGATGAGCCACCCGCGGCGACAGCTTCACTCAGTGTCTTCACAATGGCTTCGTGCAAAGCAGCAAGCTCCTTGGATGTCAATGAATTGGCTTCACGCTCAGGGTGAATTCGAGCCAGATGCAGCGATTCATCCACATATATATTCCCGATCCCAACGATGTATTCCTGATTGAGCAGCAGCGGCTTTATTTTCGTCGAACGATGGGCAATCCGAGCACGGAACGCTGCCAGATCGAACGTCTCCTCCAACGGCTCCAGACCGAGCTTTTTGAGCGGCTGCTCCTCAAGCTCCCTTCCCTTGGGGAACAGATGCATCGTCCCGAACTGACGCACATCCTTATAGCGCAGCTCACTGCCGTCCGTAAAATGAAATACGACATGCGTATGAAGCTCTAAAGGGTCGCTGCTATCGTACAATCCGTATCTGCCTTCCATACGAAGGTGTGATACAAGTACGTAATCATCCAGAAGAAACCGTAAAAACTTGCCTCTTCGTTCTACGCTAAGAATCGTTTGTCCAGCCAACTGTATGCAAAACTCGCCGACTTCCTCAGGCTTAATAATAATTCGATTCAAATGAACACTAACATGATCAATCGTTTTACCGATGACCAGCTCGTTTAATGTTCGTCTGACAGTTTCAACCTCCGGCAATTCCGGCATGATGTCCTCACCTCTGGTTATTTGAAATTACGGTGAATAAATCTCCATTGTGCAGTTCTTTATCCGCCGTACATCTGTCTTTGATTATTTTGCTTCGTACCAATTGGAGCCTGTGTCCACATCCACTTTAAGAGGCACATCCAGCTTGAGTGCGCCCTCCATAACTTCCTTTACGGTTGTCCGCATCACTTCGATCTCGTTCTCAGGCACCTCGAATACCAATTCATCATGCACCTGCAGCAGCATACGGCTAGCCAGCCCATCACGCTTCAAGCGCTCGTCCATCTGGACCATTGCCAGCTTGATGACATCAGCCGCGGTACCCTGGATTGGGGTATTCATCGCAGTGCGTTCAGCAAAGGAGCGCAAATTAAAATTGGAAGCCGAGATTTCCGGCAAATACCGGCGGCGCTGCAGCAGGGTAGTCACGTAGCCATCCTTACGAGCTTTTAGTACGATATCGTCCATAAAACGGCGTACCCCTTGGAATACGACAAAATATTGCTCAATGAACGAAGCCGCATCCTTACGGGAAATATTCAAATTTTGCGATAAGCCGTAGTCGCTGATTCCGTACACGATTCCGAAATTAACGGCCTTGGCTTGTCGGCGCATATTGGAATCGACAGCCGATTCAG
Organism: Paenibacillus periandrae; assembly: GCF_022458865.1. Lineage (GTDB taxonomy): Bacteria > Bacillota > Bacilli > Paenibacillales > NBRC-103111 > Paenibacillus_S > Paenibacillus_S periandrae. Next base: position 123,338 of record NZ_JAJNMU010000017.1, on the reverse strand, counting down.
GCACGCCGAATACATCCATCGCGGTTTTCGTATGAATATCCATATCATTCAGGAAAGCTTCCATCAGATTCTTATCCTGTGAAATATGTGCAAGCACACGCAGCTCGATCTGCGAGTAGTCAGCGGTCAGAATCGACCAGCCAGGCTGTGATGGGACGAATACCTTACGGATTTTGCGTCCCTCCTCCAGACGGATCGGGATATTTTGCAAATTCGGAAATTGGGAGCTTAGACGGCCGGTTGCCGCGATCGTCTGTCTGTAATACGTATGCACTTTACCGGTTTCCGGACGTATTTCCTTTAACAGACCTTCGACATAGGTGGATTGCAGCTTGGCAAGCGACCTGTAGTTCAGAATATGGCTGATGACCGGATGATAAGGCTCCAGTCTTTCCAGCACCTCGGCATCCGTTGAATAGCCTGTTTTTGTCTTTTTGTAGGCAGGCAAATTCAGCTTTTCGAATAAAATCTCCCCAAGCTGCTTGGTCGAATTAATGTTGAATTCGCCACCGGCTGCTTCATAGATTGATTTCATGATCTTGTCCAATTGTGCAGCAAGCTCAACACCGTACTGCTTAAGTCCTTCAACATCCACCTGGATCCCTTTTTGCTCCATAGCAGCCAGGACGTTCGCAAGCGGCAGCTCCAGATCGTAGAACAGCTGATCCATATCCTTTTGCTGCAGATCCTGCTTCATGAGGATCAGAAGAGTATGAATCGCATTAGCTTTACGGCACAGGTGGTCCGTTACGATTTCAATCGCAGGAACCTTGAATTTGGCTCCCTTACCGAATACGTCCTCGTCCGTTTTGAGCGAAGGCAGGCTGTATTTGGCCAGCAGTCCATGCAGGGTAAGCGCTGATTCTGTAGGATCGAGTAAATAAGCTGCCAACAGAACATCGAATGTAGTCCCCCGAAGGGCAATACCTTGCCACGACAATGCAATCTCGGCACGATGCTGGTCATACACAGCGACTGATTTGTCCGGTGATTCCAGCCATGCCTTGAGCGTATCCACCTCAGAGCTATTCTCCTTCAACAGCTCGAATGGCACATAATAACAGGCCTGATCCGTATGAAACGAGAGCCCCAGCACATACCCGGCGTGAGGATTGTCACCAATGACCTCGACATGCAGCGATTCGACCTTGCCCAGCACATCAGTAAGCTCTGCAAGCTGCTCCAGCTTTTGGATAGCTACTGTTACAAGCTCTGCCTGCGGCTGCTGATCCGCCAGCTTCACATCTCCGCCAGTCAACTCCATTTTTTCCATTAAAGATTTGAACTCCAGCTTGTAAAACATCTCTGCCAAAGCCTGCTTCTCATATCCGTTATATGCCAGCTCGTCCCAAGGCGTGCCGATAGGAACCTCGCGGAAGATGGTTGCAAGCTCCTTGCTCATTCGCGCGTCCTCTGCGTGCTCGACAACCTTTTCCTTCATCTTGCCCTTCAACTGATCCGTGTTGGCCAGCACACCCTCGACTGAACCGTACTCGTGCAGCAGCTTTAATGCTGTCTTCTCCCCAACTCCCGGAATGCCTGGGATATTATCGCTCGTATCTCCCATCAGTCCCTTCAGATCAATGATCTGATTCGGAGTCAATCCATATTTCTCCATAATATAGGGTGGATCGTACAGCTCTACATCACTAACCCCTTTTCGTGTCAAAGCAATCTTCACATGCTCGGAAGCCAGCTGCAGCATATCCTTATCACCGCTTACGACGATAACCTCGATATTGCCAAGCTCATCTGCCATACGTGTCAAAGTGCCAATAATGTCATCTGCTTCATAGCCCTCCAGCTCATACTGGGAAACACCAAATGCCCGGATCAAATCCTTGAGTACCGGAAATTGCTCGGACAGCTCTGGAGGGGTCTTGGCTCTGCCGCCTTTGTAATCCTTATAATTCGAATGTCGAAACGTCACCTTACCCGCATCAAACGCTACAAGGAAGTGGGTAGGCTTGTGTTCTTCCATTAGTTTCAAAAGTATCGTTGTAAAGCCAAAAACAGCATTCGTGTGCAAACCACTTGAATTACTTAGCGGCGGAAGTGCAAAAAAAGCACGGTAAGCAATACTGTTGCCATCAATGACGATCAATTTGGACATTATAGCACCTCATTTTCCATACTACCTCCATGATAGCATAGGACAACACAATATAAAAAGCTTAATCCCACATTCCTGTACCTAGGTGTGACGCCATACATTCCAGCATAAACATAGGATATCAGGGTGTGCAGCAAGCTTGAACGGAGGAGATACCATTGACAGGGAAAGTTTACAAAATCCCAGGAAAAAAAGCGATCTGTTTTGATCTGAATGAGACGTTAATTCATCAAGGCATTCACTTTGAGCAGGCCTTTCGCTCCGTCTGCAGCGAGTATGGTGCTCGCGGCTTAGAGCAGGATCAAGGTGAGGTGGATAGCCTGTGGGATCGATACCAAGCCAACTGGCAGCTCAACAAAAAAACGAGGGGACCCGCTGTGTCGTTTGATCAGCTCCAGGAGCAGAGCCTCCAGCAAGCGATCCAGGAGCAGCAAATTCCGGTTCATCAAGGATTTGCGAAGGATTTTTTTCGGCTCGTTCGACAGAGACGCATTGAGGGCAAAACTCTCGTACACGGCGTGGAAAGCACGCTTCGCAACCTGTCCGGTCATTTCAAGCTCGCGATTATTAGTAACAGTCCCCATAACGAGGTCATTCATTTGCTGGAGCGATTTCAGCTTCACGCATTTTTTCCGCCAGAGCGAATATTCACTGCCCACAAGCTATCTGAGAAAAAACCGGGAAGCTCACTGTTCAAAACAGCTCTGCAAACGTTGGAGCTAACCCCGCGGCAGGCTGTTATGGTTGGAAACTCCTGGAAACACGATGTTTGCGGCGCGGTTAAGGCGGGACTTGATGTGATCTGGCTGCAAGCTCATCAGGAAAACACAAAAAAAATTTCCCGACAAAAGCTCGGGAAACGTAATATTTATTGTATTCAGGAAATTAATCAGCTGCTCGAGCTATTCCAGTAAATAGGACTCCATATCTGATTTGCCTGGTTCCGCTTCGGTCCATTCAGCCAAACCAAGATGTGTGCTGCAATACACGCTTCCGATACTTGCTTTGGACAGTTTTTTCAAGGTTGCAGCTGATTGAGAAATCTCTTCAAGGGTGATCGGTGTCTCGTTTTCACATACTATTAAAGACAAGGAGATCGTCACACCGCTCGTTTCAATTCGATTTCCTTTCCGATCCTCCACATAGGTCCAGTCATCGCCTTCATAAAATAACGGCACGCTCTGGTCGAAACGGCGGATGATTTCCTTACACATCCGATCCGGCTCATCCGTAGACGTGATCATAATAAAATCATCGCCTCCAATATGACCAACAAAATCCAATGGCTTGCCGCACAGTCCGATGGCATGCTGAAGTACATCTGCTGTGAACTGAATCAGCTGATCACCCTTTTGAAATCCATAACGGTCATTAAACCATTTAAAATAATCAAGGTCTGCGTACAAAACCGCAAAAGGCTTCTTCTCCATCAGCCTTCTTGTTAGCTCACGCTGAATCTGGATATTTCCCGGCAGCCCTGTCAGCGGGCTTGCTACCTTGGCATTTTCCATTCGGGTATTCGTGATGCATTCCAGGATCGCCCGGATGGATGAGGCGCCTGCCATCTTACCCTGGTTCGTGATAATGACAAAATCATACAAATTCGTATCCCGCGAGGTTGCCAGCTGGGAAACGGTTTCAATCGGCGTATCCTTGTCGACGATCAATGGCTTCGGATCCATCATTTGATCGATGGAACGATTCCAGAACAAAGAGAAGCCATACTGGCCCGCCAGCTTCTGAAACAGACGCTCCCGCATCATCAAGCCAACAGGCTCGTCATTAGATACGATAACAGCTCCCTGCGCCTTGACGTTGCTTTTAAAAAAATTAGCAACCTCGGAAATAAGCGCCTTGCAATCAAAAATTTGAATCGGCGCGATCACATCACCAATAGTCAATGTCCCGCCGCCCGTTTCGCGTATTTTGCGGTGCTGAACAATCAATTCAATCCATTTCGGATCAATTACCGCTATCTCCGTCGCAGGTCTGCCCAGTAGAAACCCTTGAACATAATGGATTCCCAAGCGTGTCAGCATCTGCAGCTCTTCCTGCGATTCAATGCCTTCAGCGATCAAACTGATATTCAGCTTGTCAGCAAACGAAACGAACGTTTCCACGATGTATTCTTTATTTTTATGAAGATGGATATCATGTACCAGAGACCGGTCGATTTTGATGAAATCCGGGTGCAGCTCTGCAATTGCCTGTAAAGATGAATATCCGGCTCCCGCATCGTCAATGGCAATACGATAGCCTTGATTCCGATAGTGGTCAAGTATGCGTTTGGTCGTGGTAAAGTCCTCAATGGAGCTGCGCTCCGTAATTTCAAATACGATGTTGCCAGGCTGCAGGCCGCGTGCCTGCAGCAGCTCCAAAGTTTTACCAGGTGCAAAATGCGGGTCCTGTAAAATAGCTGCGGAAATATTAATAAACAGCATTTCGTTGTTGCGTGAGAAGAATGCTCCTTTGATCGCCATTTCCCTGGCCAATTTTTCCAAGGTATATAAAAATCCTTCTTCCTCGGCAAAAGGAAATAATTTCATAGGAGAATGGAAGGAACTATTCTCTGGACCGCGCGTCAACGCCTCGTAACCGAAAACAGTACCATCCTTCAATGAAATAATAGGCTGATAAACGGAATGAATGAGCTTGGCTTCCAAAATATTATGAAACTGCTCCTTGAGGAAATCATTATCCGAATGCGCATTCGCACTCGCAAGCTGGTGAGTGTCCATATTGATCCCTACTTTGAGTAAGTTGCTATATACCCATAACTATAACAGACAACCTTCATCCCTATGTCAAAAATGACCAGGGTTTTGTTAAATTTGTGTAAAACCTTCGTTCAGCGGATATGCAAAAAAAGAGCCATAAGTAAGGCTCTTTGCTCACGTTGCCGGCTTGCTTCTATTACACGTTCAAATCTTTTCGCTTGCCGGTAACCATGTAAATCACGCCTTCACCAATATTCGTCGCATGGTCGGCAACCCGCTCCAGATAATGAGCTACAAACATCAGATGGGATAGCTGACGATTCCGTTGGAAATCACTGCTCATCAGGGCAATAATTTCATTCATCAAGGCACTGTACAGCTTATCGATTTCGTCATCCTTTTCAGCAAGCGCCGAAGCACGGTGAATATCCAGCTCCATATAGGAGAGCAGGCTTTCCTGCAGCATATTTCTAACCAGCATGGCCATCCGTGGAATATCCTCAAGCGGTTTGATTAGCTCTTCCCCGGACAATCGAATCGAGATCTTGGCAATATCGACCGCATGATCACTAATCCGCTCCAAATCCGTTGCAATCTTCAAAGCCATTCCAATGATTCTCAAATCACTTGCCATAGGCTGCTGTAAAGCAATAAGCCTTAAGCAACGCTCCTCTACCTCCAGCATCAAATCGTCGATTACATCATCCTGATTAACAGTAGTAACGGCCAGCTTCTCATCCAGCGTCGCTAACGACTCGATAGCCTTCGATATCGAATCCTCGACTAATGTCCCCATCTTGAGTAAAACCTTCTGCAGTTCCTCCACCGAATGATGAAAGTTATGGCGTGTGTCCATGTTTGGTTCTAGTCCCCTCTAGCCGAAACGGCCTGTAATATAGTCTTCTGTTCTTTGATCCGACGGAGTCGTAAAAATTTTATCCGTTTGATCCGTCTCAATCAGCAATCCATTCAGGAAAAATGAGGTGTAGTCCGAAATCCGTGCTGCCTGCTGCATGTTGTGTGTAACGATGATGATCGTATATTTTTCCTTCAAGGTCTGCGTCAATTCCTCAACCTTCAAGGTAGAGATCGGGTCCAACGCCGAGGTAGGCTCATCCATTAAAAGCACATCAGGCTCAACCGCCAACAAACGTGCAATACATAAACGCTGCTGCTGACCGCCCGACAATCCGAGCGCTGACTTGTTCAATCGATCCTTTACTTCATCCCACAAAGCCGCTTGCTGCAGACTCTTCTCTACAATCTCATCAAGAACCGATTTTTTCTTCGTTCCGTGAATTCTCGGACCGTAAGCAATATTATCGTAAATACTCATTGGAAACGGATTGGGGCGTTGAAACACCATGCCTACTTTTTTGCGAAGCGATACGACATCGGTGTCTGAACCATAAATATCCTGACCATCGACATAGATACTTCCATTAATCCGCACAATATCGATAAGATCGTTCATACGGTTCAGTGTTCTGAGGAATGTCGATTTCCCGCAGCCGGAAGGTCCGATTAACGCTACGATATTATTGCTTTTAATGTCCAATTCAACGTTGTGCAGTGCTTGGTTATCACCATAAAACAGGTTTAGTTTTTCTACTTTGATTTTATGTTTCTCAGCCACGATTATTTCCCCCCGGTCAGTCTTTTTTGAATCATTTTGCTTGGAATGGCAATACACAAGTTGAAAATCAAAACTACGATAAGCAGAAGCGCTGCGCTTCCTTGGGCAATTTGCTTGGCGTCAGGAACAATGGCCTCAGACTGTACGTACCATAGATGCGTAGCCAGCGTTTCTCCCATTGCCAAAGGACTAAAGTCTGGGAAATGGCGGGAAACCGATAACCCGGCAGTATAGATCAGAATCGCCGATTCGCCTAAGGCTCGTCCGGCAACCAGCGTAATACCCGTAATCAGGATAGGCATAGCGGCTGGTAAAAGCACCTTGCGAATGGCCTGCCAACGCGTAGAGCCGAGCGCGAGCGAAGCTTCCCAATACGATTCTGGCACGGAGCGAAGCGATTCTTCCGTCACCCGGACCAATACAGGCAAATTTAGCAAGGACAGTGTAGCGGCACCGCCGATAATCGAGAATTTCAAGCCAAGCAGATTAACGAATAACAAGAAACCGAACAATCCAAAAACAATGGATGGCACCGAAGACAGAGCCTCAACGGATATCCGAATGAAATCTGTAAACCGATTTTGTTTGGCATAGATGGATAAGTATACCCCTGCGCCTATCCCGATCGGAACGGAAAACAATAAGGATAAAAACAGGATATAGAAGGAGTTGAACAGCATAGGGCCAACCCCGCCGCCTGCCATTACCTCCGAAGGTTTACCTGTAATGAAGTTCCATGATAGCTGGGGAAGTCCATCTCCTAATATACGGATCAGGAACCAAGCCAGCAGCAGCATAATGACAACACCGGTAGTCCAGAAAAACAGGGTAGCCGCGCGGTCCGTTGTTTTGCTCGTCATTTCACTTCACTCCTTTTGGCAACGATCCGGATGGCGATTATCATGAACAAGGAAATCAACAACAGCACGAGGGCCATCATGTACAAGGCATTATTCCAAACCGTACCGTAATTTGTGTTACCCATATCCTTAACGATAGCTGTCGTTAGTACCGTTGTTGATTCTAACAATGAGCCCGGGATTTGCGGTGAGTTACCGATGACCATGAACACCGCCATCGTTTCTCCAATTGCTCTTCCCATGCCGAGAATAATACCCGTTATAATACCGGGACGCGCCGCTGGTACAAGCACCCTCCATATCGTCTGCCAGCGTGTTGCTCCCAGCGCCAGTGAAGCCTCTTCAAGCCGACTTGGCAGCGCACGCAGTGCATCCTCAGAGATGGAGAGGATCGTTGGCAGGATCATGATGGCGAGGATGATAGCCGCTGGTAAAATCCCATATCCAATGGTTCCTGTGATCTTGGCAAGACCTGGTACCACTACAGTCAAACCGATCAGACCGTATACTACAGACGGAATGCCGACGAACAAATCTGTTGCTGGGCGCATAATTTCGCGAACCCATCGTGGTGCAATTTTGGCGAGAAACACAGCTCCTGACAAGGCTAACGGTACCGATAAAACAACGGAGATCAGCGTTAACAGCAGGGTGCTGTACAGAAAGGCGAAGATTCCGAATTCCCCTTTGGTTGGTGTCCAATCTGGAGAAAAGAAGAAGGTCCATGGTGTTACATCACTAAACGTCTTAACACCCTGGATTCCGACGAATGCGATGACGGAGAAAATAATGGCCGATACAATAATGGCACTTCCGACAAAAATTAGCTTCATCATCTGATCGGTTCGATTTTGCCGTTTGGTCCATTGGCTTACTTGTTTGTGTTTTAAAGCTGCTCTTTCAGTGAGTTGATCAGCGAAAGAATTCACAGGATGTTTCCCCCTCAAATAAATTAGCATACGAGCCTTCAAGTATACGTACAGTGGTGAGCTCGGCCTGAATGTTCTTTATTCATCATAGAGGACAATTGTTAATCCCATACAATTCAATTGTTAAGGGAATGTAAAAAGTGGAGGAAGTTCGGTGAATAAGTGGCGCTGCAGGGACGAAATGTTCTTCCGATCGCTGTTGTTCAAGGATTTCTTCATTATGTAAGTGATTTAGAGGTGGAAATCCTTGAACAAAGGCGAACGCTCCGCTTCTCCAGAACACTTTCGTCCCCTCCGCGCCTGATTCACCGCACTTCCGGGTTGTCGTAGAGAACGGGGGAAGCATTGCGTTGCCGCTTCCCTAAGAGCAAGGGCAGAGCAAGGGAAAAGCAAGAGCAATCGCACAACGCAAAAAGGATACGGAGATCGCTCCGCATCCTACTTGATTAAGAAGTACTTATTTTTTCAAAAGGTTGGCTGGTAAGAATTTCAACTCTTCAACTCTTTTGCTTTGGAATTCAGAACCTGTGATGTAATCCAGGAATGCTTTAACAGCATCTTTAGCTTCACCTTTAGTGTACATATGCTCAACACCATACAAAGGGTATTTGCCATCTTTAATTGAATCTTTGCTGAAAGCTACATCATTAAATTTCAAGGCTTTGATCGTATCGTTCAGGTAAGGCGTGTCCACATAACCGATAGAATTTTGAGTAGAACCTACAGTAGTTGCAACTGCACCACTGGACTCTTGAGTAACGCCATCTTTAGTGAAGTCTTTGTTATCAAGCACGATTTGCTTAACAAGTGTTCTGGAGCCGGAGCTGTCTGGACGGTGAACAACCACGATTTTAGCATCTGTTTTGCCGTCGATTTCTTTCCAGTTCGTGATTTTACCCATGAAAATATCAGCAGCTTGCTGCTTGCTAAGATTGTCAACAGGAACATTTTTGTTAACGATCAATGCAAAAGGTGCAATTGCCGCAACATGGTCTACCAGGTTTTTGTCTTTGTACTCGTCGCCAGCAGCAACGTCGGAGTTACCGATATCGGAAGTGCCGTCTGCAACGTTTTTCAAGCCAGTGCCAGATCCACCGGCAGTTACGTTAACGGTTACTTTAGGATTTTTCTCCATAAATTCAGTTGCAGCTTGTTTCACTAATGGAAGAAGTGCGCTGGAACCGGAAGCTGTTACTGTGCCTGTTAATTCTTTAGGTGCTTCTGTTTTAGCAGGAGCTGCCGGTGCTGCTGCATTAGTAGCTGGTGCTTTTGTATCCGTATTTGGAGCTGCCGTTTGAGTACCACACGCTGCGAGTACCCCCATTAATAATACTGTCATCATTGCAAGACTGCCTTTTCTTGAGAAATGCTTCAACATCTTTGCATGTCCTCCCTTTTATCCTCTAGTATTTTTTGTTTACTTGAACATCTTAACAAGCGAGTGTAAAGTCTAAACCCTCAAAACGTTAACGGAATGTAAAAGTTTTTTTGTCGAGTTTTAGCTAAATTTAATCATTTTTTTACAAACTATGGACTTGTATTTAATAATCAACTCGCATAATAGGAAACAAATCACGAATGCCCAATTGTATCGTTTGGACTATTGATTTTAATAATGGAGGGATTAAATGAGCATTCTAATAAGTAAGAAGACAATTTCATTTCCTGCGTTGTCCCTAAAATTAAAGCTGATGCTTGGTTTTGCCGGGATGCTGGTACTATTCCTGGGAATGGCGCTTTATAATTTACAGCAGGTTAACGACATCAAAATTCAGCTCAGTCAGCAAAATGATAAGGTCGAGCTCAAGCTGATGGCGTTAGAGCTAAAAGAAATGGTTCAGGAGCTGAATATTATTGCATCCGGACTCGAAATTTCCAAGAAAGCCGATTACATACCGAAGTATAATGAGAAAAGAGCCATTTTCGATAAAATGATCAAACGTGTCGGTGACACAGCTACTACACCTGAACAAGCCAAATGGCGCAGCAAGCTGATCTCGCTGACAGTCGATTATACAAATACATTTGACGTCGCGGCCAAGCTGGTACAGGAAAATAAGCTGACAGCGGACGATCTTAACAAAAATATGGAATATCTATACAATGAATCACAAACGCTCATGGGCGATATCTTCGTCAATGTGGATCAATTCTATGTTGCTTATTCAAAGGATGCTGAGAACGCAGTCGCCAATACCCAGCAGTTGCTTAACAATACAGTAACCATGATGCTCATCTGCTCGATCATCGTCGTTATCTCCAGTATTGCTATTGCATTCTTACTGATCAGTTCATTTGTTAAACCCATCAAAAGGCTGCAGCACGCAGTACATGCTATGGCTAATGGTGATTTGCGCAATAAAATCAACAGTCATTCAAAGGATGAGCTTGGAGCCTTAAGCAACAGCTTTGACCATATGACCGATCAGGTCCGCAGCATGCTGGCTCATACCCAGGAGATTGCGCTTTCCTTATCTGAGCATTCCAAAATGTCTCAAGGCTTCTCAGGGTCAACGGCTAATGTAAATGCAGATATCGTTCGTGCCATTCAAGAAATATCGACAGGCGCCGAGCAGCAGGCCTCTCATTCTGAACAGAGCACTCATATCATTGCCGAGCTGGGCCAGGAAATCGAGCTGATCTCCGGGTTGTCCAAAGCCGTTCATGAAAGAAGCAACGAAGCTGCCTTCAATACACATACGGGCTCAAACTCCATGGAGGCTCTCCGCAGTGCTTCCCAAATATCTGAAAGCATACTTGATAAAGTACATCAGACCATGACATCGCTATCTGCCAGCTCGGTACAAATCAACAAAATTGTCAATACGATTACCGATATCTCTCAACAAACCAATGTGCTTTCTCTGAATGCTGCAATAGAAGCGGCGAGGGCTGGCGTTCACGGTCGAGGCTTCTCGGTTATTGCCGAGGAAGTAAGGCAGCTGTCCCTACAGACAAATGATTCGTCAAAATCAATTGCCTCGATCATACATTCGCTGCTGGCACAAACGAAAGATTTGGAACTATATATAGAAGAAGCACGTAAATCATTCATTCTGCAAAATGGTAAAATGAATGAAAGTGTCGAAGCTTTTCAGGAAATCCGCAGCTCCATGGATGCACTCTCACAGGATATTAATCAGATCCAGAGCCAAATCGTCCTTGCCCAGAAAAAAAATGAAAGCCTGATTGATTCTGTACAAATCGTTGCAGCCATCGCTCAGGAAACAGCAGCAGGCGTTGAAGAGGTTACCTCCTCATCTATCCAGCAAAATGCAGCCATTCAGCAAATTGCATCACAAGCCGATGATATGATGCTGTTATCGCAAAAGCTGTTTAATGAAGTGAATCGATTCCAGATTGGAAATCCAACACTATTGGAACATGCTGATTCGAGTCAAGCTGGTGAAGTCTTACTTGAGGAGGAGGATGTTGTTGCTAATCTCCATGAATGGAGTGAGCTTGAAAACACCTGCCCGGAGCAGGAGCCGCTTTCGCATACAGCAGCAGCCAATGAAAACGGTCAAAATTTATCAGAGAATATGTCGATGCTTACTGCCGAGCAATTGGCTTCGAAATCAGCCGATACGGTGAATGTAGATTCTAATAAAAGTAAAGTGCAAGAGGAAGAAGAAGACAAAGAAAAAAAACTCATAACTATCGGTTAACAGAGGAAGCCCCGCACCGGATATGAATTCCGAGCGGGGCTTGTGTGTTCGAGCACATCGGTATACAGCAGAATATAACGTTTGTTTAGCGCTTGGATTTTAAATTCCCAAGAGTTGTATGGTCATCCATCTCTGGAAGCCTGCGCCCCTTCCCAACCTTCAACCTTTGAGCCGTGTAAATACCTGTATGTCCGGAGCATAAGTAACTGATCACAACAGCCACAAACATATAGACTGCCGCCTCAGAGCCAAACAGCTCAATGCCCAACAGGAAGCATGCAATCGGAGTATTCGTTGCGCCGCTAAATACGGCAATTAAGCCAATTCCCGCCAAAAATGGACCATGCAGCTGCAAAAGAGCACCCAGCGTATTCCCCAAAGTTGCACCGATCACAAACAACGGCGTCACCTCTCCACCCTGAAAACCAGTTCCAAGCGTAATCGATGTGAAAATCAGCTTCCATAAAAAGGCAAAAGATGCCGTTGTTTCCTGAAAGGAATCCTCTAGCAGCGGCAATCCCAGTCCCAGATAATCCCGGGAACCGATAGCCAACGTCAGCACGATGATCATACAACCGCCGACAAAGGATTTCAGCGCGGCATTTTTGAATATTCGTGTACATATAGCCTTCAGTTTATGGGTCAGCTCGCTAAACAAGCGACTGGTTAAGCCAAAGATAATCGCCGCAGCAGCAACCTTCAACAGGACGACCGCACTGAGCGGCGGCACTTGCCCCATTGAGTAATGAGCATGTGTCACTCCCCATCCCAGCGTCACCGCATGTCCAACCAGACTTGCTATCAGACACGGAAGTATGGCCTCATAGCTGATCAGACCGATGATTAACACTTCCATTCCAAACAGAGCCCCTGCTAGCGGTGTGCCGAACACGGACCCGAAGCCTGCGCTAATCCCGCACATTAGCAAAATTTTACGATCATCCGGGTGAATACGCAACAGCTTGCCCAGATATTCGGACAAGCTGCCCCCCATTTGAACCGCCGTCCCTTCACGACCTGCCGAGCCGCCGAACAAATGAGTCAACACCGTGCCGATCAGCACAAAGGGAGCCATACGCAATGGTATAGTTTCGCGTCCATTATGGATTTGCTCCAAAATGAGATTGTTGCCTTTTATACTATTGCTGCCATAATTGTGATATATCCAGCTGACCAAAGCTCCACCAAAAGGTAATAAATATAACAGCCACGGATGTTCGTAACGCAAGCTTGTAGCCGAATCCAGACTCAACAAAAATAACGCCGAGGCCGAGCCGGTCAAGACGCCTACCACACCCGCAAGCACTAACCACCACAGTACATACTTGATGAAGCCCAAGTGCGCCCCCCATTTATCCAGCCAGTAGTTCATATTCCACTTTCACTCCCCGAACACTCTTTCACGTAATAATACTTCTCATGAAATACATGCGCAAGAAATTAATCCGTATTAGAACATCATTCGGAATAGGTATCACCATCAACTTCGATAGAATGTGACATTTGTACCGTTAATAGCATCAAAAAAAGAGCTGCATTTCTACAGCTCTAACATGTATGAGAGTTAGCTTTGATATTTAATAAATTTATTCAATTTTCGATCAAGCATTACACTAAGCTGGACCAAGAGAGGATCGTGTAAACTTTCCGTTTGATCGTACACATTGATCATGCAATTTTTTAAGGCTTCAATCTCTGCAACAAGCAAAACCAATCTTACTTTTTGAAGCTGTCGACTTTTCGTAAGCTCCATACACATTCCTCCTTTGGTTGTGAAAAGAGTATTTCGGTAACTGGCTGGCATAGTCTTATAGACTTTAGCCCCTAATAGTTTTGCGTCCCCATTTTTCAATGGCTTTGCCTTTTTCGATATTGCGTATGCTATTCTATTATACTACAAATATCGCTAATTTAAATAGAATTAAAGCACTAGTTGCTCGACATTATTTGCGCTTTTACTAAATTTTTTGTCATATATTATTATTCTAAAATTGGGGAATTCGCTTTTCTTTCAATGACAAACACCCATATTGGCATCAGTCCAATCACTTTTCCGCTGACATTCATAATATGCACTATACAAGGCGCGAGGAGGGATAAACATGGGTGCACTCGGAGTTGGCGGAAGCTGTGCAGGATACGGTTTTGGAACTACTACAGCCGTTATTCTGGTTCTCTATATTCTGCTTGTTATTATTTTAAGAACATTCTAAAGCAGTGATCTAACCACCTCCCAATCAACTCGGGAGGTGGTTACTGACTACCATTTTGGTGTGTGAACATGAAATTTCGAAAAACACAAAGCCATTAGTTAAAATCTTCGGAATCATAGGAAGAAATCTTATCAAATATCACGACCTCATGTCTCGCTAGGAACGGACCCTTTTTCAATGGGTTTTCAAATGTGTAACGTGCCGGACCTGTACCCGCAGATTTGGCATCATGCCAAGCTACGAAGGCATTATAATCAGCTGAAGAAAGGATAAACTCCTCTACTTTGCCATTTGTTAAAGTAATACTTAAAGCAGTTCCTGTAGTAATTTCAGCTGCTTCTGTAGGTGTTCCACTTCCGCTAATGCCGTACTCATCATAATTAAATTTTAAAATCTTGTCGAAAATCAGGTTGTTATTACGCACTAAGAAAGAACCTTTCAGGTGCTGATTAACGAAAGTATATTTGGCCGGACCTGTACCTGCCGCTTTGGAATCGTACCAATTGAGAAAAGCCGTTAATTCCGTTTTGGAAATATTGTATTCAAAGATATCTCCATTTGTCATGGTTGTGGTAAGGATAACCCTGCTTGTACCCATAGGTGTAGTTGAGGCTTCGTTGGAGTTGATGCTTTCTCCACCTGCATTTAAAGCTGTGACTACATAATAGTACTTAGTTCCATTTGTAACTGTGGTGTCTGTATAAGGCGAACCGTAAACGTTGCTGGCAACCGTGGCATATGGGCCGTTTGCAGTTGTAGAACGTTTGACGTTGTAGCCAGTTGCTCCAGTTACAGAGGACCAAGTCAGAATAACCTGGGCATCTCCTGCTGTAGCTACCAAATTTGTTATTGCCGGTATGGAGGGAACCGCCCTCTCCATCATTTCCAATTCGTGAATATCAAGATTCACATTATAGGTAGTTGATCCGTTATTGGCACTTATATTAATTCTATATTTTTTAAAAGCAATATTGTTTTCAAATGTAAAAGCTTTAGAATCACCATCTACCCAATGGGTTATATTATCCCTTGAATCGAGTATTGTCCAATTCACATTATCGTTAGTTCCTTCAAATGTCCACTTTTTAGGTGCATCGTTAGCATAGGGAACATTTGAATAAGCACCAAAATCGAGAACATACCTAACTACGGTCTTAGGCAATGGAAATTCATAGGCCAACCATCCTTGCGTTGCATGGGTTCCCCAAGCACTATAATTACTAGTTGAAGAAGAATATTTTTTTATTCCATCAAAAGCTTTCCAAGCAGGTAAAGTACCGTCCCGTCCTGTATATTCATCACTCGCCGTCACAATTCCACCAGAAGATGTATTGGAAGTCATAATCGGAATGATATTGTTTGTATAGGGAAGGGCACTAGCTTGCGGAAATGAGAAAGCACTATCAGATTGTCGACTTTCTCCATCTGGATTTAACGCAGTAACTTTATAATAATATTCAACCCCATTTAGAACTGTATTATCAGTATAGGAGGCCGCTGCTACGTTAGAGGCTATTTTTGTATAGTTTCCATTTATTGTTTCTGATCGATACACATTGTAACCTACAGCTGTAGCTAAAGCTTTCCAAGACAAATTTGTTAAAGCATCACCTGTAACCGCCACTAAATTAGTTGGGTAAGTTAGTCGATCCGACATTTCCATTTCTGCAATAGCCACATAGCTTGGTATCGTATGTGTATCAATCCAAAATACTCTCCAATACCTAAAGCTATTTGTTGGAGTCCAAAAAAACTCTTGCTTGCTTCCATTTTGAAGTGCTACTCCAGTAAACTGATCTACCCAATCTATATCATTCGAGGAACCTTGAACTTTAAAGTTTTTCATACCTGCTCCATAATTACCTACTGCATCAGCCTGATATTTGAGTTTAGCGATCGCTTTGGACGTTGCGAAATCTACCTTAATCCACGAATTAGCCCCACTAGCAGAAAAAAATGAATTAGGAGAATTATATCCATCCCAAATATTGTTAAAGGCTTTTGGCGCTTCATAGTTTGAGCTATAGGTAGAACTTGCAGTAAATGCAGTAGTTGGCAATCCATCTGTTAAATCACTTGAGTATTCATCTTCTGCATAAACCACGACTCCAAAAATAGACATTAAAATTAACACAAATCCAATTAAAGCTATCAATTTCTTTTTCAAAACAAATCTCTCCCTTATTTTCCAATATATTATGTATAAGACAAATAGTAGATTACAATAATTTACATCAGATGTCTGAACATATATAACCATATATTGTTAATAAAGGATCATATTTTCATGATTGTTATAGGTAAATAAATAGAAGCCTTGACCAAGAGGAGTATGATTTTAAAACTGAACTGAATTTTGTTCTTGTAGTAATCAGTATGGAATCGAAAACGATAGATTAATATAGATTTATATAATCCAATGGTTAATTTTTCCAAATGATAGATATATGGGGTACATATGAACAAAATGGCTTTATTCGTGATATTGAGTTCTGTTATCATTTTGTGAAGCGGTTGTGTTAAAGGGGATTTTCATGTAACAGTGAACCGGGATCAGTCTGCTGAGCTGGATTATAAAAAAACGCACAACCCGTCGAGCCCCTTGCTATAGAATCCCCTATCGAATAATTAAAGCCTCCAAGTACACATTCGCAAAATGTGGATTGGAGGCTTCTTTAGTGAGTCTCTTGGAGATCATATCCCTCTTATTTAACAAAATCAAAATCCGCTGCTCTTGCATTGGATTCCACCTGCTCCGGACTTTTGCAGCCCGGAATTACACTGGTCACCGCCGGGTGCTTCAAGCACCAGGCCAAGGCCCACTCTGCCATATTCACGCCTTCCGGCAGCTCATTTTGTTGTATCTCCTGCACCTTTTGCAGCTTGATCAAGGTCTGCTCCTTGTTATGTCGGGATCGCACGTCGTTATCGGCAAATTCCGCACCAGGCTTGTACTTGCCGCTCAAGTAACCGCTTGCCAATGGCACACGAGCAAGCACACCCAGATCCTGACGTTCACAGGATGGAAACACGCGATTTTCAGGTGTTTGATCCAATCGATTGTATACGACCTGAATCGCTTTGGCATTCACTTTCGACGCCGCATCTGTCTGATGTAAATTATCGTTGCTGCCGATTGAAATACCGAGATTTCTCACTTTTCCCGCCTGCACCTGCTTGTCCAGCATCGTCCACAAGGCATCGTTATCAAACACTTCATCAGACCCTGAATGGAACTGATACAAATCGACATAGTCGGTTTTCAAAGCTTTCAATGAATTTTCCAATTGAATAAGCACTTGTTCAGGCGACCAGTAATTGATCGTTGTGCTCTCTCTATCTGCATGGTTATGGCCGAATTTGGTTGCGATTACCCAATCTGACCTGCTTTTTCTGCGTGCGATATAGTCTCCAATAAAGCTCTCCGAAAGGTGATGACCATAACATTCTGCCGTATCGATCAGATTGATCCCGAGCTCTGCGGCTTTATCGAGAATTGCATCGACTTCATCTTGTGTAAAATCCTTTCCCCAGGCTCCACCAAACTGCCATGTGCCTACGCCTACCACGGAAACCTGTAGCTCCGTTTGTCCAAGTCTGCGGTATTTCATGTAACATCAGCTCCTTCGAATTCAATGCTAAGTAACAATACCCATTATAGGGAAGTTTCCAAACCTCAACAAGAATGGAAAAAAAGGTGCGCTAGTGAATCTAAAGTAACTGATAGGGCTAACAGCTAGCATTTTCGTCTACAATCAAGCAGCCACGACTGCGTCATCAATGAAAAAACACCCCTTCGAGCTGCAAGAACAGTTAATGTCCTTGCGGCCAGAAGGGGCGTTACAATCCACTATAATTATTTAGCTGGAATCTCAACTTGACCGGAGCCATACGTATTAAACCAGCCTTTAATCGTGTCAAAATCACTGCTGAATGACAGGCTGAGCATTAACAAAATTCTTGCATGGGCCGCATTCAAGCTGTCACCCGCAATAATGCCATCGCCTGTTGTGTAGTTGCTGCCCGAACCTGTGCGAGTGGTGGCCACGAAGATCACGCCTTGCTCCTTGAAAGCCTTCGTCCGGGCATCACCCATTGCCTTGGACACTCCGCCTGCACCTGTCCCTGAGGTAACAATCCCTTTGGCACCGTCCATCACGAAGCCTGTAATAGCGCCTGCGCCTGCATCCTGATAAGCATAAGCAATTTCTACCTTCGCCAAGCTGGTATCAGCAATTTTTTTCAGATCAAAAGGTGTTGCCCATTTGTCCGCACTCATGAGCGATCTCGCATTGGCGCGATACACACGAATGTTTTTCTCATCGATATATCCAAGCATGCCAAGCTTCGGAGTTTCAAAAGTATCAGTCCGATACGCATTGGTTTTGGTTACGTCTCTTGCTGCATGGAACTCGTCATTCAGCATCAATACGGTACCATAGTATTTGGTTTTACCGCTTGCAGCAAGTTTAATGGCATTATACAAATTCGCTTGAGCATCACTACCGATTACTGTCCAAGGACGCATCGAGCCTGTGATAATAACCGGCTTAGGGCTGCGTACCGTCAAATCAAGGAAATAAGCGATCTCTTCCATCGTATCTGTACCCGTTGTGACAACTACACCATCCTGGGTTTCGAGTACTTCATCTACTTTTAAAGAGAGATTGTATAATTGCTGCATCGTATAAGAACCGGAGCCTGCATTACCAAATTGAAAGGTGGATACATCCGCGATTTGATCTTTGTTCGGTAACGCCTTAACCATATCCTCCATCAATAATGTTCCTGCCTTGTAGTTCTGGAAGCTGGTTTCGTCAACAGATTTGCCTGCAATCGTGCCTCCTGTAGCAATAACCTGAACCTTAGGCAACGCGGGCACGGATGGGACAGGCAAGGTTTGCTCTGCTACTGCTTCAGCAGCATAAGCGCTGGAAATCGGCAGTACCGAAACTGATGGAAATAACAAAGTTAACGCAAGTCCTGCTACAAAAGTCGTTTTAATCCATGAAGCTGGTGTAAGTATCATAATGCAAACCTCCTAGTTGTATGTATTTTCATTTTTATGTTATTAAACATAACATAAAAGATGATCACTAAGAGGATTATAGATGTATGTTAGGTTTTATTACAAACATATAAACAGACCAATAAAACGCTTTATTGGTCTGTTTCATAGTTAAAAACTTAGTTTTTCGCTGGATATCTCCACTTTTCAAATTCCTATCGGTTTCAAAGTTTCCATTATTGCGTTATGAATCCTTCCATTAGATCCAACCACATGTTTAACTGTTAATGAATATGAATTTCCCAGCGTATCACTGACCTTACCGCCTGCTTCTTCAATAATGAGCACGCCTGCTGCGATATCCCAGGCATTAAGGCCATATTCCCAGAATGCTCCCAATCTTCCCGAGGCCACATAGGCCAAATGCAGTGCAGCAGAACCAAGTGAACGGATCGAACGACATTGAGGTGCAATTCCTTCCAGACTGTCCAGAACGGCTTGACGCATCTTCGTGTTAGACGGAAATCCTGTAGATACGACGCTTTGTCCTAATGACTCCGAGGCTGACACCTGAATAGGCTCTCCATTCAGAAAAGCACCTTTACCTTTTTCGGCCCAGAAAATATCGTCACGGCATGGATCATAGATGACCCCAGCAATCAGCTCCCCATAAGACGCCAGCGCAATAGAGACCGTAAAGCCCGGAATCCCCTGGACATAATTGTTGGTACCGTCAATCGGATCAACAATCCATACAAATGGCTCTGATTTGGCCAACTCCAGCCTCTCCTGAAGCTGCCCGGTATGCGCAAATGACTCCTCTTCACCCAAAAAAGCATGGTCAGGATAAGCTTCAGCTAGACGCTGCCGAATAAGCTGCTCCGAGGCCTTGTCGATTTCGGTAACGACATCGAAGCTCGAGCTTTTTGTCTCCGTAATAAATCCGGAACCCATATGCGACTTAATCATCGCACCCGCTTCTCTCGCTATTGCTTTCGCAGTTTCTATAACAGTCATGCCAATTCTCTCCTCTTTTCCGAAAATTCGGCAATGATAGCCGCGATCGCATGACTCTCGTGGTGTACGGTTACTGCATCGGCAACCTGAGTCAGCTGCGAATTGGCATTTTCAACCGCATATCCGCGATCTGCTTCGATGATCATGGTCAAATCATTTAAATTATCGCCTACAGCTACAGTATACAATTCATCTACCTGCAGGATACGGATCAGTTCCTTTAAGGCAGTTCCTTTCGTAGCATGCTGCGGTAAAATTTCCAAATAGTTGGACTCCGAATATACCATTTCACAAGGAACGCCATCGTCCAGAACCGCTTGCTCCAGCCTTTTGGCTTTGTCTAAATTCGAATTAATAATCATTACCTTAGTCACAGGCTCTGATAAGATTCTGTCTTCAAAGGGCAGACATTGAACGCCATCCTTGCGTTCGTGCTTTTCCAGCAGTGCATTTCGCAGCGGTGCATATACCTGACCATTCTGATAGGCAAGCAGGGTGATTTCATCCGATAAGCTCTCCATCAAGATGCTCCATAGTACGGGTGGGATCGTCAGCTGCTTCTCATACAGCACGGTATCGGTGACCGGACAATAAATTTTGGCCCCATTGTACAGAATTACCGGCAGGTCAATCCCGAGCTTATGAATAATGGGCAGAACTGCTGCTTCCATTCTTCCTGTCGCTAGGGTAAATAAGCCACCTTGCTCCTTGAATCGTCGAATTGCCGTTTCATTCTCTATACTAATTTGTTGTTGTCTATCCAGTAAGGTTCCATCCAGATCGGTAACCAGCAGTATTTTGTTCAAGTTCTCCAACCACCCAGCCTACTTAAATTATGTGGATAATGAATTCTCTTTTGATGCGTAATTCCTTATAGACAAATGATGCGATTCCAACGAAAGTACCACGTCCATGGCGGCAATTCGTTCCAATGCAGCGGCCAGCTTCTCCTGCTTTTGGATTTTCAGACTGAAATGCATATGCATGGAAAGGGCCGATGCATCGTCACCTGCTTCTTCTTCATGGGGAATCATTTTTAAGTTAACAATTTGCAAATCATACTCCCCGAATATCGTCGCGATCCTGCCCAACGAGCCGGGATTATCAATAATCTGAATGTCCACTTCCTGGTATCTGCGGGTTCCCATTAAGCTCTTCTCCCATTTATTGAGCAGATACAAGCTGATCAGTACGAGAAAGGTGCAGAGCATGGCTCCCATATAGAAGCCTGCTCCGACACTTAATCCGATAGCCGCCACCACCCATACCGAAGCAGCGGTCGTTAATCCCTTGATCATATTGCCATTACGCAAAATCGCTCCTGCACCCAAAAATCCGATGCCGCTGATCACTTGCGCCGCGAGACGTGCAGGGTCCATCCTTACACTGCCTTCATTAACGAATTGCGAGAACCCGTAGCTGGACAGCAGCATGATCGTAGCCGAGCCGAGACAGACGAGAATATGGGTACGAAAGCCAGCCGCATGATTACTCCATTCCCTTTCAATCCCAATCAAGCCGCCAAGCACTACCGCTAATATCATACGAAGCGCCAGCTCCAGATGTGTGATTTCCCAAACACTTGCCGTTGCGAATGACAACCCGGCCCACCCCCAATCTGCTGGATCCATCATGCGTATATTTGCTTAGGGGCAATTGTAGAGGTGTCGATCGGCTCCCGGTTCACCAGAATACCAGTCTGCTTATCATATACATTGACTTTATCCAACGGGAATGTGACCCATACCATCTTGCCAATCTCATAGTCCAGTTCCCCGATTACCTTAACAAGAATCAGGTTTTCACCATTGCTCGTCGTTTGAATTAATGTTTCCGAGCCCGCAGGCATGACTGAATAAATTCTCAGTGGAATGCCGTTCTCCACCTTTTCTGCGGAAATACGAATGTCCTCGGGATAGATGGACAGAACAACCTTACCGGAAGGAGGCTGCGTGCAAGGAATCGCCAGCTTACCCAGCTCTGATTCCGTCATCAGCATCCCATTGTGATACGTACAGTCAGCATCCACGAAATTGATCTTTGGATTTCCAATAAAATCGGCAACTCTCAGGTCAACGGGATGACGGTATATATTTCTTGGCGTATCGACCTGAACGAGATTTCCTTCGAAAAAGATCGCGATTTTGGTTGACAGCGTCAACGCTTCGACCTGATCATGCGTGACATAAATAATCGTTGTTTTCAACTCACGGTGCAGCCGTTTCAGCTCCGCTCTCATTTCCAGACGCAGCTTGGCATCCAGATTGGATAGAGGCTCATCCAGCAGCAAAATCTTCGGCTCGGTTACAATTGCGCGTGCTATCGCTACCCGCTGCTGCTGGCCGCCGGATAATTCAGAAGGATAGCGATCCTTATATTTGGATATCCGCATTTTTTCCAGTGCGCTTTCCACCTTGGAGCGAATTTCCGATTTGGGCATTTTGTTAATCGCAAGTCCAAAAGCGACATTGTCAAACACGGTCATGTGCGGCCATAACGCATAGCTCTGAAATACGAGATTCAAGCCGCGTTTGGATGGTGGTGTATAGTGGTTTTTGGCACCGTTGATCATTTCCTTGCCGTTGATCGTCATGATGCCTTCCTCCGGATTTTCCAGACCGGTAATCACCCGCAGTGTTGTCGTTTTGCCGCAGCCGGAGGGACCCAGAAGCGTCATGAAGTCTCCTTCCTCAATCGTCAAATCGACATCCTTCAAAATATGGTTTTTATCAAAATATTTATTAATCTTCGACAGTCTGATTCCACTCATATGTTTAGCCTCCTATGCCTTTTGAAAGATCTGCTTTGCCCCACTTCGTTGCCACAAAATGTGTAATCATGATTAATGCGATAATAATAATGACGATAGCGTCCGCATATTGCTGATAGCCCTTCTCTGCATAGCGGAACGTAAGTGTCGTTAAGGTGCTGGTCTTCGGCGTAACGAGCAGGATGATCAGATCCAGCTCCTTCATCGCACTTATAAACAGGAGCAGGAATGCACTGATCAAGCCCTTGCGGCTGAGCGGCAGCATAATTCTGAAAAACCGCAGCATGAACGATGCGCCGTGCAGCTTGGCAGCTTCCTCAAGCTCTCCGCTAATCTGCAGCATGGTGCTGGTTCCTGATCGCGTGGCAAACGGCAGCTCCTTAACAATCGTGATCAGAATGACGATCGACAGGGTTCCATATAATGCCGGCAGCAGAAAGTGAGGCTGAGCAAACATGGACAGGTAGATCGCTGCGAAGGAAATACCCGGAATCAGGTAAGGCATGAACGATAATTGTTCAACCAGCCTGGAGGAGAGCGCTTTTCTCCCCTTCGAAATCACATAGCCGAATATAAGTCCCATCACCGCTGCAACCGACGCAGCAGCCAGTGCGATAAGCAGTGAATTTTTCAAGCCTAACAGAATCGAATCGCTTTTCAGGATGCCCACTTCACCGGAGGCAATCGCGAAATCGGAATCACCGAACCAGTAGTGCGTGGTCAAATTGCTCAGGCTGTAGTTGCCGTCCTGCAGCATAAACGTTTGCCAGAACAGCAGCAATAGCGGGAAAATACCGGCAAGGAACATGAACAGGAAGACCAGCATGACCGAAGGAATTTTCCATATGCCGAGCGGATTCAGGTTTTTCCGTGAATCCTTGCCGCTTATCGTGGCATAGCTTTTTCTTTTGCCAATTGCACGCTGATTAAAGTAAATCGTTAATGCGGAAATGATGATCAGAATCAAGCTTAAAACATAAGCGTCGGATATCATTCGGTTTTTCATACTGCCGTACAGCATCGTGGCAATCGTATAATATTTGACCGGAAGTCCGAGAAATGCGGCGGCGCCAAAGGTTCCCATACTTTTGGAGAACGTCAGAATCAATGCCGATAAAATGGCCGGAAGCACGAGTGGAAATGTGATTTTTCGCAAAATCGTAAACCGGCTCGCTCCGAGAATATCGGCGGTTTCCTCCAAACTGCTGTTGATGGAGCTAAGGGAAACTGCAATCAGCAGGTAAAAGAACGTATAATAATGACCAACCAGCACGATAGAGATGGGTAAAAAACCATAAGAGATCCAATCCGGCGGATTAATACCGAATACATACTGCAGCATGCCCTGAGTGCCGCCAACCCGATCGTTTTTGAAAACAATCAGCCAGGCAAACGACTTGATCCACGAAGGAAGCATGTAAGGAATGATGGCCAGAAACGCAAACGTTTTTTTGAACGGTAGATCTGTCCGGGTGACAAGCCAAGCCAGCCCTCCCCCGATGACCATGGAGAAAAATGAAACGAACACAGCAATATTAAACGAATTTAACAGCGGCTTATAAAAAATCGATTGACTGATATCGCTGTATAGCACGTGAAGCCAATGATTAAGCGTAAGATTGCCGGGTACGGCTTGCGGATTGGCCCGGATGTCCTCAGGATGCCAGGTCATGGTATGGGACACGATCTCCCACATCGGAATAACAATCGTATAGCCGAGAAATACAATTGCAAAAATGCTAATCAAATGCAGTGGATTTGTGACAATACTTTTGAGAATGTTAACAGCTCGAGTCATCGTGAACCTGGAGGCAGGTCTCGAATATTCTAGTTTACTCACTGGCTATGCACCCCTTCTCAGCCATGGGCTGATCCTATGTCGTCTCATGATGTGGCCTCTTTCAATCTGCGGACAGATGCCAGCACATGCTCACCGAGAGATTGATCCTGATCAAATTTGTTCATGGTCAGCTCCAGATTGTACAAGCCTGAGTATCTGACCCGCTGAAGGGCATTCACATACAGCTCCAGAGGCAAGCTCCTGCGGTCTGTCAAAGGATTGTGGGTTCCCGTTGCTCCAAGTCCGTGAATATGCGTGTGGATAACCTTTTCCAGAAAAGCATCCGGCGGAAGCTGCTCCAGATAGGTTTCCGGAGGAAGCTTCAGACCGTGCGTATCCATCAAATTGGAATAAAAATGCCCCATATCCCACGTGATGCCTACATGTGGACTATTCACCTCTTCAACAATCCGCAGCACACCGTCTATCGAATCACCCGGGTCTACCTTGCTCGACTTCTTGCGGTTATTTTCCACAGCAATTCGCAGAGGAAGCTGCTCGGCATCGATTATCGCCACCCATTCATGCAGCAGCTTGACGGTTTGCTGATGCAGTTCCTCTTCGACACCAGTCTTGGCGTCAAAAGCATGAAGCGCCATGGTCAAGCCTGTTTGGTATTTAGGATAATTGGTTAATACGTAGCTCATCGACGGATAAATCTCAGCAAAACGACTGCCCGCGAAATCTCCTGCCACATGCCCGTGAATCGAGATCTGCAGGCCGGCATTCCAGATTAACTGGATCACTTCACGGTAAGCCGACTCATCGGCACCGCGAGGAAGAATGCGAACCTCAATCGAACCCACACCTGCGGTCTTTAAAGCATCCAGCAGCTTCTCTACGTTGTCATAATGCGCAATCAGGTCATTCGTGCTGTCCTTGCTTGCCTTGCCCAAAAATACGGGGGCCTGAATTGAAAATCCCAGCATATTCCTTCATCCCATCTCTCTTGGTTATTGTTCTTCTTATTGATTCTTGATCCAAAAGTTCACAACATCCTGATATACCTTGTAAAATTTCTCGCTATCGTACTGCCATACGTTCAGCTCATTAATATTTTTGCTATTCTTATGCTGAACATCGGTACGTGTCATCCAGGAACCTACTTCATTAAACGGTACCGTTCCTTCACCCTTGCCGTCGGCCTCACCAGCCATCCAGCGAACCAGCAGCTTCGCAGCATTAGGATGCGGTGCCTTGTTACCTACAAAAAGCAGACCTTCATCCACCACCGACAGCTTCGGCTTCAAATCCCATATAATGTCTGCCTTCAAGCCTTTTTCCGACATTTTCCGAATATCGCCGGATACCCCGATGAATACCGGAGCCGGTTTGTTAGGTGCCGCTTTACCCACTGCATCCTGGCCGTCCCCGCTGCTTTTGACCAAAATCACGTTCTTATAGAACTGCTGCAAAAATTCATAGCCTGCGTTTTTGGTGCCATTCAGCACGATATCCTTGCCGAACTTTTCTTTGTATGCCTTGGCCATATCCTCTGAATTGACTACAAAGGCAACGAACATATCCATCTGGGCAGGAGACTGGA
This sequence comes from Paenibacillus periandrae, assembly GCF_022458865.1. Taxonomy (GTDB): domain Bacteria; phylum Bacillota; class Bacilli; order Paenibacillales; family NBRC-103111; genus Paenibacillus_S; species Paenibacillus_S periandrae. The sequence continues at coordinate 97,021 of NZ_JAJNMU010000017.1, read as the reverse complement.
GCGGATCGACCATCAGCACTCTGTTTTTCCATTCCGGTGTAGTCAGGTCCCACCAGTTGTTGACAGGAGGTGTTTTATTTTGCTCGGTGTTGTAGAACAACGTACGGAATTCGAAGTAGGGCACGAAGGCGATCCCTTCGCTTTTATAAGGCTCAAGAATTTTGGCTGCAATGTCACTTGGCAAATACTTGAACAGCATGCCCTTCTTCACCAGCTCCTCTTCAATCGCCCCGCCTACTTCCTTCGTTAAAACGAGATCGGCATTAAAAATTCCGGCTGCCTGCTCACGAATGACCTTATCCATAATGACATTGGATTTTAAATCGAACGTCTCGACATCAATGCCTGGATATTTCTTTTCAAAAGTTTTTTTAACATCGTTGATTCTGCCTGAGGTGGAGTATACCGATACTTTCCCTTCCTTCTTCGCCTTTTCATACAATTCATCGACGGTTTCTGTTTTGTACAAGCCGGCGCTTTCTGCCCATTCCGATTTGGGAGCTGCTGCGGAAGCTGTGGGGGCTGCAGAGGCTGCTGCTCCTCCGGCCGGTTTTTCATTGTTGACTACGGGAGCTGTATTGCTGCAGGCGGCTAGCGCGATGGTGAAAGTCATTAATATGGGAAGAGCATTTCTTGTTATCTTCATGAAATTATCCCTGCTTTCCATTTTTTTCATCCTTAACCCTCACTGCATCTTCAGCCAAAACTCACGAAACTTCACAAAATTTTTATAAAAATAATCGGAGTCATAATTCCATACCTTCAGCTTGTCGATTGACGGTTGATCGGTTCGGCCATTATCCGTCCGGGTTGACCAGGAGCCCATGACATTAAAGGGCTTGAAGCCATCGGATTTGCCATCCGTCTCGCCTGCCATATAACGAATCATTAATTTGGCTGCATTCACGTTCGGCGCTTTATCAGCAACATACAAGTACGAAGGACCAACAACCGAAATTTTCGGTAATACATCATACGTAGCCGCAATACTGAGCTTTTTTTCAATGACATCTCTTAATTTACTGGATGCCCCGATCCCGATTGGCGGCTTTCCTTGCGTTGAAACTCCAACGGCTTCCACTACCTCATCGCTGGATTTCATTAATACAGGATCATTTTTAAGAAAACGTTTAATAAATTCATACGAGGCGTTTTCCGTTCCCTCCAGCACAATATCCTTGCCGAATTTCTCCTTGTAGGCCTGCTTCATCTCATCCGAATGCTGGATCATGGCCAAAAACAAGTCCATCATATCCGCAGAGTCTATCGGATCATTCATCAGCACCTTGCCCTTCCACTCCGGCATCGTCAGGTCCCACCAGTTCGTAACCGGCGATGTTTTATATACATCCGTATTGTAGAAGATCGCCCGTAAGCTGAAGTAAGGCACCAAGCCGCTGCTGTTGCTTTTATAAGGCTCAACCATTTTTTCGGACAGATCCTTGGGAATGTACTTATGCACCAGCTTTTTCGTTGTCAGCTCGGTCGTTACCGCTCCGCTGGCATCCTTGACGAAAATCACATCTGCGTTATAAATACCGGCCGTCTGCTCGCGAATGACTTTTTCCACGATATCATTCGTTGACATATTAAAAGCTTCCACCTTGATGCCTGGATACTTGGCCTCGAATGTCGCCTTTACATCCTTAATCCGGCTGGATTGCGAGTAAACAACGACCTTGCCTTCCTGCTTCGCTTTGCTGTACAGCTCATCGACCGTTTCCGTCTTGTTCAAGCCGTTGGTCTCAGCCCATGTAACTGCCGCGCTGACATCGGTTTTTGCTGAAGATTTATTAGCTGTATCTGCTGCTTTGGTGTCTGTAGACTTGGGGTTACAAGCAGTAAGCGCTATCATTAAGGATAAAGCAATCAAGCATGAGCCATAAGACTTTCGCTTTTTCATCTATACCTTACCTCCGATTGATTAACGAACCGATTTACTGCTGCTTCAACCAAAAATCGCGTAATTTGGGAGAATTCTCATAAAAGAATATAGGATCGTACTTCCACACATTGAGCTTTGCCAACGGCAATTCCTCAACAGGTGTAACATCGGACCTTGTCGGCCACGATCCTGATAGATTAAACGGCTTCAAGCCTGCTGACTTGCCATCCGCTTCCCCAGCCATCCAGCGAATTAACAGCTTGGCTGCATTCGGATGCTTCGATTGATCCCCGACGTACAATAGCGCCTGCTCAACCTGCGATACCTTGGGCTTGACGTCATACGAGACACCGAGCTTGAGTCCCTGGCTTTGTCCTTCCCTAAGCTTGGTGGAAACTGCTAAACCGATAGGCGGCTTGGCCTGACCTGTCTTACCGACCGCTTTTACAATATCTCCACCGGAGTTGGTCAAAATCAGATCATTTTTGGACAATCGTTTAATAAATTCATAGCCGGCATTAGGGGATCCGTTTAATTCAATTTCCTTGCCGAATTTTTCCTTGTAAGCCTGCTTCATATCATCGGCATTTTGAATCATCGCCAGGAACAGGTCCATCGTATCCGCTGATTTCATCGGGTCGCTCAGCATAACTCTGCTTTTCCATTCCGGTGTTGTCAGGTCCCACCAATTCGTTACAGGCGGTGTCTTGTATACATCCGTGTTATAGAAAATCCCTCTGACTTCGACGTAAGGCACCAAGCCTTCGACTTGACTCTTGTAAGGCTCCGGCATCTTGGATACCAGATCGCTCGGCATATACTTATGAACGATCCCTTTCTTCAACAGCTCCAACGTGAACGTACCGCCCGTATCCTTCGTAAAAACTACGTCAGCATTGTAAATGCCTGCGCCGTGCTCCCTGATCAGCTTCTCCAGCATATCGACGGAGCTGACATTGTACGCTTCCACCTTAACGCCGGGATATTTGGCCTCAAACGAATCCTTCGTATCGCTGATCCGGCTTGACATGGAGTAGATGACTACCGAGCCCTCTTCCTTGGCCTTGGCGTACAGCTCATCTGCTGTTTCTGTTTTATTAAGCCCTGCCTTTTCCGCCCATGCGGACGCTGTACCTGCCTGGCCTCCCGCTGCACCTTTGTCAGAGCCGCTGGCTGCCGGATTCGCTGTATTGGAGCCACATGCACTTACCATCAATACCGTACTGCACAGCATCACAGCAACAGCCGATTTGACCGTAAATCTCTTTTTCGAATTCATTGTACTGCCCCCTCTTTTTTCGGTTAAGCGCTTAATCTAAATGTGTTTACAATTCCTTATAACAAGCTCTATCAGGAATTAGTTTCCTCAAGCCACTGTGACCACGATTTATCAAATTGATTACCGATATGCTCTGAACAATACGTATAAAATGACTTTATGAAAGCCAAACGTTCCAATGCCGCACCATACTTATAGGTTTCACTCGGATCCATTCTTTGAAAATCCCTGCCACCGATCAGAACTTGACGTTGTGTTATAGTGTCGAAATCTACCGTATCCGCATTCCTCAGCATATCATACATACAGAAAAAGGAACTGGCTCTCCCAACCCCGCCTCTGCAATGAAAATGCAGCCATACATCCTTGGGCAGTGTCTTCACCCACTCCACATAACGGTCGACTTCCGCATCGGAAGGCCGGTGATGATCCGTAACGAAAAATCGCTTGTAGCCTACCCCCTCTTGCTCTGCCAGCTGTGCTTCACTCATAATCAGCTTGGGCTCGTGCACAGGTCCCCCGATATCCACTGATTTCCCTTTGACCTGATCAAAGGTAATGGAAGGCTGCGCCCTTAAATCGTCCAGCAGCTGCTGCTCCTTGGAGAGCACTTCCTCATTACTCATCCCTTTGTTTGCTCCATTATGCAGGCCAAACCAGTTAACAGCCATTCCATTAACGAATCCATGATTTTCCTGACGCAAGTCAACAAGTATAATTGGAACGTTGCCAATACTCTTTATCATCGTTTGCAGCTGTCGTTGCGAATACTGACCACTTGCTGACGCCTTCAATTCAGCAAAACTTTGCTGTCCGGCGAGTACGCTATCTTGTCCGCTGATTTCCGAGGTACACATCCGAAATCTTTTGGGCAATTCGTCCTTATCATTGTCCCTTTCTACAACCAAATAAACGCCAGTTTCTTCTGCTTGCACATTAGTATGTTCAGGCACGAGCATTCTCCTCTCATGAATGTAATTCTTCTGAATCCATCAGCCAAGCCACAAGTAAGCGTTCTCATTTCGTGAAAATGATTGGGTGCCCTTCGGCACCTTTTTATCTTGAGCGGACAATTTGAGCTTCCGAGCAGGTTTGCCGGATGACCAGATTTGTATCCAATAAAATGGATTCCGCTGTCAATTCGTTGGATTGCAGCATCTCCATAAGCAGCTCTGCCGCTTTCCTTCCCATTTCCTTACGAGGCTGGGCAACCGTGCTGAGCTTAATCCAATGCAGGTTCGCTACCTCCAAATTATCAAAGCCAATGACACTGATCTGTCCAGGAACGGAAATGTTGTGCTCAGCCAGCCACTCCAACGCGCCGATTCCAAGCAAATCGTTAGCTGCGAACACGGCTGTCATGGATGGGTATTTGTCCATTAAGCTGTCCATCGCACGATATCCGCACTGCATGGTCCTACCATCGAAGGTCACACCTCTGGGATCAGCCTCAAGTCCGCGCCTGTTCAAGCTGTCCATGTAACCACGATATCTTTCTTTACCAGTGAAGGAATATTTCGGCATCCCTATAAACCCGATTTGATTATGACCCAGTGAAAACAAGTAGTCCATTGCATTGCAGGCACCTTTGTAATGGTCAACATCGACAAAAGGCACATTCAAGCCCTGCGGAGGTCTTCTGCGAAGAAACACAACTGGTATCTTCAAGCGATGCAGCAGTTCAATAGCCTCTTCATCAAGAAAATCCGGGGTTACAATGATACCATCCATCTTTCGCTCCAATACGCTGATCAGAAATCTTTTCTCCTTCTCAGGACGTCTGGACGTATTCACGTAGACCACTTGATAACCACTATCTGACAATACTTCTTCTACATCATGCGCCATTGCCGAAAAGAAAGGGTCCGTGATGTCGGGGATCATTAATCCGATCGTATTCGATTTTCGCTGGATTAAGCTTCTAGCTACAGCGTTAGGTGTATAGTTGAAGCGCTTCATCGCGTCAAGCACTTCCTGCTTCGTCTCCTGACGTATATCAGGGTGATTATTTAATGCTCTGGATACGGTAGAGACGGAAATCCCCAGCTCTTTTGCTATGTCTTTTATCGTCGGCATCATCATTCACTTCCTTTTCGGTAACGTTTCCGGTAACGTTACCGAAATTGTAAAACAGAACCCCGTATTTGTCAATTAAAACTTGCATTGCATTTTACACATAAGCTGCCTAAGCTTAACGAACGTATAATTTCTCTCAAAATGGATGGGTTCGGGCCGGCAGCGTATTCTCTGTTTCCATAAGCCTCTGCAGCAGCTGCCAAATCAGCTCGGCCTGAATATCCTTATAATCAGGCTGCCCCCATACATTATTTAATTGCAGCGGATCTTTATTCAGATCATACAATACACCCTCCTGCCGGCTGCTCCACAGAGTTAAGCGGTAGTCCTTGCTGCGATATGTTTTTTCAAAAACTTCGGTCGTATTTATGCGTGAAACCTCCATGTTGATTTCCACCAAGGCGAAGGGTGTACGTTCTTTATCCAACTCCCCCCTCAGTAAGGGCAGCAACGATCGGGCCTGCATCGATTGCGGCTTCATGCTGTTTGTTAAGTCACAGATGGTCGGAGCCAGATCGAACAGTTGGACAACATCTTCAATAACGCGAGGTGTCCCTTTCATATCCGGAGTTCGAATTACCATTGGAACTCGTATGCTTTCATCCTCCGATCTCCCCTTGCCCCAACGGCCCCAATCACCGAGAAATTCTCCGTGATCGCTCGATAACATCACCGCTGTATGCTCAGCAAGTCCGGATTCGTCCAAATAATGAAGCAATCTTCCGATACAATCATCAACATGGGATACCAAAGCATAATAAGCGGCTTTTTTGCTGCGTATAACGTCTTCGTTCTCTGGAGTGATCTCACAGTTTCTGGGCAAGGACAGGCTGTAAGGATCATATTTATTAACCCAATCCGAAGGTACGATAAAAGGTGAATGGGGATCAAAAAAGCTCGCCCACAGCATAAAAGGCGTACCGCCATGCTCCTGTAAAAACTCGATTGAGGTGTCACTCACCCATCTGCTGTGTGAGGCTTTGGCCGGAAAGCTACCTTCTGAGGACATATGATCCGTTCCATTTCTTACTCTCGAAGCACCAGGCTCAATTCGAACAGCCTTGGCATATTCAGGATAGCGCCGTTCCACCCATTGGGTATAGGGATCCCGATAGGTCCCTCGCTCGTCAGTCACCTGAAGCGTGCGATAGCCGTAGCTGGGATGCGGGGAAGTATGATCACGATAAGTATGATTCTGCACATGCAGCTTGCCAATATGCGCTGTATGATAGCCACGCTGACTTAATATTTGGGGAAAGGTGACTTCCTGCTCAGATAATCGTACACCGCCTCCCCGAACACCATGCGCATGAGGGAATCTCCCCGTCAACAGCGATGATCGCGCAGGCATACAGGCTGGCGCATTCGTAAAGGCATGAGTGAAACGGGCCCCTTGGCTGCTGAGCCGATCGATATGCGGAGTTTCAATTTCATGATTGCCGGAGCAGGATATCGCATCCCAGCGCAGTTGATCAACTGTTATAAGCAATATATTCATGGTGACTCTGCAACCACCTTTCAAATGAGCGAAGTGCAGCTTTATACACTTATCTCGGAAGCAATAGCTCAGTATTTTACTGGATTGAAATATGTAGAAATATATAATTGGTAACGTTACCGGAAACGTTACCAAAATCGTAAACCAAATTCCCTTTTTTGTCAATTTACTTTTATTCGTTATTTTGCCCACGCCTTTATGATTTGCCAGTAGCTACTCCTCACCTTTTTCATTTTTTTCAACCACTGCTCCCAATAAACGCTTACCGAAACGGTCTATGCCTTCAGGAAGATGCACAGGTACTTCGCTCAGCACACTGCCATCATCCAGCCGCTGCCAGGTTTCAAAGCTGCGCTCTCCTTCGTGAAGCCTGATCACCCGCGCTCCCCGTAAGAAATCCTCGGGAGCTTTGCCGCTGAATCCGCTCAATCGTGAATAACAAAGCCGAATGCCGTGCAGATCCCCATAAAAATCATTGAGGTGGTCATGCCCGACAAAGGTACCCATCACATCGCCCATTTCTACCATGGCCGCAAACAAGCCTGAATTGATTCGGGGACTGTCTATGCCTTTGTTCTGGCTTCCGTAGCAAATCCGAAAATCCCATATTTCGTTGTATTCGGGAAGTGGAATGTGAAAAAAAGCCAACGCAGGCAGCGGACTACCGCCATTCCTCTCGGTCATTGCCGCCGATTGCCGCAGGTACCAATCTATCTGATTTCGGTGGACCCATGTCGTTCCGCCAAAAGGCATCTTCGTCTTGGCACCCGTATCGAGCAAGTACAACAAGGCACAAGTTGCCTCAGACCGACTTCCACGGATAGGCAGCACATAATTGGATAAGCCCTGAATATGTGAGGGTCCAGTCTCGAACAAGCTGTTAGGAAGCTGCTGTAAAATATCAACCAACTGAGCAGGCTCCACCTCCGCCTCCAATTCGTGATTGCCAAATACAAATGCCCATGGTATCCCGCTATCAGTTATCGCTGATAACGCCTGTCTGAATGCGATCAAGGGCTGAGGGGTTTCTTTCTTGTGAATGACATCACCGGTTATGACGATAAGGTCCGGCTTTTCTGCTGCAATAACCTCACGTATTAAGGCATCCGAGCGCCAATCGTTAGCACTTCCATCCTTCCAGTGAATATCGGTGAACTGAACGATCGTAAAGCTTCCATCCTGACGAAATTGCAGCTGTGTAGACATGCTTGTTTCCTCCTTAAAGTTTTGAGTAGCAAAACTGACTTCGTAAGCTTCCAGTTCCAAGTACGGTGACAAAGCCTCCGCTGCGTGGTCAAAGTGTTCCTCCGATTGCTGTTGTCACCATATTGTCAGATTATTTCGTAAGCTGAACTCCACTCCTTTCCTTGAAAAAGCACATGCCACCCATCACCAGAACTGAAACTGCGAGACATAGGCTCCACGGCAGCAGCGGCATGCCTTTGGCTTGCCCCAAATCATAGAACCAGCCGCCAAGACTCGTACTGAGTGCTCCGCCAAGTGCCATCGAATACCCGTTAAAACCATAATAGGAGGCAATGAGCCGGGGTGGAGCAAACATTTGCACCACATCCAGCATCAGGGGAGCAGAGATCATCGTGCCAAGCGCAAATAACACAGAGGCTATACAGAGCATCAGCAGTCCCTTCGATAAGCCAAACAGCATAAGTCCGATTCCCATTAGCAAAGCGCCCAAGCCAATCAAAATAAATCGATTAGCATAGCGCTCAAAATAACGGGTTACTGCCAATTGAAAGCATATAACGGCCCCTGAAACCGTACCATAGACATAAGCGACACTGGAGGGATCTCCAGTCACAGATACCGCAAGCCTCGGAATGGTGAGGAATAGCTGCATATATAAGTAAAAATAGCCGATCAAAATAATCGTATAGCCTACAAACGGCGCATCCCTGAGAATACTGCCGATATCCTTGCGAAAATGACTTTTTGTGATTTCAATGTCCAAAGGGGGCAGTACCACATAAATATATACAGCAAGGAACATAAATACCGAACCTGCAAAAATACCAAGATAATGAAAATCAACTGAAAGCAGCATGCTGCCCATTAACGTAGAAGCGATGATGCCGATATTAACAATCATATTTTTCAGCGAAAAAAGCTGCTTTCGATGAGCCTCAGGCGCTAATCTGGCGAATGCAGCCTGGATCGCAGGCTCAAAGAGGGCTCCGCCCAAGCCCGCAACTATAGCGGCGGCAAAAAAATGCCACGGGTACAGACTAACCGCAAAACCCATAAATCCAATGGATCGCACAGCCAGACCCAAAACCATCGTTTGCTTGCAGCCCCACCGATCAGCCATCAGTCCTCCCATAAAGGTCATGCCCTGCTGGGAAAACTGGCGCACGCCGAGCATTACGCCTGTTAGTGCCATCGACCACATCAAGCTGCCTGTCAGATATAGCGTCAAATAGGGTATAAGTGCATAAAAACCCATGTTCATCATAAAAATCGTCACATACAATACCTTAATATTCCGTGGAGCAATCGCCCATATTTGAAACAAGGTCATACCCTGACCATTCCTTTCCCATACCCTGTTCAGAATGGCAAAACCGTCTGTTATCCATATGCTAGCAATCTTTCAGACATTGAACAACTATGATCTGAGTTTTTATTTTAATAAACGACAATTTTCTCCAAATCTATTATAATGGTGATATAAGGCTTAAGAAAGAAGATGATTTCATGCAACCTAAGATTATTACCATTATTATGCTAACGCTTTTGCTCGTACTAACCAGCTGTGGACACCCTGTCGATCCCGCTCCAGCCGCTGTGGGTCCTGCACCCAGCGTGGAAAACCAACCTATCGAAGCACCAACACCTGTCTCCGCAACTGCGCCGACACCCACACCAGCACCTGTTGTCATGGGTCCAGCTCTAACCGTAAGTCCGGCCTACAACATCAAGGAGCATGTGACATATTCGGGTGCCCGCAGCAACCAAAAGAAGTTAGTAGCCCTAACTTTTGACGATGGACCTGATTCAAAGTATACGGATCAAATTCTCAATCTATTAAAAAAACAAAATATAACAGCAACCTTCTTCGTCATAGGAGAGCATGCTGCTGCACACAAAGACGTCATGAAGCGAATCATTAGCGCTGGGCATGAGATTGGCAATCATTCATGGAGTCATTCAGATCTGACCAAGCTCGATGAGCAGCAATTGGAAGCGGAAATTGACAAAACCGATGAAGTCATCCAAAGCTTAACGAACCAACCTACCACACTGCTTCGTCCTCCCTATGGAGCTGTATCGCAGCAGGTGATCGAATACGCGGAAAAATCGCACAAAATCGTCAACTGGTCGGTGGATTCCAGAGATTGGGAGGGTATTTCCACGGATCGGATCCTGCAAAATATAAAAAAAGAAGTAAGACCCGGTGCCATTATATTGCAGCATTCGGCTGGCGGTAAAAATGGCAATCTGTCCAACACGGTTCAGGCGCTGCCGCTAATCATTGCTTATTTAAAAGAACACGGCTATCAATTCGTGACCGTCTCTAACCTGATTTCACAAAATGTGCCTAACCAATAACTAAGGAATCCAGGTGACTTGATGAAAGCTGAATACAAGGTTCTGCGGAATAATATTCATAATAATCTGTGGAACGGAATTGCCTGGTCAATCGGATTCAATTGCGTGACTCCTTTCATTGCTGTGCTGGCTGCCCGTTTAGGTGCCACGAACAATGATTATGCCTTGCTTTCATCCATTCCTGCCTTGTTTACCATTTTGCTTGTTATACCAGCTTCCATTATTATCGGGCGCTTTCACAAACAAAAGCGGATCATTGCCAGTATGATCATGATCTGCCGTTTGTTTTATTTTTTGTTAATATTCGTCCCCTACATGGGTGTGTCCTCCATCACGGCATTGATTCTATTGGTTAGCCTCTACAATGCTACCAATTCGGTCATTGCCGTAGCATGGCAATCGATGATGGGCGAGATTATTCCCGCCAGCTACCGCAACCGGGTATTTGCACAACGTAACATGTGGACGGGATTGTGCGGATGCCTGGTTGCTTTTATTGCAGGCTGGGGCATCGACAGTCTTACTTATCCTTTTGGCTACCAGGTTGCCTTCTCCGTTGGCTTCGTATTTGCTTTCATTGAAACGTGGTATTTCATGAGACTTCGCATACCGAGTGAAGAAATCATTCCCCACAATCAAATTATTGAACAGATCATCCCGGATAAACAAAGCCTTCAGTCCAATAGCTGGATCGATCGGTATAAGCTGAATCAGGGAAGAACCTACTATTTGTTCTGTGGAAGCGCGATCGTATATATATTTGCCTGGCAGGCGGCTTGGCCGATTTACGCCAAAATCAAAGCGGATACGCTGCTCGCCACCAATACAATGATCAGCATTGACGTCATTGCAGGGGCACTCGGCGCCCTGTTGGGTTATCGCTTATTTGCCCGTTATGCCGATCGCAGAGGTACGGCCTGGACCGTATTCGTCTCTGCATTGGTGCTTGGACTTACCCCTTACTTCTGGCTGCACGCTCCCAATATGAATTGGGTCTATCTGTATGATTTTATAGGCGGGATTGCAACAGCCGGCTTTCAGCAATCGGTCTTTAATCGGCTGCTGGAAATTGTCCCCGAGCAGGGCCGACAAAGAGGCATCGCGATTTATACGACGTTATCGCAGATTTCAGCTATATTTGCTCCAATTGTTGGTATGAAGCTGTTTACTGTGGTTAATTATGACGCGAGTATGACCTTAATAGGCACCTTCCGTGTGCTTGGCTCCTTATGCTTTCTACTGATCGTCACACCAAGGCTTATGCGCTGGGCAGGTGCCGGCCGAGCAAAAAGTGTGGAATGAGCAAGCCGCTATAGGTATCTAAAGAAAGGACCCCTCCGTCTTTATGACGAATGGGTCTGTTTTTTTACCATTTATTTACATCAATAGATTTTGCGGATAAGCTTCCACCCCTCTGCAGGTGGTTGAACAACATATTTGGACAGCTTGCCCTCATTGTTTTCTATCGCTAATAGAATCCCGTCAGCTACGGGCAGCACATGATGGATTTCGCCATCCGGTACAAGCTCGTTGGCAAGAGTAGCTAATGCGGGAATCATCGCTTCATCAAGCCATGTTCTTTCTTGATACCATCTGGGAGGCGGCATTGGTGCCGGGTACCCCTTAACAGGAGCCTCAAGTTCAATTGCCAGGCTGTGCGGATCGCGAGAAAGCTTACGACCAGCACCTATCGCTGACACGAACCTTAAATAAAGCTCAATCGTATTGAGGATCTCCTCATAATTCATCGTACCGTTAGCATAACGAATTTCCACAGTCCCGATATCAAACCAAGCTGCTGTATTGATTCCGCAGCGATGAGATTGTGGACGTCCCCGATGACGAACCGCCCTTGGACCCGGATTTACAACAAACTCACTTCGCATCTCCGAAGTAAGCGGAGGGCAATACAGCAGCCGATGCTCGCTGGTACTCACTATTTCTTGAATAGCCTGCTGATACAGCAGCGCTGCGTCGATTAGCGGCAGCACAATGTCTTGTCCCCATGGCTCCAGACCAATATGAACATGAAAACCACAGCTCCAATTTACTGTAGCACCTTGCTCCTGCAGCCGGTTCAACATGACTCGTATTTGGTCCCTATCCTCCCACAGGATCGGTGGCGGTTTAAGCTCGCTGCCTGACTCTGATCCTGTCTCGTCTATCTGAAGTTCATCCAACGACATAACCCAATCAGGTAAAAGCTCCAAGTCTTCTGGATTACCACCTACAAACTCAATCTCAATGCCAAATTTCAGGGCTTTCCAATCCACAGCTTTTGGCCACATCGCTGTCATCCTCTCCTTATCTTATATTGAACAGGTTTCAATAATAAATAGAAGAAGAGGTGGACCACGAGATTAACGGGGGATTTTTTTTCTTGGCATCGTTATTCCTCCTGCCTTTTAATCGTATCGATTCATTTCATCTTCTGCGATACTTTGCAAGTCAAAGGCTGTAATTGTATAAAGTGTATACGTATTGGTTTTTGCCGCCTGGTTTAATGCCTGTTCCCTCATATATTTGGGCGAGCCTTCGGTTTCTTCATCATACAGTATTATCATACCATCGGAATTACGCAGCAAAAACCTGTTTTTTTCCTTAAACTGCCACGGCCCCTCGTACTTCGTTTTCGTTACACTGTTAACATAATCGGCGTGCTGCAGCACATGATTATAAATTTCTTTTTTGTCATCACTCCACTTTTCCTCTTGCTCCAGAAATGGGGTTATTACTGCCAACTGCAGATTGGGATGCTGCTGCTTGAGCTCAATCACCGCTTCAGCGGCCCACACCTCGACGCCCCATTGACCACTAACGATGACCCATTCCAGACCTTCGTCCATTAAAGCCGTCACTTGTTTGGCGATCGCTTTCTTGATAATGGCAATTCCCGGATGCTTCTGCGAAAAGATACCCAGCTCCGTTGCCTTGTACCCTGTTATGAGCACCCTTTTCATGGCTTCCACACTTCCTTATCTAAGAGTCTTCTCCACAAAACTCAAACCACATTTTGCCGGTCAGACTCCTATTAACACCTTAGCATAAAGAAGGTAACAATGAAAAGACTCTACGGCCTGGGGGGAATCGGAATTCCCAAATCTGCTGCGCCGAGCTCGGAGGTTATCAAATCCGGTACATACTGTTTGAGCAGCTCGAGGCCCATATAAGCCCGCCGAACACGCTCCCGGCATAAATTAATGTTAATCTGCTCCAGATGCTGTCCGCTCGGATACACATCCGGATGATTACGCAGACCAAACTTGATATAGACCGGAGACAACACACGAATGAATTCCGGTATCTCATAATGACGAATAAACCCACCCAAGCCGTCCGGTGCTTCCACGTAGAGATCCAGCGGGATATCGACAGCCGGACGGATTGAGGCCAGCTTGGGCAGTGTCAATGCTGTAGGTAAATTGTACGTATCTGCACCTATATCCTCCATCAGCTTGATCGAAACCGGATTCGCCGCCATCATTTGCACCGATACCTTGACGACAAAATTCGCTGCGATTAATCCCTGCTTTTTCATTTCTTTGGTCAGCAGCAGCAAGCCCTCATCTGCGACCAACGCACCACGTACTCCCAAACGGTTAGCCCGCTGTAAATCCTCCATAGCATAAACAAGCTGATCTATACCCTCATGGCGCAGTGCAACGACCTTACCCGCAGGTGTTAGCGGCAGCGCGCTAATATCCCAGGTTCCGCGCGGTCCGACGAATAAGCTGAGCTCAACGCCGCGTGCTGCACAGAGCTCGACCATTTCGGAAATTTCCGCATCTGTAAGCAGCATAATGCCGCTCCCTTGAGATACGCGATGAATCACAATCCCGTAACGGTCCGCTTCCTCAAAGACGGCCTTTAACGCCTCCGGTCCTTCAACACTTGGAATTTCCACCCGATACTGCGCACCGTCTGGAAACCTTTTTGATGAATTCGGAAGGTCGTAAGCCTCCCGCTCCAGAAAGCCTAATGATTTTAATAGCGCTCTCGATTTATCCATGTGATCACATTCCCTTCCTTTGCTGATAATTACCTGAAGGCTGCTTACTGGTACTGCATCTCTTACAGCTTACTGCTGGGCGGCCACTTCATGTCCGCATCCAGCGCCACCCCCATTGGAACAACCCCACGTGAGGCATCTGTACAATCCCGCAGACGGTTAGATGCCGCTACCATCCGCTGACGGTGGCGTAATCGTTCCAGTCTTGCCATACCCAATTCCTTACGCTGCACATGAAGCTCTCCTTGAAAAAGCGCTACTTCCCCAGTAATGAAGGCTTCAGAATCAAGCAAATCAATTCTTTTGCTGCGAAACTGCAGATGGAGCAGATCTCCCTCCTGCATATACAGCAGCCCCCCCTCATGATAAGCCTCCGGAGTCACATGCCCGACCGCAGCTCCAAAGGTTACACCCGAATATCGTCCATCGCTGATTAAAGTAGTCAGGCGTCTCAGCTTGCGGTCTGCATTAATATGCTGCATCGGCGTCATCATTTCCGGCATTCCAAATGCCTCAGGCCCTTGTCCGGATATAATGACAGCCAGTCTTAGCCATTCCTGCTGAATCATATGATCAAACAGCTCATCATAATCCATATCCTTCAGCTGATCCAGGGGAACCGCTGCGTTATGATAGGCCATTTGCCGCATATGCTCCAGACGGAATAACCTGCTCATTTTCAATCCATCCAGCAGGTTCACATCCAGCAGATGATGATTAGCCTCCTCTTCATTTTCGTAATACAGCACGAATGCAATTCTTTGATCAAATAAATCCAGCTGCTTGGTCGGCATACCGCTAATCTTCACGACTGCATTGTTAAAAAAGTTGCTGCTCAGCACATCGACACCGCTAAAGCTTCTTCTTGGTGTGCTCAAAATAATCCGATTTTCCTTGACGCCATCCGCACTTAGATTGGTTGTGTCTGACAGCCGCTGCCGCCATGTTTGGCCCGTTACTGTAGGTGCATCCAAATCCATGGGGACTCCATTGCGTGACAGCTCATAGATCAAGGTTTCCATGCCTCGGATTTGCCCTGAGCAGCACTGCTGCGCCAAGGTATAGATGTCCCTGCCCTCCGTCAGGCTGTAATCGAACAAATCGGGAATGGGATGGGAATTCACAATTGCCTCCAGATCACTCAAGCGAAAATCGTATCCAGCATAAATCATCGCACCGACAATATGCATCATCAGGTTCGTCGAGCCGCCTCCGGCGCTGTGCAGCTTGATCGTATTGCCAATATTCGCTCGTACCAATTCACTCACACTGCATTCCGGCCGCTGGATAATGGAAAATAATTGCTCAATCGCTTTGTCGACCTGTACCTGGGTAGGCGGCTCAATCAGCAGCTCCAGAACAGGGCTTACGATGCCGAAGCCTGCGGTGATATCCCGCGAGCTGTTGCCTGTACCATGAAACGCACAAATCCCGCCTGCGGAATCACAGGTATTAACGGCCAGTCTTTTTTCAAAATCAAGGTGCTGCTCTTCCGTCATAAGCCCGCGCTCCACGGCACGTTGGAACACGCCCTGAAAGGATGTATTGGAGGAGCATTGCAAAATATAGCTGACAGCCTCGCGGATATCGGCACCTATGTCGTCAAAGCCTGCGGTGTCGGCCTGTGATGCCAGCTCTGCCAGTTCCCGCTTCAAATCGTCGGGAATCGTACCGCCCATCAACACATGGGAAGGACTAAACGTTGCAAATACATGATGCTCCCCACGGTAACGGCGAACCCGATCCAAATGCGCAAGCCCGCTTAAAATACCGAGGGGCTGCTTATCGCAGCCCTGTATCACAAAGGCACCATGATAAGAATGCGCTTCCATTTGATTGACAACGATCTCAGCTATGGCGTTGCGGCTCTGCAGCGAATACGACATGCCGATATTGTTCTGGGCCGTTCCGTCACAGAGCACCGGGGTGCTGAAATAAAAAGGCACACCGCCCTCCTGCCAAATTTTTAAAGCAGCCTTGTATACGGTCTCGTGATCCAAAATGTGCGCCGGATGGTCGGATGACCCTCCAATGATGGCGATTCTCGGTGCATTATGCTCCAGTCGATCGTATATATGCTCCAGCGTCCAATCAGGCTCACCGCCCCCATAATAACCATCAAGCCCCCGCCTGGCGCGATCCAGCAGACCCGCAACCGTTATCGGTTCATTGGCCTTTCCCTGCACATTGCCCTGATAGGAATTAACCTTGTTCTGAATTGTTATTTTCATATCGCTTCCCCGTTTCCGAATCATCTACAAACAGCTCCCTGACTCATGCATGCAGAAAGCCTGAACTCCAGACTCATTTAAGCTTATGCTATCCTTCCAGGCTTTCCTTAAGCTTCATGCTGTCCTGCTTCACATCCAGCAGGTGCGACCTCATCATGTCCTTCGCCAGCTGAACATTTCTCTGCTCAATCGCCAAGGCAATCAGCATATGAAAGTGCGCTGCTCTCTCCGCACTGCCTTTGATACGTGTAGTCTTTCTGCGGCTTTCCAACAGCAGCTCCGAGATTCCTTTCATCACACTGGCCATCACCACATTGGAGCAAGCCTCCGCAATATGATCATGAAAAGCAATGTCGGACGCAAAATAATCCTCACCTGAGGCCAGGTCTGCGATCATTTGGGCCGCGGCGTCTTTAATATTACGAATTTGCCCCGGTGAGCTTCTTTCTGCCGCAAGCGCAGCCATCTCAGGCTCCAGTACACAACGAAATTCCAACAGGGAGAAGAGGTCCCCGACAGGAAGCGAGGTCAGATCAAGAGCGCTGTCCTGCCTCCAATGATTCCGGCTGCGCACAAACATTCCCCGACCATGCTCAATCAGCAAATAACCCTTATTTTCCAATATACGCAGCGCTTCCCTAACGGTGGAAACTCCGACCTGTAATTCCTTGGCCAATGCCGCCAAAGACGGCAGCTTCTCGCCCGCTTTCCACACCTCCTGATCGATGCGATGTAACAATTCATTCAATATTCTCGTGCTCGCAAGCTCTTTCAACGTAGTCACCAACTCATATGATATGTATATAAAGTTATAATAACACTTGAATTTCAAGTTCACAATATCCAATTTAACAAAATACGGATGCTGCCTTTTAACTGTCCTGAACAATTTTCTGAAATCCAAACGCCGAAAAAGCAAAGTCTTCTATTCCACTTTTGAGCGGTATAGGAAGCTTTGCTTTGGGCAAATGATGGTCTTATATTTTAAATCCTGCAGCAGGTGTGTACATTCAGCTGAAATCGCGGTCGATCATCCTTGGACGGCCTCGGCAGACATCTTCCTGCATTGCAATAGCATTACAGTATGTGCCGGAACCGTCCATGTCCGCAGCTCCTGATCGTCCACAGCTGTCAGAACGGGCACTACATTCAGTGCTGGATGATGGTGTAGGCATCACGCCAGAGCGTCTTGAAACGCTGCTTGAACCACCTGCGGAACCAGCCACCATCCAGAGCTTCGGACTTTGCAATGTTCATGAACGTATCCGATTATATTCACAAAATGAACCATCAAGCGGTATGGTAATTACCTCCGAGTGGGGACGCTGGACACGTGTGGATATTGTTATTAAAATAACCCGACCTTCCGGTGATGAAGCAGCAGAGCTGACAGAAGGAAGCTCGGATGATCCCCGCAATGATTAACAGCTGTCATCCGTTGGTGCTTTACAGCTGTAAATTAAACAATAATCCAGCAATCCCTTAAACAGGAAAGCTGGATTATATGAATGCATACGACTGTGAAGGTATAACCTTATCCTTTGATTCCCGTCATCGTCAGTCCTTCGATAAAGTATCTTTGCCCGATCAGGAAAACCACAACAGCAGGTGCTATCAGTACCGCGGCCGCGGCCATCAGCAGACTCCATGCCGTAGTTAAATTGCCTCTGAATTGAAACAGGCCGAGTGCGACCGTAAACATTTGCTGATCACCTAGGTAAACCAATTGCCCGAGGAAATCGTTCCAAACGCCAACAAATGTAAACAGCAGCACAACTACCATCGCTGGCTTGATCAAGGGAAGAATGATTTTTAAATAAACAACAAAATAATTAGCACCGTCAATAACCGCCGATTCATCCAGCTCCTTCGGGATCGTAAGCAGAAACTGTCTGAGCAAAAATATATTAAAGGCTCCCCCACCGAAAAAAGCAGGAATAATCAATGGCCAAAATGTATTAACGAGGCCTATTCGGGACCAACCGATGTAAGTGGGGATCAGCGTGACAATGCTTGGCAGCAGGATGGTCATAATGACAATGGTAAACCAAAGGTTTTTTAACGGGAATTCCAGTCTCGCGAAGGCAAAGGCAGCTAAACCGCTGGTTAAGGTCACACCTATCAGGACGGGGATGATAATAATCAGTGTATTTTTGAAATAAAGCAGGAACGGAACACGGGTCATCGCCTCTGTATAATTTTCAAATCTAAAAACGTGCGGGAACCAGATCGGTGGAAATGCATAAATTTCCATGGTATCCATAAGGGAACTGCGAAGCAGCCAATAGATCGGCAAAAACACTAAAACGGACATTAGTATGAGAAAGACATACGTGCAAATAGCGCCTAATGTTCGAGAGTTCATCAGGATTTGCCTCCTTCGTAATGAACCCAGCCTGAAGATGATTTAAACAGCAGATAGGTTAGTAGTGAAATGATGACAAACAGAATCCAGGCCAGCGCACACGCGTACCCCATACTCTGATGCTCAAAGGCTTCGCGGTGTATAAAAAATGCGTAGAACAGCGTTGAATCCTCAGGTCCACCCTTGGTCATCGTATAGGCTTGAGTAAATGTCGTGAAGGAGTTAACCAGACCCAGAATCACATTATAAAAAATAATTGGCGTCATCAGCGGAATCGTAACCGCTCTTAGCTTGTGCCACCAATTTCCACCGTCTATTTCAACTGCCTCATGCAGATGCTGGGGTACATCCTGCAGGCCTGCGAGAAATATAACAATCACATTACCCGAGCCCCACACAGCAAGAATAATCAGCGACATTACCGAGGTTTGCGGGCTGCCTATCCACAATTGCTTCTCGATTCCAAACCAGCCCAGAATATGATTGATCACACCAAAATCCACATCATACAGCCACGTCCATAGTATACTGCTCGCCAGAACAGGAATGATCGAGGGTATAAAGAAGATGGCCCGAAACAACGACCTTCCCTTAATATTCTGATTCAAAAACAACGCAATAATAAACGCATAGATCATCGAAGCCGCGACAGCGCCTACGGAATAAATAGCTGTAGCCTTCAGGGAGTTATAGAAAAACAAATCCTGTGTAAAAATGTTCGTATAATTGGCCAGCCCGATCCACTTGGCATCGGTTAGTATGTTCCAATCCGTAAAGCTCAAATACAAACTGTACAGCATCGGACCTATGGTAAACAGGAAGATCCCAAGTATGGCAGGGAGTATACAAATGTAGCCCACCCATACCCGCTGCCTGTAAAAACTCTTGTAGCTGGCTGGCTTTGAAGTATAAGTCTTGCTTGCCGCGGTCTGGATTGCAGCTGGCTTTGACACAGACATGGAGATCCTCCTCAAGGTTGTTGGAAATGAATGCTCCAAATCGAAGCATGCTGAGACTCGCATTCATAGAGGTCTCAGCACACCTGCGATTCAGTGGCAGTCATGTATAGTTAATTCGCTTTGCCGCTCTCAAATATCGGTTTGACCTTAGGCATAATATCATTAAGAATAGCTTCCTTGGCTGTCTTCGTACCTAACCATACCGGATCCAGTCCAGGGTTCAGTACATCCGAAATTCTACCATATGTTGGGAGAAAAAACCATGGGGTCGGATAAGTGGCTTTCAGTGCATAATCAATAACAGCAGTTTTGTACTCAGGAGGATGTACAGGGTTTTGCGTCCATCTTTTGATCAATTCAGGATCGGTATACCACTGCGTTTCAGCAGGCATCCAGGTTCCATTATCAATCAAAGCCAAGTTATTGTTGGGGTCCATCAAAAATTTATAAAGCTCTACGGTTTCCTTGACATGCTTGGATGTGTTAAAAATAACAAGCGGCGTTCCTGTATTGGTCGTTGCCGGCTTCTTGAAGATCGGAAGTACACCTATACCGTTCCTCAAGCCTTTGCTAACCTGGGGTCCGATATTGGATAGCTCCCACTGACCGGACTCGACCATCGCTACCTTCTTGGTGAATAGCTTTGTCCCTACATCACCGGGCAGTGATTTAGCCTGCGCGGGATTTGGAGAGACATACTCGACCAGCGCCAGATCTGCGACTTTTTGAATGGCTTCTATCGTTTCCGGTTTGTCCAGCAGCAGCTGCTTGCCATCCTGGCTGACCTCTCCGCCGCCATTGCTGATTGCAAACGGGGTCCAGAAGAAATCTGCGCCAGTACTCATTTGTATCCCGTATTGCACAATGTTTTTCGGGTCAAAGCCGCTCTCTCCCGGGTGTTTGCCGTTTTTATCCTTCGTCAGCTTTTTGGCGGCATCCACCATCTGATCCCATGTCCAAGCCTTTTCCGTTTCGGCTGGCGGGTAAGGCACCTTGGCTTCATCGAATAAATCCTTATTGTAATGCAGCAAAACGACTTCGTTCGCCACACTATAGCCTACGACCTTGCCGTCAGGTGTCGTAAATTTATTGCTTTCCAGCTTCGGCTTCACCGAACCGTCCTTATAGTAGGGCGTTAGATCCAGCAGGACGCCGGATTCAGCCCATTTTAAAGCTTGCGCCTCCAGCAGATTCCCGAGATCCGGCAATGTCTTGGATGCAGCCATGGCGCTCAGCTTCGTGTTGTACTGGTCATAGGGAATACTTTGGTAATCCACTTTGATATTCGGGTGCGCCTTTTCAAAATTTGCGATCCCAATAGCATTGGCCGCATGCTCTTCCTTTTCGCCCCAATCGATGTACTTGATCGTGACCTGCTCACTGCCTGCTTGCTTGGTATCAGTCGTCGTTGTTCCTGCTGCCGGCGTACCTGCCGAGGTGCATCCCGCTGCCAAAGCTAATGCAAATGCCGAAATGGTTCCCATTTTTAAAAACTGCCCAATCGTTCCCATCATATATCCCTCCAGATAATATCAATTGCTTCTATTGGCTTGAAAGTCTTTCAGAGCTCCTCCTTAACCCAGACTGTCATCTCATTGCGTCCTCGGTTAGCCCAGGCAAAATAAGGAACGAACCGCGCTGTCACAGGTAGGGTTACGACTTCCGTATCGGCTTGATACAGCTGTCCTTCCCAGTCCGTATCCTGGACCCTTAGAGCCGGAACCGTAATGACCGGAACCCCTCCCAGAAGCTCCGATTCGTAGCGCACCTCTTCCACCGATTGCTTTTCCAGTATGATTTGATGTAAATTCGATCCGTTATCCACTTCTTCCATACAATAGACAATTGGTCCGCGCTGCAGCGCTACCTTTCCAAGCGTTTCGCGGACAAGTGGATGCCCTCGTACACGACTAACCTTCATGGGCAGCAGCAGCTCAACCACATCTCCCGACTGCCAATTTCGCTTCAGATGCAAATAGCCGTGATGCACCTGTTCCTCATAAGCAATGTCTGTGCCATTGATGCTTACGCTAAGCCCCTTCTCTGCTCTGCACCATTTGGGAATGCGAAGTGCCAATGTAAATTCGGTCTCCTTTCTTGTTGTAATCTCCAACCGAACAGCACCCTCCCATGGAAACCGTGAATCCTGTACCAAACTAACCTCATCCCCTCCTTCCCAGCTCATGGACACCTCACTACCTATATACAAATGCGTATAGATGATTCGGTCCTGAAGCGAATATATATAACGGCCAAGCGAGGCAAGCAATCTTGCAATATTCGGTGGACAGCAAGCACATCCGAACCAGCCTTGACGCTCCGACTTAACGTGGTGCACATTGGCATTCTTATCGCAGGCATCAGGCCACACCTCCAGCGGATTCACATAAAAGAAACGTCGGCCGTCTCTGGACATCCCGCTGATTACGGTGTTATATAGTGCCTGCTCCATCACATCGGCATACTCGCTATCCGGTTCAAATTGAAGCATTCTTTGTGCAAAAAAAATCAGGCCAATCGAAGCGCACGTCTCTGCATAAGCAGTATCACCGGGCAAATCATAATCCATCGTAAAAGCTTCACCATAAGGCGATGAACCGATCCCGCCGGTAATATACATGCGCCTGCTCACAATATTGCGCCATAAGCTTTTGCAGGCTTCAAGCAGCTCCGTGTCGCCTGTTTCAAGCGCTACGTCCACCATCCCCGAGCACATATAAACGACACGCACGGCATGACCTTCGGCAGACTTTTGCTGTCTCACCGGTAAATGAGCTTGGCTGTATGCCTTGTCATGCACCATATCCAAAGCTGGAAAATGGGTCTTGCGTCCACGGCGCGCAAATTCCATTTCATAAAAATCCGGCTCCCGCCCCCGTTCGTCGAGAAAAAACTGACTTAAGCGCAAATATTTCTTTTGTGATGTCGTATGGTACAGTTTAACGAGCGCAAGCTCAATCTCCTGATGGCCGTCATAGCCTTTTTGCTTGCCCTCTCCTTCACCAAAGACCGCATCGATACAATCCGCCAAACGACAGGCAACATCCAGGATCAACTTTTTCCCAGTCGCCTGATAGTAGGCCACAGCGGCTTCGATCATATGGCCAGCGCAGTACAATTCATGGCATTCCGCTAAATTCGTCCATTTGTTGTCTGGCTCCTTTAACGTAAAGTAGGTGTTCAAATATCCATCTGCCTGCTGGGCTTTGGCAATAATCTGAATGACCCCGTCGGCCACAGCCTCCAATTCGGGATCTGGACCGGTTTCCAGCAAATAGCTGACGGCCTCCAGCCATTTGGCCACATCGCTATCCTGAAACACCATGCCATAAAATTCTCCCTGCTTCAGACCGGCCGCGATTTTAAAATTTTGTATGGCATGGCTTGGTTCCGCTCCTTCTACCCGATCATTCAGCGCTTCCCATTGATAAGGTACGACAACATGCCGAACGAGCCGGACATACTCGGACCAGAAATCATCCTGAATGCGCAAATGGCTGAGTGGAATAGGTTTGGAGCTTAATAATTGGTTCATGATGCGCAGCTCCTTTGTTTGTTTTGAATATTTCAAGTAAGCGCTTTATTGATTATCATACATGTTATATTATGGAATTAATACAATAAATACCAACCTGTTTTTTAAAAATATCAACCTTTTGGAGGGATGCCCGTTGAACTCACCTATTCTTCATTTTATTTCTCCCCCTGTCCCTTATTTTATTGATTGCGGTAAGGACTTTTATCGGATTGGCGAACGTCATATCAGTAGAAAGCAAATTGGTGTATTCGATTTGATCGTGGTTACGAGGGGGACCTTATTTCTTGGGGAGGGAAATGATCAGTGGAGGGTTGACAAGGGGGAGGCTTGTATTTTAAGACCGGATGCCAGTCATTACGGGACTGAGCCTTGCAAGGAGGAAACCGATATTATCTGGATACACTTTCACACCTTCGGTGCCTGGGATGAATGCAGCAGCATGAGTGATTGCCTTGAAAATCAATCCAGCCTGATCCACAAGCACAAACAAACCGCCTATCTGAATCATAGCGAAGTGTGTTCAATCTTTATTCCCAAATATATGAAGCTGACTCCGAAAGCTATAGAGATTTTACAGCAATTTTTTCTGCTGGATTTGGAGCCGCGATCACTTCGAAATTGGAAAAGGCAAAATTCCTTTCAGCTTTTCATGCAGCATTTGGATCGTCAAATGGCGGCTACGACCGATGCGGCAGCTATTCATGTGGCGGAAAGAGTCGAATTGTTTATACGGCAAAATTATACACTCACGATAACCAATGCCCTGCTTCACAAGGAAATGAATTACCACCCTAATTATTTGGCAAAATGTATGCTTAAAGTTTACGGCACAACGCCGATCCATTATTTACAGCTGTATCGGATTGAGCAAGCCAAAAAGCTGCTAATACAAACCGAGTGGTCGGTTACCCGTATTGCCGAGGAGGTCGGATTTCATCACGGTTCTTATTTTTCTTCGTGTTTTTCTCAAAAGGAGGGAATTTCGCCGCTGAACTACCGCAAGAAGTTTATCAGACATGCATAGGCTTATGCTTAATTAATGACAGCAAACAGAAGCCCGATGAACTCATCCGGGCTTCTGCTTGTTATATTCGCTCAAGAAAACGGCAACTTCGTCGGCACTTGGGATAGATTCTTGAGCTCCAGCACGTGACACCGCAATAGTGTAAAGATAGCTTTTTCCTGTTTATTCATATAATGGAAGCTTGCGAATATAACATATAAAATCCATATGAATACTGCCTACAACCACGATATTCCCCATTAAAACGATCTCCTTTTTGTCCGCTTCGAGTCACTATTCCTTTGACCCCGTATTTGCGATACCATTGACAAAATAACGCTGAAGTGGCAGTAAAACAAGGACAGGTACGATTACAGCTATGATAATCCCGGCGAACATCTCGTTCCAATAGGTTGCAAACTCGGTAACAAAATCGCTTAAAGCAACCTGTATAACTTTATACTCCTTTGAGCGGGTTGCGATCAACGGCCACATGAAAGACTCCCACTGATGGATAAAGATTAACAATCCCGCGCTTACGGTAACAGGCTTGCACAACGGCAGGATGATGCCCGCATATATTTTAAACCACGAAGCCCCGTCAATTCTAGCCGATTCGATAAGAGCCTTGGGAAGATCCAGAAAAAATTGCCTGTAAAGAAAAATGACTAAACCATTAGCTAAGCCCGGAACAATGATGCCGGAGTAAGTATCAATCCACCCCAAGCTGTCTACCAAACCATACAGAGGAATTGCGATAACCTCAAAAGGTATCATAAAAGTGAGAATAACGAGGAAGAACAATAAAGCTCTGCCCTTAAATTCAAAATATACAAAAGCAAAAGCAGCCATAGAAGCGATGACCAGCCCCACCACAACATTAACAACGGAGACATAAAACGTGTTAAAGAAAATTCGACCGAAGCCTCTTTCTACAAATAAGGAGGTATATGCATCAAAAGTAATCTGAGTCGGGACAAACGTTCTCCAGGAAACAGGAGACATATAGCGAAAAATCTCATCCAGAGGTCGCAGCGAGGATACAAGTGCAAACGCCAAAGGAAGCAGAATGATTAACCCCAGAAGGATGTGTGCGAGATACAGTAAAGGAATCGAGCCTTGATTACGTTTCATGGAATCTCCTCCTCTCTAGTGCTTTGCCTTCAGAAATTTGAATTGCAAGGCAACAATACTCAAAGTTAATAACAGCAAAATAATAACAATCGCAGAAGCCCTGCCTGAATCGGAGTATAGAAAAGCACTGTTATAGCTCTCCAGCATCAGGACATTCGTGCTGTGCTCCGGTCCTCCCTGGGTAAGAATGTACATCGGGGAAAATAACAAGAAATTGGATACCGTTACGGATACCGCAACAAAGGTGATGGAACGTTTCATCATCGGAAAAGTGACCTGTTTAAACTGCTGCCAGCGGGATGCTCCATCCATGGATGACGCCTCGTATAACGACACGGGAACCTCCTGCAAACCGGCCAGAAAAAAGATAGCCCAATACCCGATGCCTTTCCAGGTCGCTATGCCGATAATGGAAGCAAGAGCTTGCTTAGCGCCAGTCAGAAAAGGCTGCTGCTCCATTCCCAGACCAACCAGCATGGAATTGACAACTCCTTGTTCAGGACTCAGCATGATGTTCCACAGGATACAAGCGGTCGAAACCGAAACGGCAACAGGAACAAAATGAATCCCTCTAAACAGCGCGATATGCTTGAGTTTGGCATTAAGCAGCAGGGCCAGCATAAAAGCAAGAATGACCTGAATCGGATTAACGAATACATTGAAGAGCAGGGTAATTTTCAAAGAACTCCAAAAAACCGGATCTGTAAAAAGAAAGCTGTAGTTTTGCAAGCCGATGAACGCTTTGCCTGCGTTTAAAAAAGACGGTGCATAAAAGCTGTCCTCCAAACCCTTGAATACCGGATACAGCTTGAACATCAACAAGCCGACAATGGCTGGAAATAAAAATATATAAGGGGTTATTCTCCCTGCGTTAATACCAATCACCTTCAATCCTCCAGATTTCTAACAACCCAAAAAGAAAGGGATGAGGAAATGGGCTCCCCATCCCAGCGCGGTAGTTACTTCACCACGGATTGATATTTCTTTAATTGACTGTCTATTAAAGTTGCGGCATCATCCAATGCTTTCTTCGGATCCGTTCCATTTTTGATATCCTCGAATGCCTTGTTCACGTTGTTTTCCCACTCCAGATAACCTGGCGTTTTCGGGCGCACAACTGCTGTTTCGCGTGCTTCGCCTGCAGCTAATTTCATAATGCTATTCGGGAAGTCCTTATATTTGGGATCTTTATCGACTTGATCCAGCAACTCCAGGCTGGCTGGCAGCGCACCATTTTCATTGAACCAGATTTGTGAGCCTTTTCCTAACGTCAAATACTTGATAAACTTGGCTGCTGCTTCTTTTTTAGTTGAATATTTGGAAATACCCACATGCCAGCTACCGGTAGGAGTCGCAACTTTACCTCCTGCAAAATACGGATGAGGAGCTATCCCGAAATCCATACCTGCGTCTTTAATCCGGGGCATATTTTGGGTTGAAGCCAAGAACATCGCCACTTTACCGGAAATAAAGTAATCCAATGCTTCCTCACGTTTGATTTTCGGACTAATCTTCTCTTTATTGAACAGGTCCGAGTAGAACTGAAAAGCGCTCACCATTTCCGGCGAATTCGTGTAATCCTTGGCTATCAGACCGTTGTCACTCAGCACCTTCGCATTTTTGCTTTGTCCAAGAGATATAAGCTGATAAGCTTTGCCAACCTGGTCGAAGCTGAAGCCAAACTGATCATTTTGATTATCGCCGTTCGTATCCTTGGATAGTTTCCTGCCGATTTCCAGTACGTTCTCCCAAGTCATTCTGTATGTCAATTGATCGGATGGAAACGAAACGCCTGCTTTCTGGAATAACTCCTTGTTGTAAAACAGGACGACACTGGAGGTGTTCATCGGCGCTGCCATTAATTGTCCCTGATAAGACCCTGCATCTGTTGCCGAGGGTATCCATTTTTGCTTAGCATCAGCGCCAAGCAGAGCATCAAGCGGCTCCAAATATCCTTTTAACGAATAGCCCATTGTCAGTGGGACATCGACAGAGATCACATCCAGATCCTGAGCTTTGGAAGCAAGCTTGATTTCAATCGTTTCGGTCAGTTTGGTCGAAGGACTGAGCTGTAGATTAACTTTGATATTAGGATTTTCCTTTTCAAACTCTTCGATAACCTTTTTGATAGGCTTTTCCCAGATCGAGTTAGCCAAGTACGATATTTCAGTCGTTCCTGAAGAATTATCTGCTTGTTTGGCGGGTTGAGAACCTTTGTCAGGAGCACTGGAGCATCCTGCAGCTAGCAGCAGAGCAAGAGAGCACAAGATACTGGTTTGTATTTTTTTCAGAGTAAATCCCCCTTATCTAAATGAATGTGTGTCAGCAAAACACTCTTTCTTTTAACAGCTTCAGAAAGGAGTCGCGGTCCACTTCAAGGCAAACCTCAACATTCCCCTCTTCATTCGGCTCCCCAACCGTAATTCCCGTCGGGTGTCTATGATCGTAATCAACCTGGATGCTCATCCTTCTGGTTGTTACCAATTGGCGATTTACCAGCATCGCAACAGCCAAGGGATCATGCATAAAGGTAAAATCTCTTTTCCGGTAATCCATATAGCCTTCGATTTGTTTGGTCAACGTAACCGCCAGCGGGGTTCCCGAGGCTGCCAAATCGTCTTTGTCCTGTCTCGTTATGGACACCTGTCTCGTAACATCAAGCCCTACCATAAGGATCGGAGCTCCGCTCGAAAATACCAGTGATGCCGCTTCGGGATCACATTTTACATTATGTTCAATTGCAGGGAGCTCAATAGCGCTGCTGCCCAATCGTACGACCCCGCCCATCATGATGATTTCCTTGACATTCTTGACAAGGCGTGGCTCACGTATAATGGCTGCAGCAATATTCGTCAGAGGCCCGATGGTCACTAAATTAATCTCTCCCGGATTATTCATAACCGTTTCGATGATATAATCAACAGCGTGTTTGCCATCCTTCATGCTCTGATCTTCAATATCCAGCCCTTCGCCCTCAATCCCTGCCCAGAACACTTCACGGTTGTGCAGTAGGGTTTGTACAATTCCGGGATAAACGTCGACCTCGATGTCGCCGCACAACGCCATAATTTTTTTGGCAATCTTCGCACGGATATGTACGTTACCGTATACCGTTGTCACGCCTTCAAGCTGAATTTCCGGTGATCTAAGTGCAAGCGATAATGCGACGGCATCATCTGAGTCTGTTCCAATATCTGTGTCAAGTATCATGCGATTCATTGCTGTGTCCCCCTAATTATTGTGTAAGTTATTAGCGATTCATAACTAAAGTATAGATGGAATAGGGGGAGACGAATACGGATGATATTTTAAGATCATAGATGACAATCTAAAGATAATGTTATTCCCGGCCAGACATGGCACGATACTCCTGCGGCGATACTTCATAATAGCTTTTAAACAATTTTGTGAAATAGGGGGTATATTGATAACCGAGCTGGGCGGAAATTTCATAGATTTTGGCCTTTGTATTTCTTAACAAGTAGGCAGCCCTCTCCATGCGGTACCGGTATATATATTCACTCAGGTTTTCACCCGTTTCTTGCTTGTACGTTACCGACAAGTAGGCTGGATGCAAATGCACATGCTCGCTAATCGCCTGCAGGGTTACATCCTCGGATAAATAACGTTCAATATATTGATGAATTTGCAAAACATAGGAGCCCCTCGTTACCTTACTGCCGTCGGTAATGCGTTCATGAATTCGTTCGAGAACCAACATAGCCCACCCATGAAGCTGCTTCACCGTACGAAATGTGGTGACGTGATTCCCTGTCATATACTGCTCCTCTATCACATCCGCTATTTGCAGTCCGTTCATATGAATCACATAGGTGTAAGCGTTCGTTAAAGCAAAATATACTTCCGCTACATACTCCGCGGTGTCCATACCATTGCTGCTTAACTCTTCGATAATATAATTTAATCTCTCCTGCGCATCCTGCCACCGAGCCGTTTCAATCAACTGTAAAAACGTTGGAGGCTCATGCAAGCGCTGTAGAGGGCGCAATGGTGTTTGTGGGGGTTGATCCCATAAGCGAAGAAAGAGCTCCTGCTCGCTGCCGGGCAGCCTTCTGAACAGCTGCAGAGATTTTTGATATAACTCCGCGGGACATAAAGGGAAAGCTTCGAAGTCGCTGACAACTACCGAGATTTTCCCTTGCAAATATATCGTTATATAATGCTGCAATTGCGGGATTAACTGCTCGATAGCCTTTTTTCCTGGAACGTCCGACACATCACTATTTTTCATTTTGATTAAGAAAGCCAGGTAATGACTGTCATCCTTGCATGCCCAGACTTCAAAATGCTCTTGCAGTACTTCCTCAGTAACATTAACGACGGCATATTCAAACAAAGAAATGCTGCGCTCGTCATATTCCAGAAAACGATTTTCAATTCTTAGCAGCATGACGGCCACCCGATCCCCTGTGAAGAAGGGAATATTTAACCGTTCCATTTCTTCTATCAATTTCTCTGGGGCCAAACCCTTCCCTTTGAGTAAATCGAGCAGCAGCGACGCCTGTAAGTGCACCAAATGAGATCGTAGTGTTTCGTGAGCCTTTTGATTTGATACTGTAGCTTTCCTTCTTTGCTGTAAAGCCTCCGCCGTTTGAAGAATCGTTTGCAGCAGCTCGTCCTTCTTCACAGGCTTGAGCAGGTACGCCGCTGTATTGGTTTTTAACGCCTGCTGTGCATATTCGAACTCGGCATAACCCGATAAGAGTATACACTCGATATCCATTTGTTTTTGTTTGATATATTGGCAAAGCTCAAGTCCTGACATCCCTGGCATGCGAATGTCCGTGATCACAATATCAATGGGAAATTGTTCAATAAATTGCACGGCCTCCGATCCAGATGCAGCCGTATACACTTGTTCAAAGTTCATGGTTTGGGTAATAAAAACTTCCAAATCCTCCAAAATAACTGGTTCATCATCAACCAGAAGCAATCGAATCATGTTGGTAACCCTCTCTCCAATAAATAGTTACAGTTAATCCTGTCAAGCTTGGTGCAGCTCTCACGTCCAATCCGGAACCTTCCCCGTACCAATATTTCAACCGTTGATGCACATTCCAAAGCCCATATCCGATGGTTTCATCCATAGGCTGATCAAGCTGTTCCTTTAGCTGCTGCAGCCTATCCACAGAAAGGCCAACACCGTTATCTTCAATCGTTAAATAAACATTTTCCCCTACCCTCTCTCCGCTTATAACAATGGTTCCTCCGCCCAACTTCGGCTCCAGACCATGAACAATGGCATTTTCCACAATAGGTTGGATGAGGAGCCTTGGCATACGTATATCCATCATTTCTTCGGGAACGTTAATTTCGTATTGAATCCGCTGCAGCCTTAGCAAATGAATTTCCAAATAATTTTTTACTAATTTCAGCTCGTCCCGTAAACATGTATCGGGGTCATCAAGCCGGGTGATATAACGATAATAATCACTCAGGTTATAAGCCATCGCGATAACGGACTCTTTGCGGCCAAGACTTGCAGAACTAATGATGAAGTTTAGACAGTTGTATAGAAAATGAGGATTAATTTGCGCCTGAAGCTGCCTCAACGTAGCCAATCGAGATCGGTTCTTTTCTTCATATACATTTTCAATCAAGTGCTGAATTTGCCCAGCCATATCATTAAATCGAACAACCACAAAATCAAATTCATTATAAAACCATTGATTCAGTCTCACACTGAAATCGCCATTTTGGAATTTTTTCAATACACCGGTAAGTGCGTGCAGGGGAGCCTGAACATGTTTGTACAACAGGAAGGAAGCCAGTATTCCTACCGCCAGCAATAACATAATAAAGCCATAGAAGAAGTTTCGAATCTTGGTAATGGGAGATAAAATTTGCTCTAGCGGTGTGTAATCGACAATATAATACCCAAGCGCTTGTGAATAGACGTAGTTGACCAGATAGGTTTTTTTACCGACTTCAGTAACAAAATCCCCCTTATCCTCCAATAGGTTTTTAAAAAGGTGATCCACTACCGTATTTGTAGTTTGTTTATCCGAGGTTCGGTTGTAGCTGATATGATGTTGCCTGTCAACCATGAACGGATCGCCCTTGCTGCCCGCCTTCAACTGATCCAGCAGAGAAGTCATATTTTGCTCATAAAACGCCACTTCCACAATAACCACACTTTGATCCAGTGTTCCATTTTCATTTATCGGTCCGCCAGCATAGTATATGAAGGATGACATATCCGGACGGAAGGGATCTGACCTGTAGCTCCAACCGGAATTTCTTACATTTGTATCCAGTTTCTGCTCGTCATAAGGAACTTGACGCAACGTGGTAGACAGCGTTTTGTGAACGGATGGAAAATACAGTGTAATATCGTTGTACCAGCTGTTGGCAGAGCTTTGAAGAGTCAGCTTCTCCTGAACGGTCGATTCAATCTGATTGAAAAGCTGTTGTTCACCAGCCAACATAATTCTTTCCATGCCCAGGACCGTTGTATCTCTCGTAAGTGTGATCGCATTCATAGCTAAGCTTAGGGCTATCGAATCTAATTGTTTGCGGAAAAACTCCAGCTGATTGCTTTTTTCCTTTTGCAGCAGTCCCTCCACCACCTGAACGCTAACCTGATTCGATAGGCCGTAAAGAAGTAAGATCGGTATGAGAAATATAAAGATGACAGCATTGATTTTTGAAAAAATATTTTTTTTGATTATCATTGGAGTCCCCTTTGCACAGTTGTTGTCCTTCCATCCTCACCCTGTTCTGTTCTCGCAACACGTGGCAATTATAATATATTTATAGATCATTCTACCATTATAAATTATTAGTTTAATCGTTATTCCAAAAAACATATTGAAAAAATGGAAATTTGTGTAAATCGACACCACGTATAATAGCCCTTGATTTTGCAAGGGTTTTGGCGATCTTCGGAATGATTATCAGTTGATGGTAATAGCGGGGCTGTTCGAGGGAAGAGCATCAGCACTTTTTGTCGTGAATAAAAGTGAAGGCTAACGCAGGATTGCGTTAGCCAGTGTCGTTACTTTGCAGCCTTCCTTAATCGGATCGCTGCCGCCGTTTACTTTCAGCTTCAGATAAAGTGCATCTAGCTTCGTGACCGTCTCTTGTAAATATCAGCCAAGTATGTAACGCCTCCTCCAAGAAGTCGAGGCTCACGTGAGCCGTTCTTCCGCTCGCCGCACAGATCGCACCTACAAACCAGTACCCTCCACTACAAGCCTGATTCAAGGTAACACCTTGCCAATTTTATGGATTCAGCGCTTGAAGGTATTCGTCATATGCCACCCGTTCATTACGGCGAATGGATTGGATGACCGTATACACCATAAGATGGCTCTTAATATTGTCCATCAGATCGGTAACGGGTCTCGTATCATGCCGTATCGAATTGATGAACTGGTGCAGTGAATAGCCTTGACTGCTGTACTGCATCTGGGGTAATGGAAGCTCCTGCCTCTCTCCACCCTTCCCACTCCAATACGGAATATCATTACATAGCTCGACTGCGCCTTCACTTCCAGTTATGCGGATTTTACCGTTCCAGGTAGTCGAAGATCCGAAATCGGACAAGCTTCCAAAATAATTCATCAGTATGCCCTTAGGAAATTCGAAGATGGCACCGCCCACTGTAATGCCTTCACACCAGCTCCAGGATGGACGAATGCCTTGTGCGGTGACATACTCAGGCTCACATTCCAGTAAATATCGGATCAGATCGAAGTGGTGAATGCTGACATCAGTGAACAAAAATTCCCCGGAATGTACGCGCCATGTATCGACATTCGAATTGTGCAGCCTTCTGAAGCTATAGTCGATATATCCGATGTCTCCGATGGAGCCGTTCGCAATTGCCTGCTTCATCGCCTGAATCTCGGGTGTCCAGCGATAGTTCTGATTAATCATCACTTTCTTGTCATAGTGCTCATACTTGCGAACAAGCTCCACTGCGTCCTCGAAGGAATAAGTCAGAGGTTTCTCAAGAAAGATATGAAGGCCTGCTTTCATCACATCGAAGGCAATGGTCATGTGCGTCTGTGGTGGCGTAATGATCATGACTGCATCCGCATGTACGCTGCTCAATGCCTCATTATGATCGTGGAACATCGGAATGGCCATCTCTTGTAAAAGCTCTCCCGCATATTTCAAATTATCATCGGCAACATCCACGATAGCTACCAGATCGACATCCGGTTCCTTAAGTACAGTTTTCAGCCACGATCTGCCGAATCCCCCAACGCCGATTTGAATTACTTTTAATGGTTCCAAAGCCGTCCACCCTCCCCCATCAGCATATTACTTCTTGAAGTTCTCCTCGTATTTCTTCTGGGCCTCTTCCATTACCTTGGAACCGCCCGCTTTTTTCCACTCTTCAACATACTTATCAAAATCACTGACAGGTCGCTGTCCGGTAATCATATCGATAAAATATTTTAGCGTCATTTGATCCAGCGTATCGACATTTTCGTTATATGCTGGAATTTGAATCGGCTGTAAAATATCATATTTACCTTTACCTATGTGTTCATTGGCCCTGCGGATAGGCATCATCTCATTAAGGGTCATGTACGGAGTCTGAAATTCATAATCGTTGAATGATTTACCTACGAAAGTATACTGCTGTCCAATCCCGAACTTGATCTGCTCCTCTTCTTTATCATAAGGAGGCAGGTAAATATAATCGCCTTTATCACCCTTTTTGTAGGTTTTTCCTTTTTCTCCGTAAACGATATTTTCAAATGTCTCCGCATCGAAGGCAGTTGCATCGGCAACCTGCAAATATTTGGCCATCTTTCCTTTATCTTTTTCCATATGCTTGCCGAATTGTCCACCGGAGCTTGCAATCGGATTTAACTGCACGGTGCCCTGCTGACCGTCCGGTCCCTTAGGCCCCGCTGTCAATAACCAGCTGGCATTCGGCACATTGGCACGAAGCTTCTCATAATACTTGCCATCAAAAAAAGCCGCCCGCTGTATAAACTGATACCAGGAACCAGTGACAATTCCGACTTTGCTGGAAATGACCTTATCGTCCACATTCGGGCCTTTATTCAGCACGAATTCGGGATCAATCAGCTCCTCCTTGTACCATTTATTGAGCAGCGTAAGCGCCTGCTTGGCACCTGGCTCAATTTCACCCCGAATAATCTTACCGTTCTTATCGGTGAACGTACCGGGGAATACTCCGAATGCACCAAATACAGGACTGAATATATCTTTAACCCCTGCAGCTTGACCTGTCCATCCGTATGTATCCTTTTTGCTGTTCTTGTCGGGATCATTGTTGCGGAATTTGCGCATGGCATCTTCAAATTCTTCCAATGTCTCGGGATTTTTCGTAATACCTACATTGTCAAGCCAGTCCTTACGGAGACTTACGACAGTACGGTCGGGACCCAGCGTCTGGATGATCGGCATCGAATAGTTTTTGCCGTCTCTTCGGTACAGCTTCAACGGATCATCACCCAAGTGCTTCTTCAGCCAGGCCCAATAACGCGGGGCGTTTTTCTCGATAAGCTCCTGGGGAATCTCCGCTACCGCACCCTGATTGACAAGCTTTTCGTATTCGGGAAAGCCCAAATCCACCCACACATCCGGAATTTCCCCGGAAGCCACCTTCAGCAGGAGCTCATCCTTGAAATTATCCTTGGATCTTGGAAGCTGCTCCACTTCGACGTTGAATTTTTGCTGCACATATTTAACGGCGTATGAATCCTTGACCGTTTTATCAAAATTTTGATTCAGATAGGTCAGCTTGTATTTTTTATCTGCCTGGGGTGCTTCGGTTTTTTCCCCGCCTGTACTTGTTTCCGAACTGCAGCCTGCAAGAACGGCTCCCATTAAGACTGCACTTAACGTCAACGGCATTATTATTTTCATATAAACCACCCTTTCTTTAGTCGAATACTGGAATCTGATTCACCCTTTAACCGCGCCGATCATGATCCCTTTGACAAAATACTTTTGCACAAAAGGATAGATCACAAGCATCGGCAGGACCGAGAACATGGTGACTGTAGCCTGCAGCTGGCGCGTGGAAAACATATCCTTCTGATCAAACTGGTACAGCATCGTGTTCAGCTGGTCCATATTATTGTCCACGATGATTTTTCTGAGCACAACCTGCAGTACCTGCTTTTTCGAATCGGTAATATAAATCATGGCATCGAACCAGGCATTCCAATGATTAACTGCAATCCACAAGGCCACGGTAGCCAGCACCGGTTTGGAGAGCGGTACGATAATTTTACGAAAAATAAAAAAGTACCCGGCGCCGTCCACACGTGCAGATTCCTCCAGGCTGTCCGGTATCGACCTGAAAAAATTTCTCATTATTAATGTATTAAACGCACTGATCATGCTTGGCAGCACAAGCGCCCAGACTGAATTAAACATACCCAACTGCTTAACGAGCAAATAATTGGGAATCAAGCCTCCGCTGAACAGCATGGTGAACAAGACGAACGAGGTGATCGTGCGATTGTACGGCAGGTCCTTTTTGGATAAGGGATAAGCGAACAGCGCAGTGAAGAACAGACTGAGACCTACCCCGAGTATCGTACGCAATATCGTATTTCCGTAGCCGGTCCATATGGCTTTATATTGAAAAATCACATGATAGCTTTCAAAGGAAAGCTTGCTTGGGAGAAGAAGCATACCGGTTGTATATAAGGTGCTTTCCGCACTGATCGACGTAATCACCTGGTTCCAAAACGGATACAAGGTGATGACAGTAATCACGATCATGAGCAAATACAACGAGAATTCGCCTATCTTCTCTGCGGACGTTTTTTTCGTTTTTATCATAGTCAACATGCCTCCATCAGATACGCCGAATTACCAAATGGTATGATCCTTTCCTCCCATCATGTGCACTGCTTTATTGACGAGTACGATGAGCACTAGAGCAACAACGGATTTAAACAGGCCTACCGCCGTCGCGTAGCTGTAGTTCGTTTCCACCAATCCTTTTCTATAAACGAAAGTATCCAGTATGTCCGATACTCCATATACTTTAGGATTATACATGTTGAAAATTTGATCGAAGCCGGCATCCAGTACGTGCGCCATCCGTAGAATGAGCATGATGGAAATAACGGGTAACAGCATCGGGATCGTAATATAGATCATTCTTTTAAATCGGTTGGCTCCATCCATGATAGCTGCTTCCTGAAGCTGCGGGTCGATCCCGGCGATGGCGGCAAAATAAACGATCGAGCCCCAGCCGAAGCCTTGGTAAATGTCCGTGAGGATCAGAATCGTACGGAAATAACGGTCATCTGCCATAAACAATACCGGATCAGCGCCAAACAGCTTGATTATGGCGTTGACAGGACCGTTCAATGAAAAAATGCTAATAAAAATACCTGCCATAATGACCCAGGACATAAAATGCGGCAAATACGAAATCGTCTGGACGAGCTTTTTAAACCGCTCACTTGTAATTTCGCTTAGCAGAAGGGCGAATACAATTGGAATGGGGAAGGCGAATACGATTTTATAAAGGCTAATGATAAGGGTATTGTTCAAGACTCGATAAAAGTTCGGATCGGCGAATACTTTGTAAAAATGCTCAAGTCCGACCCAAGGGCTGGCCATAATACCCTGCATAATTTTAAAATTTTTGAAGGCGAGGACAACACCGTACATCGGAACATAATGAAAAATAATAAAGTACAGGAGACCCGGCAGCAGCATCAAGTAGAGAACCTGATAATTTTTTAATTTCTTTCTGAACTCACTTTTCGTTTTGGAAACGGTTTCAGTCTTCTGATTGGCTGTTATGATTCGTGCAATAATAACCTCTCTCCTTTCCAGATATTTAAGTTATGAATGCGCATTCATTCCTGTTTAATTAATATAGCACAGCGCTGTTTTATTTTAATTATCAGATTTTTTTGAAAACTATCGTTTTATTGCTTTCTATATTTGGGAATGATCATGATCATTGCAGTCCCTTGACCATTTTCACTGAATACCGTAATGCCATATTCATCACCGAACACGAGCTTGATCCGCTCATTCACATTTTTCAATCCATAGCCCTTGGACTGTTGGATCAAAATATCGTCCTGTATTTCCTTTGGGATGCCCGGTCCATTGTCTTCCACCACAAATTCAATCCATTCCTTATGGGCTCGAACGGTGATTACCAGCTGTCCTCTACCTTCTTGTTTCTGGTCAATCCCATGCAGGATCGCATTTTCAACAAGCGGCTGTATCGATAAATTCACCGTATCGTATTGATACACCTCATCATCGATATGATAGCTCACATCAAAGCTATGATCGTGCATCACGGATTGAATTTCCACAAACGACTGGGTGTTCTGCAGCTCGTCCCTGACGGTAGTCATGCTTTCTCCCCGGTTGAGAGAGGTTCTGTAAAATCGGGATAGTGTAGTCACGACATGGCTAATATCGGTTGCGCCAATCTTCAGCGATTTCCAGTTGATGATAGATAACGTATTGTACAAAAAGTGAGGATTAATTTGGGCCTGCAGCGCTTTAAACTCGGCTTCCTTTTGAATAATTTTGTTTTGATATACCTCTGTCACCAGCTCATTAATACGAAACAGCATGCTGCCGAAGCGGTTCGTTAATTCACCAATCTCGTCCCTGCTCTCGCTGCGTATGTCCAATTGCATATTTCCGTACTGAACTTGTTTCATTAGTTTGTTCAAATGATAAATCCGTTTGATCATGGTATGTGAAAATATCCAAATGAGCGCGAACAATATGGCGATACAGACAATAAGGAGTATGACTGTTGCCTTGACAATGCTGGTAGCATCCATCGATATGTCCTGCTCCGGTATATAATAATGAAGCGTCCAATCGGAATGATGAAGAGGGACATTAATGACAATATATCGAATGCCCCCGATATCGGCTGTATTCTCAGGCTGCGTTGGCAGCTGTATGATTTGGTGTTGAAATATGGCAGCGTCACGGTGATTGGAATAGACGACGTTGTGCTGCCCATCGGAAATAAAAAGTCCGTCACGTGCCGAATCAACCGAAGAAACCGACGAAAGCGACTCAAAAAAAAGTTCCTTGTTCAATTTCAAATACAAAATACCTTCCATATTATTGTATAGTATTGTCGGAAATTGTCGATATACAACGAGCTCGTCATTATTATGATACCAGCCCGTTTGCTTTTGCTGCATAGCAGCGTTATACCATAGACTATTACCCTTTAGCCTGTTCATGGAAAGAATAGAATCGCCATATTCCGGCATCGTATCGGGCATATATACGGTGAGCTGCAGCATGTCTTTATTCAAGCTCTTGATCATGCTGAAATAAGGGTCCACATACTTTCTTAAATCTTCGGAGAGCAGCGTGAGACTTTTATATTGGGTACCGAAAATACGCTGAAGTCCTGTATTCATCACAACGGAATCGACCGTTCGCTCGTATTGCACCGTCTTTTCGTTCATACCTCTTGCCATCGTACCGACCGTATCCTGTAAGCCTTGGACGGCCTGCTTGCGAAGAAACAGCTTGGACTGGTTGTAAGAATAAGTCCCCAATAGCGCGATCGGAATTAAGCTTACGATCAGGTAAGATAAAATGAGCTTTTGCTTGAAACGCATATTTCTGAACATGTGCAGCGGGTGACTCATACGGAATCCCCTTCCCTGTATTTGGCGGGGGTTTTGCCGTAATAATTTTTGAATATGGAACAAAAGTAAGCGAAGCTCGTATAACCCACCTCATTGGTAATATCGGCAATTTTCATATTGGTGGTCCTAAGCAGCTCACCCGCTTTTTCCAGCCGATAGCTGATTATGTACTTGATGAGACTGGAGCCGGTTTCTTTCTTGAACAGATGGCTTAAGTAGCTTGGAGACAAGCCTGCCTTGTCCGCCAGGGAATCCAGGCCGATATCCTTTTGATAATCACGGTGAATCCATTTAAGCACCTCGCCGATCACCTTTCTGGAAGGCTCGACTTCTGGCCTCGACCTCTCTTCAACCATCTGGATCATTAGATCCTTGAGCTGCATCAGGCTGCCTGACTTAAATATGTGCTCGGCAAACCATTGAAAGGACATGTCAGTGTCACGATTGAAGCTATCGACATATTTTTTGGCAATTTCGGCACATATGTATTTCACATAAATGGTAGACAATTGGTTATTGAAGGACAGCTCAACAAACAGCCTCTCAATCACATCCAGAATTAAATGAGACTCGCTGTAGCTGATATACCGCGATATTTCCTCAAGCATATGGTTGAGGTCCGCAGGTACTTCCTGCAGGGATGCACACATATCCTCTGAAAACAATACAGCCGAAGCAGGCAGAAAAAATTTGTATTCCAATATTTTCTCCATCTCCTGATATTCGGCAGGAACCAGTTGAAGATCGTTCAGTAAGCCGCTGAATACGATCACATTATCGACTTCGTAATGTGCTATGAGAATCTCCTGAAGCTTCTTTCCATATGGCTCCAGCTGCTTCTTGTCCCAATTTCCCTCCAACCGTACGAAAAGCACGCTTTGATACTCATTCAGGTTCAAATACATACAATCCCATGGGAGTACACTTGTCAATTGCGATTGTAGCCCTTCCCCGACTGTATCGAATAATTTGTTCCGTGTATCCAAAAGAAGGAGCCGAAATGCCGTACCCTCCTTTAGCCAGCCTTGTTGATTTCGTCCAGTTCCAGCATATTCTGCAGACTGGGTTCCTTGAAGTAAATCAAACAGCATTTGCTCCTGCACATAGCGATTCCCGATTTCGTACACCTGCTCCAGCTGCTGCGATCTTGCCCTCTGCTCACGATCCTCATCACATAAACGGATAACCTCTGTCACGACCTCAAGAAACTCGGATACTTCAACAGGCTTCAACAAATAGTGGACCACCTGAATGTGGATGGCTTGCTTAGCATATTCAAAATCGCCGTATGCGCTTACAATAATAACCTTAAGCTTGGGATATAGCGCCTTCGCCTTCGCTGCCAACGCTAACCCGTCCATGAACGGCATACGGATATCGGTGAATAATAGGTCTACCTCATGCGTTTGCAAATATTCCAGCGCTTTGACACCGTTTTCCGCTTCGTCAGTTTGCAGGGTCAGCTCTAGTTTTTCGATTAAAAACTTGACACCCTCCCGCTCGATTTTTTCATCATCTACGATCAAAGCCTTATACATCGAATCACCTTCTACTTCCAGTTTGAACTATAGCTCTGTGCAGTTTCCATTCATCTATCTTCATAGGACAACAGCCTGACGCATATTACTTAGACATGACATATTGGCGGGGTGAATAATGACACACATCAGGAACATTCAGAAGCCTAACTTTCTTGTTATACTCGTTGATGAGCAGAGGTATCCCCCTGTATATGAGAACCGTGACATCAGAGAATGGCGTACACACAATCTCGTTACACAGGAGCTGCTAAGAACGAACGGACTAGAGTTCGATCGGCATTATATTGGAAGTGCTGCCTGCTGTCCCAGTCGAGCGACAATGTTTACCGGACAGTATCCGTCCCTTCATGGCGTCAGTCAGACGAATGGAATCGCCAAGGAAGCCTCCGATCCGGATATGTTTTGGCTTAACAGAAACACGGTTCCGACAATGGGCCATTATTTCCGGGAGGCTGGCTATCAAACCTATTATAAAGGAAAATGGCATGTTTCCTACGAAGATATTATCATCCCCGGCACTCACAATGGCCTATTAAGCTATGATCCCGTAACCGGTATACCCAATAAGGAAAAAGTAGATTTGTATCTTCATGCCGATCCTTTAGCTGACTTCGGATTCTCCAGTTGGATTGGACCGGAGCCGCACGGGAAAAATCCCCGAAATTCCGCTTCTTCAGCTGGAATTGGAGTCAGCGGCAGAGATGAGTTCTATGCTGCAGAAGTGGTTGAGCTTATCGAAGCACTGGATCACAAAAAACGCAACGACGGGCATCTAGAGCCCTGGCTGCTGGTTGCCTCCTTTGTGAACCCGCACGATATTGTATTGTATGGAGCACTGACAGCCCATAATCCGATGTTTAATTTCGCAGTGGAACCAATGCCGCAGCCTGGCCCACCGCCAACCATTCACGAGTCTTTACACACAAAACCCCGATGCCAGGCAAGCTATCGTGATGTATATCCGCGGGCATTGCAGCCCATATTTAACCAGCCTCATTACAGTAAGCTCTACTACCAGCTGCAAAAGAATGCCGATCAGCAAATGCTCAAGGTTTTCGAATCTCTCACCAAATCGTCATTTTATGACGAAACGATTGTGATATTCACTTCGGATCACGGAGATCTGCTTGGCGCTCACGGCTATCTTCATCAGAAATGGTATTGTGCTTACGAAGAATTCGTTCATGTGCCCTTGATTATTCATAACAAACGATTATTTGCCCAGGAAGCACATTTCGATAAACTGACAAGTCATCTGGATATCATTCCAACCATGCTCGGATTGGCCGACGTTGATCTGGAAGGCATTCAAAATAGATTGCGCCAAAAATTCAGCGAAGTTCACCCCTTTGTCGGGCGTGATCTGTCATCCTGCCTGTTCGGCGTTGAGTGTGAACGTGTGGATGAACCGATTTACTTTATGACTGATGACGATGTGACGCGCGGTCCACATCAAGTAAATCCGCTGGGTATCCCCTATACTTCCGTTATCCAGCCCAACCATATCGAAACCGTGATTGCCTTTATCACAAGTAATGATAAGCAGCATTTGTGGAAATTTTCCCGTTACTTTGACAACGATCAATTTTGGAGCCATCCCGGTATCCGGGATGAGTCTTTCACTCCTGTTGGGAGTGTCTATCCGCATCCCGAGGGTGGCTTCCAGACTTACAGCGTTTCTATCAAAACAGAACCAGTCGCAGATGAATACGAAATGTATAATTTATCTGAGGACCCTCTCGAAGCTCGCAATCTCGCCCATAATGCTTTTGCGACAGAGGAAACGAAATCTATTCAGGAGTTTATGACACAGCTTCTGAATGAGCAGCGGAAACAAAAGCGACTCGTACCGAATCAAACCAAGTCTTAATTGCAAACCATATCTTTACTCCAAAGCTCCATAAATGACGGCCCGCAGACGATTATGAATATAAGGCTCCAGACTCGGCAGCATCTGCTGCATGTAAACGACAGATAATTGCTCCTTAGGATCGATTAACACCCATGACCCGGCCAGACCTGCCCAGCCAAATTCACCGATCGAACCGTTAAGACCGCCCTCTGCTGGGTCAATCAAGACTCGAACCCCCAGACCATAACCAAAGCCCTTCATCTGCAGCCAATTGAAATCCTTAAGCTGCTGGGGTCCCAAATGATTGGTCGCCATCAATTGTACGGTTTTCCGTCCAAGAATCCGTACCCCATCCAATTCTCCGCCCCTTGCCAATGCCTGCGCAAATCGGCTGTAATCACCTAGCGTTGACAGCAGCCCACTTCCACCGCTTTCGTGAATACATCCCTGCTGATAAGGAGCGTCTCGCTCCGTATTAGGGGTCAGCGTACCGTCTTCTGCTAGATTATACATCATGCTGAGACGGTCTCTTTTGTCATCTGGAATCCGAAATGAAGTATCCTTCATCTGCAGCGGCTCGAAAATTTCCTTTTGCAGAAACTCTCCGAAAGAAACACCTGACCACACTTCAATCAAGGCAGCCAGAACATCGTGGCTTGTACCATACTTCCAATGGGTTCCCGGATCAAAAGCCAGAGGAACCGTCGCTAGCGCTTTGGACAGCGCTCTCATATCCATCGTAGCGGTGGCATTTTCCATGACGACTCGTGTTAGCCGTTCGGTTTCTGTACCATCCCCCCCGTAGGTAAGCCCTGAGGACATGGTGAATAAATCTTTGATCCGTATCGGTCCAGATGCGGGAGAAATCGATCTTAATCCAAAATCGTTATAGCGATGCACCGAAGGATTCTTAAATTCCGGCAAGTAATCCTCCAGTGGATCGTTAAGCATATAGATTCCTTTTTCGTAAAGCATAAGAGCCGCGGCGCAGGTCAGCACTTTGGTCATCGAGTAGATCCGATAGATTGTATCTGAATCGAGCTTCTTTTTCTTGTCCACATCTGCATAGCCAAAGCTTTCCTGATACAATACCTCTCCGCTTCTGACAACAGTAATGGCACAGCCAGCAGGTCCTTTTTCCATAAAGCTCTTCAGCAATGGCGTCAAGCGTTGTAAACGTTCCATTTCATTAACCCCTTTCAATTTGGAAATCAATTAGTAGTACAACGATTAACTATATTATTGATGCTGGAGTAGTTGCTTGTTCGAGTTCTGATAAAATACGGAAAGCCTCTATGTTGGATAACCCGCACATATCTACGGAAGGCTGTAGACTGCTGCACACAGCCGGGCGTTCGGATGAACCGAATAGTTTGCACT
Organism: Paenibacillus periandrae; assembly: GCF_022458865.1. GTDB lineage: Bacteria > Bacillota > Bacilli > Paenibacillales > NBRC-103111 > Paenibacillus_S > Paenibacillus_S periandrae. The sequence goes on along the minus strand of NZ_JAJNMU010000017.1, from coordinate 53,076 downwards.
TATTTTGATCGGAAAGCTGTATACATCGGACTCCTGCCGGCTTTCCATTAGGCATCCCAGGGATCGAAGAAGAAATTGAAATGACTATGCAGCAGGCCGCACAACCTAATCGGCATTCCAAAGCTTAGCCCCCACTCTTTTCCATTTTCCATTATTATAACATATCGCCATCCATAGAGAACCCCAACGAAAAAGCCAAGTAGACAAAAAGACCCTCATTCCATTTCCCTCTCTTCTCTCGAAATTGGTTATTCGATGCCGAAAAGATCATGGAGTTGAGGGTCTTTCTATGCTGATGCTTGAATATTGGGCGTGAAATTTATACAATCGTCAAGTCTATTAATTTTGTTTTCTAGTCGCAGCAGCAGTTCATCCAGTTGAGCCATTTGGTTACATAGCTTCGTATGTTCTTCTTTCATTGTCTGAATCATCAAAGCTTCTTGTTCATTGTTGAGTTTCATCTCTGTCAAGGTGCTCGTGTTGGTTATCATATGTCCTCCTCCTCGAAATGAACCATATGTATACAGTTCTCTTATAATGGTCATTTTAAGTGGGCTCTCTTGAAATTAATCCTTATATCCCAAATAGATGTCTCCACATTATAGCTCTGCAACAAAAAGACGGCAACTGTGAGTTCCTTGTAAAAGGAACATAGTTACCGCCTACCGAATACTCGGTCGAGCTGACGTTCTCATGCTTAACTGGTCAAATAGTTCTCGATAGAAGCTCCCGATTTCTTTTCCTCAAGCCAGCCCGAAGCTTTGTCTGTTACCTTTTGCTTCATCAACGTCGTATGGATCTCTTCCTTCTTCTCTTCCAAGGTTGGTGTAGTTGCTTGTTTATGATCGGTTACTTTAATAATGTGATAGCCGTTTGTTGTCTGAACAACGTCGCTGATGGCTCCGGTCTCAAGCTTGAATGCTGCTGCCTCAAACGGTTCCTCCATCTCGCCTTTAGCAAAGTAATTCAAATCTCCGCCTTTGCTTTTGGTCGCTGTGTCCAACGATTTATCCTGAGCGATTGTGCTAAAGTCCTCACCATTCTTCAATTGCTGCTCAATGGCATCAGCCTCTTCTTTAGTTGCAACCAAGATATGCGAAGCTTTCACTTGCTCCGGTGTTTTTAATGTTTCCAGATTAGCTGTATAATATTGATTAATTTCATCATCGGTAACTGTTATTTCTGGCTCTAAAATCTTTTCGATCAGCAGCTCTGTTTGTATATTTTGCTTTAGCTGATCGGATGTCATTCCGTATGTGGCCAACGCCTGATTAAATTCGTCTTCTGATGAAAATTGTCCTTTGGTTGATTCAAGTGCGTTGTCGATATCCGTTTGCTGCACCTGAACCCCCGCCTTCTTAGCTTCCTGCTGGATCAATTCCTGATCTATTAAATTTTGCAGTGTTTTTTCACCACTCGAAGCTAATACCGCATTATACAGCTGTTCCTTGGCTATGGAAACTCCATTTACTTTTGCAACCGATTCTTGCCCTTTAATAACTGGAGGGTAAAAAAGCATATAGGTAATAAGGATGATTAACAATAATATAGTGGCAGTGATCCACTTATAGTTCGTTTTTTTGGTTATCATAGTTAACTTCCTTTCTCTGGTTGAATTTCATCTCAGATGAGGTTATATAGGACGATCAATAAGGTGATCATTATGAGAGAACGCAGCGGCAGCGAGTATTGGGAACTATAGGCTCTTAACATGAATACACCTCCTTGATGGATGGATGCTTATCTCCGTTACGTTATGTATTATAATTCGTCCACCTGAATAAGAACTGACCGTTAACTGAATGAATCCTGAATACAGAATAAACCATTCTTCCAACCTGACAGCATAGCAAAAAGCACCGCAAAGGAAAATATTTGTCCTTTAACGATGCTTTATACGTCAGCCATGGCCGACGATGATACTTTAACTTACTACTAACAGCTGAAGTTTCCTTATCCAGCCAGCTCTTTCCTTGGCCTTCTTACGAGACCGAGATAAGCAAGTAAAGCCATTACACTCGTAGAGAGGATAATCACACCCAAGGGAACGGCCGTATGCTCACCTGCGATTCCGACAAGAGGGGAAACCACCGCACCCAAAATAAAGGGAATCAATCCGAGAAGTGCTGCCGCGCTGCCCGCGACATGGCTTTGATGCTCCATAGCCAATGAAAATGATGCTGTTGCCGTCATCCCGATCGAAGCTACAAAGAAAAAGAGTGGGATAACCAGTGCCCATAACGGAGCATGAACAAGGGCTGCAATTAATACGGCCGCGCTGGAGCAGCCAGCTAAGAGCAGTCCTGTCAACAGGAAGCTGCGTTCTGAGAACCTGTGGGTTAGCCGGCCTACGATTTGAGAGCCGATGATTAAACTGATGCCATTCGAGCCGAATAAAATTTCAAACAGCTGCGGTGATGCTCCATAAATATTTTGGTAAATAAATGGCGTCCCTGATACATAAGCAAATACTCCGGCTATCATAATACCTTGCGCGAGCGCGTAGCCAGCGAACTGTGGATCTTGTAACAGCAATTTAAAATTTATTAATACCTGCATAAAGTTACTGGGAACACGCTGCTCCACAGGTAAGGTTTCTTCCAGATTCCAGGTTGTCATGATGCTCAAGAAAATGCCGATTAAGCCCAATACAACGAATACACCTACCCATGTTGTAAAGGAAATGATGCCACTGCCTGCCACAGGTGCAACGAGCGGAGCCAAATTACTTACGAGCATGAGCAAAGAAAAAAACTTTGTTAACTCATGACCGTTATAAACGTCGCGAACAATGGCTCTTGAAATAACGATACCTGCAGATGCGGCAAAGCCTTGAAGAAACCGGACAACGATAAAAAATTCAATATTCGGTGCCAGGGCACATGTGAACGAAGCTGCCAAATACAAGATCATACAAATCAGCAGCGGCTTGCGTCTTCCGTGTACATCGCTTAAAGTTCCCATCACCAATTGTCCCAGACCGAGTCCTAACAGACATGCCGTTAAGCTAAGCTGCACCAGTGAAGCTGTCGTACCGAATTGTGCTACGATTTCAGGAAATGAAGGTAAATACATATCAATAGTAAAAGGCCCCAGAGCTGAAAATGTACCCAGTAGTAAAGCAAAACGCAGTTGATTTCGTTTCTTTTTCTCTATATTCATCGTATGATTCTCCTTGTTATCCACCCTAAATTTATTGCAGATTACCAATGGTTACGCCAGCTTCACAATCGCTCCGGCTGCAATCTCTACGGACTCACCATCTACACCTATCCAAACGGATAATGCCGTTGGGTTATGCACAATCGTGCCCGATACCGAAAAGCGGAGCTGCCTTGACGCTGTCATGTAAGCCACAATCTCCGCATTCGTTGCATACCAGATGTCCGGCTGATTCCCGATCAGCTCGCCGAACTGCTCCATCCTTTCCCAATTATTATCATTCTCGAATTCATAGCTATGGCCCCACACATACAGTAGAGACTGCCTTGAATATTTGGGCTGGTGCGCAAGAAACTTCTCTCCATACTCCAGCATTGACTTGTGGTGGCAGGTTGGCGACCAGAGCAGCCAATTATCCGACATCCTAAATTCGCCATGACTCTGGACCGTGCGCGCATATTCGATGCCTAATGAAGGAAGTATAGTAACAACCTGATCATTCCAGGTACCGAACGGGTATGACATACCCCGAACCGGATAGCCTACCAGCTCTTCGAGCGCCTGACGGTCTTCTACAAGCTCCATCACGATTCGCTCCGGTGGAATCAACTCCAGATGCGGATGATTCACAGTATGAGCTGATACCTCATGCCCTGCAAACAGTGCGGCTGTTTCTTCCGCTGTAATGTACGAGTCCTGACCGAGCTTGCCTGAATTCAAATGGAACGTTCCTTTGAGGCCATGGCGGTTCATAATATCCACCAGTCTGCGATCATGGATTCGCCCATCATCGTAGCTTAACGTGACCGCCTTCATGGTGCCCCCTGGAAAGCGGTCGAAACGAACTTTCATCATAACATCCCTCTTTACTTGTGGAATCGAATAGCTGAATGATCATGTCTATCCTACCTTATCAATTCAGGGATGACAATATGAGACGAATGGTTTATATGTAAAAGTGGGAGGGACCCAGCAAAATTTCCAAGCAAAAAAAGAGAGGCTTATGCCCCTCCACTTAGGATTGATTAACGAACAGCCGTTTGCAAATGCGCACTCTCGGCAGCTTCCAGGAAACGTTCGCAATCCAGTGCCGCCATGCAGCCGGTTCCTGCCGCGCTGATTGCTTGGCGATAACGGTGGTCCTGCACGTCTCCGCAGGCGAATACGCCAGGGATATTCGTTTCAGTTGTACCTGGATTAACCAGCAGGTAGCCCTGATCATCGGTTTGCAGCTGATTATCCAGAAATTTGGTGTTAGGCGTATGACCGATAGCGATAAAGATGCCATCTGTTTCAATAACCTCTTCCTCATTCGTGCTATTGTTCTTAACTTTTAAGCCGGTAACGCCGCGATCATTGGTAAGTACCTCAAGCGGGGTTTTGTTCAAGCCCCAGCTGATTTTCGGATTCTGGCGTGCCCGGTCCTGCATAATTTTGGATGCGCGAAGCTCGTTGCGGCGATTGACCACAACTACCTCGGACGCAAAGCGAGTTAAAAAGTTGGCTTCTTCCATAGCCGAATCACCGCCACCGACTACGATAATCTTTTTGTTGCGGAAAAAGAATCCGTCACAAGTTGCGCAGGTGCTAACACCGCGGCCAACATTTTCTCTTTCACCTTCAATGCCCAAATATTTGGCTGAGGCGCCTGTGGATACGATGATCGTCTCTGCTACAATATCTTCTTCCCGGCCTTCAATGGAAATGCGAAACGGGCGGTTGGAGAAATCAATTTTGTTAACCCAGCCTGTCTGAAATTCAGCACCGAATCTTTCCGCTTGTTTGCGCATATTGTCCATCAACTCAGGTCCCATGATCCCTTCGGGAAACCCGGGGAAATTCTCGACCTCTGTTGTCGTGGTTAGCTGACCGCCCGGCTCCGGACCTTCAATAATCAATGGCTCCAGATTGGCTCTGGCCAAATAAATAGCTGCTGTTAGTCCTGCTGGACCTGTCCCTATAATGACTGATTTATATACGGATGTACTCATGGTAAGCTCCCCTTTATTTTACGATTAGGTTTGGATTGAGTTGTTCTTCGATATGTCTATATTACCAGAATCCAAATCCTGCCTCATGAAGGTATCGTGAAATTCGCATGAAGATCCGATGAAATACGAGGTAATATGCAGTTAGCCATTTTAAAACATAGAAAAAAACACCCGCTTTATCCTAAAAGGAGCAAACGGATGCTTATGAACTATATAAGATAAGATTAGCTTAATACGTACCCGCCATCAGGGAATAGCGTGCTTCCTGTCGTATATCGGTTCGTCATCAAGTAAATAACAGCATGTGCAACTTCTTCAACACTCCCTACCCGCTTCAGCAGGCACATGCCTTGGTAAGCCTCGTATGCTTCTGTCCGTTCTTTTTCAGTTCGGATCGTACCTGGAGAAACGACGTTGACCCGAACAGGAGCCAGCTCAACAGCCAATGCTTTGCCCAGACTCTCGATGGCTCCATTACAAGCGGCATAAGAAGCTGCACCAGGAATAGGTCTTTGGCTAGCCGCTCCCGACATCAGAACGATAGATCCATTCTGTGAAATATGGGGAACTGCATATTTGGCAGCAAAATATTGCGGCCAAAACTTGGCTTTGAAGCAGCTTTCGGCTACATCCGTACTGGCTGTTATGGGCCCGAGCACGTAAGAAGCCCCTGGTGTAAACAGATGATCAAACTTCCCAACCTCATCGAAAAATGCTTTAATCGAATCTTCACTCTGATTATCCAACTGCCGGATCTCCAGTAATTCGCTATTTATGGTTGCTTTAGCTTTCTCCAATTTATCCAAGGAACGTCCAGCGATGATGACACGAGCGCCTTGTAGAACCGCCTCCTGGGCCGTAGCTAATCCTATACCAGTGCTTCCACCTATAATCACTACACGTTGATTTTCAAGATTCATGCTGGCATCTCCTTCTATTTCTCATATGAGCGTGATTGCGCTGTCTCTGCACATTTCAATATAACAAAAATAGATCACGCTTCATATAGAAGGCATACCAAATGAGAAGGTCACCATTTGGGCGTCAGCACAACACTAATGAGGATACACATTTTGGTGCTCAATACCGCACGGTCCCCCATCGGGATTGACCTCCAGCTCCACCGTCGTACCGTCCTGTCGGAACAAAGGGTGGTAGTGGCTGCTAATGCTGGTTGCCGACTGATTTGCATAATGGCATATAAAAGCTCTGCGGAAGCGATCCTTCGTTTTGTTCCGGTATGAGCCATGAATCAGATTTCCATTAAAAAACAGCACATCGCCTCTGTCCATAAGCACCGGAATGGCTTTCTGATTCTTGGGCGGCTTCACATAATGAGTTGTGAACGATTCGTTCTCGTCGGCCAGCTCCGGACACACAATCTCGTGCTGGTTCGTCTTCGGCACAATCAGCAGGCCGCCATTATCCTCATCAGCAGCATCAATGGCGGTCCATGCCGCAATGCAGTTTCCGGGATCGACTTTTAAATAAAAATTATCCTGATGCAAAGCCTGCCCACGTGATCCCGGCGGCTTATAATAAAACATGCTCTGAGCGGCGAGCGGCTCCTCCTCGTACAAATCGGTCAGAACCTCCAGCACGGGCTGATGCAGCATATATCTTTTGGCTGTCTCGTTAAAACGGTGAGGGTGCATGACCCGTGGATATCGTTTCAGCGGATCTGTTGTACCCTCATTCAGATCGGGTTCAAAAAAACCGGATATCGTTTGATAGCTGATCTCTTCAAAGGTGCTGTCGATCTCTGCCAACTGGTTCGGACCAAATAATCCTTTTACGACGAGATATCCTTCCGTTTCAAAATGATGCTTCTGCTCCTGTGTTAATCTGTGCAATTGTAAGTCCATTGCCTTGCCTCCTGTAAGCTGTATTTGTATAAGCTTATCGTAAGCGAATTACACTCCAGCGAACAGTAACAATGATGCTATATATTCATACAATCCTGCTATATAAGTAGCACAAGGAATGGATTTGTTATATGCTGTTAATCAGAAAGTAATCCTCAATCATAAACCAAACTGTTTCTATATCTCAATCGAAAGCTGGGTTTGTATGGAATCTGGACCAATGAGCCAATACAAAGGCTATACCTACGATACGGTTATCGCCGGACATTTTCAGGAGACTGAAACTTATTTCATCAACAGGCCGAGTGGCAGAAATGATTGGTTAATCACATTCACGCTGGAGGGTGAAGGCTATTTTAAAGTGCCGGGACATGAGTTAAACTGCCAATTCGGAGATGTGACCTTGCTCAAGCCTGGTATCCCTCATCAATACGGTACACGACGCGGATATACATGGCAATTTGTATGGGCCCACTTTCCCTCAAGTCTTATTGAAACGAGCCTGCTGCCCAACGATAATTTGATTATGCAGTCCATAGAAAATGAATCAGCCCGACAACGCATCCGTCATGCCTTCGCCAGAGTGATTTCGGATTCCAGAGAGCGCGGGGAATACTGGAATGAATTGTGCTGCAATGCACTTCGTGAGATTATTATGCTGCTGGCTCAAAAGAAAAGTCACGTTATGGATGCCAGGATCGAAGAAACGCTCTCACTGCTCTCTCAGCGGATGAGGGAGCACATTCGAATAGATGACTTGGCCCATGCGGTAGGGTTGTCAGCTTCACGATTGTCCCACCTCTTCAAAACAATTACAGGACAAAGCATTGTTGATACATTGAACAGAATGCGTGTTCAGCAGGCTGCGCTATTGTTCGAGCATACCGAGCGCAGCGCATCCCAGATTTGCTTCGACGTCGGGTTTCAGAACTACAATCATTTTACGAATCAATTTCGCAAATGGTATGGCGTCAATCCGAGTTCCTATATGAAGCACAAACGATCGGCATCTTCACTGTTTGGGGACAACTAATTTGCATGTTCTGCTACTTGTCCAAGCGGACTCATTAAGCTGCGGCCAGATTCCATATAGAGAATAAAATCATAGGAATTAATTTGATCAACGGCCAAGAGCAGCTTGGTCTGCTCCTGCACCTTCAGGTTGAAAATGAATTGAATGGTAGCCCTCCCAAGACAGCGGCAAGGACCATTCGGAGAAGCAGCTCCCCGTGTGAGATGTACCATATTTGCGAAATGTTGTTCACGAATTGCACTTCCTTCTTATTTGACCGGAATTTATTAATAAATCCTTAATGATGAATATACATCACTTTAACGGAAAACTCGCTGCGATCCCGTATCATCTGCAAGGCATTACCAATTCCTTCTATGGGTACACGATGCGTTATTAAAGGATCTAGCCGAAGCTTTCCCGAGGCAATAAAGTTTAGCACCAGCTGCCACTCGTTAACTGGCAAATTCGCATAATACGAATTCCATGTACCGATAACCGTAAGATTATTACGAAGAATCTTCCAGTAGCCCTTCTGCGTCAGCTTCATATCACCAGCTGGATTACCCATAAGTATAACTTTGCCAAAGGGACGTGTAGTATGCATCGCATTCTCAAAGGAAACCGAGCTGCCTGCGCCCTCGATCGTCACGTCTGCACCACGCCCGTTCGTTTGTTCATGTACCCAGGCACCTGTGTCAGTTACGGCAGCGTTACACGTATTCGTAATGCCTAGCCCTTGCGCGAATGTCAGCTTCGCTTCATCGATATCGACGAGCAGTATACGGCCTGCACCCCAAATCTGAGCCCACAGGGCGAGCATCATACCAATCGGGCCCGCTCCATAAATGAGCACCGTATCACCAATGTCCACACTGGCTTGTCGGAGCGCATGCAGGGCCACAGCTGCCGGCTCCACCATTGCCGCTTCTTCATAGGACACACCTTCTGGCATTAACAGCAGGTTCCATAAGGGTACTGTGATATATTCGGCAAAAGCTCCATCGCATCGCGAGCCCATATAATTGTAATTCTCGCATAACGCAAACTGTCCAATTTCGCATGCGCTGCAGCTCCGGCAGGGCATTAATGGAAACACCGCGGCACCGCGGCCAACTAGCGACTCATCCCCACCTTCGCCTACTTCTACGATCTCACCGGAAAATTCATGTCCAGGTATCGTCGGAAACGAATACGTTCCCTTCGAGTAGACTCGGGGAATATCGGAACCGCAAATGCCGCACGCACGCACCTTCAGAAGAACCTCCCCTGAACTCGCATGCGGTTTCGTTCTGTTCTCCAATCGAATGTCTCCGATGGCATACAAAGGCCAAGCTTTCATCTTCATCTTCCTTTCTGACTGGCTACCGAATGCCACCCATTTGCTGGCGAACATGCATAGCTGCTTGTGGATCGTTGCAGGTTAGCAAAGTAACACCGCATCCCAGCGCATAGTAAACCTGTTGCTCATTATCCGTACTCCAGCAACCGACAAGAAGACCCATTTCCTGAAACTCTTTAACTAATGCAGGAGTTAACAATTTCAAACTGATACCTATTGACCACATTTTAGAGTAGGTACCTTCTTTACCTGTAACGAAGTTTGACATAAGCTCTTCAGGAAAGCCTTGTGTTCTCAATTCGTAAGTATCGTAAATATAAGTAATGATCTCTGCATCAAAACAAGTAAATATACAACGTGATAAAAATCCATATTTTCCCAATTTTTCAATAGCTAGATCGGCAATTTCCTTGGCTTGACTGCTTGGTTTAATTTCTACATTTAGCAGAGTATCGGGATATGAGGCCAACAGCTGGCACAGCTCCTCAAAGGTTGGTATCTTGAGCCCCTCAAATGGTTTGCCGAACCATCCTCCAGCATCCAGTTGTTGAAGCTCTGCCATCGTATAGTCACTCACTTTGCCCGAGCCATTGGTTGTGCGATCCAGTGTTTCATCGTGGATAACCATGATGACCTTATCCTTGGAAAAACGCAGATCAAATTCAAGAACATCTACCCCCATCTCCAGTGACTTCTGGAAAGCAAGAAGTGTATTTTCCGGGTAAGCAGATTTATATCCTCTATGTCCGACAATATTAATGGAAGGACTATTTACAAGACGTTCTAGCATGTGGGCTGCATCCCTTTCTTATATGATCTAGCTATTTAAGCATAGAGAAAGCAGACGGCCGAATGGATAAGCTCCAACTCGGTCTGTCTGCTTTCCTGAAAGGCCTTGTGGGTTCTGAAAAGGTTACTTAGTACTCTTCAAAAGTTTTTCGGCTGCTGTTTTGAATGTAGCCAGAGTCGTATTAATATCTTTGTTATCATACATAATCGCTTCCATAGTAGAACGGAACTCTTGAATAATTGGCGTCCATGCCAAGTGCTTATTGGTGTCAATGCCGTATTGAAGCTGATCATAGGCCACCTTGCGATTCGGTTCTTTCGCAAACAACTCTTTAATTTCTTTGGATTCTACCATGTTCTTCGTGAAAGGCAGGTAACCTGTGTCAATTACGAACTGCTGTCCGCCTTGAGGATCCGTCATCAACCAGTTCAAGAACTCCCATGCAGCATCTTTGTTTTTGGAAGAAGCAAACATCGCGACGTTCGCTCCACCGGTTGGAGTGGCGAATACTTCATTTTTAGGTAGGAAGGCGGTCTGATAATCAAATTTCACATTTTTTTGTAATCCGCCAATACTACCTGTTGATTGGTATAAAATACCGACCTTACCTTCAGTGAACATCTGGTTAGCAATATTTCCTGAATCCTGAGTCGGAGGGTAGAACAATGCTCCTGTTTTTTGAAGATCTTTCAGATAACTAAATACTTTGTTTCCTACTCCAGCATCAATAAATTCCATTTTAGTGCCATCTTCACTAAAGAATCTGCTCTTAGACTGGGTTATCATCCCTTGGAGATACCAATCATCAAACGGAATAGTTATACCTTGGCGTTTATAACCGCTGCCATCTTTAATGACAAGCGCATTGGTGACCGTTTTCAGTTCCTCCCAAGTGGTAGGAATCTTCAGTCCCATTTCATCCAGCATCGTTTTGTTAACATGCATGATCGGAGTGGAACGGTTCAAAGGCAGTGTTACCAATTTCTTATTAAAGGTGGAGTGACCCATCAGACCGGCAACAAAGTAATCCATGCTTAAATTTGATTTTTTTAAATACGGTGTTAAATCTTCCAGCACGTCCGCATCTGCAAACAACTGTACGAAAGAACGCTCCAGCATAGTAACATCCGGTGCTGAACCCGCTGCTGCTGCCTGTTGAAGCTTGGTAACCACTTCATCATACCCACCCTGGAAGGTTCCAACAACCTCAATATTGGGATGGGAGGCATTAAAACGCTTGATCATCGCATCTGTAAATTCACCGTTTGCCCCTCCCATGGAATGCCAATATTGAATCGTCGTCTTGCCTGCCTTTGCCGGCGTTGCTGCAGGTGCCGGAGTAGTTCCCGTAGTTCCGGTTGTTCCGGTTGTTCCAGTTGCTGCAGGTGCTGAGCTGCAGCCTGCAAGTGCACCAATCAGCATCGTGGATGCCATAAGCATTGTCATATTTTTATTCTTCATTTTTCTTCCTCCCTTTTTGTGTTCACTATTATTCGGAAGAGATTAATTGTTTACTTAATCCCTGAATAAACAAATGCCTTGACAATCTGTTTGGAACAAATCAGATAAACGAGCAGAATTGGGACTACCAAGACAACGTTACCCGCCATTATAGTGTGCCAGTTACTGATACCTTCTGTCTCTCTTAACATCGCGATTCCGAGTGTCAGTGGACGAACCGGGTTTGAGTCTGTCATCACGAGCGGCCAGAAGTAATCATTCCAATGACTCACAAAACTGAATAGTGCGATCGTTGCCAATGCTGGCATGGACATCGGAATCATAATTTTCCAAATAATCTTGAACTCGGAAGCATTGTCCAATTTAGCCGATTCAATAATTTCTTCAAGAGTCTGCATGAAATATTGGCGTAAAAGGAAGATACCAAATGCATTGGACATGAACGGAATAATTTGCGGCAATAAGGTTTTGATCATTCCCCAATCAGCGAGCATCAGATAGACAGGGATGAAGGTTACTTGACCAGGAATCATAAACGCCAAGAGTACCATAGCAAACAAGAATTCTTTACCTACAAATTTATATTTGGCAAAAGCATAGGCAGCCGGTATCATCACAGCAAACTGCAATAATATGATGGAAAGAGTGACGATAATCGAGTTCTGGGCATAAGTCAAAAATGGGCCCGAATTCATCGCCGTCACAAAATTAATCCATTGAGGTATTGCCGGAATCATAGTCGGAGGTATCGCCAAGGTCTCCTGAATAGTCTGTAGCGACGTGGAAATCATCCATAAGAATGGAAAAACGAAAATCGCAAGAGCTGCTAATTTAAGTAACGTATTTAATGTCGACCACAGGTGCTTTAGTTCAAATGTCATGAATCGTCAACCCCCTTTCTCTGGGTAATCCAGGTATTATTGATAATGAACCTTTTTGGAAAGCAAGCGGAAGTAGATAAATGTAAGAATCCCAATAATGGCCATCAGCACAACTCCCGTTGCGGAAGCAAAACCAATATTCGTCGTTCTAAAGCTATAAATGTAATAAACCAATGTACTGGTTGCGTTATTAGGTCCTCCGCCTGTCATGATTCTAACAGTATCAAATACCTTAAAAGAACCAATCGTCATAATGATTAAGATGAAAAACAGCTGCGGTGAAATTAAGGGTAATGTTATTTTGTAAAATACCTTAAACTTTTTCGCATTATCCAGCTCGGCTGCCTCATAGATGCTTGGCGGTATGCTTTGGAGAGCGGCCACTATGATCAAAGTATAATAACCTACACTGTGCCATACCGATACAATAATGACGGAGATCATTGCTGTCTTAGAGCTCTGCAGCCATTGTGATGTCGGTAGACCAAGGGCTTTTAAAACAAAGTTGAGAAAACCCAGGTTGGGCTCCATCAGCCAAAGCCACACAAGAGCAATTGACACAATAGAGATGATATGCGGCGTGAATAAGCCAGCTTGCACGATGCTGTTAAACTTGCTTTGTTTGCTAAGCCATACAGCAAAAAGCAGTGATACAATCATCGTCAACGCGACAACACCAATGGTGTAAACAAACGTATTGCCCAATGCTTTGTAAAAATCTTCACGCAGGAAGACCTCTTTGTAATTGTCTAAGCCAATGAATGTACTTTTAGCTTTATTCATCAGGTTATATTTAAAAAGGCTTAAATAAATCAAATGCAGCATCGGGTAAATGACAAAGGTAAAAATACCTATCATGGCAGGCAAAACCATGAGATAAGGACGGAGTTTACTCCATATTAGTTTTTTATCCATGCGATTAACCTCTCAATGCTTCTATGTATTCATGAAAGCGTCCATCTTCCTCGCCAATACGGTTTCCATCTGCCCCAAAGAAAAATATTTTGTTGGCTGCCACTTCCAGATATACCTCTTGGTCCACGGTGAAATGATCCTCAATGCATTTAATCATATAAGAGCTGTTTTGATATTTTACTTGATAAACCGTTTCAGATCCGAGCATTTCCCTGGTGGCAATGACTCCACGGATCGAAAAGTGCAGTCCCCCAGGTTGTTTAGACAAAACAGCACTTTCCGGGCGAAATCCGTATTTGATTCCATCAACACCCAAATCATCAATATTCATCGGTGGAACTCCGATGAACTCCGCAGCAAACCTGTTGCCCGGCTTACGATACATAATATCCGGCGGTGCTTCCTGCTGAATAAGCCCTTTATTCATCAAGACGATCGTATCGGCCATAGACATCGCTTCTACCTGATCATGAGTCACATACACAAATGTAGTGCCAAGCTTCTTATGCAGCTCGATAAGCTCAATGCGCATCTGCACCCTGAGTTTGGCGTCCAGATTGGACAATGGCTCATCCATCAGGAATACCGATGGCTGCTTGACCATAGCCCGGGCCAGCGCGACACGCTGACGTTGACCGCCAGATAATGTCGACGGCTTACGATCCAGATATTCGGACAACCCCACCGTAGCGCTGATCGATTCCACCAAACGGGTCCGCTCTTCTTTGGGCACCTTGTTATTTTTCAAGCCGAATTCAATGTTCTCCCTCACCGACATCGTAGGGTAGATCGCATAGTTTTGGAACACCATAGCAACTCCTCTTTGACCAGGTGCAATCTTCGTTACGTCCTTGCCATTAATAAGCACCGATCCGGATGTCTGGGGGTCAATACCGGCAATCATTCTTAGAAGTGTCGTTTTCCCGCAGCCTGACGGACCTACCAGAACGGTAAATTTGCCATCTTCAATTTTCAAGTCCAGGTCTTTAATAACATCGTGCTTATCAAATGATTTCGTAACCTTTACAAACTCTATAGATGCCAATTGGACCCCTCCTTATATGAGTAAAATTTTAAACGTCATTACTTTTCTACGTTATCGTTGTCGCAGATTTCTTGAAGCGCAAAATTCATTGACTTCGTCCATCGTTGGAATACCGTCCTGAGCGTCTAATTTCGTTATCTTTAAAGCGCTTACAATCGTTGCAAACCTCGCAGCGCTACCCAAGGCTTCACCGTCAGCAATCGCACAAGCCAACGCACCTGCAAACGCATCTCCCGCTACCACGGTATCAACGGGATTTCATTTCCGAATAATGTATCTCCATGACCAGGATAATGATCGGTTAGAGCTACAATATCCATATTGATGCTCCCCACTACAGTAATCGTCACCTCACACTTCCTTTCCCTATAGAACTGAACGGCTATTTATGGCAATACTCCCTCAAATCTGCAACCGCTTGCTCCAATCTCACGCCCTGCATGAATAAACTTGATGTTCCGCATACGAGCATGTCAGCCCCCTTTTCCATAACCTGAGGAATCGCAGCCAAGCTGATATTTCCATCAACCTGAATCGATATATCCATACTGGAGGCATTAATTTTTTGTCTCAAATCTGCGATTTTCCCGAGCGTGCTTGGAATAAATTTCTGGCCTGCAAATCCCGGATTAACGGTCATTAAACAAACATAATCTACAGTATCCATCACATAATCCAAAATACAGAGGGGAGTTGACGGGTTAAGGGCTATGCCTGCTTGAATGTTTCGATCCCGAATGGATTGAAGCACTCTTTGCAAATGGATTTTGGACTCTGCATGGACTGATATCATATTGGCCCCCGCATCTGCAAACATGTCTATAAATCGTTCCGGTTCCTCAACCATCAGATGCACATCAAACGGTTTGCTTGTATGCGGACGCAGTGTCTTCAGCATATCGGGTCCCATGCTAAAATTAGGAACAAAGCTTCCATCCATAATATCAAAATGAAAAAAATCAACATTTCCCTGATTCAAAATTTGCACAGATTCTATTAAACGCCCCAAATCTGCACACATTAATGAGGGTCCTATCATCGCCATCGTCCACACCCCATTTGTCTGTTTCAAAGCACATAATTATTCATTTCAACAAATCATTCTTCGAAATCAACTCAATAGGAAGATTATATACTATATATTATTTGTTTTCAACATAATTATTACCAAAAAAGAAACCAATCACAGATTGATTTCTTTTTAATACAGAATTATATGAAGGAGGCGATGCTTAGCTGACTACTACGACATTGATGTCACTTGAATCCATTTCTTGTAAGGCTTCAACTGGCATATGATTGTCGGTGACAAGCATGCTTACTTCCTCCAGCCCTATTAATCGGACTAAGGATTTTCTTTGAAACTTACTGCTGTCTGCCAATAAAATCAGCTGGTCCGAAATGGAGGCGATGCTTTTTTTTAATTGTACATGTGCTTCATAGGGCTCGCTGATCCCTCTTTGCAAATCAAAGCCCTGGCAAGAGAAAAAGAACTTGTCCACATGGTAGCCATCCAGCATTTTCTCGGCTGGAGTACCGGTATTGCCTAACGAATGCCTATCCAGATAACCACCAATCAAAAATATTTGGATATTTGTTTTTTTGATCAGCTCGTAAGCTATGGGAATGGAGTAGGTGATAACCGTAACCTCTTTGTTTGGAAAGTATCTGGCCATTTGCAGGCAGGTCGTACTGGCATCAAGGGCTATCACATCCCCGTCCTTAACCAAGGAGGCCGCGTACTCGCCTATGGCCCTTTTTTCTTCCGCTTGCACCAATTCCCGCTGCAGTACAGGGAGCTCCGGGCCTTCTTTACGGTTAAGCACAGCGCCGCCATGTGTACGAAGCAGTGAGCCTTCATTCTCAAGCCGTTCCAGATCACGGCGAATCGTTTCCTCCGTAACCCCGAATCTTTTGCTCATATCAGATACGCGGACTACACCCAATTCTTCCAGCAGATTCACAATTTCTTTTTTTCGATCATTACCCGCTAAGGTCTCCACTCTCCTGGATGTATTGTTTTCCACATTTACCACCTTACCCTATGCTTATTATTGTGATATCCCATCAAAGAATCTTTATTTTGTGAGTTTTTATGTCCGTTTTACAGACTCCATTGTTAATCATTTTACTTCATCTTTGAATGAAGGGCAATGCCGCAACAATTGAAATAAATTAATGTTTAGTAAATTTGGACATATGTCCACATGAAAACAATTGATTGGGCATCTTTTGTGGTTTGAAGTAAAATGAAAATGGTCAATACGGACTCGTCCATTACCAAGTACGCCCCGGTAGTGGGAGCGGACCGGACAACCGTCAATATCGATATGAAGAACGGTCTGCTGACGCCACGCCAACATCTTTTACAAAGATGCTCTTGTAACAGGAACCTGATTCATTCCTGACTTACACAAAAAAACGGAACCGCAAGCAGAAGCTTGTTGTTCCGTTTTTTCTATTATGTGAAAATAAAGTAGAATAAAGTGCTATACACCTACATGCAGCTCGGGATGGTTGCGATAAAATTCGGCCCAACGCTCCAGTTCATTTGTCGTGATCAGATCCGTTGGGTATTTGGCAGCGATAAGCTCCATATCAGCTAACGTATCGACGGGCCAAGGCCCGGAAATAATGCCCCGCTCTTGCATCATTTGTGAATATTGCGGTGTCATGAAGCGAAGCTGTACACCCAAAAAGTCACAGTCGACTTCTTCCATAAACGGAAACACGTAAGGCATACTGCCACTAGCGATAATGCCCAATCTAATATCTTTATCCAGCTGTCTTGTCTTGGCAATTGAAAAATGGTCGAAACCAATGATTCTGCACTGGTCCAATGTGTCCGTTTTGCGTATAATCTCCAGTGTCTTTTCTTCCACTCCGGAATAAAATTCGCCACATTGCTTCACTTCTACCAATATCGATATTTTACCCTTAAGCAGGTTCAATGCTTCTTCTAAGGTCGGGATCGTTTCTACTTCCTTAACGCGGAAATACTTAAGCTCATCCAAGGTATAATCACGGATAAAGCCCTTACCATCCGTCATCCGCTCAATCGAATAATCATGCATAAGGACTGGAATACCGTCTTTACTCAAATGAACATCAAGCTCCAGATGCGTAAAAGACAAATCAACAGCAGCTTGAAAGGAGGATAGTGTATTTTCCGGATATTTGACCGGATAGCCCCGGTGAGCAACACCTTTAATTTTCACAATAATATCTCCTTAAATATCAATTTATTGGATTTATTTGAGTTCAAGTACCTGCAATGCCGTTTCTTCCGTTGTAATCAGCACATTCAGCAGCTTTCCTTGCAAAGCACCGCTTATAGCTTGCACCTTGTGCGCGCCTTGCGCCACACAAATACGCAACTCGATATTCATCAAATCTTCCGTCGAGGTGCCTACGACCCTTTCGCTGATGCGTGGAAGGGAGAACTTGCCCTGCTTGTCATAGCAATGAAACAGAATCTCTCCTACAGAGGCTCCACTTAACTCCTCATAGGTTAAACCGGATACCAGATTTAACGCCAATAAGGTGGAATCTTCACCAGCGTGGCCAATACTGAACACAATCGTTTCCATTTTGCGGATTTCCAGCATGATCTCCTGTATGCTCGGGTCCTTCATAAAGCTTTCCTTGCTTTCAGCGCTGCCGGCAATCGCAGGTGCTGGAAACAAATGAGCTTTGCCCCGAAGCGCTTGAGCCCACATCTGAATGATCGAGGAGGCAGGAATCTGATCTTCCTTGGCACCAAAACCGCCTATCAGCTGATAAACCTTCAGCCCCGGACGCGAATCGCACAGATGCAGCTGGGTGCCGATTGCGTTCAGCGTCTTCCCCCACCCAAGCCCAATGGCCCCGTGTGAGGGCAGTACGGAATCCAGATATTGAGTCGCCATGGCCTCAAAAGGGTTTGCTCCTTGATCGCCCCGAAACACTACGCAGTCCTTCAAGCCGTACAGCTTGGTAAGTTTGCGTTCCAAGGGCTCATGCCGACAGCTGTCTAGGTCGGAACGAATTTGGATTTGTACAATCCCTCTTTCCCTCGCCTCATTTAAGAATCTGGAAACCGAAGATCTTCCGATATTTAGCTGCACAGAGATTTCCTGCTGGCTCATGCCAAGGACGTAGTACATCCGTGCTACCCTCTCCAGAAAGCTCTCTTTTGACAAATGCTCATTTTTACTATTTCCGCTCATATGATTCAAATTGGCCCAATCCTTCAACAAAATATCCAACTATAGGATAATTATTGTCCGATTGCACCGCCTCCCATTCCCAGAATGCCTTTCGAATATCCTTGATCTCCAAATCAACCTAATCATACGTCCATAATTGCACAAATGCTCAAATATACGATCATTTTATCATGTCAGCACAACGATTACAACCTTGTGTTAACCACATAGAAGGTATATGATTTCGCATTTTATATCGGCTGTGTCAATGTTTCATAGTGAAGTATAATCAGGTCGTGGACAGGATGTCCAATCGGTATTCCGGTAAAATGGGCAGCAGCTTGATGAATCCCTACAGCCTTAATTTTCGCTTGGATTTGTACAGCTTCCTCGTCTGAACTGTAATCAAACAGCAGTGCCGTCGCGATGACCCTTGATAAATGATAAGGCTCTATCCCCAATTGAAAGGCTTGAAGCGCGGGGCGAACCAATCGGTCATTCGGGGAAAGCTTACGGATCGGTGAGCGACCCACACGGACAACCCCATCAGATAAATAAGCATTGCCAAAACGGCTCATAATTTTTTGGATATATTGTGTATGCTCTTGCAGATTCAGACCATGCTTCTTAACCAGCAAGGAGCCCGTTTCCTCCAGCACCTGCCTGACTTGAATAGAGATAGCCGGATCAGCCATCGTTTCATGGATCGTTGCATAACCGTTCAGATAGCCCAAATAAGCGGCACAGCAATGTCCGGTATTGACGGTAAAAAGCTTGCGCTCGATGTAGCTCTCCAACTGATCAACATAACCCGCCCCCTGTATCTGGACAGCTCCCGGCGGCATGCCTTTACGATCGATCAGCCACTCATAAAAGGGCTCGACGGTTACCTCCAACGGATCATCATGACTTTGAATGGGCACGATCCGATCCACAGCCGTATTAGTAAAAAATACAGCTTCATCCGCCCTGCTGCATGCTTCACGGCTTAACCGTTCATACACCTGCTTCTTCAATAAAGAGCTTGCATGGATTGCATTCTCACAGGCTATGACCTGAAGTGGACCTGACAAGCTGTTCTTAATCCTTTGTTCTATGCCTCGCGCAATGACATCGGCAATCGATCCAAGCAAATTCACCCCTACCGCTGTAGTTATCAGATCGGCGCTGGCGATTTGCTGGATAACCTGTGCAACCTCATTACCATTAATCGCTGATACACCATTGACCTCCATGCTATCGTGAGACTCGGTTGCCAATGAAACCGTATAGCTCCCTCTTTGACGAAGCAGTGATACTACCTTATCATTCACATCCACAAAACAGATCGTATAACCTGAACGGGAAAGCAGCAGTCCGATAAATCCTCTGCCAATATTGCCTGCACCAAAATGTACGGCTCTCATGATCACACTCCATTACCACTTCCCAACACGATTCATATTTTGAGCAAATGTCCAAAATATAGCATTTGACCAAGTTGAATTCATTGTATCACACACAAACGAATTGCCGCAATACCGAATTGGAAGCTGCTGGAGACCGTTGTATAATGATTAATCTTGCTGTCCATGCTTTCCAAAACCTCTCATTGGTAAAGCTCCTTGGTTGATATGATAAAAGATCACGGCCCTTCTTCTTCATTGGTTGGTAATCGTACAATTTTACAGTTATTGCACTTTTTGCTAAAAACAAAAAAAATAGGACTGCATCAGCCCTATTCTTCGATGGTATGGCCCTATCGGAAGCCTCGTTCCGGTCAGGATTAGCCTTCTTCAGCTTAGCAGCTGATCATCCAATTAACGCCATATTTATCTTCCACTTGCCCGTACATGCCACCCCAGAATACCGGCTCGAGCGGATGTTTCACTGTGCCGCCTGCCGCGAGGTTATCGAACGCTTCCCGGCCTTCGGCTCCGGATTCGAAGTTCAAATTCAGACTGATGCCGTTCCCCTGCGTAAGTGGACCGATGGAATCGGCCATGAAAAAGTTGATTCCTCCGGCAAGCAGACACAAGTGCATGACTTTGTCTTTGATCGCCTCATTCGGCTCTGGTGCCTGACCATGCGTCATAACGGACTGGATCTCCCCGCCAAGCGCTCCAATATAGAACTCCGCTTGCGTTCTGGAATCCTCCGAAAATAGGAATGGTATAAGTGTTGCCATCCTCCATCATCCTTCCAACCAGTTATTGGGTATGTTCATTGCCATTATAGCATGACTGAAGAGGGAGAATTTCTTATCGATTGCGGTGATTCGGACCAGAACTTAGACTTAGGTTCATCAGGAAGGGTTGTTCACTTTACTGTGACGGCTCAATATTTCATTGCTCTGCAGAAAGCGATGGATTTGCTCGTTTTCCTCCGATGTAAATTGTCTTAATGGCTGTCTGGCTGTAGGTGTGCTGATAACCCCCTGCTGGTATAATACATATTTTTCGTAGGGTATCACGTCAAAATTCATCAGATGCGAGATAATAGCGTTGGCTTTACTTTGCAGGGAGCGGACTTCCTCCCATAGTCCACCCTGTATGGACGTATACATGTCCGTATACAGACTGGGCATCATGTTCATCGTACTGCCCACAGCACCATCCGCTGCGATTAAGGCCCCCCCTGCGAAAACCTCGTCATGACCGTTCCAGATCAGGAAATCGTCCCCACACCTGGAACGAATCTGTTCCATTTCGAACAGGTTCAGCGAGGTGAACTTCACTCCGATGATTTGCGGATTTTTCGCCATCTCTTCGTAGAAATCAAGTGAGAGTTGAACGCCTGTGGCACCGGGGAAATGGTAAATAATCATTGGCAGCTTCGTGGCCGCCATAATCGTTTCATAGTGCTTCTTAATTTCTCTGACTCCTACTTTATAGTAAAAGGGCACAACCGCAGAGATTGCTTCTGCTCCCGCCGCTTCCGCATGCTGGGCAAGCTCAACGGACTCCATCGTACTCATACTGCCGATGTGTGAAACAACACGCGCCCTGCCGCCAGACGCCTGAATGACCGTTTCTAGTACCTGCTTACGCTCTTCCCGCGTCATCAGGAAGCCTTCTCCAGTGCTGCCTCCAACATAAAACCCGTGAATGCCATGTGTGATTTGATGCTGTACCAATTGTTCCAATGAGGGGAGGTCAATACCTCCGTTCTCATGCATAGGGGTAACCAACGCTGTAAAAATCCCGTGAAACCGTTTGCTGTTCGCCATTTTGTTATTGCTCCTCTCGTTATCTTAGGTATTAGCGTACAGGACGTGGGACCTCCAAGGTGTTCATATTTTCTAATAAACCTCTCATATTTTTAAGAATTCGATTTTTTCGATAGTATGTTTTCATTTTTTCAGCTTTGCTTATTCGTTCACGGCCAATATAATCCGAGTAATCCGAGTTATGTACAGTGAATTTATTTTTGGAATGCAGCAGAACTACTCAGCCTTGTTGCATACGAAACTGTGTACCAGAAGAGGTGGGCTTTTTATCGACCACTGCACCCAAAATTAATAACCGAACAAACGAAGCGATAAATCGCGAAGTTGCTCGGTTATTTTTTGGTGTCAAGTATTCTAAAATGCTTCGATCGGCTTCTGTAAAGCGGCTGCTGGGCATTGGACCGAAGTTCCGGTTTCGGGAATACTGGGATTTTTTAACCTGGATGCCGGACAATTGTCCGTTTCCTCCCGATTTGTTTCCCATTTGCCGGGATTGGTCATGTCCGGGATGTTCCCGACCAGAATGTCCTGATATTGGCGGGCTTTTTCTTCCAAATGGGCAACGCGGGCCTTGGCTTCTTCGAGCTGAACCAGTGCCGCTTCCCTATACTCCATCATAAGTGCGAAGCGCTGTGGAACGGTGGAATCACCTTCGAGGCAGAGGTCGACATACGTTTTGATGTTTTCAATCGGCAGCCCAGTCTGCTTGAGGCATTTGACACCATACAGCCAATTGATCGATTCTTCGTCGAACAGCCGAATGTTGTTTTTATTTCGTTGTACGCTTGGCACCAGGCCCTTATCCGTGTAAAAGCGTACGGCGTGCTCGGTAAGTCCTGTTATCTGAGCGGCATCTTGGACCGTATACATGTGCAATCCTCCTTGGAAAAAAATATTGAAGACGGCTTGACTTCGTGTTACACGAAGGCGATAGGATTATTGTAACGCAAATCGGCCGGAAGCGGAATCCCCGCTGCGGTGCCCGATTTCTGGGAAACGCGACCGTTTGCAGATTTACATTTGAACAATGGGAGGAATTCATATGCAAACCGTAACCTTGAACAATGGAGTGAAAATGCCGATCATCGGCTTCGGTGTCTACCAAGTTCCCGATGCTGAAGAATGCGAGAACACTGTATTTGAAGCGCTGAAGGCTGGATATCGCCTGATCGATACCGCCGCCGGTTACCTGAACGAAGAAGCGGTTGGACGCGCAATCAAGCGAAGCGGCGTACCTCGGGAAGATCTATTCATCACGACCAAGCTCTGGATTCAGGATGCCGGCTACGAAAGTGCCAAGCTGGCATTTGCCAAATCTTTGAAGAAGCTGCAGCTCGATTATCTTGATCTGTACCTGATTCACATGCCGTTCGGCGATTACTACGGCGCGTGGCGTGCGATGGAAGAACTGTACCGCGAAGGCAGGATCAAGGCGATCGGCGTCAGCAACTTCCTGCCTGACCGTCTGATGGATCTCATCGTTCATAATGAAGTCGTGCCCGTTGTCAATCAGATCGAAACGCATCCGTTTCAACAGCAGATCGTGAGCGCTGCTTTCATGAAAGACCAGGGGGTGCAACACCAGTCATGGGCACCGTTCGCCGAAGGACGTAACAACTTGTTCGACAACGAAGTGCTGACTTCAATTGCAGAAAAACACAACAAATCCGTCGCCCAGGTTGTGCTGCGCTGGCTTGTTCAGCGCGACGTCGTTGTTATTCCCAAATCAGTGCGCAAAGAGCGGCTCATCGAGAACTTCGATATTTTCAATTTTGAGTTGAGCACGGAAGATATCGCATCGATTTCCACCCTCGATTCGGGGGAAAGTCTTTTCTTATCGCTCAACGACCCGGAAGTCGCCAAGGCGTTGGGCACCTTGAGAGTCGATCTGTAACCATTGATAGAACCCCAAAATCATCGATGATTCATCCTCATATGCACATATGCGTAAGCGTCAAATAGCCCCCATCTGGTAAAGTCAGCTGGGGATTCTCCATCTTCATCTATCTTTTGGATGAACTCTTTATGGTAAAACTCATATCTAGAAGGAAGTCTCTTACTGATATAATTCCAGAACCATATTTCATCAAAATCATTAGGTCTGTTTACCAATAAATCAGGTAGATTGTGAAATACATCTGCGATAATATTGATCTCAGCCATATCCTTTTTAGCTTGTACCCATGATTTAAGATTCGACCATCTGATCCGGGCATAGGATGCACTTCGTATGTCTAGCAATAAATAATAAAATAGGGATGTATAAGCTCTTGTTCTCGAGGCATTTATATTATCACTACCTTTTAGTAAAATTGACCGGGTATTTGAAAAATAACATCTATTGGGAATGCGCCCTATTTACTTGAATTCAATTTTAGGCACGTAAAAATTCAATTTGTTCAAGTTTTAACTGAAGCATGCTCCATATCTCTAATTCATCACTATCTGAGCATTGTACAATAATTTTAGTGCACTCCGTTGTAGTTTCGACTTTGTTAATTGTGCCAGTTATGCTTATTGATTCGTTAAGGGAAACTTCATATCGACTAAACCATACCTTCATTGTTATTAGCATCCTTGTAATGAAAATGCTCGTGACAGATATCATCCATCCCTACAAGATTGCCGCTTTTTTTATGGTAATATGCAAAGTTTTTATTGAGAGGTAATTTAAGTAGCTGGTAATTTGTATCCCTTGGTAAAGAATTCAATGCAGTAAGAGCTTTTTCTTGAGTAGTATACAGCCCGATCGGAAAAAAATTAGGAAATCTACTACTATCACTAGCAACAAATATTCCCCATACCGTTTCTGATTTCATATGTATTCATTCCTTCTCTATCTCATATCCCTGTTTAGTGAACTACCAATTGAATCGACAGAAAGTAAACCTTACTAACTTTAGATATATTTATTTTGTATGTAACTGTAAGGTCTGTCAAACATTTTGCTGACTTGGTCATCAACTCGCCTATTATTAACCTCTCATATTTTTAACCGGGAATTTGTTTTATAATGAGATTACGAGTAAAGGAGGCAGCTCCATGTATCCCGACTACCTGTTCGAATATCCGAATCGTGAGACTCTATTTCCCTTTTACATGAAAAAAAAATCGTATCAAGCGGTGGCTCCGCATAGACACGACTTTATTGAGCTTTCTTACGTTGCCGCAGGCAGCGGTCAGGAAATCATTAATGGAAGCGAGCATGCGATGATTCCCGGAACCTTTGTCCTGCTGCTTCCTTTTCACATACACAGCTTTCGATCTACTCCTGGTGAATCACTCACCCTGTATACCTGCAATTTTCCTATTGACCTGCTGACGGAAGGAAAGGAAGCCGAGCTTGGTCTGGCGCATCTGCTTACCGTTCAGGAGGATAGTTCTCGCTCGTTTGTAATGGTTCCTGAAAGCGACCGGACCCGCATATGTCGTCTACTTGATGAGGCGCTGAGTGAATTTGAAGCGGATACCCCCTATAAGCATCTGGTTTTGAAAGGAAAGCTGCTTGAAGCGCTGGCACTGTTCCTTCGTTATCGCTCAATACCATCAGCAGATGATCAGGCTGCCCCTCTCTCCAGCATATCTGCAAAAGCCAAGCTCGTGACAGCCATCGTTCAATATATGTATCAGCAGTACATGGAGCCGTTGTCGCTTGCACAGGTAGCCCGGCATTTTCACATCACTCCAGCTTACCTTAGCGATTTGTTTCATAAACAGTACGGTATCCACTTTGTCGATTTCCTCCATGAGCTGCGTGTTCGACATGCCTGCAGTCTGCTGCTTTCCTCAGATATGCCGATCGCAGAGGTATGGGTGGAAGCGGGCTTCGGCTCGTATCCGAGCTTCTGCCGTATTTTCCACAAAATAAAGGGTATGGGCGCCAGAGATTACCGTGACAGCCAGCACCAGAAACGGCTGCTCCCTCAAAAGTGATGATGCTGATGCCGCTGGCACAGCCGTCGGATTGCTGATCGTCGTGTAGATGACTATCGGGTCACGGGAATCAGTGGTCTAGCACTAAGCATCTACAAGGGGGCATTATGCATGATGAAAAATAACGAAAATCATCAACGTCCAACGATCGCTTTAACGGGAGTGGACGAATATATAGGATATAGCCTGCTCAAGCAATTGTCAGGACAAGCCGAGGTTATCGCATTATCCAGATATGTCGATAAACGAGAGCATAGGGAGCACGCAGAGTGGCGAGCCTGCGATTTTTTCTCTATAGATGATGTGGAGAAGGGTCTTGAGGGTACGGATTACGCCGTATATTTAATTCCTTCCATGCTGTCGACCGCCAGGCTGACACAGGCCAAATTTGAGGATATAAACGTCATTCTCGCTGAGCATTTTGGACGCGCGGCTCAAAAGAATGGCGTGAAGCAAATCGTGTATTGGAGCGGCCTTGTTCCACCTGATACGAAGAAGAACGCACTTTCCCGCTTCTTGCACAGTCGACTTGAGGTGCAGCAGATCCTTGAATCCTTTGGGATTCCAGTTACGACGATTCGTACAGGTTTGATTGATGAGCCTGAGAGCTCATCGCTCTCCGAAGTAATGAACACATTAGAGCATAGTATTGGCAATGAAGAGCTGTTCGGAAAAACGATGGATATCGGAGGGCTTGATGTCACGACCTATGAGGAAATGCTCAAGCAAACAGCCGAGGTGGAGCGCATAATGCGGAAGCATACGGTAAAATCCGATGTACGTTCTGTTCAGCGTATCCTGTTGCCGGAAGGTAAGAACGCCACCTGGACTGCCGCCTATTATTTGTCCTGGCTGTCGAGCTTCGCCAAGCCCTTGCTGAGAACCATAATCGATGACTCCGGGATATGCCGTGTTTATATTGCATGCGACCGAAGACCGCTGCTGGAGCTGACTTATTCCTCACCAAGTAGCGCATCGGCGTATGCTGTATACCAGATTACCGGCGGCACGTTCGTAAACACCAAAGAGTCACTCCACGGTAGGCTCGAGTTTATGCAAATTCCAGGCACTCAGGAATGTATCGTTGCGATTCACGATTATGTGCCCTCCTTGCCTTGGTTCCTATACAGCTTCACACAGGCCAAGGTACATATCTGGGTGATGTACGCCTTCAGGAAAAATCTGCTTCGTCTCATCCTCCAGCATGACCTTTGACACCCCCAAGAGTCGCATCTACTGCGGCTCTTTTTTCGTCGTATCCAGACATTTCTTTCACATTCCAATAGTTGACAAATTTCATTTATGCTTGTAATATCAAATTCAACAGGTTATATTTACATTCGTAAATGAAATATCAGAAAGGATGGTTCCATTATGAGCACGATTCCCAAAATATCGGAATCCGAGTGGGAAATTATGAAAGTCATTTGGAAAAGCAGCCCGATCACCTCAGAGCAAATCCTGCTTCAGCTGCCCGATGAGATTCAATGGAGCGAGCAAACTGTTCGCACCTTTGTGAACAGGCTATTGAAAAAGAAAGTAATCGGCTTTGAGAAATCAGGAAGAGGTTACAAATATCACCCCCTATTTTCCGAAAAAGAATGCGTTAAGGCGGAAAGTCAGTCTTTTATAAAAAGAGTTTTTGGTGGTGTCGCAGGCAGTATGGTTACCAATTTTTTGGAGGAGGCGCATTTGTCCGATAAGGAGATCGAGCAGCTGCAGAAGATTTTGACGGACAAGCAGGATAAAGCCGATAACAAGCCACAGGCATAATGAAGCTGCCCAAGTACATGTAAAGAGGTAAACCTATGGATATTGTAAATAACATTTTTGTATGGTTTGTGTATGCGACCTTTGCGGCAAGTATTGTTGCCTTGTTGGTGATTTCGATTCAGAAGTTATTTCACCGTTATATGAATGCCCGCATTCGACATGCGTTATGGTTGATTGTACTGATCCGATTGCTGCTGCCCGTTTTCCCAAACAGCGACGTCAGTATTTTTAATATGGTGCCGTTCGCAACCGAATTGAGTAAGGCTGCTGCCGGTATCGTTTCTTTTGTGCAAATCGATCTATCTAACAATGGAACAAGAATCAACCAACAAGATGAATTACTTCCCAATGATAACAGCAGGTTAAGTCAGGATTACGTTCACATGGAGCCAACTCTATCAACACAAAGGATGGAAGATTCTGAACCTGCTTCTGTACAATCACATAACTTCGGTTTAAAAATCTTGGCGCCTGTATGGCTTATAGGCGTAGTTACCATCCTTACGTACTTGATATATTGCATGGTAAAGATGAGAAGAAGATTCAGCACACTCCGATTGGTCACAGACTCTTCGATCATGCAAGTAATGGATGAATGCAGAGCGAAATTCGGCATTTCGTTACCGATCCCAGTATACACAGGAAATTTTGGTATAAGTCCATATATATCAGGGGTGATTCATCCGTGGATCTATTTACCGGAAGCAATCGGCAAGGAATTGAGCCCCTCTCAGCTTTCACATGTCCTGTCTCATGAATTAGCCCATTATCGAAGAAAAGATATGGCCTGGAATACAATCGGAAGCTTGATTCTTGCGATCCACTGGATGAATCCTTTGGTCTGGATTTGTATCAGGATGATGAAGGCAGACAGAGAGCTCGCCTGTGATGCTTACGTATTGGAGGTGCTGGGAGAAGCAGAGGCTATACCGTATGGGTTGACGATTATTGAATTTCTCAAGCGATTTTCTGCCAAAAGAAATCAGCCGAACCTGCTATATTTTCACGAATCGAACAACCATAATCAAATTGCAAGGAGGATGACAATGATCAAGTCTTTTAAAAAAGGATCGTATAAACTATCAGCGATTGCGATCATAGGCATGGCGATCCTGGCTGCTGTAACGTTAACGAATTCTCACAATCCCCTCCTGGCCATCAGTACGGATAACACGCTCGCAGCAGCCGAAACCACAATGAAAGATCGAATTCTGTTTGATTCCCCTTTCCGGGATTATAACCGTTTGGATAAGGCCGCTCGGATTGCTGATTTTAAGTTTAAAGTCCCAAATATATTGCCTGAGGACTACAAATTTGAGAGCGTACATCTGAATTCAAAACAACCTGAAGAAAGCAAGTTAACCAAAGCATCTTTGTTTTATGAAGCTCGTCAAGGAAACAAAAATTATGGAAATTTTAAACTAAACGCAGTGTTTGGTGGAAACGGACTGGAAGCCGCATATGCGATAATTGAGCAATCCGAGCAACAGCTCAAAATAGGTGAATTTGAAATAAAGAAAGAACCCCTGATCATTCAGCATATGGACGTTTTAAAGGTAACAGTAGGTTCAGGAAAGCGAGAAAAGCTGTACTATATATGGCAGGACCAGGATATCCAGTACCAGCTTTACGGGAACGTTTCAAATCAAGACTTCCTTACGATGATAGGCTCTATGAAATATCCTGATGAACAGATGAACGAACGTTATACAAGCGACTATATGTTGAACATTCAAATCTATGATACAGATGATTTACAGCAGGCACCGGAATTAATCGGATTTACACCTAAATTTCCGCTGCAGCTATTGGGACAATTTCAAGCAACGAATGCTTTTGTCACCAAAAAGGTCAATTTCAGCTATCCAATAGACGATGAGGATAAGAATACAAGACTTCTCAGCATTAGATACCAAAAGACTGACAATAACAATCGTACTGTAAACAGTTTTTCTTTCAAGCAAATCAAAAACGGACATACGTATCAAGATATCAAAAACAGCGGATATGTTGACTTCTATCGTATAGACGGGCAAAAACATGAGGTCAAGGTAAGCCCCATAGAGGTAGCAGGAATGGAAGTGCTCAAAACAGAGAAGTACAAAATCGACGGTCCATTAAGTGGTGCGAATGAGGCGGATTTTGTAAGCTATTTCTGGATCGAAAATGATGTGTGCTTTCAAGTGAATTTTAAGGAAAATGAATCACAACAAAATGAAATTGTAGCTTACTTGATAAACGCAAAGGCTGCAGACCTTAACAAAATGAATTAGGTATATAAGGCTGTACCTTACCAATGAAGGTGTGTTGCACCTTTTATGACAACAAAACTATGACAAGCAACTCGAATAGAACTAAAGTAAGGATTGCAGCGTCACTTGGCCCATAAAATGCGCGATGTACTACGGGATTAGAAACTCTTAAATAAATATGGGCGGAATCGCAATTTACAATTACACCTTCGTAAACATGACCGTCTATTGTCTGAATACGAACTGAACGATTAACATGAGAACTGCAAATATGATGTATACGATTACGAATTGTTCTTAATGTGTGTACTACGCCCGGGTCTGCCTGATATAAAACCTGATGCTGTGTTGCTGGATATTGAAAGCTCATTAACATGACCTCCATAATACTTCATAATTACTTCGGTTCATTTTATGCGAGTACCTAGTCCTAAATTCGTTCTTTGCTATTTTTGTTATGGGGATGAAAAAACGTCCAGTGCTCTACACAAGAGCATTGGACGCTTCACGTTGCCAAATCAGGAAAACGTATGAACAAGCGGGTACCCTTACCCTGCTCACTCTCCATACATAAGCCGTATTTCTCTCCAAATACCAGCTGAATTCTGCGATGCACATTCATCATGCCAATCCCGCCATGTCCCTTGCCACCAGACAGATTGGATTCAGCCAGTTGGTTCGTATCCAGCTGACTCTGCAGAACAGCAAGACGATCAGGAGCTATGCCCACTCCGTTATCCTCAACTACCATCACCAAATCATCGTCCTCAATCCAGGCATCCAGCCGAATAAAATGATGCTCCTCCAAACCATCCGCAAAGGCATGCTGAAAAATATTTTCAATTAAAGGCTACAGCGTCAGCCTGACCGTTTTCTTCAAAAAGAACTGTGGAGGTATCCGCACATCCAGCTCAAACTCCCGACCGATGCGATGCTTCATGATCATCATATAATTGAGCACATGCTTTAGCTCATTCACGATAGCCGTCTCTTCAATATCGGTTTGTACGGAATAACGAAACATCGAGGCGATGGCATCGACAATTTCGGTGATTTCTTCGGATTGCTGGATCACAGCGTAGCAAATAATATTTTCAAAAGTATTGTACAGAAAATGAGGATTGATTTGCAGCTGCAGGGATTGCAATTGCGCCTTTTGATGCTCCAGCTCGGCGTCCTTTTTACTTAATTCAGTCCGGTATAACGTATCCATCAGCTCGGATAAGCTCACAACCATCAAATTATATCGTTCAATCAGCTCATCCAGCTCATTACGAGTTCGAAGCTGCGGGATCTTGACCCAATTGCCCTGCTCAGTTTGGCGCATGCCCTTTTTCAATATCTGGATCGGCTTGGTAATATTGCGGCCAAATCGATACGATAGCAGCAAAGCGATCAGCAGCGTAATGCCTCCCACCCAGATGGAAGACATCCGAATACTCGAAAGCGGCTCGTTAATATCAGCAGTCGGCAACGACACCATCAGATTCCAGCCGGAGTATGCAGACTTCAGACTGACCACCATTCGCTCCTCACCACCGGAGGTATCGATGAACGCTTCCAGCGGGTTCGACTCCAGCTTACTCAGAAGCTGCTTGTCGACAAAGCTGCCGATCTGCTTCTTATCCGGATGATAGACGATCCGTCCCTCATTATCGACAATGGAAAAGAACCCGTTGGGTCCAAGGTAGATCCCTCGCCATAGCGTTGAAAATTCATTGGATTTGATCTCAATCGCCAAAATCCCTTTGAATTCGTTAAACACCTCACCGTGGATTTTGCGTGCCAACGTAATAAACTGATTGCTGCTTCCGGCAAATACGCTATTGTTAATAATCGTCAGATTTCCCTGCGCATCGGCCTCTTTATCCAGCTCCTCCAGTGTAACCTCAGGCAGCGATCGGCAATCGGCTTCAGCGCCGGATTCTCATAATACACCCAGTTATGGTTGTAATCGATCAAATATACCGTCATGATCTCAGGAGATTTGATAAACAGCGGATCAATCACATTAACCTTCAGCTTATTCGTAAACTCATAATACTCGTAATCTCCCTGTGGAGGCGCATCGAGAAATTTTTTAACGTCCGTATTGGTGAACAGAGATAAATGGGCCCGCTCATACAATTTCAAATACAAATCGGTATGATTGACCGCATTCGAGACGATTTCCTTAAGATGCTGCTCATTCTGTTCACTAAGCTTCTTGGACGAAATATGATAAGAGAAAAATCCGATCGAAGCCGCGGTGATGATGACAACGGATGCAATATAGGCAAAAATACTTCTGGCGAGCGTTGGCTTCATTATTTGATTCCCATCATATGCCGGTATTCCAAGGGCGACAATCCGGTGACCTTCTTGAACATGCGTGAAAAATGCGGATAATTCTCGTAGCCGACCTCATAGGCAATATCGTTAGTCCGATAGTGCGGAATTTCCAGCAGCTTTTTGGCCAGCTCGATTCGTTTCATAATCCGGTATTGAACGAAGTTTTCCTTGTGCACCTTTTTGAACAGCAGGCTTAGATAAGGCGGGGTAATCCCGAGATATTCAGCCACATCCTCAAGCGACAAGTCCTTCGTAATATGCGAATCCATATAGTACTTGGCCTTCTGCATCAAATCCTGCCCACCCCGCTGCAGGGCCAACTCATCAATCATTTCCAGGATTTGTATTTGAAGCCGTGCAAAATATTGCAATTTATCGACAGCGTCCGGGATTTCCTCACCCTGCGGGTGAAAGCCTTTGACGGATAAACGTTTCTTGAGCATCGTCAGGCAGTCCTTCAACAGCTGAATGAAATCCGAATCGGAGGTCGCGGCCGTACTGCAATATGACCTTAACTGCTCCAAATGCAGCTCAACCTCCTCAATCCGCAAGGACCAGATCGCTTCAACAATTTTTTCGATCCATTCCTTATAACGAGATATGGAAAAGACAGCATGATTGCTTTCGTATACGAGCTTATCCAGCAGACTGTGAATTTTGGAGGGAATAAACGGCTTCAGCACGTACTCCTTAACCCCATACGAGATGCAGGCTTGCGCGTATTCAAAATCACTGTATCCGGATATGATCACCTTTTGAATCAAAGGGTATTTCTCATGAACCTGCTTGCACAGCTCAAGACCATCCAGCTTGGGCATTCGGATATCCGTAAACAGCAGCTGAGGCATCGATTCCTCAATCATTTGGAGTGCTTTCAAACCGTTACTGGCTGTTCGAATGGAATCAAAGGTATGCGAATGCTGCTTCAGCATAACAACAAGACCTTTGAGTATAAGCGGCTCATCATCTACAACCAGAATATGCTTCATGTGCCGTCCTCCATTGTGTCCAGGGATCAAAGTCTGGATGCGTTAATCTCCCATGATGACGCCGGATTTCTGATTATAACGGTCAGTTGCTTCTTTTATGATATCATTCCCACCCTTGGATTTCCATTCCTCCAGCACCTTCGGCCAATCGGAAATCGGCTCCTTGCCGTATACCATTTTCAGCATATGATCCAGTATAACCGGCGGCATGTCCGAGAATTTAAGACCGGCATCCGTATACTTGGCGCTCGCTGCGAGCTCAGGCTGGAATGCAATTCCGTTACGACCTTCCTTCGTTACAATAGTATCGAACTGCTGAACCAGCTTTTTACCATCCTCTGTCGTATTGAGCAAGGTCCGATTCAAGGCCGTATCTTCAACCAATCTCAGCATAACGGAACGGAACTGCTCCTCCAGGGTACCCTCCGGTGTGGTTGGCTGCTTGTAAGCTACCTTACCATCCTTCATCGTTTATGTGTCGCCCTCAATACCAAAGTTGAAAAATCTGTCGCCCGCTTCGGTAATCATATAATTGTGGAATTTAACGATGGCTGCTGCCTTTTCTTTGCTGACCTTGCTCTTAATATAAGAAAGTCCGCCTGTGTAGCTGTATTTCATCATGCCGCCTTTGCCGTCATCCCCTACAGGTGAAGGTATGATGATGACCTCGGATTTGGCATTCGCTGGCTTGGTGGTGTTGATCCAGTTGAGCAGCAGATTGGCATTATGATTCCAGACACCCGATTTACCGGCATTGATATTATTTGTCCATTTGTTACCGTCCAGACTGGCAAAATCCTTCGCCATTAAGCCCTCGTCATACATCGTCTTGTACACCTGCAACGCCTTTTGCATGGCTTCGACCTTGAAAAACTTAGGAACAATCAGATTGATCAAAGTCCCACAAACGGTAATCATGGCACTGATCCCAAAAGCTCTCCATATCGCAGCCTGATGCAACACGGTTGCGTAGTTCGCCATGGTAAACTCCACTGGCCATAAAATCACTTTGCCAGTGCTAAGCGCAACCGAACCACTCAGTGATTGCGCGATAATATTCAGAATCGGCAGCAGCATCGTCAAACTAATCAGTAATAAAATCAATGGATTGAGCAGCGCCAATCGGCTTGTTTTGTTGGATGGTGACATGGTTTTATCTCCTTAGCAAACTAACTTCGTATTTATGATCTGAACTTTATATTGTAGTTAATTGTCCAAAAGACATAGGACAATCTCCTTTTTCCCTAATCTCTACTCTGTCTTAAAGGTTCGGTGAGCACGCAGCGGAGCGGCCGTGGTATTCTGCAGAAGCGTAGCGTTCGCCTTTGTTCATGGATTTCTACCGATACATCTCTTATCCAATCAGGAAATCCATGAACAACAGCGATCGGAAGAACACTTCGGCCGCGCAGCGTCCCCCTCACCATACGCTCTCACCACACGCTCCTCACCACACTCTGCTCACCGAACCTTTAATACAACCCCTCACCTGTTACTCGCTTGCTAAACGTATTCGCCGTAACAATCAATACAAACCCAATCACCGATTTAAACAACCCAATCGCCGTCGTATAGCTGTACTCCCGTTGAATGAGTCCCACCCTGTAAATGTACGTATCGAGAATATCCCCATTTGAATTCGTCAGCGGATTCAGAAACACAAATACCCGCTCAAAGCCGAGATCCAGAAAATTCCCGATCTGCAGCAAAAATAATATTGTAATTGTCGTCATAATCGAAGGAATCGTGATGGAGATCGTCTGTCTCCACCGAGTCGCTCCATCCATTTGCGCAGCCTCATACAGATCGGGGTTGATGCCGCTCATGGCGGCCAAATAAATGATTGTGCTCCAGCCCGCATCCCGCCAAATTCCCGAGCTTACGATAATGGTACGAATGTGGGAGTCCTCACCCATAAAGTAGATCGGCTCCTGTCCAAACCAGGCAAGGACGTGGTTCACCACACCATGGGTAGGTGACAAGATTTCTATCACAATTCCGCCAACAACGACCCATGATAAAAAATGCGGCAAATACACCGCTGTCTGGACAAATCGCTTATAGAGCTGATTACGCAGCTCATTCATCATTAAAGCTAATATAATCGGAATCGGAAACCCAAAGACCAGCGTGTAAACACCGATAGCTAATGTATTTTTCAAAATTCTCCAAAAGTCTGCGAACTCAAACATACGCTGGAAATTAGCCAGTCCTACCCATTCACTTTTCCAAATGCCCTCAAAAATACTGTAATTTTGAAACGCCATCATCGAGCCTGCCAGAGGAATATACTTGAAAACTACAAAATAAAGTATTCCCGGTAGGGATAGCAGATAAAGAATTTTATACCGGTTGTAGTAGGCTAACAAACTCACATTCACACATCCCATCGTTGTTGTTATATGTGAATCTTACAGCAGGGGTCTGAATAGAGGGAGTCCGTAATTTAAACATACTTATCTTTTTTTAAGATGGGTGTAAATCTATGGAAGAGTACAACAATATTGGAAGTAATTTCACTTTCAATGATTAGGGGGAGTTGCATGCGGCGGTAAAATGAGTGAATGAAGCGTAGACGAAATTCAGGGGCATCTCCACTCGTAAACTGGACGTTCAATGCCCAATTGTACAGGAGTACCCCCGAACGAAAAACTTACTTTAACTCAACAAATCCTCGGGAATAAAAGCCATATAAGTCAGCTCCGGATCAGAAGATTTCATATAAAACACGGCAACCTTCGTACCATTCTCGTCCATGTATAGAACGCCGTTATCATTGGTCATTCCATCCAGCACTTCTGGAGCAGGGGCCCTTCTTGCTTGGGAGGATAGCAAAACCTCATCGTATTTATCCGTAATCATGACAGTGCCCTGCAGCGCCGGATCGACAGTATCCAAGATCGATTGTAAAGGGGCCGCCTTGAAGACAATGACGATCGTCGCATCCGGTCCGGTTGGGTCCGTCAATGGCAGCGATTGAAAAAGAGCCAGCCCGGTTCCCTTAAAGCTATCCTTCGAGGTCTGGCCGATATGAAGGTAGTTCTTGTTCTGGTACGATTTGATCAGCTGATGCCATGTTGAATATTTCATGGAGGTGTACGACCGGGTGGAAAAGAACTGTTCAGGCGTGTCCACAGCTTGTGTACTTACGATTGCATGATTGTTTTTGACGTACATGTACACATCCAGTATCGATGGATTGGCTGCTTTATACCTGTTCAAGCTTTTCATCACAAGCTCGTCGGCGGCCTTTTGGCTGACCAGTGAAGGCTCCTGAGCATACAAATAATCACGAACATTCGGGTCAGAAGCAACTCGCAGGTATACCCGATTCATCTGCTTGATTTCATTGTCCATGGTTTGCTTCACTTGCTTGAGCGCTCTCATCGTTTTCTCTTTTTTTTCATATTGCATCATCTGAGAGGAAACGAAGTGTACCGCGCCGCTAACGATAAGTAGTATTAGACCTAATCCCCCTACTAACAGCATCAGTTTCATTACTGGTTTGTTTGACAACATGCTGGCCATGCGCATACCTGTTTACGATCCCCTTTTTGAAAGCGTTATCAAAACGAAGCTTGATTCTTGCACGATCAAACGATGCTGGCCATCTTTGGATGTGAGGTACGACGATTTCTATGATCTCTAACACCGCACTTTACACCACCATACACCGCTTTACGTTACATAGAAGTTAGTTACTTCACAATATATTGTAGAACATTATGAGCACTCTAGCAATAACTAGTTAGACATCCTTGGTACCAGATTGTGGCATTAACTTTTTCTTGAAAATTGTTCAAACTTTATTCACTTATTATTGTTTAGATACTATTTACAATTCAAACATAAAGTGATATATTTCGTACAGAAACATTTCGTTAGCGAAATGTTTAATGAAAAACTATAGAGATAAGGTGGAGTTAAAATGAATAACAGAAAACCATGGATGGCTGCAATACTTTCTACTGCATTATTATTTAGTGGCGCCCTTACTTTAGCCCCAAAAGCATTCGCGGATGACGATGATTATCCAGCCATTGAAAGAGTCAAAGCCCCATTGGATAGACAGCAGTACATAACAGATCGTTTAAACAAGCTGATTAATATGACCATTTCTTTCTCGGAAAAAGAGTCTACGGATATTTACGATGCCTTACTACATGGACAGAACTTAGCACAAGCATCTGGTCTGGACAGTTCATTGCTGGCAGCCAAGCTGGGAGCTTCAATCGATCAAGATTTAGCCAACACCTTGCAAAACTATACGGTTACTAATGAGCAGCTAATTGCTTTGAAATCTGATTTATACAACGGTATTCAAATTGCCATATCCACACCCGGCTACAAGTCCCCAAGTGACCAAAACCGTTTTAACTACGGTGCCCTTATGGATAAGTATATAAGCCAATTAAAAGCAGATGCTCTAATTCTTTCAGAAGAAGATTATATGGATATCCAGGACCGTTTGATTCAAGGAGGCTCACTTGTCGAGGCGACTCGTCTGAATCAACAATTTTTAACTAATGCCTTGATTACGCCGATTGTACAAGATATTGATAAGGCAGCTCAGGAAAATCTGCTAACAGCCTCTGAAGCAGCGGACTTGAAGGTTCAGGCAAACAAAACTATTGCATCAGCTATTTCAACGCCTTACAACGATCATAATCAAAATAATTCCAAACTCGATATTCAAGCATTTATAAACAAACATCTAGCGTCGATCTTTAACGATGCTTATCTTGTCGTGAACACGGATGATCTGGAATATAATGAACTGAAGAATGCCTATAAACAAGGTGGCAGCCTGACAAGTCTTACTGCAACATCAGCTGATGAGCTGGCATCCCGTATTTTGAACTTATGGAGTAGTGATATGCAGGCTGTTTCAGATCACCTGTCTGCACAAGATTCGACTGATTTCCTACAGAAAGTGACGGATGCCATTAAAGCAGCTGTTAACGCTGCCGGGAAGTAATCCGAAGCCCTGTATGAGAGTTCACTTCAATCAGAACCTTACGTACATCATGCAACCACAAGCTGACAAAAGCCGAAGCATCCTTTAAAAAGTAAGGGGGCTCCGGCTTTTTGAACTATTTGTCTACGCTTTTTGGAACGTCGGAATTGCATAGCTGCTTCATACGGTCTCCTCTACGTGCTTTAACGATGTGCTATTGTAAATTAACGTGCCTTGCCTTTGTAGGTCCCTGTGTTGGTGAATTTTACGTGAACATCGATTTTGTTCAAGGTATCTTCTTTTAATACCAGCTGATTTTCGTCAGATAAGTTTTTCCATATTTTATATTTTTTTTCATAAAGTTCTCCCAGTAAGTTCAGAATATCCGTCTGCCTCGAAACTCCCTTTAAATAGGTCGATTTGATTTCTTCTCGAACAACCACTTCTGCTTCCTGTTCCATCTTCCTTTTAGATGCGTCTTGTACCATTTCATCTACATAAGCTTGAACCTCGACGGTGATATTAAAGCGCAATTCCCCATTTTCAAGGTATGTCTCTATACGATGTTTAGGCAGCTTCAGGACTAATGCCGCGATCGGGTCCCCATTACCGGGAATATTAACGATCGTACGTTTCATTTTTTTATATAGCCATCTGGCTCCCTTGAGATCGTCACCGGAAAACCAACCTTTCATTTTCTGCGTGTTCACCATGTAGGCTCCGTCCACCTCAAACATTGATTTTTTCTTTTGATCCTCCGTCCAGCTATTGTCTACGGTGGCAAGCGATGGAAGCATGGCCGTCCTTCCGGGCTCGCTCACTTCTGCGATGAGCCTGTAACCATACTGGGGAGGAATAAAGGACCTTTGAGAATAGCTATCTTCCGGGGTATCCATGATGCTCTCTAATGGTGAAAAATTGAAAATTGACTTTTGTGTAAGGATCTTGGTCATGGGCTCTTTCGTACCATACACTAAAATGTTATATCTAACCTCACGATAACGGTTTATGGCGTCATAGGCATGCTTAACCGAATCTGTCGCATTAAGCATTCTATCACTGAAAATGATCGCTCTGACATGTCCCCAGTATACTCTTATCTGTGAGGTCGCATAGATTGATGATAAAGCCTCACTGACCGTTTTTCCCTCTCCCTTTCCTATCCACACAGGTACATTTTTACCAATTTCGAAATTTTCACTCTTGGCCACATTACTAAAATTTATTGTCTGCACATGGACAATAAAATTGCCTTTCTCATAATCCAGACCAATAGCTGTTACATAGACCATATTTTGAATAGGCTTGGAATCCCAGCAGCCTGACTCCAATAGGAGTACAGCCAGTATGAGAACCCATTTTATGCTTACAGCCACGCTAATCCTCCCCTTGTCGGTCCGAATCTATGGTGTGTAATGATTGAGGTCTTTTTTTATATTTGCTCCAGGGAAGTCGAAGAATCGCGCCTAACATTTCTTTAAAATGCGGAGGGGAAATCGGTGCCATATAGGGCACACCGAAGGAACGAAGCTGGCTCATATAACCTATAATCAGCAGCATCCCAAGGATGAGTCCGTACATGCCAAGAAAAGAAGAAATCATAAACATCAAAAATCGCATGAAACTGACGGTTGAACTTAACGATTGATTGACTAAAGTAGTTCCTGCAACTACTGTAATGGCACCAACGACAACAACGCTTGGAGAAACCAAGCCGGCTCGAATAGATGCATCACCAATAATTAATCCGCCAACAACGGTCAATGTCTGTCCAATTGAATTCGGTAGTCGAAGACCCGCTTCTCTAAATATCTCTAATAGCACCAGTAAAATTAACAATTCTGCTTGTGCGGTAAAGGGCAAACCAATACGTGCTGATGCAATGGTTGCCATCAGTCGAAAGGGAATTTGGTCCTGGTGAAAGGAAGACAACGACACCCAAATACCAGGCAGCAAAATAGATATACAAAAGCTGAACAATCGTATCAAACGTGCGAACGATACATTTTGGAAATTCAAATATAGATCTTCAGGTGATTTTATCAGAAGCAAAAAGGTCGTAGGCCCCACTAATACCATGGGATTCCCATCCACGATGATGACAAATCTCCCCGCCAATAGACTGCTTAACGCTTTGTCAGGTCGACCGCTGTAATCAAGTAGAGGAAACATCGAATATTTGGCGTCAACAAGCATTTCCTCAAGCTGGTTGATACTATAAAGACCATCCACATCAATCTTGTTAAGCCTTTTCTTCACTTCATTCAACACTTCAGGAGAAATAATGTCATCAATGTACAGCAAACCAACTCTTGTTCTAGTTCGTTTTCCCAGCGTAAAGGTCTCATAGCAGAGAGAATTGCTGCGAATCCGTTTGCGGATCAATGACACATTCACCATGATATCTTCTACGAATCCATCCTTGGGACCCTTGATCGATATCTCTGTACTTGATTCTTCGGGGGTGCGCTCAGAGCGTTGACCGATACACATTCTAAATAAAGCAGAGGTTTGAGGAAACAGCAGCAGGAGATCACCCTGAAATAATAATTCGGCTATTTCTACAGCAGTGGCTTCGGCTTCTATTGGATGTATAGGCAGGGTACCGTATACATTGTCCCGTTGCAAGTCTGTAAAACCATACTGGCGATACATATTATTAAGCTGTGGCAGAACGACCCTACCAATTTGAGTCGTATCACACAAGCCCTCGCTATAAATGAGAATGACTTTTGAACCAGCATCATCCTCCAATTGGAAATTATGAATCTGGACGTCCGCCGAGTGAGGAAATAACGCCTTGAGTTTAGATTCGCTCCAGCTTTCCGACGGTTCAAGCTTATTTCCTTTCATGCAGCTTCCTCCTTTACCTTCCTGGAAATGAGTGCAATCGCGATGCATACGAGTGATATGAACAAAGCCACTGTGAATGAAATCGGCATATAATATTGATACATCCATAAATAAATGGAATAGCTTTCCAATGGAAGCAGCGTGAACACAATATAACTGACCGAAATGGATAAAATTAGAAGGTTTTTCTTTTTCAAGCTTCGAAAAGGCAACAGCTCTCCTATTAATAGCTGTGAGAAGCTGACTCGTATCACCGCGCCGGCGAGCCATTGGAATTCGGATAAAAAATCCACATGCTCGATATTGTTACCAAGCTTCACCAATCTCCATTGCTCGTAGGGTGATTCCATCTGCTTGGCGGCTTCCCTATGCCCAAATTCCGTAATTCCACCTATAATGGGACCTACCGTGATGTACACCATAACAGCTGCAAGGATCATCAGCTGCCATGGCCGAACACGGGACTTGATTCGATGCTGAATCGCTATGATCATAATCAGCTCTATGAAGCCGCCTCCCGCATAAAGCATGCCATGGATAACAGGCTGCCAGCCATACTCCAGAACCGGCTGCAAGAGGGTGAAATCTTTTTTGGGCATATTGGCGAAGCTCACAAAATACCCCAGTACAATGACCATGGGCAATAAGATGCCCGCGCTAATCGCTATCATCCGAATACCAGATATGGCGTAATACAAGCTGACCAGACATAAAGTGAAAACCAAGGCAAGCTTGGGCGTACCCGGCAGGTTATTAATAATGGTCCATGTTGCGGTGTGTATAACCGTCGTCCCTCCGATGAGATACAATTGCAAACAAATCGGAATGACAAGCAGCCAAGAGATCATGGAGTTTGTCTTGCTAGCCAACCAAGGTTGGAGCCTCTGTTGACCTGATTTGTTCATGAAGATGACAAGGAGGGCACACCACGGTAGAAACAATACCCCTGCCAATAAAGCAGAAATCCAGGCATCCCTGCCGGATGCCTCCATTAGCATTGGGTTCACAACGACATGAGTCATAAGTCCATTCATCAGCATCAAAATCATGCACACCTGCAAAAAGTTAATTTTACCTATACCTTTATCCATGACACTATTCACCATCCGTCTGTTATAACGGTAATAGATTATCCAGATGTTCGAATATTATGCATATCTATCCAATTTACAACCATCATACAAACAAGCTGACCCCGGTCTAATACCGTTGTCAGCTTGTGCTGTGTGCTATTCATGCTTTAGTAATTTACGGATAATTGATTAAATATCACTTTTTCAATTCCGCTTTTTCCTTGTTGTAGATAACCGTTGCCTGCTCAATCCACGTGCTTCCGCCTTCGGCTAAATATTTTTTCTTAAAGTCTGCGTAGAGCTTATCCAGATCGCCCTTCGATACGATGGCAGAGGTTCTAAACTCGAGCTCCATATCGTCAA
The DNA here is from genome assembly GCF_022458865.1 of Paenibacillus periandrae. Taxonomy (GTDB): domain Bacteria; phylum Bacillota; class Bacilli; order Paenibacillales; family NBRC-103111; genus Paenibacillus_S; species Paenibacillus_S periandrae. The sequence continues at coordinate 10,693 of NZ_JAJNMU010000017.1, read as the reverse complement.
GAACCTTCTTTTTGTCTCTTTCAATGTCAGGTACCCCAAACAGATAAGCATCGGGGATTGGGCTGTTATACGATAGTTCGATCCCTTTGCGCGTCGTATCATTCATAAGTTGAAACTCCATACCGTCCAGGCGTTGAATAATAGCAGAATAGGCGAAGCCTCCCTGATTTCTCAGCTGAACAGCATCGTCATAAGGCTTGATCCATTCGAATTTGCCGTCTTTCATGGTATAGGTTGTTCCTTCAATGCCTGCCCATGTCAAACGATCGCCTTCTTCGCTGATCAGAAAATCAAGCACCTTCATCGCAGCTTCAGGGTTTTTGGATTTACTGGAGATGTGCGTCCATGGGCCCTTATCCTCACGGACAAAACGAACATTGCCGCCTTGACCATTCGGTCCCTTGAGCGTAGTATACACAAACTTCGGTTTAGGATTTTCAATATATCGGGTCATCCAGTTTTGCGTTGTACCTGGGGGATTAAACTGGAAGGCACCCATCTTCCCATTCCACAGCTTTTCATATTCCTGCATCGCTGGAACGGTTGCAAAGTCAGGCTCAAGCAGCCCTTCCTTGTACAGCTTGTTATAGTATTTGACAGCATCCAGATAACCGGGGGCTAGTGCCCACGGAGTCACCTTACCGTCAACTAGCACACCCCTCTTAAGTGGCACCCCATAAGCCGCGAAGACATGCTCGAATGTCTGATCAATGGAGACGGATAATCCAAGACCGATGGTATCATTCTTGCCATTACCATCCGGGTCCTTGGTGACAAAGGCTTTCAGAACATTTTCATATTCATCCAGTGTTGTCGGTACCTTGAGCCCAAGCTTATCGAGCCAATCCTGCCGGATGGCAAGTCCGTTACCAAGTCCGTAGGCATTCGGGATCGCATATGTTTTCCCGTCAATATAGCCAATGCCCTTTAAATATTTGCCTTTGTTCTCACTAATGTTTTTTCCTGATTTCTCTAATAAGGAATCAAGCTCAAGAATGGCTTTATTGTCCACCAGATCTTTGATCTTGGGCTTGCTGTAGCTGTTGAATATATCGGGTGGGCTGCCGGAAGCGATCATCGCATTCAATTTATTTTCGTAATCCCCAAGATCCACCGCAATGACCTGCACGTTGGCGCCTGTCTTTTTTCTGATTTGATCTATAACCGGATTGGCTTCAGGGAAATTGGTGCCCTTGCTCATAAGAATCGTAACGGTTGGCGTTTCTCCAGGCTTGGTTTGCTGTTGTCCCGATGAGCTGGTACCCGTTCCCTGCGCGCCTCCACTGCAAGCGCTTAAACTTCCAACCGCAATTATTGTTGTTGTTGCCCATACGATGGATTTCCAAGATTTATTAATCATAGCCAGCCCCCTAATTATTTGTCCGAATTCACATTTCATTATCCTTTCACTGAACCGATTAGTACTCCTTTTACATAATACTTTTGCAAAAATGGATAGATGAGAAGCATAGGCAGTACCGATGAAATGACCGTTGCCATCTTGACCGATTCCTCGGTTACCATCCCGATATTGCTGGCAAAAGCCTCCGAGCCCTGTATCTGCTGCAAAGAACTGCTGTTGAGCATCGTCCGCAGGAACACCTGCAATACTTGTTGGCTCTGTGAGTTGATATAAAGGATAGCGTCAAAATAGGAGTTCCAATGCGCGACTCCGTAAAACAAACCGATCGCAGCAATCACCGGCATGGAGACAGGCAGTATAACGGAAATTAACACCCTCATGGGCGAAGCTCCGTCTATGCTCGCAGATTCTTCGAGCTCAGGAGGAATGTTCTGAAAATACGTTTTCATAATCAGCAAATTCCAAGCACTGATCGTACCTGGAATAATGAGCGCCCAGATACTATCCAATAGTCCCAATTCTTTAACAAGCAAATAGCTGGGAATCATGCCGCCGCTGAACAGCATCGTAAAAAAGATCATCAGTGTGATCGCATTTCTGCCGATAAAACGCTTCAGCGACAGCGGATAAGCAAGCATCGCCGTAAATAACAGATTCACACAGGTTCCCACAACCAGCCTGATCAAGGAGTTTCCGTAGGCGGTATAGATCCCCTTACTGTTCAATAAAATTTCAAAAGATGATAGCGACCATCCCCGTGGAAGAAGGAATATGCCTCCACCCATCGATAGCTTGGGATCACTTAAGGCATACATCAGAACATGCCAGAAAGGATACAGCGTGCATAGGGACAGTAGTAATAATAAACCGTTTAACAGCCAATAAATGAACTTCTCCCCGAACGTCTCCTTCATGTTGGCCTCCTAAAAGTTTCGGTACAAAACTCTCTTCGTAAGCATCTACTCTGTTTTGGAGCAAAACTTACTTCGTAAGCATCTACTCTGTTTGGTACAAAACTCGCATCGTAAGCATCTACTCCGTTTTGGTACAAAACTTACTTCGTAAGCTTAAATAATCCCGCTGTCCCGGTCGATTTTTTTGGCAATATAGTTAGTGAACAATACGAGTATCAAGCCAATGACTGACTTGAACACACCCGTAGCTGTCGACAAATCATATTTGGCCTCTTCGAAAGCCAGCTTGTAAATAAAGGTATCCAATATTTCGCTAACTTCATATACCTGCGGATTATATAGCGCATACACTTGATCGAGCCCGGCGTTGAGGATATGGCCTACCCGGAAGATCAGCAAAATAACAATCGTTGTGCGCAGCCCCGGAAGCGTGATATGCCAAATTTGGTGCCATTTTTTCGCTCCGTCGACCTTCGCTGCTTCATATAACTGAGGATCAATCGATACGATAGTCGCCAAGTAGAGTACAGTTCCAAACCCGGCTTCCTTCCATATATTCGAGACGACCAGCAAAGATCTGAAGTACTCCTTACTGCTCATAAAATTGATCACCGTTCCTTCGTATCCAAGCCATATGGAGATCTCCTTGATAACGCCCGTAGACGGGGAAAAAAAGGCATATAATATGCCTGTAATGATAATCCATGAGACAAAATGGGGTAAATAAATGACGGTTTGCACAAATTTCCTATACAGCATGTGCCTGACTTCATTTAGCATAATGGCAAGGATAATAGGAGCAGGAAAAGCGAACACCAATTGGTACAGGCTGATAATCATCGTATTGTTAAGCGCTCTCACAAAACCGCTCATTTGAAAAAGCTTGATAAAATTATCGAAGCCTATCCAAGGGCTGCCGGCAAAGCCTTGGTATACGTTGTACTTTTTGAAAGCAATCAATATGCCATACATCGGAACATAATGAAACACAATAAAGAATAAGATGCCGGGCATCGCTAATAAATACAGATGCTTGTCTTTTTTTAGCAGAGTCAATGTTGCTTTAATTCCTACCACCGCCATTTCTGTAGGGATACCCCTAATCTCCTGCTGTTAGCTTCTGGATGTTACATGTGGACGAAGACCTGCTGTTCATCTACAGAAACATCAAACCGCTCTACTTCTACATCATACGTTTTGGTTCTTACCTTCGGGTCCACCATCATTTGACCTGTCTTAATGTTGAATTCCCAAAAATGCCACGGACATCGCGCAATCTCACCCTCATGCTCAAAGCAAAATTCCCCAGGTCCCGTGGATGTAACAAACGAGCTCGTAATTCCTTCGCATAACCCTGCACTTTGATGCGGACATAAATTCCGAATCGCATACAATTCACCGCCCAGGTTGTACACACCGACACTCCGCCCGCCGGCTTGAATAATTTTTTTGGTTCCTGGTGTTAATTCCGAGATGCTGCCTACCAAATACCGGGTCATGCCAAAGCCACTCCCTTCGACGCTTTTCTTTGCGGCAAGCCATACAGCTCCGCTGCATTCTGGTAGAAGATTCGATCCCACATATTCTCATCCAATTTCGGGAAGGCGTGTGTTGGGGAATCAAAATCCCAGTGCGGGAAATCGCTTGCAAACATCAGATTCGTCTCGCAATGGATGGCATTCATCATTGGCTTGATCATATCAGTTGTCGGAGGAAGCTCTAACGGCTGCGAGGTGACCCTAAAAAATTTACGGTAATATTCGCTTGGCGGTTCCTTGACCCACGGTGTCTGGTGACGCAAAGCTTTCCAATCCTGATCCAATCTCCAGATCAGCGGAGCGATCCACAGCATTCCCGCTTCCATCATCACTACTTTAAGTGTTGGGAACTTCTCAAATACCCCTTCGAAAATAAAGCTTGCCATGTGGGCCGCCATAATATGAGCACGAGCTGCGCGGTATTCAATGTAGCTGGTAACATGCCCGGCCCCCGTTGTCGGATTGTTGATACCAATACCCTCCATACTGACGTGAATGGTAAAAGGCAGGTTATGGCGAACACAAGCTTCATAAATAGGATGATAAAATCGGTGCCCGTAAGGCTTCTGTGCTCCATTGGAGACCACGACCTGAATCATATCGGGATTGGACCCAACTCGATCGATTTCTTTGGCGGACAGGATGGGATCCTGCTTAGGAATCAGGATTGAGCCTTTCAATCTGCTTTCTCTCGACAAATATCGTTCTAAATAATAATCATTGTGTGCTGAACACACCGCCGCCGCAAAATCGGTGTCGACCGCTGCATGTACCTCATAACCTCCCCCAGTCAATATACCATACTCGATATTGTAGGTGTCCAGGTGGTTTTTCCGTAAATAATCGAGATAAGTATCTTCATTTTCGCTGTCCTCAGGGATATTTACATCCTGCATACTTCCGTTGGTTCCACCATTCAAAAACATTCCGCCTTGTGCAGGCAGACGCCAACCAAAGGTAGCAATCTGTTCCCGATAAATACGCGGCATATACTTCAGCATACCTTCTCGTGGAGCTCTTCCATGAATATCCGTGTCAATAATGGAACGCTTCAACTTGGACTTGCTTTCTGATCCTTTGATTTGTGTTGTCTCCATTTGAACCACCCCTTTATCGCAAATGTCATCTTAGAACTACGTTTTGTTCTAATTTCATTATTATCATATCATCGTAAAATACGGATTGTAATACACGCTTTTGCCATTTCTCTTGTACTTTTTTGCGTAGTTGGAGAGAACTAACAATCTGATCCCAATCTTTAATAAATACATGAAATATGATATTCTCAAATTAATAAGCCAGCTTGGTTAATCTGGTGGCAGGAGGGGAATGTGCCATGCTTCAAAACATGATAAATGTAGATGGATATGTCTATGCGGGACCCCAACCTGGCTTCCAGCTGCCCGAGGATATATACAGTAACCATGTTATCCTAGGCGTTGAAAAAGGCGCTTTTGACTTTGATGTCGGGGAGTTGAACGGACATGCGGTCTTTGGGGATATCGTGATTTGTCCTCCGAATGTCGTGTTAAAGCGCAGGACACCCAATGAAATTACTTTTCACATGATTCGGTTTACCGTACCCGAGGAAGTAGAGGATTCTTTTCTGCGGCCACCTGTTGGCAAAATAACGATTCACGATGTGGCCCGGCTCTCTTCCACTTATACTTATTTGCGTAAGACAGAGCTCAAATACGGCGTCTCCTCTCCTATTCTTAATCATCTGGTTGCGGACCTTTTATTTCTGTGTGATGTGGAAAAAAAATCTACTTTTAATCGTAAAAAGCAGATTGACCCCAGCATGCAAAAAGCAGCGGGAATCATTCACAAAAATGTGTTCGGCGAGCTTAGCATGCACGAAATTGCGTCCAGTCTCGGAATCAAGCAGCCTCAGTTTACAAGACGGTTTCAGGCAGCCTATGGTGTCGCTCCTTTGGAATTTGTTACTCGTCTGCGATTGGACGAGGCCAAGCGACTGCTGCTGGAAACGGATGATACCATGGAATCGATTGCGATCCAATGTGGATATGAGAACGGCTCTTACCTGAGCCGAATCTTCAGCTCCAAGATCGGGACGAATCCTTCGTCGTTCAGACAGCATTATCGTGTCTAAACCCAAACGTTGGTGCGTTGGCGAGGACATGGGTATGGGGTTGCAGCCGTTGTTGAAGTCGTGTTCCATGGATGAGACTAAGCGGTGGGAACACGACTTCAAAGACGGCCCGTAAACTTTCCACCCATACCCATGTCCTCCATCCTACAATTGTGCTGTCTTCTACTTCTAAAACCTGTCCTCGCCCCTTCTTTGGTTTGGACTTCCACTTCTTACACCCAAGCCGATCTGCCTCAGGTATTCATAACTGAGAATCCTTTATATATGGACAAAGAAGTCTTCGGCTCACTGAGTTAGTGAACCGAAGACTTCTTCTTTTGTTCGTGTAAGAGGTAATCAATGAGACGGTGCAGGTTTGAAAGCACACCCTCATCCTCATTACTGAAGTTGACACAGATCACCGCACGTTTATAAGACGATCTGGATATCATCTGGTGCGGCACGGTTCCACGAAATACCAGGACAGAACGGGGGGTTTGCAGCAAGATTTGCCTGCCTACAACCATCGTTCCCTCTCCCTCTTGAGTAATATGTATCTCCACACCAGGCTGGTAATGAAAGTTAGTCCCTTTCGTCCACTCATTAAATCGCAGCAGAATAGGAAACCGATTTAAAGTTTTCTCGATATCCACGAGCCATTGAAGCTTGTCATTGTTCATGAAATCCTTCATATCCATACAAGCAATCTCCAATCTGTTATAACACCATACTTTACCTGCAGTCTTCACCTGAAAAGGCCGCTCCTCCACATCGGTGTGAGAAGCAGCCGTTCCGCCCAATCGGTGATGTACTTCGGGGCCCTACATCATGAAGCATCCATCTCGATTGACCGGGTTGCTTGATACAGCGCAGTAATTTCATCTGCAGACAAACACCTGTCATATACCGCCAGCCCACCGAGCAGGCCTTCATAGAAGTTACCCATTTCTCCAGACCGGTTCACACCGGCAATCGTAAAGTCCGATCCCTCACTACCACCGTTGTGCAGTGCCTTCGGGTACAAATAGGGGTTGAACGTTTCCCTTTCATCCAGCTGCCCGTCCAGAAATACTTTGGCGTATTCGCCATCGAAAGTGAACACAGCAAAATGCCATTCTTCAAAGGAAACCTCTGTTTGACCGATAGCCGATGTCATACAATACTTATATTCCGGAGTCGGACCGCCTTCAGCTGATACATGTCCACATAGCTGCTGAGCGCTGTCCCAAATCCGCAGATTGAGAAACATGCAATATTGCCGATGCTTATACGTTTCGTCCCACATGCCAACGACCGCTTCGCATTTTGTTGACTCCTGCTGACCGAATCGCTTCAGCCATGCACACAATGTAAACGCTGTCTCTCCGTGGAAATCCAAGGACGGACAATCCGCACGAGCAATCCGATACCATTGACCGTTGCGAATGTCTGCAGCAGCTGGCCCGAACACACCTTCGTTGGCCTTGGCAACAGCACCGTTCCCATCCTGCAGCACATACCGCTCTTTTCCCTGGGAGGTTGGCGATTCTCCTGAGGGCTCCTGAAAATCCCAAAAACTGACCAATCCCGGCGTATTTAGCACGGCGCTAGCCGCACGATCTCCTGCTTGTGTCACATTACCATCTCCCATGAATAAAGTATGATTTGCATCGATAGACATATTCTTCCTGTACTTTGCTTATTATACAATGTAAATCGCAATATCACTAATGTCATGAGAGCCTTTTATCAAGCTAGGTAAACCGTTTGTCCTGACGTAGCAGAAGCATTCGCCGCCAGTGTGACCTCCAGCGTTTTCACGGCCTCGCTGTAATCAGCAAGGATCAGGCTGCGGTCGCCAGTATCAATCGCTTCAATGAACGCCTCGTCCTGAGCTTTATAGTAATCATCATCACCTTTATACACCGTCGTTTGTTTACCCTCCACAATGGTCAAGGTTTTACCTTCAATTGTCAGAAAATATCCCGGTCCCATCACCTCCAGATAAGCTCGTTCGACAGGCTGCGGAAAAAACGTAGTGTCGATATGTCCGACGGCCCCATTAGCAAAAACGAAGTTCGCGGAAGTGACATCGGGGATATCAAAGCCGCCATCCTTCATCACAAGCAAATTCATATCAGCCGATACCTTCGTGATATCTCCAGCCAGGCAGCGCATCATGTCTACATTATGTGTAGTCATTTCAACCAGCTGCCCGCCGGATTTGTCCATGATCGGCCACCAGGGCATTTTGGGTATGCCGCTTATGCGCAGTGCCCGCACCATCGCTATTGGCTTATCTGACAAATACACCCGTGCTTTTTGCAAGGCTTCCATATAACGCAAGCAATATCCGGTGCTGACGATAATTCCTGCCTCCTGCATCACCTCAGCTTTTTTCCTGACTGCATCCATATTGAGGCCAATCGGTTTCTCGACTAACAAATGAATACCACGACTCGCTGCGGCCTCTTCCACATCACCATGAGCAAAAGGAGGGACACTGATGATCAAGCCGTCCGGCTGCTCCCTATCCAGCATTTCCTCATAATCAGTGTAGGCTCGCCCCCCATTTTTGTTAACCATTTTTTGTGCGTTCTCCAGAATTACGTCACAGATCCCTACAATCTCTACCTTTGGATGAGGCTTCAAAGCTTTCATATGCTCCGCAGCAATACCGCCTGCACCCATAACAGCGATTTTCACCATAATATATACAGCACTCCTTCGGAATTTGATTGTACAAGCAGGCTTAGTTAATTCGGTTTGTCGCCCATGATCACACCAAGATGCCTAGCGGTATCGAAGATGAGCTGCTCCGGAGCACTTGTGTAAGCCGTCAATTCCGCAGTCAGCACATCGTTATAACCGATCTCGTTCAATGCTATTCGTACTTCCTTCCAATCGACATCACCTGCCAGCAGCGGGACAAAGCCATTCATGTTACCTATAGCCAGCTTAAAATCCTTGACATGCACCTTGCGAATTCGGTGACCCAGTATACGAATCCATTGCTGTGGATAACCAAATAACAGTGTATTGCCTACATCAAAATAAGCGCATACCAAAGATGACCCGAAGTCATCAATGTACTTGGCCATTTCAATTGGCGACCACATGAACTTATTCCACACGTTTTCTATGCCCATATGGATATGACTGGCCTCCAGAGCCGGCAGCAGCTTGGCTAACTCTGTCCGGCTGCGTTCATAACACTGCTCATACGATACTTCCTCGTTCACTCTGCCGGGAACAACAAGAATCGTATCCATACCGAGCCACGCAGCAATTTGTATTTGCTTATGCATGGCCTTAATTCCGAGATTGCGAACTTCCTGATCCGGAGAAGACAGCGGATAATGTCCCATGATTTCTGAGGAAAGTGAGCGCAGCTGGATCCCATGTTGCTCAGCGAGCCGCCCAATGGCTTTGGCCTCCTCCTCCGTGGTGTCCATGGTCAGTCCCACACCACCAGGTGCATACAGATTCAGTTCAACTTCATCGAAGCCCGCTTGACGACTCGTTTCAAACACATTCGCTAATGAAGTACCTTTTGGAAAACACCATTGATTAATTCCTTTGCGCATCCACTTTTTCTTCCTTCCCGCCCTGCTTATGACGCATGACTTAACGCATGCTATCGTTTTTCTAGGTACACTAGAAGAATAATGGTTTTCGAACCGCTTGTATTTATTGAAATCGAAACACAATTTACACAAAACGCCATCCGCTTAAATAGAAAATTCATCAGTCTTTCTTTGCTGCATTTTACGCCACTCCGATGGGGGGATTCCTTCCACTTTTTTGAACCATAACGAGAACGAATGCAATCTGGCAAATCCGATCTGCTCGGCGATTTCATTCAATTCTTTATTAGAGGAGCTGAGCAGCCATTTGGCCTCGACCATACGACATTGCTGCAAATACTGCTTGGGGCTCATATCATAGATTTCATCGAACAAACGGCGAAAACCAGCCTCGGTCAGTCCTGCCAATGCGGCCAAGTCAGCGATTTGCACACCTCGACTCAAATTTTCACGGATATAATCCGCCGCCTTGGTGATCGTTAATGCATGCTGAACCGATTGCGAATGCTCAAGCAGGAATAGAACAATGACCTCTACCCATGCGCTGTATGTTCTCATTTGCTTCTTAAGCGGAGTGGATAATATGCGCAAAAATTCGCGAAAAAGCCATTCCAAGCGTTCTTTATCGAGACGGGATAGTGCTATGATGACTGGCTTGGATCCGCTTCCAAAATCAGATAAATGCTCCATAATCCGAGCCGGTATGTTTTCCAGATGCATGACCCCATAGCGATTCCACTGCTTCCCTTCAAACCGGTGCGGCAGGGCAGGCGGGATGATAATCACTTGCCCTGCCTCCAGATTAAGCTTACTGTCATTCCATTCGAATACGCCTCTACCTTCCAGCAAAATACTGATTTCCAAGGTGCGGTGCTGGTGAAAGCCGTCATCCGCCCAATCTGTATTCGTAGTAGCCACAAAACTCCGGACATGAAACCCCGGTTTGGTTAACATCTCGCCTCCACCCAACTTGTTCACGCCCCTTATCTTATACGGCTTCCCCCTGCAATTAACTGGCAACAATCCTTCATGATATCACTGTAACCGGAACATATGGATAAAATCAACGCAAAAATAGTAAAAAACCGTTCGGCTTTGAACTGCACCCCAATTGTTAGACATCATCTAACAGTTGGAGGTGCAGTTTTTTAATGGCTAAGTATACTTCAGACGAAAAATTATCAGCTGTTCAACGTTATTTAAGCAATTCTGAGAGTTAT
>NZ_JAJNMU010000178.1 GCF_022458865.1 Paenibacillus periandrae | reverse complement strand
ACAGCTTCGTCAGTTCATAAAGGAGAATAAGCTGGTCACCGCGCAAGATGCACAAAACGCCTTAAAGGATCTATTTGCTGAAACCCTGCAGGAAATGCTGGAAGCGGAAATGGACACCCAGTTAGGCTACGACAAGTATGATACGAAGAACAAACAGACCCCGAACAGCCGTAACGGTAAAAGCAAAAAAACCATCACGAGCGAATACGGCGAACAAGAAATTCAAGTCCCGCGGGATCGCCAAGGCGAGTTTGACCCCCTCGTTGTGAAGAAACACC
>NZ_JAJNMU010000177.1 GCF_022458865.1 Paenibacillus periandrae | reverse complement strand
AATCCGGACATGGCAACGGGGATGGCGGTGGTTAATACGCCGGTAGCCTCAGGAACCAAGGCACAGAAAATAGCGAGCAGTGCCATGCCAGCGGGCGAAGCGATCTTTGTGCTGCAAGACTTGGCGGTGGAAGGCAACCAGCCCTATACGTTTAGTGGCCAGTACTATATTGAGCAATTGGCAAACGCCAAAGTGCTGCATTATTTATTGTTCTATGATGCAAGCGGAGTGAATGTGGGAGGGACCACGATCGAGCGTACTACCGCGCACCCCGGCTA
>NZ_JAJNMU010000176.1 GCF_022458865.1 Paenibacillus periandrae | reverse complement strand
ACTGATACGGATGTATCGGTAGGTGTGACAGAAGGAGATGCTTTGTACTTCCTTGTAGATGCAAACGGAGAAAATAGTAGCGATGGGACCAAATGGGATCCGGTCATTACATATGGTGTTTCTAACGTTGCCTCCCAACAGTTCAGCTCTGTTCAGGGACATAGCAACTGGTATTACCAAGAATGGAATGGAAATAGTTACGTGAATATGGTGTGGGACAATCTGAATCAGTTTTGGCAGGGATCGCAGCCTTGGCTTGTGGTAGCGTCCAACTGGCAACACCCTTCCCCG
>NZ_JAJNMU010000175.1 GCF_022458865.1 Paenibacillus periandrae | reverse complement strand
GGAGCTGACGAATACTAATCGGTCGAGGGCTTATCCAAGAAAGAGTCTTGCAAGCGAAAGCGAGTGAGACGCGCTGCTCAAGCGTGAAGTGAAGTTTCGGATCTAGTTTTCAGGGTGCAAACCTTGAGTTGCCTGTCCTTTGTAAGGATGGATATTTTCTCGCAGCGATTTCGAAGACGTATAACTTCGAAAAATCCCGTTTGGTGACGATGGCGAAGGGGAACCACGCGTTCCCATCTCGAACACGACCGTTAAGCCCTTCAGCGCCAATGGTACTTGAACCGCAGGGTTCTGG
>NZ_JAJNMU010000174.1 GCF_022458865.1 Paenibacillus periandrae | reverse complement strand
AGGAGTCGGCGAGGGACGCGGGTGCCGGACCGTTTCGCGTATTTTGGTATATTACGCTACCCATGGCGCTGCCCGGCATTGTCGTCGCATCAATCTTCACGTTCCTCTCCTCGCTGGATGAGGCGCAGGGCACTTTCATGGTCGGCATCCCGGATTTCCGAACCATGCCACTAATCATGTATACGATTGTTCAGAACTACCCGACGACCGCGGGCGGCGTTTTCTCAATCATTTTAACGCTGCCGACGATACTGCTCCTGCTGGCCGCCCGCCGTTTCATCAATGCGGACGTACTAT
>NZ_JAJNMU010000173.1 GCF_022458865.1 Paenibacillus periandrae | reverse complement strand
AGCCGCCGAAGGTGGGGTAGATGATTGGGGTGAAGTCGTAACAAGGTAGCCGTATCGGAAGGTGCGGCTGGATCACCTCCTTTCTATGGAGATATTGTTCCTGTAACGGAACGTATCAGCAACACAACGCTCACTCGTTGATCAGTTTTGAGAGGATAAACTTTCTCTCTGTCAAGCTTGTTCCTTGAAAACTAGATACCGAAACGAAACAAATGTTTAGAGCAGCGTTACTTAACTTCGGTTGAGTAACAAATCCAAATAGATCTATCCTAACGGATAGGACTTATTAGCGGAATT
>NZ_JAJNMU010000172.1 GCF_022458865.1 Paenibacillus periandrae | reverse complement strand
AAGCACAAAGCCAAGCTTCAGGAAAAAGTTCAGACGCTATTTGCCACCATCGAAGAAACGGAGAAACAAGAAGAAAAGACCCATGGCAGTGGAGACCTGCGTGAGCTAGGCGAAGCTTCGCAGATGATAGCTGTCTCGTCCACCTCCGGTATAAGCCGCGTCAAGCTTATCCACGGCTTCATTAACGACACGAACGAGATGATTTAGAGGAATGTCCTCTTCCAAATCCATTGGCAAGCATAGTTGGTCCATGGTATATTGAATGTACAAAGAAACCGTTCCTTTCGTAAGTGGGTGG
>NZ_JAJNMU010000171.1 GCF_022458865.1 Paenibacillus periandrae | reverse complement strand
GCACCGGGTTGTCGTATTTCAAGATGGGCATGGTCATGAAATTCGAGTCGTTACCGACCTCATGAGTGTATCCGCTGAGCAAATTGCTGACATGTATAAAGCCAGATGGCAAATCGAGGTGTTTTTCATCTGGATCAAACAGCATTTGAATGTGCCTACGCTGTTTGGAACGGCGGAAAATGCGGTTTTTGGCCAGCTTTATGCAGCTTTGATCGTCTATATTCTGCTCAAATGGATTTTTGATCAGACCAGTCCGTATATGTCACGAATATTCGCCTTCACGTTCATTCGTTTTACACG
>NZ_JAJNMU010000170.1 GCF_022458865.1 Paenibacillus periandrae | reverse complement strand
CGATAATTCTTGCCGTAGCCAAGCCCGGATTCTCGTCAAGAAGTTGTTTCAACGATGGGACATCGCCAGTGTGAATCGCTTTAACAACGGTTACTGTCAACGTTTCATTTTCGTAAATAAAGTCCATATCCAATCTCCTCTCACACATATGATCAGTTCCATGCCTGTCCTCTATGTCTCATGCAACATCAAAACCATTCATACACTCCGTAACAGGCTGTATTGATGCACGAGCCATCTGCATGCAAGTATTTTCCATCATCGTACATCCAAATTTCCAATTCAAAAGGACGGGCAGCCA
>NZ_JAJNMU010000169.1 GCF_022458865.1 Paenibacillus periandrae | reverse complement strand
GCGTAGTCAAGGTGCCAAATCTGCTGGCGAACTATGAATGATCGATTTGGGTTGCAGAGCCTCAAGCTAGAGCTCCTGAGGATTCAGGGATGGGTACGATAGTACAATACTTGAACAGGCTGCCGGAATGCTGGTAGCCTGTTCAAGTAACGGGGAGTTTAGCGACAGATAGACATATCCAATATATTGTGCTTATCCAGTTGAAAGGAAGGTCTAACCATGGGCATTAGGAATTATCTGATTGAAGGCGTTTCCGGCACCGGCAAAACTTCGGTCTGCAAAGAATTGCAGCGGCGCGGCT
>NZ_JAJNMU010000016.1 GCF_022458865.1 Paenibacillus periandrae | reverse complement strand
ATCGAGCACGAAGCTGTTAACCATGCGTTGAAAACCATGCGTAATTGGAAAGATGAAATCATCAATTACCACCACTGCCGATGGACCAATGCTACTGTAGAGGGCCGTCATAATCGTATTAAAGCATTTCAACGTCGTCACTACTTCATCCGTAACCCAGATCGGTACAAAACAGGCATTTTAGTAGAATGCAATCGACTTCGTCTTTCAAGCTAAATGATCAAGCACTGATTTTGAGATTGAGCCATTACTCGCGAAAGATTTCTTTAAACGATTTGACGCATTGTGCTCATTTGAACCGTGTGACTCTGAATAAATTGTTTCAGGAGAGATGTGGAAAAACAGCATTTGGTTACTTGCTTACACATCTTTGAAGGTTGCGAGTGACCTTTTGACACATACCGATATGAATCTTAATGAAATTGCACTTTCCACGGGATTCGAGTATGACACGTACTTTATCAAACAGTTTACAGCCAGAAAAGGGATGTCACCTACAACGTATCGAATAACCTCCCGCAAGTTTGGTACTGCTCAATAACAACAGGTTTATTAATTAACTAAAGTATACAATATAATCTGATTCGTTATGGAGCTTGATGCGGCGCAATCTGACCGCGATGCGGAACAAATTAAAGCAAACTAAAAGGTCTGAGCCTGGTAAATTCCGGAATCAGACCTTTCAAGCTTCCTAATTTAATAAAGCGTCTGCCTTTTAGGATATAGAAGGCGCTTTCGTTTAAATATCATGTAGAGTGCGTATAGCAGGACGGAAAAGGATGAATGTCCTGAACCTGTGCAAAAGTATAGTGCATGGTTGCAAATTGGGAGTGGTACATATATTGAAGTACAAAAATTTGGCCATGATTCATTCCGCATAAAATGCCGGAAATCCCTTGGCCGGTTGCTAAGGAAACGCCTACCGGTCGGCCGATCAAAGACATGGCTTTCTGCTGCCAGGGCACTGGTGATCCCTCCTCGGATCAGCATATGAGAATCCGCCCTGAATGTTACCGATGTCCTTTACCGATGTCCAGTGAATAGTATGACAGACTGATATCAGGAGAGTTTAGGGGAGCAATACCGAGCATGGTTCCAAAGCCAAGACGATTTGAAACAAACCCATTGTGCTCGATAACCTGTACGCCCGAACACGCGCCACACGATTATCAGAAATTGTGCTTCAAGTGGTTAACCATGGCAGCTGCCAACGAGGCAATATTTCTACAATGTTGCATCAGTTGGGCTATGCATCTACCCTGAACGACTATTCACTTTTATAGTACCAGGAGCCTAAGGAATCCTTTTTAATCTCTGATGTCGATAAAGTATTCGATGACATCCAGTGCAGCTTCCTGCTATTGGTCCCTCCACACTTAGAAAGGAGACTGTATTTATGCTATGGAAATTGAAAATCTACAATCGAGAGAAGATTTGAGGATTTGGCTGCAGGAAAATGAAAAATCTTGTTGGTAGTCGTTAGTATGAAGCCAAATCCAGATAAGTTGCTATATTTGGACGCAGTCGAAGAATCTTTGTGCTTTGGATGGATGTATGGAATCAAAAAGCCACTCTATGTGTTCTCACGCAATTCCGTCGCCTTGATGGTTGCGCCAAGTGCAGTTAATCGATACAGACCGAAAACAACAGGAGTCGCCTGCACCAATCCTTCACGTAAAAGGTGTTTGAGCGACTGATTTACGTCGGATAGATTCCCCGAATCTTTCGGAAGCTGACCAACGATCTGCTCTGGTGTCTGCCATTCCGTGGTTAATGCCAATAATACCGATTGTTGCAGTGGAGTCGTGCTCATGCTTTCTCCCTCCTTTTTTACTTATAGTACGATACGAAGCTTTAAAGTTCCAATTGATAATCCCCTCAATGGAGAACACTTTTCTCTTATTTTTTCACGTTTTCTTAGAATTTCGCCATGTATCATGCGTTTAACAATATTAAAGAAGCTGATTTCCATGTGCTTTGAGGAATCTCAGCTTCTAGGTCAAAATCCGGGTTAGTCCAAGTCATCTCTCTAAGGGAATAAACCCAAAAATCTCTTAACAGCAGGAAATCAATTGTGTAATGTGGAATATCTTTACTATTAATTATACATAATTCGATAGGTTTCGAGTTGGGTTGGAGGGCAGCTGAATGAGTTTTAAAAAATGGATAAGGATTGTTTTTCCTGAAATCCAATTGATTGACTTTATGAAAGAACACAAAGCAGCGGCTCGTATGAGAAGCTCTGCAAATTTATCCAGTACGAACCGTGGACAGGACGATAGTCCCCCCTCCACTGTGACTCATAGTTCCACATCGCTTCCTGGTACAGCTCCACTCGGTCCCAATTCTGCTTCTCCAGTCCGCGAGGTATTGGCCGATGTAAAGCGAGGAGTGAAGCAGATAGGGATTGATCAGTCTCCCCTGGAGTTGGATGACAAATTTGCCGACATCATCAGGGAACTCAATGAGAGAATATGGGCACAGCACAGCTATATCGAGCAGCTTGCAGCTGCTTTTAAGAAAGCTTTTTTTGCCAATGAAAAAGGGAAGGTCAAAAATGTTATCCTCATCTCCGGCCCTGCCGGAACAGGCAAAAAGACGTCTCTCGGCTTGCTTATCCAATTACTAAATAAAAAAAATCTAACTTCCTATAAACGTTACTACGAATTCGATTTAAGCCGCTATAGCGAGGTGGATGTCAAAAGCAACTTTATTGTCGACTGCTCAGCTACCTTCCAGGATGGCATGGGAACGGTCTGCTTTACCGGCATGAAGAACGCGCATTCTGAGGTTCTGAACTACATCTCCCAGTTGATCAGCACAGGCAGCTTCCGAACACCTGAAGGCACCCAAGTAAATGCTGGCGATTATTTTATCATTTTTGAAATGGATCAGTGGGTCAAGGAAAAGCATGTATATACTGCACTGCCAGCCGTTATAGCCTCACAAATTCCACCAGTTATTCTCAAGAGTATACGATCCTACGCCATATCTGCACCATTAAATGTGGAAACGGTTGAGCGGCTCGTCCAGCAGAAATTCACTAGGGCTGCTTCAACACTAGCCTATCAAACCCAGCTGAATATCTCCTATGAAGAGAATGTGTTTCATCGGCTTGCGGAAATCTTTGTGGAAAGTAAGCGTTATGGACAGGCTATCGATGAGTGGAGTCAAAAGGAATTTGTGGATCGTATTCTCGATCTGCGTTCCAAGGGCGAGCTCCAGGCCAATGAGCAAGTAACCATACGTTGTGTTGATCAGGAGATCGTAGTGGCTGCGTCTACTCAAAGCTTTGTCCTTAAACGCATGTCGATTATTAAGGAAGAGACGCTTGAGGATATTATGCTGGAGCTGGATAGGCTAACAGGCTTGCGTCAGGTCAAGGACTTTATCCACGAGCTGCTCGAGACCGTTAACGCACAGAAAAAACGCGAGCAAGCGGGACAAAAAAACACGGCGATGTCGCTTCATATGGTGTTCTCCGGTAATCCGGGCACGGGTAAAACAACTGTAGCCAGACTTGTTTCGCGTATTTTGAAAGCATTGGGATTATTAGGTCAAGGGCAGCTCATTGAGGTAACAAGGCAGGACCTGGTTGGCGAATATATCGGATCAACCGCACCCAAAACATCTGCACAAATTGAAGCGGCCCTGGGCGGCGTCTTGTTTATTGATGAGGCTTACACATTAGCTCGGAGCCGCAATGATATCTTTGGCCTTGAAGCGATCGACACTCTCGTCAAAGGCATGGAGGACAATCGTGAGAATATGGTTGTCGTGCTTGCAGGCTATACGAATGAGATGGAAACCTTTCTGAAAGCAAACCCCGGGCTGCGTTCCCGCTTTCCTTTTATCGTAGAATTTCCAGACTACACACCTGATGATATGCTGGAAATTATGGAACGGACCGCTTTAAGCCGCGATTATCAGATTGATCCGAGCGCCGGCCCTCGTATGCTTGAGCTATTCAAGACCAAGCAAATTCCCGGCAGAAACGACAGCGGCAATGGCCGTTTGGTGAGAAACCTGCTGGAGGAAGCGATCCGCAAGCAATCGGTACGACTGAGCAAACAAGAGCAAGCTGCAGCTGTGGATTGGAAGCTCCTTGTTCTTGAGGATTTTGGCTTGGGTCAAAAAGAAGCCTTTAATATTGAAACAGCATTGGTTGGCATTATCGGACTGGACAATGTGAAGACATTCATTCGAACCTTGGAGAAGCAAATTATCGTCAACCATCGTCGACAGGAAGCCGGGATTATCGTCGACACCAACCAAAGTCTGAATATGGTCTTTTCTGGAAATCCGGGAACCGGCAAAACGACCATCGCCCGCCTGATTGCACAGATGATGAAGTCGATGGGAATATTGAAGATGGGACATCTTGTTGAGGTCGACCGCTCCCATTTGGTCGCTGAATATATGGGTCAGACCGCAACCAAGACCAAGGAGCTGGTAGAGTCAGCTTTGGGCGGTGTTCTATTCATTGACGAGGCGTATGCCCTCGCTGAGGAAGGTATCAAGGGTGGCGGATTTGGCAAGGAAGCCGTAGATACTTTAGTCAGATTGATCGAGCTGCACAAAGACAATTTGATCGTCATTTTGGCGGGCTATACAGCAGAAATGAGGAGCTTCCTAAAAATAAATCCAGGCTTGTCCTCCCGCTTTCCATTGATGATCGAGTTTCCTGACTATACCGCCGAGCAGTTGGAACAGATCACTTTGAAAATGGCAGAGTCTCGCGGCTTCACCATAGAAACGGATATTCGCGAGGGGCTTATGGCTTATTATGAGAAAAAACAGATTCCCGGCAAAAACGACAGCGGCAACGGCCGATTGGCTCGGAACACACTGGAGGAAGCGATCCGCAACCAATCGATTCGTATCGCTGATCAACCAGACCTGCCTGTGCACCAGCTTAACCTTCTCAATAAGGCGGATTTCAATATTATCCCCGCTTCCGACAAACGAGAGAATCATAATGCGCTGCACGAGCTTGAGGAAGTGATTGGATTAATTGAGGTTAAAGATTTTGTAAAAGGAATCTCTGCGCAGATTGAAATGGGTAATCGCCGCAAAGCAATGGGCTTGCCTGTAGAAGGAACGCAAACGCTGCATATGATTTTCAAGGGTAATCCAGGAACAGGTAAAACCAAAATCGCGCGTATAATCGCCAAACGGCTCAAGGAGCTGGGAGCAGTTAAATCCGATTCCGTTGTTGAAACGGATCGTTCAGGCCTTGTAGCCGGGTATTTGGGACAAACTGCACTAAAAACAAAGGATGTAATCGACCAGGCTTTAGGCGGAGTATTGTTCATTGATGAGGCCTATTCTTTGGCTAGCGGCCAGGATGACTTTGGCAAAGAAGCCATTGATACACTTGTTAAAGCAATGGATGATTACAGAGACAGGCTGGTCGTCATTCTGGCCGGCTATGAGCAGGATATGGACGACTTCATTGCCAGTAATGCCGGCTTGAAATCGCGCTTTCCGAACATCATCTCGTTTCCCGATTATGCTCCTGAGGAAATGCTGCAGATCAGCCGTTTAATCTTCAAATCCAAAGGCTATCAAGCTGCCGCGGGTGCGGATACGGCATTATTAGGTCTTTTCCTGCAATATATTGGCGATCCCACAGCCGGAAATGGGCGATTGGTTAGAAATATATGTGAAAAGGCTATTCGCAATCACGCTGTTAGGCTAAGCGGTAATCCTATGGCAACGGTCGAAGAATTATCTACTATCATTTATGAAGATGTTGGAAGGTTATAAATGAAAAATTCAAATGCAAGCTCAGCTGCAGGCTTAGGGTGCTTAGTGGTGCCTTTAATTATTGTTTTAAGTCCGATATTATTCTTCATTTATATGATTGATACTTACAAGAAAGAGATTTTTTTTGGACCCTTGTACATTATTTATGCTTCGATTAAAGTGTTGGTACTGGAGGTACCAGCCTCTAATTTTCCTTATGGCGTCCTATTGTTCTTAGGAGTCATACTTTACGGTTCTATGATGATTCCAAAGATCCGGGCCCTTTATGATGAACTGCCTGTCCTGATCCCTTTTCTTCAAATGTGCTTTCTTACGCTTATTGCTTCGATCATCGGTTTTTACATCCTAAACGCTTGGGCAGATAACCAAACCTATTCAAAGGTAGAAGCTGTCTTATTAACCGTTACGACATTTGTACTGATGCGTCTGTTCATGTCTTATTGGTACTACAGCTTTCCAATCAGCTCCAAGGTTACGCGTGAGGAAGAACAAGATATTCAGGCCATCCGGGTAAATGGCGGTTCTGCTAGTCAATCATTGCTTCCCCATGGGTCGATGCATAAGAACCTTGTGTTGTTTGCTCTGATATTTGTTTTTTTCCTTACGATGTTTTTTCTTGGTAACATTCCTCCAGCTTTAGACACAAATAAGTTGATGAAAGAGCAAATAAGCAGAGAAGCAGCGGCTGGCGCTATATTGTTCCATGGAGAAGAAAAAAATGGTATTCAAGCTAAAAACTTTGAAGTTCCAGGTCTCAACAGGAGCGTGTCTACAAGAATGTTAATATGGGACTATAACTTGGAGGACAACGATAAAGTACAAATTTTGGTGGATGGAAAGCCTATACATGATTCAATTGTGCTGACCCATACACCTGTAGCTTTCACTGTTCCGGTTCCAAGCGTAATTACTATTAAAGGCATTCATGACCAGGGAGGTGGGCTCACATATGCAGTCAAATTTCCGCAAACCAAATACACCTTCTTCAACATCGTTGCTGTGAACGGTGTGAATACGTACACATTGATGCCTGCACCTTAGGTAGCAACATAAACGCCTCTTCTCTATTGAAGATGTTGGGGGACAGCAGATGACAAATTCCAAGCAAAATGCTGATGCAGGCTTCGGCCTCTTCTTAGTGCCTATCTTTATCTTTATTCTTTTAAGTCTATCTTTGATAATCAAGTATATTCTTAGTAATTACCCGGAAAAGGTTATTTTTGGACCCCTATACTTTATTTTTGTATCAATTAAAGTATTTGTCTTGGAGGTTCCACTCGCTAATTTTACAGTTAACATACTCTTTTTGATAGGAATACTATTTTACGCTTCTATGGTCATTCCGAAGGTCCGGACCATTTATGATGGGCTACCTGTTCTGATTCCTTTTTTTCAAATGTGTTTTTTAATGCTTATAGCTTCTGTCTTTGGACTCGAATTCCTGAACTCGTGGGCAGATAATCAGATGCTCTCAAAAGCAGGAGCTGTTTTATCTGCAATTATTACGTATGTCTTGATACGTCTCTTAATGTCCTACTGGTACTATAAATTTCCAATCAGCTCAATGATCACTCGTGATGAAAAGCTAAATAATCGGACAGTTTCAGCAGCTACCAGCTCTGCTAATACAATATTGCTGCCACATGGTAGGATGCATAAAAACCTTGTCCTGTTTGCTCTAATCTTTCTTTTTTTACTTTTTATTGCTTCTTGTAGATATATCCCCACACCATTAGACAGCAATAAACTTATGAAAGAGCAATTCAGCAGAGAACCAGCGGCTGGCACTCGATTGTTCGATCAAGAATTTAACAATGGTATTCAAGCTAGAGATTTCAATATTTCTGGCTTAACACGGGATGTCTCAACAAGAATGTTAATATGGGACTTTAACTCAGAGGATCACGATATTGTGCAAATTCTGGTGGATGGAAAAATTATTCAAGATTCAATTGTACTGACCAATAGGCCTGTAGCTTTCACTGTTCCGGTTCCTGGTGTAATTACCATCAAGGGCATTCAAGATCAAGGAGGCGGACTCACGTACGCAGTCAAGTTTCCGCAAACCAGATTGACTTGTTTTAACATCGTTGCTGTGAATGGCGTGAATACATACACCTTATTGCCTAAACCATAAATTGCTAAAATAGCACATAGGGTTAAATTTGATTGGAGGATATTGCAATGGATCCAAGAAGAAACGTTAGAAGTAAAGAGGCCACTCAACCCGTTCAACAGAGAACGGGTATCTCTTCACAAGCTCCACTAGTTCCACTTGAGGAAGAGTTAAATAGTGAGGAAACCTTGGTTCCGAGCAGCCCAATTCCAGACACTGCCCCCGCCCCTTCTGCACCCCCCAAAAAACCTAATAAATGGCTGAATTCAATCCTGATCCTTCTTGGAGTTGGATTGCTTTTTCTTACTATCAATTATGCTTTTAATGAGAGTACCCCCACCTTAGGAAGTAACGTGATTAATAAAGATCAAATCAGCAGCCAGGTCGCGGCTGGTACTGTATTGTTCAATAAAGAAGAAAATCCGGGACTTCAAGCTAAGGACTTCAAAGTCAATGAGTTAAAGCAAGGCGGATCTGCCAAATTGGTCATATGGGACTTTAACGTACAGGATTACGATGAAGTGCAGATTTTTGTTGATGGCAAGCCTATTCATAATTCCGTTATATTGACCCATACACCTGCTGAATTCAGTGTCCCGGTACCTAGTGTAATTACCATTAAAGGTATAAGTGACAAAGGGGGCGGAATCACATATGCAGTTAAGTTCCTACCCAATGATTTAACTTATTTTAACGTCGCCAATGTGAATGAAATTAATACATATACCTTGGTACCAGGTCCTTAAATATGAGAAAGTTGTTCGAATTAGATTTGAAAAACCAATAGTACCTGCCGCTTTAACAGCTTTAATGTCCGTAGGTTGATCCCGATGTAATACACTGATTTGATTCTTTGTAATTTTCTTTGTCTCAAGCCTGTCGCAGCATATTTACCCATAATTGGCAGCACCCAGAATGTTAATTTGTTGTACAAAAAAAGCGCCCCCTTCGAGGTGCGTTTCTTTTGTGCTTCTTGAGGTTTTTTAGCAATCGCCACCCTGCCAGGTACGATGAGACCGTTTTGTTCTGCCCAATCAGGCATGACTACAACGCCTCTCGATCATTAAATCATTTTTCTTGAATAATAACTGTACCGTTATAAATAATTGTGCGTTTGCCATTTAACTCGAACAGTATTTTGTTGCCGTATTCTGTATCCTGTACGTCGATTTTGCCTTCATATTCTTTGATGAGATGTCCGCCTTGATCATAGACTTGAACGGTGCGATTCAACCCACCCGAGTTATTGGATATCCATGTTTTAACAGCTCTTCCTCCCACTCCAGTGTTGAAATACCATATTACGCTACCAACTATGATAAAAAGAATAATAGCCAGTACCGTAATTGTAATTACTTTTCCTTTACTTTTCATTTGCTACCCTCCAATTGATATTGCAATGATCTATGACATTATAACTCATTTACTAATCAATATTAATTAGAATGATTGACGATCCAGAGATTTGACATCTACTTTAGAACAAAACGAGGGCTACTCCAGTATGTTACAAAGATATATGCCAATCAACATTAGACTTCAAAGAAACATCAAAGAGGAGCTGTCCTTCCGACAGCTCCATACTATCGTTCCCCGCTAGTACATTTTATTCGTTCATTCCAAGTCCAGCCGGTTCAGCCTCCACTACCGCAACAGCTCGTACCGGGGAACCGTCACCACTGACGATGCGCAGAGGAAATCCGTAAAACATAAAGTCGGCTCCGCCGGAAAGACGATCCAAACCCTGTAGCCCCGTATACGTCACAATTCCGATACCTAACAACGCGCGCTCCAGTTCTTCAGACAGTTCGCCGCCGACGAACGGCGGCCACAGCGCAGCGAGTCGATCAAAGCATTCTAGCCCGACGGATTCTGCAAAAAACAGACCACGACCTTCCGGCCATGTCGGGTCTTCGATCCGTACTAAGCGCGATGATCCGAAAAATCGCTCCAATGGCAGTTCATCCAATGTTGCGGAACCAGGGTGCATGTGTGAAGGCGCGTCCACGTGTGTTCCGGTATGGCTGCCCATCGAAAGCAGCCGCAGCTCCCAATTGTGACTCTCGTATGTATGCGTCACTTTGACTTTTACCTCCGGATCACCGGGATAAACGGGCATGCCGTGCGCAATCGGCAACGACAAATCGATCACTCTCACTCAGATGCCTCCTTCCCTGCAAGCTTATTATCCAAATTTCTCTTCACTTTTGTTTGACTTGAAATATTATATTCCGTTACTTCAATGTAGTGTCATGACATGAATAGCCTGAGCTCCGCGCGGCGTATTCGCAAACAGCCAGTTCTTGCGCCCGATTACAAATAAAGCGCAGCAGGGCCTCTACTCCTGTTCATCATTTCGCCAGTACAGCCCCCAAATCTGCTATCACCTAGCGCACACTCGGAGAAGGATCGTCGTGTTGATTAAACCAGCAGTATATGTCGAGATAGCTACTAATCTTCTGGCATTTGCCAGCCCGCTTCCTCATCCCAAATGGCATCCGTATCATCTAGATGCACATGCCAATCCCCATTAGAAATACTTCTTCTAATATCCGTCAAGCAGGTCAACCAATAAAACAGCGCATGCAATGTATCTTCAAAATCATCTGAAAAGGGAAGCTTTGTTGAGCCTGCAAAAATCACTGTTGGTTCATCCTGCTCATAGTCATAAACACAAAATGTTTCTCCAATATCCTTCATTTCAAAACCTATATTGTATTTATCAATGATGGCTGTTATCTCTTGCTCCTCACTGCTGGTAAGGTTATGGTTTCTCATACAAGTATAATAAATAGAAATACCCATGGTACATTTCTCCTTTTTCTTCAGTATATCAGAACTAATGTTCTTATGCACAATTAATCGACAATGTTCACTTTTATAGTCCCGTACTAACAGAGCCGTCTGTCTAGAAATCCATAAAGACTATGAAACTTTCTTATATTAATGGCTATGTTAAATTCTAATGTTGATAATAAACCATAAGAAAGCCGCCTTGCTGAAAAGGCGGTTCATTGAGCTATCGTGCCCTTTAGTTTAATGTCGCAATCTTAAAATCATTAAGTCTTCATCAAAATACTGTTCATCAAACTTTAATGCATGTGGTTCTACACCGTAAACTTCAAACCCCAGCGAGACATATAAGCGTTTTGCTGATTTGTTATTAGACACAACCGTCAAATGAATCTGTTCCAACCCTTCACATTCTTTTGTTGCTCTTTCAATCAAGGCTATTAGAAGGGCTTTACCTAACCCCCGTCCTCGAAATTTAGGCTCTACGTACATGCCGTAAATATTTCCTTTATGTGCCGTCTTAAGCCTGTTTTCACGTAAAAAATTGACAATGCCAACTAATGTGTTATTGTCGTCAAAACATCCCAATGCAAATTGATCTTTTGTATGGTGTATCCTTTCTATAATGTGCCCCAGAGGTTTAGTTTCTTCTTGCTCATACATTGATCCAAATGCATCAGGATCATTTTTCAATGCACGCAACCTTACTTCCTTGTACACTTGGGCATCAGAGTCATTCAACAGACGAATGTTCATTAGTCACTTCCGTTCATTTATCAAATTGTTCTAAATAAAACTTGCGGATTGAAGTAAACTCCGTTTAGCTTAACAAGAATAAGCAGAAAGCCGAAGCTTGGTGTTCGTGTCGGTCACAGTAAATAGGCACGATTTGGCCCACATATTTTTCTTATTCGATGCGGTATTCTCATATTCCTTGCTGTCTAAGTAACGAAACCAAGCCAAATAATTCTTGCGTGTGCCTTGGATACCTTTACACACATCTGCCATTTGGCTTCAACTGATGGTTTCGTCACAGTTGGTATTCGTGATAATGTCCAGACACTAGGGCTATTGAACGCTATACAATTAAAGTCTCGCCAAGAAGCAGTGTTTGTAGTCTGCGAGCTTCAAGCTCGAGCCGCTCCCACTCCTGATGCAGTCGCGAAAGCGCCTCATGTGCAGTATCGTCAGCCAGTCTGAAGGCTCCATAGTGCATGGGGATAAAGACTTCCCCTTTAACATCCATAAATGCTTGTACAGCCTCCTCAGGTGTTACATGCTGCATAGACATGAACCACTCCGGTTCATAAGCGCCAATCGGCATCAGTACATACTGCAGCCTGCCATAACGCTCGCCAATCTGCTTGAAGCCGTCAAAGTAGCCGCTGTCACCGGCGAAATAAATGCTGCCACCATAACCCTGGGCGGAGCTTCCTCCGTCACCCTCGCCTTCAATGATCCACCCTCCCCAGTGAGAGGTGTTGGTGTCCCACAGCGTACGGCGTGTCCAATGCTGTGCGGGCACAAAATGAAAGACTGCTCCACCGATCGCAATGCTTTCCCACCAGGTAAGCTCTACTACGGCTTTAAAGCCCTTACGCCGCATCATGCTCCCAAGTCCCTCAGGCACGAGCAGCTGCGGGCGGCCCGGCATGGCCCGCAAGGAGCTGACATGCAGATGATCGTAATGGCCGTGCGACAACAGGATCACGTCGATCTCCGGCAGCTCGCTGATCGTGAGACCCGGCTCCGTGAGCCGCTTGGCAAAGCCCATACGCGAAGCCCAGACAGGATCGGTCACGATATTGAGACCTGCTGTCTGCAGCAGGAAGGTCGAATGTCCAATCCAGGTAATTGTCGTTTGTTCACGATTCGTTCGCAACAAATCAAGCTTCTTATCCGGGCTTTGCGATACAGCAAAGCTGAGATCCTTTACCTTCGTCTTCCGCTCCTTTTGCCACTTGCGCACATCCTGCAAAGAATTAACCTTCGCCGCCGCATTCATATTGGCATATCTTTTTCTGGCCATGCTCCGTGCCTCCCTTAAATATGTATGGATACAAGCATCATAACATGGACCATCTCCAGGAGGAAAATTCGACAAAACGCAAGATTAATTCGCATTGGACGATACAAGGGAAATACATTGGATTGCGGGGTAGTTGAGCCCATCTTAGGGCTGGTGATATTACCAATCGAAAGCAATTATTGGGGAGCAGTCTAATCCCATTTCAGTTAATGTATCGTCTGCGCCGTTCGGTACTCATCCACTCCGGAGTCCAGGTTTGCTCTTTGTCATCGATACGTTTGCCTGGTGGAACAATTGCATCAATAGCATCTAACACATCTGTGCCGAGCCTCATCTGTGCACCGGAAATATAGGCTTTCAATTGCTCTAAAGTGCGTGGTCCCCATAGAGTGGATGTGACGGATGGATGGCTTTGGGTAAAAGCTATCGCCATATCCGCTAGTGAAATTCCCGCTTCATTTGCCAGCTGTTGCAACTTTGCAATTATCTTAAACTTATATTCAT
Source organism: Paenibacillus periandrae (assembly GCF_022458865.1). GTDB lineage: Bacteria > Bacillota > Bacilli > Paenibacillales > NBRC-103111 > Paenibacillus_S > Paenibacillus_S periandrae. Next base: position 221,913 of record NZ_JAJNMU010000016.1, on the reverse strand, counting down.
TTTCAGCTAGTTCAGGATCTAATGTATCCATATATCCTTTTAATGTGGCAGCTCGTGAATCGCTTTGTGCAGCCTGCCCTGCCGTGTATTTTCCAGTTAGTAATCCACCAGATAAGGGACTGTACACCAATAGAGAAAGGTCATATTGTTTAGCTACTTCAGCAAGTTCAAATTCCATTCGTCGATTAATAATAGAATATGGTGTTTGCTCACTTGCAAATCGCTGAATATGATATCGATCACTAATGGCTTGTGCTTGAACAATTTGCCAACCCAGGTGATTTGAAGTGCCGATATGATGAATTTTCCCTTCCTTCACCAAATCGTTCAACGTTAATAGAATCTCTTCATAGGCAACAAATTCAAAAGGAAGATGAAGTTGATAAAGATCTATATAATCGGTTTGCAAACGTAATAGACTTTGTTCAACAGCGGATCGTATCCAACGGCGAGATGCACCGCCTTGATTTAATTCATTGGCAGCCTCAGCACCAAATTTAGAAGCTAATATGACATTTTGCCGCTTGTTCTTAATAGCTTTACCGATAATATGCTCTGATTCCCCATTTCCGTATCTATTGGATGTATCAATCAGATTGATGCCAAAGTCCAATGCTTCATCAATAATTTTTATGCTTTCTTCTTCACTTGTCCTAGATCCAAAACTTGATCCGCCTAACGCAAACGTGCTTACTTTTGTACCAGTTCTTCCAAGATATCGGTATTCCATCGTTCGCCTCCTTAAATTTATACAGCCCAAAGGTAATGAACTCGTGTTGATTAAGGCTATAGAACCGATTATAATCAAGCATGACGAGAGGGTCAATGAACATAAAAGGCCATGTGTTGATTAATAGATACAACGTCAAAAGTGTTGATAACTAAGTACAACGTTCATCATAGGGAGGAATAACAAATGATCGAAAATAGTACGGATATGAGAGTAATCCGCAGTCGTACGCTAATGGAGAACGCATTGTTGTATATTTTAGAGAAAGAAGGTATTAAAGGGCTTACAGTTAAAAACCTTTGTGAAATAGCAGGAATAAATCGAGGCACCTTTTATCTGCACTACAAAGATATTTTTCATCTGATTGAGGAAACGGCGTTTATTCAAGGATTATTGAGTGTATTCGAACCTATTAATCTTGAGAAGTTGATGCAGCATCCTGACCATCAAGGAGCTTATCCTCCAATCACCCAAGCCTTTCAATACTTGCATAAGCATGCCAGTTTTTTTAAAGCACTATTCCATTCGTCAGCTCCAGCAGAATTAAGAGAACGGCTCCAGTATTTAGTAGGCACACGTTTGTATGAAAATCTGAAACGAGATCAATCTAGTAATGAAAGCCTGTTTTCTGACTATGTAATTGCTTATTTAGGAAATGCACAGTTTGGAATTATACAACACTGGTTTAAGACTGATCGTACAATTCCTCCCGAAGATATAGCAAAAATTTTAACGTTATATATACGTAAAACACCATGCCTTGATCAGAAAGTTTGAAATTTGTAGGGTACTGCCAAATCTTAGGACTTACAGGATGGATAAACAGTAAGATTTAAGGGGTGTGTACATTGATATACATATTTGCTTGTGTAGAACCATCAATTCCTAATGCTTGAACTTGGATATGATCATGAAATGTCCGACTACCGAACTCCCATGTGTAAGACCATCCATCACTTCCATCTATGTCGTAACCAATGAGTTTTCTTTCACTCCCTGCTTCCGTCCCTGTTGGTGCTATCCAAAATAAAACTGATTCTGTATTTTCAGCCTCTGCATATATAGTCATCGTACTAACGTTTTCTGGAACAACCCACCAATTCGATTCCTCTGTTAAATCTGTATATACCCTCAAAAGCTCAGTACGTGTATGAATCTGTTTCGCTTGGTTGCTTGAGGTTGATATTGCTTTTTGCTTCGGAGTTTCGACATTAGAACAAGCTGAACAAATCAGCATAATCATTAAAAGACATGCGCCATAAGCTTTGTTTTTCATAAATACCTCCTGAATTGCTAGTATTCTTTAGACTGTATATATGCTTGTAAAGTTGCAAATTCAAATAATTAGTATAACCAGGCTACCAACCTTATTCAATAATCCTGCCTAACTTAAGGCAAAGAAAAAAAGAAATGCTTCCAAAATCGCAATGAAAAAGGGACCCGCAGCAGTCGCAGATCCCGTTTCAATTGATTGCACTATTTTGTCCCGTTGGTTATATCAGTGAGACTTACACGTCATCGTAGAAACGTTCCATAACAATATAAGCTTTGGCGCTTTTACTAAAGGTCGCGTCAGTTTTAGAAAGTCCTAATTTCTCATAGAACGGTGCTTTTTCGATTCTTGCATTGCAATAAATCCGCTTTGCGCCTAGGCGCTCTGCTTCGATGAGTACATAATTCAGGAGTTTGCTTCCATAGCCTTTATTTTGATGACTGGATAGCGTTGCAAGCTTTCTAAACTGTGCTTGTACTCCATGAATGAAGAGTGACACCACTGAAATCAGTTCTTCCCCTTCAAAAAGTCCATAGTGAGTACCCTCGTCGTCATTTTTCAGTTTTATAAAATCGAAATCCTTCTCCGGCCACATTACTTTATGACGCAATTGCCAAGCTTGTTCTTTCTCAATAATCCTAATTTCCAAATGATATCAAACCTTTCTTTAGGTGGCCACGGTTCCCGTTCCGATGATTGACAAAGTCAGATCTCCGCCCTGAACATCACTAGCGGTCGCACGGGCATCCGTGAGCTCACTATCCTAATTTCTTGGTCCACTTAGAAGCCAAGCTTAGATGAGGTGATTTTAGCTTTCTATTTCTACAAAGTGTTGCGGGTTGGAGCGAATATACGTTCTAATTTGTTTGAGACTATCCAGAGCGATCTCATGAAAGCGTTCAAATAAAAGACTTACAGCGTTTAGGAGTTCATTATCGTGATCCAAGTCTTTAAAAGTAGCTTCACTCCATTGCACACCTAGCTTGTGGTTCCTTGCTTCGAGAACCTCTTGCGTTTCCTCAAGCAAACGGATCATGGAAGTATCGCCAAAGAAACGCAAGCCTTCATTCACACTTGACCAATAACCCGGTTTATCCAGCAAGTAGGATATCCAAGCATAATACTCAATCACCGAGTTTTTGGCATGATCGTACAATACTCTAAACATGCATAATGCCTGTTGTCCCTTGGTGAGTTGAGCTATTACTTGTGTTTTCACGGACATATCTTTTCCGCGAATTTGAAGAAAGGTTGGTTCCATGCATACCCACCCGAGTCTTTCATCATCCAATGAATCAAAATCCTGTTTTTTTACTGCTGCTAACGTCATTTGTCCTCTCCTTTTCAGACTATCACGATTGTCAATAATAAGAATAAAAAAATTACTCTGGCCTTACTACCCCTAAAGCCGACTCAATCACTTGCTCTAAAAGCACCTCTAGCTGCTCCTTCATCTCCTGCTCCAAAGTCCCCTGTGAGAAGAGATCTTGCTGCAGTTTGTCTAAATAATTCATGCCTTGTGATACGGCACCCCAGAATTGCATAGCCATAAGGCTTGCATTTCCCCGACGAATCGTCTTTTGGTTAATGCCCTTCTCAATGGCTTGCGCCATCGGTTCTATGAAGCTCTTCACCCATTCAAACGGAGAAAATGGTTCAGCAGTATACAAGTAATGCACATCCATGCTGATTCGCATGTAAAAGCGAGATACCTCAGGTTCATCCAGTACTTGCTTGCAAACCAATCGTGCGTACTCACTGAACAGATTAAACGATGAGCCCTCTTGTTGGAAATGGGATTTCGTAAAATGTTGGGTCCTGTTCATCATGTACTCGTACAGTTCACGAAACAAGGTTTGCTTGTTTTTGAAATAGTGGTAAACCAGCCCGCGCGCCAGACCTGCCCGTTCCGCTACTTCACCAATCTCAGATGCCGCGTAACCTTTTTCCGCATAAACAAGAATGGCTGCCTGCAAAATCTCTTGTGTCCGCTGCTTACGAATCTCTTCATTTTGTTCTTTTGTACGTGGCGACATGGTGTACCCCTCTTTTTTAATTGACATACATGATAATCAAAATATAAAGCGGATTAGGATTATTGTCAATAGAACCGTATCTGCTAGAATGAAGTTTCGTTTTTGTTATTGGATATCCTGATATTCAATCCTGCAAATCTTCTCTGAGATGCTCGGGACATGATAGAATGGCTATGCCAATATGTTCTGCATTACGATCATCTTAATGGACCGTGAATGCATGTCAAAACAGTTGAAAACAATACAGGGTGGAGCCAATGGAGGTGCTCTTGTACTTATGACCATCCAATCCGAACATACATTAGCTATACCTGCAAACGATAGCAACAAGGAATCGCTTGCTCTAGAAACAGTTTGCTTGGCCAACCTGATTAGTGACCAAGCTCCGTTCGTCGGAGGCTTATAGCCCCTACCTTTGTTTTGTCGATTGACCTGTTCTTTAATTGGAATTATACTGTGTAGCAAGAGGGTGAGAAGATGAAGCAAATTAGCAGTCGTTTTTCGATGGCAGTCCATATTCTCTCGATGATTACATTGGACCCGCTATATAGTACAGGCGATCGAATAGCACGAAGCATCAATAGTAACCCTGTTGTCATTAGACGGATCATGGCCCAGCTCAAAAAAGCAGGATACATTGAAACAAAAGCTGGAGTTGCGGGGGCCTCCCTTCGAATATCTCCCGAAAGATTAACCCTTCTGGATATCTATCAGGCGGTCGAATCTGTGGAAGGAAACCAGCTTTTCAATTTTCACAAGGACCCTGACCCAAGTTGCTCTGTAGGCATGAACATTGAATCGGTTCTTGCACCACAGCTCTCTCATGCGCAGTTGGCAATGGAGCATAAACTGGCTTCCGTCACTCTGGCTCAGATTGTTGAGGAATTACGGACAAAAGCGAATGTAAAATAAAGCTGCTCTCTACGTACCGTGGAGCAGCTTTATTTTACATTTTTTATATTTGTGCCAGTCAAACAGTAGCCTGAGCAGGCTCTACATATTCAATAAAACTGCCATCAGGATGTTGTACAAAAATGCTTGGACCAATAGGACCATGCTGATCCCTTATAATAAGGGTATTTTGCTGTTTGAATACGTCCTTCAATTCGTTCATGGAATCAACGTACACTACGGCACGGAGTGACCTGGCGGGCTCCAAGGCCTCCGGACTTCCAGATACGATAACGTAAGGATATACTGTGGCTAAAGACAATCCAGCTTCGGGAATTTCCCAGCTTCGATCCATAGGTCGGTTAGCAAGAGATTCATAATAAGCAACGGTTGTATCTAGTTGATTGGTAAAAACGGGGATAAAATGGTCTGTGATTTTCATATTAACCTCCCAAATTTGAATTTAATTTATTAACCTATAACTATATTGGTTATAACAATTATAGTTATATATTAATATCTCGATCCTGTCAAACTTTTTTGGCGAAAATTCTTCAAATGTTACAAGTACAGATAGAATCAAGCAAGGAATATATCTTCATCATTTCAGAGGATGTATATACGTGTTTGTATAATTAATGTAAAGAGCCCGAAAATACAAGAAACGGTATCTTCGGGCTTTTATTAATCTCGCTTGCACCTTACTTTTGCAGTTTCCTTTGCAAAGCCAATTTTTGTCCATTTTGGATAACGCTACCATGATCCTGTTTGTCTAGGTTATATCTACCCGATAATACTACAAAGATGACTAAAGATCATAGAAGCCCGTATGTCGAGCGAAATGACAAACTCCGCAATATGACAAAAAATCCAATTTATCGCCAATGGTAATGACAACAAATTGGATTTCATCCATTCATATTATTTCAGCAGCTTTATCTCATTGTAAGCCAGCAGCAGCGGTGCAACCCCGTGTCCGTTGTTCTCCACAACCTGCTCTCCGGTAATATAGTACACATAGCTGCCGTCGCGCACAATGCCCGTGTCCGGATTTCTGCCAAGCCCTGCACTTTTACAAATACCGCCCAGCCGGATTTCTCCATCCACCTCATGAATGTATTCCTTTACGGTACCATCAAAAGCTTTTTGACCGTATACCGCATATTCCTTGGGTAGACATCCAAGCCGCACACCTTTTAAGATTGCATAAGCCAGCATCAGCGTTCCACTTGACTCCAGGTAATTGCCTGCACTGTCCTCATGATCTACAACCTGGAACCACATGCCACCTTCGTGCTGATGAGGCAGCATGTCATTAATCGTTTCCAACAGCATGGCCTTTAATGGCTCCGTATCGGCAGGCTCCTTCTCAAGCAGCTCCAGCACATCGACCAGTGCCATGACCAGCCAGCCCACAGCACGCCCCCATACATGAGGAGACTGCCCCGTAACAGGATCGCACCAGAAAATTTCAAGGCTCTCATCATAAGCATGCGCATATAGCTTTTTACTGTCATCATATAAAAATTGGCGCGCATTCGCGAATTGGCGCAGGGTATCGGAATAATCCTTGGTTTCGCTGAACTCCTTTATATACTGCACATAAAACGGCTGGCCCATAAACAAGCCGTCAAGCCAAACCTGATTCGGATAATTCTCTTTGTGCCAGAAGCTTCCCGATTTCGTACGCGGATACGAATCCAGCTGCCTATAAATCTGGTCCAGCACGTTTTTGTATCTCTCATCCTTCTCCTGTTTATAAAGCGCGAACAGGTTAGAGGCCATCCGGATCTGATCTATGCTGTAATAATTCACATCAATGAATTCAATAATACCCGCTTCATTAAATTGACGATCGATAAAGCTTTTGGCAAAATCGTACTCGGCTTGGTCTCCTGTCTGCTCATAGCTGTCCTGATAAGCCTTGAGAATGCAGCTTTCAATATAATGCCAGCGCAGCGAATACCACTTCTCTTCTGTTCGATACTGCTTCTTAAGCAGATCAATTTGTGCATAAGTCATTGTCAACTACCTCCTAAATTCATGAAAATGCGCGTTCCCCCAAGATGGCCCAAGGCTCTTGGTGAACACGCACTGCTTGCCGTATGCTCTTAAACCTCAACCATTGCTTTAATGACACCGTTCGCCGGATCCAACCATCCTTCAAATTCCGCGATCATGCCATCAAAGCTTGTTTTATGTGTAATATAAGCATTCATATCCATCTTACCGCTGCTTAAGGCTTCAATGACAACCTCAAAATCCGCCTTGGTGGCATTGCGGCTGCCCATCAGGGTCAGCTCTTTTTTATGAAACTCCGGATCGTTGAAAGTGATATCCGCACTGACCAAGCCGACATATAACAGCTTGCCGCCATGGGCTGCCCATTGAAAAGCACCAGTCATCGAATGCCGGTTGCCCGTGGCATCCCACACAATCGTCGGATAGTCACCATCTGTGATAGCCTCCAGCTGCTCCTTCGGATTATCGGATGCGTTCACGATATAGTCAACACCGATCCATTCGCGACAAAACTGCAGACGCTGATCATTCATATCCATCGCAATGACAACGGCACCACGCTGCTTGGCAAAGGCCATAACGCCAAGTCCGATCGGACCCGCTCCAATGACAAGCACCTTCTCTCCCGGCTGTGGCTCGGCACGTCTTACAGCGTGGGCGCCGATGCTCAGCGGCTCCAATACAGCTGCCTCGTCCAGCGTAAGCTGATTGACCGGGATCAGGTGATCAGTCGGTACAGCAATAAATTCTCTCATACCGCCATCTGTATGAACGCCCAGCACACGCATCTTCGTGCAGCAGTTCGTCTTGCCATTCCTGCAAGCAATACATTCGCCGCATTCCAGATAAGGAATGAACGCCACTTGATCACCGACGGAAATCCCCTTTGCTTCGCCTTCAATCTGCTCGACGATGCCCGACAGCTCATGACCCAATATGCGTGGATAGCTGAAGAAAGGCTGATTGCCTTTATAAGCATGAAGATCCGTTCCACAAATACCGATCCTTTTAATACGGACAAGCGATTCGCCGGGCTGCTGTATGGGAATTTCCGCTTCAGTCATTTTGAATTCATTGATTTGTTGACAAACGATGCTTCTCATTCAGCTTGTCTCCCCTGCTTGATTTCACTTATTTACCAACAGTTTCCTGCCATTTTTTCTTCAGCTCATCGAAGCCCTGCTCCGGTGTGATCTTGCCAAATCCGATTTGCTGAGAGACCTTGTTGTATTCGCCGGCAAAGCTGCCATAGCCTTTGGGTCTGCTGTTAAATTCATTTGCAATAGGAGCCGTCTTTTGGATCAGATCAATCTGCTGCTTCTCCACATCCGTATATGTAGAAGTGAGAGCCTCTGAAACTTTTTTGGAAACCTGCGGTCCGCGCGACAATCCTAAGATTTTGCCCGCTTCTACATCATTCACGAACCAGTCGATGAATTGCTTTGCTTGCTCCGGATATTTGGACTCCTTGGAAACTGCAAAAAATTGGGCAGGCAGCAGGAAAGAACCTGATTTTACAGCTTTAGGTGTAACCATTAATCCGAATTGGCCTGGCTTCACACCATCAATAGCACCGATGCTTGCCGCATATCCACGCTGGATCATGATGGTACCATTCAGCAAATTGTCTAGCTTCGGATCATTCTCCTTATTCGCTACCGTAACATCAATCGGAGGTACGATACCATCCTTGCGCAGCTCCGCAAACAGCTGATTGAATTTCACGAAGGTGTCTTTATCGATATTGAATTTACCGTCTGGCGTGTGCAGAAGGCCTTTGCCTTGGGCCAGCTGGTAAATCTCATATTTGTCCGTTTCATTCCCGGCAATGGAAACCGATAAATCCTGAAGCAAATACTTTCCTTTGTCCAGCTTCGGCTTCACCTCGCGCGCCAGCTTGATCAGCTCATCCCATGTGAAGCCTTGATCGGGAACCTGAATGCCCAGCTTCTCTAACATCACCTTATCGTAATGCAGAGCTATGGCGTTGGCACCGATCGGAATCGCGTACTGCTTGCCATCCACATTGCCGGCTTTAATCAGGGAAGGATCAATATCGGATGCGCTGATACCGCTTCCAATGTCTAATAATTGACCGCGCTGAGCGTAATCCATCAAGTTATTCGTATCGATTTGCATAATATCGGGCAAATTTCTGGCTGCGGAGAGCGTACCCATCTTGGTCCAATACGTATCGAATCCCATATACTCAGGCTCGAATTTCACTTCAGGATGCAGCTTGGTATAAGCATCCAGAGCTTTAAGCGTAGCATCATGTCTAACTTGCGAGCCAGCCCATGTAATTCGCAATTTGACTTCCGATTTTTTATCCCCGCCTTGGGCAGGCTGGGCTGTCGGACTGCCCGAACCGCACGCCGATAAGGTTAAGCTTAAGCCAAGTACAGACAGCATAGCAGCCGTCTTTTTACGTCCAAATCCCACTGTAATCACCCTTTTCTTTGTTTTCACCCTTGACCCTTCATATTATAATTTAACGGCAGATTGAATCCTATAACACAAAGTTACAATTGTTTCTACAAAACAACAAAAAACGATTGTTATTTAATTAAATCCGTCGGATTATAGCCGGTATATTTTTTAAATTGCGTACTAAAATAGGAAATACTGTTATATCCAACCTTTTCGGCCACCTCATAAATGTATAAATTCCCTTCAAGCAGCATACCTTTGGCCCGCTCCATACGGATTCGGGTGATGTAGTTATTAAAGGTCTCGTTCATTACATTTTTGAAAATTTGGCCCAAATAGTTTTTGGACACCTGAACCTTCTCCGCAATCATACCGAGTGTAATATCTTCCATGTAATGCTCATGGGTAAACTGGGTGATGAATTCGACTATTTTCTGATGGCGTACATTTTCATTCATATACGTGCTGTGAATAATGGTCCGCACCATCTCTTGGAGCCAGCGCTGCAGGCTGTCTGTAGTATGCTCCCCGCCTGGCTCCGGCACGGGCTCAAAAGCCGGATACATGTTCTTCAGCTCGATTCCGATATCATACAGCGAATAGTTCATAATAATCCAAAGCTCACTCACAAACTGCTTCACATCCTGCTTATGAAACGGTTCGTCAGCCTTCAGCCCGGCTATATATTCAGCTATGAGCTGGTTGCCGTGCTCCTCTTGAACATTGCGAACGGCTTCAGCCAATTGATGGAAAAAGCGTACGGAGCTGATTTCCTGCCCCTGAATAGGCTTATCCTCTCCAAGCGTCTCACCCTTAAGGCTGTGGCATGCCTGTTCGAACGATTCGCCCAGCTGTCTCCAGTCCTTCTGGAAGCTGCCGACCCCGGTTGCCATCGTCAGCTTGACATGATCCCGCAGAGCGAGCTCGATCTGACGGCTGCTTTGGCGGGTGATCGTATGCAGCAGCTGCTCACTTTGTTCATTCGCATCCAGATGGATCAACAGCGCGTACAATCGGCTGTTCATTTCCATATATTCGTACTCGACTCCGTAGGCGTCGAGTATTTCCCGGACCACATTCTGGATCGCAAATCGCATCAGACTGCGGTCGAAAGCATACCAATTCTTCAATCCATCCGACATTTCCAGCTCCATGCAGAGTACGACATGCACCTGTTTCTCCCATTGCTCCACCTTGATTTGAACCAGCTCCGATCGGATGACCTGCTTGCCGGCATCTCCGATCAGCAGTGATTTCAGCCATTCCTTCATTACATAAGGCTCAAAATCCTGCAGCCTCTGCTCATGCTCCTGAGCTTCCTGTTCCTTCAACCGTTCCTGCTCCAAATTCCCGATGACCCGCTCCAATACCTTTTTCAAGCTTTCAATTGAAATCGGCTTGCTTAAATAATCATCTACCGACAAGCGCAGCGCCTGCCTTGCATATTCAAAATCGGAATATCCGCTCAAAATAATAAATTTTCCTTCGTACTGCTCACGACGCAGCGCTTCGAGCATTTCCAGCCCATTCATCACTGGCATGTCAATATCGCTAATCACAATATCGGGCCCTGACTGCAGAATCAGCTCCAAACCCTCCTTGCCGTCAATAGCCTCGCCTACCCACTCTGCCTGCAGCTCCTTCCACGGAATTGCATATCGCATCCCCTCCAGTAAATTGGGGTCATCATCAATAATCGCAACCTTCCACATGACGTAGCCTCCCTCCCGGTTCTGGTCTATAGCTTCGTTTCCAGCTTTGGAATTTGAATGGTCACCCGGGTCCCCTCGTGCTCCAGAGCGATTAATTCAATACTGTAATCCGAATCAAAAAACTCATTCAGCCTCGCTCGTACATTACCAATGCCGTAGCCGCCAGCCGTTTTTTTCCCAATCTGCTTCGTGTTATGAAGGCCCTTCCCATCATCGGTGATCGTGATTACAAGCTTCGTTTCCGTCGCGCTGACATGGATATCCAGATTGCCGTGCTCCCTGCCGTGAAATCCATGCTTGATACTGTTTTCAACGAAAGGCTGCAGGGTCATCTTAGGAATAAACAAGGGCAGCAGCTCCTCACTGACATCGATCCGGTACTTAATTTTCTTCTCTCCAAGGCGGATTTGTTGGATTTGCATATAATTTTTTACAAAGTCCAGCTCCTGCTCTACGGTTATCAAAGCTTCTCCGTCTGATAACCCGATCCGCAGCATCGCACCCGTCATCTCCAGCACGACGCTCATCCGTGTATTCCCGTCCTTAATAGCCATCCAATTCAGCTGGTCCAGCGTATTGTATAGAAAATGCGGATTCATCATCGCCTGCAGCGCTTTAACCTCGGTTTCCTTTTTGCGTTTATATTGCTCTTCGAGCGACTGGTACAGCTCCTCAATCCGTGTCAGCAGCCGGTTGTAGCCTAGAAACAGCTGTCCGAACTCGTTGCGGTAATCCGAGGGCAGATGACCCTTATTCAGATCAGGGTATTGGTTCATGCTTCGGAGCAGCAGATAGATTGGCTTCGTAAACTGCCGATTCAAATAGACACTGATCAGCATTACAGCAATAATTGATAGCAAACCGATCATTCCGAGCACCTTCAGCATAAACAGACTGTCCTCTGCAAGCAGCTCCCACGGCGTAATTTCCGCAACCACCCAGCCGGAGCCAGCCATCTTGGAGGAAACGACCAGAGCTGTCGAGGATGAAAATACAAGCTTCTCGACGCTCGTCATTTCCTGAGCCGTCAACGGTAGTGCGCTGCCGAGCATTTTCTTGTATTCATCGTCGGTCAGCACAATGGACGGATTACCGATCTGGACAATCTTGTGTCCGGTGGAATCAACCAAAAGCCGCTGTGACAGCAAATGCTGATCTCCGAGCACCGCCTGCAGCGTGGTCGCTTTCATATGAATCAGCACGACTCCGGCATAATCACCCGACAACGAAGTCAGCTTACGTGCAAAGCTAACGACCGACTTTTTACCATTTGGGGAATCGATCAAATGCTCGCCAACCCATAGAAAATCGTTTTTTTCCAATAACGGGTACCAAGCTTCCTTGTCCAGCTCCTGAAGCGGAAGATAGGCCACTGGGGACACGGGGGCTGGGGGCATATTCATATAAACATGGATGCTGTCAATCATCGGTGATGAGAAGGTCAGCCCAAGCAGCGCCGAGGAAACCCGCTCCGTCAGAGCATGCTGCTCATAAGCCTCGTTTTGATTGCCCAGCAGATTAATTACATCGGGATTTCTGGATACCGCTAACGAAATGGACTCTATAAAGTCCAACTTCTCCTTAAGCCGTCCGTTTAATTCAACAAGCATTTTCTCCTGGTAACCCGAAGCGGTCTTCACGATAGCTTTAACCGAGTAGTGATAGCTGATCCAAAAAATGACGGTGAACAGGCAAAGGGCGAACACCGCAAAAGATCCGAAATACAGATAACGTATAGGAAGCTTTTTGAATAACGACTCCAAGCTCTTCGCCTCTATTCTATAAATTAGTGTCCGCCCAAAACGCAAAGACCGAAATATGCCGTAAACCGGCACATTTCGGACTTGGATGCAACTGAACTTGAACTTAGCCTTTTAAACCGGAGGTCGCCATACCCTCCACGATATATCGCTGTGCCAGGAAGAAGATCAACGTTCCCGGCATGATCGACAAGAATGACATAGCGAACAGTTGGCCCCATGGCGTACTCGATTGAGCGTCGACAAATACTTTAAGCGCCAAGCCGACGGTGTACTTGTCTATGGATTGAATATAAATCATATGTCCCAAAAAGTCATCCCAATTCCACAAGAAGCAGAATATAGACATCGTAATTAAGGCGGGGACAAGCAGCGGTAATATAATACGCCAGTATATTCCGAACGGCGAGCATCCGTCGATCTTGGCGGCCTCATCCAGCTCGTGAGGAATACCGCGAATAAACTGTACGAGCATAAAAATAAAGAATGAGCCGCCCACGCCGCCTGCAAGCGAATGCGGTACGATAAAAGGAAGGTACGTATCTATCCAGCCGAATTTGCTGAACATCACATACTGTGGCACAATAGTAACCTGATTCGGAAGCATCAGCGTGACCAGAACGATGGAAAACCAAAAGCTTTTTAAAGGAAAATTCAATCGTGCGAACCCAAAAGCAACCAGACTGCAGGAAAAGAGCGATGTGAACAGGACACTCAAGATCAAACGGAACGAATTCAGGTAGAAATGACCGAATGAGTAGCCTGTAATCGCGGTCCAGCCCTTCACGAAATTATCCAGGGTCGGATGCTGCGGCCAGAAGCCCGGTGAAGCCAGCTCCGCATTTGTTTTGAAAACAGCTCCCACCCACCAAAATATCGGATAGAAGAGAATTAAACATAACACAATCAGGAACAGATGTGAAAGAATTCGATTGCGGCCCCAAGTCATTCTATTTCCCTCCTTCAGTTTCGTAATGAACCCAGCGCTTGGATGAAAAGAAGATCAAAGCCGTCACTACGCCAATAATTAACAACAAAATCCAGGCTAATGCAGAAGCATAACCCATTTGGTAGCGGGTAAACGCCTTTTCGAATAAATAAAGTGCGTACATATATGTAGATTCCAATGGTCCACCACGTGTAATAATAAAAGCCTGAGTAAACATTTGAAAAGCTCCAATCGTCTGGAGGACCAGATTAAACAAAATAATCGGGGACAGCATCGGCAGTGTGACGGCGAAGAAGCTTCTAACCTTGCCTGCGCCATCCACAGCAGCCGCTTCATAAAGCTCATGAGGAATTTGCTTTAAGCCGGCCAGGAAAATAACCATCGAGGAACCGAACTGCCAAACCGCCAGAATAATCAGTGTCAACAGCGCCGTTTGGGGAATCCCGATCCAGTTCATGCCTTCAATTCCAACTGTCAGCAGCAGCTGGTTGATCAGGCCATCACGACCAAATAAGTTGCTCCACAGAATCGCAACCGCGACGCTTGACCCGATCAAGGAAGGAAAATAAATGACTGTACGATAAATGAACATGCCTTTGAGCTTCATATTGAGAACAACAGCAATGAGTAGAGCTCCTGCCAGCTTAATCGGTACGGCCAGTAGAACGAAAATAAATGTAGCTTTAATCGAGTTGATAAACGACGAGTCATCCAACAGGATTTTGTAGTAGTTGTCCGTACCAATCCATTTCTCCGCTTCCAGCAAGGAATAATCGGTAAACGAAAAGTAGAGGGATTGCAGCATGGGCCAAAACGTAAGTAAAAAAAATCCCAGCAACCATGGTGAAATAAACAAATACCCTTGTAAATAAGACTGCCATTGCTTTTGTTTGTTTGCTGCTGCAAGTTTTGTCATGTGCTAATTCACCTCGCTTAATTTGGTCTTTTGCAGGTTTTCGAAATATCCATTGTCCGGTAAAGCCATTTTTCCTACACCCCTTCTGTTGCCTTTCAGTTATCAAGTATAGGATTAATTATAAAGCATAAAGAAGCCGTCCAGAGGCATGATCTTTTTAAGATAGTAACGAAACTTCTCAATAACTAACGTTTCCTGCTAGCCTACTGAATTCTTTTCTAACTATCTGGAAAGGAATGTGAGAGGATTAGGCAATCATTTGGCAAGAATGGGATAACGGTCATTTTGTCATCTGGTGCATAATAAGGGTGTGAAGCGGGGGATCATACATCGCAATGAGTAACACTTGAAAAATTTACCTTCGGTTAATAAATAATTTTAAGATCAAAATGAATGTGAACAAAGCGTTTATGACGCTATGATGGCAGGCTATCGGCTGATTGATACAGCTGCCTCTTATCAAAATGAAGAAGCGGTTGGCAGAGCGATCAAACGGAGTGGAGTAACAAGAGAGGAGCTATTTTGAATTAAACCAAGAGGATATGGAATCGATTACTACATTAGATACGAATCAGAGCCTGTTCTTTTCACATCGCGATCCTGAAATGGTAAAGTGGATTGGTAAACGTAAACTTGATATCTAACAATTGGTTCACCGCACTGTCTGTAACGGCAAGCTATTCCTTTATTCCATGCGAACCAACTGCTTTCTCTCAGAGTCCCAGCGCCATGTTAAATCACCCTGCAGCCGCAGACCGCCATACCACTCATTCATTCCCTTCACCTTCACCCAGTCCTTTACTCCCGCGGCTACTTCCATCCCTACCTTTGTTAATGAAATATCGCAATTTTCAAAGGAGGGAGTAGTTTTCTTTCGGTAATCAGGAAAAGTATGTGAGCCCCGTACCTCTAATAGTGCATTCGGTTGTTCCGACATCCTCCTTAAACGATACCAAAATTCCAAATCACCCATCCCTAGCACACTTAAGCGGTTCCCGATTTCTTTAAAAAGCTCGCGCGGGGTATCCACCCCATGCCGAATAAGCTCCAAGATGGTCTGTTCCACAATTCCCAACCCATTCATTGCTGAAGGCAGTCGAGATAAGTGCAGCTCAAGTGCAGCGTGAGCGTAGGGCAACTCCGATGTGTCTTCATGCAAAAGCTCAACATGCCGTTCTATATCCGGAGAGGCGTATGCCTCCCAAATTCTTCTACCCGTCTCAAGCTCCTTCTGCCCGATCCTCTGCCACGTACCTGACAATGTTTCCAACTGCTTGGTTGTAAGCTGTCCCAATCCACGAAACAAATCAATGCCTGGGTAGTCGCCGATACACAGTAAATTCAGTTTTGTATGTCCTAGTGTCCGCTTTGAAAACCAATGCAGCAAAAAGCTTAGCATGAGCTGGTCAAACAAATCATGCTCGAACCATAATACAACCTCATCGTATGTGTGGAAGCTTTGTAGAATCTGTTCTTGCGACTTACAATTTGTCACATAATCATCTGCCGGAATGCCCATGGTGTTTTCCAAATACTCCACTCTTGTCGACCTCTGAATGGGTTCGCCCATTTCAACGAATACCGGACCTACGGGGTACACTTCTCTCCAGACCAAGATATCTCCGCCAATATTCCCCTTTCTTAACTTATCACCAACAAAATCTCCGTTTACTATATGGAGCATTGATACTCCCCCTTCGTATAGATCGTCGAACATGGATTTTATAAAATCCATATCTGATGCTAATTTGCACAATTTTCTAAGTTCATTGATATGTTCTTTGATTAGTTTATCCAGCAAGTCAGTTTGCTTACATTATACACAAATGAGCCCATATCGCGCTTTTATCTGGGGTTTATACCGTTCAGGCGAGATTTGAGGTTATCCAAATGGCCAAATTTGAAGAAGTGAAAAATGCTGTTATTTTTCCAGCCTTGCTCGTTCCAGCAAGCTGTATACGTAATCAGCTTTTTCATCAGAATAGGCAAGAAGAGTTGTAATTCCTTTATGAAGTGAACTCAGTTTCCGATCTGAATATTGTTTAGCGAAGTCTGGATTCTCTCTTAGGTAATCCCAAATCAGAATGTTGTTAATCCATTGTTCACCATTCCATACAACGACGGCAAGATTGTATGCATGTTCCTTACGTTTTCGGAAATACAGTCTTCCCTTTACACCGGCTTCACCGAAACCCTCATAGCCCATTTGTTCTAATGAAGAAGTTATAGAACTAACAAGTTCAAGTGTACTGACACCAATATGATTTTATTTATGTAAAATTACAAAATTCAGAGATTATTGTCTTTTTAAAAAGTAAAGTCGAAATCGACATCCTCCAGCAATGAGGCTACCTTGAACTCCATGCTCATGCTCCGCCCTTTCGCTAATTCATACAATCGGCCCAGCTCCGCGGCAAGTCCGTCGAGTGGCGCCTTTTCGATCGCCTGCTCGAATAAAAATTTATACTCCTGAAATGGCTCATCATCGTTCAACCGCGATTTGACGGCTTTATTCGCTTTAGCGTACAGATCGTCCGGCGTTTTGCCCTTCAACGGTTCCAAAGCGGCCAATATCGGTTCGAGCTCATTGAGCCGTCGCATCAGCAATGCTATGGCATCGGGGTCGCCAAAATCGGCTTGCGGCTCCACGAATTCGGCTCTGAGCACTTTGTTCGCCTCTTTATGATTGAACAACTGCCTTGCGGCCCATTCGAACCGGTTGAACAAAGCCGTACGGCGCAGGTCATACCGCTCGTGCAATACCTGCTTATTCACATCGTCGACCGAACCGACATGATATTTTCTTTTGCCGATGCCATGATCGTCGCGAACCTCATTTTCCACCGAATTAATGTTCAGATATTCCTCGGAGTTATGCCACAGTTTCATGTCGGCCTTGCCTCCCACCCCGAGCTGGTCAACGCCGATAAAGGAATCAGGCACCATCCCTTTCATGAAACGGGACGCGTGCCCCAATTCATGGCCGACCGTGACAAATTCCGGCGTGGCAATTTCCTGGTTCCCTTGGCCGACCATTTTTTTCATCCCTTCGTCGTTAATGCGTACCAGGCTCCCTGTTGATTGGCCTGTCTTATATACTTTGCCATTGAATTTGAAATAGGGCTGTCCGCGATTCTCATGCAAAAACCGATTGAGTGCGGAGGCGTCTCCCACCTCTCCCCCGTACCCGGGAATTGCAGCCATATCTACTCCCACAAGCTCATCATCATTAGCGGGTTTGAAATTGTAGCGTTTATCTTTCGATTCCAGATCGCTCCGCGGGATCGCCTCGTTTGAAGTCGTATCGGTGATGCCGGTGCCAGTCAACTCTGTGGCAAAATTGGAAGACAAAATGACCTGTTTCTTATCGCTGTCCTGCGCTGCATTCAGCTCGGCAATCAGCTTGCGGCCATTCGGCCCCTGCAGCAGCTTAGCAATAGCGGCTAACATCCGGTCGCGAAAGCCGACCGTTTTTTCCAAAATTTTGATGTTACCTGCTCCTGCTACGATTTCCCTCCAAATCGTATGGACGGTTTCGATGGCCTCGCCCCCTAGGCCAGCCGTGTCGATCGGAACAAGCGCTTCTTGCCGCGCGATCTCCTTAACCAGTTTGCGGTGCTCGTCCTCACTTTCCCTCAGCAACGACATCAGCAAGGTACCATTCGGAACTTCATTGATCTTCCTCTCAACGAATGTATTCATCCAACTGTGGATATGTGTATCCAACTGTTTCAGGGCATGCAGCCGCAATTGACCATTAGCGTCGTTTTCACTGCTGAGCAACCGGTATTGCTCCAGTTGCTCGGCAATCTGCTCGAGCAGTTCGTTTTGCCCTTCACGAGGTGTACGTTGAGTGAGAAACGTATCTCTGTCCCTCATCATTTGAATCGTTGAGGAAGGGTTTGGGGAGCGGGTTAGCCATTGGCCTACCGCGCGATTTCCCACCGTCTTCTGCATTTGCAGCACATGCGACCACATCGTAGCCGGAATTTCCCGATTCGTTTCCGTGGGGCGGACCGGGCTATTTCGCTTGACTTGTCCCTCCGTCCGATTGCGTGTTCGTTCCATAAGTTCCCTCTTTTCATTAAAAAAGTCTGAATTGGGTTACCTGCCACACTATCTCACTCGATCTCTACTTATCGATGTATCCTTGTTGTCCCATTCAGTCTAGCACCCGTTCCAGATATTGACAATCAGAAAAATCCGCCTCATGGCTGTTTGCACAAAAAAAACACTCCCGGCATCAGGAGCGTTTGTTCTCATAAAAAGCTTAACATTCCTTTACCAACGCCGAGCATCTTGCTCTTTCGGATCGGTTACGTCGGTTCATGCCTCTCGCCTACAATCCGATAAGTCCTTGTCGCTCCGATTTCGGGAGCTTGGCGACGACGAGCTGGTAGGATTCCCTGAGCATCGTTGCAATGACGTCTTCGGGCACCGTACCGTTAAGAATAACGGTATTCCAGTGAGTCTTGTTCATATGGTATCCGGGTATGACAACCCCAGGATAGCTCTCGCGCTGCAGCCAAGCTTCGTCTGGAGATGTTTTCAGGTTGATGCTCTCCACGCCCTGCTGCTTGCCAAGCAAAGCAAACATTTTATTCCGTACAAACAGCACCGGCATATGCGGGTCGAACGGATACCGTAGGCTTGTGCCGTAGTAGCTGAGCCCTAGCTCAATTAATTGTTCATGATTCATAAGTTCGGTCCACCTTGTCCCGTTTAATTGGTCATCTTGGCAGGAAGGAGGAGTGTCCGTTTTCCTGCCTAATGGAATATTACCAAAATCACGGTGCCAAGCAAACCCTTATTCTTGAACGCCAGGCTCATAGGGCGAACGATGACATTCTCTATGGTGACCGTCAGGTCAAGGTAATTGGGTACACCCTTCTGCTGCTCAGATCAATTCAATAGCCTTAGTGTTGGTCATTCATCCACGGTTACTAGCTTGCTCTTGATTCATCAATAGACTTTCCGCATAATCCGGGTCCTCCAAGAGCGGGCTCCCGAGGGCAATACAATCGGCTAATTGATCCTCAAGGATACGGTTGGCGAGACTGCGGGTATATATCTTTCCGACTGCAATAACCGGTATATTGACATGTTGCTTGATCGCAGAAGCATGAGGCAGCTGATAACCGGAGTATACGTCAATAGGTTGTATAGGGAGAAGTCCACCTGTTGAGACATGAATCGCGTCCAATTCAGTCTCAAGGGGCTTTAGTATCCGCACCCACTCCTCAGGGGTTAACCCACCTGTACAATAGTCCGTGGCAGAAACCCGTATGGTAACCGGATAGTGTCGACCGACTTCTCCCCTGATGGCCAGGAGAACCTCTTTCAAAAATCTTGCCCTATTCTCCGAGCTGCCCCCATAATCATCCGACCTCACGTTGGATAAAGGAGATAGAAATTGATGGATTAAAAAACCATGTGCCGCATGAATTTCAATGCCATCGAATTCCGCTTTGACCGTTCTTATCGCTGCGAGGCGGTATTCGTCTATGATGCTTTCAATACCTGCCACAGACAACGACTCGGGCAGGCCGTAATGCTCGTCGAACGCAATTGCGCTCGGCGCAACTAATGAATTCGTAACTTCCGGCGAAGATTTCCTTCCGCCATGTGATAATTGGATAAATGCAGGAGTGTGATGGGCATGGATGGCATCGGCAATTTTTCTTAGTGGTTCCACATGCTGATCTGTAAAAATCCCAATATCATTTTTCCACAGTCTTCCATTGGGAGAAATCGCGGTAGATTCCAAAATAACAAGCCCCACATGCTTCGCCCTTCGGCCATAATGTTCAATGTGGTGGTCTACGGGAAACGCCTCAAGCGTGCCTTTATATTGCTGCAAAGGCGCCATAATTAATCGGTTCCTCAGGCGTAAGCTGCCCAGATCAATCGGGTCATCCAAGGTCCATGACATATCTATTCATCTCCTTTACACGTTATTCTTTAATTTTAGTATTGATAACAAGTAAAATACATAGTAATATTAAACTTAATAACGAATAATAACTAATATATTAAGTTATTTATACGTTACAACCTTATATATCGAGGTGATTTTACAGTGGACCAAATCGATTCCAAAATCTTATCGTTGATGCATGAAAATGCCAGAATATCAATTTCTGAAATGAGCAAAACGATTGCCATGTCGCAGCCCGCTGTAACTGAAAGACTCCGGAAACTGGAGGATCAGGGATTCGTTACTGGCTATCGTGCGCAATTGTCCCCACAGAAGCTTGGCAAGCATACATCTGCTTTTGTCATGTTCAAAACCAATTGCTGCCCGGACTTCATCAAATTCTGCGAAGCATCCCCTGAAATTGTCGATCTTTACAGAATCAGTGGAGAATATAACTTTCTTATGAAAGTGTTAACCCAAACAACAGAATCGCTGGCACAATTTCTTGACACTTGCAACCCTTATGGATTTTCAACGACTTTAATGGTTCTCTCAACGGCATTTGAAGATAAAAGTCTTATACCAAGAAAGGTGTAATTAAGGAGAGGTGCGGACGCTGAGGAGCTGAATTGTCCGGCTAGACTTCGTCCTCCTGGCTGAGTCCCTCCAGTACAAAAGATAGATGCATGGCAGCGCCAATCTTGAGGGCATGTTCGTCAACATCAAAGCACGGATGATGGAGCGGATGAACAATTCCCAGCGTTTCATTGCGTATGCCGAGGAAGGCGTAAGCGCATGGGATCTGTTCCGCGTAGAGGGCAAAATCCTCTCCCGCAAGACTCGGTGTCTCCAGCCATTGAACTTCCGCCCCGCTTTCTGTGACTGCTTTGGCCGCTGCTCGCACAGCTCCCGCATCATTCAGCAGAGCCGTCCCTAGCCGGTAGCTGGAGGCGTAAGTTCCGCCGAACGATTTGGCAACGGATTCAGCTCGCTGCTCAAGCATGTTTTTCAACCACAGTACGGCATCTTCGCCAAACGTACGGAAGGTGCCTTTCACTACGCCTTCATCCGCGATTGCATTCTGTACTTCCCCCGCATGCATCATACCGAAAGAGAGCACCACTGGAACTAACGGATTCCACTGGGTGGCTACCGCCGTCTTGGCTTCAATCGCGAATTGAGCCGTCATCATATCGCAAAAATAATCAATTGACCTTAATAAATATATGTTAATTATTTTAATAATTTGGTAAAATCAAGAATTACCTTTAAGAGCTAGAAGGAATGTTGGCATACTGCAGAGGAACCTGGTGAATTTTATGAAATAATGAATATAGACAATCCAAAAAGAGCTGCCGTGGTTCAGCAACTCCTTCATCTTGGTAATGTCCATCTGTGTGTGATTAATCCATAATTTCAACTATTTGGTGTGAATTCACTAAAAGATCTCTACCTAATTCTGCTCATCTTCGTTAGGCATGAAAATATTAGATAAATTCCCTGCCTGATAGTACGGATAATCCATCATCTTTTGAACCTTTTTCGCCATATCCGCATTCGTTAATGATTCAACAAAGTATAAACCTAAATCAATAGATGCTGAAACACCGCCACCTGTAAAAGTATCCTCGTCTCTTACAATACGCGCCTTAACGACCTCTGAGCAATAAGGAGTCAACAATTTGTAAGCAGAAGGGTTCGTTGTTGCCATTTTGCCATTTAAGAATCCTGCAGCCCCTAAAAGCAATGCACCTGTGCAGACAGATACTTTGTACTGTACATCGCGTGCACTTTGGATCCATGAAACGAATTCTGTATCATATCGCAGTTCTCTAGTGGGCATACCGCCAGGAATAAATATTAAATTATACCCAGATAAATCTGGGCTAATATGCTTGATTTTAATCGTCATACCCCGATCGTCAGTAATTTCCTCTTTGTTCGAACAGAGATCCCACGTTACTCCTTCCTTGACATTTAGAATGCTTAACCAAGATACCGCGTCGTAAAAACCGACAAAATCTAACGTTGTCATCTTGTCAAACAGAATATAGGCGATCTTCATCTCTAAGCACCTGACCTTTCCTAATTTGAAATAAAAAAAAGTATCTGATCTAAGATCAAATACTTTGCCCAGGCGTACGGCTTATGAAATATGTGCTCCCTCGTAGTTACCTACGTTGCGCCAGTGACACATACCAAATTATTCCTAAATCATTTATATCAGAATTTTTTGAATAGTTCAACTCAGCTTTCTTTATTTCTCACCTAATAAAAGCTCCATTACATACATTTCAAGTGCTTCATAGTTTCTCGTTTCCTGGTATTGCTTCAACACATTATTATCAAAACGATTTACTTTAGACTCCAATATTTTAACGATTTTCAAGCTATTCTCCAAATGGGAAAATGACTCCTCAATGGATTGTGTCCTCATCGCCTTTACATCAAGACCAATGTATTCTCCGTTTTTGCCATATCCATTATCAATAAGCACCTTGAGTTGGTTGAAGGCGGACCGGATATTTTCCACACCAAATGATTTGTCTTGATCATGATTTTAAAATCTTCCAGTAGCTCGCTCCGATTTCTACAAAAGCTTAAGAGTAACATCCAGCTCCTGATCTGAGCTGCGATCCGCAATGATCCGATCTGAAGCCTGATCGAATTTACATTGCGCTCGGGCGTTCCACATAGTGATAAGGGGGCATGAATGCGTAAATAAGCATGCGGCAAATTCGCTGCATACTCAGAATGTCGAGATAATCGACAGGATTTATTATGGATTAATGGGACATCATGATTACATAGTCCCTTTGGATATCGACCCAAAATATTCTAATACTACTTGACAGAATTCCTGAGCAATCCGCGAAATATACCTACTCTTGTGCCATAACAAAGCAATCTCCCGAACCAATTCGTGGTCCTCTAATTTGAGATAACAGATATGTTCCTGTGGATTCCTTGCTGTACTTGGTATGAAGGCTATGCCAATTTCTGCTTCCACAAGAGCGGTTAGCCTAGCAGGTTCGTCTCCCTCATATACGTATTTTGGTGCAAATCCAACTGATTTGCACATAGAGTCCACTAGATCGCGGGTACCATAGCCTTTCTTTACACCGACAAACCATTCATCCTTTAATTCTGCCAAGGATACGCTGCTTTGTTCGGCCAGACGATGCCCTTTGGGAACAGCTACTAGAATCGGGTCTAAGTACACGATTTGGCATTCAATGTCATCCCCTTGTATAGAAGGTGAAGACAAACAAAAATCGACCTCTCCTCTATGAAGAAGCGTAACCATTTCCTGTGTGGTCAGCATTTGTACATGAAATTGAACATGGGGACGCTTTTTCCGAAACTCTCGAAGGATATTTGGCAGCTTGCTTGCGGCCGTCACCGCCAATTCGAGTGTGCCATATTCCGGGCTGGATAAATCACTAAGCTCCTGCTTCCCTTGCTCCAATTCAAACAAAGCCCTTTCTGCACGGCGAAGGAATCTTTTTCCGAACTCATTCAATCGCAGCTTCCTCCCTATTCGATCGAATAGAGGGACCCCTAAATCCTCCTCCAAGCGTTGTATCGTTTTGCTTAATGACGATTGCGTAACGTGCAGATTTTGCGCAGCTTCGGTCACATGTTCCAATCGAGCTAATGTAAGAAAATATCGTAGTTGAAGTAGTTCCATATCGCAACTCCGTTCATTCCTTCGTGTCACTGAAATCATAACATACAATGTATTCAAATGAATAATTTATTTGGAGTAAGTGACATCATTGCGGGTAATATCTACTTGCCGTCAAACGCTTCTATATAAACCGCACATGAAAAACTTACCAAGCCACCAAATGGGTAATAATCAGTAAGACAATCCCAAAGGTGGCGTTAAACATGAGTACAAGTGAAATCAATAAGCTGAATAAAGCCATGAAAGAAACCAACGACAAACGACTGTATGAACGTTATCTGGCTGTGCGGCTGCACTTGGAAGGACACAGTTTTGCTGAAATTAGCCGTCTTCTGGGTCTGGTCCGCCAAACCATCAGCCTCTATTGGCAGGGCTACCAAGAAAAGGGTCTGGAAGGTCTATTCATGAAGCATTCGCCTGGAAAGCCGCCTAGATTGAATGAAGAACAGCTCGATCAACTGGCTGAATTACTAATCAGCAAGCAGCCCGTAGATGTAGGCTTTGAAGCACGCTACACCTGGACACTGCCGCTGATTGCTTCCTGGATCGAGCGTGAGTTTGACATTATCTATAGCGTTCGTGGTGTCAGCAAAGTTCTGAAGCGGTCGGGTTTCAGCTTCACCAAGGCAACCTATACGCTAGCTAAGGCAGATCAGGAGGCTCAAACCGCCTTTCGAGACGTGACGTTTCCCGAGTTGAAGCGCAAACTTGGGGACGGTGCCATTGATCATCTGCTGTTTGAAGATGAGTCCATGATTCGGGCCTATCAAGCTTTGCAATATAGTTGGTTTCCTCGAGGACAGCAGCGTAAAGTCAAAACCTACGGTCGACATGAAGGCGCCAAGTTGTTCGGAGCGATCAACTACGAGACGGGTCAGGTTCATCATCGGGAAGAAGAGATTGCGGACCTGTCGGCATGGATTCGTTTCCTTTCCGATTTGCTGAAAGCTTATCCAACAGGAAAAATCGTTATGATTTTGGACAATAGTCGAATCCATCACGCCGCGGGCCTTCGGGCCTTTTTACAGGAACATCCACGTCTGCAGCTTGTTTTTCTTCCGCCCTACAGTCCTGAGTTAAACCTAATGGAAGGAGTTTGGAAATGGCTGAAGAGCGACGTCATCAACAATGTGTTTTTCAGCAAATTCTATCGCATTCGACTTCATGTCACGGCCTTCATGAAACGACTCAACAAGCACCCTATGCAAACCATCGATCGGTTGCTCGTTCGGTTATAATCTTAAGTGCGTTTTATATAGGAAAAAAAATAATGGAACGCAGAAGTAGCGCATTGAAACCAGCTATCGTTATTTCAAAGAACTGCTGGGTTTCGACCAATATCAATTGCTATTGTTACAGGCACACAGCGGTTTGGGGCGATTCAGTATCTTTCTGTAATCCCATTGTCAGGACTGGTTGAAGAAAGACATCCCTCTTACGTTTGAATGTGTGGTTTACCAAATTCGACCGGAATATTTCCGGAAAATCATCGTGTATGTATATAAGCAGATCTTAGAGAAGAGCCCGTTATTCACATCGATACGATGAAAATAGGACAACTTTAATGAAGTAACTACATTAAAGGCATCCATTGAATCGTGAAAAGATCGATTTGTTTATTACCTTGCCGCCATCTTAGCAAACAAGATCTACCGGACTCGAGTCCATATGAACTTTTGAAAAGCGTGGACCATTCAGCTAAGTGGGTCTTTGCTTAGCAACACTCCTAAGTAAAGCTCCGGTGAAGAAAGCAACTACCAAGACGCCGCCCAGAGAAACGCCATAGAATGATAATATAGGGAAGGCAAACTCAGATTTGGACTAGATATAATCCGTGCACGCCGTTCAACATCCAACCAAACTCAATCACTCTCAGTTCCTCATCGTGAACTTAAAGAGGCAATTACGAGCTCTATATTTCCTCATTTTCAAGTTGTTCGGTTTTAGAATTTTACAATGGGCATAAGGCTGGATAATCTTGTTCAGCAAGCCCTAAATGATAAGGAGGTAAATGTTCAATGCTCAATTTTTTTCCTAACCCCTATCCTGATGAAGACTTTAGAAGTATTGTTTATCGATTTTCAAAATTATCTGCAAATACTGACAAAAAAAGTGTGATGTACGAATTATTTCAAGCAAAAACCGTTAGAAATAAACTTATTCTTCCACGTAATATATTGAATTTATTAAATAAGATACCCGGACAACACACGTATTCTTTAAAAAGAATGATTAAAGAACATTCTTATTTACCATTAATGAAACCATTTTACACTCTTACTGAATATAATCGTATTGTTGAAGATATAGGCCAGACAACAGGAGCGATTGTTGTTGGTACTAACCGACTCAGGCATATGATCTCAAATCAAGTTCGGTATTGTCCACTCTGTTTATTAGAGGATTATCAAACGATTGGCGAGACATACGTTCATAGAATTCATCAAATTAAGTTTGTTCAAGTTTGCCCTTACCATCATGTGTATCTAATATCATCGTGTCGCGAATGTCAACGATCTTTTTCATATGACAAAGAATTATTAGGAACACCTTTTTGTAGCAATCAACATTATCTCCCATCATACGCCAAACAAATCAATCATGTCGAAACCAATGAAACATTACTTTATAAAGTGGCTACTAATACAAATTTTCTTCTACAGAATGAAAAGGATATAGGTATTGAATTGCTTAGAGAAAACTACAGGGATCATGCATTAAAACAAGGCTACTTTTCACCAAATGGGTTAACTAGAAAAAATACAAACTTTATACGTGATTTCTTGGTCTATTTCCCAATCGGACATTTAGAAGCTTTGGGTATAAACCTTAACCAAATAAATAGAAAATTTGCACAAATCTACTTTAACCTTCAAGGCAATCATTATAATGTGTTATTTCATATTTTAATCATGAATTATTTCTCTGGTTCTGTAAATAATTTTCTGAATCAAATAATCCCGAATACTGAACCTTTCATTCCATTTGGATGTGGTCCTTGGGAATGTCTTAATGAGCTTTGTACAGAATTTAATCAACCTTCTATAAAATTATGCAACCGGTATAGTTATAAGGAAGTAATTTATGGAACGTTTCGTTGTGAAAAGTGCGGATATACCTATACCAAGAAATGCAATAGAGAAACGCTACAAACCGTAGAGAAGATTTATGTCAGGGATAAGGGTTGGGTATGGAATAAAAAGGAGTTTGAAATACATAATTTGTACGCTATGAAAATCCAACAGACACAAAGATTTAATAAAAGGCAACGTACAATAGTTGAAAAAATGCATATACCCAAAAAACATTCGTTTGCTTGGACTAAACTTTTGCTTCAAGTCTACTTGACAGTAAAAAGTTATAAAGAAACTGCACGAATCCTTGGAACTACAGAGATAACAGTAAAAAAGATTTTGACAAAAAATCAGATGAAAATTTCATAGTTTTATTAAGGAACTTCAGGCATTTAATTCCACAAGTCTTTTGCAGGAAATATAACCAAGGTCAGAGTGTTTGTCTAACAAAAGAATACAGTCTATTTGAAAATTAATAGTTATGATGTTGTTTTATTCTGATAAGGGAGACTAACAGGACAATACTTGCCTAAAAATGAAGTCAGATGCTGTTACACTGTAACTGCCAATATTTTGTGATATATTTCTCTCAATGTTGATAAACTCTAAAGGAAAATATCATGGTTTAGTGTTCATATCGTTAAAAAATTCGACAACACAGGGGAGGATTTAGAGGATTTAATCTCCATTGGTACGATTGGGCTGATCAAAGCGATCGAATCTTTTTCTCCAGACAAAGGAACCAAGTTAGCTACGTTTGCTGCACGCTGCATCGAGAACGAAATACTTATGCATTTAAGATCACTTAAGAAAACGCGCAAGGATGTATCCCTGCATGACCCCATTGGAACAGATAAGGAAGGGAATGAGATCACGTTAATCGATATTCTTGGGTCAGAAGCCGACGACGTTGCCGATTTAGTGCAACTAAAGATTGAAAAGTCGAAGATCTACCGGAATCTCGATATCTTAGAGGAGCGGGAACGGGAGGTCGTTGTTGGCCGTTTTGGTCTGGAGGCCGGCAGTGAGGAGAGGACGCAGCGAGAGATTGCCAAGTCGTTGGGCATCTCGCGTTCATATGTGTCGCGAATCGAAAAGCGTGCATTGATGAAGCTATATCATGAGTTTTATTAGGTGAAACGTTAGGAAATAGGATATGAACCTTTAACGAGTCTGCCTGGACGGCAGGCTCTAATCTATAAGTGAAAGGACGTAGTGGTTTTGGACGAGCTACTGGAAGTTGTTGAAAAAAACATAAATAGTATAAAGTCAACGATTGAACGAAACAAGAAATATCATAAGTATCCATTTACCACAAATTGTGACCATTATTACACGCTTATATTGTTACAAAATCGTTTGGACAATTGGGAAAGCTTTTCGAAATTAATACTAAGTTTTAAAAATAGTCACTGTGTCCCCGTGAGTAAAATGAGTAATAGGTTTGAGAAAATAATAACGGTTGAAAGGAATGGTGTTCCTGGATTTATCACACGAAAAACGGAAGAGGAAATGTTAGCGTACATCAGAGTGTTAGAGTGGAAAATCGATGATTTGCAAGGGATATGGTTAACGTGCCCTACTTAAGAGCTTAGCTTAAGCAGGTATATAATTAAAAAACAGCTTATCTGTGAAGAAAGAGATCATCACATTTGTAATACAATAGTTAGTTAAGATGAACATGTGGAAAACAAATTATAATTGGGGTGAAAATAATGACACTGCCAAATGACGGAGAAAAGGTCAATATCTTAATCGAACTTTTAGAACGTCATATTGATAAACTTCCGAGTGAGAACAGCTTTGCCAATTATCTTGAATCAATCCGTGGGTTTCTAAAGACAAAAGATCCAATTCTTCAAAAAGCAGCATTTTCAAATAGTGAGTTGTTTATTGACAACTTTTCTAATGTTTTAAATAACCATATTACATCTAAACAGGCGGTAGGTTCACTAATAGCTGCATTCGATAAAGTGGGATATGCTGATTCAATGGATGCTGCTATGATAATTATTAAGTTTGAGGATTTCCTAAAACAAATGCCTGTAGTAGATGCTGAAAACTTTTATGAGGAACGTTGGATAACTGATAAATATCGGGGTTAATGTTTGATCTTACTTTAAATCGAAAGGAATAGCTTAATGTCTCAGTTGATAAACCGACGAATGATGAAAAAACATTATGCACAAGGCGTTATTTCGGAGCTTCAGCAATTAGGGTATCCTTGTGAACAAGCGAAGGCTGCTTTTTTTCGCCACTATAGAGACATGAAGCGTACGTTTGGACTTGAGCCAAATGTATGCGAATTTGCTAAGTTGATCGATGAGTTTGAAAAAGCGATGAAGCGCAAATACAACCCGAATGATCCAAATCAAATTTTTGTGGGCCACCTTCGGGAAAGGGTTAGAAAATAAGTGAGTAAGGGCTGATATCGCTGCCCAAGAGCCGTTTGATAAAGGGGCCAACTATAAACTGGAGCTGTGTAAGAAGCTAACCGCTTATGCAAGACGGTGGCTCTAGATCGACAATATCTATGAAGAGCGATGATTAAACAGTCCATTTTGATCGAACGAACTGTGCAAAAGGCAAACTCTCAACTAAGGCTGTCTGTTATTTAAATAGATTCAATTTGAGTCGGCGATCATTTTACTTACGGTGAGGTGGTATTTGAAATATAGTTTAAGCTATCGAGATATAGTAAAGATGATGGGCGAGCGAGTATTAATGATTTGCCATACGATGAACTCAAAATCCTGCATTGGGACCATGTGGGATTTTGGATTTGCTATCCCAGGCTAGTGCGCGGCACGTTTGGGTGGCCTTCCGACGGCACAACTCCGCTGCATCTCACCTAGCGGGAGCTGCGATGGCTGCTCGATGGCTTATCGCTTACACAACAGCAGGCGCACCCTCGTGTTTCGCCGGAAGTAGCGATTTAATGGTAGCCGGCAGGAGAGGGCACGTATCCTGTCGAATCTTTCTACTATCAAAATCAAACCCTTACATAGAATAGAACAAATCCAGCAGCAAAACGTCGAGCTTGCCGTGAGCTTGCCGAGCTGTCGGTCAAGCTCTCATGGTACGAAGAACAGTTCCGTCTGTCGCAGCGGAAGGCGTTTTGGCACTTCGATCGAGAAGACGCATCCAGATCAACTGGAGCTGAACCTATTTAATCAAGCCGAAGTGATCGCAGAGCCTGAACCCGAGCGATTTAGAGTTTCGAGAGGAATCGGGTCATAAATCAGCAGGCTGCAGGTGTCGGTAGCCTTTAGCATTGCCGGGCAGCTCCACGGGGTGCAGTTCACTCTGAGGCTGACCCAGTTTTTTTTATTTGGAATACAAAAAGAAACCATCCTTTGTTGAAATAGAAGTGTCGAGCAACCCATAAAAAGGAGAGTTTCTTTTCAATAATTATCATGGATCAGCGGATCAGCTTACTCTGTATATAATTTAGAAGAAGACATTCCAGAGAACTATCTCGTTCGAGAAGTAACGCAACTGTTAATCGGTTTAGTGACCAGATTTCCAATTCATTCTACCCTGGTGATGGCCGAGATAGATGAACAGTGAATGATCCTGTTAAAATATCAGATTTAGGGAGAGCCAATGCAAACTTTTGATTTGATTTCTGACATTCATCTTGAATTCTGGATTCCCTTTATTCAAAACGTGGATAGAATGAGATCTCAAATAGATTCATTCATTGATGATATACTGCCTGACAAACCCTCAAAAGTCCTAGTAATCGCTGGTGATTTAGGGCATTACAATGAACAGAATATTCTTATGTTGACAAGCTTTAGGCGGTATTACGAATATGTACTGTTTACATTTGGGAACCACGACTTATATATGATTTCCACCGCGCAGCGAGAGCGTTATAATAATAGCTCTATAAATCGTTGGGGAGAAATGAAACAGCATGCATCAGAAATTCCTGGTGTTTTTCCGCTTGATGGACATCTGATGGAAATTGAGGGCGTAACATTTGGTGGCACAGGGATGTGGTACGATTATTCGTTTGGCATTCAAGAATTAGGTATGACAAAAGCAAGAATCCATGAACTGTGGAAACGAACGATGAATGATGTAAATTATATTATCGAGTCTCCTATATTTCTTCAGGAAGAGGAGAAACTTGTAAAGGTATTTAAGCAGTGTAACGTTGTAGTTACTCATGTCGGACCTGATTGGTCTAATGTACTTGAGAAATATCGGATAGATCCTATCACAAGTTTTTTCTACTTTGATGGTTCCAAATGGTTGTCTCAAGCTAGTGGAAAGATTTGGTGTTACGGACATACTCATTCTCGTAATGATTATGCGATCGAGGGTTGTCGTCTAGTAAATAATGCACTGGGCTATCCGAACGAAAATCCTTTCTCAAAGTTAGTATCTATTGAAATAGTACAGGTATAGATGAGAGATTTTGATACCGATATTGTTTACAACTCATCCAAGTTTGCGGCTCTTAGTTAGAGAATCGGAGGGAAAAAAGGAGGGAATTTGAATATAAATGAATTAAAGCAGATGGTGGGCGAGAGCGGCAACATCGTTTTCTTCGGAGGTGATGGTACTTCCACAGAGAGCGTGATTCCGGATTTTCGGTCAGCAGATGGACTACATAATTCTGGAACAAATGAGGCTAAATCTAGAGAGGCACAAGCGGATTCTGTGGAGCTAAATGAATATTCAGGATGCAAGGTTTTGGTGCAACTATTGAAACTAATTTTATCCTATCAACCCGCAAAATGACTTGATTAAGCAGTTCAAGGTGAGTTTCACAACGGATGAAAAAAACATTACCCGATAATACTCCTTAATTGTAGGGAGTTTTGCTTCTTGGCTTGGTGAGCGAGGAGGGGGATTTACAACTAAAATAAAATATGTTGCTCATCGAGGAACTGTATGACAGCCTGATGGTAATGACCTGTTAACAGTAAGGGATTTTTCGGTCTTGTTCTGAACATCTACAATGATGTTTAGAAGCCGCTGAAGTCCATCCCGGTTATGCAGAAAACGAAATGTTTTACCGTATGGGTGGCCCTTATCTAAGAAAATTTGGCCATCACTTTTTCCCTTTGAAATATCCAGACCGATGACTGGATTCATAAGCAAACTCCCTTTCTATAGCTTTAATGCCGGTACCCCGTATGCACCTTGAAGTTCCACAGCATCGCTTGTTATACGAGATCTGAGTCCCAACCAGCTTAAACATAGTTTCTACAAGTAGGGGGCGATCACTGTTAGCGACGGGTTATAATCCCAGGAGAACGACCGATCTGCTCCGGCTAATGTTTCATACACCACAAAAATAAAAGTGGTCAACCAGCAAATACTGGCTGACCTCATAATACGACGGATAGCGATAGTGGAGGGGCTTGCTAAGCGGCAGCTCCTCTTTTCCATTAGAGAAACGGGCAGGATACTTCCAATATGTGTTAATGCGATTTAGAATGACTAATTTATATATCGACTGTTATTGGGAGAATGAGACAGGAACTAAGTAAGCGTCCAATAAGAAGGTGTATAGAATCAACAGCTAATCTCTGAGACAATTTTCTTAGATTAGAGTCTTTAGAGTTTTTCGACTCTAGTCGAAAAACTCTAAAGGGGATGTTCGTATTGAATACTGCGACAATCACTAAGCAATACCGGTTGAATAAATGGATTGAGATCGTCCGTGAGTGTCGAAGTAGTGGACAGACTGTTTCTGCTTGGTGTGCTCAGAATCATATAAACTTAAAAAGTTATTACTACTGGCTTAAACGTGTTCGGGAAGCAGCTTGTGAAACTTTGCCTGCACTCCAGCCTCAAAATCTTCCCATTGTACCCGTAGATTTTTCCGCATCACCGACAGTACAGAATTTTCCGGAGTCTTCACACACCACTTCAGAAATTCTCATTCATATGGGGGCAGTTACGCTAGAAATTCGCAATCATGCATCTGCTACGCTAATTGAGCATACGTTAAGGGCATTGCAGCATGTTCGGTGACATCTCCAAAGCCGATCAACTGTACATCGCTTGTGGCTATACCGACATGCGTAAGTCCATTGACGGGTTAGCCAGTATGGTTCAGCAAAACTTTCAGTTGAAACCTTTCCAAAACAGTTTATTTCTCTTCTGCGGACGTAGACGTGATCGCATGAAGGTACTCTACTGGGAAGGGGATGGATTTGTGCTTCTCTACAAACGTTTAGAAAATGGCAGTTTTCAGTGGCCCATGCATGCAGAAGCTGTTCGTACAATTACATTTCAGGAATTTCGTTGGTTGCTAGAAGGACTTTCTATCAACCAACCAAAGGCGGTCAAGAAGCTATCTCCTACCGTATTTATTTAGTCTTAAAAGTGCCGAAAACCCGTATAAACACTGGGTTTTCGGCTGTTTTTATGTTACAATAAATTTAACAGAAAACGGTAAAGGATTGGCATTTATGAGTCCTGTTGAACAGCTTCAACAAATGGAGAACCGCATTGGTCAACTTGAAAAAGAAAATAAGCGACTCCATGAAACTGTACAATTTCTGACGCAGAAACTGTATGGCAGGAGCACGGAGAAGACAGCTGCGCTCCCAATTGGCGTAGAGCAATTGTCTTTGTTTGACGAGGCAGAGACTGCTGCTAGCCGCAGTGCATCTGAACCAGATTTTAAGCAAGTGGCAGGTTACCAGCAGAAGAAAAATAAAGGTGATCGGACGGATCTATTGAAAGATATTCCGCATCACAAATTTCTCTGTACCCTCACAGATCAAGAGCGTTGCTGTGAAGCGTGTCAGACTGCACTTGTCGTTGTTGGTGAAGAATTTGTCCGTACAGAAATAGAATTTATTCCTGCTACAGTTCGAGCCATCGATGTGTATCGTGAGACATTTGAATGCCGGACTTGTCGTAAGCATGGAAAACCATATATGCAAAAGGCAACAACGCCGGATCCCGTGATTCAACATTCCATGGCTTCTCCTTCTTCCGTCGCATGGGTTATGCATCAGAAGTTTGTGAATGCCCTTCCCCTATACCGCCTAGAGAAGGAATGGCAAACACTTGGTGTAACCCTCAGTCGTGCAACAATGGCCAATTGGATGATCGTTGCCGCTCGAGTCTGGTTGACGCCACTAATGAATCAACTTCACCAAAGACTACTGCAAGAAAAATATGTCCATGCGGATGAAACAGTCGTGCAAGTCATGAACGAAAAGGGACGAAAGAATACGTCCGACTCCTATATGTGGATCTATAGCAGTGGTCAGCATAGCACGCATCCAGTCCGAATCTTTGAATACCAACCAGGAAGAAGTGGGAAGTATCCGCAAGCTTTCCTAAAAGGGTTCAGAGGATACTTACACGCCGATGCCTATTCGGGATACACAAAGCTTTCTGATGTAACCAGATGCTTATGTTGGACCCATCATCGAAGGAAATTTGTAGATGCGCTTCCGCAAGATACACAACATCCGGAAGCGACGCTGCCGAGTGAAGGGATTGCGTATTGCAATAAGCTATTTGCCATAGAAAAGTCACTTGAGCTCTTATCCCGTGAGGAACGTCATCAGAAACGTCTGGAACAGGAGAAGCCTGTTTTGGATGCTTTTTGGGCATGGGTCGAATCTGCAAGAGGAAAAGTGATCCCCAAATCCAAGCTAGGCGAGGCATTAAAATATGCACGAAATCACAAGCAAGAATTTATGAACTATCTATTAGATGGTAACTGTGTGATCTCCAACAATCTAGCAGAGAACAGTATTCGTCCATTTACAATCGGGCGCAAAAATTGGCTCTTTAGCGGCAGTCCGAAGGGAGCAGCAGCGAGTGCTACAATATACAGTATAGTCGAGACTGCAAAGGCAAACGGTCTAAATCCATACAAATATTTCGAATATCTCTTCAAGCAACTACCGGCAATCGCATTCCGTCAGCAACCAGAATTATTAGAAGATTATTTTCCTTGGAGCCAGAAAATTCAAGAAGCATGCAAAGAGAGCAAAGCTTGAGGTTCAAAACTACTCGCTTTGCTCTTTTCAATACACCGTCTTATTAGACGCTTACGGAACTAATAAAGGAAGTCTTAACTTTGCTGGATATAACCCGCTCGGACTACAAGCTTATAGGCGGATACAATAGCAATGTATTTGATAGAAAAGTCTGCTGTTAATGAGTCAATCTGAGTAGCTGAATTGGAATGGCTGGATTACCTTCTTTTAAGGGGAGTTAATGTTGCTAGACCAATACGTCTACAAGAAAAAGATTATATTCAACGAATCAACGATGATTATTACTTCGTTTCTTATTTATCGTAGTCATTGACTATGGGCGGGCAGGAATAAAAGCGGTGAGATCGGTCTGAGGATACCTAATTTCTAGTGATCAATCCGTAGTAACCGTGAAGCACGGAAGTAGTCATAGGGCGATACAATGTTATTACATACAAAAGCGAGAAGCATTGTATGCTAATCGAACAATTTGCGAAATGCCCGATGACGAGTAATAGCTCCAGGGCGGACGAAGCCTCATTCCGAGGATGGCGTATTTGTGTTGTGGTAGGCGCATGAATAAATTATCGCTCATTATGGTATTAGTGTGAGACTTTTGCCTTTGTCATTCTTGTTAGTCTTGTAAACAAACCTTGAAACGGCCTCAGCTGATGTTCAACGAAAGCATCACACAGTTTATGGATTTTACTGAAGTGGGAAAACAAAGCCATTCTCACAGTAATACCATAAGATTCGCTTACACGCATATCCTCCCGAAATCTCCTCATTCATAACCAATCAGCACGGGAAAATGCTGCAAGGTGGAGACTCCTCCTTTATGTAACGCAGATGCCACGCGTTAAGGATATGATCGGCAGCGCATGGTTGGACGCGTAAGTAAGTTTCTACCAACATAAAAACTAAAGGGCCAACGCGGAGGCAGTCACGCAAAGGGAGCTTCCTGATAAGAAGTTCTAGCTATACGTCTTTTGCTGTTTTATGTTGGATAAATATAAAGTCATTTTCGAAGTTCTGTCCTTTACCCAACTCGGAAGCTTTTCGCTTTCTCAGATGTACTGTTTAACATAGCTGGAAAACCCCAGTTGACCATAATAAACATAATCACAGCAAAGAGGACAAAAGCAATAAGTGTTTGGCTGAATGTTAGTCGGGGTTGTTTGCTGGATTTTTTTCTTGCCAAAGTTGCGACACCTCCATATATACAAAATACGACATAAAAGAGGGAAATCCTTCCTTGTGTTCGAATAACAATTTGAGTATGGAAATCGAATGGAGTGGCTATATATGTCAAAACAAATCGAAAATTTGAGAGGTAATTATCCAGGAGTGTTAGCAGCAAAAGGCAAGTGGATAAGTAGTAAGAATGAACTATTGGATATAAGTGATGGAATGAGCAAGGGGCATATAGAATCTACAATAAAGATGTTGGAAGACATGAGAACTAACCCGAATTATTGCAATTCTGCATATGAAGTGGAAACTAAAATTACAACTTATTATGGAGCGGGGCATCTAAAGATTGGAGATAAGATGGATGAATTGAAAGCCGCTCTTATGAGGACAAAGTGTTGTCGCCTTAAACTTCTTTTTCTTATGCATGTCTAATGCCGGTAAAAGTGACATCAGTATTCCAGGCAATGACACAAAGGCCTTAATGAGAGCAATTTGATTAATGAAAATACTACTACTGATTGCTTCTTTGTCGCTTAATGCATACCAAATATAATATAACCCGGTTGTGGTGCAAAGCTCCAATTCATGATAACGTAATTAATAATGTAGACATGGGATGGAGCAACTTACTTTGGAAACCAAATTGGATTTATTTAAATGGAAGCAATATGAACCAGCAATCATTTTACTAACCGTGAGGTGGTATTTAAAATAAAGTTTAAGCTATCGAGATATTATAGAATAATGAGCGAGCGAGGATTAAAGATATCTCATACAACGATCATGAGATGGTCCATGAATTTGGACCCGAAATAGATAAACGAATTCGCAGATATTTGAAACCCTCAAACGATTCGTGGCGCACGGACGAAACCTACATCAAAGTCAAAGGACAATGGAAGTATTTATATCGGGCCGTTGATTCTATGGGGAAAACGATTGATTTCATGTTATCTGAAAATCGTGATATGCCAGCAGCAAAGCGTTTCTTTACAAAGGCTTTGTCCTCTCCACATAATCAATTACCTCGTGTGATCACTTTGGATAAGAACCCGGCATATCCACGAGCCATACTAGAATTAATAAATGAAAAAGGCTTACCTAAAGAAACCTTGATTAGACAGACCAAGTATCTAAACAACATTGTCGAGCAAGATCATCGTTTCATAAAAAAAATCACAAAACCGATGCTTGGTTTCAAATCATTTCTAACTGCAGAACAGACGTTAAAGGGAATCGAGGCCATGCATATGATTAGGAAAGGGCAGGCCGAAAATAATTCGTCTGTCCCCTCTGCTGTTGAATGGCTCCATATAATATTTGGTATTGTGGCATAGGTAATTACAATTTATGGGCTAATTTCTGTCTTTTTTAATTCTTGCACCACAACCAAGGATATTACTGAATATCCTGATTGAAAATAAAATAATTGTTCATGTGGAATTAGATTTTGGAAATGGTTTTTTGCAGCTGGAACTCAACCTCTACAGAATCATCCTTGTATTCTATGTAGAAGTCAGGTGTTTAAACTCGTTTTCCGCAAGTAGGGTTCGTTTTTTTTAGTAGGTCTTTGAGAATTTCCCTTTCTAGGGCTTGTTCCGCTAATAGCTTCTTCAATTTTTCATTCTCTTGCTCAAGCTGTTTGAAATCTTCAGCGGTTGGGATAAAGGCGGATTGCCTCTTGCTGGCTCCGTCCAACTGGTCCACATCTTTGCGGTTCAGTTCTTTGGCCCACCGCAAGACCATCTTGGGATCCAGTTCATGCTGCCGGGCTACGGCCGTAAAGTTCCCAATCTCTTTCACTTTTCGAATAATCTCCATTTTGAAATTAAGGTCATACTGCAGACGCTTCATAACGTTCCCCTCCGTCTACTTTTATTGTATTTGATTAAGGGGTGTGCTGTCCAAGTCTTCTAGGGGGCTAAAAAGCAATTACTGGGCATAGACGCGTTCTTGCTGGTCTTTCTTCCGGTCTTCAATTGTTTGCTAATTTTTCGAAAGGATCACTTCCGAGTATAAATCTATATTCACTGGTTAGAATGATAATAGTAAAGTTGAGGGGGTTCTAATTTTGCACACCATTTGGAAAGGCGCTATCTCATTCGGATTGGTACATATTCCTGTCAAAATGCATTCAGCAACAGAAGAAAAAGACATATCCATGAAATCCATTCATAAAGATTGTGGAACCAATCTCACCTATGTTAAAGTCTGCCCATCCTGCGAAAAGGAAGTTCCTATAGACCACATAATCAAAGGTTACGAATATGATAAAGGGAAGTTCGTTATATTTGAAAAAGATGAGTTAGAGCAGCTTCTACCGGAGAATACGAAGGAAATCAAAATGTTAAATTTCGTTGATCTTCATGAGATCGATCCAATATATTTTTTCAAAAAACGTATTATCTCTCACCAGGGGATTCAAGTACCAATGCATATCGTTTGCTATATGTGGGGCAATCCGTACTACAAGAAAAATAGGAATCTGTAAAGTGTCCATTCGTTCAAAAAGTAGTCTTGCTGCGCTACGAGTTATTGATCAATGTATAGCAATGGAAACAATATATTATCCAGATGAAATTCGGCCCGTACAATTGGTTCCAAATTTGCAGTTCAATCGGGAAGTTAGCGAAACTGAGCTGAAAATGGCGCATATGTTAATTAATCATTTATTCAAGCCATTTTAACCAACTATTTATCAAGATGATCATTGAGAGCAACTAGCTTCATTAATTCAAAAGAAAATCATGGGCAAAGAAATTCATGCCCCTCAGATCGTAAATAAATCATCAGTGTTGGATCTAATGTCAGCTTTACAGGCAAGTTTAAATTCGTATATAAAGATCGAGGAAACTAAAAAATCAAAAACAAAGCGAATATCCTCTGCAAAGCAGATTTCTACAGGGACAGAAGAAACAGCATAAGAGTAATGAGTTTAAACGCAGACTTAAAATTTAAAAGTCAGTTGCTCCTGGTTTTGTAACATCTAAGACATTGGCGCAAGTGATTGAATACATGCGAACGCATGAGTGGAAGATAGAAGAGTTAGTTAGAGTCAAGAGCCAGAATTAGGAATTCTAACGATGCAAGTTGGAAATAAA
Organism: Paenibacillus periandrae; assembly: GCF_022458865.1. Classification (GTDB taxonomy): domain Bacteria; phylum Bacillota; class Bacilli; order Paenibacillales; family NBRC-103111; genus Paenibacillus_S; species Paenibacillus_S periandrae. The sequence continues at coordinate 182,247 of NZ_JAJNMU010000016.1, read as the reverse complement.
GAATAATTTTTTGGTGAAATATGCCAATTGCAATATCGAAGCAGACGGAGTGTCAAAAAAATGGCTAAATTCAAGTATGCAATTGATGAGAATACCATCGCTAAGCGACTGAAAGAAGAGAGAGGAAGCGGTATAGGTATAGAATATAAACCGTGGATTTTTGTACACGAGGTTCCTTCTATTGGAAAATCAAGTATTCGATACAGCTGGACAGTAGGACGCGACCATCACTTCTTATCATTGCTAGAAGCAATGTATTTTTATTTATTGGAATGGGATGACGATGTCCTCGATTTCAGAGAACAGTTTCCCCTTTTACCAAGAGAAGAAACACAGTCAATAGCTGCGGAGCTTGGAGTTAAGCATCCAACTGACCCGAAAACAAAGGTTGAAATAGTTATGACGACCGATAATGTTATTACCCAGAAAACTCAATTTGGTCAAGTTATTAAAGCGCGATCCGTAAAATATGAAGATGCGCTTCAAAAGCGAAGGAATGCTGAGAAACAGCTGATTGAGAAGATATATTGGTCAAGAAGAAAAGTGGAGTGGAATGTTGTGACAGAAAACTCTATTCACATTCCCAAGGTTCAAAATGTACAAATGTTTCATAAGTTAAGAAGCAAGTTCGGATTATTTCCGAATGTTGACGAGTCACTTCTGAAGACTATGGAGGAGAAGTTAATAAAGCTGTTGCCAGGAAACAATAAAATCTTGGCTGATATTACGGATGCAGTGGATAAACATTTCAATGTTCCAGCTAGTACAAGTATTACAATTTTAATGCATCTGATTGCAAATAAGCGATTGATGATAGATATGGATGTACTATTTAATCCATGTAAACAAGTCAATATTTCACTAACAGTCTAAGAGAGGGATTTCTAATGCAATTTGTGAGTATTAATCAAGTTGTTCAATGGGCACCATTTGAAGCAGATAATTCAGTTTTCGAACGCATACTATATTTAGAGCATAAAACTGATCGCATGCATGTGATTGATTTAAATAAGGATGACTTTTCATTTGAACGCTCGATAGAGGATGTGACAAAAGCACTAACAAATGGTGAAGCACGAATTGTCAAGTATATCTCAGAAGTAGAAAAGAAATCATACGATCTCTTACCTGATGAAAGAAAAAGAGAGATAGATGAATCCTGGAACTACCTGAAGGAGTACCTTGAAAATGAACCATATATCTTCATGAGCGAGTATCGCGGACCAATGGTAACGGAACTCAAAGCCAAGTCTTTATATTCTATTCCTAAGTTGCATCGGCTGCTAAAAAGATATTGGAAATCAGGGAAGCTAAAAATAGGATTACTTAATCGATACGACAACTGTGGGGGACCTGGTAGTGATAAGTTGGCTACTGAAACCACAAAAAAACGAGGCCGAAAACGTAAAATTACAAAGCTTGAACCTGAAAAAGTCGGAGTTAATACAGATGCAACCATTCATAAAGATATGTTGATTGCATATAAACAATTCCACCTTAGAGAAAAGCTTTCATTGAGGAAAGCCTTTAAAAAAATGCTTAGAACCTATTATATTAGTCATTATGAGGAAAACAATGGTCAAACCAAACCGATTCTCTTACCTGAAGAAGAACGACCTTTGTTTAAAACGTTTTATTACCACGTTAATAAATTTAAAAATGCAAACTTTATTGGTACTTCACTAGCCCTGATTGGTGATCGGAGGCACAATCTGGATAAGAGAGCTAAAATTGGGAATCAAACGAAACAAGCATTGATTCCAGGTTCCATATTTCATATTGACTCAACTATAGCAGATACTTATCTGGCAAGTAGCTATCGCTCTTACCTACCCATTGGAAGGCCAGTAATTTATTCTGTGATTGATTTGTTTAGTCACTACATTGCAGGAATTTACATAGGGTTTGAGAGATCCTACATCGGGGCTGCCATGGCCATCTATAATACAGGTTCATCAAAAGTAGATCTATGTCAACGGAGTGGCATGATAATCATGCCAGAAGAGTGGTCATTAGCTTGCTTACCTCGACAATTTACTGCAGATAGAGGTGAATTGTTAAATACAAAAATTACAGGCCTCCGAAATATTCTTGGTGTAGATATTGAGTACATGGCTCCGTATCGCGCAGATTGGAAAGCGCTGGTTGAAAGCTTTTTTAATGTTTATAATGTCGAAGCCATTTCTAGATTGCCGGGAGAAGTTTCAATTGAAATGCGGCGTAGAGGGGATCCAGACCCTAGAACAAAGGCCGTATTAACACTTAAAGAATTTTCACAGATCATGTATGATTTAGCCATTTGGCATAACAACATTCATTATATGGAAGGTTATTCTCTAGATGACGATATGATTGCTGATGGTGTGAAGCCTATTCCACGTGAGTTACTAGAGTGGGGGATGAAACGTAAAGGGCACTGTTTCAGAAGTTTCGATGAAGAAACCTTAAAAATTAATCTTTTACCAACCGAGACAGGAAGAATTACGAATTTGGGCATTAAATTTAAGGGACTACATTTTAGCTGCGAACAGGCTATACGTGAAGGGTGGTTCGTAGACGGTAATCCACGTATCGGAAAAAAGTTAAACATCGCATATGATCCCAGAGTTAGAGATAAAGTCGTATTAAAAGGAGATAATGGAGACGGTTACCTTGAACTCAGAATGATCAATTCGGATCCTAGTACTCTTGATAAGTCATGGGATGAATACCAGCATATTCAAGAAGTTCTTGGACTTGAACGAGAACAATATAGGCCAATTGAAGAGCAAGCGGAAGCTGAGAAGGATTACCGCAGAGATATTATTGTTGAAATGGCAAAAGCACTTAAACCAGAAAGTGGGTTAAGCAATGCCAAGCTAATTGACGGTATCGCGGAACGTACAGCCTTAGAAAAGGAAATAATGCGTTTAACCGAAAATTTCCTGTCTGACGATAACAGTGAACTGCAAGAAGTTCAACGTAATTGCTCCGAAGAACCGCCAGAGGAAATTTCGAAAGCTCCGGTGAATCAAAACTTAGGAAATTCTAGGATTCAAGCTTTACTAGCGGCGCAGAGACAGTAAAAGACGAGGTGAATAGTATGGATGTTTTTGGAGAACGACTTTCATTTCTTAGAGGTGAAGATGTTGTGGCTTCTTATAGAAGAACAGAGATTGCTAAATATCGTGACAACCCTTTAATCGAAGCCCTTCAGTCAATACACGATGTTCCTATAGTAATCAAGAAACTGACCAAGAAAGTTTCTTTCCATGAGCGGGATAGATCAAAGAACACAATACTTAGGCTTCATTGTATTTACGATCTCCCGCGGCTCGTTCAACCCCTAGAAAACCATCTACGTATAGAGCAGAGCCTGTCTATCTTGATACGTGATGGTTATGTTGACCGAAATCCTCTCACAGTGAATGGTGTTAGAATACGAAATGAGGCAGCCGATAATGTCGCCAAGGCGATGGAGGCATTTGAGCAATCAAAGAAAACTTCTCAAACCGTTTCATTTGATAATAAATCCTATAAGACTTCAGGAGGAGGGTTATCAATAATCGGGGTCTCTGGGATGGGGAAGACAACAGCGATAAATAACATCCTAATGACAATGTATCCTGCTCAGGTTATTCGACATGGTCAATATAAAGGACGAAATATCAACTCAACGCAGATAGTTTGGTTAAAACTGGAATGCCCACCTAAGGGTTCGATTAAAGCATTATGCCTAAATTTCTTTCAAGTTCTAAAAGACCTTGTTGGAGATGAACACTATGATAAATTTATTATTAAGGGTACTGTCGAACAAATGATCCCTGTCATGGCTCAAATGTGTGCGACGTACATGATTGGTGTTTTAATCATTGATGAGATTCAACATCTAAGTGGAAATACGGATGTAGAAGAGCATATGCTTAATTTTTTTGTGACGTTAAAAAATATGCTGGGTATTCCAGTTGTGCTGATTGGAACCAACAAAGCTTGGGAAATGTTATCAAAAGAGTTTCGACAGCTTCGTAGGGCTTGTGAGCATTTTGGAGTTGTATTTTGGGAGCGAATGGAATTCCGACCTCTTGATGCACCATTCGATTCCGCAACTGGTATGGAGTGGGAAATTTTTCTAACTGCATTATGGAAGTATCAGTGGACTCGTAACCCAATTGAAATAGATGATTTGTTAAATCATGCTATGTATGAATACTCCCAGGGAGTTACGGATATCGCTATTAAGCTATTTATGGTTGCTCAGTGGAGGGCTATCAATAATGAAACAGAGTTTCTAACTCCTCAAATCATCCGAGATGTAATTGATAACGAATTGTGTGCACTAAAGCCAGTACTATTAGCGCTCAAACTAAATGATTATGCAAAGCTTGAGTCTTTAAAAGATATTTATATTAGGGATTTGAAAATTGATAAGTTTTTTGATAGGGCTTTATCAGAATTAGCTAAGAAACAGTTTACTGCTGCAAAAGCCGAATCTGATAGCAACTCAAAGGATGAAGTAGATGTTGCATATGAAGCAACTAAATGGTTAATGGAAGCCCAGGTTCCTGCACATCAGGCTGATTTGATTGTAAAATCATTAATCGAGGGGAACAAAAGCATTCTGCTTCCTGAATTAAAAAACGCAGCATTTCAGGCTTATACGAAAATAAAATCGAAAGTAGAACGTAAGCAGAGATCAGGTGAAAATAGAAGAAATAAACCTGATGTACAAAAGTTGCATGCTGAAATTAGTGAAAGTACTTTGAAAATCGGTAGTATATAAAGTACATAAGTCAGGAATATCTAGATTGAACATGTTTAGTGAATGAGTAGTATTGGCAATCTCATAAGCAATATTTAAGACCCCAGGGTTTTTATTGAGTGAGGGGCGTCACCACTGGCTGGTTTAACCTTCTCATTTTCTATGAGAAAAGCAAGTAAAATATGGAGTGGTGAGTCCACCCACGAAGAATGACGTTAAAGATGCGAAAGTGATCGTACAACAGCTTGAGGACAGGAGAAAAGCTTGTCGAGCCGCCTACACAGGGTGTATGAAAAAATCTTGCTTAAAAGGTGATTCCTGTACTTTACTGAACAGGAGTCACTTTTTTTTGAAGTCAATTAATAACTATACGAGCATTGTAGTTGGAAGCTCGGGGACTTCATTATTGTAAACTAGACCAATGAAATGTGGCCCCCATCAACCATCGCAGAGTTGGTATATGACATTTCTATAGCTATTTAGATTCAAAAAATAGTGATAAGTTCAATCAGTTAAATACATTGCATAATCTTGGAAAAATTCGTTCATAATAAATAGAAACTTAATGAGGATGTCATGATTTGCTTTCACACTTCGTATTACCGCCACCACTACCAGATGAGGATATTCGAAATATTGTTTACAGGCATTATAAAGCGAGAGGGAGCATTCATTTTGACCTGATGTATAAGGAATTATTCGGCATTCGCTCTGGTTTTAATGCTGTATTTCCAAAAAATATTGGCGATATGCTTAATAAAATCCCAGGTGAAAACTCCTACGTTTTGGCTGAATTTCTAATGCAGCATTCGTATTTACCATTAGTTTGTCTATTTTTAGAAGAATCAGATATTCAAAATGCAACCCAAATAATGGATCACTCTGAAACTAATGACCCGTTATTGGTTGGGCAAAATCTCATTGTGTCAAGTGAAATTAATTATTGTCCAAAGTGTGCATATGATGATTATAATATGTATGGTGTTACCTATGTTCATAGGATTCACCAAATACAAAAAATGGATATTTGCAAAATACACCACGTGAATTTAATCTCAAATTGTCCCTGTTGTAAAATGCCTCTTGCCAATAATACAAAGAGGAATCAGTTATTAATAAAACCATCATGTACCAGTTGTGGCGCTCTATTAATTGAGTACAGAAATGAGGTTAGTAGAACTTCTGACTTAAAGATAAAAATTCTTGATGATATAGTGTTTCTCTTCTCAAATAAGTTAGGGTTACTTAATATTGAAGTACTTAGAAGTAAAAACCTACATTATGCACTAGCTAATAATTTGTTGCGGAAAAAGGGGGTATTTGAAGATGAAAAATATCGAATTTTGATCAATTCCCATTTCGGTGAGAACAATTTAAAGGAAATAGGTATCACAACAGAGTCAAGTGTGATGACCTTTTCGCTGAGTAGTTTAGGTGTTAAGCAAAACTCGCTTCTGATGCAAATATTAAATATGAGGTTTTTTACTGGAAGTGCAGAAAATTTTATTTTGAATCCATTACCGGTGATAGTTTCTAATTTACCTCCGTGGGATTTAACCTACTATAAATGCCCAAACAAAAATTGTGACCAAAAGTTTAACACTTACAAAAGATTTTTTGATAAAAAGAAGCAGGTTTTTATGCGCAAATATACATGTGCAAAATGTAAAATTGGTTTCAGTACAGATGATGAGGGCGGATTTTCTAAAATAACAATCTTCAAAAGTCCCGATGAAATCAGAAAAAATGTAGACTCCTTAAAAGGGAAGTATTGGAACAGTAGAAGTAAGGAATGGTTTGGAAAACTAATCCAATTATACTCTCAACATAGAGAATATAAGTATGTAGCAAGTGCGTTAAGATGTGCCCCTACAACTGTAAAAAAATATCTTCAAATTTACACAGAAAATGGTAATGATATAGATGTATTGCTAAAATTGACAAGTGGTGAAAAATATTCTTACTCTAGAATAAATGATCTCAGAGAAAAGTCATTGAAGATTATAGCCGAGAATAGTGATATTAATCTGACTCAACTAAGTTTAGCTATTGGAAAATCAAGTTATGACTATATGATAAAACATGATAAGGAATGGACAAAAGAAAACTTTCCACCCAAAAAGTATTTCTCTAAATCAAAAATTAAGAATGTTTAGAGTATAACAAAATTTTGTGTGGAGTTGCCGCGAGCAGCTCCATTTTATGTTTATTTTGTAAAAAACATCGTGAAACCAAAGATATTATTCATAAAATGAACAAAAAAATGTAATATATTTGGCAATTTTTGTTTAATTGGTTACAATAGTAAACACTAGTAACGAACTTTAATTTCCGATTTTTCAGCGTGTTGGCTTGGAGAGTTCAACATACTAACGAACTTAATAGCTTATAAATATTATTTATGGACCTAGCATTTACTGGGTTTTGGGTAACAATCTTTAATTTCCTGAATCAACAACTAATCAATCTAACACAATCAAATCTGATTCAGATTCGCTTAATCCCAAATAAGTGGGACACATTTATTGTGGAATGATTACAAAAAAACGAAGGAAATTACCAATACTTGGATTTTGCAGGCTGCCATTGCTTCGCGAAACCCGTGGTACCTTCACCATCGAGGCCAGCTTTGTGATGCCGCTCATTCTGCTCAGCACGTTGTCGCTCTTATTTCTGGCGTTATTCGTCTTTCAGTCCTCATCCGCCCAGCAATCTGCAGGGATTGCGGCTGATCGTGCTGCTTTTACATGGGATAACAGTACGAAGAATACGAGCACAGGGGCCTATAATGTTGGTGAGGATGATGGATTGTATTGGAGGCTGCACAGTGATAGCATTTCGGATCTATTTGCGTTCCTGATTCCCAATGCGGCTTCACAGGTAACCCTGCCTACTACAGCGTCTAGTGGAGATCGAAGTCCTGAGGAAAAGCTGCGTCGTGTAGGTGCTACGATTTCCAAGGAATGGAACGGGAAGATGCAATATCGCAACAGCGGCATATTTAGGGAGGTGTCCGTCTATCTCAATAAACCGTTTCATTCACCTAAATATGCGGAAAAGCTGCTCATCCATGAAGTACAGTCCACGGCACAAGCTCAAGTGGTTGATCCCGTAGAATCGATTCGTATTATTGATCTGACACGAACATTTATTAGTGAAGTGAAAGGACGTTTGTCACCACGTGCTGCGGTTGAAACTTTTATAGAGCCCACCTCAGTTCCTGAACCTCGTGCTGTCATCAATAGTCATGCGACTGCAGTTAAATACTTACAAACGCTTGTCAACGGAAAGGCCGAGACAGTCAGGGTAAATGCTGCAACGGAGCGTCAAGTAGACGCCTTGGATGCCAATCAGGTTGCACATCAAGCCTTTTACACCTTTAATGAAAGTCAGCTTCGACAAGTCCAAATGCCTAAGGATGCGGAGCTGCTGCAAGAGGGTACCCAGATCAAGGGGGTCGTCTGGCACTTCTTTAAACAATCCAGCAGAGACACGGTGACGCTCTCGGCCAGCTTTAGACAAGAGCTTCAGCGCAAAGGTATCGTTATAGTTATCCATGAATAATAAGGGGGTATGGCGTTTGAAGTGGCTGCGGAGGCTGATAAAGGAACAGCGGGGTGCGGTCTCCTTGTATTTAATTTTGATCTTGGTTCCTATGTTTTTATTTTGTGCATTACTGATCGATTTCTCTAGAATTAAGGTTGCCGAGAAGGAAGCTGAAAATGCAGTTAAAACGGGAGTTCGTTCTGTACTGTCGGCCTTTTCCCCGCAGCTGCACAATTATGGTTTGTTTGCACTTGATCAGGAACAGGAAAAAACGGAAGCACTTTTTCTTAAAACTGTCGACGGCAATCTTTCGGGCTCCATCCAGGCGGCATATTTCCAATTTATTGACCATCGTTTGGATAAATCTGATTCCAGTATAACTTCGATGTATACATTAGCCAGCCATAAGGTGTTCAAAAAACAAGTTCTGGAGGAGATGAAATATCGGGCACCGATGATTTATGCTTTGGAGCTGGCTGATAAATTTAAAAAGACGGGCCTTGCCACCACAATGTCTCAAGCCCAAAAATTTTCAAAAAATGCAATTTCGATAGAAAAATGGATTGAGGATCGTGATGATAAGCTGGACGATGCGTGGGATGCGTGGGAAAGCATGTACCATAAAGCACAAACGATGCATCCATTTTATAAAACTCAATTATCAGATTTAAACAAATTAAGCGAAAAGGTGGGTATTCATAACGTAGATGAAGTCAGGCAGTCTCTGAATGAAGCCAAGATGCATCTAAAAAATCTCGAGGAGCAAATTAAAAGCATTGATAAAAGCATTGAATCCCTGGCGAAGGCGGGAGCGGGAGCCGCAGATTCGATTCGGGGGCTTTCTGAAAGCAGAAACAAGCTCAATGAACAATTGAACGAGGTGTTTTACAAAGTAAGCGATCTGGAGGAGCTACTGGAAGATACAATTAAATATGCCAGCCTGCTCACCGTACTTAAGCTTCGTTCGACATCAGATTTAACTGCTTTAAAAAGCTCTCTTGATAAGTTCGAAACAGCGCTGAATGCGGCCAAAACGGCGAATGATAAGCTAAACGCAGAGCTGAGCACTATAGATTCCAGTTCTACCGGTGCGTCCGAATACCCTGCGGATCAGGTGTTTCAAAACATACATAGGATCAGCAGACAGGAACTGGATGACTATGGAGCTCAAGCAGCGTCTAGTGTGGCACTATTTTCGGGTTTGCAGGCACAGCTTGGCAGTATCTGGTTGTTTGATGCACAAAACTATCAGAATGCAGATAAAGCCAATGAATCATTTTGGCAAAAAGCGAATGGTTTGTTTACCCAGCAAAGTCCCAAGGAAGCGGCTCGGAATAAGAATAGGGACAGTGTAAAGACTTCAAAACGGGAACAAAGGAAAAAGGCACAGCCTTATCTTGATCAGATTACGAAGGCTATGGGCAGCTGCAGTCTGATACAAACATCGGACCCTTATAAAGAGAGCTATATTCGGCTTCAAGGAGATCCATCGAAAGGATCAGTCGGCTATTATCAAGGGTACATGATGACCAATGAACAAGCTAATATGGCCCAGCCTGTTCCTAATCTCGATTTCAAAGATGCTGATAAAGCTAACGACAGTGCAATGAGTTTAATTACTTCGTTCGAATCCATTTTGACTGATGTGCGTGATGAGTTCTATATAGATGAATATGCACTAAGTAAATTTAATTATCGTACGCTCGGGCTGGAGAAAGATGTGAGTGGATCCATCAAGGTGTCCAAAGAAGCATCTCAGCCGGGCAGCCATCCGTTGACGAATCAAGAGGTCGAATATTTGTTGTATGGAGGTAACTCCTGCTTGAGCAATTACTCAATGGCCTATGGTGAAATGTTCGCCTTTCGTTTGGCAGTGGGTACAGCGGAAGCTTTATTGGAGCCCCATATTCAAGCCATGAATGCAGGATCCCCCTTATTGATGCTGCTGGCAGCAGTGGCTGAAGGTGCTGTGAAAGCACAGCTGGATATGCTCAAGCTGGTACAGGGGGACGCTGTTCCTTTGGCTAAAAAGCTGGGCAATCTCGTTACCTTGACTTATAAAGATTATTTGCGGATTTTCCTTCTTATTCATAGTCGAGATAAGGTGCTGATGTCTCGCATGCAGGCATTGATTCAATTAAATACAGGGAAAGATTTACAATTGAGTACAACTTATGTGTCAGGCACCGCTGCTACCTCAATAAGGCTGTGGTTTTTACCGGGAATTATGAAAATGCTTGGATCAACACAGCTGTCTCCCTGCGAGGTGAATGGGAATCGGTGCCAGCTTATACGAACAGGTGCAATGTCTTACTAGCAGCGGGGTAAGTCTTACATAGAAAGCAGTTTTGGCAGCAGTGCTTTTAGTAGTTTTACGGAGGTTTTGAGGAGGTGAAAAGTGAAGTTTATTCATAGGGAAGAAGGCGGTATTGTATTGGAGGCTTCGCTCGTTCTGCCGCTATTTTTATCTTTTATTTTATTATTAATTGCATTTATTCAAGTATCACTGGCAGAAATGGCTTTACAATCGGCTGTATCCGATACGACCAAGGTAGTCGCAACCAATATGTATCCGATTGATCTAATCTATCAGGAGGCCAAATCCAAGTGGGGTCAAAGCTCAGCCAAGGGTCTGATAGATACAACGCTGGATAAAATCGATATGGTTAGATCGAAGGCTGTGCAAGGTGAGGAATTTGTTGATGAATACGAAAGATGGATCCCTGAGCCTGTCGTCAAGCTAATGCAATGGGAAAAAACTCAGCGAGAACAGCTCGAAGCATTGAGTCAAGCAGGGACCGAAGAGGCCAAACAAAAAATCGAAGCTATCTACAAGCCTCTGCTGAATAGCGTAGTGACACCGCTGGTTGTTACGTATGCCAATAAATCTCGGCTAAAGCCCGAAAGACTGCAGGTAACGAAAGTCATTATGCCCGATTTGAACAACAAGGAGGAGGCATTTATCGGAATTGAAGCCCAATATGAGGTGCCGCTGACGGTCCCTTTTTTCAGAAAAGCAATTGTGATTCGTAAGCATGCCTATGAGCACGCATGGGTAGGGGGAAGCTGATGGGGATGATGCTGCTGACAGGCGGGCTGCTCACCGCAGCCTTCATCACGGACATAACAAAAAGAAAGATTCCTAATATACTTTGCGCTGCGGGTTTTATAGTGGGAATTGGATTTCATGCTTTTATTTCGGGTGGTGCGGGAATTGGCTATGCGCTGCTTGGTGCTCTGTTAGGGTTCGCTCCATTGCTTATCCTGTATATGATTCGTGCAGTTGGAGCGGGAGATGTAAAGCTTTTTGCAGCGATTGGAGCTTTGAGCGGTGGAGAGTTTGTGCTGCAAAGCTTAATGTATTCTTTAATATACGCCGCTGTGATCGGCTGTCTGATTTTGTTCTGGCGAGGTGAGTGGAAGACGCGAGGAGGTCCTATCTATACGATGTTGATGGGGATACTGATTTGGAAGCGACTCAAACCGCTCGATACGTACCGTAAATCAGCTCATCATATCCGGTTTCCATTTATGTGGGCAGTTATGCCAGCAGCCGCAACGGTATTTTGGCAATTTAGTTAGTGAAGGAGGTCAGCATCGTTGAACGCGCTGTTATATGGTTTAAAGGTCGATTTTGTAACACGCAATGGACATTACATGGTGCTGTCTGCTGATGACGGACTGCACAGGGATCAGCTTTCAGACTTTCAAGTGAATATGCTGCTTGCTAATAAAATTCCGCATTTACTTGATCTTCAGGTGGAGGAACGGGATCAGCAGATTAAGCTATATTACAATATTACAGGCAAAAAAATGTTAACCCAGTGGCTGCGCATGGACACTATGAGTATCAAGCAATTTTTTTCTTTGTTATATGCAATTGTAGATATTGTCGGAGAAAGTAATGTTTACATGCTTCAGGAAGGCAGGTATGTGCTCAAAGAGGATTATATTTACTGCGGGGAAGATTTGACCGACGTTCATCTGACCTACATTCCAAAAGACACATTATCCGAAAAAAACGCCGTATCTGTAGACCTGCAGCATTTGGCGTCACGCTTAATTCATAAAGTATCCGAACTGTCAGGCAGCGGCTATCAGGAGATCATGAATTATTTAATGGAGGAGTCATTTAATATACCTGTGTTCAAGCAATTGCTGCTGAAGCATCGTAATCGTCTTGGACAAGTCTCAATACCTCATGAGCATGGTACGAAACAAAGGGAATTTGCTCAGACCCAGCCAACGGTCTCCTCAACGATTTCACATTCCAGTAATACTATTAATAACAGTGTCGGCTCGACAACGTCACAACAAGCCAAATCATCGTTCGCCCCATCGACTGGAGCGCCGATTTCAGCAGCGCCTTCGACAGCGGCATCTGTTGATCCAAACCCTGTTCTGCCTTCGTATGCGCCACCAGCCTTTTCACCATCCTGGTTTGAAGAGGACGATCAAAAGGAAATTGCTGATAAAAGAAAGAAGTTTCAATTTCCTGCGCTGCTGGTCGGTTTACTTGTACTTTGTCTGGTCTGGAAGTTATATTTGGATCATCCGTCAGAAGGCTGGCTTTTTATATGCGCCGGTTTGTCTGTGCTAGTTATTGATCTTGTTTTTATTGTGTTGAAAATCTGGTTGCCAGGTTCGAAAGCGGCTGAAGCTGCTTCATGGGATTCGGTTCATAATGAACTATCCCAAGAACGGCAGCTGCTTCAGACGTCTTCAGGCTTACAGCCTTTTTTTAATCCTAATCCTAATCCAATACATTATCCAGAAAATTCCAATACTAACAACGGTGTAGTACATCATGCAGGTCGAGAACCTGCTGGACTTCCGGGATCACGTTTGGAATCAAGGCTTGAAAGCTTGAAGCAGGAGCCATCCTTGGTCAAGGAAACAGATTCTTATTATAAAAGTCTTGATCAGCACACGACTTTGTTAACTCCACAGGATGCCACCGTTTTTTTAAGCGCTTCCTCCTTACAGCTTGGCGTCAAAACAGCTCGACCTTATCTTGAATGGAGCTTGAATGGAACAACCCAAGTGACCAAGCTGGAGAAATTCCCATTTGTATTGGGGAGATCCGGTTCAGGAGTTGATTATGGGCTTGAGGAGCCTGGTGTATCCAGACTGCATACCGAATTAACATTGGAAAATGGTTTGTACATGATGAAAGATTTAGGATCACGCAATGGAACCCTCATAAATGGTGAAATTTTAGTGCCATACCGGATGTATTCTTTGCAGGAAGGTGATATAGTTAGAATCATAAGCACTGAATTTGTATTTAAAATGGGGTCGTAGGGGTTGAAAACAACGTTTGCCGTAAACTGGCAGTATGGAGTGGCTACCCATTCGGGTTGGTTTCGGATGATTAATGAGGATAGGTCGCTGCTCCGCATAGGTTCAACGGAGAATGGTGAGCCTTATGCAGTTGCCGTCATAGCTGATGGCATGGGTGGAAGTGGAGATGGGGAGAAAGCCAGCGATGTGGCAACGGAGGTAGTCCGTCGTTGGCTGGATGAACAGCTCCCTTCTATTTTGCGTCGAAAACTCATCTGGGGGAAATTGGATAACTCCATCGAGCGGTTATTTTATGAGGTTAACGATCGGCTCCTCCAAATCGGCATGGATGCAGGGAATCAGATTGGTACGACTCTGACCCTGCTTTTTCTGCTGAATGAAACCTACTTTCTTTGTCATATCGGAGACTGCCGTATCTACAAAGTCAACTACAAAATGCATATTCGACAGCTGACACGGGATCAGTCATGGATCTACGAGCAGATCCGCAAAGGCAGACTGTCCAGACAGCAGGCGCGGAAGCATCCCAAACGTCATGTGCTTATGCAATGTCTTGGCTATCAGAAAAATCTGAAGCTTATTAAACGTACCGGTTTTTTTGTTCCGGAGCATTTGTTTTTACTCTGCACGGACGGCTTTTACGATCGATTGTCAGATACACGGATAGAACGCTTTCTTCGTGAAGGCGAGAAGGAGCAGCAGGATCTGCAGCAAATGAGTGATATGCTGATCGACAGGGCTTTGGATAAGCGTTCGAATGACAATATTAGCGTAATGCTTCTACGTTCATTGAACGCCAGCTTCACGTTTTGGCAAAGATTGTGGCATAGAACGAAAAATTTTCAGATTTTATTCCCTGTACAGTGGCGAAAGTGATATAATAAACTGTCACACATTTTATTACTGGACAGGAGCCATTCGAAACGCAATGAGTTTGTTGACTGTAGAAGATTTAAGCCATAGCTTTGGTGATCGGGTATTATTTAAAGAAGTATCTTTTCGTTTACTTGCAGGAGAGCATGTTGGCATTGTGGGCGCAAATGGTGTGGGCAAATCTACGCTGATGAATATATTGACTGGACAATTACTGAAGGATCAAGGGAAAGTGGAGTGGACACCGCGAGTTCATTACAGCTATTTGGACCAGCACACGAAGCTGACGCCCGGCAAAACAATCCGAGATGTGCTTAAGGATGCTTTTTTATCGTTATACGAGCAGGAAAAAGAAATGCTTCTGATCACGGAGCAGATGGGTGACGCCGATCCGGATAAGCTGGAGCTCTTGTTGGAGCAAATGGGTGAAATTCAGGACCGTTTGGAAAACAGTGGTTTTTATCTGCTCGATTCCAAGGTTGAAGAAATGGCCAATGGTCTGGGTCTGGATGCTATCGGGTTGGATCGCGATGTATCCCAGCTTAGCGGTGGACAACGGACAAAGGTTCTGTTGGCCAAGCTGCTGCTCGAACAACCAACGGCGCTGCTGCTCGATGAGCCTACAAACTATCTGGATGTTGAGCATATCGATTGGTTAACGAATTATTTGCAAAACTATCCGTACGCCTTTATGTTGATTTCACATGATACGGAATTTATGAATAAGGTTGTTAACATCGTGTATCATTTGGAATTCTCCAAGCTGACCCGTTACACGGCTAATTACGAGAAGTTTTTGCAAATGGCCGATGCTAATAAACAGCAGCATCTCGATGCTTATGAAAAGCAGAAAGAATATATTAAAAAGCAAGAGGACTTCATTCAACGTAACAAGGCGCGTGCATCAACTTCTGGTCGAGCTAAAAGCCGCGAAAAGCAGCTGCAAAAGGTAGATCGCATAGACCGCCCGGAAACCGCAGCCAAACCGGTATTTCAATTCAAGGATGCAAGATCAAGCGGGAAGGTCGTATTTGAAGGCGAAAAGCTGGTTATCGGTTATGATCGAGCACTGCTGCCTGAAATGAATATGATCATTGAACGCGGTGATAAAATCGCCATTGTCGGCTGTAACGGGGTTGGTAAATCAACGCTGCTCAAAACGATCATCGGGAAGGTTCCTGCATTTGGTGGCAAAACCTACCGTGGCGATTTTCTGTTCCCTGCTTATTTCGAACAGGAAGTTAAAGCGCCGAACATGACCCCTATCGATGATGTGTGGAATGAGTTTTCCCATATGAGTCAAAATGAAGTGCGCGGCGCTCTTGCTCGCTGCGGCTTGAAAAACGAGCATATAACGCGTCCTATGAGCATGCTGAGCGGAGGCGAACAAGCCAAAGTCCGGTTATGCAAGCTGCTGCTGCGCGAAAGTAACTGGATTCTATTCGATGAACCTACAAACCATTTGGATGTAGCAGCCAAGGATGAACTGAAACGTGCGCTCAAAGCTTTTAAAGGCACCGTTTTGCTGGTCTGCCACGAACCCGATTTCTACGAAGATTGGGTAACCAAAGTTTGGGACGTCGAAGAATGGTCCAGCAAAGCTTTAGTTCAGTAACAATAGTAAAAGGTAGGTAGTAAGGAACAGGCAGTAAGAGAGTTTAATTAAAGTAAGCAATCAACTGGCAGCGGTGTACTATCCTACAACACAAAGTGCTAAGCGTGTCCCAGCGGGATAAAGCGAGCCCAACAAGTGGTTTATTAAACACATCCAAACCCAAGCGTGTCCCATAGGGACGAAAGCGCCCCGAGAATACCAAAGTACCACCCATCACACAGCCCATAACACCCAAACCCAAGCGTGTCCCGTAGGGACGAAAAGCGCTCCGAGAACACTAACGTCTCTCTTCCAGCTAGGGAGTCCAGAGGGCAAAGTCCTTTGGAGCCCTCCCTATAGGGAGGGTTTGGGAGGGTAAACAATTTCAACCCTAAACAGGGTAATAGGAGGAATTTTAATGATCACTCACATCGTATTTTTCAAACTAAAGGACCGAAGTCCTGAATCCATTCAAGCAACTGCACAGGTACTTACCAACATGGAAGGTAAAATTCCGGTTCTTAAGCATATTGAAGTGGGATTGGACATTTTGCATCAGGATCGTTCATACGACATTGCCCTGGTTACAAAATTTGATTCCTTGGAAGATTTATCTGCATATGATGGTCATCCTCTGCACCTGGAAGTAAAGAAGCACATGAAAGAAGTGCTGGATGGAACCAGCGTTTGCGTCGATTATCAATCATAAAAAAACCGACTCTGGTGAATTCTGCATCACCACAGAGTCGGCTTCATGATCATCAGCCATAACATAACAAACAGGACAAACATATACATATACAAAGCTCTGGAGAGCTTGTTAACGAGATAATGTCGATCATGCTCCGGTTGCCGCAGCTTGCGAATCGTCGGTGAAAAAGCACGAGCCATAAAAAGCAATGAAGCAAACAGGACAATAAACGTACCGGCTATCCAGGGTGTGCTCCAGGGCCAGCCGCCAAGCCACATCAGGAGCAGCCCTGAGGCAACTAGAACATGGCCGGTATGCTTGGATAATCGAACAGTAAAATGAAATGAATCCAGATAGGAATTCAATACGGCACCCTCAGCAGTCCGAAGTTTGGAAAGCATAGGAATGAGCACAAAAAAGGGACCGATAGAAACCATAGCACTAACGGCATGAATAAAGATGAGCCATAAATACAAGATGAAGCCTCCAAACTTGAAAAGATAAATTAAACAGTGTAGCATTCATTTAGATGAGTACTACACTGTTTTTGGTATTCGCAGCTTTACAAGGCGCGGAACTCGTGAACCCATACTTTCATATGCGGTAACCAAGGCATTCCAGCGTGCATGCCGAGAATGTAGTTTTTGTAGCTTTCCACGTTTTCAAAGCCTTCGGCTTGAACGGCCTCATCGGTCAATTCACCCAAGCTTTGCTGGTACACCTTGTGAACCTCAAATTTATGGCCTTGAAGCTCCATAATTTCACCGATATCGGCATAACGTCCGTTTCTGCGGGTAGCGGTTTTTTCGCCGCTGATCACTTTCTTCACATCTTCGTCAACAGTAACCAGACGTTCAATTGTACAGGTTTTTGGTGCTAGTACTTCGGACATAGGGGTTATTCCTCCTTTATTTATACAAATGCTAGCTTACATGAAAACAGTATTTGACGCAAATTTATTAAGACTATTAATTGCAGGAGGCAACAGGATGAAAGCGCAAATAAACCAGAGCTACGTCATTCAGCTGCTCGAGCAGCTGCTGAACATACCGAGTCCTAGCGGATATTGTGGTACGATTATGAGTTTTGTCGAGCAGGAAGCGAAGAAGCTGGGATTTGCGATGAGCTATACGAAAAAAGGTGCGGGCTTGATCACAGTACCGGGAGCCAATCCTGCGCGCGTGATCGGGTTGTCGGGACATGTCGATACCTTGGGGGCGATGGTTCGATCCATTAAGCCAAGCGGCATGCTGCGCTTGACACCTGTTGGCGGCTACATGATGAACGCTATTGAAAATGAATATTGTCAGATCCACACCCGAGATGGACGTACCTATGAGGGCACGATCCTGACGACAAAACCTTCGGTTCATGTGTATCCGGATGCGCGAGATTTGAAGCGTGATGAGGCTGCGATGGAAATACGATTAGACGAACCGGTAAGCAGTGCAGAGGATGTGCATAAGCTTGGAATCGGAACCGGAGATTTTATTTCCTTTGACCCGCGGGTGAAATCGATGGATAATGGCTTCATCAAATCCCGGCACTTGGACGATAAAGCGGGAGTCGCTGCGCTATTCGGGCTGCTGGAGCTGCTTCACAGAAACAAGATCACACCTGCGCATACCTTGAAGCTGCTGATCAGTACTTATGAAGAGGTGGGGCACGGTGCCGCCTATTTGCCTCCGGATATTGACGAGCTGCTGGCTGTTGATATGGGAGCTATGGGTGAGGATCTAACATGTACCGAATTCGATGTGTCGATATGTGCAAAGGATTCATCCGGACCTTACGATTACCAGATGACCTCGAAGCTGATCGAGCTTGCCAAGCGTGACGGGATCAAACATGCTGTGGATATATACCCGCAATATGGCTCGGATGCAACGGCTGCTCTGCGCGGCGGAAGTAATATTAGGGCGGCATTGATCGGGCCTGGTGTGCACGCTTCCCATGGGATGGAACGAACCCACCGTGAAGCCATCATCGGTACGATCGCATTGCTGGCCGCATACATCATGGAACCTAACGCAATTCAAGAATCAAAGGAGCTGTAACCATTGAATATTTTATCTATTGAACATTTTCATAAAAGCTATGGAGAAAAGGTGCTGTTTGATGACCTGACCTTCGGTATTGACGAGAGACAACGGATTGGCCTGGTAGGTGTCAATGGAACCGGCAAATCCTCCTTGCTAAAAGCGATAGCAGGTCTTGAGCCCGTCGATTCGGGTAAAATGTCGCATTCCAATCATTTTAGAGCGGAATATTTGCCGCAAAACCCACAGTTCGATAAGGAGTCTACGGTTCTGGAGCAAGTGTTTTATGGCGACACGCCGATGATGCAGACACTCCGCGAATATGAGGTGGCACTTGAAGCCTTACAGGCGGAGCCGGAAAATGAAAAGCTGCAGGAACGATTGTTTGCTGTTCAGCATCGTATGGATACGTTGAATGCGTGGGAGGCCAGCACGACGGCCAAAACCGTATTAACACGGCTCGGTATTGTCAACTTTTCGCAAAAGGTCGGTCTTCTCTCGGGTGGACAGCGTAAGCGCGTTGCCATGGCAAGAGTTCTGATTCAGCCTGCAGATCTGCTCATTCTTGATGAGCCTACGAACCATATTGATCATTCCACCGTCGAGTGGCTGGAGGAGTTTTTGTCCAAATGGAAGGGGGCGCTGCTGCTGGTCACGCATGACCGGTATTTCCTTGATCGGGTGACAAATCGGATCATTGAGCTCGACAAAGGCAAGCTGTACAGCTATGAGGGCAATTATGCTTCCTTTCTGGAGAAAAAGGCCGAGCGTCTGGACCGGGAAGCCTCCGAAGAGGATAAGCGCCAAAATTTGCTGCGCCGCGAGCTGGCATGGCTGCGTAGAGGTGCGAAAGCACGCACGACGAAACAGAAAGCCCGTATCGATCGGACTGTAGAATTACGAGATCGGAAGGTCGATGGACCAACAGCACAGATGGATATGGCGCTTGGAGCCAGCCGTCTTGGCAAGAAAGTAATGGAGCTGGACAATGTGACCAAATCGTTCGAGGGACGGACCTTGGTACATGATTTCAGCTATATTGTAATGCCGGACGATCGGCTTGGGATCATCGGTCCTAATGGTAGCGGGAAATCGACTTTGCTCAATATGCTGGCAGGCAGATTGCAGCCGGATGAAGGCTCCATTGAAGTGGGTACAACCGTCAAGCTAGCCTACTACACACAGGAAAGTGTTGAGATGGATGAGAAGCTGCGGGTAATTGAATACATTAAGGAAGGTGCCGAGGTTATCCGTACAGCCAGTGGTGAATCGATCACAGCGTCACAAATGCTGGAGCGGTTTCTGTTCCCTGGAGCTTTGCAGTGGACGCCAATTGGCAGGCTGTCAGGTGGAGAACGCCGGAGGCTGTACCTATTGCGAACGTTGATGGGTGAGCCTAATGTTCTGCTGCTGGATGAACCGACGAATGATCTGGATATTCAGACGCTCACGATTCTTGAAGAATATTTGGAGGATTTCCCTGGAGCTGTTATTACGGTTTCCCATGATCGCTACTTTTTGGATCGAACAGCGGATCATTTATTTATTTTTGAGGATGGTGCCATCAATCGTTTTATAGGTAACTATTCTGATTATTTGGCGTCAGTCAAGGAAGAGGAAATGGTACTGGCCAATGAACGTAAGCAGCAATCCCAGAAGGCAGCCCCTGCCGCAAGTACGAATACATCGGCATCAGGAACAGAACGCAAAGAGGGTACGCGTGCGCGCAAGCTGAGCTTCAATGAGCAGCGGGAATGGGATCAGATTGAGGATAAGATCGCAGAGCTTGAAGAAAAGCTTGATCATATCAAGCAGGGCATTGAGCAAGCGGGCAGTGATTTCGGTAAAATTCAGGATCTTTACGCCCAAGAGCAGCAGCTGACAGCACAGCTGGAGCAGGCTATGGATCGTTGGACTGAGCTATCCGAGCTGGTCGAGCAAATTTCTAACAGTAAATAGCGTGAATGCATAGGGTTTTTGTGGTATAATTTATGTTTGATGGCAAGGTATTATTTTTATCGCAAATTGAAGAGAGTAGGGAATACGATGATTACGGTTTCTAATGTAACACTACGATATGGTAAAAGGGCTTTGTTTGAGGATGTTAACGTCAAGTTCACACCAGGCAATTGCTACGGATTGATCGGTGCTAACGGAGCAGGTAAATCGACATTTTTGAAAATTTTGTCCGGTGAATTGGATGCTAACAAAGGAGAAGTAAGTATTACTCCGGGTGAGCGTATGGCGGTTCTGAAGCAGGACCATTTTGAATTCGATGATATCGAGGTTCTGAGAACGGTTATTATGGGCCATGCAAGACTGTTTCAAATTACGGAAGAGAAAAATGCATTGTACAGCAAAGCCGATTTCTCCGAGGAAGACGGTATGCGTGCGGCAGAATTAGAAGGCGAGTTTCAAGATCTGGACGGCTGGCAAGCGGAGTCGGATGCGGCAGAGCTGCTGATCGGGTTGGGTATCCATAAGGATCTGCATGAGCAGAAAATGAAGGAACTGAGCGGTAATGAGAAGGTTCGTGTGCTACTCGCGCAAGCGCTTTTCGGAAATCCTAATATTTTGCTGCTCGATGAGCCTACGAACCATTTGGACATCGAATCAATCAACTGGCTGGAAAATTTCCTTTCCCGATTTGAAGGCACTGTTATTGTTGTATCACATGATCGGCATTTCCTGAATCAGGTATGTACGCATATTGCCGATATTGACTTCAGCAAGCTTCAGCTTTATGTCGGTAACTATGATTTTTGGTACGAATCCAGTCAATTGGCTTTGAAGCTGAGCCGCGAGTCAAACAAGAAAACAGAAGAGAAGAAGAAAGAGCTGGAGGCGTTTATTCAACGCTTTAGCGCCAATGCATCCAAGTCGAAGCAGGCAACCTCTCGTAAGAAGCAGTTAGAGAAGCTGACCTTTGAAGATATTAAGCCTTCTACACGTAAATATCCATTTATCAAGTTTTCACCCGAACGTGAGGCTGGCAAACAATTGCTGGCTGTTGACAAGCTGACCAAATCGGTTGAAGGCGAACTGCTGCTGAACAATATCAGCTTTACTTTGAATAAAGGCGACAAGGTTGCGCTTGTAGGTCCTAACGGAAATATCAAGTCGCTGCTATTTCAAATCCTGATGGGTGAAGTTGAGGCGGATTCTGGGGAATATACATGGGGCATTACAACAACTCAAGCGTATTTTCCGAAGGATAACGCGTCATATTTTGACACTGACATTAATTTGGTTGACTGGCTTCGCCAATATTCCAAGGAGCAGGACGAATCATATCTGCGCGGATTCCTAGGCCGTATGCTGTTCTCTGGTGAGGAAGCGTTGAAGAAAGCCAGCGTGCTGTCCGGGGGAGAAAAGGTTCGCTGCATGCTCTCCAAAATGATGATGAGCGGTGCGAATGTGCTGCTGCTCGATGAGCCTACGAACCATTTGGATTTGGAGTCGATTACAGCACTCAATAATGGTATGGTCGATTTTGACGGCACGATGTTATTCGTATCTCATGACCATCAGTTTATCCAAACGGTAGCCAATCGAATCATGGAAATTACTCCAAATGGTTTGATTGACAAAATGACAACATATGATGAGTATTTGCAAAATGAAGATGTAAAAAAACAACGTGAGCTTCTGTACGTTTAATTGAGAGCATAAAAAAAGGATGAGCTTGTCTGGATAGCTCATCCTTCTCTTTAACTGCCTCCGGTGCGGCGCCGTTGATTATTTGGTTTTTTGTTGTTCTGATTTCTCATAACGGCACTGTTGCCACCGCGCAGCTGACCGTTCACCTTATCATCGGCTTGCTCTTGCTTCTTTTGGGCAAGCTTGTTTTTAATGGCGTCAGCCAAACTGATTTTCTTGGGCTCTTGTACGGAATCATTTGATTGTGTTTCGTCGGACATGAGGTACACCTTCCTTGTTCTTGATGATTCAATTGTACTGATTTTGTAAGGATTTGTCCAACAAGTTGCTGGTATATCTTGAAACAGGAGTGTACATGATGTTTGACCCAACGATTTTTGATAATTTAAAGGTTGTGCTTGAGGGCGCTGTATATGATATGGACTTGAATGATACTGTCGTCATTATTGGAAGAACAGATCGGATCGAGCTATCCTCCATGTCCCGTAGCTTCTCCATGACCATGGCTCGTAAAGAGGCTGGTGTAGCTGAAGGCAGCTTCATGCTGACCGCGTCTGTCGCTGATTTGGCAGCAGAGCTGCTTGCTGATTCCAAACAACAGCCAGGCTGCAGCCTGGAGCTTAGCTTTGTATTTCCGATTGCTGATATCGAACGGGATTGCTCTGAATCGGCTACCATGATCGGTGAGATCTGGGGTGTCGGCCCGCAATTATCACAATGTATCATGATGGAGTATGGTGAGCAGCCTAGGCAAATGAAATCGAAGCTGGTTGTTAAATTTGTCAAGAAGCTCGATGAGCGGCATATTGACGATATTCCGAGTCTGTTAGAGCATTTCTACCTCTGTCTTGAGCGTCTGGATGGACGAATCAGCGAATGAGTGACAGATTTTCATTATTTTGCAGGAAAGGGGCTTTCACCATGGAGATAGCGGAATGGACAGAGCAGCAGCTGCGAACGAGGCTGACATTATTATCCGAGAGTCAATTCGTATATTTATATACCCCTTGGTGCGGTACCTGTAAAATGACTGAAAAGATGCTCCAGGTCGTTATGACTTTAATGCCTGATCTTCCCATTGTAAAAAGTAATGTTAATTTCTGCCCGCAGCTTGTGCAAAGCTGGAAGATTGAAAGCGTGCCTTGTATCGTACATCTCAAGCAGCATGGTATTACAGACAAAAGGTATCGGATGCAGGGAGTGGACGATTTACTCCAATGGTTTCAGAAATCTATTAGCTGCGCAGAACTTTAAGGAGGATAACCGAGATGAGTAATGAATTTGAAATTGGAACAATAGTCACAGCCGCTTATAAAACCGGAGAATATGTCGGTGAAATTGTTGAGATCTCGAGCTCCGGCAAGGCTGCAGTTAAAATTAAAGCAGTAATCAAGCATCCGACACAAGGGGACTTACATAATCCAATGGATCCTAATGTACCCTTCTTTCATCAGCGTCGTGCATTGTCTGACGGAGAAATCGCCTTAATGCCCATGTATACCGTTAAACCGTTTAACGGAACGGTTCAAGAGTACCGTATTTCATTGGAACGTGCCTTATATACCGAGATTCGGAAGCTGGAAGAACAGGCGCAATGGGTAGCTCGCTCTCTGCAAGAGCTGGAGCAGCTGAAACAAGACTATAAGCTATAACAGGAACGGATGTGCCGATCTTTATGCTGTTTGTACTGATAGGCCTATGGACGATTGGGCTGCTTCTAGTAGTTACAGATCCCAGAAGATCTACGACAAGGTGGATTGCCAGCATTGCCTTCACAGGCGGTTTTGGCGGTTTGTCCGCTGTTATTAATGAGCAGTTAGCTCCTTATTTGACCAGACAAGGCTGGCTGACAGCATCTCTTTCTCCGTTTATGGGCTATTTGGAACGATTTTCTTCAATTATTTGTTATTATGGTTTGCCCTACACCTTCCTGATGTTTACTATCGTGTATCACCCGAACAGTGGGGGCTGGCATTGGAAAAGATGGCTTTCCTGGGCGCTTCTTTTGCCTGCACTGATATCGTTTGCATTCGAGCCTTTGCCCAGTGACCCCATTCCGTATCAATTCGTGATGTGCTGGACGGTTCCTTACATTGTTACGGGAATACTATTATTGATACATGCAACGGCTAAGGAATTGAATTCATACCTTCGCAAGCTGCGTATGCTGACGACGTTGGCAGCCGCTCCCACTATGTTCGGTGCTTTGTTCACCCTGTATATTTTGCCAACGCTGTACGGTAATAATCAATGGTGGCGTTATAATGCCTGGCTGATCGGATTTACACTTGCTGTTATTTTTTTCTCCAGCTTTCGTTATGGATTCATGGGCTTGCAAATTTCGATTCGCAATCAACAGCTCGACTATACGCTGCGGGCTATTACATCAGGTACCTCAATTCTGAACCATGCAATCAAAAATGATGTAGGAAAAATTCGTTTGTTCGGTGAAAAGATCAAATCTGAATCCGCTGAGTCTGACCCAGAGCAATTGGAAAATGATGTCGATGTTATCCTCAACGCTTCGCAGCATATTTATGATATGATCTATCGTATACAGGGGCAAACACAGGATGTAGCTCTGCACGAAGAGCAGGTGAGACTTGCTGAGCTTTTGGATAGATGTCTAACGGCGCTGGAACCGAGTCTTCAACAGATTGAGGTCCTAAAGGAATTGCCCAATGAAGGTGCTTTGTGGGGTGACCCTGCTCAATTGGAGGAGGTCATGACCAATGTGCTGATGAATGCGGTGGAAGCAATGCCGCAAGGTGGCAAGCTGCTCGTTAAATTGACCGAAACGAAGCGCAACCTTACCTTAGAAATAAGGGATACTGGTATAGGGATGGATAAATCGCAGCTCAGGCAAGCCTTTGATCCCTTTTACACAACAAAAGGGGGCAGGAAGCTTAATTTTGGCCTCGGCCTCTCTTACTGCCACACCATTATTCATAAACATAAGGGCACGATGTCCATTCATAGCAAGCCTGGCGTAGGAACGGCAGTTTTTATCATTTTCCCTAACAGGAAAGGAGGTGGGAGAGGTTGAGCAAAATACGCATTGTTATTGTAGAAGACGATCCGGATTGGCTTCGCGGTTTGACGAGCTATTTGGTCAAGGAAGCTGATTTTGAGCTAGTCGGTCAAGCTTCCTCCGGACAGACTGGAGTCGAGCTGCTGGAGCGGGTAGAGGCCGATGTGGTGCTGATGGATATTATGATGTCGGACAGCCCGGACGGAATATGGGCAGCTGCAGAAATCGTGCAGTGTACCGGGGCCAAAGTGATTATGCTAACCTCGATGGAGGATAAAGAGCTTATTTTTGAGGCGTTCAAGGTCGGTGCGGTCGATTATATGGTCAAATCGAATTTTGCCGAAATCCCGCAGGCCATTCGTAACGCTTATGCAAACCGCAGTCCCATCCATCCCAGTGTAGCTGAAAAAATGCGCGAGGAATTTCGCCGCCTGAAGCATATGGAGCATGAGGTCAGGGTGAAGGAGCTGCGTGATCTCTTGACACCGACGGAAGTACAAGTTCTGGATTTAATTGAGAAAGGGCATACACAAACGCAAATTGCCGATAAATTTGTAGTTTCCATACGGACGATTAAAGTTCATGTGGGCAACATTTTGCGTAAGCTCGGAGGCAAAAGCAGTAAAGAAGCAGCTCAAAAAGCAAAGGATATGGGTATACTTTAACATGGA
Source organism: Paenibacillus periandrae (assembly GCF_022458865.1). Classification (GTDB taxonomy): domain Bacteria; phylum Bacillota; class Bacilli; order Paenibacillales; family NBRC-103111; genus Paenibacillus_S; species Paenibacillus_S periandrae. The sequence goes on along the minus strand of NZ_JAJNMU010000016.1, from coordinate 156,100 downwards.
CTTATTAGAAATTAATTTACAATTATTCAGTATTATAGGTACGGTAGCTTTTGCGGTCAGTGGGGCCGTAGTAGCCATGGAAGAGGATTTTGATGTATTGGGTGTGTTTGTATTAGCGTTGGTTACAGCTTTTGGTGGCGGTGTGGTGCGTAATTTGCTCATTGGCATTCCGGTAACGACCCTATGGGAGCAGAGCTTATATTTGAAAACCGCCTTGATTGCTGCGGCACTTGTCTTTATAGTCCCCAGCAGCTGGATACGGAAGTGGAAAACCTGGGAATCCTTGTTCGACGCCATTGGACTTGCCGCTTTTTCGATTCAGGGCGCTATTTATGCAACCAATATGCATCATCCGATCAGTGCTGTCGTCGTCGCAGCGGTAATGACCGGGATTGGTGGAGGTATCATTCGCGACGTATTGGCCGGACGCAAGCCGTTGGTGCTGCAGGACGAAATCTATGCGGTATGGGGCATGATGGCTGGCTTGTTTATTGGTCTGGGCTGGTTTCAAGGATCTTATCACCTGTTGGCGTTGTTTGGTATCATTGTTTTTCTGCGGATGTTATCTGTCTTCTTTAAATGGAGACTGCCGCGCCGCAGCTTGCGGTTGAAATGATGCTTACGAAGCAAGTTTCGCTAAAGCGAAACTTGGATGATGCTTACGAAGCGAGTTTTGTTAAAGCGAAACTTTTAGGAGGGTTACCCATGAACGAAGATCAATCCCTGCAGGACATGAAAAGAATTCCCGCTGAGCTGCTGCAGGAGCGTCTGGAGGTCGTTAAGCAGTTAAGCAACGATGAACTGGAGCTGTATGAGATTTCCAAGGATAAGCTGACAGGTGAGCATTATTTGCATTATGCTTATCTTCATAAGCAGGTAGCAGCTATGGGACCGGAGAGCAGCGGTATAGAAACTTTCCATCAGCTTATGCCCTTGGAGAGCGATGATGTGCTCGCTTTCATATTCGGGGAGCAGGAATTTACTTATCCGGCAGCATGGAACAGGTCATTTTTACGAAATGGTCCTGAAGGCGATTATGTCTGGTTTAATCCTGAATACACACAGGATGAGGAGCACAGTGAGGCCATCGCGAACGAGCTGAGGGAGCAGTTAATGCGCTTTAAACAATCCTCTGAGTTGACACCGGAAGGTGTGAGCAAGCTGCTGCAGGATTTGGATCGAACCCGGGACGGGAACCAATCAGAATGAGGGTTAAGTGCGAACAGCGTAATTTGGAAGCTCAGCGTGCAGAAGTAACAGTACTCTTAATAATGAAAGCCCCTGTCTGGTTGTGCGAGCTGCACAGCCTTGCAGGAGCTTTTTTTTAATGCTCAAATTTATAGCCTACTCCCCAAACTGTTTTGATATGTTTAGGTTCCTTGGGATCAATTTCGACTTTCTTGCGGAGGTTAGTAATATGTACATCAACGGTTCGTTCCGTTACGAAGGTGTCGATTCCACGAATTTTATTCAGCAGCTCCTCACGGGAAAAGACTTTGCCTGGATGCATCCAAAAAAGCTTCATAATTTCAAATTCAGAAAATGTTGTTTCCACAGGATGATTAAGTAAGTAAATACATCGTTTTTCCATATCGATTTTGATGGACTGCGGATCCATTTCACCTGATTCTGTAGGAGGCGTTGATTGTACACTATGATTGGAGATGGCCGATCGACGCAGCAGGGCACTGGTTCTTGCAGCTAATTCACGCATGCTGAAAGGCTTGCATAAATAATCATCAGCTCCGATAATTAAAGCTTTGACCCGCTCCGAGACTTCACTTTTGGCAGAAATCACCATAATGGGCACATTGGAGACCTCTCGAAACTCTTTACATAGATCCATACCGTTGGCATCAGGAAGCATGATATCCAAAATAATAACATCCGGTTCAACCGTATTAAATAATTTGGTGCCTTGTTGTCCATCTGCGCCCCAATGTACGTTATAATCCTCTTCAGATAAATAAATCGAAATCATATCTGCGATGCTCTGGTCGTCCTCAATAAGTAAGACGGTAGGCATGAGCTCCCTCCTCACTATGTTAGGAAATGGTTAAGAAAATTAACAAATAAAAAACGAGAAATAACAACATTATTTTAACAAATGTTTTATATAGTGACAAAAAGGAATTACTTGCATTTTTAATGTATCTCAAAAGTCGATTTAGGACAAGCTTATGAAGAACTAATTAGTTAAAATTTGAGAAAAAGTAATGAATTCACTCATGGGAGGCTGCTAAGATGAACATTGCTGCTCATATTGAACAAGAGATTCTCCTGCTCAACAAAGAATTGCATACACTAGTCACTTTGAGGGGTTATGAACTTACACATTCTGAAGTTGTGAGTAAGAGTACGGAATTGGATCAATTAATTATTTGCGCAATGAGCAGTCAATCTAAGCGTTTTCAGAATATGCAAGCATCCTAGCAACTACAAACCTAAATAAAATGAAATCGTAACAAGTAAAAAGCCATTTGTTTGGAGGCCCTGATGAGAAGACCCGTTCGCAGGTCTTGCTCTAGCAGGAGTGCCCAAGTAAACGGCTTTTTTGTGTGGTCACATCTGAGATCACTTTACCCAATTTTCTCCCCAATCGTGTACAGCCTCCATAACAGGTCGGAGTGCTCTTCCTTTATCGGATAGCTCATATTCAATACGTACGGGAGTTTCCGGATATACATGCCGATGGATGAGTCCCTCGTTTTCCAATTCTTTAAATCGTTCAGCTAACATTCTATCGCTCATTCCAGGGATCATTTCGGAAATATCCTTAAACCGTCTTGGGCCCTGTAGCAGGGATTGAATAATCAAGCCAGTCCAGCGTTTTCCTAAAATGCCAAATGCAGCTTCAAATTTGGGGCAAAGCTGATGATCAGCCATTGCTATCATCTCCTTCTTACTATACATTGTAGCATAAGTTACTCAATAAAAGTAAGCTATCATTAAAAGGAATTTTTATGTCTTTTTGCAAGAATGATTGAAAAATGTTCCATTGTAAAGTATAACAACGATAGAGCCTTTTAATTTGAACTGTATATATTGAGGGGGAACTGCGTTCATGTACGGATCACCGCTATCAGGATTAGCCAAAAAAATGATGCTTCTGGGTTCAGGCGAGCTGGGCAAGGAAGTTATTATTGAAGCACAAAGACTAGGAATCGAAACCATCGCAGTAGACCGATATGCGAATGCACCAGCGATGCAGGTTGCGCACCGTTCCTATGTGATTAATATGCTCGATGAGGACCAGCTTCGCGAGCTGATCAAGAAAGAACAGCCGGATTTAATTGTCCCGGAAATTGAAGCGATCGCCACTCAAGTGCTGCTTGATCTGGAGCGCGAGGGGATGCGTGTAGTGCCAACCGCTACAGCTGCCCAATTGACAATGGATCGCGAGGGCATACGTCGTTTGGCTTCGGAAATTTTAAATTTGCCTACAGCCAACTACGCTTTTGCTGACAGTCTTGAGGAGCTTCAGGCGGCGGTTGCAGTTATTGGTACACCGTGTGTCATTAAACCGATTATGAGCTCTTCAGGTAAAGGTCAGAGCGTTTGCAAATCTTTGTCGGATGTAGAGAAATCGTGGACGTATGCGATGGAGGGCGGCAGAGCGAAGAAAACACGGGTGATCGTGGAGCAATTTATTCATTTTGAATCCGAGATCACTCTGCTTACCGTACGATCGGTATCAGGCACTGCGTTCTGTGAGCCAATTGGTCATGTGCAGAAGGAAGGCGATTATATCGAATCGTGGCAGCCTCACGAGATGACAGCGGTACAGATCGAGCAAGCACAGCATATAGCCAAGACGATTACTGACGCTTTGGGTGGTACAGGTATTTATGGTGTGGAGCTGTTTTTGGCTAAGGATCAGGTGTACTTTAGTGAAGTATCTCCACGCCCTCATGATACGGGGATGGTCACAATGGCTACTCAGGATTTATCTGAATTTGCTCTGCATGTTCGTGCCATATTGGGGCTGCCGATTTCAACGATTCGCATGCTGACGCCAGGTGCTTCTCATACTTTGAAGGCTACTGAAGAACAGCAGGTGTTCAGTATAGAAGGAGTCGACAAGGCGCTAAGCTATCCGAATACACAGGTGCGTATTTTCGGCAAGCCGGAAACGAAGATAGGACGGAGAATGGCTGTTGCACTAAGCACGGCGGACGATGTCGAAGAAGCTCGCAGAGTTGCAGCCCTGGCCGCTGGCGAATTGAAGCTTCGTTACGAGCATTAAGCGTAAAAAGGAAGCTATCCATCGTTATTTTGTTGATCCCATGCCCGCTTGCTTGACGAAAGCGCCTAAAACAGGCTATTATTCAAGGTACACATGATAATGGTGATCAAAGACAACCTATATAAAGAGAGGTACCGAAATAATGGCATACCAACCAAAGGTAATCAAAGCAGAGATTGTAAGTAATAACCCGAAAAACGGATTGTTCGAGGTCGTTGTTAACCTGAAGGACCGCACATCGTGCAGACTTATTTATGAAAAAAAGGCAGACAACGCGACTCCGTTCGCATCGCATATCAACCGTTTGTTGAATGAGCCTTGCCCCATTTGCCGTAAAGATTTTCTGTGCGATTGCATGACCAAGTACAAGGAAGATATTTCCGAGCAAGCGTTGGAGCTAGTTGGAACGCCATAAACCAAACATCCATTGAACCCGTGGGCTGTAAGCTCATGGGTTTTTTCCAAATTCTGAGGATAACCGGGTGAGGGTTACTTATGGTACGTATGTTAATCTATATCGTGCTTAGTTGTTCCGCACTCATAACCAGCTGTATTGTCTATTATTCGGTGCAGGCGGCCTCTCAAACACAGCTGGCATCGGGTGAGCAGCTGCAGCAGGTGCACGATCAAACCTTAATAAGAATTCAAAAATCGTTTGAAGAGCTCGACCACACACTGAAGCGGATCAGTAACGATTATGCCATTCAGCGATTAAGTGAGGGAACGGTTATTACGGATTCTGCCGAGGATCGTTCGCTGCGGGAATATGCCGATTACTTGCTTCGCTCTGAGCGCTCGCAATTTCCTTTTGTAACGAATATGTGTATGTCGTTGGATGCGTTGAGCTATAACTTATGCACCGAGGCATTGATATCCGTTCCTCCTACAGACACGACTCTTCCCATGCTGCGAAAGTTTGATCGGTCCCTGCAAGCCCGTGAAAAGAAAGAAGCTGCGGATGGTTATGAGGTCATATATACGGCACCACTGACGAATCGGAAAAATATAGTAAAGGGCTCCTTTCAAATTACGGTAGCATTAGACCCGCTAATGAAAGATATTTATGGCAGGCTGCCGCTGCTTCGTAATCAGATCATGGACAGTCATGGCGTATTTATGTACAGCACACTGCCTGGGACTGATAATGAAATGCTCCAGAAGAAAGAGGGATGGAAGACAGTGACGGAGCCACTTCAATGGGGTAAATTCTCTGTGGTGTCGACGAAAAAGCTGGAGCTTCCGGGAGCGGTATGGTTGTCACAGATTGAAGCCCGACAGTCTTTGGAAACTTCTTTTGCAAAGGCGTTTCAATCTACGCTTGGACTGTTCATTGTGCTGCTGCTGCTGGTCTGTATGTTGAGTGTATTCGTGTACCAGCATTATTCGGCTCGACCGATGAAACACCTCCGCGGGCTGATGAATCGTGCTGAACTAGGTGATTTTAAAGCGTACTGGGTGCATAAAGGCAGCAGAGAATGGAACGAGCTGGGCGAGAGCTATAATCAGATGCTGAACCGATTGGAAGAGCTGATCAGACAAGTAAAACGTGAAGAATCGCTAAAAAAGGAAGCTGAAATGGAAGCGCTGCAATATCAGCTGAACCCGCACTTTTTGTACAATACGTTAAATACGATCAAATGGGTTGCCAAAATGCACCGTACCCCGCAAATCGCGGAGGTTGTCACTTCCTTGGTCCGACTGCTGCAGGCGAGCTTGGGGAAAAAGGGGGATTTTATTACGGTTCGTGAAGAAATAGAACTGATCCATGCTTATATGGATATTCAGGCATTCCGGTACGGGGACAAAATACGTATGGAGTATGATATTGATCCGTTGTCCGAAGGTTGTCTGGTACCGCGAATGATCCTGCAGCCGCTATTGGAAAATGCGATTATTCATGGGATTGAGCCGAGCCGGCAGGAGGGAATTATCCGTATAGGCTTCCGCATAGAAGCCGAGCGTGAGCTGTTGATTTGTCAGGTTGAAGATAACGGGATCGGTATGTCCATGGAGGACAAAGCTGTTGAATCCGCCACAAGCGGAGGGATGCGGGAGAGAATGAGCGGAATCGGACTGCGCCATATTCGCGAGAAAATCAAGCTGTACTATGGAAGCGGATACAATATGACTATGGTGAGCAAGCCAGGACAAGGAACAACTATTCGTCTGACGCTCCCGGTACATTATGATGAGGAAGGATAAACGATGAAGGTATTAGTAGTCGATGACGAGCCAATTATTAGGCAGGTGCTGAAAACGATGATCCGCTGGGAGGAGCACGGCTTCGAGTGGGGTGGTGAAGCCTGTGATGGTAACGAAGCATGGGAAAGGCTGGCGGACGGGGGCATTGATCTGGTAGTGACCGATATTTTGATGCCGCGTATGGACGGTCTGGAGCTGGTCAGAAGAATGAAGCAGATGGAATCTGATGTAGCCGTCATCGTGTTAAGCTGTTTGGATGACTTCAAATATGTGAAAGAAGCGATGAAGCTTGGCGCACACGATTATATATTAAAGCCTACGATGGAGCCAGAGCAGCTGATCACTATTCTTAACGAAGCGAAGCTTGATTTGCAAAAGCAACGTGAACAGAAGCAGAAACAGCTAATGCTCACACAGCAGCTGCTGCAGTCGAATCAGGCACAGTGGGGATTAAGGCTTAAGAAAGCATGGGTAAGCGGTCAGCCTGATATAGAGCTTGAGGAGGCGCTTTTTACGGCTGACGGAAAGCTGTCGAGCTGGATGATTTATTTGGCACCAGACGTTCGATTATCAATAAACGGATGGGATTGGCCGGATGTATGGGCCTATGTATCAGTGAACGAGCATCAAGTGCTGCTTATTTATAAGGATCAAATAACAGCCGCTCATCAGGAGCGTAAGGCTCAGCTGCAGCAATCTTTAGCAGGTTCAAATACAGGTTTAACAGAGCATGGCTTTTGGCTGTCGGCTGTTACTGGAATCAACCAACCCGAACAGCTGTATCGTATTGTACATATGCATGATGAGCTCAGAAAGCGGTGTTTTTACGGGGTTCAAACGGGGCTTTTCATTCAGCAGGCTTCAGAGGTAAAGGTAAGTGATGAGCAGCATTCGGCCTGGAAGGGGGAGCTTCCCCAGGACGAAAAGCAAAATCTGCTGCGTGCGATAGCTGGGCATAATGAAGATGCGGTTGTTTATTGGTCTGAGCAAATCTGCAAGCGACTGGGTAGTCTCCAGCCTCCGATCACACAGACTTCCAGCTTTCTATATGAGCTGCTAAGCTTTGCAGCTGCGTTGGCTCGACAGGAGGGGACGGGCAACCTGGATGATTTTGATCGTAAGGTTGCAGCAGCCCAAGCGCAAGCCTATTTTCGGTTGGAAACGCTCGGAATGTGGTTTACGGAGGCATGTCGGGAGCTGACTATTCTGCAATCAGGCACGGCCGTGGTTCCGACCTCGCGAAATCCTTTTGTCCGTAAAGCACAGATATATATGAAGCATAATTACCATCTGGCCATCAGTACAACGGATATTGCGCAAAATGTTAAGCTGAGCCGCAGCTATTTGAGCGATTTGTACAGCAAGGAGACGGGGGAGTCGTTGATCGAATCACTGGTGCGCATCAGACTTGAAGCCGCCAAGCAGCTTTTGCTGGCTAATAATAAAAAGGTATATGAGGTTGCCGAAGCTGTCGGCTTTACCGATGCCAAGGTATTCGCCAAAACGTTTAAAAAAGCTGTCGGCTGTACACCAAAGGAATATGAGGAACAGAACAAATAGACACCAATTCCAACAAATTGGTGTCTATTTTTATGTGCTGGAAAGGTTTACATTATAAGTAAAGAATACGTTTACAATTGAGACCTTGGAGGAATATCCATGCAGCATCCCATACACAACTATCCAACGAGTGATCCGATCTTACAAGCTGTCAGTCTGACCCGAACCTTCGGCAAAGCCGGTGCTGCCGTGCATGCACTGCGTGGTGCTTCGCTTCATATCGCCTCCGGTCGTCTGATCGCGCTAAGGGGACGTTCGGGTTCAGGCAAAACTACGCTTTTAAATATGCTCGGACTGTTGGATCGGCCTACAGAAGGAGCGATTTATTTTGAAGGTCAGGATGTGACAGGATTATCCGACAAAAAAAGGAATGAGCTGCGTCGCACTCGTCTTGGCCTTATATTTCAGTCATTTGCTTTGGTTCCTTATATGTCGGCTTATGAGAATGTTGAATTTGGCTTGCGTATTGCAGGCATACCTTCGGCTCAACGTCGTGAGTATGCGGAACAATCGCTTGATTTTGTCGGTTTGAGACCAAGAATGAAGCATCGCCCCTATGAGATGTCAGGTGGTGAGCAGCAGCGCACCGCGATTGCCAGAGCGATAGCCCACCGACCGAAGCTGTTGTTGGCGGATGAACCAACTGCTGAGCTCGACAGTCGTATGGGGCTGCAGGTGTTGAAGGTATTCAAGGATTTGGTGCAGTTTGAAGGAATGACGATTATTTTGACGACACATGACCCGGCGATTATGGAAGTGGTGGATCAAGTGTATGCACTGGAGGATGGACATATTGTGGAAGAAAGCTAACAAGCGCTTTATGATAGTTTCTTGGATAATGACAGCATCGATCGTAATAACATGTATCACCGGCTGCAGTCTGCTGCCCCAGGAGGAGGAAGCGTTAAAGCCACCGCTCGTGAAGCCGGTCAAGGAAAATTTTGAGCTGTATGAGGTCAAGAAGGGCACTATCAAGAAGCAAATCAATGGAGTAGGCATCTTTGCTGCGGACAAGATGCAATATTTGTTCTACCCCGAATCCGGAGGGAGGCTTGCCGAAATCAATGTGAATCTTGGGTCTGTTGTCAATAAGGGGGATGTTGTTGCTCAGCTTGAAAAAGGTGAAATTGAAGGAAAAATCCTCCAGCAGGAGCTTGTTGTGGAAAAGGCAAGGCTTGCTCTGGAACAAGCCAAGGATGAGAAACGCGGTGATGCGATTGCCATCCGAATCAAGCTGCTGGATATACAGAAGGAGGAAATACAGCTGGATCTGTATCGAAAGCAATTGAGCAAGACGAAGCTGATTTCCGATGTCAGCGGTATTGTAACGTTCCTTGATCCCATCAGGCAGGGAGATCCTGTTGTGGCCTATAAAGCGATCTTAACGGTATCCGATCCTAAATCGGTGCGTCTGGTGTATGAAACGACCAATACGAATGATTTAGTTGGAGTCCAGATTGGAATGCCTGCAGAGGTAAAGGTAAAAGGAGGCGTCTACCCCGGCATCGTGTCGCAAATTCCCGCAACCGCACCCCAATCTGATGTAAAAGCTATTGCGGATAAGAATGCGAAAACGATTGTCATCACAGCCCAAGGGCTGCCCGATACGATAGAGATTGGCAATAGCGCCGATATTACCATCGTTACCGAAAATCGGGAGGACGTGATGATTATTCCCAAGATTGGACTCCGCTCCTACATGGGACGAGATTATGTACAGGTGCTTGAAGGGGAAAGTCGTAAAGAGCTTGATGTTGAAAAGGGAATCGTATCGTCTACGGAAGTTGAGATTCGCAAAGGCATCAAAGAGGGACAAAAGGTGATTTTAAACAATTGAGGTGATACCGTGTGGCGATACTTGTGATGATCATGCGCAAAATGATCAAAAACAAATGGCTCGAATTCAGCCTTCTGCTCGGCTTGATCATCTCGGTCGGACTTGTGAGCAGCATGCCGATTTATACAAGTGCAATTTTGCAGCGGCTCCTGGTTAAGGATTTGGAGCTGCTTCAGACGAACAGCCAGCAGTACTCGGGGATTTTTTGGAGTTCGGTATATTTGACCGGAGAAATATCACCTGAGGAATCGAGGCAGGCCATTATAAATGCGGACGCTTACATGTCCCAATCCATTGCTCCCGCTTTTCAGCTGCCAATCCCCAATTTCGTCACGGAAAGGTCAACGGATAGCTGGAATTTGGTCCCGGTTGATGCCAATAAAATTGACAACAAAGTTAGTCGACGCGCCGATATTACAGCTCTACGCGGAATGGACGAGCACGTTCGTATTGTCGACGGAAAGCTGCCTTCGGCTGCCCCTGTAGATGGTGTGGTAGAAGCGGTTGTTGTGGATCAAGGTCTGTCACTATTGAAGATGGTCGTTGGTCAGGAATATGTGATTGAGGATGACACAGCCAAAACTCCGATTAAATTCAAAATTGTTGGGGTTGTTGACCGCAAAACGTACGATGATATGTATTGGTACAATCCGCTGTCCAGCTACAAAGCCAGTCTATTGGTTTCTTACGATTGGTTTGAACAGACGATAACCAAGGAGCAGCAGCTTATGCTTCGTTCCAGCAGCTGGTATATGACTGTTGATTACAGCCAAATGAAGCTGGATTCGATCGAGCGTTTTATTCAGACACACCAGCGTACAGAAAATTACCTTGGCAACCATTTTCCGAATAGTTCGGTTAAGGCTCCTGCCTTGAAAACGTTGACTGGTTACTACGCAAAGGAAGAAAAGCTTCGGATGATGTTATGGTCATTGAATGTGCCTGTGATGATTATGCTGGCTTATTATTTATTCATGGTTTCCAATCTTATTATTGATCGTCAGAAAACCGAAATTGCCGTACTTCGCAGCCGCGGTGCAAGTCGTTTGCAAATTGTGCTCGGATATGTTGTGGAAGGGGTTATGTTAGGTGCTATTGCACTCCTATGCGGACCGTTCGTGGGTCTGTCGTTGACCAAGGTGCTGGGTGCTTCCAATGGTTTTCTTGAATTTGTTCAGCGGGCGACGCTGGATGTCAAGCTGAATCAGGAAGCATTTCAATACGGGTTGTACGCCGTTCTTTGCTCAGTCCTCATGACATTGCTGCCTGTGTTGTTTGCGATGAAAGCTACGATTGTTGGACATAAGCAGCAGATGGCCAGACAATCGGGATTATCCTTTTGGCATAAGTACGGAGTGGATATCGTTTTGTTGGCTATCTCCATGTATGGACTGTATACATTCCGCCGTCGTATGTCCGATATGCAGGCACTTGGACTGGATACGACAGATCTGCAGATGGATCCTCTGCTATTTCTGGTTCCAGCGCTGTTTGTACTGGGAGCGAGCTTTCTGCTGTTGCGGATATATCCGTATCTGGTTCGCTTGCTGTATCATCTCGGTAGACGCTGGTGGCCGCCTTCTCTATACTCTACGCTGCTGCAGGTCGGGCGCTCAACAACTCAGTATCAAGCGATCATGGTGTTCTTAAGCGTTACGCTGGCTACGGGCTTGTTCAGTGCAAGCGCGGCCAGAACGATTAATAAAAATGCCGGCGAGAAAATCATGTACAGCAACGGTGCGGATATTGCGATGCAATTGAAGTGGGAGGATGATGCGCCTCCGCCAAGCATGGGTGGTGATTATGGCAGTGAAGCCGTTACTGAAGAGAGTCTGGCTGCTGCCAAGAAGAAGGTTCAATTTTCTGAGCCTCCCTTCTTGCCGATCACCCAGCTAAATGGAGTTGAGCAAGCGGCCAAAGTATTTACGAAAAAGGAAGCCGGGTTCACCGTAGGCAAGGAACGCGGTACAGCTACCTTGATGGGCATCGATACCGATGATTTTGGTCGAACGGCCTGGATGCGCAATGGCCTGCTTGACCACCACTTTTATGATTATTTGAATTTAATGGCCGTGAACCCTGCTGCGGTGCTTGTATCCCGCACGATGGCTGACCAGTACAGCCTGAAGGTAGGCGACCCCATCTATGCGAGCTGGAGCGGTGTGGAAAGCACGATGTTCCAGGTTTTTGGAATTGTTGATTACTGGCCATCCTGGAATCCCAATCCGCTCTTTACGGATAGGGCTGCCGCTTCTGGCAGCAGTTCGTCAAGCAATGCCAAAAATAAAAAGGTCAAGGACCCGATGCTGATTGTGGGTCATCTGTCCTATATTCAGAACAATATGGCCCTGGAGCCGTATGAGGTTTGGTTAAAGCTGAAGCCTGAAACGAAAAGTCAGGAGCTTTACCAAACGCTGGAGGATAAGCAAATTCCGATTACCAAGCTTGTAGATGCCAAGCAGGACTTGATCCGCTCCAAAAACGATCCTTTTCTGCTTGCCATTAATGGTGTCATGACACTTGGCTTCATTATTTCAATAGTGATCAGTTTTTGCGGATTTTTGTTGTATTGGGTGTTGTCCTTATCAGGACGTGTTCTGCAATTTGGGATATTGCGGGCTATGGGGGTTTCATTCCGTCAATTAATATTGATGCTGATCGGGGAACAGCTTCTCACCTCGGGTGCGGCCGTAGCCATTGGGCTATTAACGGGTAATTTGACCAGCCGATTATTCGTACCGATGTTCCAGTTATCCATGCAAACGTCGAGCCAGGTTCCGCCATTTCAGGTAACCTTTGATCCCCGGGATCAAATTCAGCTCTATATCATCGTGACGGTTATGCTTTCCATGGGTTTGCTAATTCTGGGGACGATGCTCTCACGGATCAAGATTCATCAGGCAGTCAAGCTCGGGGAGGATTAATGATGATCCATTGTGATAACCTCGTGAAAATTTATAAGGTAGCCGATCTCGAAGTCGTAGCGCTTCAAGGTCTTGACCTGCACGTAGAATCAGGAGAGCTGATGGCTATTATCGGTAACAGTGGGAGCGGCAAATCCACATTATTGAATATGCTGGGAGGCTTGGACCGACCTTCAGCCGGACAACTGCAGGTTGCTGGTAAAGATTTGTTAAAGTTTACGGAACATGATCTTGTGCGCTACAAACGGGAAACAGTAGGGTTCGTTTGGCAAAATAATGCACGCAATTTGATACCTTACCTGACCGCACAGGAAAATGTAGAGCTTCCCATTCTTCTGCAGGGTAAACGCAAGCGTGAACGTGCCTTGGAGCTGCTGGATGCAGTCGGGTTAAGCCATCGGATCAAAAATCGGCTCAATCAGCTGTCCGGTGGTGAGCAGCAGCGGGTGGCGATTGCTATTGCTCTGGCGAATAATCCGAAGCTGCTGCTTGCAGACGAGCCCACCGGCTCTGTCGATTCCAAGATGGCGGATCAAATACTGGATTTATTTCGTGATTTAAACCGGAGAATCGGTTTGACAGTTATCATCGTAACTCATGACCCGCTGCTCGCCAAAAAAGTGGATCGGGTAGTCGCCATACGGGACGGTAAAACCTCATCGGAAATGATCCGGCGTAAAACCTATGCAGATGAGCTGGCAGAGCTTGAGTCTGGGATAGGGCAGAACGATGATGAAACCCATACTGAATACGCGGTTCTCGATAAATCAGGCCGTCTGCAAATTCCCGGAGATATGCTTAAATCCATAGGTATTCATTCGACAAATAAGGTAAGAGTCCAACTGGAGGACGGGCGAATCGTCCTGCTGCCTCCGGAAGCCAAGGAGGAGAGTATACATGTGCCGATTAAACATGAAGACCGGACTGCTGCTGATCATGCTGGCGCTCGCGGCGATGTGGCTAATGCAAACACAGCGGGCAATGGCGGAAGGGGAGAGCTACCAAAGGGAAGAGCTTGATACGTCCTTACAGCTCCCCGCTGTTTCCATAGGATCAAGCAGCTCCATACAATTGAAGAACGCAGCTGTGGTGCCTACAGATGGGGGGAGGATGCTCTTTTTTACGATGACGGTCATGAATGCAGGAAGCGGTAAGCTTTCCTTTCTTGATTACTGGGTTAAGGTTATCAGTACATCCGGTGCTGAATTTAAAGCGGATTTGGTCGCTCAGGATAAGCTGAAAAAAGAAATTCCAGCAGGGCAGCAGGTGGAGTTCTCTTTTTACGCAGCGGTTAATGACTCGGTTCAGCTAGGTGAACTCGGATTCCGCATAACAAAATGGGATTATACGAGTGCCGATTTGGAAACTACAGTCGGTGAAATTCGCTTCCCGGACGCAGCCGAAGCATTGTGGGCGCCTGTCTCAGGAGGAAAGACGGTACAGCTATCAGCGATGCCCGTTGAACTGAACGTCACTGCATGGTCGGCACTTGTTAACGATAACTATACGTCCCCCAAGCTGACACTGCGCATGACCAATAAGGGAAAGACCTCCATTCGAATCGCCGGCTATCAATACGCGCTTAGAACCTCAAACGGTGCGATGTACCCGCTGGATATCGTTCTGAACGCTGACAAGCAGTCGCTGCAGCCGGATGTTCCGCTAGAGCTTCAGCTAAGGGCTAATCAGCTGCCTCTGTCAGCAGGAACCGATTCCTGGGATCTGGTCATGACACAGCCGTTTGCGCTAGCGACGGATACCAAAATCAATTTCCCTATCGCTTCATTACGTATATCAACTGACCCTAAAGCTTTGCCGGAGTTAGGTGGAGTTGTCATGTATACGAATGCAGAGGGTACGTATGCATTCAAGGCAGACAAAGTTGATCGTTTACCATGGGAGGATCAGGATATTTTGAGCGCTGAAGTATCCTTGTCCCATAACCAATCGGTCGCATTGCCATTTCCCGAATTGAAGGCTTACTTTGAGCTTGATGGCGGGAGTAAGGTAGATGCCAAGGTTATTAAACTTGACCGATCTGTCGGTGTGCCTCCCTCTGAATCTGTTCATGTCAAGCTTGTTGGCAAAATTCCATACACCTATCCGTTCGCGTCCGCGAAGCTGGTCGTTCAGGAAAAGAAGAGCGAAACCGCAACCGAGGAAATCGCTCAATTCCAGCTGCCGGAATCAAAGATTGTACTTCCTTTGCTGGCGTTTGGTCAATCCCAATCCATTACCGGTTCTGGCCGATCAACCAGCTTTTCACCCAGAGAAATCAACACCTATACCGACGGTGCAAGCAATCTTCTTGAGGTGCAGGTGGAGGTATCCAATCTTGAGAAACGCTCGAATATGATTCCCAGGCTAACAGCATTCTTTAAGACAGCGGATGATGCGCTGTACCCAACCAGGGTTCGCGAAGTCAAGCAAAAGCTGAATCCCCAAGGGAAAGCTCTGTTATCTTTTTCAACCAAGCTTCCCAAGGATTTGGACGTACAAAGCCTCAGGCTGGTCATTGGTGAATCGGTCACCGAACAGCGACTCAGTGGCACGGACGATAAAGCGGAGGCTTACATCAATGCCGTACAAATGGAGCTTCCCCTGGAAAATACCACAGTAAGCCCGACTTTAAAGGAGCTTGTGTTCTACCCGTATACGATTTCATTAAGTAATATGAATACGTGGCTGGATCGCAATACGCTGCGGATTAATTTTAAATACAAGCTGACCAAGGACAGCTTTTACGAGACAAATACAGAAGGCAGCAAGCTGATTATCCAGTTCGTAGACAGTAAAGGAAAAGTCGACATCGATGAGGTTTTTTACCTGGAAACAGCTCCTGAGGAGGAAGATAAGCGACTTAAGCTCGGAGAGTTTGATTATCGGATTACCAAGCAGGATGACAGCCTGATTTTCAAAATTGAATCGTTGAAGCAATATCAGATGAACATCTATCATGAGTTCCAGGGGAAACGCAAGCTGCTGGGATCTCAAACGATGGATTGGTTCGGTACAACGGAATAGTTTATTATCAAACATGAATATGGTAAAATGATTATAGAACAGAGGCGGCGACCACGCTACTCCTTAGGCATCCCCAAGCTATAAAGCTGTGGATGCCTTCACTTTTACGACAAAAAAGCGTAAATTGGTTGTTAAATACAAAATGATTTGTAGAAATATGGAGGAATGAAATATGAGCCAGTGGAGAGAAATTGATAGTCAGGAAGAATGGAACCAATTATTTGAAGGTTCATCCGAAAAGCCGGTAGTTGTGCTTAAGCACAGTACGACCTGCCCGGTAAGTGCTAATGCCCTGCAAGAGTTTGAAAACTATTTGAGCAAACAACCAAACGAACAGGTTGATTATGTACTTGTCAAGGTAATTGAATCCCGTCCGGTTTCAAACCAAATTGCTGAGGATACAGGTGTCAAGCATGCTTCTCCGCAAATTTTGTATGTTAAAGATAAAGAATCGGTATGGAACACTTCACACTGGGCTGTAACCGAGGCTCACATCACAGCAGTTCTTAATTAAGCTTGAATGGGAGGATCGATCTTTTGAGTATACAGCCGCATTCTTTTTTCTCCGGGGCGTTGTACGCTCGGAAGTCATGCTTCGTTTATGTGCCGGCGGGATATGAGCAGTCGGAGCAGCGGTATCCAGTTATTTATTTACTGCACGGTATGCACGGAAGTGAGTCCAGTTGGATGCTCAAAGGGAATGCTGAGCAAACTCTGGATCAACTGATGAACAACGGCGAACTCATTCCAAGTATTGTTGTTATGCCTAGTGACGGCGGTTATGGTCAAGGCACCTTTTATATGGATTGGTACGATGGTACGGGTAATTTCGAGCAATATTTTATCTACGATCTGGTTCCTGAGATTGACAGGCACTATCGAACAATCGACAGCAGTGTTCAGCGAGTGCTCTGCGGCTTGTCGATGGGCGGATTTGGGGCTGTATCGCTTGCCTTGCGGCATCCTGAACGGTTTGGAGCAGCAGCAAGCCTATCAGGAGGTCTGGTATCAAGCCAGCATTTGAAAGATCAATTTGCTCGTTCTGATGTCGGCCGGATGATTGGACCGCTCCATGGACCGTATGCGGAGTCGTATGACCCGCAGCTAGTCGCCAATTTACGAATGCAGGACGGTCGATGTCCGGCCTTGTATATGAATTGTGGGACAAGTGATTATTTGTACACGATGAATCAGGATTTTCATCAGCATCTCAAGACTATTGGCTACACGCATACGTACGAGCAGTTTGAAGGCGAGCACAATTGGACCTATTGGAAGGAGCATCTGCCAGATGCTTTACGCTTTATTCAATCCTATTTAGCCCATTAAGCCACAAGACCAGAGTCCGCAAGTAGCAGAAGTAACCGGGATTATCAACACTTTAATGAAAAGTGCTTGTATCCGGGTTACGTTCCAGTTACTGGGATTCCGGTCTTTTTTAATTTATTGACATTCAGCAGGAATTTTGGTTCTTTGGAGCTGTTTGTTATATAATGAGAAACACATATCAATCGAAGGTGGGGAAACCACGGATGAAAATTGCCATAGCAGGCAGTTCGGGATTTATCGGTCAGCATTTGACCCAATATTTCCTTGAACGTAAATATTCACTGATCTTGATTTCTCGCAAAAAACTCACCTCTACCAATCCATTAATTCGACATGCTACATGGTCGGAGTTGAAAAATGATATAAAAGTCATGACAGGTACAGATGTGATCGTAAATTTAGCGGGCGAATCGATTAATCAGCGTTGGACTGACGAAGCGAAGGGGAGAATTCTGAACTCCAGACTTGACGCTGTTGCGCAAATTGCTAGTATCGTAGAACGAATGGAGCAAAAACCGTCGGTCGTTATCAACGCTTCAGGTGTATCCATTTATGGTACGTCGGAACGTGGCAGCTTTGTTGAGCACAGTGACCCGAATGTAGAGGACTTTCTTTCAGGTGTTGTTGAGAAGTGGGAAGCCGCGATGGATGAGATCCGCAATACAAGAATCGTCAAGCTGCGATTGGGTATTGTTTTGGGTCTCGATGGTGGCGCTTTCCCCAAGCTGTTAACACCATATAAGCTTGGCATCGGAGGTCGAGTTGGCAGCGGCAAGCAGATTATTTCATGGATTCATATCGACGATTTATGCCGGCTTATTGATTTCTGTATCGAAAATGAAGATATTATTGAACAAATTAACGCGACTTCTCCGCAGGCTGTGACGAATGACGAAATGGGTAAAGCGATAGCCAAAGCGCTGCGCACCCGGCATTGGTTTCCAGTTCCTGCTTTTATGATGAAGCTTATGTTTGGGGAGATGTCGGTCCTGCTGCTCAAGGGTCAGCGAGCTATACCTCTGCTGGCGATTGACTATGATTTTTCGTATCTATACCCTACGATCGATATGGCCTGTGCCAATCTTTTAAAAAAGCAATCGTAAAAAAGACAACGGAGGTAACAAAATGATTCAATTCGGCTCTTTGGATTATGCAGAATTGCGGTTTCATCAGATGCGGGCAACGGTCGAAATTCGTGATAAGCAGTGGATCGATGTGGAGCTGCATTTGGAGTTGGAAGAAGGTATGGCGCTGCCGGACGATTTTACGGAACTGACAGCATTGATATTTTGTACATATGCAGGGGAAATTGCGCAAATTGTGCCACAGGATGAAGGGCGAGACTGTGAATACCAATTCACGGCAGATGAGAAGGCACAGCTTATCCATTATTATGAACAGAACGTCAAGCCGAAGCTGTTGTCGATGGTAAGCTAGACAGGGGGAGGATGGTCACTTCGGATGCGAAAACTTGTATTTTTCTTAGGTCCTGCCGGGGCCGGTAAAACAACCATCGCGAAAGCCTTGGCCAAACGGTCCCGTGCGGCTATATTTGATATGGACACCTTATTACGGCCAGCAGCCGTAGCACTCATGAAGCTTGCCGGTCAAGACCCGGAGGATCGGGATTCAATGACCTACAAGACATTGTGCCGCGATTTGGGCTATCGGATAACGATGGATGCCGCACTGGAAAATGTGGAGCTTGGATCGGATGCTTTTGTGATCGGTCCCTTTACGAAGGAGACTGAAAGCGAGGAGTGGCTGGTTAACGAGCTAGAAGGCATAGGTGCTTCTGTTGCTGATGTCGCAGTGAAAGTGGTTTTTGTTCATCTTGCTGACCAAACGAGCTACTATGAGCGTATTCAGGAAAGAGGCTCATCGCTTGATGACTGGAAGCTGACAAATTGGGATGAATTCAGCCGAACGCTTATTGTCCGAGACATTAAATGGAATATCCCGGATTCTTCTGTTCTTTATGTTGATAACTCGGCTCCATTAACTGATGAGAGCATAAATTCGGTTGCAAAGTTTATATACGGAGATTCAGAGCTTGATGTCAAGTGAAAATAAGAAATCAAGAGCAGCAGCCAAACAATCCCCATCAAGCCGAGAATCGCACAAGGCTGAATGGGGATTGTTTCATTGGATCATTAAGATTCCGGGTTCTGCTTCTTTTGCATCGCGGCTTTTAGTGCCTCTTCCAGACTGGAGCCTACAGCGACGTTATCGCTGAATTGGTTGATCAGTTGGGCGCTGTTTCTTTTGGCGGCTTTACCGCCTGCACGTGGCTCATCGCTTAGCATCTCAATGACGTTGCAATGACGGCATTGTGCGTATTTACCGGCTTTTCCCGTGTGAATTTCCATTTTCTTATGGCATTGCATACAACGCTTGTTGGACAGCATAGGTTCGCCAGCCCGCTTATAGCCGCACTCCCTATCGATACAGACGAGCAGCTTGCCGCGTTTGCTCTTGATTTCCTGTAAATTTTTACCGCAATCTGGACATTTGGAATGGGTAAGATTATGCGGCTTGTATTCGATTGTACTTTGTTTGACGGCTTGAACCATAGCAGTCGTTTGCTCACGGATAGCTTTCAAAAAGGTTTTCATGCTGCCCGTTCCTTTGGCGATATGTTCAAGCTCCAACTCCCACTTGGCAGTCAGCTCCGGTGAACGCAGTGAGGGTACGACCAGCTCGATTAATTGCGCGCCCTTGCCGGTAGGCTGAAGCACATTCATTTTCCGTTCGATTGTATCGGTGGAAAGCAGCTTTTCGATAATATCGGCCCGGGTTGCAGGCGTTCCCAATTTATGCTTCTCCATAACGGACAGCAGAGAAGCTTCGGTATATCGGGAAGGGGGCTTGGTTGCATGCTTTTCCAAGGTGCAGCGATGATCCGGGATGACTTGACCCGATTGCAATTTGGGTAACGACTGTGAGCCTCCTGAATCTTCATCCCGAGTATCCTCATCTTCCTGCTCGGACGGGACTAACTCCTGCCCGTAGACACTTTTCCATCCGGCCTCCTTGGTGACGCGTCCCTTGGCATAAAAGCTCTCGCCGCCTATATCGATGCTGACAGCCGTTTCATCATAACGATATGCAGGATAAAACAAGGCGATAAAGCGCCGCGCGATCAGATCGTACAATCGACGTTCATCATGGCTTAAAATATGAAGCAGCGGCGTTTGCTCCGTTGGAATGATGGCATGGTGATCGGATACTTTACTATCATCTGCGATCCGCTTGGTTATGTTCAGAGGCTTGTTGAGCAGCGGTCTGACAAGTTCTGCATAGGTTTGTATACAAATGGCATCCAAGCGTCCCTTCAGAGTCGGAACCATATCCGATGTCAAATATCTGGAGTCCGTTCGCGGGTAGGTGACCAGCTTGTACTGCTCATATAGACGCTGCAGCAGATTTGAGGTTTGCTTGGCTGAAAATCCGTATTTACGATTGGCGTCCCGCTGCAGCTCGGTCAGATCGTAGGCTAGCGGATGAGGCTCCGACCTTTCGGTCATTTTCAATTGACTAACCTTCGCTTGAGCACCTTTAACCCGATTTAACAACGTATCTGCTGCCGCTTTGTCGAACAAACGGCCGTCCGGATTGTGCTTCCCTCTCCACATTGCCTGAAAACCACCCAGCTGTGTCCTGAGCAGCCAGTAATCCTTGGATTGAAAGGCACGTATCTCCTTTTCTTTTTCCATCAGCATCGATAGAGTGGGGGTTTGTACACGTCCGGCAGCAAGCTGTGCATTATATTTGCAGGTAAGTGCCCGCGTAATATTGAGACCAATCAACCAATCCGCTTCTGCACGGCATACAGCTGATTGATACAGGTTATCGTAGTCACGACCCGGCTTCAGCTTGGCAAAACCGTCGAGAATCGCTTTATCGGTTTGCGAGGAAATCCACAAGCGTTGAAAAGGCTTGCGCCAGTGAATCTCTTCCATAATCCAACGGGCTACAAGCTCGCCTTCTCGTCCTGCGTCGGTAGCTATAATAAGCTGGTTAAGATCGTTACGCTTGGCTAATTGAGCAATGGCGCGAAACTGAGGTGTCGTTTCCTTAATGACCTTAAGCTTCATCCGTTCAGGCAGCAGCGGAAGCTGATCGAGCTCCCAAGCTTTGTATTTGGAATCATAATCCTCCGGTTCAGCCAAGGTTACGAGATGACCCAATGCCCAGGTTACGACATATTTAGGTCCCTCTATATAATGCTTTTGTTTCTGGGTGCAGCCGAGAACACGCGCGATTTCTTTGGCAACGCTCGGTTTTTCTGCAAGTACAAGAGATTTCATAACAAGCTCCTCCGTAAATCTGTGTAGTCATAGTCGTGTGTTTATTTGATCATACAATAATTTACCTCATTATGCAGCTATCTTGGCTTGCTTACAAGCGGCGGGTCAACGGAGAGATGCTCCTATAGGTGTGAATTTATCTCCTTTTGAGAGAGTAATCAGTTAATTCTTCCAATACAGCTCCCGGTATTCTGTAGGCGTCATACCTTCCTGCTCAAGAAATCGTTTGTTGAAATAGCTTGTGCTGGGGTAACCTGCATCGAATGAAATTTGACGTATGGTCATTTCTTTTTTCTCCAGCAGCCATTGCTTGGCTTTTTGCAGGCGGCACAGCGTCACGTAAGTCATTGGAGTCATTTGGGTAACCTTACGAAAAAGCTTGCAAAAGTAATAAGTGCTGACGCCAGCCTGCTCAGACCAATAATCAAGCTCAAACGGCTTGCACGCCTCCTGCTGGATGCGAGGGAGCAGCTGTAAAATCAATTCGGAGGTCGCCGCAGTTCTTTGTGTAGACAAGGGCACAGCTTGATTGACGAATTCGGCAATTACCGCATAAGTGAGCGTTGAGAGTCGAGTCATTTCAAACAGGGTACTGAGCTCCGCTTCAAGAAGCAGTTCATCAAGAGCACGCTCAAGCGGCTTCACCTGACGAACTGTCCACAAATGGGATTGGTGAAGCCCCCTTTCCAGCAAGTAGTCGCTAAGCCTGGAGCCATAAAAGTGGACCCAACGAATTTCCCACGGATCCTCCTGAGAGGAGTAATAGCGCTGCCGCTGAAGCGGAAAATAAAGAAAAGCATCGCCAGCGGTCAGCATATGTTTCTCGTAGGCGGTTTCGACGTAGCCTTTGCCGCTAATAATGAGATGAATACTGAAATTGTTCAGTGCACCTTCCTGGCGGTCCACAGTATGGAAAGGGTCCTGCTGGTACCAGCCAACGGATTCCGGTAAGCAAAAGTAAACATGCTCTGACAATGTCGGAAGAATTCGCTGTTTTTTCATAAATAGAACCTTTCTTGAGAACAATATAGTTTTATATATGTGCAAAAAGCTTCTATTTTCATTTTAATAAGCATTCAATATAATAGCAATATAGTCTTACTAACATAAATGGTTGAGGAGATGGATTGTACATGTCGCAAAAAAAATTGCGCTGGGGAGTACTCGGATGCGCAGGTATTGCCAAGAGAGCTGTTATTCCGGGAATTCAGCAATCGCAAACCGGAGAAGTCGCCGCAATTGCAAGCCGTAACGAAGACAATGCGAGGAAAACGGCGGAACAATTTCAAATTCCTACAGCCTATGGCAGCTATGAAGCACTATTAAATGATGAAACCTTGGATGCCATTTACATACCGCTTCCGAATCACCTGCATAAGGAATGGACGATCAAAGCTGCTCAGGCGGGTAAACATGTTTTATGTGAAAAGCCGATTGCACTGGATGCCGCAGAAGCCGCTGAGATGGTAGCCGTTTGTGAGAAGGCAGGCGTGAAGCTGGTAGAAGCATTTATGCATCGTCACCATCCGCGTTATGCGATGATCAAAGAAATTATACAATCCGGTGAAATCGGTGAAATTCGTGGTCTCCATGGTGCTTTTACATTCAATAGCTCCAAAAACACAGGCAATGTAAGATTCAATCAGGAAATGGGCGGCGGTTCGCTGTATGATGTAGGCGTATATCCGATCAGTACAGCTCGTATGGTATTGGGACAAGAGCCTGAGGCTGCTACTGTGCACGCTTTCTTTTCACCAGAACACGACAATGTCGATATGATGGCATCGGGCATTTTGGAGTTTCCTAATAGTGTCGCCTTGACCTTCGATTGCGGCATGTGGGCAGCTGGTCGTAATATGTTTGAAATCCTTGGAACGGAAGGGCGTATCGAAATACCAAGCGCCTATGTGTCCCGTGGAAATGCTGACGATCATTTTATCGTTACAGTGGGTGGTCAGCGCAGGGAAGTTGAAGTGCCTTATGTCAATCAATATGCACTGCAGGCGGATGATCTGGGGCGCAGCATTCTGGATGGAACACCACTTCGATATGAGTCGTCGGATGCTGTGTTAAATATGCGTGTGATCGACGCCTGCCTGAAATCGGCAAGAGAGCGCGTGCGTGTCGTACTCTAAATCCAAATGAGAGGAATATAAAACGATGAAAACTATAACAATCGCTGGACTGGAAAAGCCGGTTACGAACCTGATCCAAGGCTCTGATTTTTTTACTCATGAGGTTTATGATAAAGTGTGCAGCGTGCTTGATAATTATTTGGAAATCGGTGGCAATACGATCGATACCGCTTTTATTTACCGAGGTGGACAAAGCGAAGAAACCATTGGCCGCTGGATGACAGAAAGGAACAATCGCGATCAGGTCGTGATATTGACGAAGGGGGCGCACCATAATGCCGATGGTCCCCGAGTGACACCACAGGCGATAGCTGCGGATTTGAAAATAAGTCTGGACAGACTGCAAACCAGCTACACCGATTTGTATGCATTGCACCGTGATGATACGAATATTCCGGTTAAGGTTATTATCGATGCGTTGAACGAGCATATTCAGGAAGGACGAATTCACGCCATTGGCGCTTCCAACTGGACCCATCAACGCCTGCAGGAAGCTAACGATTATGCAACAGCCAATGGATTGGTCGGTTTTTCCTTTAGCAGCCCCAATCTGAGTCTTGCCAAGCCAAATGAGCCGCGTTGGGCAGGATGCGTTTCAGCGGATGTGCTGGATTGTGCGTGGCACGAAAAGACTCAATTGCCATTATTGTCATGGTCCTCACAGGCAGGCGGATTTTTTACCGGAAATTTTGCACCTGACAAATTGGACAATGCCGAAATGGTTCGTGTATATTACAGCGCTGCGAACTGGGAGCGTCTGCGTCGTGCTGCTGAATTGGGTGAACAAAAAGGCGTGAGCACGATTCAGATTTCACTGGCTTATGTGTTGAATCAAAAGTTCCCTACGGCTGCGTTGATTGGAGCACAAAACCAGGTGGAGCTGGAGTCCTGCGTGGAAGGTGCGCAGATTCAGTTAACTGAGGATGAAGTACACTGGCTGGAAAACGTATAAGCATCGAGCATAGAATGAATTGTATACAACAGTTTCGACATACAAGGGCTGAGCCTGTAAGCGCGAAGCATGCACGTTTATAACATATGCCATCGTAACTCCTGCAGAAAACCTGCTACTGGAGCGACGATGGCATTTTTGCATGTTAAATGGTTTGATTTACCGGAGAGTATAGTCGGTTCCCTTTTTAAAGGGCCCGGTATATCGATACGAAAAGCAGGATAACGTGCAATGTCAACATTAAACGTTCCTATTTTGTGGTATGATTTTGTTAATCTTGCTATGCTTGTTGGGAGGAAAAATTTATGCATCAACTTAAGAATACGTATGGCACAGGAGACAATAACATTTTGCTATCTGGTCATAGGTATACAGGGGACAAAGGCCGTCACGGTCGGGCTCGTTATGTGAAATTACCCAGTACAAAAAAGAAACATAAATTACCTTATTGACGTCGATAATGTATCAACTTAATCAAAGTCAGGAGGTTTACTATGAACAGAATATTTTTACTTCTAGTTGTAATTATCATCTTGGTTCTTTTTTTAGGCTGTCAGGAGAACCCTAAAACAAAAGTCCTTGTGCCTATTACAATTTCTAAAGTCTATCCAGGTGACATTTTAGAAGTAGATCGAATTGAATTATTGGATGGATCCTCGGGGGACAGAAAAACTATAAAGGATGGCAGTCAAATTATTCAATGGATAAATCACATCAAAGAAATCGAATTGATTCCAGATAAGGATCAACAACCTCGAGTAGGTAACATCTATAATATTAGTTTATTCAAGGGAGAAATAAAGAAATTAGGGTTTGTTTCTAATGAAATAAATGGAGTGTATTATAAGTCCGATTTGGAATTTCAAGGATACATCAAAGCATTTTTTGAAGAGCAATTTGGAAGGCATTTCTAAGTGGCGGCAACATCGATAGTATCTCGCACTTTTTCCTGGCCAAATGGCTAGGGTTTTTTTATTTCTTTTTTTGAATGGAACCACAGCTTATAAAAACGGCAAACCTAAGGGTTAAGTCACATATCATTATATATGACAATTAGTGACATAGATATATGTTATAATCAGAGAAAATGTCATCGGTGGTGGTGAGTGTATGGCCAAGTCTAAACGTGTGATTGAGCTTATGATAGCCATTAATCAACGCAAGAAATTTACGGCGCGTGAGCTAGCGGATGAGTTCGAGGTGTCCATCAGGACGATTATGCGTGATTTGCAAGTATTAAGTGAGCTTGGTGTTCCGCTCTATACAGAGTATGGACCTCATGGCGGGTACCGAGTGCTGAGGGAACGTCAGCTTCCGCCGATCACATTTTCCGAGCAGGAGGCGGTGGCGATTTTTTTTGCCTATCAATCGCTGCAGCATTATGGAGCCTTGCCGTTTGCAGAGGAGTCCATCACGGCTCTGAATAAATTTTATTATTATTTACCCGACGATACCAAAAGCAAAATTGATAAAATGAAGCAGCGGGTCGTATTTTGGACACCCAAACGTCAGGCTCCGACCCCATATCTGCAATCTTTGCTTGATGCCGCGTTACAGCAGCAGCCCATGCTGATCTTGTACGACTCCAAGGAAGGAGCCAATCAGCGTACCATTCAACCCATCGGGGTGTATTCCTATAACGGGTATTGGTATTGTCCGGGCTATTGCTTCTGGAAGGAGCGTTATTTGCTGTTTCGGATTGATCGTGTGCTATCGGCAGAGGCGGCAGCTGACGGACACAGAACGGTAGATTTGAGTGGATTTTCCATTATGGATTGGTTTAAACCACCTGAAGAACAGCCTGTTGTAACCGATGAGCATATTCAGATTGAAGCCGTCTTAACAAGCGATGGTGTACGCAGGTGTCAGTGGGAGGCGTGGAACCATACGGATATGGAGGTTCATGAGGATGGAACAGGTACTGTCCGAATGTTTATCAGACCTAACGAGGTTGATTATTTTGCCTCCTATTTTCTCGGATTCGGGCCAGAGGTTAAGGTGAATCAACCGGAACAAATGGTAGAGCTCATTCAAACCTTGGTAGCCAGGATGGCGCAATTGTATGCGCCACCCAAATAAACGTAGCTCCTGCTACTGACTCACGATCGGAATATAAATATCAAATTCGCTATCCGCTCTTTCAGTGCCTGTGTAGCGGCTGTCATAATATTCGAATTCGGGAGCCTGTGCACGCACGTAGATTTCATTACTGGCAAGCCATTCAGAGATTACTTTATAGGTCGCACCCAAATCGGAGATAGGACCGGTATGAGTGAAGATCGCGTACGTTTGCGGCTTCAGGAAGATTTTGCACATCGATTCAGGTACGGAAGTATCCAGTTGTGTATCCATAAGCACTGCTGCTGTCACATATTCGAAAGGGCTGTCTGGTTGTACATCATAACAAACGCCTATTGTTACTGCGTGCTGGCCTTGAATTTCACCGATACGACTCATAAACAAGCTCCACTGATCAACGATCGATGGAATACCCCCCTCACTATATACATGGGTTTGACGCAGGCCGATGGCATGATAAGCGGGCTTACTTTCAATAACGGGATTCAATGATGGCTTAAATGTGGGCTGCATAATGCAACATCCTCTCTTGAATTAGATGTAATGAACAGACTCATAACCGTTGTTCATTTGTTTGGCTTACGACCTAACAATAACATTCAAGCACGACAGTTCTTGTCATAGTCTTTTGCGATATTGGTACTTTTTAACCGTTTTTATGTATAGGAGCACTCAAAATCGTATGCTATGATGGAGTATACGATATGGAAGCGGTTTCATTAAATTGTTTTATATTTTTAAAGGAGGGGTTCATATGCAAGAAAGTCCTTTAACCGTTCTGGTAGTAGATGATGAGCTGCCGCTTCGTGAAGAGCTGCGATTATTTCCTTGGTCATCCTGCCATGCAGAGCTCGTTGGTGAGGCTGAAAATGGGGAAGAGGCTTTGGAGCTGTGTCGCAAGCTGGTACCTGATGTGGTGATTACCGATATCACTATGCCCATGATGGACGGAATTGAGTTGTTCAGATCCTTAAAAAAAGAATTTCCGCTGACTCAGGTCATTTTACTTACTTGTCATAGTGATTTTGAATATGCGCGTGATGCGTTGCGGCTGGGAGCGCTTGAATATTTGATCAAGGTTTCTTTGCTCGATTCCGATCTGGAGCAAGCCTTGGATAAGGCACGGACTACCATTCAACGTGAGCACAGTCACAAGCGAAGTGAGCTGGATAAGCAGCGTTGGCAGCTGGTTAAAATCTGGAATCGATATGCAAACGATCAGCTATCCATAGCTGCCGTACCTGTGGAGGTTATGGATGAGCTCAGGTCCATTATGAAGGAATGGCAGCTGCATGTTCCCATACACTTCACGAGACTGCATGTTCATGCCAAAGCAGAGGATGAGATGTATGTGCATCACGAGCTGCAAGCGATACTCAGTGAGTGGGAGCAGAGTGACAAGATACGGAGTCGTTGGGTTCAACTGGATAAATCAGATTATGTGATTTTTCATTCACGACTTAGTGAACATGCATCTTCAAGACGTGAACGGACCGGATGGATGATGAATGGCTTACAAGCTGCTCTGGAGCAGCGACTGTCTTTTTTGAGCGAGGCAGTTCGTCTGTATGCGACCTTAAGTGATGAAGTGACTAATGAATCCTTGCTGTTCCAAGCACTGAGGCAAACGGCGATTACTCTGGAAGCGCCTTTTTATGATCAATCAGGAACCATTTATGATCAAGCGCTGCTGCCTAAACCAGCTGCAGGTTCAATCGAAGATCAAATTAAGCAGGAGC
This sequence comes from Paenibacillus periandrae, assembly GCF_022458865.1. Classification (GTDB taxonomy): domain Bacteria; phylum Bacillota; class Bacilli; order Paenibacillales; family NBRC-103111; genus Paenibacillus_S; species Paenibacillus_S periandrae. The sequence continues at coordinate 127,763 of NZ_JAJNMU010000016.1, read as the reverse complement.
ATACGGAACAATTGCGATTGGCATTAGCTAAGTCGAAGGAGCATCTGGTCCGATACATCCGTGAAGAGTTTACAGTATGGGCCTGCTCTGAACGGCCTAATCCCGATGAATTAAAAGCATGGCTGCTAACCAAGCATAAGGAGTTATTCAAGGATGGCGGCCATCTGACAGAGGAATTAAGCAGACAGAGGCTGAGTGAGGCGAAGACGCTAACAGAGCTGACCACAGCCTTCACTCGAGAACTGGAAGCAGCTGTTGGGGCGAAGAGCAAATGCCGCAAAGAGGTACAGCATGCCAGACAGTTGATTGCCGAACAGCTCATGGAGCCGATTACCCTAACCTCAATCGCGGATTCTGTTGGACTTAGCTCGTATTATTTAAGTCGATTGTTCCGCGAGGAGGTTGGAGAATCCTTTAATGAATATGTGACGAGCTTGCGGATAGATAAAGCAATTCAGTTGCTGCAAACGACGAATATGAAGGTATATGAAGTAGCCGAACAGGTGGGGATACCAAGCTACCGATACTTTTCTGTATTATTTCGCAATCGAACTGGCGTAGCGCCAACAGAATTTAAGAAAAGTTATTAATCGATGTGACAAGCATAGAAAAAAGGGGGAGCAGTATGCTAAGCCGGGTCAACCATTGGATGAGAAGCCGCAGCATGGTTTTCAAGCATTTTCTGTTTCTTTTTGCGGGAACGTTGGTGCTGTTCGGTTTGCTGGCATGGAACAACCTGAAAGATGCCGAGCAGTTATTTCGTAAGCAGGTGCTCTCCGACGCCGCAGTCATTAACGATCGTACGAATCTGTATTTAGACGCTTATTTGGACAATGTGCAAAATATTTTGCTGCTGCTATCGACGCGTGACGATCTTCTGGACGAGGGAATGGAGGAAGAAGCGGTTAAGGTGCTGCGTAAATACGCGGAGAAGAACAGCACACTCTACAAAACCTTGTATATGGTGCGCGCCGATGGCAAAGCGATGTCCAATACTCAGGTTTTTCTTGACATCATCGGCAATCCGAATCTGGCTAAGCTGTACGAGATGTCCAAATCAAGCTACGGCGTTAGGATTACCGAGCCCTATCAATCGCCTTTATCAGGAAAGACGGTAGCGTTTGTGCTGCCGATCAGCTCCAAGAACGACGATGCAATCAAAGGGATTGCAGTTGTCGAAATTGATCTTGTGCGTTTGACCAACATGCTCGCACAGTTCATGAATACACGCAACCAAACCTTCTCGATTGTAACGAACAAGGGTAACGTCATTAATACTTTCGATACAACCTGGCCGCTGGATTATTATAAGCTGCTGCCTTATAACACAAGTGTATTTCCACCTGAACTGAATCAACACTTTGTTAACGAGATTCAAGAGCTGCCGATCGGCATCACCGAAATTCAAGGCTCGACAAACAAGCTGATTGCAGTGAAATCGGGGATGAATAAGCTGGGCTGGTATTTTATCGCTTTTATTGAGGACAGCTATTTTTACCAAAATATCATAATTCTTTATGACAATTACAAAACGGCTGCGTTAATTTGGGTACTGATCCTGTTAATTAGCTCCTATATGATGAGTCGTTATATCACCTATCCGGTTCGTACTTTGGTAGCCAAGATGGACAGGGTGCGCGATATGGAGGTGCTGCCTTCGATCTCTATGACCCGGGAGGACGAAATCGGCAAGCTGGCCAAAAGCTATAATGCTATGATGGAGCGGATTCATAACCTGCTCGTGGAAACGAAGGAAATGGAGATGCGCAAAAATCAGTATGAGCTGAAAATGCTGCAGAGCCAGATTGCCCCGCATTTCTTGTATAATACGTTAGCTTGTATAAGCAGTTTGGCCAAGCAGCAAAAGATCGAGGCTGTGCGAGAAACGATTCGCGCGCTTGTCGGTTTGTTGTCGTTCAGCTTTGATAAGAGTGGGGAGTTCGTGACACTAGAGGAGGAGCTTGAGGGTCTGCGGATGTACGCCTATATCCAAACTGTACGCTATGGAGAGAAGTTTGTGTTGACGATTGACGCCGCGCCAGAGACGCTTACCTGCAGAATTCTCAAGCTGACGCTTCAGCCATTGGTCGAAAATGCGATATTCCACGGTTTGGCCCCTCAGAAGGTCCAGGGCCACATTCACATACGAACCTGCATACGCCGCAAAAAGCTTTGTGTCGTTATTCGCGATAATGGGCTGGGGATGGACTCCGAGCAGCTCAGCAGCATTTTCAGTGAGCGCCGGAAAGCACCCAGCAAGCATCGGTTTACAGGGATCGGGATTATGAATGTTCAAGAGCGAATCCGGCTGCACTTTGGTACAGAATTCGGATTGCAGATAGCCAGCAGGCCCCAGGTAGGGACCTTGATTCGCATAGAGCTTCCGAATGTGTCACAGGAATAAAAGCGTTTGCAAAAATTCGAACACTTTCGCACGATCACTGTATATTTCCTGAAGAAAGCGCTTGCTATAATACAACTATAGAAAGAATGCTTATAGAGCTTGGAACCACGCTCTAGCAGCAAATGAAGCATTCGGGGGGATGTCATCATGGATCAGTTGACCGTGGGGAATGTGGCTGATGCCAAATCAAAGCAGGCCAAGGGCAGGTTGTTGGGCAAGAATATTTGGGCTTTTCGCGCTTTTTATTTGATGCTGCTGCCAGGTGTGCTGTACTATATTTTATTCCGATATGTACCGATGTATGGTGTTATTATCGCATTCAAGGATTTCAATTTATTGGAGGGGATTGTAAGCAGCCCGTGGGCAGATCCCTGGTACAAGCATTTTCAAATCTTTTTCAATTCACCGTATTTCACGCAGCTGATGGTCAATACCTCATTGATCTCGCTGTACAAACTGGTATTCGGTATGGTTCCACCGATCCTGCTGGCTCTGATGCTGAATGAATGCCGTGTCAAATGGTTCAAAACCATCATTCAAACGCTAACCTATATGCCACATTTTCTTTCCTGGGTGATCATATACGGGATACTGATTGCATTGCTATCGCAAAACTCCGGGTTGTTGAACCGTTGGCTTGAAGAAAGTGGAGCGCACTCCATCGGATTTATGACCTCACTCGATTACTTTCGTGCTATTCTCGTCGGTTCGGAGATATGGAAGGATTTGGGGTGGGGAGCAATTATTTATTTGGCGGCTATGACGGCAATCGATCCTACGCTATATGAGGCTGCTCGTGTAGACGGCTCGGGACGCTTGCGGATGATATGGCATATTACACTTCCAGGTATTCGCAATGTCATTGTGCTGCTGCTCATTCTGAAGCTGGGTCATATTATGGATGCGGGCTTCGATCAAATTTATATTTTGTATAACATTCAAGTATATCAAGTCGCCGATATTCTGGATACCTGGGTATTCCGCACCGGTCTGCAGCAGTTGAATTTCAGTCTTGGAGCAGCAGTAGGCCTGTTTAAATCAGCGATTGGACTTGTTCTGGTTATGGGAGCCAATCATTTATCGAAGAAATGGGGTGATGGCATATGGTAAAAAGCATGGAGGATCGTTTCATTAACGGAATCGTTTTTGTGATACTGGGCTTGGCTGGGTTGGCAGCGATTTTCCCGCTGATGTATGTCGTAACCGTATCGATCACACCGTTCACCGAGGTATTAAAAAATGGCGGCTTCATTCTGATCCCCAAGTCGATCACATTCAGCGCTTATCATAAGCTGTTTACTGAATCCAATATTCCTAATGCCTTTTGGGTAACGGTATTGATTACTGTAGTTGGAACGATCGTCAATCTGATTTTGACAGCTTTGATGGCATATCCGCTCAGCCGTAAGGCGCTCCCGGGGCGCAATATATTTTTAATGATGGTCGTATTCACGATGCTATTCAGTGGCGGGATAATTCCTACCTATCTGATTGTAAAGTCACTGGGTCTGATTGATTCGATTTGGTCGATGATTCTTCCTAATGCCGTATGGAGCTTTAATGTGCTTATTATGAAAAGCTTTTTTGAAAATCTGCCGGAGGAGCTGTTCGAATCGGCCCGAATGGATGGTGCCAAGGAATTCAGAATTCTCATGCAGATTGTCATTCCGCTGTCGGTACCCTCACTGTTGACGATAGGATTATTTTATATGGTTGGACATTGGAATGAATTTTTCCAGGCCGTCATGTATGTAACCGATCGTACGTTGTTCCCGCTGCAAGTCGTCATCCGGGAAATCCTGATGCTCACTCAGCAGCCGATGGAAAATGCGGAGAACATGATGCCGACCGAAACGATTCAGATGGCTTCAGTTGTGATGGCGAGCTTGCCGATTATTATCATTTATCCCTTCATTCAAAAGCATTTTACGAACGGGATGCTGCTCGGCTCTGTGAAAGGTTGAACGACGGTTCGTCCGCTCCGGACTGCAGCTGGGGCCGCTACCGCTTCAATATAGATGTATTACAAATCCATACAGGTCATCAACCATGAAAGAAAGAAGGGGTTCGTCTATGAGCCAAAAGAAAACAATGGTCGTTTCGCTGGCATTCCTGATGCTGGGTGGAACCCTATTATCGGGGTGCGGAGGTGGTGCGGCCAAACCTGAAGCGGCTGCTCCCAAAAATGAAGCAGCACCGACACCCGCAGCAGCACCAGCAACTGCTCCAGCAGCAAGTGCCAAGAAGATCAAAATTGACATCATAGAAACAGGAAACGGTCTACCTTCACCGGATCAGGATATTATTAAGCAAGAGATTGATAAGGCTATAAACACGGATTTGAATTTGACCGTATACGCTTCAGGGGATGATTACAAAAATCAGCTGAATGTGCGCATGGCTTCAGCCAACTTTCCCGATTTGTTCGCTGTGGATCGTCAGCAGCTGAAGCAATTTTCGGAGCAAGGTCTGCTGCTCGATCTGACCCCGTACATGGATAAGCTCAAACCTGTTAAAGATTTCATCGGTGAAGAAAGCTTGAAGAAGGGGACGATGAACGGCAAGGTATTTGCTGTTGCCAAAACGCCGACTATTCCCTACGATACGTACTTCATCCGCAAGGATTGGCTTGATAAGCTGGGCATGCAGGTACCGAAAACGACTGACGAATTGCTGGAAGTGGCTAAAGCTTTTGCGGATAAGGATCCTGATGGCAATGGTAAAAAGGACACCTTCGGTATTACCGGCGGCAAATTGTCCGCTTTCAACACCGTATTTGGTGCCTATGGGATCGGATATTCGGCTAACACTCCAAGTCTTTATGTGAAGGATAACAAGCTGATTAATGCGTTATACGATCCGAATATGAAGGATGCGCTTGGTTTTATCAAAAAGCTGACGGATGCAGGTGCAGTTGATCCCGAATTGCTGGCGAACAGCGGCTTGCAGCATCAGCAGAAAGCCATTAAGGGGCAGGCGGGCATCATTTATATCGATTGGCCGAATATGACCAAGGATCAATTCGTAGAACAAATCAAAGCTGTCAATGCCAATGCCAATTGGGTGCAAATGGATGCAGTTAAAGGACCAGGCGGGCAAAATGCAAGCTCATGGGATATTGGGGTTACAGCCGGTTTGTATGCAATTCCCAAATCGCTGGAGAAAAATCCGGAAAAGCTGCAAAGGGTGTTTGACCTGCTGAATTATGTTTCCGGTAAAGAAGGCTCTCCGCTCGTTCAGTATGGTGTGAAAGGCAAACATTATAATCTGGAGGGAACCAAAGTCGTAGCCACTGATTTGATGGGCAAGGAAGGCGGATATTTCTGGCTGTATCAGTTTACCGGCCGTCCTGAGATGGATTACCTGCAGGTCAAGTTTGCCAAACAAACACCTTTCATTGAGTTTGCCAACAAGCAGCCGCGTATCCAGGCTCTGAATGGTTTTGTTGATCTCCCTGCTGGTTATAATGCAGCTGATGCGGGTCGCTATATTGAGGAGGAGCTATCGAAATTTATATATGGCAAACGTCCTCTCACTGAGTATGACAGCTTCCTTAAGACTTTGGAAACTTCTATGAATTATAAAGTATATATGGATGCTGCACAAAAGCAGCTAAAGGAATTGGGATATTTGAAGTAGCTGTATAAGCAGCTATTGACTGTCGATGGGTCTGGGAGGTTAACCTCCCTTATCTTTATCCTTATTATTTACACGAGTAAATTATATAACAAACCCTAAGGAGTGTTAAAACATGGACACAACGCAATCTGCCAAAACCGCACAATGGAACCTACCCGAGCTGATGAAGCAATTTGATGAGCAGGGGTACCTGCTGCTACCTAACGTGATTTCACAGGAGAAGGTCGATCGCCTGAACGCAGCTATTGACGAAATCGTTTCCAGAGAGCCGGATACGCTGGCCCATAACATATACAATAGCGTGGAGCGTCATGAAGAAATTGCTTCACTAATCGATGAACCATCGATATTGCCCTTGATCGTGAATCTGCTGGGCTATAACATTCAATTGCACATTTCTCATCTGACGATCCGCAAGCCAAACCCTAATAACACAGCCACAGAAACACACAGCTTTATTAATTGGCATCAGGATGGTCCCCACCCCCAGTTTCCACGGATCCATGGGATTACACCGACGTATTATATCAAAACCTGCTATATTCTGAGCGACATGTCAGAGCCGAATCGTGGCAATACGAAGATTATTCCCGGCTCACACAACCGACCGTACCAGCCGGATACGCATAATGTGACGGATGATTTGCCTGGAGAAATGCAGGTATGCGGCAAGCCTGGAGATGTGTTCGTGTTTGCCCAAAATTTGTGGCATGCAGGAGCACCCAATCATTCAGAGTTTACACGAAGACAGCTGTTTCTGGGATACAGTCCAATCTGGATGCGTCCAATCGATTATCGGACAGCAACCGCAGAGCAATTAAAGAATGCCAGCCCTATTCGCAAGCAGCTGCTTGGTGTCATTGATGAAAATCCATTTAAAAATTACGTTCCGTCGGAATCTATGGTACCATTGAAGCAATTGTATATGGGTGATGCTGGTAGAGGTGGATATGCCCATTAGGGATGGAGGAGACAAACTTTGAATCATAAGGTGCCTGGTAAGCTTGAAGGCAAGCTGGCGGTAGTCACAGGAGCTTCCCGAGGATTGGGCAGATGGATCGCAGTCGAGCTGGCAGGTCATGGTGCATCAGTTGTGGTCAATTTCGCCAATAGTGTCGCTGATGCAGACGAAACGGTACGTCTCATTACAGAAGCGGGTGGCACGGCAAAAGCCATTCGTGCCGATATTACGCAGGAATCAGAGGTTGAGCGACTTATTGAGGATTCGGTTCGGTGGTTGGGTCGTTCTGTCGATGTATTAGTCAATAATGCTACAGGACCGCAGCCAATGTTATCCATTGAGGAAAGCAGCTGGCAAATCTATACGGATCAATTGGAGTTTTTCGTGAAAGCACCTCTCTTGCTGACCAAGGCGGTCTTAGCAGGAATGAAGTCACAGGGCTCAGGCAGCATTGTCAACATTGGCAGTGAGGTTGCACAGCTTGGCAACGCGAATTTCTCAAGCTATGTGACGGCCAAGGCTGCCATGATCGGCATGACACGTTCATGGGCTAACGAGCTGGCTCCCTATGGAATTCGGGTGAATTTGGTTGCTCCGGGCTGGATTCCTGTAGAACGACATAAGGATTCCGACACGGACGGGTATCAGAAGCAGGTACCCCTCCAGCATATGGGGGAGCCGATTGATATTGCAGCCGCTGTGTCGTTTTTGGCTTCACAGGAAGCCAAATTTATTACCGGACAATGCTTGTCTGTTAACGGAGGCAATACGTTCGGAATTTAGCAGTCAGGTGGTTCACAATATGGTATCCAGACAAGATGTAGCCGACCGCGCGGGAGTATCCGCAGCGGTCGTTTCTTACGTATTGAACAATCGCAATATTGTTAAGGAAGCAACCAGGCAAAAAGTATTGAAGGCCGTGCTTGAACTGAATTACAAGCCTAATCTGTTAGCACGCAGTCTAAAAACCAAGAAATCCAAGCAAATTGTCGTTCTTGTTCAATTTCTCGGCAATCCTTTTGAAGCTGGCATTTTACTGCGTATTGAATCTGTAGCAAAGGAAAATGGATATTTTGTTTTTTTCCAGACATATGAGGAAACGCAGGAAGTGCAGCTGCAGGAGCTGTATATGGGGCGGGTGGATGGAATTCTATTGCTCGGGCAATCGCTGAAAGAGAGCACGATTGAGCATTTTAATGCTATGGGAATCCCTATTGTCTCAATAATGGAGCCTGTAAGGAGGCTTCAACTGGACGGCGTTGTCGATATCGATTGGATCGGTGCTATGAGGCAGCTGGTTCGGCATCTGAAGGAGTATGGACACGAACGGATCGCTTTTATGAGCGGAGGCAGTGATAACCATCATTATGAGTGCAGATTTCGAGCTTTTTTGGAGGCGCTCACCTGCGAGGGAATGCTGTTTCACTCCGGGGACAAGCTGGAGAATCCAGGGCGTTTCGAGTCGGCGCACGCACAAATGAAGCAGCGGTTGGAACAGACTGGGGGCAGACTCCCTTTCCAAGCGTTAATATGCGCTAACGATTTGATGGCAGCCGGCAGCCTGGCTGCTTGTCGTGAGCTCGGTATCGAGGTGCCAGGAACATTATCGATAGCAGGCTGTGAGGATATTCTGATGTCCTCGCAGACGCATCCTCCGCTAACGGTGATCCATTTTCCCAGACCGGAGGCGGCTGAGCTGGCGGCTTATCAGCTGCTGGCCAGGATGGAGGGAACAGAACCGCCATTTGAAACCGAACGAATGCTGAAGGGTACACTCGTCATTCGCGATTCAACGGGCAGACGTTTGCACAATACTGTGGTAGAATGAATGGAAATGTGACAGAGAGTGATACCTATTCAGGAGGATCAGTCATGAAAGCTGGCAATTCCAAGCCAAGAAGAGCGATGGTTATAGGGGCTGGCATCGGCGGATTATGTACAGCTATTGCTTTAAGGAATGAGGGCTGGCAGGTAGCTCTGTATGAGCGATCACCCGGGATACCTCAGGTTGGTGCTGGAATTGTATTGGCAGCTAATGCCATGAAGGCACTATGCAAGCTGGGGGCAGCTGATCAGGTTCAGGCACAGGGAGCTCCTATTGGAAAAGCGGAGATCCGCACCTGGGATGGAAAGCTGCTTGTCGATTTGCCTACCACTCAACAAGCCATGAAATATGGGACGTCCAGCTACATCATCCATCGGGTTACTTTGCAATCCATTTTATTAGATGTTTTGGGTACAACGGCAGATGTGCAATTTAACAAAAAGCTTGTTGGCTGGACACAGGATCAGGATTTGGTAACGGCGACTTTTGCGGATGGATGTACAGAAGCAGGTGAGCTCTTGATCGGTGCGGACGGCATACGTTCCGAGGTGAGAAGACAACTCCCTGAACTCACACCGCTTCGTTATTCCGGATTTACGGCGCTGCGTGGCATTTCCGTGTTCGAGGACCAGCGTTACCCGTTAGGCATTGGCGGCGGTTTTGAAGCCTGGGGGCACGGCAAGCGGTTTGGCTTTACACATCTTGGGAACGGACGCATCTACTGGTTTGCAGCTATCAATTCCAGAGAAGGTATTCCACATCCGGCAGCGGAACGAAAGCAGCTGGCACTTTCGACATTTCGCGGCTGGTATCAACCAATCGAGTCCGTTATTGCTGCAGCTGAGGAGGATTCTATTCTTTCTCACGATATTTATGATTGCAGCCCTATAGGACATTGGACAAAGGGAAGAGTTGCTTTACTCGGCGATGCCGCACATCCGATGCTGCCTAATTTAGGTCAAGGCGGTGCTCAGGCTATGGAGGATGCGTTAGTGCTGGCACAATGCTTGCATTCCGTGGACAATGACATTCCTGCAGCTCTACAGCAATATGAACAACGTCGCCTTGCACGCGCAACGAAGGTGGTGCGTCAATCGCGACTCATGGCAAAAGTCGTTCAAACGGAAATTCCAGCAGCGATCTTTGTAAGAAACCGGCTGCTGCGTATGATTCCACCCAGCATGCATGTCAAACGATTTGACTGGCTGGTCGGATATGAGGTTTAGAGAAAAAAGGAGAGTACCAACTGTGGCAAAAGCACAAAATCAATCAACACAAATCCAGACAACCGTATTTCCGATTTTATTCGCGATCAGTATTGTTCATTTATTGAACGATACGATGCAATCCAGTGTATCCGCGTTATTCCCGATTCTAAAGGATTCCTTGCAGCTCAGTTACACGCAAATCGGGATGATTGCATTGGCAATGAATGTGACCGCTTCGCTCATTCAACCGCTTGTCGGTTATTATGCCGACATTCGGCCGCGTCCTTATATTTTACCAATAGGCGTATGCTTTACCTTGGTAGGAGTAGTTGGTTTGGCGCTGGCACCTTACTATGCGATTATTTTATTTTCGGTTATAGCCATGGGGATTGGTTCCGCGATATTTCACCCCGAATCCTCACGGGTAGCTTATTTGGCTGCAGGAGCTAGAAGGGGACTGGCACAGTCGATTTTCCAGGTTGGCGGTAATATCGGGAGCGCATTGGGTCCCATTATGACGGCTGTCGTATTTGTTTCCATCGGTCAATTCGGTGTGATCTGGTTAACCTTTGCAGCCATCATTGCGATCATTATTCAATTTAATGTGGCTCGCTGGTATAGTCGGCAGGACATTCGTCCGAGACCCAAAGCCAAAACAGTCACAGCTGGAAGCAGCAAGGCAGGCTTGACACCTGCACAAATTTCTTGGGCAATTGTCATTCTTGTATTCCTTGTATTCACGAAGCATGTATATATGTCGGGTATTACGAGCTACTATACCTTTTTCTTAATCGAGGATTATGGGGTTACCGTGAGCAATGCGCAATGGTTTTTATTTGCTTTTCTAGTCGCTTCAGCAGCGGGGACCTTCGTTGGCGGACCGCTTGCCGACCGTTACGGTCGTCGCAATATTATTTGGTTCTCCATATTTGGAACAGCTCCGTTTTCGATTTTGCTGCCTTATGCGAATCTGTTCTGGTCAGGTGTATTGTGCGTATGTGCCGGATTTGTACTCTCTTCGGCATTTTCGATTATTGTCGTCTATGCACAGGAGCTGCTGCCCGGTAAAGTAGGTCTGATTTCTGGTTTGTTCTTCGGACTGGCATTTGGCATCGGCGGACTTGGGTCGGCGGCATTAGGCTGGGTTGCGGATGCTACAAGTATTTCCTTTATCATGAAGCTGGTTGCTTATTTACCTCTGTTAGGCATATTGGCTATTTTACTACCCAAGGATAAAAAAGTGCTTGCATAAGCTTCAGGAATGCGTTGAAATAGAGGTATCCCCGAATAAGGAGAGGATGAGTCATGTATTTAATAGCCATTCTGCTGCCACCGCTTGCGGTGCTGCTCTGCGGTAAGCCATTTCAGGCATTGATAAATCTAATATTGACTTTATGCTTCTGGCTTCCTGGAGTCATTCATGCCATCATGGTAGTCAGTGAAGCTAAGAGCAATAAAAGAATGGAACAATTAGCAAGAACGATGAAAAATAAATAACCGAACTATGCTTTCTACGAAAACTCTCGGAATCGGGCTGATATACGAATGAACCCTCGCGAGCTGTACGGTGATATCGATATTTATTTGTTCGATCAGCTGTTAAAGGGTCGAATTGTAAAAGGTATGAGGATTCTGGATGCAGGCTGTGGATCTGGACGTAATCTGGTTTATTTCCTGCGCAGCGGATTCGAGGTGTATGCCATTGACCACTCGGAGGAAGCGATAGCAAATGTACGCAGGCTTGGGGCTGAGCTGGCTGCGGACTGGTCGGATGAATATGCCCAGGTCCAATCCATCGATAAAATAAGCTTTCTCAATGAAAGCTTTGATGTCGTGATCAGTAATGCTGTGCTGCACTTCGCTGATCATGATGCACATTTCCAGCATATGCTGTATGAGCTGTGGAGGGTGCTTCGTCCAGGGGGCCTGCTGTTTGTCAGATTGGCTTCGTCCATAGGCATTGAAGACAGGGTGATACCGCTTGGACAGCACCGTTACCGATTGCCTGACCGTAGCATACGTTTTCTTATGGACGAGGAGCGTTTGTTAAAAATGACCGAGAAGCTGCAAGGTATTCTGCTAGAACCGCTCAAAACCGTCAATGTCGCGAACCAGCGCTGTATGACAACCTGGGTAATGAAAAAACCGCACATTTTATTTTTCGACCCGATTGAGGAGATACAGCACGAGCAGGGTACATCTCCAGAGCCCACCTCTTTTTCATGACGTAACCTTTTATTGTACAACGCATAGGAACCAAAAGGCTGCCACGGCAGCCTTTTTTGTATGTGGCCATGCAAATCGGCAAAAAAACAATCAAATAAAAGCTATTAGTGAACTTTTATTAGGCAACGAACCAATATAGGGTGATTTATGAAGTTAGGAGGCTGGCCGCCCTATGACAGACCAAGAAATGTACCCATTGCTTCTCCGGATGAGCAGTGGCGACAAAGAAGCCTTTCGCACTGTGTATGAGCATACTCAGCATTCGGTTTATCGCACCGTGTACTTTTTGCTCAACAATAAGCAGGATGCCGGTGATGTCACAAGCGAGGTTTACATGGAGCTGCTGAAGTCCATCCCGAATTATGATGCCCGACAGTCCTTCCACCGTTGGCTGAACGGTCTCGCTGTTCGGCAAGTGAACAACTGGAACCGGAAGCTGTGGCGCCGTTACCGCCTGTTCAACCGCAATAAAGAGCTGATACAGGCAGAAACAGTAATCCGGACAGAAGAGCAGGCACTTCATAATGAGACAAGTGAAGAGCTGTTGGCACAAGTGTTGCAGCTGTCCTACAAGCTCCGAAGTGTAATTATCCTGCGGTATTACAATGATTACAGTTTGGAGGAAATCGCTCGGGTTCTGAATATTCCGCTCAGTACCGTCAAGTCGAGGTTACGTCTTGGTTTTAGAAAAGCTTCGTAAAAACACGGATTTAGCACTGTCCGTCAAGGAGGAGACTATTCATGTCCATTGAGCAACGTTTGACAGACGAGCTGAAGCGCCAAGGCAAATCGATCCAATGCCCCGCGGCAGTCGCTATTCGAACCGAACAGCTATTTGATCAAAGATTTGCCGGTAAGCTCTCTGCGGGTAACTCAGCTTCGTTATTTGCTCGACCAAGACGCTATTCTCAAGCTGTTATGATTGCACTATGCTTACTGCTATTCTCGGGAATTGCTTATGCGTCCACCCTGCTGTATCAGTTAAATGACGGAACCTTCAGCTTTCAGGTTTCTTCCAATACACAGAAGACCCTTGATGCTCAGCAGACACAAGTCGTACGGGAGCGTATCAATCAGGTTCGACAACAATTGGCGTCTGGTGAATCTGCAGTGGTCTATGTGCCTGAGTTGAATAAGCTTAAGCTGCCGGCGCTTGTCAAGGTCAATCAGCCGCAAAGCTATACGAGTATAGAAGGGTGGCAACAGCAGCTTGTTGGCAGTGCTGGAGCGTACAAATTACCAGATAAGCTTCCAGAGGGCTTTGCATTTACAGAAGGGAGAACCGTACTCCCTATCGGAGCTATTGACGCAGATACACTGCGCGACAATCTGGAGACGTTGAAGAAACAATCCAAGGATGGAGCTGCTGGAATCGCCTGGAAAAAGTTCGATGCGGACGGAACTCATGCACAAAGCTTTGGCGCGCAAGAAATTCCCAACTTGATTTATCAAAATGCTAAAGGGGATCAAATCCAGATTTATTATCAGCTTATACCTGAGAGTGAAAAGGAAAAAACGATGCAAGCGCAGATAACGGGCATAGAGCAAGTAGAAAAAGTGAACCTGAATGGCAAGGAGGCCTACTATTCGGTTAACAACCATGCGTTTCTGAGTCCATCTGACCTGTCCCAGGCACTCACTTGGATCGGACAGGATAATGGTCAAATCGTGCTTTATTCGGTCCTGAGTGAATCGGTGGGTGTGAGCAAGCAGGATTTGGTATTTACAGCCGAACATATGAAATAATTGATTAGACGTATGGTCATCCCGTGGAAGTTTTTGTCGAATATAACAGGTTCGAAAGAAATTTTGTGACAAAATAAGTTTAATTTTCTCTCAATAGGCCAACAATGACTAAGGAACATTGATTGAACCTTTGGAGGGAATCACATGAGTAGAAATAGAAACAGGGGATTTGCGTTACTGAGCTGTATCCTGCTCTTGTCAGGCTGTGAATGGAGCAACCAGCCGACTATGGCTGAACGCACACCGCAGCACGGTCATCAGGTAGAAAGTACAGCTGCTTCAACAGCAACCGAAATGGCCAAGGATTCTGGAACGATGATCAAACGGATTGACATCATCAACAGTAAGGGGATCAAAACAGGAACTGCTGTATTATCCTCTATTCCAGAAGGTGTCAAGATGCAAGTTGAGGTTGCCGGACTAACACCTGGCAAGCATGGCATTCACATTCATCAGTACGGTGTGTGCACAGGTCCGGATTTCAAGACAGCTGGGGAGCATCTGAATCCGGAAGGCAAGAAGCATGGCTTCAATAATCCTCAGGGACCACACGCAGGCGATCTTTTAAATCTGGAGGTTGGGGCTGATGGTAAAGGTCGTGCGGAGCTCGTTAACAAGATGGTGACGCTCGATAAGGATAAAGCCAATTCCTTGTTGAAGCAGGGCGGTACGTCTCTGGTCATCCATGAAGCGGAAGATGATTATATGACTGATCCTTCAGGAAACTCCGGCGCCCGTATTGCTTGCGGTGTTATCATGTAATTTGTTTTGGAAATGGTGAAGGATTGCTGCATCCCTTAAACGTGTGTTAAGATGTTTAAACCCGCCTTCGGGGCTTTGAGAAGCCCCTAGTGGTGGGTTTTTATTTGGACATTTATCCTCTTAAGGGAGCTGCAGGAATGAAGTTTGACATCGAATGTATATCTTTTTTTGTGATTCAGATCGAGGGGGAAGAAGAGCAAGGCGGGAAGCGGTATAAGCATTATCAGACGCTTGACGGTGACGATTATGCAGATAGCGAGCTCAGCTCCTTTCTAGGTGGAGAATTCTCCAAAATTGCCAAGCGTCATGCTGAACGCAATCCGAAAGCCGAGCAGGTACCTACAAAAATCGGTCGATTCGCTGTGGAGCCGGGCTATGATCTGGACAGCAATCCTAACTATAACTTATTTGCGCGTCTGCGCATGGCGGATACGATGGATGCCTATATCGAGCATGCCGAAGCTTTGGTGCAGGCCTATATGGATACAAGTGCTATCCGCGGCGGGGCGATGTTCGTTGCTCGTGCCAAGCTGAGTCAATTGTTTGACGAACCGTTTATATTTGTATTGAAGTGTGATTTTGAACAAAAAATCGCCCGGATCACGGATGAAAGAAGCTTGCTTAACAAGGTTGAGATGGCGATTAATGCCAAGAATATGAAGTCGATCATGTACCCGCATATGCCGGAGGAAGGAATACTCGAGCCGTGGGAGCTAAAGATCCACCAATCCTCACATGCCCGTTATTTTGAGGACTTCCTGAAATATGTAGAATATGAGAAATCGCAGCCGGAAATATTGAATGAACAGGTGCTTGGTTTTGTTCACCAATATATTGAGCAGGTTTACGAGGACAATGAGGAAGCACGCGAGAAAGAGACCCAGGAGATGGAAGTGTGGGCTTACAGCGAGAAGCGTGAGCTGCAGGAGAAATGGTCACAAGAACAGGTAATGGAGGCGTCCTCGGTACTGATTGAGCAGCAGCCGGAGCTGGAGATGAAGCTGAAGCTTGGCAATATGACGGTTAGAGCGTTATTGGCCGATTTTGGCGACCGTCTGCATATTGCGAAGCTGGGAGATCGTTACGTAGTCGTGTTGGAGGGCGAGGGCCTGATGTTCGATAAAGGCATTTTACCTGTTGAGCTGCTGCACCCTGAGCCACTAGAGCATATTGTGGATCGGATCAAGAGCAAGGCAGAGGAAGAGGCTGGCTAGTACAATAGCAATTCACGTAGAAAAAAGGAACAAGCGTTAAGAGCAGCCTGGTCCTTTTATACGTGATTGTGATGAGCTGAATGACTACAACAGTAAGTAGCTAACTAGCACGCCTGTACCTCCAAACAGCAAACCAAATCCGAGATTCCACGCTGTGATCCGATAGGGATTGACACGGAGCAAGCCACTCACGATCGTTACCGTTGAATTAAAGGTTCCCATAAAGGAAGAGCATAAGCATGAAGTGATAAGTACTATGGCGATACTTAAAGGATTCATGATCACAAGTATCGGCTGCAGCAGGAAGCCGAATAATCCCATGACGACCAAAGGATGAATACCTGCAACTGGTAATAGAAAGCAAACGAGAAAAATGACAATAAGCAGTAAGAATGGCCAATGGGAGATCGATTGAACGGAGCCCTCAACCAGGTGAAACAGCGGGCTTTTGGACACGGCGCTATTGAAAAAACCGAAGGACAGGAACAATACCAATAAATGGCGCAGTCCAACGATGCCCTCTCTCCCATGCAAACGGATGGCGGCGACAAAGCGGCCCAATCGTCGCAAAGCGATAGCCCATACAATAGAAAAAGGAAGCAATACAAACGTCATGGCCGTGAAAAAGGACAGATGTAAAGCGGATTGTAGTAAGAAAGCGAGAGTAATCAGCAGCAAGAGCGCGAACAAAAATGTAATGGTTTTGGGCCATGATGGAGCTTTGGCAGTTGTTTGTATCATGGCTTCGTCCTTGATTCGCCGGTAGCTTAAGCCCCACAGGCCACCAGCTATAAACATCAAGACAGATAAACCGAGCATCCAGGGAAGCAGTGACATATAAGAGATGCCGGTAATGACCACAGCGGTTGCCACCAAGGGTTCGACCGGACTCCATAATGCGACTATTCCGAAGCCGCGTAAGATGGCACTGGCGATGAACCGATTGGCCAAACCCTGCTCTTGATGCTGCAGATGCTTTTTCAGTACCTTATGAACCAAAGGAAGAGCGGCAAAAAACAGAAAAAGGCTTAGCAAATAACTTACAGCTAAGGATCGTACATATAAGCTGCCTAGGTTACCGGACTTCACATGGAGCCATCTGCTCAAGTGCCGATCGTAGCCGCCTATCCGGATGACTCGGTTAATGAACGGCAGCATGTACAAAAGCGAAATTAGCATGACGTTGGATGTCATCAATAAGGGGAGCTGTGAGATCGGAAGCTGCCCCCAGATCATACATGCGATGCCTGCTGCAATAAAAAGTGAGCCTGCAATTTGAAACATTCTGCGGGCGTCATGCATGGAAATGGCTAAGCACACGATCGCAAGGCTACCTTCGGCTATTAAGAGCCAGGTCGAGCCGATCAAGGTCTGCAGTACAAAGGTTAAGACTAATAAGCTGTAAAAAATGGGTCTTGTTGAATAGATCATGGTGGTAATCACGGTTGTTCTCCTGTCTGAGTAGGTATCAGTATTAATTCTTTAGGTATTATAGCATTGAACGATTTAATGAGGTATCCTTTTTATAACGCCAGAATTTATAAGTTTTCAGCAGAGCTGAATATTCTGATATTGCAAGAAAAGCTACATTTAAAACACGGATGTATTGTCACTTAATTATAAAGGAGAATATCGATGAGCTCTTCTAAACCAGCGGCGGCACGTCCCTCTTTAACAGAAGGACCTATCGCCAAAACACTTTTTTTATTTTCTTTACCGATTTTGCTCGGCAATGTGCTCCAATCCTTGAATGGATCCATCAATGCGATCTGGATTGGCAAGTTTCTTGGTGAGCAAGCACTTGCGGCAACGTCAAACGCCAACATTATTATGTTTTTGTTAATTAGTGCGATATTTGGAATTGCTATGGCCGCTGTTATTTTAATCGGACAAAATCTAGGAGCCAAGCGGGTAGACGAGGCTAAAATGGTAGTGGGCACAAGCGCGGTATTTTTTATGGTACTGTCGATTATTGTCGGAGCGATCGGCTTGATTTTTTCACCCGAAATTCTTGATTTGTTGAATACACCGGCAGATGCGAGGGAGTTTGCGATCGCCTATACACGGATTATTTTTGCAGGGGTACCTTTTATGTTTGGTTATAATCTCGTGATGGCCGTACTTCGTGGGTCGGGCGATGCCAAAACCCCGTTTTACTTTTTGCTGCTGTCGGTGGGGCTTGACGTTCTGCTGAATCCGTTATTGATCGAAGGGATGGGACCCTTTCCGCGGCTAGGCATATCCGGCTCTGCTTATGCGACCTTCTTCTCACAATTGGTCAGCTTTGTGCTGCTGCTATTGTATTTGTACAGAAAACAATATTTTCTTCGTATCACCAAGCACGATTTCCATATGCTGCGATTAAAATGGGATATTGTACGCGCTCTCATCCAAAAGGGACTTCCGATGGGTTTGAATATGGTGGTGGTTTCGTTAAGTAATCTGTTCTTGGTCCATTTGGTGAACTCATATGGCTCTGAGGCTTCAGCTGCTTTTGGTATCGCTACTCAAATTTCAAGCTACGTTCAGATGCCAGCTCTTGCGATAGGTGGTGCGGTTACTTCAATGGCAGCGCAAAATATTGGCGCAGGGAATTGGGAGCGTGTCAATCGGATAACATGGACGGGTGTGGCGTTTAATGTGGGGTTGACGGGCGTGCTGGTATCGTTCATCCATTTATTTAACCGTCAAGCCGTCAGCATGTTCCTCCCCGAAGGGAATGCGATAGATATCGGCGTGCACATTAATAATTTAACGCTCTGGTCGTTCATTATATTTGGGATCTTCAATGTGGTCGCCGGTGTTGTCAGATCCTCCGGGTCTGTTATCGTACCGCTGGTCATTTCTTTTATCGCCTTATTGCTGGTGCGGAATCCGCTTGCTTACCTCTTAGGTGGTTTGTACGGATTTGACTCCATCTGGTGGAGCTTTTCGATCAGCTTTACAGTAGCAGCGGTTTTGAACATTCTCTACTATCGATTCGGAAATTGGAAAAAAGCAAGAATGAGGCCGGCAGCTAAACCAGCCTAACGCTTGCGAAATACATCAAGTAGCAGCTCATTGCTCGATGTGGACTGTGTTTCCCAGGTTGCAGCAAAACGGACCTGATGAGAAACACCCAAAATATCGTAGCGATTGACAAGATGCTGTCGGGCATTACCGACAATGAGCGAGTGCAGCCGCACCTGCTTATGAGCACCTAACTCAGCCAGCTGCTGGCGGACGGGTGCACTGATCGTGCCTATACCGTCGGTGACCATGACGAAATCGGCATCCTTGAAGCGGGAGTTGGCTTCCACCATCTCAATTCCCCGTTTGATGGGAGCATCGAAATGGGTGCCTCCGCCAAACGCCAGCTGTGTCAACGCGTAAAATGCCGGCCAGTCCGGCTTGCGCCAGTATAACGTCTGCTCGACCAACTCACCTTGGGCACCAAACAGCAGCAGGGCAAAGTCGCGCCGCTCCAGCATACTAAAGGCGGCAAAGGTCGCGACAAAAATTTGTGCTACCCGCAGCTTGCTGCCGCGCATCGAATGGGATGTATCCAGCATACAAACAACCGGCCCTTTGTGCGGTTCTTTGGTGCGTCCGCTCACATTATAAGTCAGCAGCTTGCGGTCGAGCCACTTCACCAGAAAATACGATTCAAAATCCGGATCAGCGAGCAAACTGGCTTCACTAGGCAGCATATGGGCAATGTCGGCTGATTGCCGCAAATCGTCATAAGCTTCAGGAATATGAGGCGAGCGTTGGTTGCGGCGCTGTATCTTGAGATGCTGCAGGTTGCGGCCGACCTCCTGAAGAAAGGCGATCAGCTCCGGGTGACGCTTCAGCTTGTCCAGCCATTGGAGATAGTTGGCAAATTCCTGTCTGTGCAGCCTTCCAAGATCACTTCCCCAATAGCGATTGGCCACTCTCTGACTAGCTTGCAGCAATTCGTGAACGTCCAGACTTTCCTGCTCTTCACGCCCCAAGGCTTCCTTAAGCGAACGGTTCAGCCATTGTCCCAGCTGCTCCTCGAGCTGTTGATAGGTGTCCTTCTCCCGTTTGGTCAATCGTTCCAACTGCCGTTCTCGCTGCTCAAGCTCGGCTTCGGACTTGCGCAGCTTTAGCTTCAGCTTATCCCGTTTCACGAAATCCGTCCGCATCTCCGTTTGCAGCGTTACAATACGCTCCTTCAACTGCTGAATCTCCGATTCCACCAGTGGCCTTGAATCAAGCGATGCCTGCTTATCCTCAACATTGCGTTTCCCCTGCTGGAGCGTGTAGCCGACCAGCTTCAGTCGCTCCAGCTGTTTATCGCTCAGATGCTCGCTGATCTGAGTGTTGTCCTGCCCGAGACCCGTCTGCCTGTTCTGCAGGCCAATCCCCATCAGCGTTTCATCCTGCTTGCGCTGCTTCACCTCATCGGCATAAGTTGTTGTCAGCCACATCAACGCTTTGAGTGCGGTCTTGAACGAAGCATTTACCTGACCGATTGTGCGTGGACGAATGGAGCGATAAAAAAACTGCCTGCGCAGCTGTCCGACCAGCCAATAGTGAAAAGGTGCAGCTTCCCGGGAACGGTCGATTTCCGGCTTGGGTAAATAAAAGCACATGAAAAAATCGGCAAACAGCTCCACCGAAAACCAGGCCGTCGATCCCTTCGTCTCGCGAATCCATTCCTGCGCTGTGCGCGATGAGTGGACATATCCATCAAATACATAACGGTCTATACGGGCACATTGGATGATCAACCTCACTCACCGCCTATACGTATAATGGTGCTGCCTGCTAAAGTGTGTAGTCGTATTGGACTCCGGGGATTTCACGATCAAACAAGGTGCGGTACAAGCCTTGCAGTGTCTGCAGGATCCGTTCTCCTTGAATCCGCAAATGCGTGTACTTAACAGCGTAACGATCCGTATGGATCAGCAAAAAGTTTTGGTTGCGGATATAGCCGGGCCAATCCTTCTCCCGCTGCTGCCACTGCACCAATTTACCGCGCAGCTGTCGGGCTGTCTCTTCGAGCTCCTGCCTGCATTGCTCAAGCCGATCCTTTAACTGCTCCTGAGCTTCTTTTCCGAGTGCTCCGCCGACTTCCTTCTTGAACTGGAAGGCATGTAGCTCATCCTCCATATCGAGCCATCGTTTTGCGGTCTGATCATAGTCGTAAAGGGGCAGATCCCGCTCAGACTGCTGTTTAAGAGCTTCCTGAAAAGCGGTCTGAAACAATTCCTGCACTACCGTCACATCCTCCGGAAAATCCCACAGCATGTTAGGTGTATACACGGTGTCCCAGACATTGACTACATCACGCCCGTTCAAAGCCGCTGACGTTTTCCACAATTGCCCGATCTTGCGCCAGCGGCGGTCTGATAAGGTGAACTCTTTAGCTTCCATAGCCGTTTTCAACTGGTATAGCATATAGATAAGCGATTCCGGTATGATGACCTGTTCAGACGTCTTCCTGACAGTTTCCACATCCTTAACTGTCAAGAGGGAAGGAAGCGAGTCGGTTGGAAGCTGAAACATCTGCTCGTAGCTCGACATATGCTTCAGGAAGCCAACCCCGTAGCGAATCAGAAAACGGTCATATAAAGCGGCCAATTGCTCATTTTCTTCCGGCAGTTCGTTGGAGGCCGCCATTAGAAAGAGAAGCGGAGACTCTTCTTTGTCACGTCCATTAAAAAAGATTCGTTCATTTAATATGGATAGCAAGGCGTTGAGGATAGCACTGTTAGCTTTGAATATTTCATCGAGAAAAGCGAAGTCAGCAGCAGGCAAATACCCTTCGGTTTGCCGAATATATTGATCAAGCTTCAGCTTCTGCAGCGAGACTGGACCAAATAGCTCATCGGGTGTTGTGAAGCGGGTTAACAGGTATTCAAACCATTCTCCGCTGCCGAACAGCTGTGAGATCGCTCTTGCAAGCTGCGATTTGGCTGTGCCGGGAGGGCCGATCAGCAGTACATTCTCATTGCCCATCAAGCCGAGTACAAGTAAACGAATCAGCTCTTCACGCTCCAGAAAGCGGCTTTCCAGCAGACTGATAGCCTGCTCCAGCTGATGTTGAATTCTTTGAATTTCATTCATTTGAATGTCCGTCCGCTTGTTCAACGACCCTAATCGTTAGCGAACGGGTACCTCCCCTGCAAATATGTCATAGCTTGCCCAAGTCCAGCTTTAATTGTATCAAAATAATTTTAGATATACGAATCACGACAGGAATTCTATTAGTGAGCGTGTTCTCGAGCCGTGCTGCACCTGAGGAAGCTGAATTAACGGACGCTATTGAGAAGCTGCTGTAATAACTTCTACATATTTGGATAACGAAGGATTGTGTGTATAACGCATAATGCTTTTTTCTACAGGATTCGATTAATTTCGTCATCAATTTCCTTCATTTATGATATAATTGACGCTGAAAAGCTAAACTTTAAGTTTTGAGAGGGCTCGCATGACTTACTTCCACAGGGAAGCTCATTGTTGTCTAATAATGAGAGGGTATTTTAGCGGAATCTGCTCATACAGCAGACTGGGGAGAAGGCAATCATGGATTATTTAGAATCATCGCTGCCACTTACGCAGCAGCCCTTATTCGCGCTTAGCGGCGATGCAATTGTTCTATTGGGCCCTAATGGTAAAATTATACAATTAAATGCGGAGTGCAGCAGATTGCCGGGATTGAACTCTAAGGAATGGTTAGGTTGTTCTTTTGAATCTCTGCTGGATAAGGAGAATGGACATACGTTTGCTACACATTTTCAAGGTGCATTGCGAGGCTTGGCAAGCAACCTGGAGATTGAATTTCCTGAACGGGGCGGGCAGGTTACGGAGCTACAGTTGCGCTTAATCCCAGTGAACAGTGATGGACAATTATTTATATATGTGATTCTCAAGGATGTAACAGACCAAAAGAGGGCACTGCAGCTCATCGAGCATATGGCTTATCATGATACATTGACAGGACTTCCCAACCGTACCATGTTTCAAATCCAGTTGACACAAATGATCTCTGCCTCACTGGGCAATTCTGAGGATGATCAGTTTGCAATTTTGCTGCTGGATTTGGAAAGGTTTCAAAACGTAAATGATTTGCTTGGTCCCAATCTGGCAGATCTGCTGCTTAAGCAGGTTGGTGAACGGCTGCAGCTTCTCGTGGGGTTCGATTGTACTGTGAGCCGATTAGGTAACCATGAATTTGCCGTTTTGTTCTCCCGATTCGAGGATGCCTCAGAAATTGTGGAAAAAGCCCGGTCGATTCATGAACAACTGATGGTTCCTTTTTTGGTGCGGGATCGGGAGCTTGTAATTGTTGGGAGTATCGGATTGGCTTTCTACCCGCAAGACGGAACAGACATGAATGCGCTTCTGCTGCATGCGGCCAATGTTCAAGCCATGGAGAAGGAATACGGCGAAGGTGTGTACCGTATTCAGCAAGGGGATTTTGGAGCAAATGTACGGCTTCGCCTAGAGCTGGAGCATGATTTGCGCAAGGCGCTGGAGCGTGGAGAGTTTGAGTTATATTATCAACCACAGTACGATATACAGCATAATGAGCTGATAGGCGCAGAAGCGCTGATCCGCTGGCATCATCCTAAGCATGGCATGGTTTCTCCTGCGCAATTCATCCCGCTTGCCGAGGAAACTGGCTTAATCGTACCGATTGGTGAATGGGTGCTTCGCACCGCTTGCCAGCAAATTAAACAGTGGCATTTGGCAGGATTTCTGCATTTATCGATTTCGGTGAACCTATCGCTTCGTCAATTTCAGAAGCATAATCTGATCGGTGACATTATGCGGATTTTACGCGAAACTGAGCTGGAATCCAGGTTTTTGGAATTGGAAATCACAGAGAGCATGGCGATGGACAATGTTGAGCGCGTGATTCGCAAATTAAATGAACTGAAGGACTTGGGTATCCGGATTTCGATGGACGATTTTGGAACTGGCTACAGCTCACTTCAATATTTACGCAGACTTCCCTTACATAAGCTGAAAATCGATCAATCGTTTATTCGCGATATTAATCATGATGCCGATAGCGCGGCAATTGTAAGTACGATTATAGCGATGGCTAACCATCTCAGGCTGGAGGTTGTCGCAGAAGGAGTGGAAACGGCTCAGGATTTGCAATTTTTACTGCTTCAGGACTGCCGTCATGCACAGGGATATCATTTTAGTAAACCGCTTCCTGCAATGGAATTCGAACGTTTGTTAAACGAAGGGGGGGAACTTCTGTCGCCTTTTTATGTGCAGCCTTGAAAATTTGCTCTTTTTCTTGAGTGTAAAAAGGACTATAATAAAGCGGGATTCCAAAAGTCCCGTTTTACTTATACAGCAATACCCTAATGGCCAGGCTGACCGGAGTTCCGGAAGCTGAAATACGTTGTAATGCTTACGAAGATAGTTTTGCGAAAGCAAAACTCTAAAGCAAATGCTTACGAAGAAAGTTTTGCATTAGCAAAACTCTGAAGCAAATGCTTACGAAGATAGTTTTGCACAAGCAAAACTCTAAGGAGGGATTTCCATGCAAACGATCGAACAGAAATATGAAGAGCTGGGTCGCATTTTACGTGAGATGGATCGGGTCGTCGTCGCTTTTTCCGGCGGCGTGGATAGTGCTTTTCTATTAAAAGCAGCTTTGGAGTTTTTAGGTCCTGAGCGTGTTTTGGCGATAACTGCAGATTCCGAAACGTATCCCGTTCGGGAGAAGGAAGAGGCCATTCTGCTGGCCAAGGAGCTTAATGCGCCGCATGAGGTTATTCATACAAGTGAGTTGGATATTCCTGGATATGCCGAGAATCCGACGAACCGTTGTTATTTTTGCAAAAATTCATTATTCGAGCATTTGATTCCGATTGCAGAGAAAAAAGGCTATCATCACGTTATATTTGGTGCAATTGCCGATGATTTGGGTGAACACCGCCCTGGACTTCAAGCTGCTCATGACCAAGGGGTGCGAGCGCCGCTGCTGGAAGCGGGTATTAAAAAATCGGAAATCCGCCATCTTTCCCGTCAGTTTGGGCTGCGTACATGGGATAAGCCTTCATTTGCTTGCCTGTCTTCAAGAATACCATACGGGGAAGCGATTACAGCTTTAAAGCTGTCGATGATCGATCAGGCAGAGGATTTCCTGATTCAACTCGGATTCCGTCAAGTGCGGGTCAGACAGCATGAAAATCTCGCTCGTATCGAAGTGCCTGCCGCAGATCTGCCCGAGGTGCTGGCTGTAGCTGAAACCGTACATGCCAAGCTGAAAGAAATCGGCTACGCTTACGTGACGATGGATTTAAAGGGCTACCGCTCAGGAAGCTTGAACGAAGTACTAAGTCCCGCTCAGCAATCTGTTCATGCCGAAACCGTATAGCTTAAGTAACTGGATACCATAAAACCAATATCTGGAGGAAAGAAAATGTCAGCAAAACCAAAGGTTCTTATCACGCAAAAAGTGCCGGAAGCGGTTCAACATTATTTGAACGAGCATTGTGACTGTACTTACTGGGACAAGGAAGGCACGATGCCTCGTGCTGAAATGCTGGAAAAGATTACGGATGCAGAAGGCGTATTCCTCTCTGGAGGGGCTGTTGATACCGATCTGCTGGATCGTGCTCCCAAGCTGCGCGTAGTCAGCTCGTCTTCGGTTGGTTACAATCATTTTGATCTGGAGGCTATGAAGGCAAGAGGCGTACTTGGCACGCACACTCCATACGTTCTGGACGGAACGGTTGCGGATCTTGTGTTTGCGCTCATGCTGAGTGCAGGCAGAAGAATTGCAGAGCTTGATGCTTTTGTAAAGGCTGGTAAATGGCAAAAAGGCGCTGTAAAAGGCACCGAGCTGTTTGGAATGGACGTTCATCATGCTACTGTTGGGATTATAGGCATGGGACGGATCGGTGAGGCGATTGCTAAGCGGGCTGTGCACGGCTTTGATATGAATCTGCTGTATTATAGCCGCAGCCGCAAGCAGGAAGTTGAGGACAAGTATGGTGCTCGCTACTGCTCCTTGAATGAGCTGTTGGTCGAGTCGGATTATGTCGTCATTATTACTCCATTGACACCAGAGACGGAGCGTATGATCGGTAAAGAGCAATTTAGTCTAATGAAGCCAACAGCGTTCTTCATTAATGCATCGCGTGGTGCAACGATAGATGAGCAGGCGTTGATCGAAGCTTTGAACAACGGAACGATTCGTGGCGCGGGCCTTGATGTGTTCGAAGTGGAGCCAACTCCGATCGACAATCCGCTGCTCAAAATGCCGAACGTCGTTACCTTGCCGCATATTGGCTCTGCCACTGATAAAACGCGATATGATATGGCCATGCTGGCCGCTAAAAATCTCGTGGGTGCATTAACCGGCGGCGAAGCGTATGTTGTTCAGGAACTGCAAGGCGTAGGTAAAGTATAACCGTCATAGGCAGATATTACAGCCAATCCATACAAAAAGCCCGTCCTTGCAGTCAAGCTGCTTGGGACGGGCTTTTACACGTATTCAGGTGTTGATGACTCCTGCGGGATGTAGTTAGGCTGGGTTCACAGCTGAACTACTACAAAGGGGTTCTCGTTTATTAAAGATCGTAAGGCAGATCGACTTTTAGGTTTATGTATGAAGTGACAGCCAGCAAAAAAGGATGAATAGAGGACATGGGTGTGGGGTGGAAAGTTTACGGGCCGTCTTTGAAGTCGTGTTCCCACCTCCGAGTCTAATTAATGGAACACGACTTCAACAACGGCTGCAGCCCCATACCCATGTCCTCGCCAACGCACCAAGGTATGGGTTTAGACAAGCAATCACCATAAGATTTAGTACTGGTGAAATGGGCTTATCTTATTACAAAATCACCTTGTATCGGATCAACTAAGGGTGAAGCCGTCCCATCATACCAAATCTGCAGTGAATGCAAAGCGCGGGTGCAGCCCACATACAGCAGCTTGGCATCCTGCTCGGTAGCAGGATAATGAACATCATCTACATCAATGATCAATACGGCATCGAATTCGAGTCCTTTAGCCATAAAGGTCGGAACGATGGAAATACCACCTTCATAATGCTGTTGACCTGCCGCGATTAGATTGACTGACAAACCCGCCGCATTAAGCTTCTTATGAAGCGCTTCGCTGCGTGCCTCGGTACGCACAAGAATCGCTACCGTTGAAATTTCTCCGGTTTGCAACTTCTGGACAGCAGTGATGATGGAGGCCGTCAGCTTGGCTTCATCCACCTGAACAATTTGGACCGGGTCCCCGCTGCGGAACACGGGAATGGCTAACGCTGCAGGCTGCTCCAGACCAAGCTTTAATACCTCATTGGCAAAATATATGATTTCCATCGTAGAGCGATAGCTGCGATCCAATTGAAAATAAGCCGTTTTACCTTCTTCAAAAAGCGCCGTAAACTCATCCCATTTACGAATTCCTTGATAGGCATGAATCCCTTGGGACAGGTCTCCCAAAATCGTAAACGATTGGTTGCGGGTATGCAGATTTAACAAAGCTACCTGAAAGGGTGAAAAATCCTGGGCTTCATCAATGACCGTGTGGTCAAAGGTCAGATCTCCATGGATACCTTGAAATTTGCTGCGAATGAAGAGTAGGGCAGCCAAATCCTCGGGCTGAACACGCTTTTTCTTAAGGTGCGCTTCTGTAGAGGCCAGCAATTCCTTAGGTATTTCATTGTAAAGCTCGACGGACAAATAAGCTGGCTTACCCGTGGTTTGGAACAGCTCTTTATAGAACGTAAAGGGGGTATAGGCCGTCCAATGCTTGGCATAGTCGCGCAGCCGACTGGAAGCCTTTTTCTTATAGTCCTTTTTCAGATGAACCTCCCATACCTTCTCAAGCTCCATTTCCTGCCACCGTTTAACGCGCGCCATCACACGCTCGCGCCGTTTCATTAAAGGATCATGCTTGTATTCTACCTCATACCATTGACGCATCGTCTGCTTGCTCAGCTTGACACCGTCCCATGGGCTGTAATCTGCATGAGGCGCTGCAGACGCTTCGAATTGCTCCAGTGCCTGCTCCAGCCATTGCATGAACCTAATAGAGCCCTTCCAGCGGCCCGGAGCAGCGTCGTTCATTACAGGACGGCCTGGTCCGGTTTGAAACCAGTAGCGCAATTGTTCCGAGGTATCGATCAGCTTCACCTCATGCTCCAATAGCTCCAGCGCCCAGTCACTAAATGTAGTTTGCTGAATATCGCCGACACCAAGCTCTGGAAGCACGCCTGAAATATAATCGAGAAACATGCGGTTAGGGGCGAAAATGATCATGCGTTCAGCACGAACCTGATCGCGGTATTGATACAGCAGATAGGCGAGTCGATGCAAAGCCACCGTTGTTTTACCGCTTCCAGCGACACCCTGTATGAGCAAAGCGCTGTTCTTGACAGCACGGATAATCGAATCCTGCTCGGACTGAATCGTGGAAACGATGTCGCGCAGCTTATTATCCTTGTTTTCTCCCAATCGGTAGAGCAGGAATTCATCAGTTACTGCCATGTTGTCGCCGTTTCGATCGAATGTATCGACTACCCGCTGGAGAATTTGTTTGCGAATGACAAGATTTCGTTTTAAAAACACAAGGCCTTCCACTAGTCCATCAGGGGAATCGTATTGAGTAGCATCCAATCCTCCTGTGTACGAATAGAAAAGGGATGCAACCGGTGCACGCCAATCGACGACCATCAGCTCCAGCGTCAAATCCTTCTCAACGCCAACCTTGCCAATATAAAGAGGGATAGGCTCCTTGTGACCGCTTTCCTGAAAATCAAGCCTGCCAAAATAAGGCTCGCTCTGAGCAACAGCCAGATTACGCCGCCTTGAATCACGTATCGAATCCAGCACCTGTTCGGTGTGATCATGGCCGGTGTAGGGCGGAATACTGGCCAGTTCCTGCAGCTGTCGGTCAATTTCCGCGAACGTGTCCGCCAACCGTTTCATTTCCTCGTCATATGCGTTTTGCATGCTGATTTCCAAGTGATAACCTCCGCTCATTCCGTTCATATTGTGTTAGACAGGACGGATATCATATCACAATTTACAGCTATATTGCAATCATTGTATAAAATGTATAATCCCTGCGATTATCCAGAGAGCGGAATCATCCCAAAAAGCCTCGCGCCGTCGGCTTGCCAACGAACACGAAGCCTTTGCATGAGCCGCAGCCTTAATAATGGAACCTCAAAGGCAAGCTTTCTACTCCATGAACGATAAATCCGCGTGCCGGCCGAAGCAAATCCTGATTGATCCGCTGCAGGTTCGGAAGTCGATCCAGAATGACTCTAATTGCAACCCGGGCTTCCAGACGTGCAAGCGGTGCGCCGAGACAGAAGTGGATGCCATGGCCAAACGCAATATGCGGATTCGGATTTCGTGTGATGTCGAACGTATGGGCATTCATAAATTTTTGTTCGTCACGGTTTGCCGATCCAATCCAGGCAACGACCCGGCTGCCTGCTGCAATCGTTTGTCCACCAATCTCTAATTCCTCCTTGGCCGTACGAAACATCGCTTGAACAGGGGAGCGATAACGAAGCACCTCTTCAATCGCAGACGGAAGAAGCTGCGGGTCATTGCGAAGCTGATCCCATTGCTCAGGATGCTCCAACAAGGTAAGAACGGCATTGCCGATCAAATTGGTAGTTGTTTCATTGCCTGCGACAAGCAGCAGCGAACAAAAAGCTAAGATGTCATGCTCGGACAGCTGCTGCTGCTCCTCCTCAGCCAGCAGTAATGCGCTAACCAGATCATCCTGAGGATGAATGCGGCGTTTGGCTATGATCTCGCGGAAATAAGCGTGCATTTCCATGAGTGCTTGCTGGGACTCGGCATTAACTTCTCCAACTACGGCATTTGCTGAGGCTACGACCTCGTCGGACCAATGCTTGAACCGGTCGCGATCCTCGCTTGGTATTCCCAGCAGCTCGGCTATGACGATAACCGGCAGGTTCAGGACTTTCTCCATTGCCGTGGCCGGAAGAGAAGCGGGCTTGATCGGAAAGCACGGTCCGTACATCCTCATAGCCGAACACGGACCAGAACTTCATAGCTTCCATATAAGCAACGGGCTGTCCTGAGCGCATTTGATCATACATGGGATATGGATTTCTAAGCAGCTCCGGGGTTAATAAGATACTCACAAGCTTGATTCCTCCTCTTTTTTATAATATCAGAATTTCTAAGTTTTCAGCGGAGCTGAATATTCTGATATTGCCAGAAAAGCTACATGTAAAACACGGATGTATCTTCACCGAATAGGCTTCGATCAGAAGCTTTTCTTATCACGAATGGCAAGTCCGGGTACTAGGTAATCATATAGCGTATGGAAAGGTGTTATTATTTCCCACCTATATCTGGGCTATACCTTTGTTTACCCGGAAATGGACCTATCACAATGAAATCGTATGAAAGTTTTACGAACGATAGTTTTTTCGTTATGATGTTAACCATCTGCTTAACTAATTGGAGGTTGGGATCATATGAGAACCGAGGATCAAATTAAAAGAAAACGCAATGAGCTGGTTGTTCAGCTGAAGTCGGCAGAGGCTGATCTGGCGAATCTACAGCAGAGCAATCCAGAGAGCGAGGGGAAAATCGATAGGCTTCGTTCAAAGGCTGAGCAGTTGGAGTCCATGATTATGATGCTGGAATGGGTACTGAATGAGCCAAGCGGAGCGTATCATACTTAACTTTTGCCAGCTACAAGCAGGAGGCTCTGGAATCTGTTTACAGCTGCATTTTACATTCAGTTGATACTCTCGATTAAATTTTACATAGTGATAATGTAAGCAGGCATTCCGATAAATCTTTGATAGTTACAATTGAACATATGTCCATTTCATACATATGTTTGGCCAAAACTGTTGGAGGTGTTGAGTCAGAATGAAAACCAAGACTTTAAAACTGATTACAAGTATTGCACTGACGGGAGGATTACTGGTTAACAGTCCCGAGCTGCTTCCGGTTGGCGTTTCAACTGTACAGGCGGCTGAGCAAGCGGCGGCACCATCCGTGTACATCGCTCCAATTGATCGCGCGAAATTTATTGCCGGCGCCAAATTTGATTTCCGCGTCGAACTGAACAATTTGACGACGATGCCGGGTTCCGTGAGCATCACGGTTAACGGTAAGGATGCCGAGCAGTTTTTTGGTAAGCCTTTTGTAAAAACGAACACAAGCAAGAGCCAGGAATTTACGATTCGTGATGTGATGATTAGCGAAGCGGGTACATATGAAGTGGCAGTAAAAGCAGATGGATTATCTAAAACCGTTAAATATGAGGTTGTATTGGCTGACAATGGCGGACAAAAGGCAAAGAATGTGATTTTGTTCATCGGTGACGGAATGGCGTTTCCAGATATTACCATTTCAAGAGTCATGTCCAAAGGGATGACTGAGGGTAAATATAACGGGTTGTTGGAAATGGATAAATTTGATCAGCGTGCAGTAGTTACCACCTCAGGCATGGATTCTATTGTTACAGATTCTGCGAACAGCGCAAGTGCTTATAATACAGGTCATAAATCGGCTGTAAACGGTCTTGGCATTTATCCGGATAACACAGAAAGCTCCCTGGATGATCCGAAGGTAGAGACGCTGGCTGAGATGTTAAAGCGGAGTAAGAAAATGTCTATAGGCGTGGTATCGACTTCCGAAATTGAAGATGCTACACCTGCTGCGGTTGTTTCCCATACACGCCGTCGTGCAGACAAGCCGGAAATCGCTGAAATGCTGTACAAGCTGCAGCCGGAAGTTATTTTGGGTGGAGGCTCTGCTTACTTCTTGCCTAAATCAACACCGGGCTCCAAACGTAAAGATGATCAGGATTTATTCGATATGTTCCAGAAAAAAGGCTACACCATCGCTGAGAACGCAACTCAGCTAAAAGCTGCTAATGCACCGGATAAGCTGCTTGGCTTGTTCCATCCATCAGATATGAGTGTATATTACGACCGTTCTACGAACAATACGGCTGAATTAAAAAGCTTTACAGATCAACCGAATTTGTGGGATATGACGTCAAAGGCGATTGAAGTGCTAAGTAAAAACGAGAATGGCTTCTTCCTGATGGTAGAAGGCGCTAGCATCGATAAGCAGCTTCATCCAATGGATTGGGAACGTGCTGCTTATGACACGATTGAGATGGATAAGGCTCTTGGAGTTGCCAAGAGATTTGCCGAGAAGAATGGCGACACGATGATCGTAGTCACAGCAGACCATGCTCACTCAGTTAGCTTGGCCGGAACGTATTGGGAGGGTGACGGCAAATCGGGCAGAGAAGGCTTCCGTACGTATGAAGAGGCCAAATTCCCAACTTATGTAGATTCTAACGGGGACGGCTTCCCGGATAGCCCGGATGTTGATCGTAAGCTGGGGGTCGTATTCGGATCGGGTACTGACTACTATGAAGATTACAAATTCGATCCCATTCCAACTTCACCGGCTGTGAAAAATAAAGAAGGTCTCTACGTGGCCAACCCGGCTAAATTAGCGAACCCGGATGATCCGGATCGTGATCGTTTCTTGCGTAAAGGTATTCTTAACCCAACGACAGACAGTACAGGCGTTCATACCGCTGACGATGTTCCTTTAATGGCATATGGACCAGGCTCCAGCTATTTCAAAGGTACCATGGATAATACGGAAGTTTTCTTCGGACTGGCTAATGCATTAGGTGTTAATCTGACAGATGCTAAATCTGATGGTAAGAACTGGGTTCAGCTTTCTACTTTTGTTAATGTAATTGGCGGTACGGTTAAATATGAAGCTACCACCAGAGAAGTTACCGTAACGGTCAATGGCAGCAGTGTGGTCCTTAACCTGGCTACCGGCAAAGCGACTAAGGCGGGTAAAGAAGTAGCGCTTGACTTTAAATTTAATAATGGCACGACTTACGTATCGACCAGCTCTTTTCTGGAAGTACTTGCAAGTAAATAATCCAATACAAACTTAGCTTGATCTGGAGGGGATTTGCATGTTACTGGACAGTAAATGCAGGATCACCTTGGGTGCTTGTCTAGTGGGTATGACCCTTCTTGTTTCCGGATGCAATCAACCGGCTCCCCTACCTGTTGGGGGGGCGGTTGATTTGTCTTTTCAGCAGACAGCCGTAGGAGCAGGGAAAACCAATCAGACGAGTTCTAACCAAGGCGATACGAGTAAGAGTTCGAATACAACGGAAACCAATAATGCTCAACCAGCAAAAGCTGAAGTGAACCAGCCTGTGGCAGCTGCACAAGCGAACCCGATGGAAGCAAATCAACCGGATGCGAATAAATCAGAATCCAATCAAGCGGATTTAAAGCAATCAGAGGCGACAACCAAACAGGAAAATAAGTCCGCTGCATCAGAGGCGGATGTCAATAAGTCAGTTTCACCTGAACCTAAGACGGCATCTGGGCAGCTGCCAGCTGTATCTGTTGAGTCGGGAAAGGACGTGCCAAGGACGGCACCAGCAGCAACAGTTGAGCCAGCAGCCGAACCCGTGACTCAACCTGCTCCTTCAGAACCTGTAACTCAGCCTGCTTCAGTTCCAACCCAACCGATATCATCAGAGAAGACTCCTGCAGTAGAAAAGACCGCTGCCAATATCATAAAGGATGCAACCAAAGCAGCCACACTAACCTTCAAGGATTTATATTCAGATATGACCGTTCGGGGTGTAAAGTTCTCAGATAAGCTTACTCAGCTTGCCAATAAAAAAGTGGAAATGACGGGATTTATGGCTCCCCCATTAACCGCTAAGGTCAATTTTTTTGTGCTGACCCGCGTAGCCATGTCGATTTGTCCTTTCTGCTCAACGGACGCTGATTGGCCGATTGATATCGTAGTCGTATCCATGCCGAAAGGAAAAGAGGTTGTTCCGACTGAGCATCAGGTCAAGGTAACAGGAACTTTGAGTATTGGCTCTCAAACAGATGAGACGACAGGTTTTGTAAGTCTGATTCGAATTATTGCTGATAAGGTTGAGGTGTTGAAATAATGCTGCTGCTTGAACATGTGGACAAAAGCTATATCATCCCAGGCAGGCAGCACGTTCCTATCCTGCATATTCCGCACTTTCAAATGTCACCACAAGAAAAAGTAGCATTGGTTGGTCCGAGCGGCTCTGGCAAAAGCACGCTGCTCCATATGATAGCCGGTATTCTACGTCCGACTAGCGGTACCATTCGTCTCCTTGAAAAACAGTTGGACAGCTTGAGCGAATCAGAATTGGATCGATTTCGGGCTAAGCATATCGGTTATGTTTTTCAAAGCTTTAACCTGCTGCCGGGTTTTACAGCAATGGAGAACGTGCTGGCAGCAATGCGATTCGGTCAAGTCATCCCGCCCAAGCAGCATAAGGAACGTGCTGCCGATATGCTGGATCAAGTCGGATTGTCTCATCGGCTTCATTATAAATCGGGACAATTAAGCAACGGTGAACAGCAGCGCGTTTCCATCGCCAGAGCGCTGGTCAATAATCCGGCTCTTGTACTGGCTGATGAGCCAACGGCAAGCCTTGATTATGCAAATGCAGAGCAAGTAGCAGCTCTGCTGAATGACGCTTGTCGTAGTCATGGTGCTGCACTGCTGCTGTGCAGTCATGATCTTGAACTGGCAGGAACCATGGATCGAATCATAAATATACGTGAACTTTCCCAAACGGCAGCAGGGAGGGTGGGGTAACCTATGTCCTTACTACAAATGGCTTGGCGTAATTTGATAAACCGCCGTGTACAGACCTTGATAACAGTAATAGTTATTCTCATCGGGGTATCGATGGCATTGAGCATCATGATGCTCTCGGACGGCATCAAGCAGGGTATTGTCAAAGCTAGTGAGCCTTACGGGATGATCGTCGGTTCCAAAGGCAGCGCCAATCAGCTCGTGTTCAACACGATTTTTCTGATGGATAATCCGTTGTCCAATATTAGCCTGGATTATTATCGCTCGCTAGAAGCAGATCCAAGAGTAAACCAGGCTGTTCCTTTTGCGCTGGGGGATAATTACAAAGGCTTTCGAATCGTGGGCACAAGCGCTGAATTTTTCGCTTTAAGAGGTAAACCGGCAGATCCACCTTATTTTCATCTGGCAGCAGGGAGAATTTTTGACAAAGCCTTTGAAGCTGTTATTGGCTCCAAGGTTGCCGCAGAAACGGGTCTGACTATTGGCGATACATTTGTTTCCGGGCATGGCGTAGCGATGTCCAATGAGCAGGATGAGCACAAGGAAAACCCTTATAAGGTCGTTGGTGTATTAAACGGAGTATCAGCTCCATCCGACAAAGGCATCTATGTAACGATGGATAGCTACTGGGTCAGTCACGGACAGCATGGTCATGATGAAGAGACAGAGACAAGTCACAGTCCGGGCGAAGAGACCAAAGCTTCTGCTGCTTCCAAAACGTCACAGGGCAAACCGGGGCAAGCAGCATTATCCTGGACAACCAATCAGCTGGAAGCACCTCAGGGTGTCACGGCTGCACTGATCAAACCCAAAAGCTATATGGATTTGATGAAAATGTATCAGGAAATCAATCAGGGAGCCAGAGCGCAGGCTGTTTTTCCGGGGCAGATTATTGCCAAAATCTTCGATATGATGGGTAGCGGTGAACAGGTATTGAAATATATCAGCTATGTCGTTCTTGGGATGTCAGGACTGACCATTGTACTGGCTTTGTATGGATCGACCATGGAAAGAAGACGTACCGTATCGATATTGCGGGCTATCGGCGCGAGCCGAGGTTCGGTACTGGCCATCGTTTTGCTGGAATGTGTGCTGATTGTCGCGCTGGGGTGCATCGGGGGTATTATAGGTGGTTATTTGCTAACGGTTGCTTTGTCTATGTATATCGGCTCGCAAATATCAATTACGGTTATTCCGATGTACAACTGGGAGCTGCTGAGTGTCGTAGGAATCGTGGGTTGCATAGGGATACTGGCAGGGATCATGCCGGCATTAAGTGCTTATCGGGTAGAGGCAGCACGATATCTAAACTCACAATAATCATAGCTTTACATCGTGCATTAGCATTATCATTGCAGTTTGCTTGAGCATGTAAGTGAAAATACTACTCCGATCATTGAAGTACAAGGAAACCAAGAGAACAATGATCGGAGAGGGAGAGAGAATACGGTTAACGAAGCAACTGCTTGAATTTGAGCTCTAGCTGCGCAGGGTCAGTGGTTCCGACTAGTCTGTCAACGATGATGCCGTTCCTGTCTACAAAATATGTAGTAGGGATTGCAGCGATGTTGTAGGTTTCGGTAACCGCTGCTTTGGCGTCCAATAAAACCGGGAAAGGTATGTGGTATTTACTGACAAAGTTCTGTGCGTCATCGACTCGGTCCTTGGATGTGACATTAACAGCCAGAATCTCGATCTGATCCTTATACTGCCCATAAAGTCTGGAAAACTCAGGCGCCTCCGCCTGACAAGGCTCGCACCAGGAGGCCCAAAAGTTGATCAATACAGGCTTGCCATGCAGCGAATCCAAGGAATAGGTTTGACCGTTTAAAGCTGTGAGTGTGAAGGCTGGGGCTGTGTAGCCTTTTTTGGGAAGCTGCTTATTTGCGGTTGTCAGCTGTTGAATAACGGTTAACAGCGCCAGACACAGAACAACAGCAAGCACCCATTGTTTTTTCATGGATAGAGCACCTAATTTCGCTAGAGGTAGATGAGAGATCATAGATTTGTAACTGATGATTGTAAACAGCTGAATGGGTTGGTTATGACAGTCTCACACCCTCAACGGCTAGCATATACATCGATAAGGACCGGGCGTCTTTAAGCATCCATTCCCGATATTCATTTTCCGCGGTCACATATTCTTGTTTGGTGATATACCCGTCTCTTTCCATTTGAACGCCTCTGCTTGAAGCGGTATCTGCCCATATTCCGATTCTAGAGAGGAAATCTGGGTTTGTTCGATTCGTGACTTCATGTTGGGGAGTTACCATGATGTTATCAAAGCCAGCTGTATGAAATAGGTGAGGAAGATGATCAGCAATCGCATTATCCATACCGGCATCGGAACGCCATTTCAAATATGCGGAATAGAAAGTAAGCATGCTTGAGGGAGGTTGTGGTTCCCAGCTTATTTTCTGGTGATTATAATCTGCGATCACAACACGTCCACCGATTTTTGCGGCCGATTTCATCCTGGTTAATGCTTGTAACGGTTCAGATAACCATACCAGAACACGAGCGGAGGTGACGATGTCAAACACTCCTTCATAAGTAATATTATAAATGTCCCCTGTTTCAAAAGCTATCCCCGGTGTATTCCCGTGAGCGTGACGGGCTTTGTCGATCAGGTTTGGATTGCTATCCATGCCTATCACACAGCCAGTTGATCCTACTGCTTCTGCTATACCGCGAGTAATCGCCCCGGTTCCACAACCAACATCAAGTACCTTCATGCCTGTAGTGAGTATCTCAGCAAGCCTTGTGTGAGAGTTTGTTAACGATCTGGCATCTAACACGTTGGTCAGCTTTCCTGATAATTCCGCCCGATTATGAGCTGTATTGTTGTCCATTATGATCCCTCCTGGTATTAATGTAATTATCATATCGTTTAAAAGCGTATTGGTATAATATATAATGTACATATATTTTATAGGTTTTAACTATATAGATGCTGCTACAAATTTGGAACAAGCAAACAGCCAGCAATACGACACATGAGCATAAAGCAGCATTGCTACCAGAGAATTAGACATGGTAAACTCATAGATAAAGCTAGATAAACACCGAACCGGGTGTGTTGAAGGTTTACAACAGGTTTGTTTTTCGGGTACGATGGGCGAAGAATGGGTTTGTGTTCATTGGGAGTGAGAGAAGATTTGAAAACGCTAATTATAGCTGAAAAGCCCGATATGGGACGCAATATTGCAGCAGCCATTGATCCAAAAGCAAAAAACTTCAGGACCTATATTGAAGGTGAGCAGTATATCATTACATGGGCCATCGGGCACTTGATAGGACTTGCCGAACCCGATGCTTATGATGACAAGTATAAAAAATGGAATTTTAATGATCTTCCGATTATTCCGGACCATTTCAAGCTGATTCCGAATGCGAGGACGAAGGATCAATTAAAGCAGATCGGGGAGCTTGCCAAGCGAAGCGAAAGGCTTGTAAACGCATGTGACGCAGGGCGTGAGGGCCAGCATATTTTTTCGTTGATTCAGCGGCACTTGAAGCTAAAGCAGCCGGTAAAGCGGCTATGGATTTCCGATTTGACTCCAGAGACGATTCGTAAAGGCTTTGCCGAATTGCGTGAGGGTATTGAATACGAGAATTTGACCAAAGCAGCGCGGGTTCGCAGTGAAGCGGATTGGCTGATCGGCATGAACGGCTCAAGGGCTTTTACAACCAAGCATCAGGTGCTGTTGTCCGTCGGGCGGGTACAGACCCCGGTTTTGGCTATCCTGTATGACCGTCAAAAGGAGATCGAAGCGTTCAGCTCGAATAAGTTCTATGATGTTGAGGCTCTGTTCAAGCAACAAGAAACCGAGTATAAGGCGTTATGGCAGGGCGAACGGATTACCGATCCGGCGAAAGCCAATGCAATTGTTGAAAAAGTAAAAGGGAAAATGGGGACTATCGCCAGCTATGAGGTCAAGGACACGAAGGAGTATCCGTTTAAGCTGTATGACCTGACGCTGCTGCAGCGGGAAGCGAATGCGAAGCTTGGTTTTTCCGCCAAAAAGACGCTTGATACGGCGCAGGCGCTGTACGAGAAGCATAAGGTGATCAGCTATCCGCGGACAAATTCCAACTATGTGACCGAAGCTAATATTCCCGAGATGTATAAGGCGCTGGACCAACTGAAGGGGACCTCTTACGGCGAGCTTGCCGAACAGGCAGACAAGCGTCTTGTGCATAAAAACAACAAAAGCATATGCAACCCGACCAAGGTGGAGGATCACCATGCAATTATGCCAACGCATAAAAAGGCTGGCGGGTTATCCAATGACGAGCAGCAGGTTTACGATTTGATTGTACGGAGATTTCTGGCACAGTTTTACCCTCCCGCGGAGTACAAAATCCACACGGTGTTAACCGAGGTTGAGCGGGAAATGTTTAAGAGCACGATCAAGCAGCTGCTTTCCTTGGGCTGGAAGGTCATTTATGCGGATCAAAAAAAGGGTAAGCCGATGTCTCGCGGCAAGGCAGATAAGACGGACGAGGATGAGGTCCCGGAGGAAGAGATCACAACCCCGTTCAGCTTGCAGGCAGCTGAAGCTGTAAAATGCGCAAAAATTGCAGCTAAGGAAAAAGAAACCCAGCCGCCTAAGGCGTATACAGAAGGAACGCTGCTGAAGGCAATGGAAGGCGCAGGGAAGCAGATTGAGGATGAGGAGCTTCGGGATGCGATGAAGGATTCAGGCCTCGGAACCCCTGCTACGCGTGCTTCTGTTATTGAGCGGTTGAAGCAGGTAGACTACATCGTGATGCAGGGCAAACGAATCATCATCACGCAAAAGGGACGCACAGCGGTCGAGCTGATTCGATCCGCAGGTGTGGATCTGCTGACTTCGCCGGAGATGACGGGTCATTGGGAACGCAGGCTCAACGAAATTGCCCGCGGTGTTGCGTCTGACGAAGCTTTTATGGCGAACGTGAAGAAGTTCACGAACCTGATCATCGAGAAGGTTCGGGTGCAGTCGAAAGCAGCCAAGCAAGCTTTCGAAAGCGCAGCTGGTACGGCGAGCGCAGGCGCGAAGCGGACGACGCGCACGCGAAGCAGCGACGGCGGTGCGGAGGCGAGCGGCAGCGCAGGAGCGGCCGCAGGCGCGAAGCGGACGACGCGCACGCGAAGCGGCGACGGCGGTGCGGAGGCGAGCGGCAGCGTGGGAGCGGCCGCAGGCGCGAAGCGGACGACGCGCACGCGAAGCGGCGACGGCGGTGCGGAGGCGAGCGGAAGCGTGGGAGCGGCTGCAGGCGCGAAGCGGACGACGCGCACGCGAAGCAGCGACGGCGGTGCGGAGGCGAGCGGCAGCGCGGGGGTGGCTGGAGGCGCGAAGCGGACGACGCGCACGCGAAGCGGCGAAGGCGGTGCGGAGGCGAGCGGGAGCGCTTTGCCGAGCGCAGCGCATGCTGCCGCGGCCCGCGGCGGCATAGCGGCCTGCCCGCGCAGCGGCTGCGCGGGGCGGATCATCGCCGGCAAGCGCGGCTATGGATGCACGGCATACAAAGCCGGCTGCGGCTTTGTACTCTGGAAGGACAGCTTAGGTGCTTCGCTATCTGAAGCGGATGCCCGCTCTTTAATCGAGCGAGGCCATACAGCTGCAATCCGCAGAATCGATGAGAACGGCAATCAGACGGAAGCCAGATTGTATCTATCAGACACCAATACCGGACAGCTTGCATTAGAACCAACCATTACGACAAATCGGAGGTGACGGTTAATTATGAAGGAAATACCGATTCCATACGTACGTTCCAACCAGGTGGGTATTGTGCTGTTCGTGCTGCTGGCGATCTTGCTGCAGCAGCCAATTTTAATTATTATTTTATGGGCCCTTCAAGTGATACCGATGGTGCTGGGTCTGCGTGCAAACCTTTTTATTAAGATTGCCAAGCCCTTCTTGACCAACAAAATACAAGGAGCACAGACTGAATCGCAAGAGCTGCTTCGCTTTAATAACTCGATTGCGGTTGTGTTGTTATCGATTGCTGTCATTTGCTTTTGCTTCAGTTGGTCTTCTATCGCGGGTTATTTGTTTGCGGCAATGGTTGGGATCGCGGCCTCCATTGCAATCTGCGGCTTTTGTATCGGCTGCTTTTTATATTATCAGTGGAAAAGCAGAACCAGATAACAGCTGTTCATATTCCGTCTCATTCATATGTTGGAAAACTGAAAAGCCGCTCCGTTCGCAGCTGTTTGACTGCAAATGGAGCGGCTTTTTATGGATAAGATTCAACCTCGGCTTGGCAAGGGCTAGCCATTTCATTAGCCCGATTACTTGGAAATAACCACAGCTTCGGTGTATCCTTAAGCTTTGATACGGAAAGTATGAACGGTTCTGTGGGGAATTGCCCGCTCTGAAGCAGCACATTGCAGCCATCAACTTGTATAACCCCGATTTGTACATCGGATCTTATGCCTGCCTGAATCACCTTATAGTTATCGCTTATTGCAGCTGAAGCAGGATCGATTCTTTTTTGGAATTGCAGCAGCAGTCTATCCCTGCCTTGACGCTTAATTGCCATTAGCTTTGGTTTTTCATCGTACATATAGGCTCCGAGGTGATATTCGTATGCAGTCCAGGTCCGGTAGCCAAGTGACTGACTATGTGCCGAGAAGCTCTCCAGCCAGGCTCGGCTGCGCCGCATAGGGCGAAGCGAACCGATATCCGTCTGCAAACTAAGAGGCAGATCAGGGTGTACCGCTCGAATCCGTGCAGCAAATGGCTCATAATACTTAATGTAGTTAGCAGGCAGCCGCCAACGCATCCAATCCGGCCAATGGGTTTGAATGACGTGGATATCAGGCTTGACATAAGAGATCATCGAAGCGGCATCAAGTCCATGAAATTCCCTAACCTTATCTACAGAGTCAGCCCCGGCATTGACACCAAGCGACCAGGTCGCGATTTGGATTTCTGGCCGAGCTTCACGAACGCCCCCTCGACCATTAATTAATTCATTCAAAAAACGATTGACAGTCGCTACGCGAAATTCGATCCAGTCTCTGTAGAGCGAGGTGTTTCTTTTGTAGTACAAGGGTGAGCTTTTTTGTTTAAAATCGGGAATTTCACTGCCATATTGCTGCTTGAACGCAGCTCTGGCATAAGGCCCGACATCGCCATACACCCCGCTTGCAATCCCGTTCCACTCTGGGAAATAAGGCTCTGCTATCTCCAATCCATCAAACTCATGGGCCTTCACCAAAGCGGCCATCGTCAGCTTTTTCCACTCTACATAACGGTAGCTGTGGGGAGAGAGGCGAAAATATCCATCATTTACCGGCTTAAGCAGTGTCATCTGCCAATCGGGCCAATCCTTCGGCAAGTGATCCGTAATATAGGTTCCATTACCAAGCAGCGTAGCCCAAACCATGATACCCCGTGCCCGAAGCAGCTCAACCAGCTTGCCGTTCACCTTATTTTCATCCGTTACAAAATAATGGACCGAGCGATATCCAGCTAGCTCCAGCTCATCGACAATACTTTGTTCGGAACGACCTGTATAGTAAGGGAAAACCGGATCAATTTGGATGGAACGACCTTCCCATTTGTGCATCATAATTGCCCCTTTGGTTGACTATATAAGAAGTTATGCCATTTATTCTGCTTGCCTGAATAATTCCGGGTTGTGATGTTCGTACCAAGCTTATTCGACAAGCTGAATGGATATGCCTGCTTCTATACTAACGCATACTGGTTCTAAGGGGCAAAGTGTTTACGCGAGCTTTTGAGCTTCTGCTTTAAGCAGACTTTGCTGCAGAGCTTTCCGTCTTGAGTGTGAACGGGAAAGCCCAAGAGAAGCAACAGCGGTGCCGGCAGCTACAGCAACACCCGCGGCTCCGATCCAGCTTATCGACGAAAGTGATGCTTTTTCCACGATGACGCCCCCGATTCCTGCGCCTGCTGCCATTGCGAGCTGCAGCACCGAGCTGTTTAAGCTCAGCATAATCCCTGATGCTTCCGGAGCAAGACTGATCAAATGGTACTGCTGCGTAGGACCGGAGGACCATGCTGCGAACGACCATAACATGAGCAGAGGGAAGACAATAGCGGGGGAATGAGCGGCTAATGATAATAGGATAAGTGCCACGGTATGAAGTGTCATCCCACTGATCAAGGTACGGGGAACCCCCCATTTATCCGTACTGAAGCCTCCAAACTTGGAACCGATCAGGCTTGCGATCCCAAATGCGAACAATCCTGCGCTTACACCCTGCTCGCTCATTCCTGTTATGGTAAGCAGAAATGGAGAAATGTACGTATAGGCAATGGCGTAGCCCGAAATCCAGAAGAACGTAATGGACAACGCGACGGCAATTCGTGGCTCTTTAAGCAATGCCAGTTGTTTGCGCAGAGGTACAGGTGCCTCGCCATCTGTTCGTGGAATGACATAAGCAATAATGAGTATGGCTAGCAAACCGAGTACCCCAATCCCCCCAAAGATCATTTTCCAATTATAGACCGATGCGACAACTCTGCCTAACGGAACACCGATAATCAGCGAGGTGCTAAAACCCATAACGAGCGTGGCTATTGCGCTGCCCTGCTTCTCAGGAGGTGCCAATTTGGCTGCAACAGTCAATGCGGTAACGACAAATACTCCCGTGCTCAGCGCCAAAATAATACGTGATCCAATCAGAAAATCAAATCCGGGTATGGCGACGGCGATTCCATTGCCAATAACGAATACCGCCAGTGAATATAGCAGCAGCTTACGTCGCTCAACGCGGGCAGTAACGGCCATCAGAAAAGGTGTGCCAAACGCATACGCCAGAGAAAATACGGTAATAAGCTGGCCGGCAGCAGCTACTGATACTCCACTGTCTGCTGCCACTTTATCCAGAATGCCTGCAATAATAAACTCCGACGTTCCAACCAAAAAGCTGACAATAGCCAGCATGTAAATTTTCCATGTATTCGACATGACCCAAATGGCTCCTCTCACGTTTACAATAATTTTATATTTCTAGATATATAGAAATAACAAGCAAAAAAATTATTCAAGCAAATACGGGGCATATTTGTGCGCCATTTCGCGATTCACACTATAGAAGATATAGGTTCCGTCCTTGCGAAGGTCCAGTAAGCCGCATTCGGTTAATTGCTTCAGATGATGAGACAGCGTGGAGCCAGCGACAGATTCCAGCTTGCTTCCAATGTCGGAGCAGCACAGATTCTTTTCATCAGTAAGCAGCATAGCGATTTTGAGTCGGGTTGGCTCGCCAAGCGCTTTGTATACTTTAACTGCTTGCCGTAGGTCTGCATGTTCTTCCATCAATGTGATCGCACCCTTTTTTTGATTGTTATTTCTATATTCGTAGAAATTAAAATATCACAGCTTAACTCGAATGTAAATAGAAAAAAAGAGTACAGATAAATTTTAATTTTATTATAATAGTAATAATTACAAATAATTGACTTTTTCGAAAAAGGAAGCTACAATTCTAACATACTGCCAGCGAAAGAAGATGCATCAGCTTACGAAGTCAATTTTCTACGAAAACAAAGTGGATGCTTACGAAGTAAGTTTTCTACGAAAATAAAGTAGATGCATACGAAGTAAGTTTTCTACGAAAACTTTAAGGAGACTAATCATGATAAAAACAGTACCTGTACATATACTTTCCGGTTTTTTAGGAAGCGGGAAAACAACGTTATTAACGCAAGCTTTGGACTATTACAGGCTGAGCGGGAAGAAGCCGGCTGTGTTGATGAATGAGCTTGGTGA
Organism: Paenibacillus periandrae; assembly: GCF_022458865.1. Lineage (GTDB taxonomy): Bacteria > Bacillota > Bacilli > Paenibacillales > NBRC-103111 > Paenibacillus_S > Paenibacillus_S periandrae. The sequence goes on along the minus strand of NZ_JAJNMU010000016.1, from coordinate 83,390 downwards.
TGTGAATTTGGACGGTATGCTCGTGGATGACGAGGTGCCAATGACAGAAATGCTGAGTGGCTGTATTTGCTGCACGATACGCGGAGATCTCGGTATGGAGCTGAGAGAGTTGATCAGGGACCATACTCCCGATGTTATTTTCGTTGAATGTACTGGCGCGGCTAATCCTATTGAAATCCTGGATGGAGTTACGGATGCCTCGTTGTTGACTGAGATGGAGCTGAAATCGCTCATTACGGTAGTTGATGCAGCGCAGCTTCTTGAGCGGCACAGTAAAGGGCATGGCAAAACCTATAAGCTGATGCAGGATCAGATTCGCTGCGCTTCCGAGCTTATTTTGAATAAAACGGATTTAATCAGCACGACCGACCTTCTCACGCTGGAGCAGGCTATTCGTGAATGGAATCCGACAGCTCCCATGACGGCAACGATCCGCTGTCAGGTTGATTTGGGGATGTTTGATCGTTTGGATGGCACTGACGAGAAGATGGCAGCCCCGACTTCAGGAGCACCTATCGAGCATGATCATCATACTTCTTGCAGCAATCCCTCCCATGACGATAATCAACACGATGAGAGCTGCGGTCATGCTGCACATTCACATAGTAACGACCAGGCTCATGAATATGAGGGGTACTCGCATCATCATTCTCACGATCATGTAATGGTATATACGCATTATTTTCAACGTCCAATTGATAGTGAACAATTCGAAAACCTGGTAAGCAAGCTGCCGGCTGAGATTTATCGGGCCAAAGGCATTTTGCGTTTCTCCGATACATCAAGCCCGTTTTTGTTTCAATATGCATATCGGGAGATGGATTTCATCAAAATTACGCCGAAGGAAGAGGTTCCAAGCGTAGCTGTATTCATTGGAGAGCATTTTTCGAAAACCAAGCTGGTAGCTGATTTAGCCAATTTGGAAAATGCCGTATCCAGTGAGAATTGAGAGATCTTGAGTCATCATATTGAATCGATATCGATTATCCATAAGAAACCGTTTCTCGCGCCGTGCATATACAGCAGAGAAGCGGTTTTTATTTGTGCAAAAGTGGTGCTGCGATCTTAAAAAAATTTCCAAAAACGCATTGACACCAATGTCTGACGATGCTAATATACTGAATATAAAACATAGTAAACACATCGGAATTATGTATCGTCTACCGGACAACCGGAGCTATATAGTAATAATTTCGAAGCAAACCGGCGCATATCATAATAGACATTCTACATAGCGGCTGGTTTTACTATCCTGTCTAGCTTATTTATAAGATATATTGATACTTAAGGGGAGAGATTAATTTATGAACAAACATTGGGGTAAGCTTACGTTAATCAGTGCCATTTCGCTGTCTTTATTAGGACTGACTGCTTGCGGAGCAGCAGCTCCAACCACGCCGGCAGCTCCAGCGCCAGCAGGTGACAACAAAGCGGCTGCAGTGACACCGGCGCCAACACCGAAACCACCCGTTGAAATTTTAAATGTATCCTACGATCCTACACGTGAGCTTTACACAGAATATAATAAAGCATTTTCCGCTTACTGGGAAAAGAAAACAGGCCAAAAAGTAACAGTAAAAGCTTCACACGGTGGCTCAGGCAAGCAAGGACGTTCGGTTATCGATGGATTGGCAGCTGATGTTGTGACATTGGCGCTCGCTTATGATATTGATGAAATTCAAGGAGCGGGCTTGATTCAAAAGGATTGGCAAAAAAAGCTGCAGCAAAACAGCACACCATATACCTCAACCATTGTATTCCTCGTGAAAAAGGGAAATCCGAAAGGGATCAAGGATTGGGACGATCTCATCAAGCCAGGTGTTGAAGTCATTACTCCTAACCCCAAAACGTCCGGGGGCGCACGCTGGAACTATATAGCAGCCTGGGGCTATGCATACCAAAAGTTTAATAAAGATGAAGCCAAAACGAAGGAATTTGTTCAAGCTCTTTTCAAGAATGTGCCAGTGTTGGATTCAGGTGCTCGTGATGCCACAAATACGTTTGTACAACGCGGCATTGGTGATGTGTTGCTGGCATGGGAGAACGAAGCTTACCTTTCTATCAATGAATTTGGTAAAGACAAATATGAAATTATTACACCATCGCTGAGTGTATTGGCAGAGCCGCCAGTAGCGGTTGTAGATAAAGTTGTCGACAAAAGAGGTACTCGTGAAGTGTCCCAAGCGTATCTGGAATACCTGTACACAGAAGAAGGTCAAAATATTGCAGCTAAAAACTACTACCGCCCTCGCTTGGAGTCCGTAGCCAAGAAATATGAGAATCAGTTTACGAAGGTAAAGCTGTTCACAATCGATGATGAGCCATTTGGCGGCTGGACCAAGACCCAGGCAACGCACTTCGCAGATAAAGGCACATTTGACCAAATCTACAAACCATAAGTCATAAACGACAATCATTCATTCCACATGTGCGGTAATCTGCAGAGGTACCGTATATGTGGGATGCTTACGATGTGAAGTTTTCCAAGGAAAACCAAGTTAATGCTTACGAAGAAAGTTTTGCTATAGCAAAACGAAGTTGACGCTTACGATGTGGAGTTTTCCAAGGAAAACTAAGTTGATGCTTACGAAGAAAGTTTTGCTAAAGCAAAACTCTTAAGTCAGAGGAGAGGAATCCATGGCAAGTAAATGGAAAGAACGAAGTGTACTGCCCGGATTCGGGCTATCAATGGGATTTACCGTACTCTATTTAAGTCTGATTGTTTTATTCCCTTTGTCAGCGATTTTTATCAAAACCTCGGGTCTCACCTGGATGCAGTTTTGGCAAACCATTAGTGATGCCAGAGTGGTCGCTTCCTACAAAATCAGCTTTGGGACTGCATTTGGGGCTGCGGTTATCAATACGATTTTTGGATTTATCGTTGCCTGGGTGCTGGTCAGATACTCGTTTCCAGGTAAACGCTTTGTCGATGCATTGGTGGACCTGCCGTTTGCACTGCCAACAGCAGTAGCCGGGATAGCGCTGACGACGATTTATTCGAAGAACGGCTGGATCGGTAGCATTCTGGAACCGCTTGGATTCAAGGTGGCTTATACGCCGATTGGTATTATGATCGCTTTGACATTTATCGGTATCCCGTTTGTGGTTCGAACCTTGCAGCCAGTAATTGAAGAATTGCAAAAAGAAACCGAGGAAGCTGCGGTTAGCCTAGGCGCTCATCGATGGAAAACCTTTATTAAGGTCATCTTTCCAGAGCTGCTGCCAGCCGCGCTAACCGGATTTACATTAGCCTTTGCCCGTGCTGTCGGTGAATATGGCTCTGTCGTATTTATCTCGGGCAACATGCCGATGAAGACAGAAATTGCTCCGCTTCTGATCATGACCAAGCTTGAGCAATATGATTATGCAGGTGCTACAGCCATTGCACTAGTCATGCTGGTGATATCGTTCTTTTTGTTGCTGGTCATTAACTTCATCCAATGGCGGGCTAACCGCTTTAATGTAACTTAGAAGCAGGAGGAAACACCATGGCCGGATATGTGGCAACCGCAAAAGCAGGTTCGGTTACTCTGGACAGACCCAGACATATTACTGAACCGGCGGTCGTAAAATGGGTTTTAATTAGTATCGCTTTGCTGTTTTTGGGATTTTTACTCGTATTGCCGTTAATTTCAGTGTTCGTTGAAGCGTTTCGTAAAGGTGCTGAAGTATATTTCAAGGCATTGACGGAACCGGATGCGGCATCAGCAATTCGTTTGACTTTAATGACTGCTGCAGTTGCGGTGCCTCTAAATTTACTGTTTGGCTTGTCCGCAGCATGGGCAATCACTAAATTTAATTTTAAAGGTAAAAACCTGCTTATTACTTTGATTGATCTGCCGTTTGCCGTATCTCCAGTCATTTCGGGTCTTATCTTTGTACTATTATTTGGCGCGAAGGGCTGGTTTGGTCCGTGGCTCGATGATCATGACATTAAAATTCTATTTGCGCTACCGGGAATAGTTCTTGCTACTGTGTTTGTGACTTTTCCTTTTATCGCCCGTGAGCTGCTCCCGATCATGCAGGCTCAGGGAGTTCAAGAGGAAGAAGCGGCGGTAACGCTCGGCGCCAAGGGCTGGCGCATTTTTTGGAAGGTGACATTGCCCAACATCAAATGGGGACTGCTGTACGGAATTATTTTGTGTAATGCGAGGGCGATGGGTGAATTCGGAGCGGTTTCTGTCGTATCCGGTCATATTCGTGGGGCTACGAATACGATGCCGCTGCATATCCAGATTCTCTACAACGAATACAATTCTGCAGGCTCTTTTGCGATGGCCTCTTTGCTGCTGATGCTGGCGGTAGTGACGCTTGCAGTTAAAAGCGTCATCGAATGGAAATTTAATGGAACTAAGCAGATAGAAGGGGAGTAGGGAAGCATGCATATTGTAGCCAAACACTTGATGAAAAGCTTTGGCAGCTTTCAGGCCACCAAGGATGTCAGTTTTGAAATCGAAAAAGGCAAGCTGATTGGTTTGCTGGGACCCAGTGGCGGTGGCAAAACAACGGTTCTCCGTATGCTAGCTGGACTCGAAGATCCGGATTCGGGAGAAATCTTGTTTCATGGCAAAAAAGTCAACGATATTCCTCCGCAGCAGCGCGGCATCGGCCTTGTATTTCAAAACTATGCTTTGTTCCGGCATATGAGTGTATATGATAATATTGCATTTGGTTTAACGGTACAAAAACGCAGCAAGCAGCAGATCAAGGAGCGCGTCACGGAGTTGGTTGAGCTTACAGGCTTGAAGGGTCTTGAAAAACGACTGCCTCATCAACTATCTGGAGGTCAGCGTCAACGAGTAGCATTTGCCAGAGCCATTGCGCCTGAGCCGCAACTGCTGCTGCTGGATGAGCCGTTTGCCGCCATTGATGCCAAGGTTCGTAAGGAATTACGGACATGGTTGAAAAGTATGATCAATCGGTTGGGTATAACGACGATTTTTGTTACACATGACCAGGAAGAAGCTGTTGAGGTTGCCGATCAGATTATGATTATTAACCAAGGCAGATTGGAACAAAAGGGGTCTCCGATAGAAATTTATCAGCACCCGCAAACTCCATTTGTCGCAGGTTTCATCGGTGAATCGAACCAGGTGAGTGATATTCATCGATTTAAAGGCTTTCATAACGTGGCAGTCAGTGAGGCAAAAGCTACGATTCGACCGGAATTTGTGGAAATTGGTTTTCCAAATGAGATCTCGATTCCTTCCGCGGCAGAAACCGGTATTGTCAACAATATTTATTTTCGCGGCACGAATTGGCAGGTTGAAGTAGAGGTTAACGGTCAAATTCTGTTTGCTTATCGCTCCCTGGAGCTGGAAACATTAAAACCTTCCGATTCTGTGCAAGTGCTGATACATCGCGTTTATTTATTTCATGAGCAGGAGCATCTGACGGTAGAAAATGCACTCAAAACCGATCCGTTGCCGGTTCATATCTAAAATAAATCGGGCTTGGACGTTTGGTAAATGAGATGTACGTGGAATACTAGTAGGAAACCAGCACAAGCTTTGTTTACCAAACATCTAGGGCTTAACACAGAAAGGGAGAGCAGCCATGGAGCATCATATTACAATAAGCAGTGACCAAGCGGAATTAGCAGCTACGCTGCACTATCCTCCATCAACAGGAGATAAAAACCCGATAATCATCATCGCACACGGTTTCGTAGGCAATCGGATTGGTGTGGATCGATTATTTCTAAAGGCCGCCAGAGAATTCAGTAAACAAGGATTTATGGTACTTCGCTTTGATTATGCAGGATGCGGCGAGAGCACAGGCAATTACGGTTCAAGTGATGTGGACGCTATGATTGCACAAACCCGACATGTAATAGATTATGCACTGCAAATCGGGTGCGTTGATCCGACACGTGTCATTCTGCTTGGACATAGCTTGGGCGGTGCAATTTCGGTCTTAACCGCAGCGAGAGACAAGAGAATCAAGTCACTTGTACTATGGTCTGCAGTCGCCTATCCTTTTAATGATATTATTAAAATTACAGGTAAAAAGGTATATGAGGATGCGGTGCAATTCGGAGCAGCTGATTATTTGGGATATTCGTTCGAGCCGCAATTTTTTGAATCGCTGTCGAAACATCAGCCTTTTGAACAATCCAGGAAATTCAATGGGGACGTATTGCTGGTGCATGGTACCAATGATGATGTCATTCCGGTTGATTATTGCTTCTTGTACCAAAAGCTGTTCTGGATGAGATCTCAGGGACAATGCGATAAAGAAGTGATTTTTCAAGCAGATCATACGTATTCATCGAATCAATCCTATTCCCAGCTCCTGTCGACAACCCAAAACTGGTTAACTTCAATAGAAAAACAAAAAAGTGATTGGCATGATTGGACTATTTAATAGTTACGCTTCAATTCCGACTATGCACATGTTATTAATATGAGTGGAGGTTATGATATGGCAAAACCGTTGGAAGTTGATGATATATGGACACAAAGAATACTTAATTCCGTAAATGGTCTGGAATATGGGACTGTGCAAATCGTGATTCATGATGGTAGAATAGTACAGATAGAAAGAACCGAGCGCAAACGCTTTGAAGCCGAAGCTGGAGCTCGCGATCGAGAGCATAGCGGAGTGAACAGACAGCAAATCCGTAAAAATAGCTAATCGCAATTATAGTTCACTGTTCATTCCTGTTCATTGACGATGGATAGGCATTACAATGGGGAGCATTGATTAATATTCATCCAGGTAACTATTGTGCATGAAACGATTTATATAAAAGGAGTGATCTCAATGGCACGTATTGCAATTATTTCTGGTAGTCCTTCTGCCACATCACGTTTAGACGGAGTTCTTCAGTTTGTAAGCAACGCAATTCTTGAGAAAGGGCTGGAGGTTCAATGGGTAAATGTAAGGGAACTGCCGCCTGAGGATTTATTTTATACTCGCTTTGACAGTCCTGCGATCACGAATGCCAATCGGATAGTTGCCGAAGCCGATGCAGTCGTTGTTGCTTCACCGATATATAAAGCATCTTATACAGGAGTATTAAAAAGCTTTCTGGACCTCATACCGCAAAAAGGTCTGGAAGGTAAGGTGGTGCTTCCGTTGGCAATTGGAGGTACGATTGCTCATCTGCTTGCTATCGACCATGCTTTCAAGCCTGTATTATCTGCATTGGGAGCACATCACATTTTGAACGGTGCATTTATATTGGATTCCCAGGTTATCCGCGCCGAGGACAACAGCTTCACGTTTGTTCAGGAAATTGAAGAGAGATTACAGGGTGTAGTGCAATCGTTCATTTCCGAAACGGTATGGCGTAAAGAAAGAACAGATGCGAATGCGATTGATTCGGTTAATGAATTACCGGTTACTTAAACTTTAAACGAACTACCAGTCTTGTCTACCTGACATCGGGAGGCTTCAAGCTGCATTTATTGCAGGGAGAAGTCTCTTTTTATAATATCAGAATTTATAAGTTTTCAGCGGAGCTGAATATTCTGATATTGTAAGAAAAGCAACCTATTGGACACGAATGTATCTTCACCGAATAGGCTTCGATCAGAAGCTTTTCTTATTAGATTTAGGAGGTGAATGACTATGAATGATGTGATAGTCCAAGACCAAACGGAAATAGAAGTAAGCGAGGCAGATGCCCTTCATTTGCCAGACATTCAGTTTGTCAATTATTGCTTTCAAACCTTTGGGCTTAATCGTGGTATTTATAATACCATTGATCAGTGGCTTTACAGCACGGGTTATCGTGAAATTACGTCAAGACGCAGTCAAATTATCAGTTTCCTCAAAGATATTCAACAAAAACATGGGAAAGACCAGAGCAGTGTGCTTCGGTTCGGCAAGGGCGGTTTAACGAAGCAGTTGTATGATTTTATACATCTGCCCAAATCTGTTTTTATGTACAGCTAATTCCGTTACGGCGGGAATTGATACGAATGTAGGCGGCCATCAAATGATGACCGCTTTTTAATGTTATATAATTAGTTTTCAGTATGCTGTGCGAAATAGGCGATTCCCATGGCTTCACGTACTTCCAGCATTGTTTCACGGGCCAGTTCTCTTGCACGCTCGGTACCGCTTATCAAAATTTCGTCAATTTGCTTAGGGTACTTGCTAAGGGCTTCACGCCGCTCATTCATCGGTTCCAGCAGCTCGTTAATTTTGACAGTAAGTCTTGTCTTGCATTCGGAGCAGCCGATGGTCCCTTGGGTGCAATTGTTGTAGATATCATCTGCCTGCGGAGCATTAAAGGCTTGATGGTAGCTATAGATCGGGCATCTGTCAGGATGGCCCGGGTCATTCTTGCGAATACGCCCAGGATCGGTTACAGCCTTCTGTATGAGCTCTTTGACCTGCTGTGGGTTCGAATCCAGGGAAATGGCATTGCCGGAGCTTTTACCCATTTTACGGCCCCCATCAAGGCCGGTTAAGCGTGGAATTTCGCCGATCAAGGCTTGAGGCTCGGGAAATACCGGTCGATAGAGGTCATGAAAACGGCGTATGATTTTTCTCGTTTGTTCGATGTGGGGGACCTGATCCTCGCCAACAGGGATGAGCGTTGCGCGGCAGATGGCTATGTCTGCTGCCTGACTGACGGGATAGCCAAGAAAGCCGTAATTCAACTGCTTGTAGCCCCGTTCAGCCGCCTCTGTCTTAATCGTCGGATTATGACGTAGAGAGTTGACCGTGACAAACATCGAAAAATAAACAGTCAGCTCGGCTATTTCCGGGATCATGGATTGAATAAATAAGGTAGAACGGTTGGGGTCTATGCCAGCCGCCAAATAGTCCATAGCTACATGACGCAGATTATCGCGCACTATTGCAGGATGATCGAAGTGTGTGGTCAATGCCTGAACATCGGCTAACAGGACAAAGCACTCATAGCTGTTTTGCAATTCAACCCGATTTTTCAAACTCCCGACGTAATGACCAAGGTGCAGCTTGCCGGTAATACGATCTCCAGTTAAAATTCTCTCTTGCATTGAAATTCCTCCTAAGAGCTTTGCGAAGCAAAGCTAGCTTCGTAAGCATCAACTGAGCTTTGCGAAGCAAAGCTGGCTTCGTAAGCATCAACTGAGCTTTGCGAAGCAAAGCTGGCTTCGTAAGCATCAACTGAGCTTTGCGAAGCAAAGCTGGCTCCGCAAGCATGAATGGGATTGCGAGCAAACCTATACATACATCCTTACGATCTGAGATACGCCAACACCAGCCATCCTCCATGGCCATCACCCCCTTTTATGAAACGCAAAAAAACCTCATCGCAAAGGACGAAGTTATCGTGGTACCACCTTTATTCATCTCCGGTATGAAGATGCACTCTCAAGTACGGACAGGCTCATCAAGAACACTATCGATACAGCCCTCATGGTAACGGAGAGGGAATCCCGGCTTTGCCTACAAACAAATACGTTCGGCCAAGCGACTCCGAAGTCCATTCACACGTCGGCCGGGGATGGTTCGCACCAAACACCATCTCTCTGAATCCCGCCTCTAACGGCTACTTACCCTTCATCATCGTCGATACGTTATGAAAGGAAGTATACGCCGGCATGAGGGAATCGTCAAGTATGAACAGAAACTTGCTCTTGGTCTGTTTAATTGCGTGGTCGGAGAGTTCGTTCAACAATTCCAAGTGTAAACTGACGAGAAAATAATCTGGAAACCTGGGCTACCCAATAATTTTGGCGTCCGGAAATAATATGGCTGCGGCCTTTTTCCAGTGCTTTCAGAGCGTTGTGTACAACGGTGCTGGGCGATTGTCTAGAACCAACGGATGCTTCATCCGAACCGACGATATCAAAAAATGAGGTTTCTGTGGCACCGGGACAAAGTGCTAGAACCTTGAGCCCGCGTTTACGATTCTCGGCCCAAAGGGCTTCACTAAAAGAGAGCACAAACGCTTTGGTTGCTCCATAAACGGCCATATAAGGATCGGGCTGAAAGGCGGCTGTGGAAGAAACATTAATTAAAACACCATCCTGATTGCGCAATAAATCGGGCATGAATGCATGCGTAATATCGACTAAAGCAGAGACATTGAGCATCACTTCCTCATGCTGTCGTACTCCTGAAACTTGTTCAAAATATCCATAGGTGGCAAAGCCTGCATTGTTAATTAAAAAATCAACCTTTAATTGTTGCTTTTGAACCTCTTGGAATAAAACTTGTGGAGCATCAGGTGCAGATAAGTCAATAGCGATTACCGTAGTCTTAACGTTGTAAGCTTCTGTAAGCTTTTCAGCTAGCACCTTTAGCTTTGAATGATTGCGAGCGACCAAAATGAGATTGCATTTTTTGGCTGCCAGGGAATAGGCAAAGGCTTCACCAATGCCTGATGATGCACCTGTGATGAGTGCTGTTTTATTTGAATATTTGAACATAATATTGAACCTCCTTGGAATCTTTGTTTTATTTAAGAAACATTGTTTCTGGTGGGCATGAATTACTGAAGCCATCTGTACCCAGACCTCAGTGTACTCACTATTTTATGATTGTCGTGAAGATTTCTTAAATGCTTGGAGCGTATTATTCAGTGTGAATGCATAGATTTCTTGGGCTATGTTTAAAGTAGAAAAATGACCGGCAAATTGAAGATGGATCACTCCATGTAAAGCAGACCAAAGCATCTGGACAACAAGTAGGGGATCATGTTCTTCAAATACACCTTGCTCAATAGCGCGAATTACGGTTTGTTTGATTCGGTAGAGGGCAGTTGCAGTACTTTCAATGCTTTGTTCATCCGGCTTAAAATCAGATAACGCCCCGCCAAACATCATTTTGTAATAACCAGTATGAAGCTGTGCAAATTGCCAATAAGCCCAACATATAGCGCTCAAATCATCAAGCACATTGGCAGTGTCCGGTACTTGTTGAAAAGATTGTGTCAATAGCCGACATCCATCCATGTACATTTCATTGGCAAGACCGTCCTTATTGCCAAAAATATTGTAAATGATTTTAGTTGAACAATTTAATTTTTGAGCAACTCTGCGGACCGTCACGGACTCAGGGCCTTCCTCTAAAAGCAGGATACATGCGGCATCAATAACATTTTTACGGAGCAATTGCTGCTGTTGAAGCTTCACTTCAGAATAGGTCTTATAGGCATTTGGTGGGTTGGTCATCGTGTAATGAAGCTCCTTTCAATCATGATCGATCATCACATCGTATGCTGTGTTGGCAAGCGCATTAGCGCCAAGCAGCATGCCTTCGAACGCTTGAGGCGTCATCGCTTGATCACGAAATTCCTCCGTATGTAGAAGCTCTCCGCCATGTGTTACCTGGATGAAGGGGGGAATAGCGGGACAATGCCGGAATACGTTCCCTAAATCAATTGAACCATGGTCGTTGCCGCTCTGAATATCCGTCTCATTGATTCCCAAATCCACCAAATTAGCTGTAAACAAAAAACCTCCAGGGCTCAATATGCTGAGCTCAGGAGGCCATGAATGTTAGAGTAGACGTTTTATTGGACTTCTTTGCGATTCGGTTCCGTGATTAATCGATTTTCTAAAGATTTTTTTATTTTGTGCATGCCTTCAATTTCAAACTGATGGTTTTCACGAAAGCGAACACCTGTCAAGGCAAGTGCTTCATTTAGAGTAAGCTCTACCGAAATCGTCTGTTCTTGTCCATTATTTTGTTGTCCGTAAGTCATTGTTCATCGCTCCTCACAAGCTGATTTATGATGCTGGATTGTGCCTAAACATATAAATTCATAGCGACAATTAGAGTGCCGGATTTGTAAGAAAAGCTTGATATTGCTTGATTTAAATATAACATAACGTGTAATGTTAAGCAAGGGCTTCTGCAAATAAAAGTCATTTATTTTCGAGGGAAAAATCGGAAAATCGGCCTCAGTTTTTAATCATAATTCAAGGAGAAACGGTTCACGCATGCTTTGGAAGAAAACGGTTACAGCAGTTTTGTTCACGATTTTAACACAGCGTTTTTTGCCGTTTCAACTGGACGGCTGCAATTCGAACATGGTACTATGCATAGGAGATCATGGTTCGAAAACAAATATTCACAAAAAAGGAGTTACCGCACATGTTTCGAATGGTTGCTGCCGCAAAAGCAACATTGCTAATGAGTACTGCCCTTGCAGTTGGAATGATGAACGTTCCCCCGGTTCATGCTGTTTCCGTATCCTCGATCCAACTTCAATTGTTTGCTGGAAATTCCGAAGCTATCGTCAATACTCAAAAGGTTAAACTGGATGAACCGCCAGCAATTATTAACGGACAATTTTATTTACCCGCCAAATGGGTTGCAGACGCACTTAAGATTCAACTTTTTTGGGATCATGAAACGCAGACTGCACAGATGTTGACTTCAAAGGCATTCATCCAATTCAATCCGTCACTAAATCAGATACAGATTAATGGCAAACCGATTCCATTCGAGACTGTCGCCGAGATCCGTAATGGGCGGCTGCTTGTAAAGCTGTCCTGGCTTGCTCCTTATACGAATATGACATATCGCTATGATTCTGCATCCCAAAGTGTAGAAATAAGTGATCTTGGGGAGCCCGCTTCCGCTTATAAAGAATCAACGCTTCACAAGGATGATACTCAGCCAAATTCAAAGCCAATTGCCAAATTCGCATTAGGGAAGGCTTCCTATCGATTAGGTGAGCCTGTGACCTATACAGATTTAAGCTATGATCCCGATTCGGAAGGACTTCCAGGCTATGACTGGAGCGGAAAGCAGGAAGTGTTTTTTAAACCGGGCACTTATACAGTAACGCTTAAAGTGAAGGATGGTAAAGGAAATGAAAGCGATCCTTTCTCCCAGACGATAACGGTGCTCGATGTTCCTTATATTAGTGAGCAAGCGTATCCATTTTATTTTAAACCGATAGGCAGTTTATTATCCAAGGAGTCAGTAGCATCCATTGCCGCCAGACAGTCCTTGGAGAACCCAATCATGTCAGTGCTGCCAAGACCATCGGAGGAACGGCGTTTGCTTCTTGGGAGCAGTACAAAGCCAATTGTTGAGAAAGGATTTTTATTCAAGGAAAATATGAATGGACGTGCCCGTCTGTACACCCAATATATCAATGGGATGAGCAGCGCCGCACAGCTCGCCATTATGATTCGCAATCAAAGCGATACACGCCCGGTCACCGTCCATACAACAGCTGTGGCTGAGTCTCAGGCCTCCGTGTATACACCCCTTCTCGGAAGTAAAACCGTTGAAAGCTTTTTGACGAATCATTCGGAGCCGAGCAGTATTACGGTTAATCCAGGTGCTGCCGTGTTGTATAAGGTGAGCCAGGAGTTAAGCTCAGGACAGGGCTTTCAAGGGATATACGATCTGGAAACAGATGGAGCTGTCGATGTATCTTATGTAATGATTTCACCCGGTGAGCAGCCTTATCAGCTTGGAGCTTATCGAGCTGTTCAATCCAAGGATGTGCGGTATACCGTATCTCCGGTTTCCGAGGTAAGCTTCCAGTTAGATACAAGATCGCTGAAGGAGCCGATTTCATTTAGTATTGGTGACGGTTCTATTGAACCGATTCCGGGTAGAGTCACTCAGGAAATGAGAGCCGACTCTGTGCAAGCAGTGACCTATGGAAGCAATGCCGGAGTCCGTTATCGGATTGGTCTGGAATTTAACGGTAAAACTGCAGTCGCTTTATATCCACGTGGTGGTTTTTTTGAAGGCTCGGTTCGCGTCAATGGCAATGTCATTTCGATGCCTGCAGCTGGATTAACCTCTAATGAAGCCTTGCTGATTCATCGTACAACAGTTTCTGAGAAGAAGATCGAGATCGAGTTGATGGCTTCGGAAAGCAATCAGCTGCCGGTAGATTTTATTGTTTATCCGCTGCCTGATAAGCAGTAGCATTTTATCATAAAGGAGTTCGTCAAGTGAGATCATCTCTATGCAAAAAGTGGTTCGCCGTGATGGGCACATTGATCCTATTCTTCAGCTGTTTGTTATCGAATTCTATGATTCCTTATGCTTCCGCAGCCGAGGCTCCGGTCCCTGAAAGTAGATCCATACTGTTGTATTATGGCAAAAGTGAAGCTTTCCTCAATGGTACCAAGCTTGCTTTGGACGCACCTGTTGTACAGATCAACAATCGCACTTATATGCCTGCTGCGATTCTTCCATCATTGCTGGGTATTCCTGTGGAGTGGGATGCTGCTTCTGGAAGTGTTCAGGTAACAACGCCAGCAGCATTTATTCAGCTTCAGCTTGCTGCCAAGCAGCTGCGTGTTAATGGGAAGACGGAAAATTTTGAGCAGGCTGCATTCATGTTGAATGACAGACTGTATGTGGAATTAACTTGGTTAAATCGTTTTATCGGATTCAAAGCGACAGTTAATGAACAACTTCAGCGATTAGAGCTGTTGTATATTAAACGGGCTGAGGCTGGCAGCTTGTTCAATGATACGATGCCGAATACAAAGCCGGTAGCCAGATTTTCCGTAAACAAGAAATCGTATCGTTTGGGTGAGCCGATTATTTATTCGAATACGAGCTACGACCCGGATGGGGATACTATTAAAAACGTCGAGTGGACAGGCAAAGCCGAAGCGATTTTTCAACCGGGTTTGTTCAAGGTTTCGCTCTCCGTTACGGATAGCAAGGGTACCGTTAGTGAGCCATTCTCCTATAACGTAGAAATTGTGGACGAGCCGTATCTGGATGAATTTGAATATAAGGTGTACCACGAGCCAGTCGGAACGTATGTCAAGGAAGAGGAAGCGACGCTTCGTTCTTACTTGCGTGGAATCCCGCAGCTGCCTAATATCGCAACGCTTGAAAAGGACCGGCCCTTGATCGTAAGCGATAGCCCGGAAACCTTTACGGAAAAGGGATTTTTGTATCAGGAAAAGGTGAATGGAAAAGCAAGGCTGTACGCGGATCATGTAAACGGCATGAAGGAAAAGGTGCAGTTCGCGATCATTGTCCGTAATCCAAGTCCCGATAAGCCAGTAACGATCAAGACTACGCGTCATGGCGAGGTGCATCCCTCGATATATGCGAATCTGATCGGAAATGAGGCCTCAATCGAATTTTTGCAAAGTGACAGCTCGCCGGAATCGATTACGGTAGCACCTTATCAAACGATGTATTACAAAAAAATGCCGGAATTTTATCCCGACCAAGGGATGAACGTGATGTATGATGTCGAAACAAGTGGAGAAGTGTATTTTTCGTTCGTTGCCATGGACGCTGGTGCTGGCATTGAATCTGTCGGTATGTACAAGCAGCTGGATTATACAGGGAATGTGCGGGGAACGTTCGATGGCTCTGATGTGTCCTGGAACGTCGATCTGACCGGACTAAAGAAGCCGTCCTCACTTGCAATTGGAGACGGTACGTCCGATCAATTCGTGACAGGGGTCGATGCCTACGTGAAGGAGCATTCACTGAATTTGGGCAACTATGGTGTTGTTTATAAAATTCATATGGATCATCCACCCAAAATGGCGCTGCTGCTTCTGCCGCGGGGAGGCGTATTTAGAGGCCCCTTCGAGATTAACGGAAGTATCGTTCAAGCGCCGCCATCCGGCATTATGATGGATTATCAAGGTTATACCATATTGGCACGCACAGACGGCACAGAGCCTTCGCTCGATATCGAATTTACACCAGCAGCCGGCTCTGCGTTTCCCGTGGATATCATTTTTTACCCATTGGAGGATAAATAAAGTAAGCTGCACATATAGAGGAGAGAGGCCGCTAACAGGCTTCTCTCCTTCAAGTTTGTGGGACAAAAGTTTACTGTGGCATGGGATTATCTACCTTGACACTGTCATTGATTTGAAACAGCTGAGGAATTGTGACCAACTCCATATGGGCTTCCTGGAGCTTTTCGATAATTCTCGGAAGTGCTTGTACAGTTCCGGCCAAATTCTCACCTTCGCCGCCAGCTCCATGCTGCAGGATCACTGCTCCTGGTACAACATGACCTAGCACATTATCTGCCACCTGATCCGCGCTGAGTCCCTTCCAGTCCAGTGAATCTACATTCCAGTTAATAATGTGGTACTGTTGACTGGCCAGCCATAATATTTGCGATTCCGTTACGTTGCCATACGGCGGACGAAAAAGCTTTGGCTTGGCGCCGGTAATCCTGGCAAGTACTTCTTCTGTTCGATGGATTTCATCCCGGAATTGTGCGTCGCTCGTTTTGGATAAATTCGGGTGCGTGTAGCTGTGGCTGCCGATGATGTGCCCTTCATCCTGGATACGGCGGATCATTTCGGGATGCGCTTCGGCACGATTGCCAACAACAAAAAATGTCGCCTTCACTCCATATTTATTGAGGATATCCAAAATTTGAGCGGTAAATGTTGTATCCGGAACATCATCGAAGGTGAGCGCCGCCTGACGCAAGCTTCTGGGTCCATTGAACAAAAAGGTACTGCGATATTTGTGATGCAGATCGGCCAATGTCAGCGGCGTATTCACGCGTTCTTTGTTCTCTTTTCCGGCCAGCAGGTGGGGAGTGGGGGATGATTCTTTTTGAACACTCAGGTTTTGCGCTATGGATTGACCTGACTGGCCTTGCTGCTCCATCTGTGCGTTATTAGCTCCACATGCACCTGTTCCGAGCAGAGATGCAGCTGCCAGCAGGAATAATCCGATCTTGGTGCCTGAGCTGTTCATAATAACTCATCCTTTCTTAATCGCGGTTTTCCTTATTTTGTGCTGAAATGCAGTTTTTATGTATGAAAACAAGGAATAGAAACACCTTTTAGTAATTAAAGTTTTTTTGTTGACGCAAGATGTTATATAATAAAGATTATTGCCGGGTCACAAGGAAAGGGAGAAGGAATCGGATGATTATTGTACGTAATTTATCTAAATCATTTCCACCAGATCACCAAATATTAGACAAGCTAAGCTTTCAAGCGGACGAGGGTGAGCTTATTGCTTTAGTTGGAAGCAGCGGCAGCGGCAAAACAACACTGTTTCGCTGTTTATCCTTGAAGCTGAATTGGGACGAAGGTCAATACATATACCAAGGGAAAGATATTTCAGGAGTGAACGGGCTGGAAAAATTCAAGCTGCGCAAGGATTGGGCCTTTCTGGAGGAAAAGCCTGATTTGAATCCGCGTAAATCTGCCTTGAAAAATGTACTTAGCGGTTTGTTCTTTCACAAAGCATGGTGGCGCATTCTTTCGGGGACGACATCCGGTGATGATCATATGACGGCGATGGACTATTTGGACAAGGTTGGTTTACTGGATAAGGCACATGATCCTGTTGAAAAGCTGAGCGGCGGGGAGAAGCAGCGTGTAGCGATAGCCAAAGCTCTGATCCGCGGGGCAAGAGTTATTTATGCAGATGAACCTATTTCCGGATTGGACCCGGAGGCGGCTTTGCGTGTTATGGAGGATCTGAAAGACATTTGTAACAAGGATAAGGTCACTATTTTTTGCAGCCTGCATCAGGTTGAAATGGCCGAGAAATTTGGCTCGCGCATATGGGGTCTGGCCGAAGGCAAGCTTGTCGTTGATATTGCCGGGAGAAGGCTGACACAGCGTGAAAAGAACCTAATCTTTTAAGGGTGAGATTGGTGAATACGTGCTGCTGCGCGGCCGTAATGTTCTTCCGATCGTTGTTGTTCACGGATTTTTTCATTTATGGGATGAACAGGTGAAAATCCGTGAACAAAGACGAACGCTTCGCTTCTACAGAACACCACGGTCGCTCCGCTTTTTATTCACCAATCTCCAAGTTGTAGGAGAGAGAACTAGCACAATCTGAATACGGATTGTGCTGGATTTGAAATTCAAATAATAAATGACAAAAAGAGCAGTTTTCTGATATTCACAGAAAATTGCTCTTTTTGTTCTGGTCTTAGATACAACCTCTTTAATAAATTCATTCTGGTACTAAATTATGTAAAAATAACGGGTAAGATTTTCCTACAAACTGCTTTCGGCAATACGGCGAGCTATCATACCGCCATGAAGTCGTCCCGATTCAATAAACACTTCGTTGGCATCGCTGCCTGAGGCGGCAACACCTGCAATGAACAGGCCGGGAATTGGGGTTTCCATGGTTTCTGGGTTATGTATGGGAGCAGTGGATGCCGGATCCATCTGTACGCCAGCGGATGCGAGCAGTCCGCGGTCAGGACGAAAACCGGTTAATGCAAGTACAAAGTCATTATCCAAAAGCTGCTCGTTATCTCCTGTCCGAACAAGAATGGTCTGATCATGGATCTGAATGATTTGTGATCCGAACAGCATTTTGATTCTGCCCTTTTTGATCATACTTTCAAATACAGGAAGAACCCAAGGCTTAATGCTTGAAGAGAAGCTATCACCCCTATAAACAATGGTGACATCTGCACCTGCTCGCATTAAATCCATGGCCGCATCGATAGCGGAGTTGCTTCCACCGATTACCGCAACCTTTGTACCACTGTAAGGGTGGGCCTCATGAAAATAGTGGGAGACTTTGGCGGATTCCTCCCCAGGAATGCCAAGCATGTTCGGATGATCAAAATATCCGGTAGCCACAATGACATAACGGGCTTTGATCATCGAAATGTTATTGAATCGATCATTGAGCTGAAGCTCAAAGGTGCCGTCATCTGTCTTCGTAATCGATTGAACAGCATGGTACGACTGAATTCGGACGTTGCTGCGCAATGCTGCATTTCGATAATAATGTAGCGCCTCGAGGCGCGATGGCTTTTCGTTGGGGGTTGTAAATGGAATGCCGCCTATTTCTAGTAAATCCGGGGTGCTGAAAAAGTGCATGTAGGTCGGGTATAAGTAAATAGAGTGGGCAATACTGTATTTCTCGATTATCAAAGGCGCATAACCCAGTTTTTGCAGCTCCAGGGCTGCAGACAATCCACAAGGGCCTGCTCCGACTATAACAATCTCTTCCAAACCGTGACACCTCATTTCTTTCAAATCAGTTACAAGCCAGCAGGCTTTGTATTCCATAGTAACCGATTCTATAAAACGATGCAAAAAGAGATATCCATCAGGAAAGACGATGATTTCGTCGTGAAACAGGCTTTGAAAAATTGCGGAAGCCGTATGATCATGAGGCTAGTGACGGTTGGTGCCAGTTGACTGTTTTTTACGGCATACATAGACAAAAGCAGGTGGAACATTGAGCATAACGAATTGTATGGCCTCAATGTCAAAATGCTTGCTTAACTGTCTCTTCATCTGGAGTGTATATTGGAAGGCGATAAAGAGACCATCCGGTTTTAATGAATTAACGATTTGCTCCACCAAATCGTTGCGTACCTGCTGCGGGAAGTTTGCAAAAGGAAGCCCGCTGATAATACAGTCAACATGTTCAAGGCCTTGCTGACGTACAACGCTGTGAATGCTTCTGGCGTCGGAATGGGTAGTAAAGCCCGGATGCTGCTGCTCCAATTGGTTCCGAAGATGGGAGTCACGTTCAAATAGCATAACCTTGGTGTCTTGCTTTAACGAACGTTGAATTGCTTGCGTAATGACACCTGTTCCTGCCCCAAGCTCGGCTACACTCGTAATTTCATTCCATTGCACAGCCGATACCATTTTGTTGGCAAGATGCCGGGAGCTGGGAGTAACGCTTCCAATTGCTTTGGGGGTTCGGATAAATTTATAGAAGAACAACATTTTTTGAAGCGCCGTTGTCTCGTTTGCGTTCATTTAAAAATCCCCTTTTCGGTTCATTAAAGCTATTTGTAAGCATAATGTTTTCAAGCTAATTTGCACACAGACCAGAGTACCGTATTGGACTGGACTAAAGTCTGGTTTTCCAAAGTCTGGGTGCATAGGCTCTACTTTTATTAGTGTCTATCATACTACGAAAATGAATTTTCGCCTAATTTTTGTTCAAATAAATTTACAATTTGTGTAATAAATAATTAATATTTACAAAAATCTTAAAAGCATGCAGTCTGAATAATATCATTGGGTTAGGGTATGATATTGTCGGTAATAAATTATCGTTCAAAGGAGAATATATGATGATGGAACCGATATCTACCAAAGAGCTGGAATATGTCACGGATTCAATGTCTAATGAGGATTTGATCATCAAACAATGTGCGACACTCGCAGCAAGCACACAACAGCATGCTACCCATTCGCTTTGTATGGACATTATCAATGCACATAATCAACATTATAACATCCTGATGCAGACTCTTCATCAGCATCTGCCAATGGCTCCTACACAAAACTTTAACTAGAAAGAGGTGACCTGAATATGAACATGAATACAGGCGTTTTACCGGAAAGAGAAATGCTGCTTACCATTCTGTGCGAGCTGAAACGGACAAGCCGTGAGTATACAACTGCTGTGATGGAATCCAATTGCAGCGCTATCAGACAAACACTTACTTCCTTATTGAGCAGTACCCTGGAATCACAGGCGAAAGTGTACGGATACATGAAACAGCACAATATGTATAAAGCATCATCTCCGGTGCTTCGCCAGGAAATTGACAAGAAAATCAGGGAGCATCAACAATCCCAGCAGGAACAAAGCCAATTTGTACAAAGCAGACTGCAAGGACGGCAGCCATACGGCGCTCCATTTCCCAATTATGGGAATACTCCCTCTCAGCATCAGTCTTTCATGATGTAGTGCCTGATAGCGCCGTGGTGATACGGCGTGTGAACGACCCAGATAAACGTCTTGCGTACGTATGATGCGCAAGGCGTTTTTATGTATCTGCTTACTGCACGCACGGACAAGCATATTTCATATTATGCTTCATAAAGTTACAATAGACATACAAACTAGCAGGATCTATCTGCTAGATTCAGAGGGTTTTAATCATTTCATTAATGAGAAGAGGTGCTCGTTCCATGCTGGAATGGAATCGTAAAGAGGAGACTGCCGGAATGATTCGATTCATCCGAGCCCGATTGCCGCTGCTGGTCATGGCTTTTTTGTTTGGGAATTTGATTGCTGTCGTTTTCACAGCACTGGAGCCCTCTGGAGCAGATCTGCGATCAGATACTTATACATATCAGAAAACAACACAAAACGGGATTAAGCTGCATGCGCTGCGCACTCGGCCTAATAATATTGCGTTGAAGCATATTCAGTCCAATGTAACGTTAACCGATGAGTTTGGGATCAATGGCGGTTTTTTTTGGAATGGAGATTTACTCAGTATTGCCGTTATTAACGATCAACCGTTAGTGGGTCAGCAGTGGGACTATGGATCGGGATGGTATAATATTGATGTTCCGAAAGGCACTTTGGTATGGGATGAAATTACGGGCAGCTTTAGCGTACAAGTCGCAATTGATGCCGAGCAGCTTCGTGTAACAGACAAAGGACATTATTGGGCACAAGGTGGAGTCAGCATGTCTTTGCAGCAAGATGATCAGTGGGTTCAGCAAGCTTTGGCAGAGGATATGCCCGCATTTGCAGAGGCACGGCTTCGTTCAGGTGCCGTTTATGACAAGTCCCAGAATCTATGGCTGCTAGTTTCGGAAACTCCTTGTACGGTAGAACAATTTCGCACAGCGGCGATAGAATGGGTTGGCCGCACTCAGGTTGTGGATGGAGTATTTCTCGATGGAGATGGTTCTTCGCAAATGCGCAGTGCACAGATTCAACTTAAAGGAGACACGAGAGAGGTGTATCAAATGCTTGCGCTCAAGAAAAAATAAAGCGTTGAACGGCTTTATTTTTTCGATAGACATATACAGCAGCTCACAAGCAAAATGGGTCTGGAAAGATAGCTGCAAACAAGCTATGATAACGAATAGCTGCCGTAATTGGCGCATACATACTGGATGCATCTGGAGAGGTGGAAGAATCGAATGGCGATTAATTTTTGTGTGGAATGCGGCCAGCCTATGGAAATGCGGACTGTAGATGGCGTAGAACGTCGTGCATGTACGAGCTGCAGCGCAGTTCATTGGGGATCTTACAGTATCGGGGTTGGAGCCCTTGTTATAAAAGACGATAAAGTGCTGCTTGTTCGCAGGGCGCAAGAGCCTGGCAAAGGGAATTGGACTAATCCTGGTGGTTATATCGAGCAGCTGGAGCCTATTGAGGAAACGGTAATCCGTGAGGTACTGGAGGAGTGTGGAGTCCAAACGAGCGTTAAAGGAATTATTGCCCTGCGTGACCAGCCGCGTGCTTCCGTACATAATTTGTATGTGGCTTTTGAAATGGATTATATAAGCGGAGAGCCTATACCCGATGGTGTCGAAGTGGATAGTGCCGGATTCTATTCAATGGAAGAAATGCAGTCGATGAAGGTGGCAAGCTTCACACAATGGCTGATCGATGCAGCATTGCGCGGTAACGGAGCTGGCTTGCAGCATGATCGAGAGCCGATTGTGCCGACAAATGGCAACGGGTTTTTTAGGGTTTTGTAAGGCGGGACAGGCCATTCTCAAGTCTTTGACTTTGGAGATGGCCTTTTTTTATAAAAATATTTTTGCAATAGAGGAATTTGTCGATCTATTCAGAATATAAATAGTATTTAGAAAACTAATCTATTTTTCAGTTTATTCTCGAAAGGGGTCTTGCAATGGTTACGCTACCAAGAACAAATGAACTGGGTTTTTTTGAAATCAGATTGGAATCAATTGGAGGACTCGGAGCTAATCTGGCTGGCAAAATGCTGGCAGAGGCTGGTGTGGTGGGTGCCGGCTTGAACGGTGTCAGCTTTTCCTCTTATGGTTCGGAGAAGAAGGGCTCTGCGGTCAAGGCGCATATCCGGTTTTGCGATATCAACACGAATATTCGGGATACCTCGCCCGTGGAGCGGCCGCATGTTGTCGGCGTATTTCATGAATCTTTGTCGAAAACGATCAATGTAATTAGTGGCATCTATGAAGATACACTGGTGCTGGTTAATTCGACGAAAACTCCGGAAGAGCTGAAGGCCAAGATGAATATGAAGGGCGGAACGATCGCTGTTATTGATGCGATTGGCATTTCTCTAGAGGAGAAAAATCGGGTTAATATGGCGATGCTGGGTGCGTTATTCCGGTTGTGTCCGTTTCTCAATCCCGATACGATGAAAAATGTTATTCGCAAATCGTTGGAGAAGAAATACCCGTTAGCTGTACAGCCGGCATTAAACACATTTGAAAGGGGTTACAACGAAGTCGTATTTCAAACCTTTGAGCTGGCTGATGGGGATCAGATGCCTTCATATATTAGGCAGGATACCCCTGTTCTTGGATACGGGACACAGGCTATGGGTGGTGTCATTACGAATCCCGGTAATAGTATATTAAAGGATCTGAGTATATCGCGGGCAGGCATGATGCCGCATTTTGAGGATGATAAATGTATTCACTGTGCAGCCTGTGACACGGTCTGTCCTGATTTTTGCTTTGTGTGGGATGAGCAAGCAGATAAAAAGGGCAGGCCGCAAATGTTCCTCCAGGGAATTGATTACCAATACTGCAAGGGCTGCTTGAAATGTGTACAGGCCTGTCCAACGGAGGCACTTTCCAGTGCCAGGGAAGCTGATGGCTATGCAGATGAGCATCGCGTTCCTCATCGGTTCGATTTGGCTGCAACCTGATTCGTGTAAATCGCATATCATAATCCATTACATGTAAATTGAAGGGTGGAGAACCAAGTGGCAATTGAGATTAATAAAGAGATTCCTCAGGGTACGGTGGAGCAGCGGATCGTATATGAATCCGGTAATGAAATGGCGGCATACGCCGCGCACCAAATCAATTATCACATTATGGGATATTTTCCGATCTCGCCTTCCACAGAGGTTGCTCAATTTCTTGATATGATGAAGGCAAATGGACAGCACGATATCAAGCTGATCCCGGCAGATGGCGAGCACGGTTCAGCAGGAATTTGCTATGGAGCGTCCACAGCCGGCGGTCGTGTATTTAATGCGACAAGTGCGAATGGGTACTTGTACATGCTGGAGCAAATGCCGGTGCAATCGGGAACCCGTTTTCCGATGGTCATGAACCTAGTCTGCCGCTCCGTATCCGGACCTTTGAATATTCACGGAGACCACTCCGATTTATATTATGCTTTGAATACCGGCTGGCCTATTGTGATGTGCCGTGATCCACAGGCTGTGTATGATATGAATATTATGGCACTCAAGCTGGCTGAGGATGCTGAAGTCCGCTTGCCTGTCATTGTTGCGTCCGATGGGTACTTCACCTCGCATCAAAAACGTCGGGTACAAACGTTTGCCAAACGCGAGGATGTACAGGCTTTTATTGGAGAACAGCCGCCAGTGGGCTTTGCCGATACGTTAGACCGCAACAACCCGATTACTGTCGGGCCTTACATGAATGAACCCGACTATATCAATAACTGCTACCAGCAGTCCATGGCGATGTACAGGGCGGAGCAAGTCTTTGACCGAATTCGTACTGAATATGCGGAGCTGACAGGACGCGATTATCCGGTTCTTGACTTGTATTGTATGGAGGATGCGGAGGTTGCTGTGTTCCTGATGAATTCAGCATCGGAAATTATTAAGGACGTAGTGGATCAGCTCCGTGCTCAGGGCATTAAAGCGGGTTCCATTGCTCCCAATTTGATTCGTCCATTCCCGCAAAAGGCGATCGCGGAAGCCTTGAAAAATGTGAAGGCAGTCACCGTAGGCGACCGTGCTGATTCTTATGGTGGTCATGGCGGCAATATGGTCAATGAAATCAAGGCTGCGCTGTTCACGCTCGGCAATCATGATACGATGGTTATTAGCCGTATTTATGGTCTGGGTGGCAAGGATTTTTATAATGAGGACGGTCATGCCTTATTCCAGTTCGCTATAGACGCGGTGGAAAAAGGCAAAGTAGAAGTACCGTTCGATTATTACGGTCATTCGGTAGGGGATCCGAATCGGACTATGAAACGTGTTCTAAACCCGATGAAATACGAAGATTTAAATACAGGGCTGATCACGGTCAAGCAGGATGAAGAGACGAAGAAGCTGAATGTTCGCATTCCGCCTTTGCGTGCTCTAACGAAGAAGCCAAAACGAATTGCTCCGGGGCATGGCGCTTGTCCGGGCTGCGGTATTTTCTCAGGTCTTGAATTGTTCTTCAAGGGGATCGAAGGCGATATCGTAGCGTTGTTCCACACAGGCTGTGCGATGGTAGTGACAACAGGGTATCCGTATTCGTCACATAAAGCGACCTATATTCACAATCTGTTCCAAAATGGTGCAGCTACCATGTCCGGTGTCGTTGAAATGTTCTGGGAGCGCAAACGCCGCGGTGAGCTGGATGCATACAATCTGCCTGCCGATTTCACGTTCGTGATGATCACTGGAGACGGTGGTATGGATATCGGGATGGGGCCAGCCATTGGTGCGGCGCTGCGAAATCATAAAATGATCATTCTGGAGTACGATAATGAAGGGTACATGAATACAGGTGCCCAGCTGTCCTATTCCACACCCATGGGCCATCGTACATCGACCTCCAATGTAGGCTCCAAGCAGGGTGGTAAGGTATTCCATCACAAGGATACTGCACAAATTATGGCAGCAACCCACATTCCTTATGTATTTACAGGCTCGGAGGCATTTTCACAGGATTTGGTTCGTAAAGGCGCCAAGGCCCAGTGGTATGCCCAAAATGAAGGATTGGTGTACGGCAAGATTTTGATCGCTTGTCCATTAAATTGGTTGTCTGAAGACGAGAATGGATCCAATATTGTTGGCGCGGCAGTAGATTCTTGTTTCTTCCCGCTGTATGAGGTGGAGCATGGGGTCACAACGATAACATACAATCCGGAGGATAAGAGCAAAAAGATTCCTTTGTCAGAGTGGCTCACTACCATGGGTAAAACGAAGCATATGACTAAACCCGAGTACGAGGATTCCTATAAAGAATTCGAGAGGGAAGTGGAGCGGCGCTGGAGTATGCTGAAGGCTAAGCATGAAAGCCCGTATCTGTAACCTCGTAGAGGCAAAAGGCATTCTCTCCGAAAGAGAAAAATGCCTTTTGTTTGTGGAAAATGGAGGAGATCAGGTTGCCTTATGTGATGAAGCATGCAATTACATCAAAGCTGTATACCTGTATGCTGGTTAACGGCTATAGGCTGCCTTATTATGGAACCAAGTATTGGGATGATGAAGAAGCTGCCCAGTTGGGCTACCATGATTTTTTGAACCTGCAGGGTGTCGCTGAGCCTGCTTCATGGGAACTGCTGGAGCTAACCGAAAATCAGTTGAAGCTGTGCAATGTGAAGCTCAAAAATGATTCGCGTTTTATCCTTCATTGGGATGAAGTGAAGCAAGCGGCGGCTGCAAGTATTTCTCCGTCAGAACCGTAAGCAGGCTGATGCCGACTTCGTTGTGCCCACCCTCGGGTATGATGATGTCGGCATATTTTTTGGAGGGTTCGATAAATGCTTCATGCATCGGTTTTACGGTGGACAAATATTGATTATAAACGGATTGAATGCTGCGGCCGCGTTCTTGAATATCCCGCAGGACGCGACGGAGAATACGTACGTCCGGATCTGTATCCACAAACACCTTGATATCGAGAATACCACGTAACAGCTCGTCCGATAAGACATGCAGTCCTTCTATAATAACGATTGGATTCGGAAGCAGCTCAATCGTTTGCTCAGAGCGTGCATGATGGGCAAAATCATAGGTGGGGGAATGCACAATTTGGTTAAGCTTTAGCAACTTTATTTGCTGGAGCAGCAGCTCGTTATCAAAAGCAAAAGGATGATCATAGTTGATCAATTCGCGTTCAGCCAATGGTAATTCGCTATGGTCGCAATAATAATTGTCCTGGGAAATGAAAGTAATTTGTTCACTGCCGAGCTTGTCGATGACGGAGCGGGCTACGGTCGTTTTGCCCGATCCGGTACCGCCTGCAATTCCGATGATAAGCATAAATAAGTAATCCTCCTGCGTGGACGCTTGGTTTAAGAGTTAATCCCGTTATTCTATCATAAACAGATAATGAAGACGAGAGCTAAAGGAAGGTTAGCTCAGTTCTATAGCGTACAAGCAAGGATTGTGGTATGCTCTTTGGCAAACGCATTTTATACTTGTCATAACCAATTATCCCATCATACGGTTTTGGGCATTGAGGAGGTACTTATCATGAATAACGATTTTATCCAGATCAAGTCCTTGCAGGGTGATTTGAAAATTTCGCACAAAAAAAGAGATTTTGGTATTACCGTGTCCACCGAGGAGCTGGTATACCAAAAGCCTCATGTTAACTATTATTTCAAGCTTGCGCACATTACAAGTATTGTTCCGTTTGATACTTTCGAGAGCAAGAAGATCACTTTTCATAATCGGCGTTCCTCGGGTAATGAGATCATCACGATGTCTAATGGCATACCGCATTATCGGTTTCATGTGAGTCAGGCTTATGTGCATAATCGCAGCGGTATATTTCAATTGGGAAATGCTCAATTTATATTGCCTATTGTGAACGATCTGCTTAAAGCGATTACCAAATATGCGGGTTTAAATGGAATTGAAATTTAAAATCTGAATACGATGAACGTGGAAGAGGAAATACAGGGAGGATTAACTATTGACTGCACACGCATCAACCGCAAGTGTCACTACCCAAAGCAAGCTGCCAGTTATGGCCAGCGTAGTTATCGCTATGCTGGTCGCTTCTATGGATACGACCATTATTAACACGACAATGCCAATTATTGCCAAGGAGCTTGGCGGGTTTGAGCTGTATGCATGGAGCTTTGCCTCGTATATGGTCGTATCAACAGTTGTCGCCCCCGTAGCAGGACGCATATCCGATCTGTACGGACGCAAAACGATATTTGCAGTAGGAATAATCATTTTCTTGTTAGGTTCTTTATTGTGTGGATTCGCTAATACGATGTTACAGTTAATACTGTATCGTGCGGTACAAGGGATCGGCGCGGGTGTGATGATGCCGTTTCCTTCGATAATTTCGGGAGACTTGTATCCACCTGAAAAAAGAGGCAAAATACAAGCATTTTTCACGGCCATGTGGGCGTTATCTGCTATTTTGGCGCCTATGCTTGGGGCATTATTCGTACAGTATACGACCTGGCGCTGGATTTTTTATATTAATATTCCCTTATGTCTGATTTCATTGATATTGCTCAGAGCTTATAAGGAAGTGTACATCCCGAAGAAATCCAAGGTGGATAGCTTGGGTGCAGTCCTGTTTGCTGCCGGAGTCAGTATGCTTCTGCTCACAACCGTTGTTGAAAACTACATATGGGCTTATGCTGCTGCTGGAGTCATTATCCTTTTTGGATTTTATTTGTATGAACGGCAGCATCCTTCACCGATTGTTCCCTTAAGCTTGCTTGCAAATCGCCCGATTTCGGGAATGAATATGAATTCATTTCTTGCATGTGCCGCATTATTTGGCGTTTCGAGCTATGTGCCGCTATTTCTTCAGGAGGAAGGTCACAGCTTATTTGTCAGCGGCTTGGCCCTGCTTGGGGTATCGTTTGGATGGATGGTCGTCGCGGTTCCGAGCGGCAAATGGACAGTAAAATGGGGCTATGGGAAGCTCATTATTATCGGCAACGTCCTGCTGATCTGTTCAGGAATAATGCTGCTTTTATTGAAGCAGGGGACAGGATTCTGGTACGTATTTTCGGCGATGGTTGTCCAGGGACTTGCCTTTGGATTAATCTTCACGGTGGCTACGATTGGGTCCCAGCAGCTGGTGGATGCCAATCAAAAAGGAGTTTCGACTTCCATGCAGTTGTTTTCGCGTAATATCGGAACGGCTGTGGGCGTGACGGTAATGGGTGCCTTTTTGACAAAGGGCTTGGATGTATACAGCGGGTTTCATGCCTTATTCATGTATGGTTTTATAGCCAGCTTGGTGGCTCTCGCTTCGTCATTAGTGCTTAGAAAGGTATAGATGCAAATTGGCAAACAAAAACTAAGGAGGCAGCTCCATGACGAAAAAGGCTCTGGTTATTAAAAGAAAAACCGGACTCCAGGCATCATGCTCGTCACCGTCAGTACGATATGAGCCATTTGCAAAGAAAGACCGGTTATATTCCACAATTTAAGCTTGAGCATGCTATTCACGAAACCATAGAATGGATGTTGAAGCAAAAAGCAATAATTATGCAGGAATCCATACCTGGAACGAACAGCCCTGGCCAAACTTGGAGGTGACATGGATCGTGCCATGATGGGATTCGACAATCGATTGAGTAATCGATAAACCGAGCCCCGCACCTCCATATTGGCGTGCCCGTGAGGAATCGCTGCGATAAAATCGATCAAATACATAGGGCAGATGAGCTTCGCTAATTCCGGGGCCATTGTCGTTAACTGACAGCAGTACGCCCTTATCTTTGCGGGTTAAGGAAATCTCGATATGACCGGTTTCAGAATCGGTGTGCTGGACGGCGTTTTGAAATAAATTCAGAATGACCTGCTTCATATTGTCTGTCACGAATTTGCAGATCATCTGAGGCTCAATCCGCAAGCTAAGCTTGCGCGTTCCCGCCAATATATGAAGCTGTGGCTCCATTTCCCGAATAACCAAATCCAACGAGCCTTCTTTTAGCAAAATTTGCGGAGTCCGATCGAGCTTAGCCAAGAGCAGCAGATCATTCACTAATTTATTCAGCCGCGCGGACTCGCTGTGCATGCTTTTGAGAGCTTTGTGCAGCTGTTCGGGATTGTTGGCTGCGCCGCGCATCAGCACCTCCAGAAAACCATGAATAGAAGTCAGTGGTGTACGAAGCTCATGAGAAGCATCTGCGATAAAACGATGCATTTGCTCCTGGGTTTCTTTTTCTGCCTGAAAGGAAGCCTCCAATCGCTCCAGCATCCCGTTGAACGATTCGGCCAGCTGATCGACCTCAAGCTGTCCTTGATGAATCGGAAAGCGATGATCCAAATTTCCTGCATTGATTTGCTCTACAGTGTTGCCCATATTGGACAGCGGCACCAGCGTCTTGCGAAGTAAGGGCAAATATCCGAGCAAACCAAACACCATGGCCGCAGCAGATAGCAGCAAGAAGGTAAGCATCTGGCGAATGAGCAATTCCTTGAGTGGGCCTGTCATCGTACTTACCTGAACTAATCCATTCATTTGACCCGGACCGGTGAACACGGGCTGCAGCACAACGAGGTACTCGACTCCGTTCTCATCCAACATTACCCGATAGTTCAGCTCAGGCTTTTTCCTGAATTTTAATGCATCGAGATATTCCTGAGTATCCAGTCGGGGGCCATTTTCTATTCCTGAACGGCTAGCCATTGCTGTGTAATTACCAGCAGCATCAATATAGGCGATAGACGTTTCCGGCATAAAGAAAAAAGGTGCTCGCGCATTGCCACCCTCGTTCGTCCTGCCGGTTTGCTGCCAGGCGTCGCGAGGCAGCGATAGAATCTGACTTTGGACACTGGTCGCTTTATTTCTGTATATAATGTCTTTCATAAATACATATTGCAGCACCCCGATCAGCACAAGCAGAGCGGCCAGTATAATCAATGAGCGGGACAATAGCTGGATTTTTAACGAGTTTGGGGCAAAAAATTGTTTCCATTTAAATCCGGTTTTGTCAATCATGAAAGATCCACCCGATACCCCGATCCCCGTAAAGTCCGAATCAATTGGCGATCCTTGTCGTTAAGCTTATCCCTCAAGGAACGAATATACACCTCAACAATGTTTTCCTCGCCACCGAAATCGTAACTCCATACCTTTTCCAAAATCATTGATTTACTAAGTACAAGACCATGATTCAATACTAGAAATTTTAACAGCTCGTATTCTGTCGGGGACAGCTCCAATACCCGGTTCTCCAAACTAATTTCTTTGCGGCGATCATCAATTCGGAAAGGGCCGATAACCACCTCACCAAATAAGTTGGGAAATTGATTGCGAATTCTTGCGTGAATGCGGGCTAACAGCTCATCGAAGCTGAAGGGCTTGACCATATAATCGTCAGCCCCAAGCGTTAGACCCTTGACACGATCGTCGACCTCATCTTTGGCGGTCAGCATAATCACGGCCACATTCTCGGTCTTTTTGAGCATCCGGCACACTTCAAAGCCGTCCATTCCCGGCATCATGACATCAAGTATGGCAACGTGTGGTTGAAACTGTTTAATTATATTAATGGCCGCGATCCCATCTTGGGCGCACCTTACTTCAAAGCCTTCATTTTGTAACCCTAATTCCAGAAATTGCAGAATATTTGGCTCATCATCGACAAGCAATATTTTAATACCTTTAAGTGGTTGCATTCTTTAATCCCCCTCAAGCAAGTGTTATGGTAATAGTATCTGTTTCTGAACTGAAATGCCACTGAAAGATAACTGAAAATACGTTGAAAATGTGTTCTTCAGCAATTTTTAAGGTATCATTCAGGTGGCACTCAGGTTACTAGGCTTTAAGAAGAGTAAAGTGAAAGAAGTGGAAAAAATTATCAAACCATAAGTGGAGGAAGGTACCTCTAATGTATCATCCAAATAGCCGGCAAGTGGTTTGATTGATATCCGTTTTTTAATGAAAAGTACAGACTGCCCCGACCACATTTGGTCGGGTTATTGGTGTTTTCTGAACGTTAGCTGAATGTTTGCTGAATGCTTGATTAGTTAATAGCCTAAATCTCTTCAGCAATCTTTCAGTCAATCATCAAGTTCATTTCAGGTATGACCTTCATAATGAACCTATCAGCAAGGCAGGGAAGAGGGGGAGGTTCATGATAGCCAACACATCAAATCACTTTTCCGAAATGTTTCATCGTTTTCATTTTCAAGCTTTGAATACGAATGTGGATATTATGATTTGGGCTGAATCTCAGGAAATCGCTGTTATAGAAAGGCTGGCGGTGGAATGGTTCAGAGACACTGAATTGCGATTTTGCCGAAACTATCCTCAAAGTGAATTAAACCATTTAAATACGCTGTCAGGGGAACGCTGCAAGGTTTCAGATCAGATGATGGAGATTTTGGCTCTCACTGAAACGTATCGGAAGGCGACCCATAATACGTACAATCCGCTGGTGAGCTCATCCTTGGATTCAGATTTGCATCTTTCGCTCGATTCGGACACCAAATCAGTACGCCTTCCCGAAGACTCGACTCTGGAACTGCAAAGTATTGTTCAGAACTGGATCTTATTACGATTGGCTGATATGTTTCAGCACCGGATGAAGCTCAAGCAGGGACTGCTTCGTGTCGGGGAATCGTACAAGGTATGGGGTCGACCCGTTGACAGCTTTGATCCCTGGGTCATTGGGATTAAGAAACCCGGACAAACAACGGGACTGCTTGCAACAGCTACCCTTTCCGAAGGAGCTATTGCTACCTGTACAACGCAGGATACCGAATCCAATTTCTGGAATCAGTGTACGGTTGCGGGTATGGACCCGGTGGAATGTGGAATCTGGGCACAGGCTATAGCGAAGCTTGGTTCGGAAAAAGGATTGTCACTAATAGCTCAGCACGCCGCCTATTGTGAAGTACTATCGATCGATGAGCATAACAAGCTTCATTATTATGGAGATAAAGCTTCAATTGGTTCCAAATGGAATGAAATGAATGTTGATTATTATCATTAGCAGTTAGGGAGGCAGCTTCATGAACAAGAAAAAAGTGATTATTATCACATTGGCGGCAATATTGGTATGCGGTGGCGGTACATACGCCTATTTGAAAAAGGATACGCTGCTCGGAACGAAGCAGGTAGCTGTGCAGCAAACAACCTACACAGTGAAAAAAGGAAATGTACGAACAGCGATTTCCGGTACGGCACAGCTGGAGCCTCAGGAGCAGCAGACGATTGTCCCTCCCAAGGAAGGTATGATCAAAACCCTCAATCTGACCAGAAATCAAACCGTGAAAAAAGGCGATTTGCTTCTGGAGGTGTCGGATTCAAGTCTGGATGAAAAGCTGGATTCAGCAAAACTTACATTAAGCGGATATGAGTCGGATATGCAAGATTTACAGACACAGGCAGGAGCATTAAAAACCTATGCACCCGCAAGCGGCAAATTAATTTTGGCCACAACGGCCAGCGAGGGAGCCGGTGTCTCCAAAACGACGAAGATTGCTACGATTGCAAGCATTGATACGTTAACAGCGGCTCTCCCTTTTCTTCAGGAGGAAGCTGCGCAAATCAAAACGGGTGATTTGATCCAGTTAACGATAGATGGTTATATGCTGACCAAGTCAGGCGTTGTAACGTCCGTATCCCAATCCGTTAAGTCGGATGCCAAAGGAAATCATCTGGTTGATGTGAACATTCGTGTGGACAACGATGGGACTATGGATGCCGGACAAAATGTTAAAGGTGACATTACGGTCGACGGCTTGAAGCTGGAATCCAAAGTGCAGGCGGCGCTGCAATATAAAACCTCAGTGAACGTGATGGCCGGCGTTTCGGGTAATATCGATCAAATGGCAATCAAAGAAAACCAAATGGTTAATAAAGGAGATCTAATTAGTACGATTGTGAGTGATACCCTGCAGAAGGATATTACCAATAAACAGAATCAAATTACCCAATCATTGAAAAGCATTAAGGATTTGGAGGACCAACTGGAAAAGCTGAAGGTTTACGCGCCTTTTGACGGCGTATTCTCAACTGATTTTGTTGATCAAAAGAAAAATGTGCTGGCATCCTACCCAGTTGGAACGACTATAGCCAGCAATGTACAGTTGGGTGCAGTAGCCAATCTGAATACACTGCAGCTCCCCGTCAAGGTCGATGAGCTGGATCTTCCCAAAATCAAGGTAGGCCAGAAAGCTGAGGTTAAGGTGGATGCCATTCCCGGCAAAGTTTTTAATGGGGAAGTTACCCAGGTATCTACCGTAGGGACAGTTACGAACGGTGTAACCTTTTACACTGCTGTTGTGACGTTGACCAATGTATCAGAGCTTAAGTACACGATGACCGCGACGGCTGATATTCTCGTAGAAGACAAGAAAGATGTGCTTGTTGTACCTGTAGAGAACGTGAAAACACGCAACGGCAAAAAGACAGTTTCGTTGAAAAAGGCAGATGGAACGATTGAGGCCGAGCATGAGGTTAAAATAGGCGCAAACAGCTCCACGCTTATTGAAATTACGGATGGTTTGGCTGCTGGCGATGTGCTTGTCAATCAGGCATCGGGTACGCAGCGCAAGCTTTCCCAAAATGAAATCGACGCTATGAGGAATCAATTCCAGCAGGGTGGACGAAATGGAAACACCGGAGGAGCTACCGGCGGCGGTGCTGGTGGTGGTTTCCCAGGGGGAGGCGGAGGATTCCCAGCTGGCGGAGGCGGCCGATGATTAATGTTCGAAGGGACGGTGATAACCAATGAAAATGATCGAACTGACGCAAATTAGGAAAACTTATTTTCGTGGAATTGAAGAGCTTCACATCTTAAAGGATATTTCACTTTCCGTCGGTATTGGTGAATTTGTGGCAATTGTTGGTCCCAGCGGATCTGGTAAATCGACATTAATGAATATGATTGGCTTACTGGATGTGCCTACCTCCGGATCGTACAATCTCGATGGAATTGCCACTGAAAAGATGAAGGACGATGAATTGGCAGGCTTACGGAACCGTAAAATCGGTTTTATCTTTCAGCAATTTAACCTGCTGCCGCGGCTGACAGCTATTGAAAATGTGGAGCTGCCAATGATTTATGCCGGGATTCCCAAAAAAGAACGTAGAGAAAAAGGGATGCAAACACTGGAATTACTTGGTATGGCACAGCGTTCTCATCACCGTCCAAGCGAATTATCCGGTGGGCAGCAGCAGCGGGTAGCCGTTGCCCGTGCCTTGGCCATTGGTCCTTCCTTGCTGCTGGCGGATGAGCCGACCGGAGCTCTGGATTCCAAGACCGGGCAAGAGGTACTTGAACTAATGCTTCAATTAAATGAAATGGGTAACACGATCGTGTTGATTACCCATGATCTGCATATTGCCGAAAATGCGAAGCGGATTGTCACGATAAGAGATGGATTAATTGTCAGTGATATGGAGAACGAGCCTGAGTTGCGACAAGTAAAGGCGCTGGAGGCAACACTATGAGAATGACGGAATTGCTGCGGATGGCGCTCAAAACCGTGAGTGCCAGCTGGATGCGAACATTGCTTACGATGCTGGGTGTTATTATAGGTGTCAGCTCTGTGGTGACACTCGTAGCGATCGGGCAAGGAACATCTGCTCAGATTGCCAAGCAGTACGAAAATATGGGTACGAACCTGCTGGTCGTAAATTTATTGAATACGGGCCGTGCCACACAGCTGGATTATCAGGAAATCATGACCTTTGAACAGTTTCCGGAGATCAGCGCTATGGCGCCAACCGTTACTTCCAGCATCAACATCAAATACAACACAACACAAGACTCTTACACGGTCATGGGGTCCAATGAAAGGTACATGACCATTTTGAAGGCTTCGCTTAAAGAAGGACGATTTATCACGGAATCGGATCTGGATCTGCGAACGAATGTAGCTGTTCTTGGCACTACAGTGGCCAAGGAGCTGTTTGGAAATGTCGATCCGTTGGATAAACAGATTAATATCAACGGCTTTCAATTTACAGTCGTAGGTGTGCTGAATGCGAAGGGCTCCACGATTGGCGGTGCTTCTGCAGACACCTCTGCAATCGTCCCGCTCACCACGGCGCAACGCCAGCTGAATCTTGGCGCTATAAGGACGACATATGTTGAAGCGACTACGAAGGATGACATTACCCAAGCACAGGCAACCTTGACTTCATTCCTGACCTATAAGTTTAAAAATGCCAACGGCTTTCGCTTTACGAATCAAGACCAGCTATTATCGGCAAGTACAGAGGCTTCGAACACGTTAACGAGCCAACTGGTCAGCGTCGCTTGTATTTCCCTCTTGGTTGGGGGTATAGGGATTATGAACATTATGCTGGTTACGGTGAGTGAGCGTACGAGAGAAATAGGTATCCGTAAATCGATTGGTGCCAAGCGACGCAACATTTTGCTGCAATTTCTTTTTGAAGCTGTTGTAATCAGCGGCTTGGGAGGATTAATCGGACTGGCATTAGGTGTTACTCTGGCTAAGATATGGCCATATTTTAACCCTAAGCAGCTAACGGTTGTTTCTTTTGATATCAGCTTGTATGCATTTTTGTTCTCGGTTCTGGTAGGTGTCGTTTTTGGCTTGTATCCTGCCAACAAGGCTTCCAAGCTCCGGCCGATAGACGCTTTACGTACCGATTAATTTATTCAAAGAAGAAAGTGTTGCTGTGCAAACTCAGATGATACTTACGAAGAAAGTTTGCTATGCAAACTCAGATGATGCTTACGAAGTTAGTTTGCTACGCAAACTCTAAGGAGGAATTACTACATGGTTGTTCAATTACCTGATGGGAAGCTGTTACATAAGGGGCGCATAGCGGTTCTTATTGTATCGATACTTTGCTTGATATTCTACTCATGGTCTACTGTGATTACTTATGCGGGTAAGGAAGGCGTGTTTATTAACAATTCAGTTTATTTTACGCTTGAGGAGGTCTCGATTTCCAAAGGTGCTGACTCACAGATGATGCGATTCAATGTGAAGCTTAACAATGATGGCGATAGTGTGGTTGATTTTAATCAATATGGAATTAAAGTGACCTCAACCGCAGGTGGAAGCTACTATGCCCAAATGAGCCAAGCGGCTAACGCCCTCGTTTCACCACACACAGTGGCAGGCTACTATTATGTTGCAACGATTCCCGGTGCGCTTCAAACAAGTGATTTAAAGGTGACTGTATTTCAGCGCAGCGGTTCCAGTACACAGGATATAGGCTCACTTTCAGTAGCGAATGCAGATTCGTTAGGTGAGCAAACTCAGCAGCTGTTGTTGAATCTGGCTGATGTAGATACCTCGTTGACTACTAGCTCTTATGTATCTATCATGACGACTAAGGCGATTACCGTTCCCCAGGATGGAAAATGGACCGTGCTAATAGACGCAGCTGTAACTCCGACAGGCTCGGAGACGATTACCCTGCCATCAGGATTAAAATATTTGCTTCGTGATGGTCAAGGCAGAATTATGGTATTGACATCGAATGCTATAGAAGGCAATTCAATTAATGCAGGTCAAACCAAGCATGTATTGTTAACCGCGACCACGGATTCTGCACCGGTTACTGATAATATGTCATTAGAGCTTTCGCTTGATAATACCGGTATTAAATCATTTGGCAAGCTATCGTTGTCTTCCATATTTCAATTAGTTAAAATGGGTGACCGCACTCCATACCTTATTCAAGGTCGGACAGGTGTTACCTTGGAGCTGCAAAAAGCTGAAGAGCAGCTAATCTCTACGAAAAAAGGTGCATTAGTTACGGCTGTTATTCACAACGATAGCAAGAGCACTTTACAAACACCTTCATTATTAGGGACGTTAATCTCCAGAGAGGCAGCGTTATCGGTAAGTGCAGAGACCGTTGTTTCGCCAGAGGCTTATATTGCACCTGGAGAATCCGGGATTTACCGGTTCGCAGTTGTGCTGCCGGAAGGGATAGCAGCTGACAAACTTCAATTCCTGGTATCCGACACTGGCAAAACTTCAGGAACGTCTGCTTCCACATCCAATAACTCGACTTCGTCCAATACAAACAATACGAGCACATCAGGTTCAACTGGAGCCGCGACAACAAATTCTACCGGGGCTGCAACGAGCACAACAACAAACAGTACCTCATCTAATAATTCATCCAGCAATTCATCCAGCTCATCGGCTTCTCAATCGAACAGCTCTTCTTCGATTACAAGCTTATTGCCAATAGCAATCGTGAGCCTGCAAGAAGGACTTGCAGCCGCTGCTAATTTGAACTCGATTCCGCAGTATGAGTTAGGGCAGCCATTCACTTTCGCAACAGGCAGCCATGTCATTGATAATAATTTGGAAGTTTCCATGGTGGAACTGAATGGACACACCAACGCGGATAATGGTTATCAGACGGTTATAGCCAAATTTAAATTTTTGAACAAGAGTAACGATACGCTGGCATTGCCAACGTTTGATACGACTTTAACTGATAGCTCGGGAACTATTTTCCCAGGAACACGACAAACGACATCTCTTACGCAGCTAATTCCTGATTCAGCTTATGTTTACAGCTATTCGTACATGCTGCCGCCATCGGCACAAGGAACCTTTAAGCTGAGTATTCTGGACAGCACTAATACATTAAAATTGAAGCTGCCTATCGCCGATTACAAGGTGGCAGTTAATCAAGCGGGTGAGGATGATCCAACTGCAGTAAGCAAGAAGCTCTCCTTCTACCCATATACTGTAAATATTGAAGAATGGAACTTGTCATCGGTATTCAGCTCCAATGCTTACACGTATAAGCTTAAGTTAAGTCTAGATATCCAAAAGGCTCCAGAGGTTATTGTTGATAATACGTTCGCTCAAATGGAATTCGAGCTTGTGGACGGCAGGGATCGAGTTTTGGGCAGTACGACTCAACAGCTTCAGGGTACAGGTAAATTGATCAACGGAACACAGACGATCACCTTTACCGATATCAAGTCTGAGCAGCTCGATTATCCATTGACTCTTCATATTTATGAGGACATTACAACCCCAACCGGAGTTGCCAAAAGGTTGATAGCTACCTTTAAACAATAAAAAAACTTCAATCATTGGCTCTTGCTGCAGATATCTGCTTCAAGGGCCTTTTTTCTTAAAAGGAATCCTCCCAATCGATCATATATCGGGATGAAGCTTGCAGGTGTATAACAGCATAAATACCCTGAGCAATGGCAATTTAACCAATAAGCTCAGGGTATTCATTGTGGGGTTAGATGTTCATTACCTTGTCCAAGGTGCTTGGCCCCATGGCCAGACCTCATTAAGGCGGGGTTCATATTTATAAACTGCACCATTCGCAATAGCCAATTGGTTGCGAATTTCTTTACGTTGTTCACACAATTCATCATGCTGGGTTAATGCATTTGCATCCTGGGGATGCGAGTCCAAATATATAATCATGTCGACTAAGGCCAAATCGACTGCTTCCAATTGCTCTAATAATTCGCTGCTGTTTGCTTTAGATGACGTTTTCATAGGATTAGCTCCTCTTTTATATTGTAATGTTCTTCTAAGAAATATATAAACCTAATCTAATAATTTAAAACAGCCTGAGAATGATTAACAACCATTTTCATTTGTTAGCTCAACTATTATCGCTCGAGTTATATGAACATGTGTTCGCCTAAATGGGAGAAGCATGTTATACTAACAAGAGCTACATGCATTACGCACATCATGATATTGAAAGGAAGCGTACGAATGTTATGACGGGACGAACCCATCTAATTGTAAGCACAGGAGTCACTATGTCCCTGATGCAGCTGATTGGTCAGGGAGTTACACTGCCGGGCTTTGCCATTGCATTGGTCAGCTCACTGCTTCCTGATATTGATGAGCCTAACAGCCTATTATTGCAAAAGACGGTTCCCAATTCCCTGATCTTAAAATTGAAGTGGCTGCTAGCAGCTATCGGGGTAGGGTGGACCCTATATGCTTACCTGCAATCCTTTTTTCTTCCTTACAGCTATGGGATCGGCGTATTGTTAATCGCGATATGTTTGGCCAACCATCGCTTGTTTCGTCAATTGCTGATGGCTGCTCTTGGTGGTCTACTGCTGTATTTGGGTGCTGATGGCGGTCCTTGGCTGGCTGCTGTCGGAGCGCTGCTTATGGTTTGCTCTGTGCTTCCGCACCGCGGCTTGACGCATTCCATTTATGGCATTTTAATTTGGGGCGGTCTGCTCTATGCTGCCTCTGTTCAGTTGGATATTCCATTGTGGATAGCCGGGGTAGTTTCTTACACACTGCATTTGCTCTGCGACATGTTAACGAAGCATGGTATACAGCCACTTCCTCCATTCAAGTGGAAGCTCAAGATTCCGATGATGAGCACAGGTAAGTTCAGTGGCTTTCTAGTGGAAAATGTATGTATCACACTCACACTGGTCTTGCTATGGAATGCGTTTGTGACTCCGTTGGGCAGCCAGGTAAGAGCGATCTGGGATTCATTATGGTTTCAATTCGGCGGGATGTAAGGTGTTGGGTGATTCTCTTGGATGCAATTAGATAAATTTGATTTTGCTATAGTTACCCTCAGGTAAGTTGATAAAGCTGCGGTCAGTTATTTTAAAATGAACATCATAAGGATATAATGATTTGGAACCAACAAAGAATATACGGATGCACAGGATGCATACATAGAAGCGGAGGCGTACTAATGAATTCCTTTCAATTTCAGAATCCAACTCGAATTATATTTGGAGCCGGTACTGTAGACAAGCTAGGCGAGCAAATGGCTGAGTATGGAAAAAGAGTATTATTGGTATATGGCGGTGGCAGCATCAAAGCCAATGGGTTATATGATCAGGTACAGCAGCAGCTGCAGCAAATCGGAGCCGTCGTGCATGAGCTATCCGGGGTAGAGCCCAATCCTCGTGTATCAACAGTTCGCAAAGGCATTGAGTTGTGCCGCGAGCATACACTTGACTTTATATTAGCCGTAGGCGGCGGAAGTGTTCTTGATGCAGCCAAAGCGGTTGCTGTGGGTGTTCCATATGAGGGGGATGTATGGGATTTTCTGATGCACAAGGCACAGATCACATCAGCTTTGCCGCTCGGAACCATTTTAACTCTTTCAGCAACAGGCTCGGAAATGAACGGTAATTCCGTTATTACCAACTGGGAAGAAAATCTAAAAAAATCATTCGGAAGTATTCATGCTTATCCGAAATTCAGTATTCTGGACCCGACCTTGACGTATTCGGTGCCTGCCAATCAAACAGTCAATGGGATTGTCGACACGATGTCTCATGTCTTCGAGCAATATTTTTCACCAACAACCAATACGCCACTTCAGGAGCGGTTGTGTGAGTCCGTTCTGCAAACCGTTATCGAGAATGGGGAAATTGCACTGAAACAGCCTGACAACTATGAGGCACGTGCGAACCTGATGCTCTGCGGAACCTATGCACTGAACGGCGGTATGATCAGTGTCGGTATGCAAAACGATTGGTCCACACACATGATCGAGCATGAAATTAGTGCCATTTATGATATTGCGCATGCAGAGGGCTTGTCAATCGTATTCCCTAACTGGATGAAATATGTATTTAACGCACGTCTTGATCGTTTCGTTCAATTTGCTGTACGTGTGTGGCAGGTTGATCCGGCAGGCAAGACCGATGAGGAAATTGCACTCGCAGGTATTCAAGCAACACGCGATTACTTCACAAGAATTGGTGCCCCTGCAACTCTTGGCGACTTGAAGATTAATGGAAATGAGCTTGAACGGATGGCCAAGGAAACTGTTCGTTTTGGTTCGGTAGGTTCGTTCAAAACCCTGGACGCGGCTGCAGTTCACGAAATTTTGGAATTGAGCTTGTAATTGCTATTAGGAGAACCAGCATGAGCACCTTAAACAGCACGACGCCCTCCAGGGCGCAGCATATTATTTTTATTATAGTTACGGTATCCTTCTGGGCATCACTGTACACGTACGTCCCAATTCTGTCTCCTTATTTAGAACACCTGGGCGCGTCTTACAGTTTCGCCGGATTGGTATTGGGAAGCTACGGTCTTGTGCAAATTGTGCTGCGCCTGCCTCTCGGAATCGCCTCTGACCGGTTGAAGGCGCGAAAGCCGTTTATGATGCTCGGGATGTTGGCGACTTCACTAAGCTGTCTTTGCTTTGCTTGGGGAGAGCATATGGGCTGGGCACTTGCCGGAAGGATCATGTCCGGTATCGGCGCTTCCACCTGGGCGGCTTTTACTGTACTATATGCAAGTTATTTCAGGCAAGAGCATATGACGAGGGCTATGGGGTTAATCAGCTTGTTGACAGCTGCCGGGCAGCTGCTGGGGATGAGTATCAGCGGTTATCTGGTTGAGAAATGGGGATGGAGCTCCACCTTCTGGGCAGGCAGCTTTATCGGTATAGCAGGCTTGCTGGTGAGTGCGGGTATTCGTGAACCGAAGCAAAGTATTGCGCTGCAGCCGATTCGTCTCAGCGGCCTGCTGCAGGTGATGAAGGAGCCTCTTCTATTGAAGGTTTCTACGCTGTCGATATTGGCGCACAGTGTGCTATTTATTACGATGTTTGGTTTTACCCCATCGCTTGCCATTGCTCTTGGAGCCAATAAGTTTGATTTAACCTTGCTCGTATTTGCCTTTATGATACCTCACGCGATGACCTCCTTCCTGTCGGGGAGAGTACTGGCACCCAGATTTGGGTCGTGGCAAGTAGTAGCGGTTGCATTTGTATGCAGTGCTTTATGTACTATAGTGATGCCATTGGTAAACAATTTTTCCATGCTGCTCATTACACAAATATTTAACGGTTTTTTTCAGGGTCTTCATTTTCCTTTATTGCTGGGGCTCGTTATTCAGCATATCCAGCCGGAGAAGCGTGCAACAGCGATGGGCTTTTATCAAGCTGTTTATGCAACCGGCATGTTTGCCGGGCCCTTTATGGCGGGATGGCTTAATGAATTTGGCGGTCTGAATAGTGGATTTTATTTTGCAGGAATTCTTGGATTCGTAGCTGCGGCTTTGACTTGGACCTGGAAGAAATCGCAGGCTGAACATGAGCTTGGTTAAGCTATGAAATACACATAACCCCCGACTCCATTTCAGGAAATCGGGGGTTATTTCTGCGCAATTATTGATTATTTCCCGGGTAAGCGCACAACTCGATAAAACAGTACGAGCTTCGACATTTTAGTGCCGGTTCGCACCAAGAATCAACAGATTAAGCAAAAATATGTTCTGGATAACGCTTTCAATCCCCAACATCGGTGATCAGGGAAATAACTTTTTGCAGACGGATGTACTCATTTTTCTCTAGACCGGATCGGAAATAGCTGTACAAATAGGCAGCCTCATCAAAGCTTAAGGCGGGATGGCAAACAATTTCCTGAACAGAAAGCGGATTATCAATCAGTATTTGCCATTCACCAGCTCGCTCGGCAAGCGGAATTGTCGCCATAATATCGGATTTAATGGATACGATCTGTCTGAGCTCATCCCAGATGTGAAGCCAGGATGGGCTGAAAACGCCGGGCTCGGGAAATAATCGCTGTCCTTTATTTAGCCAGCCTATAACCTGCTCAATCTCCGCATCCTGCATAAACTTCAGCTTGTGCTTGATCCCCTCCAATAATTGATGAAAAGCGGAATATCCGCCGTTGTGCACCATTTGCTGATAATCAGCCTGCTCCTGCTCTGACTCCGCATAAATCAAGCTTTCCCAAGCGCTAGATTTCATCATTCGTTCAACCCCTTGACGTGGATACATGCACCGTATGAATATAGATTTAGTATAATTATGAATTTGATAAAAGTCTAGAAGTCCGGTGAATAAGTCTCGCTGCGCGGCCAAATATCCT
Organism: Paenibacillus periandrae; assembly: GCF_022458865.1. GTDB lineage: Bacteria > Bacillota > Bacilli > Paenibacillales > NBRC-103111 > Paenibacillus_S > Paenibacillus_S periandrae. Next base: position 40,076 of record NZ_JAJNMU010000016.1, on the reverse strand, counting down.
TCCGATCGCTGTTGAAATCGTGAAACTGGATGAGATTAAGGGGTTTATTCACGATTTCAAAGGCGAACGCTTACGCTTCTCCAGGATCATTTGGCCGCTGCGCTCGTTATTCACCGGACTTCTAGCGGGTATTATTATGGAGCGGACTGCCTGAGCCGCAGCTTGCCATTGGCAGCATAAATGCCTGTGAGGATCAGAGCAGCTCCTACGAAATGGTAGATGTGAATACTTTCTCCGGTAAAGGCTGTAGCAAAGATGGTACTGAATAGGGGAATGAGATTGAGGAATCCGGCGCAGCGGGCAGGTCCGATGAGCGCAATCGATTGATTCCACGCCGAGAATGCGACTAAGGAAGCGAATACCCCAATATAGACGATACCTGAGCCGATACCGAGTGAAATATGCAGTACAGGCTTAACGAGCAGTGCTTCAACAATGGAAAGAGGAATCAGCAATACAACAGAAATCATAATCGTATACACAAATAATGCTTGGGCCGGAACCTGTTTGGCAGAACGCCGCATTCCTACGGAGTATAACGCCCAGCATAAAATCGCCGCAAGCATCCATAGATCGCCTTTATTAAAGGAAAGACCAACAAGCACATCCCAACTGCCGCGAGTGATCATCCACAACACACCCAGCATGGAAAGACCAATGCCCGGTATCGTTTTCAAGCTAATTGACTCCTTCAGCATTACCCAAGAAACCATAATGATCAGAATTGGTGTAGCTGCATTCATAACCGCCGCGTTGATCGAGCTCGTGTACTGTACAGCCATATATACAAGCGTATTGAAGCCTGCAACTCCGGTCAGCGATAGGAACGTGAGCATTTTCCATTTTTCTATAATTAGGGCACGATGCTTCCAGGCTTCCTTGGCATATAGGGGTGTTATCACGATTAACGCAATACACCAGCGCAAAGTAGCTAATAGAATGGGTGGGATATCCGCCACAAGTACTTTTCCAACAACAAAATTCCCGCCCCACAGACAGGTTGCCAATATTAATAACACGTAGGGTGATCGCCAGTTCATGATTGTAGAGCTCCTTTTCTTGCCGCGTATAAGTGACATTAGTGTAAATGCAAATAGTGAGGAATTGCAAGTTATTTGTATTGTGCAACAATAGGTTCTTATTGACCATTAAATGTTCGATTTATTCGTCTTATAATTGAATTACCAATTTAACCCAAAGGTGGGGTTGCGAATGAAAAAAGTATGGTACCAGCGGATGTTATGGTCGTATATTCCGATGTTTATGATTGTTGTCTGCTTTTTATTTTTCGTATTTTTCCAGACACTGGCAGAGCAAAACAAGAAGGACCTGTCTATGGCTAACCAGGTATTTACCCGACAGGTATTATACTACATTGACGCGACACTGCAATCCATTGATTATTTGGTTATTAATGAACTGTTGAATAATGAGCTGTTCAAGCAATTTTTTGAAGAAACGGATTCTGGTGATGTGCTGTTGAACTATAAAATTGCCGATAAGATTAAAAATTTGAAGCAGATGAATCCGTTGATTGATTCGATCTATCTGGTGCGTTACCATGACCAGTTTGTGTATAACGGCAATATTTTGAATGGCAGAGAAAGCTTTACGGACGCTGCTTTTGTTGATCAAATGAAGCGGGATCCCTATCCGAATCAATGGTCAAATTTGCGTAAATTTCGCGAGTTTGTAAGGATGGATACCAAGTCGGTTGTCAGTCTGGTTCGCCATTCCCCATCAAATGTAGAAAAAGGGGTGCTTGTTGTCAATGTGAGTACGGCCCAGCTGCAGAAAAAGGTGCTGGAGCTGTATCATAACTCATTTCGGTTCGTGAGCTTGTTCGACCGGAATGGGGAGCTGCTGTTCGACGACGGCCGTAGCCGGGATTCACAAATAGAGGACAACCAGATGATCTCGGCCGAAGCCTCAACTTACACAGGCTGGGTTATACGCAGCGGCTTGATGGCGGGGACGCTGATCAGTGTGGCCTCAACAGTTTCGGGATTTTGGATCGTTCTGGGAATTATAGCTTTTACACTGGGTATGATTTCGATTTTATATGTCACACGTAAAAACTATAAGCCGATCGACGAGCTGCTCTCGCGTATTCATGCCTATTCGCATCCGATGAAACCGATTATAGGTGGAGATACAATAGATGAATTTAAGGTGATTGGCACCGCTTTGGGAAGCCTGATGGAGCAATCGAACCGGATAGCCCAGCAGTATGAGGATGAGCTGCGAGTGCGTAAGAAATTGTTTTTCCACGAATTACTGAGAGGTGCACCGAAAATTCAGCTGACTGAATGGAGCACACAAATGCGCAGACTCCAGATGAGCGATACGTTTGAGCAACAGCTCGTTATTGTCGCAGAGATTGATCGGAGCACTGAATTTATTCAGGCTTATAGCGAACACGATCAATATTTGATTAAATTCGTAATGGCAAGCGCTTTCAAGGAGGTAATGGATAGTCATAGGATATCAGTTTGGATTGAATGGACGTCAGATCACCAGCTCAGTGCCATTGTAAGCAGGCCGAATGAGGAGGAAGCGACGAGCGATCTGATTTTTCATGCCTGTGAGCAAGTTCAGACCTGGTTAAAAGCTAACCTCAAATACACCGTCACGATAGCTTTGGGTACGATAGCAGAGCAGCCCGTTGATATAGCTCATTCCTATAAAGCTGCGCTGAGATCGCTGCAATATAAGGCCGTGCTTGGTCATAATCGAATTATTCTCCAAAAGGATTTGGAGCTTCACTCCCAGGAGGATCGTCTCAAATATGTTCAGCTTTTGCTTAAAATGATTGAAAGCTTCGGTATCTATCAAGAAAAATGGCAGCAGTGCCTGGAAGCCATTTTTTGCGAAATGAAAAAAGATATGCTTTCCAGGGAATTTATATTGATCGTGTTGAATGATTTGATCTGCTCATTAAAAAAGGAGCTAAGCAAAATGCCGAAGACCGGCAGCTGGATGGAGGAAGGAGAGCTGGAGAGGCTGGAACAGGCTATGGATCAGTTCGAAACGTTGGAAGAAATCCAACAGCAGTTTACCGAGGTTCTGAATAGTTGGTATCAGCGTGTGGAGGCATTCCATAATCGTGCACAGCTTCATGATTTACTTAGGGAGCTTAAACAATATATTGAGCAGAACTTTATGAATCCAGAGCTGTCGCTTGACCATCTGGGGCAGCAGTTTCGCATGAATGGCAAATATATCAGCTATGTATTTAAAGAAGAGTTCGGGGAAAAATTTATCGATTTTCTGACCCAAATCCGGATGCGACAAGCACAGCAATGGCTGTGTGAGACCGACTGGCCTATTCAGGATATTTCCGAAAAGGTAGGGTATGTCAATTCGATCTCATTTCGCCGAGTGTTTAAAAAACATGCGGGTGTATCACCCGGGGATTATCGCAAGGTGAAAAGTGTTTACAAATGATGCTTTTCAAATTATTACGAATTAAGTATGGTCTGCGAAAATCGCTTGCAGCATCCGTTGTCCTTGCAAAAGAAAACAGTTTGCCAACAGGAAAATGGATTGTTGATCAAAGACCAAGGGACCTCTAAATTGAAAATAAGCTCTAAGACCCCAACTATTGTAAAATTTAAATGAGTAAAGGAGGCCAACTTCACCAGCGAGTCCCAAAGGGATGATGGGTCCCCGAAAATACACAGCCTCACCACCAAGCATCACGCCAAAAGTAAAATGCTGTACCAACGCTGTAGAACCAACAACCATACAGCGAGTCCCAAAGGGACGATGCGTCCCCGAAAACTGGTAGCCTCACCACCAGCATCACACCAAAAGTTAAGCGTGTCCCGTAAGGGACGGAGCGAGCCAAACCGCACACAGCCTCACCACCAGCATCACACCAAAAGTAAAGCGCGTCCCGTAAGGGACGGAGCGGTCCAAACCGCACACTGTTTCGCATACCACCAAGGGAGTCCAGAGGGCCAAGCCCTTTGGGGCCCTCCCTTAGGGGAGGGTTTGGGAGGGGGAGCTTTCCATTAAAAGACACTGGCAACTGTATCTAATCGTCATTCTTCCGCTGCTGTACCTGGTCATCTTCAAGTACATCCCCATGTTTGGCGCCCAAATTGCATTCAAGGATTACAACGTAGTCAAGGGAATGTTGGGAAGCCCGTGGGTGGGATTGAAGCACTTCGAGCAGTTTTTTCAATCACCGAATTTTCCGGTTCTGATCCAAAATACATTATTTTTAAATCTCTATGCTCTGCTAGTGGGGTTTCCAGCTCCGATTATATTGGCACTGGCACTGAATGAGCTTCGGCAGGGGCTGTTCAAAAAAACAGTTCAAATGGTCACCTATGCGCCTTATTTTATTTCTACAGTGGTCATGGTTTCCATGATTATTATCTTTTTATCTCCACGGGTCGGTTTTGCTGGCAGTGTTTTGAAAGCGTTTGATATGGAGTCCGTAAATATTCTCGGGCTGCCGGAGCTGTTCAGACACATTTATGTGTGGTCAGATGTTTGGCAGCATACCGGCTATGGGGCAATCATTTACATGGCTGCACTGGCAGGAATCAATCCGCAGTTGTATGAGGCGGCTAAGGTGGACGGGGCATCGCGCCTGCAAAAAATATTCAACATCGATATTCCCGGAATCATGCCCGCGGCGGTCATTTTACTTATTTTAAACGTGGGTCAATTAATGAATGTCGGATTTGAAAAAGTATTTCTGCTGCAAAATCCGCTGAATACCGGTACGTCCGAAGTGATATCTACTTATGTTTACAAAATCGGCTTGATCGGCGCCAACTTTAGCTTCTCCGCAGCAATCGGTTTGTTCAATTCAGTAATTAACCTGATTTTGCTGCTGTTTGTGAACTTCATCGCCCGAAAAAGTTCCGAAACCAGCCTATGGTAGAGGAGGCCTGAGAACATGTCCAAATCGAATGCAATTCGTGAATCCCATGTAGATAAGCTTTTTCTGGCTTGTATTTATGTATTCCTGGGGGCTGTGCTTATAAGCGTACTGTACCCGCTTGTATACATTGTAAGCTCCTCCTTCAGTTCACCGCAGGCGGTAGTTTCGGGAAGAGTGTGGCTGTTTCCTGTTGATTTTAGTCTGGCGGGCTACGAGGCTGCGTTCAAAAATCCGCAAATAATGATCGGCTACCGCAATTCCGCCTTGTATACGATTGCTGGCGTCTGTATTAACATTATTTTAACGGTAATGCTCGCGTATCCATTAGCAAGAAAGGATTTTAAGGGCCGGAATGTGATCATGGTGCTGCTGGTCATTACGATGCTGTTTAACGGCGGGCTGATTCCCTACTATATGACGGTGAAAAGTGTAGGGATTCTCAATACGCCATGGGCGATGCTGCTGCCGCAGGCAATGGCGGTATGGCAGGTGATTATTGCCAGGACTTTTTTTCAAACGACGATACCGGAGGAATTGTATGAGGCTGCAGAGCTTGACGGGTGCAGTGATTTGCAATTTTTGTTAAGGGTCGTACTTCCCTTATCGAAGCCGATTATCGCAGTATTGGTGCTGATGTATGCAGTGGGCCATTGGAATGCTTATTTTGACGCGCTAATTTTCCTCAAATCCTCCAATCTGTTTCCGCTGCAAATCATATTGCGCAATATTTTGATTCTTAATAACATTGACGCTTCTTCGATGATGATCGATGCCAATCAAATGGCTGTTAGAGAAGGCCTGAAGGATTTGCTAAAGTTTTCCTTGATCGTCATCTCCAGCTTGCCTGTGCTGATTTTGTATCCTTTTATTCAAAAGCATTTTGTTAAAGGTATTATGATCGGGTCTCTTAAGGGATAAATTGAAATGAGGGAGCGTTATTATGAATAAAAAAATCACGGCATGCTGTGCATGGGCTCTAAGCCTGATGCTGCTCGTTACGGCTTGCAGCGGCAATCCCGAGGGGGATAAGGAAGCGGCACCCAAGGATGGCAATGCCCCGATAACTTTGTCTGTGTTCAGTGGACAGCGGGCGGATGTGGAAAATTTGGAGACGAATACATTCAGTAAATATGTCGAGAACAAATTGAATATCAAGTTCAAATGGGAGGTTGTTCCCAATGCCGGCCTGAATGACAAAAAGCAGCTGCTGCTGGCAAGCGGGGATTATCCGGAGCTGTTTTTGGATGGGAATTTGACACAGGCTGAGCAGTTGAAGTATGGGCAGCAGGGTGTGTTTATTCCACTGAATGACCTGATCGATCAATATGCGCCCAACGTAAAAAAAGCGTTCAAGGACATCCCGTATTTACAAAAGGGGATTACGGCGCCGGACGGTAAAATATATTCGATACCGCAGATTAACGAATGCTATCATTGCTGGTATGCACAAAAGATGTGGATCAACACGAAGTGGCTGGAAAAGCTCGGCTTAAGCATGCCAACCACGACTGAGGAATACTACCAAGTATTGAAGGCCTTCAAAGAGAAGGACCCTAACGGCAATGGCAAAGCAGACGAAATTCCACTTAGCGGCGCAGGGGATCCAGCAACATGGCATGGCAATATTGACGGATTTCTGATGTCGGCATTTATTTATAACAATTCCGCAGATTATTTCACGATGAAGGATGGCAAGGTGGATTTTGCACCCAATAAGCCAGAATGGAAAAAGGGCTTGGAATATATGAATCGTCTATACAAGGAGGGTCTGATCGATCAAGCCTCATTTACACAAAATCAGGATGGCTTGAAGCAGCTGGGCAATAATCCGGATACGGCGATCCTCGGCTCATTTACGGCAGGACACATCGGGATGGTTGTCGATACGGCTCCAGGTAAAACACGACATAAGGATTATGATGCGGTTCCGCCGCTCAAAGGGCCGGATGGCGTGCAGCTGAGCGGGTATTTTGCAGGGGTTGGCAACGGGACGTTTGCTATTACCAACAAAGCTTCAAAGGAAAAAGCAATAGCAGCCATGAAGCTCGCCGATTATATGTATACGGAGGAAGCTGCTTTGTTATCGATATTTGGACCGGAAGGAAAATGGTGGTCCAAAGCCAAGCCAGAGGAGAAGGATGTTCGCGGACGTCCAGCCAAATATATAACGGCTCCGGAATTTGATTCGATTCAGCAGCAAAATGAACATTGGAGCCAGATGGGGTCGTCGCTGCGGACACGTGATTATCGGGAATCGTTTGCCGTGCCTCAGGATCCACTCGGAAATGGCGGCTATGAATACCGGCTGTATTTGGCAACGCAAAAGTATGAGAAGTACCAACCAAAAGAGATGTATCCGATAAGCATCTTCATGGACCCTCAGGATGCCGATGCAGCGAATCAGCTGCGAACAACGATCAATGCCTATGTCAAAACGTCGATGGTCGAGTTTATTATTGGCCGTAAAAATCTCAATAATGACTGGGATGCCTATGTGAAAGGACTTGATGGTCTGAATCTGCCGCAATATATGAAAATTTACCAAAAAGCCTACGACAGTGTTTATAAGTAAAGCTTCTGATCGAAGCCTATTCGGTGAAGATACATCCGTGTTTTAGCGGTGATTTTGACTTTGATCGGGGCTTTGTGTAGCATAGAAATTACCGACAAGCTATAGCTGCATCAGTGGAAATAACAGGAATAATAATTGAAGGGAGAAGTTCAGAATGTACGATATTATTGTAATTGGAGCGGGTCCTGCAGGGGCGAGTGCGGCGTTATTCGCGGCAAAAGCAGGGAAGAAAACATTGGTTATCGACAATGATCAAAGCATTACCAAACGTGCCTGGGTTGAAAATCATTATGGTGTATCGGAAATAACCGGACCGGACCTGATTGAACTCGGGAAAAAGCAGGCTGCCAAATTCGGAGCCGAATTCATTCAAGGAAAAGCGATTCAAATCGCTAAAGCCTCGGAGGGCTTTCAGGTTGGGACCGAAGGTGCACACTATGAGGGCAAGCATCTCATTCTGGCAACGGGTGTACTTACCGACCTTGCGCAGCAAATCGGGATTGAAACCAAACCGGCAACTGAACCTCGCATTAAAACGATATATGCCACTACACCAGAAGGCAAAACTTCGGTTGAAGGTATCTGGGCAGCGGGAACAGCAGCAGGTGTGAGTGTGCATACGATCATTACTGCCGGAGATGGCGCAAAGGTAGCGATTAATGTCATTAGTGAAATCAACGGTGAGCGTTATGTTGATCACGATATGATTAAATCCTGATCATTTTGTATATGTAAATTTAAGCACATTAAGAATGCTGCCGAATGAATTCGTCAGCATTCTTTTTTGTAGGGCTAATACGTTTTTTTTGTTAGTAAAAGGTTTTCGATCTCTGCTGCGAATCCGGTTTCCTCCTCATAAAATAACTGAATCACTAGTTGATTAGGGTCAAAATGATGATACTCTTCCAAGTAAAGGGCCGCACCATCTATAATGTCCTGCTCCGATAGCTGATAGTTCTTTTGATTGTTGGATGTATGCAGAGTTGCTGTAATTCCTTTTCCTTCCTCGTGATGCAATTCGGCTTGAATATTTTCAATAACCTCATGGTAGGTAATGGCACCAAATACACAGGTTGAATCGATGAGATCCTGTTCATTAAAAATAATTTTCATCTGTTTTTCTCCCTGTAATTTTTAAACCATCTATAGCCGAAGTAGATGATAACACCCCAAAAAAGAATCCCGATGAGCGAAAAACCCCCCCCTCCACCACCAAAACCAAAAGGATTCAACAAATGTCCAATGATAGCTCCAGTTGCAAGCCCTCCTAAGAAACCACCCCAGCGACTTGTTGGGCTCGCCTGTTGTCCCGATTGATTTCTTGGATTGCGTGTTACATTGCTGGAAGGGGATCTTGGTCCGGTCGTATACCCATTTCCTGGGGTAGCCCTATTACCTCCTGAAAATGATCCAGAGGGTGAACGATAGCTGCCTCTATTTCTTGATAGGGGTTGGATTTGCTCTTGATCAGACTCTTGAATCTGAATGGAAGGACTTTTGATTTCACTGGCTGAAACGGTTGACAAATGGAAACATAAAAGAAGGGTCAGACAGCCTAAATATTTCTTCATTCCAAACCTCCTTCGAATGAGCTGTTTGTAACTAAACCTATATTTCCGCATCCTTTCCCTGATTATTCACGTATATCCAGATCACAGTTATAATAGAAGAAATAGTAAATAAACCGCAGCTCCGATTAGCGGAACTCCGGTTTATTTATTAGTCAATTTGCGTCTTAACAACATCTACACTCCGCTCGGCATCACTTTGATTTCGCCATCCAGCTTCGGGAGAAAAGAATGGTTCGGATTAAAGGTGAAAATCCGTTTGACCTGATAAGAGAGCATAACGACAGCCGTTAACGCCTCACTTAATGACAGGCGAAGCTCGGGACAGCTTCCAATGAGCTGCTTGGATTCTTGCTCAAGCTCAGGGCTACCGGATATCACCTTAAGGACACCTTTGGCAACAGACTGATCGATAATATCGATAAAAAATTGCGCATGATCAAAGCTGCAGCGATTTCGCAGCCACTGATGCGTATCAAATATCACATAATTCGTTGTAATGAGCGGACGCTCCAAATCATCAAGGTCAAGAAAAAGCGCTCTTGCCCGATTGTAGTCGGTTTGTTGTTCATCCATGAGGGCTGTCAATGCGGTCTGATCCAAAAAAACAGCCTGATGGTAATTTATTTCCTCAATCCTCGGCATACGGTTCACCTCCGTAGCGGTTAAATTCCCTGCTTGTTAATTGGTCCAGATAGAGCAAGGGATTGCGCTCCAGCTGTTGAATGGTAATGATTTGCTGTGGCATGGTTTGGGCTTGCACCCAATGCTGCTGCAAAATATCATTAATCACGGCACTTACCGTTGTTTGCTGTTGTTCTGCAAGATCATGACACTTATCAAGAAGAACGGGATCGAGATCGAGAATAGTGGCTTCTTGTTTGTCCTCGGAACCGGATATGAGTTGACTGGCAGCTGTTTTCCATTGTTCCAGACGGCTATGCAGCTTTTGTTTGGCATTATCCATCAAGTAAGCACCTCCTTATTCTGTATAAGCTTCGAATAAACTTTTCTTTTTCGGGGTATATCGGATAATGAACGGTATATGTATTGACTCCATAATCTGATAATGATAATCTTTATCAATAAGAAGTAGCTTTGCAGTTTTTCTACCACATTGAGGTGTATGAATCTGAAAATATTAGAAAAGATTGAAACTTTCATTGTTCTTGCCGATTGCAGTTCGTTTACGGAAACTGCGAGACGTCTTTATTGCTCCCAGCCCACGATCAGTAATCATATCCAACAGCTGGAAGAAATGTTCAAAACGACACTGTTCCACCGTTCAGGCAAAACCGTGCAGTTAACGAAGCAGGGTGAGATTTTGCTGAATTATGCGAAGCTCATGACCGAGCTGGTTGATGAAGCGTCGATCAAGATCAAAAATGTTTCCCAACAGGAATCGATCCTGTCGGTTTATGTGAGCAATTATATTGCCGGATATTTTTTTACAGATATTTTGATGCATTTTCATGTTGCTTTTCCGAAGCAATTACTTGAAGTCTATACACATTGCTATGAGGATTTGGTGCGTTGTCTTCGTGAGGGCAGGACGAACCTTGCGTTCATGCCGATTTATGCAAAGGATGAATATATACATAATCAATACGACATTTCGGTGCTTTTTGAAGATGATTTTTTACTCATTTTACCAGCAGGTCATCCGTGGGCCCTTAGAAAGGTAATTTACTGCAGAGATTTGCAAAATCAAACGATACTGCTGCCACAAAGCCCATATTTGCAGCAGTACATTGCCGAGCAGTTGGAGAAGCATCAGGTTAAGGTGCGGTTTTTACAAATGAGTAATTTTGAAATGATCAAGAGAGCTGTAAAATCTCAGCTGGGCTTAGCTTTTCTTCCCTATACAACGGTCGCAGATGATAAGAAAATCGGTGAGCTTGAGGTCAGGAAGGTAGCTTCGTTGAATCTGAAAAGGACGAACGGTTTTGTAGTGCGCAAGCAGGCCAAGCTGACACCTGCGGAAATCGCTTTTTGCAAGGACGTGGAACGATACTTTCATGTGAAACAGAGCGCTCTTTAGAGAAAGAGCGTTTTTCATTTTGTGTCCGAATTCGTTCTATAAGAATTGTTTGATAATGAATCAGAAAATTTTATGATAGCCAATAACCGCTTATATACAGCGTTATTATCAATAATGTGGTCAGTAATATCCATTGATTGATATTCATTATCATTTGGCTTCGGTTGATCCGACCGTATGGAAAGGCAAAAACATCATTTCCTCCTGGTTGACCAAAGAGAATGGCACTACGGATCAGCTGCAGCTGGTCACGTTCAAGCAGCAGTCTGCCAATCAGACGGCAAAGGGAAATGACAGTCAGTCATCAACACACAACCATGCTAGGCATACCGGCGATTCGGATGCAGCCCAGACGGCCGGCTCGCCAGGGTTTCCCTACTTTCCTGCAGCCATTGGGGCGGTAATCGTGCTGCTTGCAGTATGGCTATTTGCTAAGAGAAAACGGAAAATGGTATAGCTTAAGCATGTTCATACAATGAGGCCCACTGTGATAAACGGATGCAGCGGGCTTTTTTCTCATGAATTCACACTGGACTCAGTATCTTTGCGGTAGCTGGCCAAAGCTTGATTAAACCGGGAAAAATCCTTTGATAACAATCGCAATTTATTTTTAATAGTGGTCTGTTTCTCAGGACTTTTCCAATAAAATAACTCGTCCAGGCAACTATCGATTTGTTCCCTCAAGTCAAGAATATAACGTTTTTGCGGATGCAGCAGGGACAAGGCATTTAAATCCTCCGCAAGCTCGTGACTCAGAAATTGAAGGTTTCGTTTGGGCAAGGCTTTGGATATAGGGAAAATATCGGGTGTGTTATCCATACGATAATTACGACCAGGGACCTGTCTCCAGAATTCAGTCCATTCCTGATAAAGCCCCGTTTCATATAGAAAAAATCCAAGAAATCCGCATAGCCATGCCGTGCAGCTTGTATTTCTAAGGGTACAGCCCCTTCCATCAGCCAGATGAACACATCCGCTGCAGCATGAACCCCCATTCATAATACATACCTTGCATACCTGTTCGGAGCCAACCCTTTGTAAAAAATCAAGGCCTTGATCAATAACAAGCTGTCTAGTGGTCATATGATTAATTCCTCATTTGTATTTAAGTATACCTGCTCGATATGTGATCTAGTTAATACTAAATATCTTGTTATTTGAATATAAGGAGTTTGCATAAAAAAAGCAAGCTATTGTTCCTGCTTAAAAAAATGTCGATTAGTGTGGATGAAAGTTGTACAGGAATCGTTTTATGATATGATAATATTTATATATTTGAATCTATGAGGAGAAATCACTATGAACCTTGAGCTCCAGCAATTTAAAGCTGATTTTTACAAAGCGTTGGCCCATCCGATGAGAATTCGCATCCTTGAAGTTCTTTGCGAGGGAGATAAGAATGTCAATGAGATACAAGCTATTATCGGCAGTGAAGGCTCAGCAGTTTCGCAGCAGCTTTCAGTATTAAGAAATAAAAATGTTGTCTATGGCAGCAAAGAGGGGACAACGGTGGTATACAGCCTACGTGATCCCTTGGTGAAGGACTTGCTGCAGGTTACCAAACAAATATTTGATAACCATCTGGTGGGCACCATTTCGCTTCTGGAAAGCATGCGAGCCTCAGAACAATAGGCTCTTTACACCGGTGTAAGGTTCTTCAGAATGAGGTATTGATTTTTTTGTTTATTAGTCTTATTATTGCTATATATTCAAATAATCAAATATATGAGAAGAAGGGTTGTTATGAAGGGGTATGGGAGATTTGAAGGCTATAATTATCAAATGCTGCGTCGAGACCTCATATCAGGATTAATAGTCGCCGTTGTTGCCATCCCTCTTGGGATGGCTTTTGCTATTGCCTCCGGGGTAAAGCCGCAGTTTGGCATTTACACGACAATTGTGGCCGGTATTCTTATCTCACTGCTTGGTGGCTCCAAATTCCAGATTGGTGGTCCGACAGGCGCGTTTATTCCGATTTTATTTGCTATTGTGATGCAGTATGGGTACGAAGATTTACTGATAGCCGGTATGATGGGAGGCATCCTTCTGGTCTTGATGGGGATATTGAGGCTTGGGGTGTTGATCAAGTACATTCCGCGACCTGTCACGATCGGATTTACTTCGGGTATCGCCGTTATTATCTTTACGGGTCAGATTGGTAATTTTCTGGGGCTGACAAACTTGGAGCGCCATGAGGGTTTTGTTTCGAACATGAAGGAATTGGTGCTGCATATATCTACGGCGAATGTGTGGACTATGCTAACAGCCCTTATCAGCTTAGGGGTTATTCTTGTTATGCCCAAACTGAGTGCTAAAATTCCGGGTTCATTAGTAGGGTTAATTGTTTCGGCAATCGTAGCGGCCTTATTATTCAGAGGTGAAGTGGCTACAATCGGATCAACCTATGGGGACATTCCAAGCACCCTGCCCAGCCTCCAGCTACCTCAGCTATCCTTCGATAAAATCATCGGGCTGCTCCCGTCCGCTTTTGTCATTGCGATGCTTGGCGGGATTGAATCCTTGTTGTCGGCTGTTGTCGCAGATGGAATGACAGGCAGCCGACACAACAGCAACAAGGAGCTGATCGGTCAAGGAATCGCGAATATGGTGACTCCTTTATTTGGGGGGATACCGGCAACAGGCGCGATTGCGCGAACAGCAACGAATATTAAAAATGGTGCCGCATCGCCTATGTCCGGTGTTGTACATGGTATTGTTGTATTATTGATCCTGATCTTATTTGCTCCGTTGGCCTCGGCCATTCCTCTAGCCAGCATGGCACCGATCCTGATGGTTGTGGCCTGGAATATGAGTGAACGTAAGCATTTTGCAGAAATACTCAAAACCAGAACCAGTGACTCTGTTGTGCTCGTCATCACGTTCCTGCTTACGGTATTTACAGATTTAACAATGGCAGTTGTAATTGGATTGATTATGGCAGTGCTTCTGTTTGTCAAACGGATGAGCGATACGCTGGGAGTAGCCAAGGTGCTTCCAGATCCGTCTCTGAAGCATGAAAAAGTAAAATCCTATATGGTGAGCGAAGGCCATGATTGCCCACAGCTGAGTATATATTCGATTGACGGTCCTTTATTTTTTGGTGTAGCGAGCACGTTTGAGCATTCAATTATGGATTCCCTCCAAGAACATCACCGAATGCTGCTGCTTCGTATGGCAAGGGTACCCTTCATGGACTCGACAGGAGCGGCGAACCTGGCCCATATTGTGAAGCATGTTACCCATGCAGGCGGGATCGTGCTCATTTCTGGTATTCAACATCAACCAAGAGCTTTCATGAAAAAGACAGGCCTTGATGTGGAAATTGGGCATGACCATTTCTTCGAGCATACAGGGGAAGCCATCAATTATGCTCTGAAAAGGCTCGATTACAACAAATGCGTGGGCTGCCAACATTTTGCCTTTCGGGAATGTGCGGCGTTATCAAGTCCTGCCCAAAAGGCGGAATAAGAATCTCATGGGTCAAGTCATCGTAACAGAATTTTTTTAAATACAAACAGGTTCCATCATAAGCAAATGTTATTCATAGATCTAATTTTCGTTCAAGCGAAGATTAGGTCTTTTTTCTATTTCCCAACTGATGGTTAACGAATGGAATTCCTCTGAAGGATAGGCTATTGGCCGCCTTGACTATAGACATATCAAGAAAAGTCCAAGTTTTTCAAAAATGTACTAATGCATGAAAAGCTTTTTTACAAAAAAGTCCAATTGATGGTTATCTGCCGCTTCTGTTAAGCTTGAGCAATCATTCAATAACCATCATTTACCATTAATATCAATTTTATGGGGGTGTGAACGTGCAGAGTGATTTGAATCATAGGGGGATCGATCATAGTATTAAGCATCATATACATACACCCGATCATCCGATATTCATCAGGCTGTTGGAAGCCGTATATTGGATCTATTTCATTGTATTGTACCCCATCTATTATGTGTGGAATAAACGTGATTTTACGAAAAACAAGCTTAAAAATCCGTTCTATGTCAGCAAGCTTGTACGATTAATCGAAAAGCATCCACGATTGTACGAATGGTCGATGTTTGTGTTGAACTTTCCCAAACCTACCTCTGTGTATGGTTTCTTGCCACCGCTTAAAGGAAGGGTGCTGCAGGTTGGCTGCGGGACCGGACTGCTTAACAAGCATGTAGGCAAGCAGCAATCAAAGCAAATCGTAAATTTGGACATTAACCCTCATTATCTGGAATATGGAGTTCGTAAGGGGAGGTATGATTCTTACCTGCTTAGTGGGATTTATGAGGTTCCCATGGACGATAAAAGCTTTGATGTGATTATATTTGCCCGCTGCTTTCACCATATTCGCCATCATAAAAAGGCTTTTGCCGAGTGTGCCCGACTGCTGCGGGATCATGGTGAGATCTGGGTCGTTGATCCGGTTATTTTGGAAGAAGCCGAATCCGGCAAGTCGATGACTGAAGGTTATATGGTGAATTCATCGATTGATGGAGTCATATGGCGGTTCACCAAAGCCGCTTTGATCAAGCATATTATTAAAGCTTTGCCCTCCCAGCTTAAGCTGATATCTGTTACGGATGCCAGACAGCTGCATATGACGAACTATAACCGGAAGTATGCCCAAACAGACATTCTGGCCGTTATTGTCAAAACCAGCGATTCGGCCATGATTCATAAATCAAACAAATAAGGAGTGAAGTTCATGCTTCAGGAAAAAATTATCGGGATTATCAGCGAAATCAAAAATGAACCGGAGCTGCTTCAAAATTTGCAGGGAAGCTCGGATGTGCTAAATGATGGAGGATTGGATTCACTGCAGCTGATTAATTTCATACTGCGGGTAGAGGATGAATTCAATATCGAAATTGATTTTGATGAATTTGACATGGTCCATTTGAATTCGATTGACACGTTCTGCTATTTTATTGAATCCCAAAGCGCATGACAGGAGCAGAACGCTTACCCCGTATTCATTGTGGAACCTTCGATGCCGAGACCTGCTGGCGAGATGAAAGATTAACCAGACTGCCGTCCATCCCTGATCTACAGACACGTAACCTGGTGAATGCTATGGATGAGCTCTTGTTTGTATTTTGCCGGGATCAGGATGTGCTGTTGACCCGCTATGCGATGGATGCAGCGCACCGTCATTATTTGCAAGATATCGGCTTCCATTTTGTCTGCAATAAAGTGGATCTGGACAATTCCGATCTTGCAGCATCCAGAGAAATGAATATATTCGAACGCTTGACGGCGACATTGCCAAATCCTCTGTTCAATCAACAACTGCCGAAGCATGCTGAATTGGAGCCCTTTGCGATTTTGAATGGCATGGATGTACTGGCTGAACAGCAGGGCTGGACGGTTCATGCACCCTCGCTTGAAATTGTGAAGCATGTGAATTCCAAAGCTTATTCAACAGAGCTGAAAGATAAGCTCGGTATTCGGAACGTAAGTCAATTTGTAAGGAGCCATGTTGAGCTGGATCGTATTGGCAAAAAACTGCTGGATGCAGGTGCGTTCTTGATTAAGGATACCTTTGGTGTATCCGGTAAAGGGAATCTGCTGATTTCTACGGAAAGCATGCTGAGCCGGGTGAGTGCCTACATTTCCAAGCAGGAAAAAACCGATAAGGAAACTCTGTTTATTGTGGAGCCGCTGCTGAATAAGGAATTGGACTTCTCGTGCCAATTTGAAATCCTGCCGAATGGTGGATTTCATTTGATTTCGGTGCAGCAGGTGCTGAATGCCGATTTTGCCTATCAAGGCTCGGTAACAACAGCGCCTCCATTGATGCGGCAGCTGGAGCGGGACGGTTATTGGGAGCTGATGCAGGACGTTGCCGTCCAACTGTACAAGAGCGGTTATTTCGGGCATGTCTGCGTCGATTCGATGATTCTTCAGGATGGCAGCATAGTTCCGCTAGTTGAAATCAATGCGAGAAAATCGATGAGTCTTATCAAGCATCAGCTTGACAACTATCTGAGTGCGCATTCGCTTGAAGGTTATTTGACCTATGTATCGATGGTGGGCTCGAACCCGATTTCTTTTGGGGATGTGCTGCATGCAATGGAGTACGAGGGGCTGTTGTACAAGGACGGACGCCGTCATGGAATCATTCCGTTAAGTGCGAATACGTTTAAGGTGAATCAACAACCAGCTGGACGTTATAAGGCGCGCATGTATGTATCGATTGTAGCTAGTGATTTGACGGAAGGGGAGCAATTAGTCAGTAGGCTGCGTTCACTGCTGTCAACGCTCGCCATCACAGTATCCAGTTAGGGGATGAGGTTTTGAAGCAAACGCTCGTAACCATTCTTTGCTCCGGTTTTGGTCTCGGCTTTTATAACCCGGGATTAATCGTCAGCTATCAATTAAGGCAGAAGCAGATCGCAACGGAGGTATTGGTTTTTGAAAGCTTTGTACAGCAGGATAAGCAGGATAAAATACTGGACAGCAAAAAGGCCTACCATGATAACTTCGCATTAGCGTTGGTGGCAACGAAGATTCCGAAGGATATTCGTGACAGTATCGATTTTGAGCAGGTTGATCAACTGCTGGAAGCATGGACTAAGGAGGGGAGGCGTGATTTTATAGCATTATCCGGACATTGGGTCTACATACTGGACCTGTACCGGGCCAAGCTGAAGGAGGGAAGTAAGGACAATAGTGAGCACGTATTGCAGGTCGATTTGCTCTATGTGGATTCCGATTTATCTCCATCGTGGAAAGGCTTGAGGAAGTTTAACCCGCTGTATAATGAGCCCTACAACGACGTATGGCTCTACCAGGCATCGAGCGGCATCATCGCCTGCTTCATTCCTGTGGGAGAAGACGCTGTCATCCCATTAAGTGACCGTCATCATCGGTATGTGATTCATGGAGGCGGCTGGGGAATGGGAACGTATCAGGGTAAGATTCCCGAGCTTCAGGAGCTTGGCTTCAAGCTCGATATTGTTGCTTATGAGCGGGAGGAGACGCTGGATCCGAGGTCGGGTGACCGTTATTTCATGAATGCCCCTTCGTGGACAGCTTGGCGGAAAGGCCCCAAAGGAGAGCACGATCTGCCGTTATTTGCTGAAATTAAGCCGATGGAACAACCCAAGTATGCAAATCTGGAATCACATCATGGTCTCTACGACGTTATCCGTCAAGCGAAAGCAATCATTAGTAAGCCCGGGGCAGGGACTCTGATGGACTCTCTAGCTTCGGCAACTCCCGTTATCATGCTGGAACCGTTTGGTTCCCATGAAAAGCGTAATGCCGAGCTATGGGCGCTTAAAGGCTTCGGTATCTCGTACGAGGATTGGAAGCAAAGCGGCTTCTCCGAGGAGATTTTGCATGAGCTTCACTATAATCTAATTCAGCAAAGATCGATTACACCAAGCTATACGGAGGTGCTTATTCAAGCTCACCACTTACAAGAACAAGGGAGGATCGTTCATGCTGATTAAAACCGAAACGATACAGCAGCAGCCGGGTCTGGATCGCGGTATTCCCAAATGGGTATTCCTCCAGCTGCTCGAATCCTGCAACCTGAGATGCAAAATGTGCTTTGAGTGGGGAGATAATGGCGCTTATAAAGAAAAACCGGAGTTGAAGAAGCTGGATCTGGCAGTAGTCAAAAAAATTATTGAGGATTGCAGTCCGGCAAGGCCCTATTATGAGCTGTACGGTGGCGAGCCATTAATTTACCCCTGGATCGACGAAGTCTTGGAATCGATTAAGTATCATCACAGCAGCGTTCATTTTCCGACGAATGGTACCCTGCTGGAGCGTCACGCGGAAATGCTGGTTGAGCATGCACCTGAACGGATATGGGTCTCACTGGATGGTCCTGAGGAAATTAATGATGCACAGCGGGGAGAGGGCGTTTTCCAGAAAGCAATGAAGGGTATCCGTAAGCTGTACGAGGTGCGTGAAAGCAAAGGCTCGATCTATCCAAAAATCGGGATCAGCACCGCGGTAACACCGATTAATCATCAGCATTTGGAACGTTTTTATTTCGAAAGCCTTGATATGTCCATGATTGACTGTATCAGTGTAGAGCTTCAGCAGTACGTTACGCAGGAGCGCTATGAGCATTATGCCACGGTGCTTAAAGAGCAGTTCGATGTCCCTTCAGCGCCTATTGCTCGAGGCTTTATCAGCAGTCCTGCGCACTTCAGCAGTATTGATGCCAAGGATTTGGCCAGACAGCTCAAGCTGATCGAGAAGTTTTGCAAGGATAGCGGCCGTTATTTCAATGCTTACCCCAAGGTTATAAGCGAAGACAATATTCGCCATTATTTTAATGCCAAATGGGAGCAGGTTACCAATATGAAAAAACGCTGCGTGTTTCCCTGGATCAGCACGGAAATCAATGCAAGAGGTGGCGTAACCTCCTGCCATAATTTTTATGATCTGACGCTCGGCAACGTTAATGAACAAGGTTTATTGGACATTTGGAATGGTCCGAAATATAAGGAGTACCGCGAATATTTGAAAAAGCAGCTTTTTTCCATATGCCCCGGCTGCTGTCTGTATTACAACGAAAAACCGAGCCATTAATTCAATATTTGGAGGGATGGACGATGCAGCCAAAAACGAGAACGAAGATGGATCAAAAATCTTTTGAAATTCTCAAACGCACGATCCGTAATATCGCAGTTCCAATCCGTGAGAAGGCTCATAATCCCAAATACAAAACAGTGCTGCCCGAGTTTGTGGCGATCAAGCTGACCAATCGTTGCAATTTACGCTGCAAGCATTGCTATCAATGGAACGAATCAGGCTATCATCACCATATGGATACCGCAGAGCAGAACCTGGACATCGATATCAAAATCATCAAGCAGCTGCTCGATGATACCAAGGCGTTACAATCGAGACTGTATTTGTGGGGCGGTGAACCCATGTTCCATCATCGCTTTGCCGAAATCCTAGATCTGCTTAAAGAAGATTCACGAGAAACAACGATTTGTACCAACGGACTGCTGACCGAGAAATTTATCGATTCGATTAATGAGATATCCGAGAATTTGGAGCTGCTCATAGCATTGGAGGGCTTTGAAGCTGACCATGATTTGATCCGTGGCAAGGGCTTGTTCAAGAAAACGATGGAAACGATAGATTTGCTGTTGAAGATGCGCGAAAAGGGGTTATTCAAAGGACGAATTTCCGTGCACAGTGTTATTAATAATGCTAATATTTATTATTTGTATGATCTGATGGAAAGCTTTGAAGCCAAAGGGATTGACCTCGTGCTGCTAACTTTCCCATGGTATATCTCGAATGAAACCTCAGTGAAAATGGACGATTATTTCAGCGATCACTTTGACTGGCTTCGCCCTCTGGATGAGCATCAACGCAACAGCTGGCACGCCTTCAAGTATAAAATCGACACCAAGCATCTGGACCCCTTGATGGAGCAGCTGAACAAAATGAATGAACGTGTATGGGAAACCCGGCTGCGTTATCAGCCAGGACTGGAATTCGATGAAATCAAAGCCTTCGTCACAGGGGACGAGATGACAAGCCGCTGTGCAACAGACTGTCTGGCGCTGGCTACAAGAATTGATGTAACACCAAACGGCAGCATCTCCGCCTGCAAGTTTTTCTCCGAGTTTTCCGTAGGCAATTTGCATGAACAAAGCTTGACGGAAATATGGAATTCGGAGGCCTACGACAAAATACGTGAAACGATCAATAGCGGAGGGCTGACACCAGCCTGCTCCAAGTGCAATGTACTGTATTTACACGGAGTCTCCTCGTTAAAGCACATTTAATTTATGTTGATAATAATTAATGATATTAATTAAAATATCACTTCCAATGGGGAGTACTCACCAAGCTAAAGGAGACCTGATGATGATTATTGAAGTGAACGGGCTGTCCAAATCATTCAGCTATTACAATAAGGAATTGGGCTTGAAAAGCTCGTTCAGCAACCTGTTTCGGAGAGAAAAGCTGATCAAGGATGCCGTATCCAATATTTCGTTTGGAATCGAGGAAGGCGAGGTTGTCGGGTTTCTTGGACCTAATGGAGCAGGCAAGACAACTACACTAAAAATGCTTTCTGGTATTTTATATCCAAGCGGCGGCAGTGCAACTGTACTTGGATATACGCCTTGGGAGCGCAAAAACGATTTTAAACGGCAGTTTTCGATTGTTATGGGTCAGAAAAACCAGCTTTGGTGGGATTTGCCAGCCAACGAATCCCTTTATTTGAACAAATGCATTTATGAAGTGGATGATAAGCAATACAACGATACCTTGGGTGAGCTTTCGGAGCTGCTCGATGTTCAGCATTTGTTAAAGGTGCAGGTACGCAGATTATCGCTCGGTGAACGCATGAAGATGGAATTGATAGCCGCTCTGATTCACAAACCAAAGGTGCTGTTTCTTGATGAACCGACGATAGGTCTCGATATTTTGTCACAGCGCAAGATTAGGGAGTTTTTCAAATATTACAATCAGGACCGGAAAACAACCATTTTGCTGACCAGCCATTACATGAATGATATTGAGGATTTGTGCAAACGAACGATTATTATTAACCATGGTAAAGTGATTTTTGATGGCAGCCTGAACGAAGTGAACAACATTCTCGGGCACAAAAAAATCATGAAGCTGGTGCTGTCCCATCCCGTTGATGCTCAGACGCTACAGCAGGTCGGCAATGTGAAGGAGGTCAAGGACCTGCTCGTCACAATCGAATTCGAAAAGCACGATATTAAGCGATTGTCACGCTGGGTGCTAGATCATCTGCCTGTTGTCGATTTTACTATTGAGGACATTCCCATTGAAGACGGTATTGCGATGCTGTATCAAAGAGGCGGTGAACTGCATGCTCATGCCGAGCAAATATCTTAAGAGCTTTTCGCTTGGTGTGCAAAAGGTTCTGGAATACCGCACGAACTTTTTCCTGAGCCTGTTCAGCTGCATATTCCCGATTATTATTCAATTTTTCTTTTGGAAAGCCGTGTTCGCAAGCTCTAATCAATCGATGGTGTTCGGTTATTCCTACAATCAGTTGATTGCTTACTCTATTCTAGCGATACTGATGACCAAGCTGATCGGGACTGGCTTTCAGTTCGAAATTGCCCGGGATATCAAGGATGGTGGATTGAACAAATATTTGATTAAGCCCATTGGTTACTTTGCTTATCGGATCTGCTGCTTTCTGGGCGAGAAATCGATTGAGATGCTGGCCATCTTGTCGATTTCTATGGTGGTGGTATGGGTATTGAATCTGTGGCTCGGGTTCCCGGTCCACAGTCAGCAGGTACTGCTGTTCTTCTGCGTGGTGCCCTTTTCGCTGCTGCTGAATTTTTTCATTTATTACAGTCTGAGTGCGATAGCGTTCTGGTTTATCGAATCCAACGGAGCGTTCAAAACCTTCGGACTGCTGGCTACGATTGCGAGCGGGGGATTATTTCCGCTTGATGTGTACAGTCCGGGCATGCAAAAAATATTGCTGATGCTGCCATTCAATTATGTGGTGTATTTTCCGATTCAACTGCTTAGCGGCAAGCTTTCCATGGAGCAGATCGGTCAAGGATTGGTTATGCAGATCATGTGGATTGCCGTATTTGCACTGTTATCGAGTATTCTGTGGAACACTGGAATGAAAAAGTATGTTGCCGTAGGAGGGTAGACCTGACTCATGAAAACGTTGAAAAAATACGGGTACATCTACCTGATTTTCGTAAAAAATTGCTTTATTGCACAGATGGAATATCGGATCAATTTCCTTTTCGCCAATACGATCGAGATTGCTTACCTGTGTATCAAGCTGATTTATGTGCTGGTTGCGTTCCGGGTAGGCGTCGTCATTAATGGGTACACCCCGGATGCACTGCTGATGTATGTAGGCTCATTTACGATGATGACCGGGTTTTACTGCTTATTCTTTTATTCCAATTTTATGATGCTGAGCAACCATATTCGCGACGGTACGCTGGATATGCTGATCACCAAGCCGGTCTCGCTGCAATTCATTGCTACGCTGCGCAGAATCGATTTTGGGTACTCGTTTACAAATGTAGTGGCCGGCATAGCGATGATCGTGATCGGCTGGAGCCGAATGGGGATTCCGGTAACGCCTGTTAAGGTGTTCGGGTTTATCGCTTTTATATTCGTGGGTGTGGTGCTCAAATACGCGATTTTCCTGATTCCCTCGCTGATATCTTTCTGGACGGTCAACACCAATGCGGTTAATCAGATGTCGACGGCCATTTGGGATATGAATCATGTACCGATGAACATCTATGGACGTTCGATCCAGCAGGCGGGCATGTTCCTGTTTCCGGTGTTTATCATCACCAACTTTTCACCCTTGTACGCCATGGATAAGCTGGATATCTCCTATATGGTTTGGTTTATTGCGGCTCCGATTGTGTTTTTGTTCATTTCCCGTAAGCTCTGGAACGTGGCCATTCGTAGTTATACCAGTGCAAGCGGTTAATTAGCGATTATCTGATAGAAGAAGCGGGGTGGACCCATAATGACCAAAATCGTATTATTCGCAGGCGGCCTGGGTACCCGATTGGGGGAAGAAACTGTGCTTAAGCCCAAGCCGATGGTAGAGATCGGGGGCTTGCCGATTTTATGCCACATCATGCAGGGGTATGCGGCTTACGGATTCAAGGAATTTATCGTCGCACTTGGCTACAAGGCTGAGGTGATCAAGCAGTATTTTTTGAATTATGTGTATCTGCAAAATGATTTTTCGATCCATATGTCCAGCTCTGCTGTTGAGGTGAAGAAGCAACCGGAGAGGGATTGGATTGTTCATCTTGTGGATACCGGACTTCACAGCATGACGGGTGGACGCTTGTATCGGTTAAGAGATCAGTTGAACACGGAGACCTTTATGGTGACGTACGGTGATGGCGTGAGTGATGTGGATATGACGCGTCTGATGGATTTCCACCGTTCGCATGGCAGACTGGCAACCTTGACACTGGTACGGCCGCGAGCGCGATTTGGTACCGTTGATCTGCAGGGAGATCAGGTCATGCGCTTTAAGGAAAAGCTGGATACAGAGAGCTGGATTAATGGCGGTTTTTTTGTATTTGAGCCGGGTGTGCTTGATTATTTGAGCAGCGATGAAGAGGTGCTGGAGAGCGACGTGTTGACTCGCTTGGCTGAAGATGGGCAATTGATGGCTTATCGGCATAGCGGTTTCTGGGAGTGCATGGACACGATGAGAGATAAACAGCATTTGGAAAGCTTGTGGGCCTCCGGTAATGTGCCTTGGAAAACCAGTCGTATGGCTGGAGATCAGAATACTGAAAAGGAGCGGTGCCTTTGATGACCGGAAACGGTATTATGCTTGAGGATCTGGCTTATATATTTGGGCAAACAGAGAAAGCGGGCCGATTTGCAGGGAAAACGATTGTGATCACTGGCTGCGGCGGATTTATCGGCTTTTATTTAACGCATTACTTCGTCTACTTGAAACAGCAGGGAATCCAATATCGATCACTTATCCTGCTGGATACGTTCCGTTCGGGCAGACCAGCATGGCTGGAGGAGCTTTCGCGTAATGAAGCCGATATCGAGGTATACAGCTTTGATATTGCCGTCGATAAGCTGGACTCGATACCTGCAGCACATCGGGCGGACTATGTCATTCATATGGCGTCAATCGCATCTCCTACCTATTATCGCCAGTTTCCGATTGAAACGATTCATGCGAATGTACTGGGACTGAACAATCTGTTGGAATTTTACCGTCATCGCCCGCTGGAGGGATTGTTGTTTTTCTCCAGCAGCGAGGTGTATGGTGATCCTGTGCAGGAAAGCATTCCAACAGCGGAAACCTATCTGGGCAA
Source organism: Paenibacillus periandrae (assembly GCF_022458865.1). Lineage (GTDB taxonomy): Bacteria > Bacillota > Bacilli > Paenibacillales > NBRC-103111 > Paenibacillus_S > Paenibacillus_S periandrae. The sequence continues at coordinate 15,180 of NZ_JAJNMU010000016.1, read as the reverse complement.
CGTGAGTTCACTCGGTCCGCGTGCCTGCTACGACGAGTCGAAGCGTATGGGTGAAACGCTGTGTTATGTGTATCATCAGACGTACCAGATGCCAATACGGATCGTCAGACCGTTCAATAACTTCGGACCGGGTATGGCGGTTGGGGATAAAAGAGTACCTGCGGATTTCGCCCAGGCGGTGCTGTCGCATGAGGATTTGGTGATCCATTCAGATGGGACGCCTACCCGTACCTTTTGTTATATTGCTGATGCGATTGCGGGTTACATTAAGGTATTGACCTATGAACAATTCGATTGCTTCAATATCGGGATGGATCGACCGGAGATTACAGTGCTGCAGCTGGCCGGTATTTTTCGCAAACAGGCGTTAGAGCTATGGGGTTATTCAGGTGCAATCCGCTATCGGCCATCGTTGGAAAAGGATTATTTAACCGGCAATCCATCACGCAGATGTCCCGATATATCCAAGGCGAGACAACTGCTCGGCTTTCAGCCCGGAATCGATGTCGAGCAGGGAGTAAGACGGTATTTGTCCTTTCTCGCACAGGAAAGAGAAGAGGTTCATTCATGATCGCGGTAATGGGCTTGGGGTTCGTAGGACTGACCACGGGGTTGGGGCTGGCTCATCGTTCGGGTCAGCAAGTATTTGCCTATGATGCGGATGTGCGTAAGCGGGAGCTGTACAAGGGCAAACGGATTTCTTTTCATGAGCCACACCTTCAGGAGCAGCTGGAGCGATACGGCGGAGACCGATTTATCGTATGCGATACGATGGCAGAGGCTGTAGCTGAAGCCGATACCATTTTTATATGTGTTGGAACGCCCAGTTCATTGAGCGGTGAAACCGATTTGGGTGATCTGCAGCGTGCAGTCCGTGCATGTCTGGATGCATTGGAGCAGCTATCACAGCCCAAGCCTTACCCTGTTATCGTGATCAAATCGACGGTTCCAGCGTCCACGACAACGGATGTTGTCCAATTGCTTTTGGAAAATCAGGGCTATCGGATCGGGGAAAATATAGGCTTGGCCCATAACCCGGAATTTCTGCGTGAGGGCTCGGCATGGAATGATTTTGTGCAACCGGATCGCATTATCATTGGAGAGGTTGATCCTATAGGAGCACAGCGGGTACGTGAGCTTTATGCGAATTTTGGAGTTCCCATCCATGTTGTATCCGCGCATACCGCCGAATTTGTCAAATATGCCTCCAATGCACTGCTGGCTACCATGATCAGCTTTGCTAACGAATTGTCGATGATCGCAGCCCGGATTGACCATATAAATATTACGCAGGTGTTTCACCTGCTCCATGAAGACAAGCGATGGCAGGGACATCCCGCAAAAATGACAGACTACGTATTTCCTGGCTGCGGTTTCGGCGGTTATTGTTTGCCCAAGGACACGTTATCCTTATATACACATGCAGGCCATTACGGACATGAGGCCGTGATGCTGAAAGCGGTGCTGCAGGTCAATGAGGATATTAAAAGGCATATTGTCGAGCAGATTGCTGCGGCCGTTCAACCTGAGGATACGATTGGCATCCTCGGATTGTCGTTCAAACCGGAAAGCGATGATGTCCGAGGTGCGGTATCCAGGGATATTATTGGACTGCTGCTGGACCGCGGCTATAGTCGAATTGTAGCTTATGATCCAATGGCCATGGAAAATTTCCGCAAATCCTTCGGATTACCCATTAAGTATGCGGACTCTGTAGAGGAGGTTGTGAATCGCAGCGAGGTACTTACTATTATTACGGCATGGAGGGATTTTAAAGATAAGCAAAACCTGTATCAAGGAAAAAAGATCATCGATGGACGGCATTATTTATAAGAGAGGTGTTAACCATAACCATGCCAAGGACAACTCACGATACGGAGCTTTTGGATATATTGGAACGGGTGCTTAAGCAAGAGCGTGAAGTGCTGGAATCGATTGGACCTGATGATGATTTGATCGAATACAATCTGAACTCGATCCTTGTCGTTGAATTGGTGGTCGAGCTGGAAATCGTCTATGGCATCGAAATTGATGATGATGATTTGTTAACTGAGAATGTATCCACGCTTCGCCGAATTCAGGAACTGGTCGGCAAATATCAATAAATCAAATGAATCGGCGGGTGACGCATATGGAATTTTGCTGGATGCTGCCGGAAGGTAATTTGGAGACGATTCTACAGCAGACACAGCTTGCGGAGGCAGGCGGGTTTCAATCGGTACTGCTGATTAACGCCAACTCTTATATGGACCCCTGGATTATAGCTACGGTGTTAACGCAGGAAACAGAGCGAATCCGTATTCTCGTTGCGCAGAACACGAGCTATTGTTTGCCGACGACGACTGCCAAAGCTTTTAACACATTAAGCTTGATTTCAGCTGGACGCATTGATTTGAATATGGTTACAGGCAGCTCACAGGTCGAGCTTGGAAAGATGACCCGGGCCGGTGACCACGCCTCACGTTATAAGCGAACCAAAGAATTCATCGATCTTTACCTCCGTTTGCAGCAGGGCGGGATTACTCATTATCATGGAGACTGCTTCGATGTGCAAAATGCGGAGCTATTTCCTAAACGGGACGCACCGACTGGCAGGCTGTTCATGGCTGGCAGCTCGCAGGAAGCGATGGCTATTGCGGCTGAATTTGCTGATGGTTATCTGGTATTCGGACATGAGCTGGATGAGATTGAGCAGCATTTTACAAGCTTTCGTGAATTGGTACCTGAGCTTCGTACGAATCTGGAGCTGAATCCAAATCCGCATTGTGGAATCATGATCGACATTATTGCGCGGGAAACGACGGAAGAAGCGTGGGAGGCTGCCTATCATTTTTTGGAGAGTGCCAGCCCGTTTGAAAAAAGGATGAACCGTCTGTTTCGCAACAACAGTGACTCGGTCGGTATTTCCAAATATCATAATTATTATTCGCAATCCAAACATGCACCATCCAATTATGCACAAGCAGAAGGCAGTCCTTCGTCCACACTATGGCCAGGTTTGTCACAGCTGAATACTTCGAATGGCTTTTCCATTGTCGGATCTTACGAGGAGGTACGGCACACCATAAGCCGATTTCATACGATTGGCGTGAATTATTTTATACTATCCGGCTTGATTAGCACGCAGGAGCTGGAGCGGATCAGCAAGCATATTGTCCTTCCCTTCCAGTCCAGACATCTACCTATCGGTAATGTCAGCAAGTGAGCGTAAAGGGTGGAAAGGAGTCGTTAGGCCAGCATGTCAATGTGCATTGTGAATGATTTTACAATTCAGTCCGGACATCATTGCTTGTTTTCGGGATTGCGTCACCTGTTGATCAGAGAACGTCCCGAATTGGACATGGAGGTTGCGGAGGCAGACATTTATTTTCAAAGTGACGGCATGAATCTCGCATACAACGGAAATTTGAGCACGATGTGGCTTGCATCTCAGGAGACAATCCTCCAACAGTTTGCCGCTTGCTACGGGCTGTGTGTCCAATTTACGTTTGAGGTCGGTGCTGCGGTGCTGGACATCTTTCGCGAGATTTTACAGGAAAATCGGGTAATCCTGATTTTTATGCGCAGTCCTTATTTGGATTATCATGCTGTTTTTCGTGACGGTGAAGAGCGTAATCATATTTTACTTTTATTTGGAATCGACGAAATCAATCAAGTCGTACAGGTGGCGGATACCTCCTTTCTGGATGGTTCCGGACAAACGTTATCGTACACAGGTCCGTTATCGCTGTCACAGCTGCTTGCTGGAGTATGGGGATACACCTGGTTTGAGGTCAATCCTTTTCAAAAACCCGCTTTGAATGCCGATGAACGGTATCACAGGGCAATCGCGAGCATCAAACGCTTTAATCGAAGACATCATTTGCCTGAAGGATGTTATCAAGGGCTAGAGGCCTATAGAGCCTATGTGGCTGATTGGTCGCGGTTAATTGACATGAAGCCTGCGGAGTTTACGGACACCTGCAAAAACATGTATTACTGCCTGCGAATCGGTGGCATCATGCATCAATTGGATTACTTCGAACAATTTATCGGGAAGCATAGGGACCGAGTCGGAGATTCGGAAGGGATGCTGTTGCAGCTTCATAACAACCGCAATGAATGGAAAAAAAGTTTATACCAGCTGTACAAAATCGGATTGTCCATACAGCCGCATAAGCTGCAGCCGCTCCAGGAACGATATATGTCGCTGCTTCAGACGCATGAGAAATGGCTGGAGGACTTTATGGACAGAGCTGTCCAATGAAAGGAGATCGCGATGATAACAGATAACCGTGTGGTTAACCTCCCACTGGAGGTTCCTATTATCGATGTGCATTCGTTTCACGCATTTTCTCAAGCCATCATTCTTACACGCAAGGACAAATCGCTGCCGTGGATAGTTACCAACTATATTCATATATTCGGCGTTCCGCATTTTGATAAGGGCAATTTCATTCACCTGGCTACTTCCTCTCATTTTCACAGCCTGCCTTACACTTATGTCTCCAAATTACACACCGATCAGTTGCGGTCATGGTTCACTGACAGTATCGAATTGTTCATGGATTGTCTGAACAAGCAGCAGTATTTGGCGATCGCGCTGGATGAATTTTATATTCCTGGCATGCACGCTTATCTTAAATACCATCTTGTCCATCATGTATTGGTACATGGGTATGATTGGGAGCAAAGGCTGTTCCGAATTGCCGGATTTTTTGGCGATCCACCTGTATTTACCACCAACCGGACGCTCAGCTTTGAGCTCTTTCAAGAAGCGCTTGCCCATGCGGGTCCGGTAACTCAGCGTGCCAGCCAAACACTGGAAATTATCCAGTTTCCGTATCAGGCTCTGAACACGCCCATATTCGAATTTGACATCAAATTAATTATAAGATCGTTGGGAGAGCACCTGTTATCCAAGCCGGTAACGGAAAGGAATCCCAAACGAATCGATTTCTGGTTCGGCTTAAGAGCCTATGACTTACTGATTCAATTTTTGGAGTTGGAACGCGATAGCGACAAACCAATCATCCACATGAAAGCTTTACAAACATTGGTGAATCATAAAAAACTGATGATAGAGCGAATGAAATATTTATTTGCCAACTGTTATATGACCGATGACAGGTTTATCGCGATGGCGGAGCAGGTATTAAGAAAAACGATGATCGTTCACCAGCTTTGTGTCAAGCAGCGTATTGTGCAAGACCCTCGCAATATCGCCAGAGCGATTCATGGGATTGAAGAGCTTAAAGCCTATGAGAAGGATTTTCTGGAACAACTGCTCGACCATCTGGAGAACGCGAACTGATATGGGGACAACCAACAATCAAATCGACGAGAAAGTGTTGCTTGATGCCGGCAGCAGGTTCGCTGAGTCAAATACCCGATTTATACCATTGGAAAGCTTTGAGAGCAGCGTATATGCCTGGGCTGATCGAGGAAAACGGTATGTACTCAAAATCATAGACCAGCAGCGCCGGACAGAAGCCGACATTCTGGGGGAAATCGATTTTGTCCACTTTGCGGCGGAGCTTGGCGTACCGGTGGCAAGGGCGATTGTCTCGTTAAACGGCAGTTATGTAGAGTCAATCGGCGGTCATTCAAAGGATGGTTATTGGGCATACGCATTGGAATGGGCCGCTGGGCAGCCCGCGAATCCGGAGGTATGGGGACCGGAGCTGTTCAAGCAGTGGGGGCAACTGCTCGGCAAGCTGCATCAGGTTACCTCACAGTATAAACCGTTCAGACCGGAGTGGAAACGGCATCGATGGGATGAGGATGAATTATATCATGCTGCGTTGTTGAAGGTTGCTGCTGATCCGTTGCTTGGCAAAGCCTTGAACCCCTGCCTGCTAAGGCTTAAGCAGCTGCCTGAGCACCCGGACCAGTTTGGATTGATCCATAATGATCTGCATCATCGCAACTTTCATGTTCATGAAGGTAGGATGATCGTTTTTGATTTTGATGGGATGGCCTATCATCATTATGCCAGTGATATCGCTGTCGCCATGTATTACGCTATCGATGGTGATCGCTCTGCAGCAGATAAAGCGTCGTTTGCGAAACTGTTTATGCATCATGTATTAGAGGGCTATTCTCACCATCAAACCGTAAACAAGGCACTGGTGCAAAGCGTACCGGATTGGATGCTGCTGCGCCATCTGCTTTTGTATACAACGTTTCTGCGCAAGTGGGAGGGAATGAATCGCAATACGATGCAAAGATGGACATTAAATCGGTATCGAACAGATCTCAGCATGGGTAAACTGTTTGGTGGTATTGAGCTTGATCATACTAACTGGATATAAATGTAAAATAATATTGAGCATATAATTGATATAGGAAAAGAGAGGGATCATAGAATGAGCCAAACGATTGTAAACAAGGACTCGGTTATGGATTTCGTCTGCAGCAAGGTGCAGGAGGTATTGCAAACGGATGAAGCCCTGACTTTGGATCAGGATCTGGCCAGTCTCGGGATGGATTCATTTAATTCCATGAACCTTGTCATCGAATTTGAAACAAGATTTGAGCTTGTTTTTGATGATGAAGAGCTATTATTCGAAAATTTTGCCACTGTGCGGAATATGGTTGATCGGATCTGCGCCAAATTAGACGTGGATTCTTTGGAGCCATGAAGCAGCAATGGGTGGATTGCTTTATCGACAAACTGCTGGCTTTATATCCGCAGGTGCATGCTTATGCAGCGATGATTGACCGATGGGCTTTTATACCTGAATGGTCGGAAGTGGATGTGGACTTTGACTTGACGCGTGTATTGGCGACGGAGCGGCAGCTGTTTGAGCTGTATGGGATTCGACGGCAGTACAATAGCGGCTGGATCGACGACGCGCTGCGGAGCGGCCTTCAGGTGCTGCTTCCCTGTGATTTATTTTATTTGCCTCATGCCAAGGTTTTTTACGGTCAAGAGCATGCCGGACATTACATATGGGTGCAGCAGCTGCTGCCCAATGGTGAGTACCGAATTTACGATGATCATCCCGCCTTCCAGGGTGCGATGGCTGGCAAAGCTTTGCGACAGGCGCATGAAGCGATGAAACTGCCTTATCAAGCTCTTGAGCCGAGGTGCAGCGAGATTTCGGAGGAGCAGGCACTGATGTATATGGGCCGGATGCTGCAGACGGATACTTTTCACCTCGGTTCCTTCGCCAACCAACTGATCGCTTCGGATTTGCCACCGATCCGCAAGTGCGAAATTCTCAAAGGAACCCGACATATGCAGCATCGGTTAAGTGGTTTGATCCGCATATTTGATATGACCCCACTTCCACCCGGCCCTAACGATGAGATGGTTGCTGTCCGTCAGGCAGTGTCAAGTTATATGGATGGCTGGCGGGCCACAGTCAATCTCGCCTTAAAAGGTTTGCTGCTTCCCGTAGACAAGGTCTGGGGTCGACTGGAAGAGCGGCTTGTTAAGCATACCGAGGGAGACCAAGTATTAGCGGATACAGTGATTCAATTTAAGGGAAAGCTTACCTCTGTTTATCAACAAGGAGGGGGATTGCGATGATGTTCTCTTATTTACATATGGCTTGGGGTATTGTGCTGATGAAATATCATGATCCCGATCAGCTTCAGCTGTTCATCCACACAACACATGACATGCCTGTATGGACCTGTAAAAACACAGGGTTTGCAGGAGAGACTATCACAAGTATAGACATACCGGTTTGTGTAGAGGATACGTTCAAGGAGTGGAAAGAGAAGCTGCGTGAAGCTCTAGCTCCCAATGAAGCAGCAAGTGGTGTATCTATTACTTTCGCACGGAACACCGAAGCTATCTCGGCTTCAGAATTGGAGGTTTCCTGGAAGAGTGAGCTTGAGATCATCATGGACATCGATAGGCAGCAGAACTCGTATTTGCATAACGAAATATCAGCCGATCGTTTTAAGGGGCATTTGATGAAGGTTTATGAAGCCCTGCTTCGTGATGAAGAGACACCAATTAAGGATATAGATATGGTTGTGCCCGAAGAGCGTTTACAACTGCTCTATGCTTTTAATCAAACCCAAACTGATTATCCGGAGGATCAAACGATTCACTGTCGTTTTGGGATGCAGGCGGCTGCTTATCCTGAACAGATTGCGGTTGTATGCAACAAAGAGAGCATCAGCTATGCGGAGCTGGATCGGAAATCGACACAATTGGCAATTAAGCTTCAAAGTAGGGGGGCAGGACGGGGCAGCATTGTGGCCATTACAGCAGATCGTACGTTGGAGATGATCATTGGGCTGCTGGCGATATTGAAATCGGGTGCAGCGTATTTGCCTATTGACGTTCGGTCACCAGAAGCCCTTACCCGTATGATATTGGCAGATAGTGGAGCCTGCATCGCTGTGACGCAATCCTTGTCTAATTCTATCGGTGTCGAGCTGCTTAATCCTTACGATCCGTTGTCTTATGAAATTGAAAATAGTAATGGATCCAACCTTTTAGAGAAAGGCTTCGCGACTGATCTGGCTTATGTCATCTACACTTCAGGAACGACAGGCACCCCCAAAGGAGTCATGGTAGGGCATCAGGGAGTTGTTAACTTCTGCTGCTGGTTGGGTGCGAAATACCACATCGCGCGGAATACTCGAATGCTTCAGTCTGCCAACCTGACGTTTGACGCTTCGGTGGAATCCATATTCGGACCTTTACTTAACGGTGGAACCGTAATTCTTATAAGAAGCGAATTGCTGCTCCATAAGGCAGCTTTTCGCAATTTTATCGATAAGCACCAAGTACACATCTTACCGCTCGTGCCTACCTTGCTGCCACTGATTGCAGACGATGATCAACTGGAAAGCGTTCGAGTCGTCATTACAGGTGGAGATATTTTGGAACGGGAGCTTAAGGACCGCATCCTTCAAAGGGGATATAAGCTGTACAATCATTATGGACCGACAGAGGCGACAGTGGACGCTCTGGCCACGGATGTTGAGGAAGACAGAGTGACTTTGGGCAGGCCGATTGCCAATACGAGGATCTATGTGTTGAATCGGTGGCAGCAGCTTTGCCCGGTTGGTGTATGGGGTGAAATTTGCGTAGCAGGGGACGGATTGGCTGCAGGATACCTGAACCGTGAGGAGCTGACGCAAGAGAGGTTCGTCGTGAATCCGTATGAATCCGGTCAACTTCTGTACCGAACAGGAGACATAGGAAGATGGCTGGAGGATGGAAGAGTCGATTATGGCGGCAGAATTGATGATCAGCTTAAAATCAACGGTATTCTGGTGCACCCCGAAACCATTCGCAAGCACCTGATGACGCATTCCTCTATTCATGATGCCTGTGTGCTGGGTATAGGTAATAGTGGCAGTAACAGAAAATTATTCGCCTACTATACGACAACGGAGCCTGTCACCGCCACACAGCTCAGAGAACATCTAATGCTGTACATTTCCCCAGGTATTCTTCCCAGCAAATTCATTGAGATTACTCAATTCCCTGTTAATCTGAGTGGCAAGATCAACAAGCAGGCATTAGTTGAAATGATAGGAAAATGATAGTTTGTACGAATGGGATAGCCTTGAGGTTATCGGCTTTACCCACAATTTAAGTTTTGATGCGGTCAAGGTACTAGTTACAGAACCATGGGTAAGACCTGTCTGATGAGATTCCCACACAAACAAAAGTAGCCAACCAGTAAAAATTGGCTGACCTCATAGATTTATTAACCCTGTTCGGACCTTGCAATGAACCTCCTCCCATACACAGCTCTGTTAGCCATTCTTGCTGGGAGTACCAGCGCTCTGCGTAATCTTTGGTTCCACCAGTCTACTACTTTAATTTCCCGATAGTTTGAAAAATATGTAAATATATGGTGTTTATAATCCGCGTACCCCTGTCTATTAAATATTCTTTTGAGTGTCGAAATATAAGCCATATTACCCATTATTGGCCTATATTACATAAATAATGTATTTTTATATTGAAGAATTAAGGAAGAATTGTCGAAACAATAGTTCTTTGATAACTAAATAAATGTATAAATATGTTATATATTATATTTATAGTTAAATATATAATATTATTGTTATGTATTTAGTTAAATAAAAATTGGGAGATGATAAACCGTGCCAACTCGCAAGATATTTGTTGGATTATTATCACTGTCATTAATTTTAAGTAGTTCTTCTGCATTCGCTAAAGAATTAGGTGATCAGAAAACTAAAGTTACGCCGAGCGATATTAAAATCGCGAAAAAGGAAGTTATTGACTTAAACCAGATTGTTAAAAAAAAGGAAGACTACACTAGATTAGAACCACTTAAAACACGAAAGAATAATAACGCTTCAACATTACAGGATCTTACATTTAAAGGTAAGCATATAGGGGTTATTGGGGAGAAGTTTAATAAGGGAAATGCAACTGATCTCGTACCTGTTCGATTCGAAATTTTAGAGAATGTTAACGAAGTAGAATTCGAGAAAAAAATTAGTCAGGTGGAAATCTTGAAGACACAAATTTTAAAAGGACAAAATATCATACTTATGAACTGATAGTAAATAAAATTCAATACCAATATTTAGATACTCTAAAGGAAATTGAACTAATAGGATTGCCAGACTCGGACGCTAGAATAGCATTGGAGGATGCGACGCACTTTACTGGAGCTACCCAGGCCAGAAATGATTTTGGAGTTACAGGCGACTTAAATGGAAATCCAAATTTGTATAATACCAGTGATATCGTTGTCGCCGTTGTTGATACAGGAATAGATGCTAACCATGTGGATTTAGATGGAGGCAAAGTTATAGCATTTTTTGATGCAGTAAATAACAATACAACCAACAGCTATGATGATAATGGCCACGGAACTCATGTAGCAGGAATTATTGCAGGTACAGGAGATGGAAATTCAAACAATCGCGGATTTGCTCCTGGAGCTGCTCTAGTAAGTGTAAAAGTATGTGGAGCAACCGCAGCAGCTGGCTGCCAAACAAATGATATTATTCAAGGTCTTAATTGGTTGTTAGCAAATCGCAATACATTCGATATCGTAAATATAAGCATAGAAACTTTTGGAACCCAAGCTCAGTCTCAAAATGTAATTGATCTAATTAATCAGCTAAATAACACAGGGAAGACTGTGTTTGTTGCTGCAGGAAACAATGGACAAGCGGGATATAATACTTTGAGCACTTATGCAAAGCATACTCCCTACTCTGTAGGTAATGTAAGAGATCCAGATGAGGGAGGATGGGGTTTAAGTGTGAGTTCATCTCGCGGTACTGGATCAACTGGACCATGGGTAGTTGCACCTGGGCATAACATTCTGGCGCCACTAGCGAACAGCAATAATGGGTATACCGAAAAGACAGGCACATCAATGGCCACACCTGCTGTTGCAGGAATTCATGCATTGATGCTTGACGCATTTTATACTACTGGTGTAAATAATGGGGGAAGTTTGATATTAGGTACTAGAAATCTTGGAGTGCCAGGTTTTGATAAAAATTATGGGAATGGTGAAGTGCTTGCTTATGAATCCATTCAAGCATCCCTTGGACAACAAGTTACTAATTTCAACGACAATCGGCTTTACTCCGTTGTGCAAGGAGCTGCTACGGCTGGACAATGGGATTTGTATACATTTACGCTTCCGTCGGGTCAACCATCACTTAATCTCAATTTACTAATTACTGATGAAGGGCAACAAGATTTAGATTTGTTTCTCTGGATTCCGGGTACAACACTTAATGATGCTCCTCAAACTTCTAGTGTACTTCCAGGCTCTATCCCACAAGATTTCATAAACTGGTCGAACCCTGCTGGGGGGGAATATATCGTTGGCGTAAGGTCTATAATGCAAGCAGCAAACTATTCTCTAGAAATTTCCTATTAAGATCGAAAAAATTATAACAATAAGCCAGTAAGGATGTCCTTATTGGCTTTTTTATAGGTATTGATTTGATTCCATTCCCCATTATAAAAAGTCCTTGCTACTTAACTAAAACTAAATAATGACTTACGATAGAGAAGAATACATAAAAGGAGTTGAAAAATGAAGATGATGAAAATTAGTTTAATTTTCTTTTTGTGCCTAGTGAGCTGCTCACCAATAGATTCAACGAAAAACGAAAAATACGAAATAGTTAGTACTCCTATTTTTAAAAATTGGTTCAAAGAAAATTGTGATCAATGCTTTGACTTAGAAAATCAATATACCAATCCTGGAAACTTTAGAGGAGTAAAGAAATTTGAGTACCATGAGAAGACCTATGTTTTAGTAAACAGTGGAATGAAACCTAACGGTGGATATTCTATCCAAATTAATAATATTAAAGAAGAAGCAGATGCAGTGATAATAGAAGCTGAAGATATCTCCCCATCTAATAACAGTAGTAGTTTAGCTGTTGAGACGAATCCAACGGTTCTGATCATTTTTAATTCTACAAAAAAAGATGTGCAAGTGAAATGGAGGTAAGGGTGATTATTGGTGGTGGGAAATGAAGATTCAATAGTTATATGACCAGTTTCTTGTCGCTGTCGGGAGACAAGAACATAGTCTGAAGAGTGGAGGTAATAGTGATTTAAAGGACTTCGTTACTAAGACATAACAATACTGATAATCAAAAAATTTACCCACCTTTACGCCTTTATCAAGCAAGTAATGGTATACATCAGCGGCGGCATCTACAGTGAACCCGAATGATGATTGGATTGCTCCATTTGGAAATGTGGTCCTCTGTAAATAACTTTAAATACAAAATGTTTTCCATACCAATCTATAGACTGTTGAAAGTTGCTGATGGGGTGGTCAAATATGCCATTTAAGCGTTATTCCCATAAGAGTTTCCCCTTTCTCCTTTTTGCTATATACAAGATTTGTCCGGTGTGAAAATGAATCTCTCTCACCTGGGCTATCATTAAGTTAAGTACTGTTGTCTGGTTGTTTACTGGAGGGGTAGGAATGGAATACAAAATTCAATTTTCGATTTTTCTGCAAAATCGCATAGAAAGGTTGACTTTTGGAGCGCACGCAAGTACCGTCAACACCGTTTATGCAGTCCGAAAAGCCTTATCACAAACTAAAACGCCTTTACCCACAATTTAAAAGTTGATGGGGTACTAGCGTTGCATAAAACCCATCAACAGTAGTAGTTGGAATATTCTGAAGAACAGTTTGACTCCGTATACCAAAAAGTTGATCTCCTCTGAGAGGTATTCTGTCCATTTGATATATTATGTAATATATATAAAATGAAGGTATTGCTTCGTCTTCCTGCCGATGAACGAAGGGGCTTGTAATGTATGCGTGTTACCCATTCCTGTTCGGATTTCCAGAGCAACACTTTAAGCCAACGACATTGATTCAACAGGCTATGTTTCGTACCCGTCTCTATCTTCATTAATACGAGCAGACAAAAGGCGATAAGTGCCATCCATACTCGGCTCAATACCGCCCGTTCGCTCGTTCCGTAAAAGTTCTTGATCCGAGCATGCTGCTTCATCCACTTAAAAAAAGTCTCTATCGCCCATCGTTCGCGGTAAATCTGCCCGATTTCATCCGTACTCAGATCGAATCGATTCATTAGAATAGCCACGGGATTCCCTTCCGAGTCTACCCTGTGGATCAGGCGCAATATGTTCACCATTCGCTTCTGTGGCGTTCCGATGACGACCATTTCGACGGTGAGTACACCGCTATCTGCGGGTAGCGCGAAGGATTCATTCGGGCGGATCAATGCGTTTTTCTTCGTTCAAGTGACAAGGAGAATGCCGCGGTCACAGTAGTCGTGGACAGGTACTACCTGACCATTCCATTGTAAAGGATTTTTTTTATGCATGAATTTGTAAAAGACAGAAGATTATGAACATTCAGAGAAAATTGATGCAACGCTAGTGTTGTTTCATACATCGTATTTTATTTGAACGCTTATTAAATTGTTATATTGTGCTTAAAATTAATATGGACTATAATTAATTTAATCTTTAAGCTAACTACTCAAATTATTTACTATCAGGATCGCTTACAGAATAGGTTGAAGCATGACTAATTTTATAAAACGAGGTGTTTATCCATGAATCAAAAGATCAGATGGGGGATTCTTGGTCCGGGCCGTATCGCAAATGCATTTGCCAAAGATTTGGCGCATCTTCCGGAAGCGCAGATTGTCGCTGTCGGTTCACGATCCGAGGAACGAGCAGCTGAATTCGCGGCGAAGCACAACATCCCGAATGCTCATGGCAGCTATGAAGCACTTGTTCAGGACCCGAATGTGGACATTATCTATGTGGCTAGTCCGCACTCGGAGCACAGAGAGAACGTGTTAGCTTGCCTATTGGCAGGTAAAGCTGTAATTTGCGAGAAGTCGTTCACAGTGAATGCAGCCGAATTGGAGGAGCTGATCCAAGTTGCCCGCGAGAAGCAGGTATTCCTTATGGAGGCTATGTGGACGCGGTTTTTACCGACGATTCATAAAGTGAGGGAATGGCTGGCAAGCGGTGCAATCGGGGACGTACGTATGGTTGACGTAAGATTCGGTAATCGTGCTGAATGGATACCGGAAAGCAGACTGTTTAACCCGAAGCTCGCCGGAGGGACTTTATTGGATGTTGGCATTTATTGTGTATCTTTTATCTCGATGATTTATGGCACGCAGCCATCAACCATTCAAAGTCTGGCTCATATCGGGACAACCGGCGTGGATGAAGAATTTTCAGCTTTATTTGGCTATGAGGGAAGACAAACAGCCAACCTGATGGCGGCACTTCGAATAAAAACAAAGCATGAAACCATTATTTCCGGAACGGAAGGCGAAATTCGAGTGCCGTCATTCTGGAATGCCAAAACTGCGGAATTGTCCGTGTACGGAAAACAGGTAGAGCGCTTTGAGGATTGTGGTGCACCGATAGGCTACATGTACGAAGCAGCCGAAGCGATGCGTTGTCTTCGAGAAGGAAAAATTGAAAGCGATATTATGCCGCTTGATGAATCGTTAGGCATTATGAGAACGATGGATGCGCTTCGCGGTGGATGGAGAATGAAATATCCGTCTGAATAAATGATTGGAGTCGTTATCGGATTTAATGGAGAAGCCCCTGGTATCATTGCGAGGCCACTGAAAAAGTCCATCTTTAAGAAAAAGGTACAGTTCTTCAAGAAAGTTGAAGAGCCTGTACCTTTTTTGCCGTATAATTGAGTCATCTTAAAAAAGCGTGGGTGAGAGCGGATGATTCGG
>NZ_JAJNMU010000168.1 GCF_022458865.1 Paenibacillus periandrae | reverse complement strand
GATACAATCAGCACAAAAGATAAAACTAAGGACATGATCCGTTTAATAGATTTCAAAATTGTAACCTCCTGCAAGATGGTTGTTAGTAAGTTAAAAATAAAGTGTTAACTGCGTTGTTTGATTTTTTCAATAATTATTAAGTCAAGTATAGGACTCTCCTTCCTTACTCCATATTGGGACCAAAATCTCCCACCTTTATTAAATTGACAACATATTAAAAATAAAAAAACGCGACATCGCCCCTACATAGAGGTGATATCGCGTCTTCCGCTCAAAATATATTGTTTTATACCATTCATAATACTATA
>NZ_JAJNMU010000167.1 GCF_022458865.1 Paenibacillus periandrae | reverse complement strand
GAGGTTCGCTTGGCGACGTCCTACTCTCCCAGAACCCTGCGGTTCAAGTACCATTGGCGCTGAAGGGCTTAACGGTCGTGTTCGAGATGGGAACGCGTGGTTCCCCTTCGCCATCATCACCAAACGAAGCTTGCGGTATGACTTGAGAGTTATCCTCTCAAAACTGATCAACGAGTGAGTAATTGCTGTCCATGACAGCTTGACTTGCTGATACGTTCCGTTACAGGAACAATATCTCCATAGAAAGGAGGTGATCCAGCCGCACCTTCCGATACGGCTACCTTGTTACGACTTCACCCCAATCATCTA
>NZ_JAJNMU010000166.1 GCF_022458865.1 Paenibacillus periandrae | reverse complement strand
ACAGCGAATGAAACGATAACGAACATTCCCAACGGAACAACCTTAGCAGCGCTCAAGGCAGCGATCACGCCATCGGCGAATGCAACGTTTCAAGTTTACGATGCAGATGGAACGACAGTAGCTGCAAGTTTGTCAACAGGCAAGAAGGTCATAGTTACCGCACAAGATGGAACAACGAAGGTTACGTATACCGTGACGGTGAATGCAGCATTAAGCACTGTTGCAACGTTGACCTCGACCATAGGAACGGTAAGCACAGGCGGAACAGCGAATGAAACGATAACGAACATTCCCAACGGAACAACCTTAG
>NZ_JAJNMU010000165.1 GCF_022458865.1 Paenibacillus periandrae | reverse complement strand
AACGTTGACCTCTACCATAGGAACGGTAAGCACAGGCGGAACAGCGAATGAAACGATAACGAACATTCCCAACGGAACAACCTTAGCAGCGCTCAAGGCAGCGATCACGCCATCGGCGAATGCAACGCTTCAAGTTTACGATGCAGATGGAACGACAGTAGCTGCAACTTTGTCAACAGGCAAGAAGGTCATAGTTACCGCACAAGATGGAACAACGAAGGTTACGTATACCGTGACGGTGAATGCAGCATTAAGCACTGTTGCAACGTTGACCTCTACCATAGGAACGGTAAGCACAGGCGGAACAGCGAATGAAAC
Organism: Paenibacillus periandrae; assembly: GCF_022458865.1. Classification (GTDB taxonomy): domain Bacteria; phylum Bacillota; class Bacilli; order Paenibacillales; family NBRC-103111; genus Paenibacillus_S; species Paenibacillus_S periandrae. The sequence goes on along the minus strand of NZ_JAJNMU010000165.1, from coordinate 7 downwards.
GATGAAG
>NZ_JAJNMU010000164.1 GCF_022458865.1 Paenibacillus periandrae | reverse complement strand
AAGATCAAGATACGTTCGAAATTATACCATTCAATAAATTTGGTGACGGTCCAGGCAAACAGCTAACTTTAGTGCCTCCAAACGTACCGGTAGCTTTGGGAAATAAGTTGGTAAACATAGGGGACTGTGTTTTACTAGGTGGTAGACTATGGAACGTTGTTGGTCCCAATTATCTTATTAGCAAGGACGTACTAACAAGTATGGCATATGGCGCATCTTTTGATGTGGCTAATACTGGAAGTGTAGCATACTATCTGAACAATACTTTATACAACACATTTAGTGAGCAGGATAAATCCTATGTTCAATATAAAATGTGGACGATATAT
>NZ_JAJNMU010000163.1 GCF_022458865.1 Paenibacillus periandrae | reverse complement strand
CGATGATGACGATCGCTTATTACCTGCTTACGCGTGGCGAGAATTACCGTGACTTGGGTTCCAATTATTTTGAGACGAGGCAGCAAGAGATGATCGTTAAACAATCTGTGCGAAGGCTCGAAAACTTAGGCTTTACTGTTACAATATCCAACCCCGCTGCATCATGACACCACCACCCCATATTAGAATGTAGGCGCAGCTAAAAAAACACACTATATAGATTGAACTCATAAAATTGAGAACCGCCTAATCGGGTAAAAGATAGTAATGAACCGAAAAGGGCGGGGATCGAAGTGACAAATGAAGAAGAGATTGAAAAGCTGACAACGGCCATGAAAG
>NZ_JAJNMU010000162.1 GCF_022458865.1 Paenibacillus periandrae | reverse complement strand
AATCTCACGGGTTTTTCCCAAGCGATTGCTGCCTGCTATCCCCAAACGGAGATCCAAAAATGCATCATCCACCAGATCCGAAATTCCACCCGCTTCGTGTCGTACAAGGACCTCAAGAAGGTAACGGTCGATTTAAAACCGATTTACAAAGCAACAACTGAGGATGCAGCCTTGCTGGAATTAGACCGTTTTGAAGAGGTCTGGGGAAGTAAATATCCACTGATCATCCGATCTTGGCGCACGAATTGGGACGAACTCGCAACATTCTTCAAGTACCCACCCGAGATTCGAAAACTGATCTACACGACCAACATCATTGAAAGCTACCACCGCCAGCTCC
>NZ_JAJNMU010000161.1 GCF_022458865.1 Paenibacillus periandrae | reverse complement strand
CTCTGCTCGCCCACCTGTGTCGGTTTGCGGTACGGGCACCTTCTCCCTGGCTAGAGGCTTTTCTTGGCAGCTTGAACTCATGACCTTCGCTACTGCAATTTTCGCTCCCCATCACAGCTCAGCCTTATCGATGTGCGGATTTGCCTACACACCAGCCTCGCTGCTTGGACGGACATCCATCAGTCCGCGTCACTATCCTTCTGCGTCACCCCATTGCTCATAACGGTTCACGGTGGTACTGGAATTTCAACCAGTTGTCCATCCACTACGCCTTTCGGCCTCGCGTTAGGTCCCGACTTACCCTGAGAGGACGAGCCTTCCTCAGGAACCCTTAGGCTTTCG
>NZ_JAJNMU010000160.1 GCF_022458865.1 Paenibacillus periandrae | reverse complement strand
GCCGTCAGCGACGTAGGAAACAGATACCGGCTCCTCCGGGTCGACTGCACCCGGAACCGAAACATGCCAGTCCCGCCCACAAGTGGCAGTCACCCGATACCCTTGATTGAGCACCTCCGTCCATAACGCAAAAGCTCGCTGATTGCTGCTATGAACCGAGGGGAGGGTGCCGGACCATACCTCAATAAAGTCGATGGCGTTCCAATCATCAATAGTATATTCCCAATAACAGCCGGTACACATCGGACTGCCTACCCGAAACGGATGTGCAAGCCCGGCTATCGCCCCAAGCGCTTTTACCTCTCGCAGCCCCTGAGCCAAATCGTTCGGCCCAAGCATACGC
>NZ_JAJNMU010000159.1 GCF_022458865.1 Paenibacillus periandrae | reverse complement strand
ACAAGCAAGGAATCGATTTCTGTAGCAGAAACAAGACCAGCTTGGTGAGTAGCGGTAAAGGTGGTGAAACACCAATGAAACCGAAACGACGATACTACTCCCTGATCGATAAAGTGTACCAAATGAATAACTTGTGCGAAGCATGGCTATCTGTGAAGAAGAACCAAGGAAGCGGCGGAATCGATGGCGTAAGCATGGCCATGTTTGAGAATAACGTGAGCATGAATCTAAGAGAACTCCAAAGGTTACTGCAACAGGGACGATACAAACCCGATCCTGTGCGACGACATTTCATCGAGAAGGAAAACGGAAAGTTAAGGCCGTTAGGTATTCCCACTATCCGAG
>NZ_JAJNMU010000015.1 GCF_022458865.1 Paenibacillus periandrae | reverse complement strand
ATGTAAGGAAAAATCCCCGAAAAGACCAAAAAAAGAAGACATCTCCCTCAAAAAAAGCGGGGTAGATGTCTTCGTTCATTTTGATCTTACCGCCGAAGAAAAAAACAGTAAGTTCTTCAGTGGCCTTGAATGTATGCTGGGCTTTTTTTTTGGGAAATGAATGTGCTCTTGTTTCAATGGAATCCCATCCCGAGTGGACCATAGGCTCCGCATAAAGCAGACGCAACAAGCCCCGTAATAAGCCAACTGGATCGTTAGTTGCACTACGGGGCGGGCACTTGTACAATCATTTATTTACTGAGCTCAATAATTCTTTTTTCCAAATACTTCGGCTCTATGACATGGAGCACTTCCAGCACGGTTCCGTCCTTGTCAATCAGATAGTTCGTCGGAATCGCCTTATATTGGTAGGCATCCATGCTTCTTCCCTGGTAATCCAGCATTACCGGAAATTTAAAATCAAATTCCTTGACCATATCCCGGGCGTTAGCAATCTCATCCTGCACGGTGACATTCACTGCGTACACATCAAAGCGATCCTTATATTGGTTATACAAGCGTGCTAAATCGGGAGCCTCATCACGGCAGGGCGTGCACCAGGAGGCCCAGAAATTCAACAGCAAGGGCTTATCCCGCTTGCCCCCCACCTTATAGGTCTGTCCGTCAAAGGCAGGAAGCTCCAGCGCTGGAGCAGCCAGACCGGGCTGAGGGCCGACTCCCTCCGGCACAGCAGCCTTATTCTGCCTAGTTTGAACTGCCTGAAACACAGCAAATCCGGCCATAATCAGGATAACGCCCATAATGATCCAGTTACGCTTCATAACTAGCAGCTTCCCCCGATACCTGGCAGCGCTTTGAGCTGAATACCGTGCGGCTGCGCCCCGACTTTAATATGCTCCACAACCTCCTGCTTGACGGTATCGATAACGACAACCTCATCGGAGCCGCTCAGCGTCACATAAGCTTTGCTTTGCTGACGATTAAAGGAGATATGTCTGGCACCGGACAAGCCCGTTAACGATTTGATCACCTTGCCGCTTGCCAAATCCACAAAGCTGACCGCATTGCCTTCCATACTGGTTACAACAGCGGTTAAACCATCTTCCGTAACAACAACATCTGTCGCACCCGGGGCTATGCTAATTTTACTCAACTGCTTGCCGTCAGCAGTATTGTAAATCTCCAGCGTGTTATCGCCTGCGCTCGGAACGTACAGCTTTTTCCCGTCATCGCTGACCTTGATCGCACGCGGCACTTTGCCTGTAGGAATCGTCTGCTGCAGCTGCTTGGTTTTGACATTGACTACATATACTTTATGGTTTTCATGATCGCTCACATACAATTTGTCGCCGAAGAGCACGAGATAATTGGTTTTGGCACCTGCCCCCAAATCAATCGTTCCGGCCTCCTTGCCTTCCTTCGTATCGACCAAATAAATAAATTGATCGGCAACAGCTGCCACATACAGCATTTTATTGTCTGGCGACAGCACCATACCGTGCGGCATCGGTCCAACCGGAACTTCCTTGGTCACTTTCAGTGTCTGTGTATTAATGAAGGAAACTGTGCTGCTGTTCATATTCGCGGCATAGGCTTCACGCATAGTTGAAGAAAAAATAACGGTAGACGGAGCTTCTGCAAGCGGAATCTTGCCGACCACCTTACTCGATACGACATCAATCACCGACAGGTTGTTGGTTTTTTCACTGGGCACATAAAATTGGATACTCGTTAATTTGCCGGCAGAGGATTGCTCGATATTCACCGATTCACCACCAGCTGCGGGTTTGGTTTGCAGGCGCTGTGCGGCCTCCTCCTTCGTCTCCATCGCGCAGCCGCCTAATAAGACCGACATGGCAATCGCGATAATCATCATCTTTTTTGAGTGTATCATTGCAGGCTCTCCTCACAACTTGGGCAATTTATATATAAATAAATCATTGTATTTATATCGGAATTAGTGATATTATACAGGAAGAAAAGCTTTAAAATCAACAATTCATTTCATCATGGGGGGAAATTAAAGAATGAAAAAACCAGTCGTTATGATTACATTATTAGCTTTAGCCATTGTATCCGCAGCATGCGGAAGTAAAGATGCCGCCAAACCAGCAGCCAGCACACCAGCAACTACCGCGGCCGCGAAGCCTGAAGCTGCTGCAGCCTCTGCTTCCATCAAGGCAACAGACCCGTATCCGAACGCACAGCTGTTGGCTGATGTGAAATGGACTGAGGAGCATCTGAAGGATGCTAAAGTGAAAATACTAGACGCTCGTGCCAAAGGCTTTGAGCAAGGACATATTCCTGGTGCATTATCGCTGAATTCCGGTTTATTGAAAGATGCCGCGAATAACACCATTGTAGCTAAAGATAAATTTACTGAGCTGCTTCAAAATGTCGGTGTCAACAGCGACACCACTGTTCTTATTTATGACGAAGGCAATTCCTTGAATGCTGCACGTGTTTTTTACGCATTGGAGTATTACGGACACAAGGATCATGTTAAAATACTAAATGGTGGTTATGCTGCTTGGGCTGCAGCCTCCAAGGAAGTATCAACCGACACCCCTGCTGCACCTGCCAAGGGTAATTTTGCAGCCGCTCCTAATGATAAGCTAATTACTACAAAGGAGCAACTAAAAGCATTGGATATTCAACAATGCACGCTGCTTGATGTACGCTCTGCCAAGGAATTCTCCGGCGATGACCTGCGCGGCAACCAAAAAGGCGGTCATATCGATAAAGCTGTCAATCGGGAGTGGAGCGATGCTATCGATGCTAACGCCAAGGACGGCGTGCCTGTGTTTAAAAACTATCTGGATTTGACTAAAGCATTCGAGCAAACCGGTGTTGACAAGGATAAGAGCAAAACCGTTATTCCTTATTGCCAAACCAATATCCGTGGAGCACACACTTACTTTACGCTTCGTCTGCTCGGATATACGGATATTCGTCCTTATGAAGGTGCGTTTGCAGAGTGGGGCAATGCCGCTGATACAACTGTTGTAAAATAGAAAGGAGTCAACTCCATGGCACAAATTATTGAAGGTGTATCCCACATTAGCTCACAGGAGCTGCAGGATATTGTATCCGATCCAGACAGCTCTGTCATCATCATTGATGTTCGTGAGCCTGAGGAATACGAAGCAGGTCATATTGATGGACTTCCCTTAATTCCGATGGGTGAGATCGCGGACCTGATGGATCGTTTGGACCCGAGCAAGGAGTATATCTTCGTCTGCCGGAGCGGTCGCCGCAGCTATGAGGTCGCCAAGTTTTTTGGCAATAACGGCTTCGAACGGGTGCATAACCACTTGGGCGGCATGCTGAATTGGCAGCAGCAGGGACACGATATTGCGTTTGGGCCTGCCGAAGATATCATCGAGAACTTCAAACCTGAGCAATTGGAAAGGAAGCGTGGATAATGAGCTTGAACGAACAGCAACTACTTGAAATCAAACCGGATCATATTGTCGATGCTATCGGCGAAGTATGCCCTCATACCTTAAATCTGGCGCTGGCTGGCTTGAAAAAAGCCAAGTCTGGAGAAATTGTCGTTGAAATTACCGATCATTCAATTGCAACCAAAACCATTCCAGCAGCCGTGAAAATGAATAAATACGGAGAATTCCTCGGTGTCGCCAAAAAAGGCGGAAACTATCACATTTTTATCAAAAAAGCTTAAGCTGCACGATGAGCAAATCCTGATGCGGATTTGCTTCTTAATTTATTAAAGGTTAGGACGGTTTACATCATGGCTTATACTTGGGATGTCTTTTTAATGGCTGCTATCTTTGGATTTCTGTACGGGTTTCTGCTGCAAAAGGCGGACTTCTGCTTTGTGGCCTCGATTCGTGACTGGATCAGCGTCAAAGATACCCGAATCCTGAATGGCGTGCTTGTACTAATTGCAACAGCTTTACTTGGCTGGGGACTCGTGCTGACCCTTGATATCAAAAGTGTGTCCGACATCTGGACGGTACCGCTTGGCGGCGCTAACCTGCTCGGCGGCATTTTGTTCGGTATCGGTATGACAATTGCCGGCGGCTGCGGCTCCGGAACGCTGTACCGCTGCGGCATGGGCTATATCCAATTTTGGATCGTGCTGTTGTTTGCCATTGCCGGTAATCTGCTATTTGCACTCATTTATGATCCTTGGGCGCGCGATGCGCTTAAACCTCTTACTGTACTAGAAGGTGGATATACGCTGTTCTCATGGCCTTTGCCCTATTATTTACTTCCTGTAGTTATCGTTGCGGTTATGCTGGCTATAGCGATTTATCGCTTCGGGCTGAAAGGTTTTGTTGGCGGCATCAAGTCGTCCTTGACGGATTGGGAAGGAAGCCCTTTGAAGCAGTCCCACTGGGATATCCGGTTGGTTGCTTTCCTGATCGGGGTGGTAGCTACCATTCAGTTCGCATTGATGTCCAATGTCAGTATTACCGGGCCTGAAACGAGAATCGGAGCGGTTGCACTCGCGCAGCTGCTTGGAAATGATTTTGTATTTAACAATACGTACCTGAATGCGATGTTTGCCGATTTCCCTCGGGTTGGACTTGGTCCAGAAGAAACCCTGGTTATATTTCTGGTTATCGGCTCATTTGTCGCATCTCTTCTAAGCGGCAGCTTCAAATTCCGTATCCCGAGAGCGTCGAGGCTACCTTTTGCCATTGGTGGCGGTCTGTTGATGGGTGTTTCCTCACGGATTGCACCTGGCTGCAATATTGCCAACGTCATTACGGGAATTGGCGGGTTATCCTTGAGCAGTGTGATTGTCGTCATTGGCATGATCATCGGAATTGTCATCGTCGTCGCACTAGTGTTCAAAATGCCGCTGATGCTGTTCCAGCGTAGTGATGCTTTGGATGACTGACCACCTGCAGGTGAACAACCTAAAAACGTCTAACCTCTTATTACTCGGGGCTAGACGTTTTTTTCTGTTCCAACATCCATGTAGCCATAACCAATCTGCTTAAAAATGCTCCAATTTCAATGAACCTGGAACCTCGCTGCCGCCAAGCTTTTGACCTTCAAACAACATATTTCCGACTCTTTCAAGCGTTGAAATCGGTCTACATCTTTTGACAGGCAGGCGGCATGGAGGTCTCCTGTTAAATAAAGAAACGCCCCTTTCGGGAGCGTCTTGGCATTGTCATTATGAATTCCTGCTATTTTTTAATCATGATTGGTGCCCCCTTCTCTTGAACTTCCTTAATGACTTCATCTGTAAGGAACACATCTGTCGTTTGTGTCTTCTTTTCTTGTTCTAGCAGCTTTTGATAACGCTCCGTTTCTTGAAGCCAGTTATTATACTCCACGGAGAGCAATTCCTTGTTGTATCTGGAGAAGTTCAGTTGAGCTGCTTCACCCTTGTCCGATTTTACCTGGAGGGTAATATCCGAATTTTTCGCACCTGCTTCATTTTGCTGGAATCCTTGCGAAATGTACTCGACAAAGTTTACTTTACCAGCTACAAATTGATATTTTTCCGCTTCTGCTTTCGCTAGAGCTTGATATTCCTGATTGTCTTTAAGTAAATTTTTATCCATTTCTACCGGAAAGTCTGTCTTGTGGTAAATCCGCTTCGCTATCGAATAATGATCTCCTGTTACTGCATCCAGTGTAAAATCATACGACAGTGTATCGTTAACCTTGGCATGGACATTCCATATTGCGCGCGGCTGTGTTGTGCTGATTGGATTATAAGTCAATTCCAGCGTTTGTCCGTCAAGATCTACATCGAAGATCTGCCACCAATTTTGGCTGGCAAGCTCCGCCGCCTCTTTACCCTGCAAATCATTCGCGGTTGGCTGATCCTTGCCGACAACCTTTACCTTGTAATTCTTCTTCACATAATCTGCAGGTATGCTGCTGTTGACGGCACTCTTATAAGGTATACTATAGCTGGTAGGGACCACTTGCGTTTTACCGACTTCTGCCGCGCTTACCATTTGAGTAATACCGCCGAATACTAATGTAACAGCTGCGATTGCCGCTACAGATCCAAGGACGATTTTTTTCACTTCATTTCCTTTAACAATGCTCATTTGATTCCATCTCCTCTGGTTTTAAAGTATGTTATGATCACAGTTGTAAGTATATAAACGCCAAGTTATCAAACCATCACGAACTTGTTATGGAGATGTAAAAGTAAGTTTGGCTGTTGTGCCCAAGCCTTGCACTGATGCAAAGCTCAGCTCTGCCTCATGATGAACGGCAATCTGCTTGCAAAGCGTCAAGCCTAATCCTGCTCCACCATCTGAGCGACTGCGGGAGGAATCTACCCGATAGAACGCTTCTGTAATATGAACGAGGTGCTCCTCTGTCATCCCTCTGCCATTATCTTGAACAGAGATGACCTTATGCTCGTTCTCCATATCCGCGACCAGCTTGATGCTTCCATTCGAACCACATGCTTTCATGGCATTATCCATTAAATTGACGAGTAGTACATGCATCAGATCCGCATCGCACAACAACGTGTCGAAATGATACTCATAGGTGATCTGAATGTCTTGATCTGCCGCCTTCATGGACAAAGCTTGCTCAACTCCACCAACCAAGTCTCCCATGTGAACGTTGCTCAGCTCCATCTTATTTCCGCGCAGGGTTGCCATATCCAGCAAACGATAAGCGATATTCTGAAGCCTGCGGCTCTCAGACATAATATAGTGGGTGGCAACGAGCTTGTCCTCTTCTGTGCGGGCAACCTTCTGAATATATTCCGCATATCCGTAGATGGCGGTTAAAGGCGTTCTGAGCTCATGAGCCAAATTATCTATGAACTGCTGCTTCTGTTCCGCGGCTTCACCCAATTGCCGCATTTGACTTTGAATTTCTTCTGCCATATGGTTGAAGCTTACCGCCATCTCAGCAAGCTCGTCATGACCTTTCAACTCAATCCTGTCCTCATACTGTCCCTGCGCAATACTTCTCGAAGCAGACGAAATTTGCTGAAGCGGCTTGAACACGCGATTCAATACAAGTAATAAGCACACTGCCAGCAATCCACAGAATAGCATCCCGCTCGCAAACAACATAAACGTCATTTTGTTCCATGAAGAGTAAATATCTGATACATCATAATAATAGGCGAGCACATAAATATCGTATGGTACAGGCATAGCACCTGCTACTCTGATGTATTTCATTTCTGCAAGCTTTTCTGTCGAAACCAGACGATCGCTTGCCTTCGAAATAAGAGGTGCTGCCGGGAATTGATCGGACTGTATCATCGAATCCGTATACAGCTGTTGCCCTTCCCTGGAAAGGGTGAGAATCACTTTTTGTTTGCTATAAAAGTCAAAGTAAGAGCGGTAAAGGGATCGAATTCCTTCATCCATGGACGCCCCCCTATTTTCCAGGGCATTCAAATCCTTCGCATAGGACGAGACGATAAAATAATGTTCTCTAAGGCTGCGTTCCTTGGAGCTATCCAAATTATTCTTGAGCGTTACAGCCGAAGCTAATAAAATACCGCTGTAAAAAAATAATAGGAATAAAATAAACGTAAGCAAGAAGGTTCGCGACTTCATCCCTATACCTCCAGACGATATCCAATTTTATAGACCGTTTTAATTCTATCTTCCATATCCAGCTTTTTTCTTAGCTTTTGAATATGAACATCAACCGTCCTTGTATCCCCTGCATAATCATAGTCCCAAGCCAACTCCAACAACTTGTCCCGAGATAAAGCAATATTTCGATTGTTGACCAGCGCCTCAAGCAGATCGATTTCTTTGGGTGTACAGTCTACCGGATATCCGTTCAGAAATACTTGCCTGCTCTCAAAATCGATTTTCACCCCATCTACTTCAAACTCCTTGCTTCCCTTCTTGGTGCGTCTTAATACCGCATCTACCCGCGCCAGCAGCTCCAACATCTCGAATGGCTTGACCAGATAATCATCCGCGCCAAGGGTCAAGCCCTTCACCTTATCCGATAAGCTGCTTCGTGCCGTCAGGAAGATCGTAGGCGTCCCTCGTATGTGCTGAAAAACCTCATACCCGTTAAGCTCAGGGAGCATAACATCCAGCAATACGAGATCTATGTCATGTTCTTCAGAATCATGAATTCGAATGGCTTCCCTGCCATCAAAAACAGAAATACAAGTATGTCCAACCGATTGCAGACTCCTTCTGATTAACTCATTGATTGGAATTTCATCCTCAACAATTAGGATTGTTGCCAAATGGGATCACCTCTCCATTAGCTTATCATAGCGTTATAATAGAGTTGTAAAAACACGTTCTAAGGAGGCGATTATCTACCATCCGACTGCTTCGACGATGCATCAGCGAAGAAACAGCTGTACAAGTCGATGGCGGACGTACAAGAGAAGGACCAGTCATTCCAGACGGCTATAAATGCGCTGCTGCAGACACACCACGATGAGCACTCGCTTATACCCCTTTCTACCTAGACAAGTTGAGACATGCCCTAACAAAAAAGGTTAAATAATAGCTTTTTTTCTTGACAATTCCCCTGATAATCATTATCGTTTAAATGATCTTGATAATCATTATCATGATTGTTATGGTACGTTGTTGAACAACGTTCCTAATTCTCAATAAGGAGTTGTCATTGTGCAAAATATGTTCAAGTCAGTTTCAGCTATATTAAGTTTGACCCTCTTATTCCTGATCTCAGCATGCGGCTCTGCCCAAACTCCGGGAGAACCAGCTTCCGCTCCAGCCGCTCAACCCCCTGCCGCCTCAGCTGCCACCAAGACGATCAAGCATGCGATGGGTACTGCAGAAATTAAAGGTACACCGAAGCGTATCGTAACCCTGGAATGGGTTTATGCAGAGGATCTGCTGGCACTTGGTGTTCAGCCAACAGGCGTGGCCGACATTGCCGGATATAAAAGGAATTTCAGTATTCAGCCACAGCTGGCCGCCGAAACCGTAGATGTCGGAACACGACAAGAATCGAATCTGGAGGCTATTGCCGGTCTTAAGCCTGACCTTATCATTACCTCTGCCAACCGTGCCAAGCAAAATTACGAGCAGCTAAAAAAGATCGCTCCCACGATCGTATTTGACTCGTATCCGGCTGAAGGTGCGGGTGATCAATATACGGAGATGGAAACGACCTTCAAAACAATCGCCGACCTCACCGGTAAAACAAGTGAAGCCGACAAAGTATTAGGCGATTTGCAAAAAACGTATGCCGACTCCAAAGAAAAGCTGAAAGCAGCGAATAAGGAAGGTGCCGAGTTCGTATTAACCCAAGCCTACAGCAACCAGAATGCGGCACAGCTGCGGTTGTTCACTGACAATTCGATGGCTGTACAAATTTTGCAGCGGGCCGGTATGAAAAATGCATTCAAATCAAGTAAATTTGAAAGCTTCGGTTTTACGACTGGCTCGGTTGAACTGCTGCCTTCTGTACAAAACGCCAACTTTCTATACATTGTTCAGCCGGAAGATAATGTATTCGAGAAGCAGCTGAAGGACAACGCCGTGTGGAAGGGGCTCAACTTTGTAAAAGAAAACCGTTCTTACATGCTGCCTGGAACTACTTGGATATTTGGCGGTCCACTATCTGCTCAAGTATTCGTCCAGCTTGCGACCAAGGCCATTGCGAAATGACAACCCGTGAAATCGCCGCACCTCTGACATCGACAAACACGGTAGGCTGGAAGCCGGTCCTTGTATTCGGAGGCGGCTTTCTTGCGCTGATCGTGCTCCTGTTCGCCAGTCTGACCCAAGGTGAAGCCAGCGTCACGATGCACACGGTCATCGATGCGCTGCTGCATCCGCAGGATATCCCTTCCCACCACTTGGTACTCGGTCTTCGTATGCCCCGGGCCTGTATCGGAATGCTTGCAGGTGCCGCATTGGCTGTGGCCGGAGCTTTGCTGCAAACTGTAACACGCAATCCACTCGCTTCGGCCTCTACACTTGGACTTAATGCAGGCGCCTATTTCATTATCGTATTGGCTGCCGTTTTTTTTCCGGGCTTAAAAGCCAGTATGCCGCTGCTGCTCGCGCTCATTGGCGCTTGCGGCGCGGCTACTATGGCGTATCTGATGGGTGGAGGCCGCAGAAGCACACCGGTACGGATGGCACTCGCGGGACTGATTGTTTCCCTCGTGTTGTCCTCGTTCACCAGCGCGCTGCAGCTCATCTATGAGAACCAAACCTCTGGCCTGTTCGTCTGGGGGTCCGGCTCACTTGTACAGAATGACTGGGTCGGTGTCCGTTATGCTTGGCCATGGGTCACGCTTGGTATAGCTGGTGCTATATGGTTTGCCCGTCCACTCGACCTGCTGGAGCTGAATGAAGAAACATCGGCTTCACTCGGTCAAAGTGTCACCTTTACCCGGTTTGCTGCTTTAGGTCTTGCTGTTCTGCTGGCAGGTGTGACGGTCAGCGTAGTCGGACCGATTGGCTTTATCGGTTTGATGGCCCCACATCTTGTACGATTGATCGGGCTGCTCCGCCATCGTATGCTGCTGCCTGCAAGCGCCCTATGGGGCGCGGTCATACTGGTGGGCGCTGACACGTTAGCCCGCATGTTTCACAGCACGCTCGGCGAGCTTCCGGCAGGTGCGGTGACGGCATTGCTTGGCGGGCCATGGCTCATTTGGCTCGCTATTCGGGGTATTCGCGTACAGCGGTCGGCAGAAGGCTCTTCGTCTATGAGTGTCGGCAATCTGAATAGAAAGATTCCGTACAGTGTGCTTGTCCTGACCGTCAGTGTGGCACTCGTCCTGCTGATCACAGTCAGTGTGATGGCTGGCTCGATGAGGCTGTCTTTCTTGGAGGTGTGGTCGATCTGGAGCGGTAGGGGTACGGAGCTTGCCCGTAATATTGTTTTTAACCTGCGGCTGCCGCGTATCCTTGTTGCTGCGATGGCCGGTGCAGCGCTCGCTGTCGCCGGCGTGATGATGCAAGGCGCACTGCGCAATCCGCTGGCCGATTCGTCGATTGTCGGCGTTACCGCCGGTGCAGGCTGCGGCGCACTGCTGCTGCTGGTCGCCTGGCCGCAGGCTTCGGCAGCGTGGCTTCCTGTCGCTGCGTTGGCTGGAGCTTTTGCCGCAGCCGCAGCGGTATATGTGCTTGCCTGGAAAAAAGGATTGAATCCGGTTGTTGTCGTGCTTGTCGGTATCGCTATCTCCGCCATAGGCTCGGCCGTTATCCAATTCCTTGTCATTAAATCGGGGGTTACTGCCGCCGGAGCTATTGCCTGGTTGGCAGGAAGCACGTATGCCAAAGGCTGGGAGGATCTCATCGGACTCACAATTGCCAATGTTATCCTGCTGCCGCTCGCCTGGCTGCTGGGTCGCAGGGTCGATCTACTCGCATTTGGAGATCAGGTATCGTTGGGTCTTGGCCTTAAGCTGCAACGTACGCGACTGATCACAGCCGCGATCGGAGTGGCACTTGCCGCAGCTGCAGTAGCCAGTGTAGGGACTGTGGGCTTTATCGGATTGCTTGCCCCTCATGCCGTACGTTTGTTTACCGGTCAACATCATCGTCACTCTGTTATACTGGCCGCGATGGTCGGCGCCTTATTGCTCGTCGGAGCCGATATGATTGGCAAATTGGTTTTGGCTCCCAAGGAAATTCCATCTGGAATCATTGTAGCGCTATTGGGAACTCCGTATTTGCTAATACTCATGTACCGAAGTGCTGTAAGACGCTAATCATTAACCCTGTTAATCGTAGTGCTTGGCTCGGCTCTGTGCTTCAGCACAATTTCGTCTCTTCCGTTTTTGATTAACCAAACTTCAAAAAACCGCTGTTACGGCACTTGATTCAGTGACGTCCAAGCGGTTTTTACATTTTTTTCAACAAAAATACGGTATGAGTGGATAAACAGAAGCAATCTGGGTAATAAGAAGAGCTTCTGATCGAAGCCTATTCTATGAAGATACATCCGTGTTTTAAATGTAGCTTTTCTTGCGAGATAAGAATCGTTCAGCTTTGCTGAAAACATATACATTCTTATCTCTTAAAAAAATGGAGCCTCGGCATATCAAAGAAGCTTACTATATTTATAAAAGGAGGAACTGACATGCTTGTCTCGCAAATCCATACAGATCAACTGACCAAGGAACACATACATAAGCTGCTCTACGCTAATATGGACGATGACGGGAAACAGGGGGATTGTATCTTCGTATTCGGAAGCCGCAATGCCGTCACCTACCGGGTTCCCAAAGCCGTCGAGCTGTACAAGCAGGGACGCGCCAATAAAATCCTGTTCACAGGTGGCGTATTCGACACCCCTGAGGCCAAGACGATGAAAAGCAGCGCCATTCAGGCCGGTGTATTAGAAAAGGATATTATTATTGAAACCCGCTCCAAGCATACGAAGGAAAATGTACTGGCCGCGTTATTCGTGCTTGATCGGGCGATCGGACTCCATAAGATCAAAAGACTGCTTGTCGTCACGACCAATTATCATATGAGACGCTGCCTGCTCACGCTGCAAACCTATATGCCGGACTGGATCGAATACACCATATGCAGCGTAGATGATAAAGTGACCCGGGCTGACAATTGGTGGCTGCATGAAACGGGCACCAAACGGGTTCGACAGGAGATCAATAGCCTTGTCAAATATATTAGACAAGGCCAAATTCGTGATTTTGAATGTTAGTAGTCCTCTTACCCTTTCACCAGCACCTTGAGCATCGCCTGGATCATTCCTGCATGGTTGTTCTCATGAAGCAGATTGGTCAGTAGAATCTCTTCCACATTGTCAGCTTTGGCAAAGTTTTCTTTTACCGGAGCTTGCAATTTTCCTGCAAAAACTTCACGTATCCGAATTGGCTGCTGCTTCAATTGCTCAATGATCGCTTCCCACGTGGGCGGCTCCTCCGTCCAATCGGCAGGCTTCGTGCCACTACCAAAGAAGGCACGGTACTCCGCAGGAATGTGGACAGCTTCTCCCGAAAATCCAAAGACAAGGCCTTCCGTTATCGTTAGAATATGACCGATCTGCCATAAGATCGAATTGTTAAATCCCGTCGGGACCACATTACGCTGCTCTGCTGGACATTTATCCACCAGCTGCAGCAGGCGGTTACGGTATTTGTCCACCGCATCAAACATAAAAGTTTCTCTCATCAATTAGCCTCCCAAATTTTGCGCATATTTTACACATACACCTTATCATAGCTTTGAAATTTCGGAGGAGCAAGCAGGTCTAACGGAATTTTTCTTCATACGCTGAACAGCCCATACAACAGCACCGACTCCAACCATGCAGCCTCCTGCAATGCAAACCCCATTCCATTCCCCGATACTCCAGGCATAGCTGCCAAGCGCCGAGCCAATGGATCCACCAATAAAGGTACTAACCATAAATACCGTATTAATCCGGCTTCTGGCCTCTGGAACCAAAGCATAAATTCTCGCTTGATTGGAAATTTGGGAGCCTTGCACACCCAGATCAAGCAAAATCACACCCACGATCAAGCCCCATAGATGAGAGCCCACTGTCCAGAAGGAAAGGTAGGATAATAAGGCCAAACCAATAAAGATACCTACCATCCCCGTCGCACTGAACCGGTCGGTTAAACGGCCTGCGGCCGGAGCAGCAGCAGCTCCCAATACGCCCACCAATCCAAACAAGCCCGCGATCTCGCTGCCATAATGATAAGGGCTCCCCTCTACATAAAAAGCAAGTGCCGTCCAGAACACACTAAAGCCGCCAAACAATAAAGCCCCCAGTAATGAGGCTTCACGAAGGACAGGCTGTGTCCGGATCAGCTCGGCAATCGACTTCATTAGCTGCTTATAGGTGATAGCGACCTGCGGCTCGGCTTTGGGCAGCACCTTCCATAGCACAATCGCCAGAATTAACATAAGAGCCGCGGCAATCCCGTACATGGAACGCCAGCCCATAAAGCCGCCGATTACACCGGATACCGTCCTTGCCAATAAAATACCGATCAACAGTCCACTCATAACTGTGCCGATCACTTTGCCACGCTCTGCGGGAGGAGCCAAATGTGCAGCAAGCGGAATGATAATCTGTGTAGTGACAGCTGTGAAACCGACGGCCAGGCTGGCGATATTAATCCATAGGATCGTTTGAGAAGTTGCTACTCCGATAAGCGCAATCATCTCGGCAAGCAGTATCGTCACAATCAATCCGCGGCGCTCCTTCATATCTCCGAGCGGCACGAATATAAACATCCCCACTGCATAACCGATCTGCGTTAACATGGAAACGCTTCCGACTTCCCTCGCCGTTGCATGAAAGGTACGGCCTATGTCAGCAAGCAGCGGTTGATTATAATACAAATTAGCTACAGACAATCCGCAGGCCACAGCCATTAAAAGAATAAGTGCTTTTGTCATTATCGGCTTGCTGGATTGTTCCCTGGTTTCCATTGCTAGTTCACTCATAACCGTTATGCTCATCCCATTCATCGTTTACTTCGGCTATTAAACCTTTTATTAGTATACTACGCTTTCAGGTTCATTACCGCAATATAAACACGACGATTAAGTATCAGGATGTGCCTAATCCGTAATCGATTTTCTATAGCAGGCTGGTGAGGCTCCTGTCCAACGCTTGAACTGCCTGCTGAAATGAGCGAGCTCCCGGTATCCGATCAGCTCAGCGACATGATCAATGGAAAGCTCCTTCTGCATGAGCAGATGCTTGGCCTTTTGAAGCATTAAGGAGGATAAATATTGACGCGGAGAGATCTGATAACGTTTTTTAAAGATCCGGTTGCAATAAGCGGGACTGATGCCCAGCTCTGCCGCAATATCGTCGATGCCTATTCTGTCCTCATCGACAGGACCATGTATATGCGTATTTTTGACGAGTTTCTCGATCTTTTCGGCAATATGAAAAGCCAACTGCTCGTTCATTTTCGGATCAATTTGTCTTTCTTTCTCCTTAGTCAGCTCGTCGGCTAATGTCCCAAACAATTGAAACAGCTCGGAAAGCATGAACATACGGTCACTTACCTGCAAGGAAACGTTTTTTTTGGAAAACTCGATCAGGCGGTTCAGGTGGGGCAGCACTTTGCTGGTCATTGGCGAATCACAAGGATAATATGTTTGATTAGAGCCGTTAAGCACTGGAAGCAGTTGACCATCATCGATCTGAAAATGCAGACAAAAATAAGTAAATTCCTTTTCGTTGCCTGAGCGATTAAAGTGAACTTCACCCGGTTGAATCAACAGCAGATCACCAGCCTGTTGATTATAGGTATTACCATTTATTGTAAATTCCTGGCAACCTTCTATCAAGTAATTGATCTCATATTGAAAGTGCTCGTGCGATGGAAAAAACCACGTTCCTTTGACATGGCGTACATGCATGCTGAATAAATGCAGGTTGGTTTGAACATCCTTGGCGAAATATTCCTCCAATGTAAAATCACTCGTTTGCGGTCTTGCCGAATTCACCAAGCTGCTTCACCGCCTTATGGATTAATAGTACGGTTTGTTCACCTCAAATTGCGGTGAATACGTCCCGCTGCGCGACCGAAGTGTGGCCAAATATCCTTCCGATTATTCACGACTCCAAAGGTGAATATTTCACTTATACAGGATCATTTGGCCGCTTCGCTCAAGCTTTAAAGTTATTATAGCCTAGCTGCTGCAAATACTTTTTGCTTATTTGCACAGCGTCCAAAGAAGGATACATCGGACGACCCTTACGGGTCTGGCTCCACTGATTTCCGTCTAATTCTACATGAGCATAGCCCTTGTACCCGATCTCCTCCAAGTACTCGAGAATCCCCTTGATGTCCACCGTCCCTTCTCCAAGAGGGGTGTATCCCAGGAATCCGGTGGTATCGATTTCCCTGCCTTCGGCATCCTGCTCGACAGGCCCTCCGCTATAATCCTTTACGTGAACAATCCCGATCAGTTCATGGTAAGCTTTGACGATAGTCAACGGATCAGAGCCGCCCTTGGCTATTTGACCCAGATCAGGCGCAAAGCCGACAACACGTCCATCCACAGCATCCATCGTGCGGTGAATTTCCTCTTCGGTTTCTACAGGCGTGCCCGTGTGCGGATGAAAACAGCATAGCAATCCGTGATCCGTGATCCGCTCAGCCAGCTCATTGAGGGTTGAGATCACTTGTGGGATATGCTCTGTCAAAGAAAATTGCTGCCGATTCAGCATTTTACCTCCGATAATAACCGCAGGTCCGTTATATTTTGTATACAGCTTTACCCATTCCATCACCTTATTGATTTCAGCCTTGCGATGATCCGGATTTAATAAATCCAAATGGCAGTACAGGGACGTCAGTTGAAGCTGATTGCGCTCGAAAACCTCCAATAGATCTCGATTCGCTGCCTCCCACTCCTCCAACACCCAGCCAAACGTCTCTGTCCCCCAGTAACCGCAAGCTGCAATGGCTGGAACGGCCGTTGCAATATCTTCATTGGCCCAAGTAATAGCCGTGTGTCCAAATCGTATTTGCTTATCCATTATATCTATTTTGTCCATTCAACATCCATCCTCTCTATTCCCGACCCGATTGGTTGCGCCAAGAGAACTGCGGCTTGTAGCCGAGCTTGGTCCGAAGCTTATGGGCTGTAATGAGTCCTTCCGTCCCTTCCAAATCCGCTGCCATTTCGACCAGATCGGGCCACACCTTAGCGACTACATCCTTCGTATCCTCTACATGACGGCTGTCGGTCAATAAATGAAAAACCTCGAACATCTCCAGATGCTCAGCCTCAATAGCCAACGTAAAAGCTTGCGCTGCATCACGCGGATCGACATATTGATAGGTGGTACCTACAGGACCGCCAACATGGTTGGGCCGTGCTTCCAGCGTAATTCCATATTTGTAGTCATCCTTGCGAAACGGCCAATCAATCCCCTGCAGGCGAAAAGCGACCGCACGAATCCCATACGCTCTGCTATAGGCGCGCAATATTTCTTCACCGAACACCTTGGACAACGCGTACGAATCCTCAGGTCGATTCGGATGTTCCTCATCAATCGGCAAATAATCGACCTGGAAAGGAGTTCCGCTCAGTCTTCGTCCCATACCCAGAGCATAGTAGGATGAGGCAAACGCAACAGTCTTCACATGCTTGAATCGGCGTGCGGCGTCCATCAAGTAATACGTTCCCATTGTATTGACCTTCATGCACTCGTCCTCCGGCAGGTTTTGAATTCGCGACTGGCCCGGATGAAGCTCGGTATCATAAGGAATGGCAGCCAGATGAATGATCGCTTCCGCTTCGGATAAGGAAATCGCCCGCATGCAATCCTCAAGAGTTGTCAAATCGCCTTTGACAAACTGCACGCCCTTGGGATAATCAGCTGCATTCGGTGCAGCACAATCAAAGCCGGTTACCCGGTAATCCCGTTCCACTAAATACTCAATGACATACCGCGCCAGTCTACCGCTTCCACCTGTTACCAGAATATTCTTCATCTGCCTACCCTCTCCCTGTTTGATTTTGCAACTCTTTCAAATAAGCTACGCTTTGCGCATAAAATTCAGCTTCCTGTACACTGACATCTCGCTCCGGGTCCCACCTCATCCAGCCGGGCTCTATAATCAGATGCAAGCCTTCGGCACGAGGGCTGCGCTCAGCCAACAGCTGAACTGCTCTGGGCAAATCAACATGCCCTTCACCAAAGGCACAGCCGAATGCCGTAAACGGGATATGGCCTCTTATCGGACAATCGACCACAACCATGTCCTTCATGTGCGTAGTAAAGGCATAGGGTGTCAGTGCTTCAATATCTTCATTCGGATCGCAAAATACCGTAAACCCATTTGCTGTATCCAGCGCAGCGCCGACATGATTGGAGTCAATCTTATCGAGCAGCCGGGCCATTTCGCGACCGGTAAAATCACAATGATTTTCCACAGCCAGCAATATATCTGCATCCTTTGCGATGGCAGCTGCTTCCTGTAACGAGGGGAGCAAAGACTCAATATGATCGTGGATATGCACACTTCGATTGAAACGACTGCTAGCAATCTTCAACCGTCCATAACCCGTTCGAACGACAGGCATGTTCAGCAGCTTGGCAGTTTCAATAGCCTGCAGAAATTGGGCTTTAGCCTCATGATCAACGTTCACGCCAGCCAATTGAAATACGCCGGGAACAGATGTCTCCAGCTCAATTCCCAGTGTCTCTGACAGCTTTCCCACTGCCTTCAATAACTCTAGGTTTTTGGGAAGATGACGAGTTTGCAGCACCGTACATCCGAGCTCTGCTGATCTGCGCAGCAGCCACTCAGCGGAACATTCCGTTCCCACTTCCGTGGGAACGGGATAAAAGCCCCCCTGCATCCCGATTTTCATCGAACGTACTGCAGAGCTGATGGCTGTATCCGATGGTAGCACCAATAGGCTCATCCCCTTTTAAATGAACAACGGGGATAAGGAAACCTTTCCCCGCTGCCTATGATCCTTGATTTTCGATTCAGACGCTTTGCTTATTTCTTGCTTCCTTTCCATTTGGCATCGTATTCCTTTTGCATGATAGAGATGTATTCATCGTTGCCCATATTCTTCAGCTCGGCCTGGAACTTATCCCAGTCCTTCTCAATGTCCCGGTTGCCTACAATAAAATCCGCGATATCGGCTTCCAGCTTTTTAGAAATCTCCGTCTTTAATTCATTAAATCGGGTTGCCGTCTTCGGTTCAAAGAAGAACTTCGGCACTGAAACCTTGCCAGCCGTCTTGTCGTACAGCTTCGCTGCATTGAACAGCACCTTTTCCAGGTCGAATTTGCCGTCTGGGAGCACTTCCCTTGAATCCGATCCGAACGGAGGCCATGTGGAGTTCGCCCCTGACCAGTGCGCATTTTGCGGCTCCCCCCATAAATCCTTGCCTACAAGCTTGAATTTGGCCGGTTCTCCATTCGCCGCAAGCGTACCCTTCGGCACTTCCCAGTTCACACCCTCTACACCATAGCGGCTTCGCAAATAGGCTTCCTTGGAATACATAAAATCGACCAATTTCATCACAACATCCGCATTCTTGCCATTGGCTGGTATGGCGAATTGGTAGGAACCGACAACGCCAAACTCATTGAAATACGAGGTTTGGAACCCATTAGGTCCTTTTAACGGGGGCACAATCTCATAATTTAATCTGGTTGCATCATTAGCCGCAAAGGCATGAGGACCGCCACTCGGAACCGCAGCCACATTATTGCCGTTGTTCAACTCGACAATTTGCTTCAGCTGCGCCTCATCGTTAGTGAATGAGGTCTGATCGATCAAGCCCTCCTTGGAGAGCTTGTTCAGATAGCGAATGCCATCCCTCCACGCAGGTGTCGTATACGCAGCAATAACCTTATCATCCTTCACATACAGACCATTGGCGTCCTGGTAGGTGAACGCGTTCATAATAAATTGATCGGCCTTGGCGAACCAGCTCGTTTTTGCACCGACAATTCCGATTTCATCTTTTTTGCCATTGCCATTCGGGTCCTTTTCCTTGGCAGCCTTCAAATATTGGTACAGCTCCTCCGTCGTTGTCGGCACGGACATATTCAGGCTTTTCAGAAACGATTTATTAACCCAGAACCGCATGGCGCGGTCACAGTTATAGCATATGCCCGCCTGAGGGAGTCCATAAATATGACCATCAGGTGCTGAGGTAGCCTGTTTGATATTAGGGTATTCGGCATACATTTTTTTAATATTGGAGCCATGCTTGTCGATCAGATCCTCCATTTTCCGAATAATGCCTTGTGATCCATAGGTGGCAAGCGAAGAATTGTCCAGAGAAAAGTTGCCCATGATCAGATCACCGAGATCACCACCCGACGAAAGCTCCAGATTCAGCTTTGTTTTGGCATCAGCCGCTGGGTAAAAATTCCATTTGATATGAACGTTGGTCTGATCCTCCAGCCATGTAGTCAGCTCATTTTTGCCATATTCCCAGGATAAGACGTATGGGCTTGAGGGGACGGTTATCGTGACCGTGACCTTTTCCTTGGAAATAGGCAGTACCCCTTCAGCCGATAAGTTGGTGTCCGTCGATTCTTTCTTTGCCGTATCCGCCGGTTTCTCTGTGCTGCATGCGCTTAACACGATTGCCATACACAGAAAGACTACGACCATACGGTTATACAACCTTCCTCGCATAAACATTCTCCCTTCGATTTTTGTTCCTTCGTACCCCTCTATCTATCTTTATACAATCAAATCGGCCTTTTACCTGAATCTCTCTGAGGACCACTTCAAGGGCCGATGTACAACCGTTTATCCTTTGATCGATCCAATCATGACGCCTTTGACAAAATGCTTTTGCACGAACGGATACACAAGCCACACAGGTAAGCTGGCTACAATGATAATCGAATATTTGAGCAGATCGGCCAGCCCTTGCTTTTTGGTCATTGATTCCGGATCTGTAATTGAAGTGGGATCCACCTCATTTTGAATCAGAATATCCCGCAGAATGATTTGTAACGGAAAAAGCTCCTTGCTCTTCAAGTAAATAAACGCGTTAAAGTAAGCATTCCAATGGGACACTCCATAAAAGAGCACCAGCACCGCGATAATTGCTTTGGACAAAGGCAGCACGATGCTCCACAAAAATCTCAGGTGCGAGCACCCGTCCATGGAAGCGGCTTCGAAAAGCTCATGGCTGATCGTCGATTGAAAAAAAGTCCGGGCAATAATCATATTCCAGACAGCAAGTGCACCCGGAATGATCAGGGCCCATCTCGTATCAATCATCCCCAGCTGTTTAATCAACAGGTAGTTCGGAATCAAGCCGCCTTGAAAGATCATCGTAAAAGCGAATGCATACATAATGAGGTTGCGGCCAATCATCGTCCTTCGGGATAAAGGATAGGCAGCCATGATCGTGAGGACTACATTGATGGTGGTACCCACAACTGTATACAATATCGTGTTTGCATAAGAAGGGAGTATTCTTGGGTCCTTCAGTATTGCCGTATAGCCTTCAAAGGAGAAATTGACAGGCCATAAAAACACTTTGCCTGACACGACAGCCAGTCTATCACTGAAGGAAGCGCTGAAAATATATATGAGCGGATACAGCACAACCAGCAGCGCAAGCAACAGGATGAAGTCGTTCAGCATATAAAATATTTTGTCCGCATTCGTTAACCCTACTCGATTGGATTTCATTGTGCAGCCTCCTTGGTTACCACAAGCTGGTTTGTCCTACTTTTTTGGCAATCTGGTTGACGGTTAAAATGATGATCATATTCACGACCGAGTTAAATAGGCCGATAGCTGTCGCATAAGAATAATTAGGGGCACTGGAAGCTAGACTGACTGAATATACATAAGTGGAAATAACCTCTGAGGAAGAAATGTTCAATGGATTTTGCATTAAATAAATTTTTTCAAAGCCGATGCCCATAATCGATCCGGCATGCAGGATCAAAAGCGTCACGATCGTCGGCAAAATACCAGGAATATCCACATGCCGGATTCGCTGCAGCCGGGTGGCTCCATCAATAGTGGCAGCCTCATGGATTTCTGGACTGATTCCCGATAACGCCGCCAAATAAATGATCGTCCCCCAGCCCGTCGTTTGCCAGATGCCTGACCACACATAAATCGATTTGAACCAATTCGGGTCACCCATGAAATTGATCGCGTCCATGCCGAATAAGCCAATGCCCGTGTTCACGATCCCTACTCTCGGATTTAAGAACTGCAGGACCATACCAACCATTACGACTGTAGATATAAAGAAGGGCATATAGGTGACAAACTGTACGGTTTGCTTGAATTTGGTTCGGAGCGTTGCATTGAGCGCAAGCGCCAGTATAATTGGAAGCGGAAATCCGGCAAGCAGCTCATAAAAGCTAATAATTAACGTATTCCCGATAATTTTGGTGAATTGGTAGGAATAAAAGAACTTTTCGAAATATTCAAATCCAGCCCAAGGACTTCCCCATATACCATCCATAATCCTGAAATTTTTGAAGGCCAGCTGAAGACCAAACATCGGCACATAGTGGAAAAGAATTAACCAGGCAACCGGTAAAAGAATGATGACGTACAATTGATAATCATGACGCATTTGTCTGAGCCTTATCCTATAATCTCTTCGGGCTGTGGACATGGCTCTGACTGCAGGCTTCACGGTTGTAGATTGCATAATAATTAACCACTCCTTAACAGGACATTTAATATTAAAGCGTTTACATTGTTGAATACTAAGTCCAACCGTCCTAATTAATTATCAGTTTATACCCATTTCGGGAAAGGCAACATATCCAAATCGAATTCCAAATTTACCCAAATCGATACTAGTTAAAAAGTGGCTTGATCAAGCTCTCCCCTATTCTTCACTGCAAATGCAAACATCCCTCGCCATGACTGGCAAGGGATGTTTCGTAGCTTCTGTATGGTTGGCTATTAACGTTATAGCAGATGCTGCAGGTTATATACAGCTTGTGCGGTTTCTGCGCGGTTCGCCAGCTGATTGGGCTGGAACTCGTTATTTCCTCTTCCATTCATTAACCCGATGGAGGCCGCAGCCTGCACAGAGCCAAGAGCCCAGCCCGATACGCTGTTAAGGTCCGATAATGAAACATCAACTGTCGATGGCTTAACATATTGCCAGCGGCATCTCTGGCTTTTACGGCGAGGATATACGTTGTATTCGGATATAACCCGGTTACTGCGTAGCCGAGATTAGCATTTGCTGTCAGAGAAACCAGCTTGTTGTTTCCATTGTAAACATCATATCCTGTAACGCCGACGTTATCCGTCGCTGCTGTCCAACTCAAAGTTATACTGTTCGGCGTCCTTCCTGTTACGTTAACAATCGGATCACTCGGAGCCGACGTATCGGGCGGATTTATCGGGGCCTCATCAACCACTCTGCTGCCGCTTCCGGCTGCTTGCGCAGCAGCTCGGTCAGCGCTGCGAACGGTGCCGTCGAATTAAGAACGCGCTGTTGTGCCGCCTTATGTCGATTATCCCTCATCCAACGCCATAAGTACTCATCTACCTCATCCGAGCCTATCGCTTCATCGTAGGCAACGGCAGCAATGAGAACGACGCCAGGCTTCCAGTCCCAATTGCCCATATTGCGCTGCCAATCGTTCTCCGGGGCCTTTACCATGTACGCATAAACCTGCTGCGCTTTGTCCAACAGCTTCTGGGTATCCATCCTTGAGATCCACCTCTCACCATTTACGGCAAGCTCTTATATTCACGGTACATCATCAAACGTTCATCCATTAACCCTTAACCGAGCCGATCATCGCGCCTTTGGCGAAATATTTTTGCAGGAAAGGGTAAATCAGCAAAATCGGAACCGTTGCAATAATGATCATCGCCATTTTTACGGTAACGCCAATTTTCGGAACTTCTCCGGCCATTGCCGCATCAACGGCATCGCTGGTCATTTGCATCAATATTTGCCGCAATAACACCTGCATCGTCATTTTGCTAATATCACTGTTGTACATAACCGCTTGAAAAAACATATTCCACTTGGACACCGCATAAAACAGCGTCAACGTCGCGATAACTGGCAGCGAGATCGGAATGACAATACGCAGCAATACGCCGATATCGTTACAGCCATCGATTTTGGCCGATTCCTCCAGCTCCGTTGGCAAAGATCGGAAAAAGCTGACCATAATCATCAAATTGAACACGCTCAGCGCACTCGGAATGATCAACGACCACAAGGAGTTCAACATCCCAAGCTCCTTGACCAGCAAATAAGACGGAATGATTCCCCCATTGAACAGCATCGTAAAAAAAGCAATAAACAGCATGACGCCCGTACCCTTGATCGTCCTTTTGGAGAGCGGATACGCAAGCGTCGTGGTGAGCAGCATGCTTACTGCCGTACCGACTATAGTAATGAAGACCGTATTTTGAAAGGTTTGAATGAATTGACGGTTTTGAAATACGGCGTTGTAGGCTACTGTCGTCCACTGCTTGGGCCAAAATAACAGCTGCCCCTCGTAAACCAGATGCGGTGTGGAGAATGACATCACCAGCACGTTCCAGAATGGAAACACCATCATCAGCGCCATCAAGCCAAGCAGCACATAGTTCACTAGCTCGAACCCTATTTTTGTTTGTGATTTCATGTGCAATCTCCTTAAAACAAATAATTGTCGCTTGTTTTTTTAGCCAAATAATTCGATCCCAGTATGAGCACCAGCCCTACAACCGATTTAAACAATCCGACAGCGGCAGCAAAGCTGAAATTGCCCTGAAGCACACCCGCCTTGAACACGTACGTATCGAATACTTCGGCCACACTGTTGACCATCGGGTTACCCATAATGTACAGCTGATCGAATGACAGGCTCATAATATGTCCAATCCGCAGCAGCAGCAGCACAACTACCGTACTCATCAGAGCCGGAATGGTGATCGATCTCATCTGCTGCCAGCGGTTGGCACCATCTACTCGCGCTGCTTCGTACAGCTCAGGATTAATTCCGGCCAGCGCGGCGAGAAATATGATCGTACCCCAGCCCGCTTCCTTCCAGATGCTTTGCAGCGTAATCATCCCCCAGAACAGCTTGATGTCCAACAGCAGCTGTACCTTCGGAAACCCAAGGAAATGAACCAGTTGGGTAACGAGTCCCTCCGAGTTCATCAGTGTTATCGTCAGCGAGCAGATGACGACCCAAGATACAAAATGCGGTAAATAAACAATTGTCTGCACCGTCCGTTGAAACCAATGGGAACGCACCTCATTCAGCAGTAAAGCAAGCACGATCGGTGTAGGGAAAAACAACACCAGATTGAGCAGGCTGATCACGAGTGTATTGCGCAGCACCAGCCAAAAATCCGGATGCTTAAACAATCTCGCAAAATGTGCAAACCCCACCCAATCACTATGAAGGATACCTCCGAACGGGTTGTAGTCCTGAAAAGCCAATACAATCCCGTACATCGGGACGTAATCGAATAATAAAATAAACGCCATGCCAGGCAGTGCCAGCAAATACATATAGCGATCCGACCATAATTTCTTTCTTAGCTTGCTGCCGGAACGGACTGCTGCTTGGGGACGCCTGCTGGTTGGAATCGATTCCGTTCTCATTGACATCATAATCACTCCCTGTAGAAAGCTCGGGTACGTCCCGATGATCCAGAACGTACCCGCTTGTCATCTTGCTATGCATTCCATTCCTCGTTGTTACTATAACTGTGACTGCAACATTACGAATAATGCAGCCACATTCACCATGTTGAGCTATTTTCCGTCAGTCGCAGCAATTTCCTCAATCCACTTCGCGCCCTCGAAACGGTCATACCACTGCTTCACGATACCATCCCATTCCGACACGTTGATGTTGCCCATGATCACTTTAACAATACTTGTGTTAATAAAAGCCTCTGCTTCCGCATTGTACTTCGCACCAGTCGGTGAGAAAGCAAAATCGAGTGGTTTTGGAATTTTCAAAAATTTCTCCAGCATTTTATTGCCATCAGCGACAATTTTTTGTGCTTCCTCAGAGTTTTTCTTGCTGACGAATACTTCTTCTGTCGGCTGCAGCGGCAGTGTAGCAATGAATGTACCTGGCATATCGCGGGATATCAGGTCGCTTTTCACTTCAGTTTTGCCGTCTTTCTTCACAGAGTGGATGCCTTCCACCCCATATAAACTAAAGTTTTGTCCCTCTGGGCTTGCTCCGAAATCAAACCATTCCATCAGCTTTTGCATTTTGGCCGGGTCTTGACCTGCTTTTTTGGATACGAACATACCGCCATAATTTACACGACCTGTAGCTCCTTGCAGGCCTGTAGTACCTTTGACAGGTTCAAACGGCAGCAGCTTTGCAGCAGGGTTCGCTTTTTTGAAATTATCCTCAAAATCATTAACACGGGACATATAATGGAAGAAAATCCCCGCCTGTCCTTTGCCGACTACCTTCGATTCAGCTGTTCGGCCATCGGTTACCGCGAAGTCGGGGTCGATCAGACCGTCCTTGAACGCTTTGTTCATCCATGTTAAATATTCCTTAAAAGCCGGTGTCGCAAAGTTCGGCACATATTTGCCATCAGGCTGCTTTACCCATTTATCCTGAATGCCAAAAGGCTTCTGCAAGCCGCCTATTCCGACAAAAGCATTGTTCGCATAGCCAAGCTGTATGCCATAGGTATCTTTTTTACCATTTTTATCAGGGTCGTTAAAGGTGAAGGCTTTAGCAACATTGTAGAGATCATCCAGAGTTTTGGGAGTCTGCAGGCCCAGATTATCGAGCCAGTCCTGACGAATCAACGGCGCATCGCCTGAGGCTACAGGGTTTCGGACGTTGGTCACGGCCCAGATCTTATTTTGATACCTCGTGATATCCAGATCCTTTTGCTTTTTCAGGTTCGGGTATTTATCAATGTAATCATCTAGCGGAACGATTTCACCGGCTTTGATCATACCAACAATAAAATCGTCCATCGTCCGCCAAGCGAACGCATCCGGAATATCACCTGAGGCGATTTGTACGCGGATTTTTTCCTTGTAGATCTCGTAAGCATTCACATTGAATTCGAACTGGACGCCCAATTTGTCCTGCAAATACTTCATCGCTTCATTGCTGTCGGCAGAGGTGCTTGGAATTGCATTACCTACGTCATACGCCAGCTTCAGCTTTACTGGACCGCTTGACGCTTTAGCCGGTGTCGACGTACTACCATTAGCAGCTGGAGCGGGTGGATTGCTGCCGCAGGCTGCCGTTACCCCTACTAATGCAGTCACGAGCATGGTGCTTGCCGTACGTTTCAAAAAACGATTATTCGTGTTAATCCCTTTAGTCATCGTTGTTATTCCCCTTTTCGTTAACTATTCGATTGGCTGTGGATCTGGTGCTGCTTCGTTAACAATGTACAGCTGTGTGTATTGCTCAAGCAATGATCATTACGATCAAATCAATCGAATTTGAGCAAATGACCATTAAAAAGCTATTGATATCGGTGTTTTCCTGCCAATTGCTGGCGGGTATCTTTATGCCTAAATCCACTTTTTACGCGAAATGACACTTTCCATGCTATAATTTTACGGTTATATTTTTAATAGAAAGGGGAGAACCCTATGCAGCTGCAACGCTCCAAGAAGGTTCAAACGCTGATCATCATGCTGCTGTTAGCCTCCCTCTGCATCACGGCTATGGGTTACACCGTGTACGTTGTTGCCACTAACACGTTAACACAAGAGGTGCAGAGTGCCTACCATGTATCTTTGCAGCGCACACAGGATCGGGTCGAAAGCTATTTTCGACAGATCGATCAATCCGTCCTTCAATTTGAAAAGCTTCCTGCTCTTCAATCGCTTATCACACCTGGGAAGGAAGAAAACAATCTTGAAATATTGACCCTTCTCGAAACGATGCTCCGCATCCAAACGTCGATTGACGATGTCGATAATATTGCGCTTTACCGTCTCAGCAACAAACGGCTGTACAGCACCAATCATCAGGTTAGCGACTTTCAGAATGATTACGAAGCCATAATCGGCAAGTTTGAAGCGATGAACAAGGATACAGCCTTTTTCAATACAATCGTCAAGAAGGCACCTACTGCTGTCTATATTCGCAAGCTGCCGATTTTTCAAGCATCGAAGCCGCTTTATATGATCCTACATCTGAATCAGCAGTTTTTCGATCACATACTGGGGTCAACGGACGAAGTGAAAGGCAATTATTTTATTCTCGATGAATCCGGTCAAATGCTGCAAAATCGCGGCACGCTTGACAGTACAAGTCTAATGTTGAATGTGGTGCCGGAAATTACACAAGGGCAAGCCACCTCCAGAGAGCTGTTCGTCGCTCACCTGCCTCCCTCTTATAAGGGTTGGGTCTTTGGCTTTGCGATTCCTAACGATGAGCTGTTCACTAAAATCAATCGGATTCGTAATGTCGTGTTTATTTTGGCGGGGATTTTACTAGCCATGGCTGCCCTTGTAACGATTCTTTCCACCAATCGGCTGTGGCGGGGCTGGAGTGATATTGTGACCTTACTGGATGATGCCACAGTTCAATCGGACAAAGAAGCAGGGGCAAGCAAGCGTGCACCTCGGGATGATGAATTCCGGTCAATTTACGATAAAATGCAGCATATTAAAGAGACACGGGATGAGCTCAAGGAGCAGGTTAAGGTGCTGACACCCGAAATCCGCGAGGCCTTTATTCGTAACATGCTGCACAAAGGACTTCGTTCCCAAGAGGATCTGGACAAATGTGAAAGGTATCAAATTCCGCTGCTGGCGGGCGGCTATGGTTGCTTGTGCGTTGAGATCGATCAGTATAAAAGTATGACCGGTCTCTATTCAGAGGTGGATTTGTATTATTTTGGCTATGGGTTGTCCATGGTGATCCAAGAGGTTATAGACGGGAAGGGCAAAGGGGTCGTTAGCAGCAGTGGTGAGGGCAGATTTCTGGCTCTGATTTCCTTGCCGGACGATGGTCTAGGTCAAGGTGTGGTAAAAGCTTCCGTGCAGGAAGCAGCGATTACAATACGCGATTTTATCGAGCAGTACTTTCCGTTCACGGTTTCTATCGGAATCAGTCTGGTGCGCAAGGAGTATGCTTATTTGAGCTTATCGTCACAGGAAGCAGAAGAAGCGCTGAAGCATAAGCTTGTAACCGGCACGAACGAGGTTATCCCTATCGATGAGTTTCAACAGGAGGATAACGAGAGTCAAACCACCGCACTGCCAGTCTCCTTCCGCGAGCTGGAAAATGACATCATCTATGCTATTCGTTCACTCGACCCAACGCTGGCTTATCGTTATACGGATCAGCTAAGTACGCTCCAAGGCTTGCGAACCCTTAACTATCAATGGCTGCAAAGCCAGCTGGCAGAAATGGTGTTCTCCATTTACAGAACAATTGGCAACTCACTGCGCAAGCCCCCTGCCGAGCCGTTAATGGCTGAGCTGATGCAGCTCTCTACGCTTGAAGAATGGATCGGCTGGTTCAAGATCAACGTCATCGACCTGCTCTGTGCCGATCTGCAGCAGGAGCATATGGAGCATATGCATAAAGTGGCGAGCCAGCTCTCCATCTACATTCACGAGCATAATGAAGCCGATCTGCGACTGGAGGGCTGCTGCAAAGCACTGAATGTGCCAACCTCAATCGGCAAGCAAGCGTTGAAGGAGGTTCACGATACGACATTCTCGGATTACCTGCTGCACAGTCGCATTGTCAAAGCTCAAAATTGGCTGCTTCACAGTGACATGAGCGTGGACGAGATGGCTTCGCGGCTGCAGTACAGCAACGCGCAAAATTTTTCGCGTACATTTAAGAAAACCGTCGGTGTCCCCCCGGGGCAATATCGTAAGGAGAAAAGGGAGCAGTCGAACGGAATTTAGAATCCCGGTGATGAATGAAGAAACCATGATGGACACAAACAAAAGCAGCCCGTTCCGCATTGGAATACGAGCTGCTTTTGTTACGCTCATTGCTAACCTTATCCTACGAGACCTGGGCAATAAACTGCAGGGTCTCAAGTGTAATCGGTGTCCCTGCATATATTGTGCTGCCATCTGCCAATAGGGTCAATGTATGGGGAGTTACGCTGTATGCATTGCCTTCTTGCAGCAACCCGTTGATGAAAAGATTATTATAGCTATTGGTACCCATGCCTGAAAAAGTGTTGATCAAATTCCCTGCATCGTCCGTGAACAAATTAGCCGGAAGCACAGCAGGGTCCGTAAGTACTAAATCTGAGGTTACTATATAATAATAACGATTGGCAACAGGTATGATGGTTACGATCGGGAGAGGACCAGTTGGGCCGGTTGCTCCGGTTTCTCCTGTCACACCCGTCGACCCAGTCGCTCCTGTTTCTCCCGTCACTCCCGTCGACCCAGTCGCTCCTGTTTCTCCTGTCACACCCGTCAGCCCAGTCGCTCCTGTTTCTCCCGTCACTCCCGTCGACCCAGTCGCTCCTGTTTCTCCCGTCACTCCCGTCGACCCAGTCGCTCCTGTTTCTCCCGTCACTCCCGTCGACCCGGTCGCTCCTGTTTCTCCCGGCAGTCCCGTTGCTCCTGTTACACCAGTCGATCCCGTCGCACCTGTCGACCCGGTCGCTCCTATCACACCCACTGTTCCGGTCGCACCAGTTTCTCCCGTCGGACCCGTTGCTCCGGCTGATCCCGTCTCTCCCGGCAGTCCCGTTGCTCCTGTCACACCTGTCGATCCCGTCGCACCTGCCGTTCCGGTTGCTCCTGTATCTCCCGTTGGACCCGTCACTCCGGTGCTACCTGTCTCTCCCGTCACACCCGTTGCTCCAGTTGATCCCGTCTCTCCCGGCAGTCCCGTTGCTCCTGTCACACCTGTCGCACCCGACTCTCCCGTCGGCCCTGTTGCTCCGGCTAATCCCGTCTCTCCCGGTAGTCCCGTTGCTCCTGTCACACCTGTCGATCCCGTCGCACCCGTCGACCCAGTCGCTCCTGTCACACCCGCTGTTCCGGTCGCACCAGTTTCTCCCGTCGGACCCGTTGCTCCGGCTGATCCCGTCTCTCCCGGCAGTCCCGTTGCTCCTGTCACACCTGTCGATCCCGCCGCACCCGTCGCACCCGTCGACCCAGTCGCTCCTGTTTCTCCCGGCAGTCCCGTTGCTCCTGTCACACCTGTCGATCCCGCCGCACCCGTCGACCCAGTCGCTCCTGTTTCTCCCGGTAGTCCCGTTGCTCCTGTCACACCCGCTACTCCGGTTGCTCCTGTCTCTCCGTACGCACCCGTCGCCCCGGTCGGTCCTGTCTCTCCGTACGCACCCGTCGCCCCGGTCGGTCCTGTCTCTCCAGTCGCACCTGTCGATCCGGCTGCTCCTGTCTCTCCCCTTGGACCAGTCTTACCTGTTTTGCCTGTTTTGCCTCTTTTTCCTCTCTCACCCGTCTTACCTGTCTTTCCTGTTAGCCCTGTCTTACCCGTCTGGCCTGTCTTTCCTGTCTGACCTGTTAGACCAGTTTGCCCCGGTTGACCTGTCTGATCATCCATCATAATCCCTCCCCCCTGTTTGTTTTTTCAAATTATTAAAAGTATATGAAAAATAAATTTAACCTGGAACGGTAAATGACTCGATTGCACAATACCTGACCATGAAAAAACGATACTCATTTCATCAAGTTCGGATGATTAACTATAAATGTTCCTTAATAGATATTGTCGGGATCATTGAGTGGCACTGTGCGACTTTATAATAAACAATAGACACTATCCATAGAGGATTAGTGTCTATTGTTTGCATTTAGGGGCTGACACAACCCGTAAACACATAGATTAAATCGGTAATTTATTAATAACTTGGTTATATCCATTGTGTGCATCGGCTTTTGAATACACTTTCAGTGATTTTCTGCTTTCATGACCAGAATAAGGTTGGACCAGCGTGTCATAGATACCCTGCCTTGTGTCTATCAACTGAATATCCGGTTACTCGAAATAATGATCAGATTCTTCTGGTAAGGGCCTAGTCATCATTGGTCCATGGCATTTGGAGCTGTTCGCGGGTTTTTGAGAGCAGGCAGGAGAATGGCGTCGATTAGCGCAGTGTAGAAACGCTTGTTGAATGGCTTGCGCTGGATGAGTCCGCGAAAGAAGCCATTGAAGTAATGACCTGGCAAGCCATCTCAATGTAGAGTAGGTGCCGAACATTGCGCGGTACAGGTTCGACGGGTTCGAATTCCACGTGACAATCCGCCAGTGCTCTCTAGGTTGACGATGCGTCCCGCCGGCGCTTCACGCAGGAGCGGCAGCATTGTTTGCATGCGAAAACACGGTTAAACTCCAAATCGTCGAACCCAAATTTAAGTACCCTTTGGGCAGCTTCTGTTGCAAAACCTTGCCCACAAAATGGTTGACCTACCCAATACTGTGCTGCTGCCGCAGACAGATACACCTTTATGTCCTATCTGCTCGATTAATTAGCCATAATTTTATGGTTATGGCTCAGCTTAACGGTTTTAAAAAAACAACCATCGACGACATGAAAGTCGGCAATGGTTGTTCGAATAATTGTTACTTATCGATCAAATCGGTTGTTTTGAGCATTCTTTCGATCAGCGCTGCTGCTTCTGCCCGCGTTATGCTATCTTTCGGCTTCAGCAATTTGCTGGCGCTTCCTTCTACGATGCCGTCGCGAACCATCCTGGCAACTATCTCGCGCGCCCAATCGGAAATATCCGCTGCATCGCCGTACACCAAAAGCGCTGCTGCGATCTCGGTCTGGCTCATCGCCGTACTTTGCGGCTTAATCAGGTTGTAAGCCCGGGCGACCATCGCGATCCCCTGCTCCCGGGTAATCTGCTGTTCGCCGCGGAACGTGCCGTCCTCATAGCCCTCCACGATACCGAATTCGCTGACTACAGATACGCCAGCGCGATACCAAGCGGTGGAATCAACGTCATGGAATGTGTTCTGTGCGGATTCCTGACCCATTAACCCCATGCCCATTGCTGACATAATCGCAAATTCCGAACGGGTGATATTACGATCCGGCGAGAATACGTTGTTCCCGGTTCCGGCAAGAATGAGTCTGGCGGCAACATTGTTGACCGTCTTATGCGCCCAGTGACTCTTAACATCGTTGAAGTCCTGCGGATTCCAAATGACGGAGTAGCTGCCATGGCTGCGCATATCTTGAATCTTTGCAAAATACCTGTCACTGATTTTCGTAACGACGGTCGGTACATGGTACACGGTTCCGTCCGGGTTGACGATCACCCCGGTCGTAATCCGGTTCGGGTCGATGCCTTCGGGAAGCGCAATGTATCTTGCCGCATACCCGTTCAATTGCTCCGCACGGACGGTCTGTCCTGCATGGGAGAAGGTCATATCCAGATCGACCGGATTCACCAGCAGTTCATAGCCATTAGCCGTTGCACGGCTGCGCGCATTGTCGATTAATGCTTGTTCCGAACGCTGAATGCGGATATTCACGGTAATATCGCCAAGCGCTGTATCGCTAAACTGCTTCGTGATCGCACCGAGGTCCAGTTGGCCGCTAGGCACCGGATAGATCGCCAGCAAGTTCCCGATTTCCAGGCTCGACCCGGTATCCTTCAGCTGCTTGACCATTGCTATTGTAAGGCCTTGTACCTGAACATCTCTGTCTCCCGGAACACGAATCGCCAGGTTTTGTGCGCCCCCTTGTGACAAGATGCCGGTAAGCTTGTCACTATCGATCTTCACGTTCGTGACCGTGCGGTCTCCAGATTGCTCCGTTGTTTGTGTTGCAAACGAGGACTTGTTATTGTCCACCGTTGTGATGATATCACCGGAATTGGAAGTACTTCCGCCTCCACCTCCACCACCACCGCCCGTTGCCTGACTGTTTCCAGAGAATCTGTTTACGGTGATCGTATATACCTTAATATGGCCATCTCGGTCCGTCACCTTCACCGTTACGGTGTTATAACCGACATTGAGTGGAAGCTCCACGCTTGTTGCGCCGCTGGTCACTTCGTTATAAGCTCCTCCATTGACGCCGATCTCGATCTTCACACTCGGATCGAGCGCTAGTGGCGTCCATTGCAGCTGATATACGTTTTTGGATACGGTCATCGTATAAGCTTCCGTGTTCGGATCGAAGGCCGGGCTCAAGCTGCCGATGGAAGGAGTGAGCGATACCAGCTTATTCGTGGTCCGAACGATTTCCAGCGTATAGGTCGCCCGCTTGCCGTCCGGTCCGGTCACTTCCACCTGAATCGTATTCAGGCCTTCCTTGAGCGGCAAGTTCTTCCAATCGGAGGCGTTGACCGGGTAGCCGTTCAAGGTAACGGCGACCTTGCTGCCCAGCTGGAGAGCTTGCGGGTCGATACCGACCGTAGACACTTCGTTCGATACGACCGCCTTGTAATTCAACTGCTGGCCGTCGAAAGCCGGAGTCAATCCAATCGGTTTCCCGTTCCCATCGCCTACACTGAGCGAGACGAGTCCGACATTCGCCGAAGCCAGACGATTGCGCGCATCGTTCAAAGCCGCTAACGCCGTGTCAACCTCTGCTTGCGCAGCGTTAGGATCGCTTAGTACCTTCTGGGCCTGCTTCAACGCATCCTGCAGTGCCTGCCAGCTTTCCGGAGTATAGTCGGTTGTCTGCAAGTTCTCTTGATTGATCTTATCGACCGTTGCTTGCAGCAGTGTTTTATCTACAGCTATAACCGGTACAGTCGCTGTGCTCGTTACGCTGCCTGTCGCGTGTACGCCGTCTGCGATAACCTTCACGGTGATGGCCGCGCCTATGTCATCTACGGTTAACGCGAAGCTTGAACCCGTCGCATTCGTGATGGGGACTCCGTTTCGGTACCACTGGTAAGTAGGCACATTACCTATCGTGTTCGTATACGTGACTCCCGTTACGTTCGCCGTCAACGCCTGACCTATCTTGGCAACTCCATTGATGGTTACGCTGCCTCCCATGACCGGAAGCTCGATAACTTTGGTGGCAGTGATGATGTTACTAATGAAACCGGAATTATATTCGACAATAACTCCTGGGTCTTTATATGTGCCGCTACCGTGTACATTAGTTACGCCTAAGTAACCTACTGCAGTATTACTGGTGTTTAGCACAAGTGTAAGATGGTCCAAGGGTCCATTAGGTACAAACTCATTCGAGGTCTCAAGACCTGTTTGGTATCCATTTGATACATACCTTGTAGAGCTACCAACAGAAGTGTCCCAATTAGGTGTGTAAGTTTTGGTAGCGCCAATAAAGCTTATAAAGTACCAGCTGCTTCCTGACCATAAACTCTTAAATTCGTTAAACATACTGGCGATCGCCAACATTTCTGCAGCACCAGCATTACCTGCTGCTGGCTCTACAAGATGTCCGTTATTGTACGTTGCAGTAGTCACAGCGTCTTTAAAAGTCATGGTATTCTGTCTTTCCACATATGTAAAATAGCGTCCCTTGTAGGTACGAACAGAAGTTTTTCCATTGACCAATGGTGCCCCTGGCGTTACATTGACTGTGACAGTTTGCCCTGGAACTTGATTGAATGTCATATTGCGAATAGCAGCTTGAATGTCTTCATAAGTAGTGCTACTTGAAAAATTAAACACTCTATTTGTAGGTGTAGATATATCAGTATCAATGCCACTAATTTTTATGCCATAGGTCAACTCGGTAATACTGCTTGAATGAGTTCCAACAGCAATTGTGCCACTATTTACAGCTACAGTAAAGTATCCGCCCGCTGCATGAACGGCGCCTGTGCTTCCAATTGCAGCATTGGGAAGCTGGTATGTTGCTCCGGTTACCCTAACTGGATTACCGAGATCAAGTGTTGGTGTTGCCGCTGCTTTTACTTCTAACGGATGAAAAGGGATCATCGTCAATACAATAACGATTGCCATTAGTAACGATAACATTCCTCGATTTCTTAATTTCATTTTTTGTTAATTCCTCCCATTGAAAGCATATAGAAATTTCATATTTGCGGACTTTTTTCTATTTAACACTGTATCCTTTTGTTTATTGTTAGCTGCAATTTTTTCAGTTGCATCACCTCTCCCACAATGTGTATATTTCTATCGTTATCCTTGTCATTAGGGCAATACTCTTATATCTGTTAATGCAACAAGACAACAATAGTGAAGAGACCGTAAAGAGGTTTGCTCTGAACTATATTATAGACAAGCCTTCTAACCAAACTCTAACCATAATTAATAGAGTTGGATTGAAGCACACCGTCACCCTCTCTATATCAATTTGTTATTGATAACAATTTTTCCTATATAATAAGAAAGCTGTCTTGCCGATATAGATATGAAATAAAGATACAAGATGAATGGAGGCTGCGATCGAATGAAAGTCATGTTGGTAGACGACGAGCGGCTGGCGTTAGTCAGATTAGAAAACATGCTTGGGGAGTATCGGGATTGCAAAGTAATCGGTTCATTCTCAAGGGCAGAGTTAGCGGTCAATCATATCGGCGAGCTCCAGCCTGATGCCGTCTTTTTGGATATTCACATGCCTGGATTGAATGGCTTGAAGGCGACAGAGCGAATACACACGATCTCTCCGAACACGAAAATCGTTTATGTGACAGCCTATGACGAACACGCAGTTGAGGCATTCGAACTAGGGGCAACTGATTACTTAGTGAAGCCGTTAAGACGCGAACGATTGGGCAAAACAATAGAGCGTCTACGGGAACGTATTTCGAGTCTGAAGCCTCCAAATGAAGAAGGTTTATTATATCATTGCTTAGGAGCCATGCAGATCCGGAAGACGGACGGAGAATTGGAATTCCTGAAGTGGAGGACGACGAAAGCGAAAGAACTGTTTGCCTACTTGCTATTTCATCGGGGGAAAGTAATTAATAAGAATACTTTGCTGGAATTACTCTGGCCGGAACTGGATGATCCCCAGGGGCTTGCCAACCTGCATACAAGTATTAATCGAATTCGCAGCACATGGAAAAACACATTTGGAGACGGTTATATCTCGATCCGATATTCACAGTATGGGTATATCCTTGAGTCGAAAGAACTGCGAATCGATGCTGAAGAATGGGAGCAACAGTTTCGTCAATTAAACCCTGTTTCAATCAAACATGTCTTAGAACATCAGCGACTGCTCGATATGTATCGTGGAAATTTCTACGAAGAGGATAATTATGTGTGGGCGGAGGGGGAACGCCAAAGACTCAAGGCACTATGGTTGCAACATGCCCGACAGTTGGGGCAATTTTATTCTTCACATGACATGAGTATGGAGGCACTTAGAGTTTTACATCGAATACAAGAGCGAGATCCTCTGAATGAAGATAGTTATCTCGCGCTTATGAATATATATGCCCGATTGAATGACACAGATTCTGTCGATAAGCAGTATCAATTTATGATTCGAATATTGGAGCAGGAAGCTGGGGTCGATCCCAGTCCTGCAATATTGGAATGGTACGCACGGTGGAAAAATGATACAAAAGCGTGTCCCCTCTAAACGGCAGTTTCTCGATGAGAGCTGTTTTTTGGGAAGTATTAATCTGATGTGGTTAGCCATTGGTTAGACAGATTGTTTATAATTTCATTAATCACTTATTGAAAACGGTCGGGCCCGTAAGAATACAAAGAATGTATTACCACAGTGCCTTGGTATCCGATACCTGGTGAATTGGAACCAAACGTTGAGCGACGATACCTTGTATACGAACAGCCTCCCGACAGATCAGAAGCAAGCAGCCCCTTCGTCAGGTAACAGCGCTCCGTTCACGGCAAAAAAAGGGGGTAAGATCATGTTTCTTCGTATTTTAATAGGCAACCGATGGATTCCGGTGAATTTGTCGAGTGGCAATTATTCCGCCACATTAGTTGAGGAACTGAGCGATAAATTGAAAATCCGGCTCGAGAATTTACCCCAAAATGAAGATTGGGAGAAGCTTCTGACGATTGAACTGGAATCGTATATAGACGAATGGGAAGCAACATTATACTTTAGTGAACGAACGGAGAGCTTCCGTCTCTGCTAAACGATGATCGAAAGTAACACTAAAACGGCGTCTAGCCGACCGACAGCAATTTGTCGGCCAGTTAAATTGAATCTTGATAACAGCGCCGTTCAGTCTATAATGGATAAGGAAGGTAACTTTGCGTTAATTATCATAATTTAAGCTCCCCTCTCATTTTTTGAAACTACAAAGCTGACGATAGTACCTTGATTTGGAACACTCCGGATTTGCAAACCTTTGCCGTATATTTGTTTTAATCTCCGATCCGTATTGAACAAGCCCACTCCTGTCCTCTCTCCCATGCGTCTTTCGAATACACGCTTTACCGTTTCCTCATCCATCCCCACTCCGTTATCAGTGACCGAAATTTCCGCCTCATGTTCGTTCGCGGTAATCCGAATATGAATTTCCCCGCCATCATCTAGACTTAATATGCCATGACGTATTGCGTTTTCGACAAGAGGCTGGACGGAGAGCGGAGGGACTTGAAAACGAAACTTGGCGTCCACCTCCCATCGAATGCGTAATCTGTCCTCAAAACGTTCCTTTTCGATATACAGATATGAGCGAACAAGACCAAGTTCATGCTCAAGAGGAACGAGTCGCTCCAAATTCCGAAAGTCGAAGCTTGCCCGCAAGTAATGGCCGAATGCTACAAGCATCTCGCTCATTTTCTCGTTATCGATTTCGCTAAGCGCGGCTATCGAATTAAG
This sequence comes from Paenibacillus periandrae, assembly GCF_022458865.1. Classification (GTDB taxonomy): domain Bacteria; phylum Bacillota; class Bacilli; order Paenibacillales; family NBRC-103111; genus Paenibacillus_S; species Paenibacillus_S periandrae. The sequence goes on along the minus strand of NZ_JAJNMU010000015.1, from coordinate 204,080 downwards.
GGTATTGTGCAGAAAATGCGGTTGAATCTGTGCCTGAAGCCATGCTGCTTCCATGCGCAGCTTTTCACGTACCGATTGCTTTAATACAGTCAATGCCCGTACCCGGGACTTTAATTCCATAGCATCTACCGGTTTCGTCACATAATCGTTCGCGCCTGACCGGAATCCGGCGTCTATATCTTCCGGTCGGCTACGAGCAGTCAAGTGCAGAATGGGTAGCTCGGAAACGGAGAAGCGTTCTCGAATGATACGGGACACTTCATATCCAGACATGTGTGGCATCATGATGTCGGTAACGATCAAATCCCATTCCCTTGTATCCAGAATGGCAAGTGCATCACGACCACTTACAGCCGTTACGACATTATAATTTTCCAAAACAAGGAGGTTGCTCAATATATTTAAATTGACAACATCATCATCTATGACCAGAATGTTTGGCCGATCCGTACCGGCATCCGATTTCGGTTGAGAAATGACACCATGAGGTACGGAGACAACGGAAACCGCTACTTCTGTATCGGCCGAAACCGCGGCGATGATTTCCGTCTCATTTTGCGCGATGTTGGGATCGGATAGCCGCAAGGTAAAACTAAATACCGAACCTTGCCCTGGAATGGAGTGGACCTCCAACCTGCCTCCGTGCAGCTCCACCAATTGCTTGCATATGCTTAACCCGAGCCCGAATCCGCCTCCAATCGCAGTAATGCTGGAGTCTCCCTGTTCGTAAGGTGCAAATATCCTTTGTTGTGTCTCTTGGTCCATTCCGATGCCGGTATCGGCGACGACAATGCTCGCCTTATCATCCTTGATCTCGGCCTTTATTACGATTTGTCCTTGATTTGTATATTTCACCGCGTTGTGAATCAGATTGAATAAAATTTGTGTAAGACGGTTTTCATCTGCAATGACATTAGGGAAGTTAGCCGGGATGTCGTTGACGATGCAAATTGGCTTGCCCTCCGTCATGAAACGAAGCATATCGGTTACACCAGATACGACTCCTTGAACTCCGATACTCCCCGTCTGTAATCGTAAGCCATTCTCCTGAAGCCGCGTCATGTCAAGCAGATCGTTGAGCATGTACGACATTCGCTTGCCTACAGTAATAAGAAGCTTCATGTTTTCTCTGTTTTTGACGTCCTGATCGTTAATTCCGGTATCCAAAACAATTTGGGCGATGTTAAGCATGCCGTGCAGTGGATTCCGTAATTCATGAGATGTGTTGTTTAGAAAATCGTCTTTTATCTTGTCTGTTTCTTGCAGCTTCTGTACGAGCTTTGCCGTCTGAGCGGAAATGCGGAAATAGCGTTTGAACCAGAACGTTGCAAACGCGAGGAACGCGATTATTAGGTCGATCGGGTAATAGCCTGTACCCAGTAGACCCTTAAGATAACCTCCAATTACATTAGAGATGATGCTGACTAGACCAAGCACCAAATATATAGCGTCCTTATCACTCTTTATGGTCGTACGAAACGAGAGCGTGAGAACAAACAAACTAGCGAATAAATCTATGGCGTAATATACAGACATTGCACTTAGTGCATCTCTGGCCGGCAAAAGCACAACCGATATTGCCGCAATTACACAGAACAAAAGGAACCAATGGAACACTCTGTTCTCCACATGTTCCGGTAAGAGACCCTTCGCAAGCTGTAACAGAAATGCGCCAACTCCAATAAAAGACAGCAAAATCAATTTAGTGGACCACTCATAACTGATGGTCGGCAGCCATACAAGCAACAGTTTATCATCGTCAAGCATCGTCATGAATACGGCGCAAACAACGAGCATAAAGAAAGAGAACATTACTTTATGCCTGGTTCCGATCACGTAAAGAATAAGTGCATACAAGGCATGGATCATGAGAACGACACACACAATGATCTGCATATTGATGGAAAACCATGTTTCATTATGCACCGCATGATCACTGCCAAATTTAAACGATCCGACCATACCGCCTAGTTTACTATTGTCATAGTTCGCAACTTGAACGACAACATCGATTTCTCCAGTATTGGCTTTGAAAATAGCAGTGTAGGGCATACTTTGTGCAGAATACTCCTTCTTGGTCTCTGCTGGCTGCCCAGCCTTCGCCAGTAGACGGCCGTTCACGTACAGTTCGGACGAAGTGCGTACGCTTGAGACACGGATGCCATAGGTTAACTCATTATCCGGGTTGACCTTGATGCGCAAGTGATAGGAGCCGTAGCCATACGGCGAGTTGTTAACCGATAAAGCCGATCTCCAATCTCCTGGGACATGAATGAATGTTCTCCTCTCATCTGATGAGATTGTGTTTGACTCACTTTGCATTACAAACCTGCCGGGATAAAACTCCCAATCACCGTCTAATGCAACTGTACGATCATTGGCGAAGTCGAAACCGCTCAAATCCAAATCGCCACGAACCGCAAGAGGATGAACTGGCGGCGCTTGAAAAGTAGCCCAGATGATACGAATTAGAAATAAGGCGATAAAGAATGATCCAGTAATAAAGATTGCTTTTCTTTTTGTCATCATAGTTCCACTTACTTCGACAAAAATCATGGTATTCCTTTGGATATAACTTTGAAATATGATTATGAAATAGAGCATGTTCAAGAGACGTTGTGCCAGAATCTACTGAAATATTAAAATAGTTTGCTATGACATGCTGCTTTATCCATTTGAAGAAGGTTTCAATCGCCAATGGTTCCTTGTAAATCTGCCCGATTCCATCATTGGAAGAACCATGGGGGCAATACTCTGGTTGTATGGAGATCATGCAATAACAGGAGTGGGTTATCAGGAAAATAGCAGCGGACAGCAAAATTTAATCGTTCATGGAGGTTGGAGCCATTCGTACACAGATACGATATATCCTATGAGTAGCTCAACATTACAAGATATCATGAATGAATATGCAAATTAATATTTGTTAAAATAAAATAATCCTTAAGCTCCTGAAGCATAGCAACACGTTTATGTAAAAGCTCCAAATGCTCTTCTTTATTTAAAGCAACCAGCTCACCCTGGACTCGGTTTAATACCTGGGAATAATATACTATCGTCACTTTAGTTTTTTCTTTTATATCCCAAAAAGAGACCCACATCAACGGGATGTGGGTCTTCATTATATATATCAATAAGGGGGGATACATGTAGTATAAGCGGGAATCCTTAATCCAAGATGAAAATTAGATTTCATTTTGATTACAGAACTTATACTTAAGACAAGATGGACATGGCTTGTTGGACCGTTTCGGCGACAATATCCTCAGCCCGTTGCCCGGAAGTCAGCAGTCTTGTCCCTTGTCCTGCCCACAAGGACATATAGTCAGCGTTGTTGTGCTTGGCAGCGGCATTCCTGATATCCCTCGTCACCGTATTTTGCGTTGGAAAAGGAAGCGGCTCGATGCCGCTAGCATCCCATTGTCTAATAAACAAATTACGTATTCCCCTTGCCGGACGGCCCGAGAAGGCCTTGGTGATCACAGTGCTTTCTTCCGTGCTAGCTAGTAGAGCTTGCTTGTAGGAATCATGCGCCCCAGATTCGACAGCCGTTAGAAAACGCGTGCCCATCTGCACACCCTGAGCACCAAGAGCAAGCGCGGCGACAAGCCCCCGTCCATCCATAATACCTCCAGCAGCAATAACCGGAATCTTAACGTGATCAACTATTTGCGGTGTTAAAGCAAAAGTACCGATATTGGCACCTACGGGATGCTCCTTCACATCGAACGTTCCCCGATGTCCGCCCGCTTCGCTACCTTGAGCGACAATACAATCGCAGCCGGCCTGCTCAGCCAATATAGCTTCACGCACTGTCGTGACCATCGTGACAATGCGTATACCAGCAGATTTCGCTTGCTGAACGAACGGTTCTGAGAGTACACCGAACGCTGTGCTGATGACAGGAACCTTTTCCTCCAACACAACAGCCAGCTGCTCCTGAAAATGATCGGGTGTGCTTACGGGTTCTTGAGCTGCATGAGTAACACCAAGCACATTACGCAGCCGGTTGAGCTCCCCTTGCACTTCCCCTATTCGGGTATTGTTATCCGGCACTTGTATCGCAAACAGGTTAACGGCAAAAGGTGCATCCGTTAGCTGGCGAATTACTCGAATCGCTTCACGAATCGCCTTCGGCTCCATGTAAGCCGCTCCCAGCGTTCCCAATCCACCTGCGTTTGACACGGCGGCCACCAATGTAACCGTTGTAGGACCTCCTGCCATACCTGCCAGAAAGATCGGGTAACGGATATTAAACAACTGACAAACCTCTGTCTTCAATTGAATGCTCAATGTGCTTCCTCCTCACAATCTGATTACGGCAAAACGCTCCTATCGTCAACATCGCTAGTATAGAACGAAAAGTATTACAAGTAAATTTTTTATAAATTCAATTCGTTGAAATCGGCGCAGCCAAGCGGCTTTATCCCCTCTCAGCCTCTCTTTTCGACTTCATACCGGAATTTCTTTCAAAAAAAATGCAACGTTTCTCGATAAATGGAGTCTAATGATATAACGCTTGCTGTCGAATAGGAGGTCATGCCGGCAAATCAACGTTTCAATACTCACTCGAATTCATAATGAAGGAAATGCTCGTAACTGTCGAATTGTCCGTATCTGATGATGGTATAGCGTCACAACCAACTATGAAAGTTTTTTTAGAGGTGAATGATGAAATTGAAGTGGATGTATACCCTTTTGTTGCTGCTCATCGCATTTACGCTTCCTGCTATGGCATCTGCTGCCCCTGCTCCTGTAAATTCCGCCGCTGGCGTCCCTTTATTTTTTAATGGAAAAGAACTGAAGCCTGAGGTGGCCCCGCGCATTATTAAGGATGTCACCATGGTGCCTGTCCGAATTATTGCTGAGGAGCTGGGCTCCAAGGTAACCTGGAATCAGGAAGCTCAAAAAGTAACGATAACCAAAAATACGCAAAAAATCGAAATGGTCATTAATCAACTCACAGCTACCGTCAACGGGGACAAATACAAGCTGGATTCAGCCCCTTTGCTAATTGAAGGAAATACTTTGCTGCCCGTTCGTTTTATTGCCGAGAATATGGGCATCGACGTGAGCTGGAACGACGTCAAGAGAGCTGTCTACTTGAACGAAAAAGTCGCTCAGACTACACCAACGCCTGGTACACCGGGCCAACCTGTTGATGTGACGGACAAGCCTGCTACGGATAAGCCGGTTTCGGTTGCCAATGGCAACTCTTCCTTGGCCACAATCAAGAAGATCGATATGACGGCTTCTCAATTGCTGATCAAAGCGGACACGGGGGAATTAAAGCCCACGCTGTTTACTTTGAAAAATCCTGAACGGATTGTTCTGGATATTCCCAATGCGACGCTCGATCCGACCCTCTATAAAGATGAAGCTAACAAAAGCGGTACAACTGTGTCCGCCAATGTGTATGTGAGCAATGTGCGCTACTCCCTCTATGCGACCAGTCCCTCTACAGTTCGGATCGTATTGGATATGAAGGACTCGATGGATTTGAACTGGGTTTCCGGAATGGGTACAGCCTCTTTAGTCGGCACCATCCAGAAACCAGCCAAATATCGAGTTGTCATTGACCCTGGTCATGGAGATCAGGATCCCGGTGCGAAGGCCGCTAATGGCAGCAATGAAAAAACCTTTAATCTTTCTATGGGGCTGAAGGTGTACAAGCTGCTCCAGCAGGAGGCCAATATTCAACCTTATATGACGCGGAATGATGATACCTTTATCCCGTTGGATGATCGCGCCAAGTTTGCGAATGACCTGAATGCCCACGTTTTTGTTTCCATTCACGGGAACAGCTATTTGGCGACATCTACAGGAACTGAAACCTATTATTACAAATCCGATAGTACCGAATTCGCCAAAATTATGCACAAGCATTTAGCAGCGGCAACGGGACTTGCTGATCGCGGTGTGCGTCAAGAGCCCTTCCGTGTGGTTAAAGTAACTAATATGCCGGCTGTACTGCTGGAGGTTGGTTATTTGTCCAATCCAACGGATACCGCGTTGATGTTTAACGAGGATTTTCAGAACAAGGTTGCTGGGTCGATTGTTGCAGGTATCAAGGAACAGCTTAACATCAAGTAAGTCAGAATCGTACGTGTAGAAAAAGGTGGTGGTCTTGATGAACAAACATACAATCATCGGATTCGTATTAACAGGAGCAATTGCCATGGCCTTATCCGGCTGCGGACAAAAGCCTGCGAGCAGCGGGATGACCTCTCAAGGCTCGAGTGGACAGAATCCGGTAAGCAGCAGTGAAGTACCTTCCACTCCGAAACCGGAGAAGACTCCTACACCCACGCCGGTGGAGAGTAAACAGCCCATCCAAGCCCATATCAAAGCTTATTATGGTGACGAGCAGGCGACCAAGCTGGTGGAGAAGGAAGTAACCATCAACTATCCGGAGGACAAGGAAAAGTACACAACCGCGCTATGGACGTTGAAAAAAGCTCCTGCTGACAGTAAGCTGGTCCCTTTGGCTGATGCACTTGGCTTTAAATCTGCTGTATTAAAAGATAAAAAGCTGACGCTGGACATCACGGTTTCCGGAGAAGGGCGTCTCGGCGCTCCCGGAGAGGCTATGCTGCTGCAGGCTATCCAGAAAACCCTATTTCAATTCCCCGAAGTCGATTCCATCGATATCCTGGTGGACGGCAAGCCGGTTGAATCGCTAATGGGTCATATGGACCTGCCTCATCCGATGAAACGAGTAAAGTAGAACTTCAAGGGTAAGTGTTACCCTACACACAAGGCCTCGCCGTCCCGATGGGATAGCGAAGCCTTGTTCTGTTGTTGCTAATGTCCATTTTATAATGGAGCGCTGGACCTAACCGGGCCACAGCGGAGAGCTTTCTTCCTTTTCCCGGAATTGACCTGGGGTCATATTTTCTTTTTTCTTAAAAATCCGATTGAAATAGGTTGATTGATAGCCAACCATCTCGGCAATTTCGTTGATGCGCAGATTCGAGTTCTTGAGCAGCTCCTTGGATTTCTTGATCCGGTAATCCGTCACATAGTCGATAAAATTAATTCCAGTCACTTCTTTAAACGCTTTACTCAGCCGGAACGGATCGACATGATGCAGATCGGCGCACATTTCCAGTGACAGGTCGGTCATATATTTGCTGTGAATCGTGGCTTTGACATCCTCCGCCAACTGCACCAGCTTCACATTTTGCGACTCGACGATATGCTCGATGAACGGCTCCATCACCAGCTTCTCAAAGCAATCACACATTTGCTGAAGCTCATTATGCTGCAGCAGCTCCTCGTACAGGTTGCTGAGACCGAATACCTTTTGCGGACTGTGACCGGTTTGATATACAACATGCAGTACACTGCCCAGCAGCTGCAGCATGCCTTGGTGCAGCACCGTTTCGATATCGGCATTTTGTCTGAATGCCGCGACGAATTGCTTGAATAAGGCAGTCGATTCCTCGACATTGCCGATACGCAATGCCTGCAGCAGTTCCTTCTCCAGCTCAAATGGATAAAAGGCCGCACCCTCGCCCTGAATGATCAGATCCTCCAAATACAATATTTGCGCCGTTTCATGCACGCTGCGATAACGCAAAGCCTGCTCGGTCTGCTCATAGCTCGCGTGCATGGCCCGCAGCTCGTCCTCAGGCTGACCGATTACCACAGTCACATCCATCTTTAATAAGCGCTCCAGTGTCTGGATCATTTCACTTGAAAGCTTCATCGTCGTTTGCTTCTCTTCCTCCACAGACATACCTGCTGGGAACTTCAGCAAAAAACCTACCTTTAAATCCTGAAAATTGAATACGGAGACGCCATGGCCCGTGACCCCTATCAGCTCCTGAATGATGTTGTAGGCGGCGAAGGTGATCAACTGCTCATCGTCCTCGCTAAATTTTCCCTGAAGCCTAGATATGCCGGAAATTTGGATTAGTACAAACTGTACACGGACGCTGCCGAGATCCAGACTGTAGTTTTTCAGCCTCTTGCGGATATCCGCTTCACTCAAATGATAATAATGTCCGTATATTAGCTGATACAAAAAGCCTTCACATAGCGATGGCATCTGCGTCTCCAGCCTGTCCTGCAAAATAAGGCTTTCCGTCGTCAGCTGAGCCCAGCGGGATTCGATAAATTCGATCTCATCCTGATGAACAGGAGGTTCTGATTCGGATTCGGATTTCTCGGGAACAAATAAGGACATCATCCGCGATATAGGAGAGTACAGCCTTCTTGAGGCTACCCAAGCAAGAATAAGCAGTATAATGAAGGTTACAGCTGTAATACCCGCAATAATCCTCGTGACGAGCACGACAGGCTCGGTTAATTTGTAAATCGGCGTTGCCAGTAAAAATTTCCACTTCATTCGGGGGACGATTCCATTGGAAATGAGGTATTCATTCCCGTTCCAGGAGAACACATAATTCCCTTCTCCATCATGACCCTTCAAACCAGACGCGAGCAGTGCGGCATCCTCACGTTTCTCAAACGTACCGGCAGACAACAGCTCCTGATTTTCATTCATCAGCAATGTATAGCCTTCGCGGTAAGGATTAATTTGACCGATAAACGATGAAAATTTCACCGGGTCAACCTCAACAATAATAGCTCCAAAAGGATGGGAGGATTCTGCCGGGATTTTATGCATTAAGGCCATATCTTTATTAAGGACGTTGCTGGATTCATTCAGACCGTAGCTCCAGTACATATCACCTGGCCGTTTGAAGGCATCCCGGTAACGATCACGCTTCTCGGTATTGTAAATACGGGAAACTCCGTTCATATTGGAAATGAGCAAATCCTGATCCGCAATGTAGATTTCAATATTTTTAATGAAGGAGATTGAATTTTCCATAGCCCCCAAAGCGTTCATGATAGATCTTATCGTGGATAATTCCTGATAAAAATCTACATGCTCCAAATAATCGCCAAAAATCTGATTGACCGCCCAATTTCGTACCGTAAATTCAAACTGGGTAAGCTGCTGGTTCACACGCTGTGTCATCTGCTGGATCAGCAGCCCATGTGTTTGGTTAATCTGCTCCTTAAGCTCTTTCGTCGCAATGACATTGATACTGATGGATAGCAGCATCGGCGGCAGTATAATGACCGTAAGCAGCAGCAGCAGACTTCTCCGAAACCAGGTCCTCCTTTTATCCATAATGCCGAATAGCTTGGTGAATAATCCCATACAGTTGCCTCCCCTGGTGAGGTTGAATACGCTTGATATAAATTCAGACGGGATTACGAGTGGGGTCGCCCCACAACTGATTCATGATATTTATTTTTTCAACGCTTTATTGCCCTCATCCAGCAATCGTTGCGCTTCTTTCTCATATCCGGCCAGAGCGTCCCTGGCTGTCATTTTCCCGTTATTGAGCATGGCCTGTTGAAAATAGTTGAACCAGACCTTGCGGATTTGCTGGTAATTGGGCATCGCTACCGGATTATTAATCGCTTTATCGGGCATTGCCGCCCAATCCTTGCCCGGTTCATCGGTAACCAGAGACTGCAATGATTTTCTTGACGGAAGCTTGGCGTATTTCTGATAAATTAGTTTGTTGACCGCCTCGGATTTGCCGCTTGAAAGCCACAGTGCGAATTTGGCGGCCTCCTCCTCCCTCGTCTTATCCTGCTGCTTCTTGATGACAATACCCGACCCGTTCACGAACAACTTGCTTTTGCCACCGTTATCGGTTGGATAATGGGCCAGCATGAAATCAAATTTCCTGGGAATGACACCGTCGTTGATCTCTCTGCGTAGGTCCCCTCTGTCGTTCATCATAATGCCGACTTTTCCCTGCTTGAATAATTCGTACAGGTTCGGAATTTTATTGCCTGCAGCTCCTGGAAGCGCATACGGAGAGGTTGTCAGTTGTACCAACCATTCGAGCTTCTTAATATTCCCCGGTGAGTTATAGGTAATTTGGGTGTAATCCTTATTCGTATATTCATCACCATCGCTGTAAATGTACCCGTCAACGAACTTGTCATAAGCAATATCGCCTGCTACCATGCCGAGACCGTACACCCCATTTCCCAGTTTACCAATCGCTTCAACGGCTTTGGCAAACGAGTCACGCGACCAGGTTTTGGTTCTGGGATCAGGAAGCAACTGCTCGACGCCTGCCTTTAGGAACAAATCCTTATTGACCAACAGCACCTCACTGCGGATTTCCATCAGGAGCATCGCCAGCTTGCCGTCAATCGTCATTAAATCGATGGCACTGCTCATGTAATCGGGCAAATTGTAGTCCGCAGTGATATAGGCATCCAGGCCTGCAGTAACACCGCGCTTATATAAAGGGACCAGACGGTTAACGGCATCCACATACAGATCAGGAAATGATCCCGAGGCAATCGCTACGTTCAGCTTCTCATCCAGACCCGTAGTCGGAATCGAGCTGTAGTTAAGAGTAACATAGGGAGCGACCTTTTTATATTCAGCTACGATCAGCCTGAAATCTTCTTCTTCTACAAGACCTATCGAAGGACTGCTCCACCATTCAAGCGTTACAGGATTGAATTTCACAGCTTCTTCTTTTTTCGGAGATGAGGTGCTGTTAGGTAGGGGACTGAACGAACAGCCGCTTAAAAGTACCATGAGGATCGCACTGACTGCTAACAAATGCCTGCTTTTTTTCCACTTCGAAGCCATCTTGAATCAACCTCCTCTTGAAGCCTTGGCATATTGGCATACTTCGAATCTGATACCTGTGGTTTTCAATAATCACAGGCTCTCCCTCCACTATAAAGAACAGTCCCGTTTCCATCAATTAGATTTTGTTGGTATCGCTCTCTTACACACTTGGACTTTCTTGTTTATTGCTGTCAACACAAATAACCTTAACCCGATAACCCGGACTAAGGTACATCTGTATGACGGTTGAGCACTTAAGACAAACGAAGCCTGCAATCTCCTACCTGCTGCTCCCCCCAACAAAGGGACATATGAACCCCATCTGTAACGGCCCCCGCCCCGCCCGGCGTGCCTGTGAATATCACATCCCCTGCTCCAAGTCCAAAGTGAAGCGCCGTGAAATCAATAATAGTCTGAAGATCAAAAATCATATTGCGAATATTGCCGGTCTGGACCCGCTTCCCGTTATGGACAAGAGAGAAATCAAGCTTCCTGCATGCCTCGACACCAGTGAACGGCATGAACGGGCTGGCTGCCGCTGAACTAGGGAAGCCTTTGGCCAACAGCCACGGATAGCTCATCGCCTTCAGTTCACGGTGGATATCGCCAAGCGTAAAATCAATACCTACAGCCAGCCCGTCCACCAGCTCATCGATCTGGATTCCCGGTTTATAGAGCTGGCCTATCCGGATCACCAATTCGACCTCATACTCCACAACGCCGCGATTGCCAGGAAGAACAAGCTCCTGTCCTTGTACTTCTACAAACGCATGCGTTGGCTTAGAAAACAAGAGTGGAGACATCGGGATTTCAAGGTCTGATGCAGTTTCTTCATGAGCTTTGGCAGGAAGCCTGTAATTTCGGCCAACACAATAAATATTTCGAATGCCATGCATAGCTGCGCCTCTTTCTGAATGATGTTCCTACCCTTTAACCGCTCCCATCGTAATACCGGAGGTAAAATACTTTTGGAAGAACAGAAATACGGTCAATAAAGGAATTGCACCCAATGTAGCCCCCGCCATCAACCGTCCGAAGTTGGCTGCAGACTCCTCCTGTAAGCCTGCCACGCCCAGAGGGAGTGTCTTCATGTCCACTGAAGTAATGACGATCAACTGCCACATATAATCGTTCCAAACGTACACAAAAGCAAAGATCGACAATGCACCCAAAGCAGGCTGAATGATAGGCATCAGGATCGAATGGAACAGTCTGAACGGTCCGCATCCATCAATCTCGGCGGCATCAAACAAGTCGGAAGGAATCGTGCTGATAAACTGCTTCATCAGGAAGACGGCAAACGGCCAAGCCAATGCCGGAAGAATAATACCGTAATACGTATTAAATAAATTGTATTCCTTCATCATAATAAAGAGCGGCAGGAGGAGAGCTTCCTTTGGAATCGTCATGAACACAATAATGATCCAGAACAACCACTTCACACCCGGAAATTTTTTCTTCGCAAGCGGGAATCCGGCCAATGCCGATAAGTATACAATAATCGCCGCGGCTATGGTGGACGTGAACAAGCTGTTGAAAAACCAGCGGATGATCTTCGTTTGCGTAAACAAGTGTGTGTAATTGGACAAGGTTACATTCTCGGGGATCAGGCTGACACTTACACCCGTACTATTGGGCTTGAATGAGGTCAGCACACCGAAATAAAGCGGTACCAGACTGAGTATAGCCAGCACTATGACCAGCACGACGAACGACTTTTGCACAATCCCTTGCAGAGATAGACCCGTTGTATTCATAAGATTCCCCTTAATACTCGATGTCGGTTGATAAAAATTTGTATTGGATAATCGCAATGATCGTCACGATGAAAACAAGCACCGCCCCAACTGCGGAAGCCGTTCCGTATTGTCCAAAAACAAATGCTTTTTCATATAGCAAATAAGCCAGTGTCTGAGTGGAATTCCCAGGTCCTCCACTCGTCATAATTTTGATCAGTACGAACACATTAAACACCTGAATCGTTCCGGTGATGACCAGATATAGCGTGGTCGGCTTCAGGAGTGGAAGCGTTACATGCCAAAACTGATGCAGTGCGTTGGCCCCGTCAATTTTGGCCGCTTCATAGAAGGTATCCGGTATATTGCCGAGAGATGCCAGATATAAGATGACCGGTTTGCCAAGCACGAACGTGAACAGCACAATAATGATGGCAAGGAACGCATACTTCGGGTCGCCCAGCCAAGTGACCGGAGACAAGCCGACCGTCCGCAGTATTTGATTGGCTAATCCAACTACCGGATTGAAGATGAAGCCCCAGACCAAAGTCAGTGAAACACTGGATACGACAAGCGGCAAATAAAAGGCTCCTCTGACAAACGTTTTTACTCCCTGCGAGCCACGGTACACGGAGACCGATATGAACAAAGCCGCGAATATACTCACCGGCACGATGATCAGAACCAAAATAAACGTGTTTTTCAAAGCGATCCAAAAGACCTCTTCATGAAACAATTTCGTGAAATTATTGAAGCCAACAAATACTCTGGGAGAACCTATTGTAAAATCAAATACCGAGTAATACAGCCCCTGCAGCGCCGGAACGATCAGAAACAAGGTCAACAGCAAATACATGGGGGCCAAAAATAAATAGTTGACCCGATTTTTGTATATTTCCCTGCACAGTAAAATCATGATGTATACATGCTCCTCTCCTAAACAAGGTACAAATGAGCAGAGTGCCTCCAGAACAGACATGGTAGGAAAGTAACCCTGCGTTCAGAGATACCTTGGAGGCACTGTACTGCTGCAAATTCCTTAATGTGAGTCCTCTATTTACGCGCGTCTTCATCGTCCAATGAGCAGCCCTTTTGCTGAAGGAACTGATCAATCCAATCACGATTTATCGATCCGCCCTGCTCCAGGGTTTCGATGATGCCATCCTCAATTTGCTGAGTTTGACGGGCTTTGTCCAATAATAATCCCGCATACTGTGCTGGGATGGAGACCAGACCGTCTTCATCCCCAACGATGATATCGCCAGGGTTGACGATCATACCGCCGATGGATACCGGCACATTGATTTCCCCGGGACCATCCTTATAAGGTCCGCGATGGGTAACACCTCTGGCATACACCGGGAAATCTCTGCTGGCAATCGCACCGGAATCGCGGATGGCGCCATTCAGCACGAAGCCTGCCACTCCTTGCTTTTCCGCCAACCGGGTCATAATTTCACCAATCAGGGAATTCGTCAAATCTCCGTCTCCATCCACCACGATCACTTCTCCGGGAAGCGCCATCTCGATGGCCTTATGGATCATCAGATTATCTCCCGGTCTGGTTTTCACCGTTAATGCTGATCCTACCAGCTTCTTGCCAGAGTGATAAGGCCTCAGCTGCGGGCAGCTGGCAAAGATTCGATTCATATTATCACTAAGATGAGGCGTCACGACATTCTGAAATTGTGCTATCAGTTCAAGATCGGGATACTGGCTGCGCGGAATAATTCTGAATCCTATATTTTCCATAAAAGGGTCTCCTTCGGATGATATTAAAATGGGTGATTGCAATAGTTATGAATGGTTGCATCTTCTCGGTTCGTTGACGGTATACTTACTTTTTCAACTGCTTGTTGCCTTCATCCAGCAGTTTTTGTCCTTCCTTCTCGTAGGCCGCTAATGCTTCCTTTGCTGGCATTTTACCGTCACCTAGCATTGCCTGCTGGAAGTAGTTGAACCATACTTTACGAATTTGCAGGTAATTCGGGATAGCTACAGGATTATTGATCGATTTTTCAGGCATTGCCAACCAAGCCTTACCCTGTTCATCTGTAATAAAGCTTTGCAGTGATTTTCTCGATGGGAGCTTTGAGTATTTCTGGTATAGCAATTTGTTCACAATCTCGGACTTACCGCTTGAGAACCACAGCGCAAAGTTGGCGGCTTCTTTTTCTCTAGCCTTATCGTCCTGCTTCTTCACGACAATTCCCGATCCATTCACGAACAGCTTGCCCTTGGAACCGTCATCGGTTGGATAATGCGCATTCATATAATTGATTTTGTTCGTAACCGTACCTTCATTCGTCTCTCTACGGAAATCGCCTCTATCATTCATGATGACCGCTACCTTGCCTTGCTTGAACAGCTCATACATATCCGTTACTTTAGTGCCTGCCGCACCGGGAACCGCATACGGAGAATTCGCCAGCTTAATAATCCATTCGAGTTTTTTCACATTTCCCGGCGAATTGTAAGTCATCTTGGTGTATTCCTTATTCGTCCACTCATCCCCGTCACTGTATACATAACCGTCAAGGAATTTATCGTTGGCAGCTTCGCTGGCCACCAGACCCATGCCGTACACGCCATTACCGAGCTTACCGATGGCCTCTACCGCTTTGGCAAAATTGTCTCTCGTCCACGTCTGTGTCTTCGCATCAGGCAGCAGGCTCTCCACACCAGCCTTGGCGAATAAATCCTTATTCACCAGCAGCACCTCGCTGCGAACCTCCATCAGGAACATCGCCAGCTTCCCATCGATGGTCATAATATCTTTGGCGCTGCTTACATAATCCCCCAGGTTATAATCACTTGTAATATAAGAATCCAGTCCGGTCGTTACACCACGAATGTATAAAGGCACCAAACGGTTAACGGCATCTACATACAGATCTGGGAACGATCCAGAGGCAATTGCTACGTTCATTTTCTCATCGAGTCCCGTCGTCGGTATCGCATTATAATTAATCGTTACGTGAGGTGCGACTTTCTTGTACTCCGCTAATATTTGCTTGAACTCATCCTCCTGTGAAAGTCCAAGCGAGGCACTGCTCCACCATTCCAGCGTCACTGGTTTGGCAGCTTCACCTTTGGTGGCCTCTGTTGTACTGCTTGTAGAGTTGCCTGTCGAGCACCCGCTTACTACAAGACTGAGAGTCGAGGCGAGAATGAGACTGTTTTTTCCTATTTTCCATATCGAACTGAACATGGGTAAGCCTCCCTAATGGTAGTTATGAATCACTGCTTGCTATGTCGATCACCTCAATGGCTGAACGCCTCCTCCTTTCCACACTGACTATAAAGACCCGATGGATTGCCGACAATTAGACATTGTTGGTTTTGACCGCTTGCACACTTGGATTCTCTTGTCTCTGCTCATAATTGCTCTGTCCATGCGTATGTCCAAGCAAAAAGGCCAACCAGAACAGCCTGGTTGGCCTTGAAATATGAGTATTATAGGCAGAAAATTTATCGACCCAACCAGCCTCCATCCACAGCCAACAGGTGACCATGCACGTAGTTGGATGCCTCTGAAGCCAGATAGACAACAGCACCTTTAAAATCATCGGGGTTGCCCCACCGCTCTGCCGGAATCCGATTCAGGATTTGTGTACTTCGGACCGGATCATTCATTAATGCCACATTCATATCTGTCGCTATATAACCGGGAACAATGGCATTCACATTCACATGATGCTTGGCCCACTCATTCGCCAGTGCTTTGGTCAGTTGGGCTACCCCACCTTTGGCAGCTGCATACGCCGGAACCGTAATCCCCCCCTGATATGACAGCAGGGACGCGGTATTGATAATCTTCCCTTTACCTCGGGGCACCATATGGCGACCTGCTTCCTGGCATAAGGTCCACACGACCTTCAAATTAATTTGCAGCACATCGTCCCAATCCGATTCGAGAAAATCAACCGACGGGGAGCGACGTTGTATCCCCGCATTGTTAACCAGAATATCGAGACTGCCGAATTGCTCGACCACATTAGGTACCGCGGACTTAACTTGAGCCGAATTTTCCAAATCGCAAGGAATAATCAGGCACTTTCTCCCCAGCTTCTCAATCTGCTCCTGCAGCTCCGTCTGCTCGGGGTTTCGCTGGAGCAAAACAATATCTGCGCCTGCCTCTGCCAACGCCAAAGCCATTGATTTTCCGATTCCTCTTGTCGCACCCGTTATTGCAGCTACCTTGCCCTCCAAACTAAATAAATGGATTCCCATTTCTTCTCTCCTTATCACTTGGGATGGAACAGCACTTTAATCGAAACATCAGGATTTTCCATCAAATGAAAGCCTTCCTCAATCTGCTCAAGCGGTAGCTCATGGGAAATGAGCGGGGCTACATCAATGGCTCCACTATGCAACAGGTTGATCGCCTTGGCAAAATCACTCTTGCTGCAGCAGCGCGTCGTCGTTAATGAGATTTCTCTATAATGCATCGCTGCCAAATCAATCGTAGGCGCTTGCTTGAATACACTGACCACCACAATTTGCCCTTGAGTTTTGACCGTTTCAATCATTTGCTTGGCTGTGATTTGGTTACCTGCTACCTCAAACACGACTTCGGCGCCGTTCCCGCCGGTTCGTTTCAATATCTCCTCAGTCACGTTGACTTCCTTAGCATTCAAGGCGGTAAGTCCAAGCTGCTCCGCTTTGGCCAGACGATACGAGCTGATATCGGAGATTAGCACCTGATCTGCTCCCGCCTGTTTGGCGATCATACCGGTGAGCAAACCTATAGGTCCCGCACCCAATACAACCACATGATCCCCGACCTTCAGATTGGAACGGCGAACCGTATGGACAGCTATAGCTACAGGCTCTGCAAGTGCTGCATGAGCATCCGATAAACCTTCAGGAATCCGGTGAAGCCTGTCGAACGGAACCGCTACATATTCCGCGAAGCCGCCGTGCTTGTCGATACCGATCAGCTTCAAGGTTTTGCACACATGAGACGCACCGGCGAGACATGCCTCACACTTGCCGCAGCTCAGAGTTGGCTCTATAACAACACGATCCCCTACAGCCCAATCAGACTCACCCTGCAGCCTTTCGATCCTACCAGAGAACTCATGTCCCATCGCAAGCGGGGCCTTGGCTCTTGGATGCTTGCCTGCATAGATCATCATATCAGTTCCGCAAATCCCTGCAAAGGCTACCTTGATCAGCGCCTCTCCAGGTTGTAGATCGGGCACTTCAATTTGACCGGCCATCACCTTCTTTTCAGAAATATATAATCCTGCTTTCATCATCATTGGGTTCCGCTCCTCTATGTTCATTTGGGAAGCTTTCTTAACTAATTTAACTGATATGGGCTCACTTGACTTGAACCGATGGATTTACGCAAGCCGGAAGCTTCTCTCCCCTCAGCCCTGCCAATAAATTATTTGCAGCCAAATTGGCCATCCGGTTTCTGGTTTCGTAGGTCGCGCTGCCTACATGCGGAGTGATAAGGATGTTCGAAAGACTGAGCAGCGGATGATCGCCAGAGATGGGCTCCGGGTCCGTCACATCAAGGGCTGCATAAGCAATTTGATTCGTACGCAATGACTCGTATAAAGCCTCTGTATCAACAATAGGACCACGAGAAGCATTGATAAAATAAGCGGATGATTTCATTTTGGCAAATTCTTTCCTGCCGAACATCCCACGGCTATTATTGGATAAAGGCACTAGCACAATAATAAAATCTGCCTGCTCCAACAGGACATCGAAGGAAACATATTGCGCTTCCAGCAATTGATCATCCGCTCGCTGTGAGCGGTTATGGTAAATAAGCTTCAGCCCGCACGCCCTGGCTCTCCTTGCCACTGCGCAGCCAATATCCCCCATACCCACAATACCGAGCGTTTTGCCGAACAGATCGACACCAAGCGAAATATTGACGCCATTCTTCCAGCTTCCCGATTTCACAAATTCCCAGCCTTCATGAATGCGTCGAGCTGAGGATAGCAGCAAGGCAAAGGTCAGATCCGCTGTCGCTTCAACGAGAACACCAGGTGTATTGCCAAAAGGAATGCCTCTGCGTGTGCAAGCCTCGATGTCAATATTGTCATAACCTACGGAGGATTGCGCAACTACCCTCAAATTGGGAGCAGCAGCCAACAGCTCCTCGTTGACTTGGACATCCCCGGTACTAAACAAGCCCTCCGCTTCCTGAAGCCATTCCATTAACAACGAGCGGGGGATCGGACTGCTGTCTTCCCAAACTTTAACTTCACATTCCTTTTGAATGGCTTCCAGTGCAGCAGGCCAGGTTTTTCCTGTTAGCAAGACTTTAAATTTACCCAGAAGGAATCAACCCTTTCCTGATCAATTAAAATTCCTTATGCATGAAGATCAGCGGCAAGCATGATAGAGCAGCTTGGACTTACAATCTTGATTGTATAACTTGTATACTTGTCGACAACTTAAGTATAAAGAATTATTTAAGGCTTGTAAATACAATTATCGTAACGTAAGCCTTAAAATAAGCTCTCATCCACGGATTTCTTCGTATCCATAAAATGCTCCTGAATGATCTTGCTCATATTGGAAGCATCGCGTGAAACAAGCGCCTCCACGATCAGCTTATGCCGGTGAATCAGCGGCTGGATTTCCTCCTTATGCTTCGAGAATCGCCGCTCCGTTGCCACTAATAGAACCGTGAGGATGACATAACGAATGTTATTCCACAAATATAAAATCCGGCTGTGATGAGCGCTTAAAATAATCGTTTCGTGAAACAGCAAATCATAATAGGCAAATTGCACAGGATCATCATGGCTCTCAGCCAGCTGCATTTTATCCACAATCTGCTGCAGCTCCTTGATCTTCAGCTCATCATAAACGCTGGAAAGCTTCTGAACCGCGAACCCCTCGAACAGAAAACGGACATCATTCAATTCTTCCATATCCTTGGATTTAAGACCAATGACCACGGCACCCATGCGTTCCATCCTTATCAAGCCCTCATTCGATAAAATTTTGAGTGCATCACGAATCGGTGAACGGCTGGTTCCAAATTCCGCGGCTAACACATTTTCCGTTATCACCGTATCAGGAGCCATCGTTCCATTAATAATCCGCAAACGAAGCTCACTGGAAATTTTTTCACCCAGCGAAGCTCCCTTCAGCCACATTGCCGGAAATTGCATCCGTTTCACCTCATCTTGTGTACTTGTCGACCATCTCTTTTTATCATACCTGAAATGAGCGCATCATGCCAGTCACTAAGCGCTCGTGTTACTTCGGATAAGATGACGAAGGAAGCGCATAATATTAAGCATCAAATAACAGGTTGAATAATGGTTCAGTCTGTTTGATTTAATGTCCAGCAGGTTAATAATAATACACAAGTGCATTCTAACATTGGAGGCGACCTGATATGTCGAACAATACCTATAATAATGAAGACTTGAAAACGAGCGTAAAGGCACATGAAGAGTTCGATGAACAAAAAGGGTCCGATACCCCGATCAGTGAAGTTATGAACGGATCCATGGCTCCCAATATGGAAGAAATCAGGCGGCTGGGCAAGGATATGAAAAATATGAAAACCGAGGCAGAGCTTAATGAAGAAGGCTTGGTCTCAGATCCGATCCAGAACGAATCATAAATCATCGAAGCTATGAATGAATCGCTATATCTCAAAGTTTCACATATGATCTCCATTGATTATTAAGCAAAGGAGCTGCCCATACAGGCAGTTTTTTTGCTTTTTTTATGAGGATATTGTTGTGGATATGGCAAATAAGGGTTGAAGATTGTTCAACCTTATGTTTACAGAAAATTAAAAATATAATGAAAACATCACTTAGCACAGGAGGCCAACACATGCGAATTATTTATTTGGACATCGACTCTCTTCGTCCCGATCATATGGGCTGTTACGGCTACAACCGCAATACCACACCCAACATTGATAAAATTGCCGCAGCGGGAATGAGATTCAACAATTGCTACACCGCTTCCTCTCCATGTGTACCATCGAGAGCCAGCTTTATGTCAGGCCGATTCGGTATTAACCACGGAGCGCTGACGCATTGGGGACCTGGCGGAGAATTTCATTACCCAGAAGGCGACGGGCACAGCGAAGACATTCCTTTCTTTACGAGACATATCCGCAAAGCTGGATATAAAACGGTTACATTCTCGACCTTCGGAGATCGCCATCACGCTTGGTGGTATTTTGCCGGCTGGAACGAAGTTCATACGCATTCTTTAAAAGAAGGCAACGAAAATGCCGACGAAGTAAACGCTTCCGTAATCCCATGGTTGAAGCAGCATGGTAAAGAAGATAACTTCTTTTTACACATTCAATATTGGGACCCGCATACGTTCTACACGTATCCCATCGAATATATGGAGCAATGGAAGGACGCACCTCTGAAGGATTTCCCTGATGAAGCAACCATTGCTTCCCAACAAAAGGACAGCTTTCCACGTTCCGCTCCTTTCCTTCATTGGGGTGACAAGTATCCGGCAACCATGCCAGGACAAATCGCCAATCGCGACGATTTCAAGCATGTGATTGACGGCTACGATGGTGGTATCAGCTACATGGACAAATACGTAGGTGAGCTGCTGGACACGCTGCGTGAGCTTGGCATCGAAGATGAAGTATGCTTCATTATTAGTGCCGATCATGCCGAATCCCTTGGGGAGCAAGGCATCTACATCGAGCACGCAAGTGCGACGGAGGCTGTCCATCATATTCCGCTAATTGTTACCATTCCGGGGGTAACCCAGCCGGGGCAAGCCATTGACGGCTTCATCTACAACGTCGATGTGATCGCTACCCTTACAGATTTGGTTGGACTAGAAGTGCCATCAGGGTGGGACGGCCGCTCCTTTCTTCCAGCACTAACAGGCGAGCATTGGCAAGGACGCGATTATCTGGTGATGGATCATGCTTTGTATGTCTGCCAACGCGCTGTGCGGGACGAGAAATGGTATTTCATCCGTACGTATCATCCGGGATTGCTGCTGCATTTTGACGATGTGACTTTGTACGATATGGTTAACGATCCTAATCAAACCCGCAATGTGGCCGAGGAATTCCCGGACATTGTGAAAGAAATGGACCATCGCTTGTCCCAATGGCAGCACGAGCAAGCACGCAAGCCAGGCTATAAGGTAGACCCGCTGCAAAAAGTCATCGAAACCGGACCATGGAAATATTTGAAGGTTGAGGATTGGGTTCGTAAATTAGAAAAGAGCGGCTGGAATGAAGCGGCATCGGAATTGCGAAGCATCTACTCCAGTGAGGCGCTGCAGCCTGCCTATGATGGGTAGGCCTCCCTGCTGCCGTCCTATTAATTAAATTGAGCTCTATGAAAAGAGGTTAACACTATGAAAAAAATCCCCAACTGGATGCTGACGATCATCTCCTTGATCGTAGGTATACTTCTCTGGTACCTGCTATCGTCGATTCCGGCTATAGGAGCTATTATAGCGAATCCGGTCAAGGTGCTGAAATCGTTCTCCACGGAGATTGGGAGCGGCCGGATGTGGACCAACGTATGGGCGAGCCTGCTCCGGGTACTTGGCGGCTTCTCACTCGGGCTGATCGTAGCTATACCTGTTGCATTTTTGATGGCATGGTATTCTCTGATCCGTTCCATCGTGGATCCATGGATTCAATTTTTTCGGACGATCCCTCCTATCGCTTTGATCCCTCTTGTTATTGTTTCACAGGGTGTGGGCGAATCGGCGAAAATCAGCGTTATTTTTGTTGCTACCTTTCTGGTCATGGTGATCACGATCTTTCAAGGAATCCGCAACGTCGATCCAACCTTAATCCGTGCGGCCCGGGTGCTTGGCGCCAGAGACCGGGACATTTTCTTCGAGGTCATTGTACCTGCCTCCTTCCCTTATATTCTGGTAGGGGTGCGACTTGGTCTGGCTGCTGCGTGGACAACACTTGTTGCTGCTGAACTAACGGGTGCCAATAAAGGGCTTGGCAATATGATCATGGAAGCAAGCTTATACTTCCGCATGGATATCGTCATACTCGGTATCATCGTTATCGGGATTATAGGTTTGGCTATGGATAAATTTGTATTGTTTCTGGAGAGGAGGCTGACGGGATGGCAGGAACTTCGTCAAAGCTAGAAGCGAACAGCATCAATAAGCAAGCGACAGAAGCTAACAAAATTGAGATCAGCGGCCTTTCGAAAATATACAAGGGTCGAAATGGTGATACCATTGCTCTGCAAAACACGGATTTAACGATCAAAAATAATGAATTTGTGTGTGTAGTCGGCCCAAGCGGCTGCGGCAAAACAACCCTGCTCAATATTATTGGTGGGCTTGAAGCCGCAACCTCCGGTTCGGTGCGAGTCGATGGCAAGGAGGTTCACGGCCCCGGCAGGGAACGTGGTGTTGTGTTTCAACAATATGCCTTATTCCCGTGGAAAACCGTATTAAAAAATGTTGAATTTGGACTGAAGCTGCGCGGATTAAACCAGAAGGAACGCAAGGAAAAGGCTGAGTCTTATTTGGAGCTGGTGGGGCTCAAGGACTTTGCCCATGCGTATCCGAAGGAATTGTCAGGCGGGATGAAGCAGCGGGTCGCGATTGCAAGAGCGTATGCGGTGGAGCCTGAAGTACTTCTTATGGATGAGCCGTTCGGAGCGTTAGACGCCCAGACGCGAGCCCAACTGCAGGAGGAGCTGCTCAAGACCTGGCAAAAGCAAAAGAAAACGTGCTTCTTTATTACTCATGATGTTGAGGAAGCTGTCATCCTGGCCCAGCGTGTCATTATTATGAGTGCACGTCCCGGCCGTATCAAAGAAATTATAGATGTAGACATCCCTTACCCTCGAGATCAGTCAACCAAGCTGGATGAACGATATATCAGTATCAAAAATGAGATATGGTCCAAAGTGTACCGTGAATATCTCGAGGTGTCGAAGTAATCGGTATATATTACCGTTATACTACTCATAATAAAGGGAGGGTTTTTAACATGGTTTACAAATCACAATCCGTCATTAAGCTTCCACTGGCAGCACTTGCACTCAGTCTTACACTTCTTATCAGTGCTTGTGGTTCAGGCAGCGGGTCCACGAATGCCAATGCACCACAAGCTCCAACCCCTACTACCAAAGTCGAGGAAAAAGTACAAACCATTAATTTTGCTTATATGCCTAACATGGGCGGAGCAGCACCGATTGCGATTGGTGAGGAAAAGGGCTTCTTCAAAGAAGCAGGCATTAAGATGAATGCCGTCAAATTTCTTAGCGGCCCTCCGGAATTTCAAGCCATGGCAGCGGGTGAAATCGATATTGCTTATATTGGACCTGGAGCCACCTTCCTGTCTGCTCAAGGTCAAGGCAACATCATAGGGATCGTCAGTCTCGGCAAGAGTGATATGGTGTTCGCTACGAAAAAATCCGGTATTAAAGAATTTAAAGATTTAAAAGGTAAAACCGTTGGGGTGCCCAAAGGAACCTCAGGTGAAATGGTGTTGAATCTGGGTATAGAAAAAGCCGGACTTAAGCTGAGTGATGTGAATATCGTCAACATGGATGTTGCCGGTGCTGTTACCGCTTACGTAGCAGGCAAGGTCGATGCAGTCGCCATCTGGTCCCCGTACACATCAGAGATCGAGAAACAAATTGGCAAAGAAAACATGGTTAAGCTCGGGGATAACAGCAGCTTCTTTCCTGAATATTCGTTCCCGTCCAGCTGGGTCGTGAATCCGAAATTCTTAAAGGAAAAACCGGAATTGGTTGACAAATTCATGAAAGCTATGGCGAAAACAACCGAGTACAAAATAAGCCACAGTGACGAAGCCGTTAAACTAACAGCTGCCTATACTCAGGTGCCTGAGGATAGCCTAAAGCAAGAGCTGGAAAGTATTGATTGGATCGATAGCAAGAAGCTGGCGACCATATTCAAGGACGGCACAGCCAAGCAATGGTTCGACAATTTGCAAAAGCTGTTTGTCGCTAACGGCAAAATGGACAGCATCGTGCCATCAGAAAAATTCATGACGACGGATCCGGCTATCAAAGCGGTTAACCCGTAAGCAGTTCAAGCTTAGGTTCACAGAAACTATAAATTGTGATGACTCCAAATAAGAGAAGGGCTCTATAGCCCCTCTCTTATTTTATGTATGTAAGGTATAATGTCCGAATCACGCAGCATGGCGGTTACTTCTTTTGTTCGCTTTTTATTGAATTTTTTCAAAATAAGATTAATTTGTGATTTGATGGTGGACAGCTCCACCTGCCTTTCCTTGGCAATCTCTGTGATTTTCATATCCTTTAACAGCAAATCAAGAATGGCTAGCTCGGAGGGAGTTAATTGGTACAAAATCTGAATGGACTTGCGAAAGGTTTCTTCGTTGCGCCGAATACGGGTAAATTCATTTTTGATCTTATAGGCAACCTCAGGCCGGATTTGGACTTTGCCCTGATAGGCCGTCCGGATGCTATTGATGATTTCTCCAACCGAGCTTGTTTTTAATACATAATCAACGGCCCCCGTTTCAAAAGCGCTAAATACGGTTTCGTCATCCTCATGAACGGTCAGGAAAATAATCTTCGTCTCGGGAAATTGCGCGAGTACCTTTTGAGCGGTAATAATACCGTCATGCTTCATATCCATCTCAATATCCATCAGAATAATATCCGGTCTAAGCTCAGGAACAAGATTTAGCACCTCTTTGCCACTGGAAGCTTGTCCAACGAGGATCATCCCCTCTGCCTGCTCGATTTGTAAGCAAAAATGTTCTCTCAATACGTCCAGATCCTCGGCTACAAGAATACGAATTGGTGGTGTCATAGAGCCCTCATCCCTCCTTTGCTGATGGTTTTAATAAGTATAGCGGTATGATGACCTGGAAGGTGCATCCGGTATTCCCCTTGCTGTCCAGATGAATATGTCCGTAATGGCCCAGCACGACATGTTTAACATATGATAACCCCACCCCCCAGTTCCTAGTCGTGTTCTTGCTCGTATAAAAGGGGTCAAAGACGCCTTCCTGCAGTTCTTTTGCAATACCGGGGCCGTTGTCGGTTACTTTAATAATGACCCAGTTTTCCTCCACATAGCTGACCAGACCGATTCGACCTTTCGGATCGTCTCCAATCGCTTCGATGGCATTTACCAGCAAATTGTGGATCGCTTCGGACATGTGATACACATCGATTAATACAAAAGTCTCTTCGCTTGGCACTTCAACCTCAACCGCGATAGACTCCGGCACCGTCGTGCGGTCGAGCGTGTGATCGATAAGCTTGTGGACAGCGTACGGTTTTAATTGAAGATGATTGCTTTTCGAAGATTTATATAACTGGTCCAGCCGTCCGAGCGTGTGATCAGCGATATGTGCCGCTTTTTCTAAAGGGATCAACGCCTCGACAGAGCCAGGTGCTTCTTGCCTGTTGAGCTGATCTGTTGCTTGTCTAATAAGCAATTGCATCATAATCAACTGATTTTTAATCGCATGTGTGAATACCTGGGCACCCATATTAGCCGTTTTCAGCTTTCTTTGCAGGTGCAGGTCGTTTTTACCCATCTTGTTTACGATCTCCGCATATTTCCATATCGACACAATACTAATGAGTGACAGCACCCCCGTAAACACGATGCTCAAGTACCACTGGATGAGAGTCAGCGGTGGATTGAAATTCGAGAAATCCGAATACAGGACGTAGAACGTCCGTACATCAAATACTTGCAGAGGTCCCATAAAACCGAGGAAAAAATAAAAGAGAACCAGCGAGCATACGCCCAATATAATGAATCTGCTCTGCTGCTTCACCCAAGGTATCGTTATTTTTCGATAGCTCCAGATCATGATGGAAACCGCCGTAAGAGCCGAGATGACGATCCAACCCCGTGTCAGCCAACCAACCATATACGTATAATGGCGTTCCATGACCGTAAGCGCCTCTTTGTATATAACCGGATCATAGAAAATAATGTTGGCAAGCGCCAAAAGCAAGCTCAGCGCGTAGATATGCCACTGCTTCCAAATCGTTCTGGAAGATAACAGCGACAGGGATAACCCGATGAGACTGAAAATAAACATCGATCTTCCCACTGTAATCATACGGCTGATGCCTTCAATTTTGATAGGCGAGTTCAACAGCAGATTGCGAATGTCATCATTGAAAAATAAGACAATATTTACCTTATAATAGAAGCCTCCGTATTTGGCTATAAACAAAATAAGACCGGCTATACTCAGGAACCAGCCAAACAGAACAAAACCCATCCAGTACGCAGAAGGGTTTCGAGCTTTGGTTATGAACAGCGCAATAGCCGCTACCATGAGGACCATTAGTAAAATCGTCAAGTTGTCACCCGCATCATCAGTATAGCTTTATCATACCACACTACGCAGTTATATATCTCACATAAGGCTAACCTTTAACCGCCCCGGCAACCAAGCCTCCACCTCTTTTCTTTTCATGAGCGCTACATGGTCGGTTAACGTCATTATTATCGGCAGATGAGAGAAAGTATGTCCGGCAAGCAGCTTTCGATGCCCGCCGGGATGTATGGTGAAAAGTAATTACACCCAATTTACCAAAAAATACGTATGACCGGTCCATGCGGCCGGTTTTTTACATTCCTCGAACGGTTTCTCCGAGTGTACAAATCCCACCAAGTAGTTTATATTTATTTTACTTATATCATCAGCTGGAAAGAATGTGGAAACAGTGAAAGATACCTTGACCTTATGGGGTACAGGCGATTCAATGGGTGTTCCCAGAGTATACTGCTCCTGTGTGGTATGCACCGAGGCCAGAACGAGCGGCGCTAACCGACGATTCCGTTCATCTGCTCTGCTGCATACGTCCGTTGGCATGCTATTGATTGATTGCGGTCCCGAGTGGCGCACCCAAATGGAGCATTACGGACTCAGGAGTCTTGAGCATGTGCTCATTACTCATGCGCATTTTGACCATATAGCGGGACTTCCCGAATGGGCCGATGCCTGCCGTTACAGCCATATGAGGGGTCATGTATATGCACCAGCCGATGTGCTGGCCCAGCTTCGCACAATGTATCCCTGGCTGGAAAATCAGCTCGACTATCACGATTGCAGCAGCAGTATGGTATGGGATGAGTGGGTTATTCGTCCTTGGAAGGTATGCCATGGGAAGAATGGCTTCTCTTATGCTTATCGCTTTGACAAGCATACGGATCAGCCGTACCGCTTTGCCTACTGTTCAGATGCAATTAATCTGAATGAGGAGGAAAAAGCTCCCCTATTTGGCTTACAGCTGTTAATTATCGGTACTAATTTCTATAAGGAAGAATCTGCGACCGAGACACGATCTGTCTACGATATGACTGAAGCCCTTGAGCTGCTGCAACAAACGAAGCCTGAGCATACAGTATTTACCCATATGTCGCATGGTGTTGATGTTCTTGAGCAGTATGGCCTTCCTGCGAGTGTTGAAATGGCCCGAACCGGCATGATTTTGGAGCTGGAATAATAGCTCGATTGTGCATGTTGTCTGAGGCAGCTCAACAAGTCTATGAAATGGAAAAAGACTATAAGCTCCCTGCTCAGGAGCTTACAGTCTTTTTCGTGAGGTTTTGGTCATAGTGAACGGAGCTTGCTCACAGCGCAGCGGTCATTAGCATGAATGTTAACGCTGCCTGCCAGTACTTACTTGTTACTGATATAAGCTGCGGTTAAAGGACTGCAGATGGTTGCCGGTCTGCGATTGAAAGGCAACATTCGTAGCTTCCTGTACAGCCATCTCCAGCTGCGAACACAATTGAGCGCATTCCTGCATGCGCTGAAGCGCAACCTGATGAGTTTGCAGCGCATTTTGGATAACCTGCACTGCTTGACGTTCACGCTGGGCGATTTGCTCCAGCTGTTGGGCGTTTTGCTGCTCCTGCTGAAGCATAATTTGATAGGTCTGATTCGAATGCTGAGTTTGCTGAATCAGCTGTTGAATGATTTGCTGGCATTGACGTGCTTGTTGGACGATGTTATGGATGTGAATCTCCTCCTTAGAATGGTTAGGTCTGGTATAGCACCCATATTATTCTGGTTTATTAGGAAGGAAATTATGCATGAATAATTAATAACGGGGCAAAGAAAAATGAATGCGGATTGATCTCCGAGCGCGATATGATTTGGGGGACTACCTGAAATCTGCTATGATAAATAATATAGATAATAATAAGCTGAGCAAGGTTATCCGAATTCCCAAGCAAAGGAGCATACATCATGGCATTCGGCATCAAACGAGCTGAGCTTCAGCAATGGAAAACCACGGTCGCAAGAGGCGATATCGCTTTTCTCACCCATTATTGGCTCGATCCACGCTTTCCAAATGTGAGCACCGTCACCAAAGTAGGCTGCTCCGATCTGGGCAAGCTGGCGGCTTGGTGTACAGCTCATGGATTGAACCCGGACTATATTCATCAACGCCAGCCCTATCCCCACTATGATCTGATCGGTCCGAGACAGAAAGAAATATTAAGAGAAGAGCAATTGTGGCATCATCTCGAGAGATTCAAGCTGTTGTAACCTGGACTTCTTTTCTCTTCACTGCTCCTCATTGGGAACGACCATCGCCTTGATTTGTTCGAACGAGATGGGTGTATAGTCCCACAGCTCGACTGAAACATTAATATACTGCTTTCCTTCATATTTCTGTCCATGAATATGGCCATGAACGTTCACATAAGGCATATGCTTGTTCATATACATCGGCTCATGAGACAGAAAATAAAACCCGTTATATACAATGGGGTTTTCACTTACCTCATCGAAACCGGCATCCAGCCACCAGCTTCTTGATCGACCACGATCATGGTTTCCGAGAATCAAGGTTTTGTAGCCGTTAAGCCTTGACACGATGCTTGCTGTCTTGTCCTTATTCAAAAATGAAAAATCGCCCAGATGGAGCACTTTGTCTTCCTTGGTCACGACTGCATTCCATTTCTCAATCATCGTTTCGGTCATTTCATCAGCATCACGGAAAGGTCTTGATTCAAAGTCTATAATATTCTTATGACCAAAATGATGATCAGAAATCACATATACGTTGGACATCAATGTCAGCTCCCTTGGGATCGATAGGATTGTAGTCTGTTCTATTATAACCGCACCTATGGAATCATCACAATTGATGTTCACGTACACGCTGGGACCTAAGCCAGAGGGTGACTGTACTTGTCCCGGTTAATCGGACATACATGTACCTGTTTTATAGCTTCCTTTTATCCTCACATATCATGAGTATATTGCCATCGGGGTCCTTGAAAGTAAAGAACGATATGTTATCATGCTTTTCGATCTCCGTTACGACTTCTATCCCCTTCTCTTTTACAAAATGGTACGAATCCATAAGTTTCTTCGTTTCAAAAAATAATTGAGTCTTATTGTTCTGACTGCTATCGTCTCTACGGTTACTGTCCAGCAGCAGGTCCGACCCGCCATCCATATGCAAGCTATAAATGGTTCCCTCATGACTATCCGCGTGAATTGGCAATCCAAGCAGCTCACTGTACCACTGGATCGCTTTTGGCATATCAGTCACATGTACAAATACTGCACCTATTCGATTTGTTATCGGACTTGTAGTCATTACAATCGCTCCTCACAATTAGAACACTTGTTCCAATTATTATAATCCCATTATATGGGTATGTCATTAGATTTATTTTGCATGTCCCCAGGAAGCTCGTTAAATGACAAAAAACCTCCAGACGTGTATCACACACCTAAAGGTTTTATCACAATTTGGCCAATCCTCAACGAGACGTTTTCCGCACAGCAACAACCTTTTGAGCAATTATCGCTTCCAGTCCCTCTGGTGACACTTGTGGAGCACCCGCATTAATGCGCGGTATCCGGTATGGATCTACACCACGCGTCGCCATCAAGGGCCGAATCGTAAAGCCATAGCGGATACCGGCTGCTTGTACAGCAATAGCTGTATTTTTATCAGAAATGCCAAAAGGGTAAGCCATCGTATCCACCTGATGGGGATCGGCCTGCTCCACATTTGCTTTGCAGGTTCGGGTATCCGCCAGCATTCTATCTATGTACTGCTGATCCGTTTCGCCGGCTTCTTGAACCAAATAAGCTTTTCCATCCTCGCGTTTACCATGAAAAGCATGCGTATGGCACTCGGCATCAATCAAATCGGAGCCTGTGGTCATGGCAGTGATCTGCTCCCGTGACATTTTGGGTGGAGTATCCTCCTGCGGGTGATCCAGCGTCTCAGTAATAATAAAATTGACTGCCGGAATCTGCAGCTCCTTCAATATGGGAACACCCAATGTATAAAAGCTCTCATAGCCATCGTCAAAAGTTACCAGTACCGCATTATCTGGAACCTCCGCACCGCCGAGAAACCTTTTGAATTGATCCAAGGTAATGAAGTGATGTCCCTTGCTCTGCAAATAGGCAAGCTGCTGCCTGAACAGCTCAGGTTTGATCGTACTTGAGCTCGTATCTTCTTCATGAAGATGATGATACATGAGGACAGCAACCTGATCGGTATAATGCGCATTACGCTTATCGAATTGCTGAACTATCGTAAGGCCTATCACGCAAATCAGTAGGCCTGTCAACCAATAACGAATGATGACTTCCGCTCTCCCTTCGGGCAATACCATTATCTGTACAATATCCGGCTTCACACCTGCGATCCAGTACCTTTAGAGTCGAGCACCAGAGAAAAGCACAGTATTGAAGCGATTTTGATTATACCATAAGGGCTAGCTGTTTGGGAAAACGAACGTTGTAAAGCGCACATTGCCAAGCGGTCGCCTGCGCCTGCGCAAGAAAACTGCCGGGAATTCTCCAGCAGTCTGTTAACGGACCTGTATGCAGCTGCTGAATCTCACTCTTACAGCTCCACCATCGCCTTGATTACACCTGTTTCCGGCTTCAGCCACGATTCGACGATCATCGCATCCAACGGGCAGCGGTGTGTAATATATGAATCGGTATCAATATGACCAGCGGCCATCGCTTGCATCACCTTTTCAAAGACAACCGTCGGCAGTTCGCCCTGCGTCAGCTCCAGCAGCCGGTCCAAAGGATTATTCAGCGCATTGATCGTTTCATCGACCGGCGCCCAGCGCAAGCAATAAGCCAGACGTTCCTCGTTAATATCCATCGCTATGCCCCTTGCGCCTGCAAGCTTGGCAAATTTCATATATAATTGCAGCTCCTGCCTAACCAACCCTAGCCATTATCCAATGTCTCAGGTTGTGTTATAGTATTCGACAGTCGTTCAATACCAAGTAGCCGTACCGTGTATAAGCTTATTGTTTGACAACACGTATCGTTTCCTCTTTATCGTTCCATTGGATATGCAGCGTAAAATGATCTTCGTCAAAATACGGTGAATTTATCGTAGATTTTCCACTAATGATCTTGTTCCTGAAGCTGCCCTTGCTTTCTCCGCTATTTTGAAAATTGCGGCTTTCCTTAAAAGCATACTGAACAATAGTATCAGGTTGACTTTCCTGTCCGATATATCGTATCTCATACGATTTGTCTTTGGCCGTCACCGAGCAAGCAACGGACCAGTTGATGCTTTCTCCTTTAAATTGCCGCTGCTCAGAGCAGCCTATTAGCCCCAATAAACTGATGAGCAGCATACTCATAATGAAGCTTCTCATAGCTAATGCCTCCCTTTCTGATCATGAACTGTATAGGTATCCCCCCACCTACTGTCAACTGAAATTATTTTTTTCGAGCGACTCTATTCAAATAGGCGATAAGATAAGTGTAGCAGTAAAATCTTAACAATTTAGAAGGGAATTTCTTAACGGTTTCTTATTTTCAGCAAGCTATACGCAAAAAAAGACCCAGGATTCCTGCAACAGAATCATGGGCTTCTCGTAAGCTTCTAACGATCTTTTATTGAACATTCATCTCTTTATCCGTCGTCTCTTGATCCGGGTCCGTTCCTTTCGTTTCCTTGCCCAGAAACAACACAGCAGCCGCACCAATCACGATCGCAATACAAAACACGGTGAAGATCGACGTGATCGGTATATGTCGAGCAACGAGCATTCCTACAAGATAGGGCCCGACGACACCGCCGATTCTCCCGAAGGAAGCGGCAAGACCTACTCCAGTGGAACGAACCGCGGTCGGGTACAGCTCTGGCGTGTAAGCATACATCGCTCCCCAGGCACCAAGATTAAAGAAAGAAAGGCAGATGCCCGATGCGATCAGCACGCCGACAGTATCAGCATTTCCAAAGCCTATCGCACTCACCGCCGTCAATAGCAGATAAGTAACCAACACAAACTTACGGCCGAATCTTTCAATCAAATAGGCGGCGGTAAAATACCCGGGCAACTGGGCCAGCGTCATAATCAGCACGTATTGAAAGCTTTTTACTAGCCCGAAGCCTTTAAGCATGACCACCGTGGGCAGCCACAGGAACATGCCGTAGTAAGAAAATACGACAGTGAACCATAAAATCCACAAGGTTATCGTCGATCTGCGATACTTCGGCGACCAGGCCGCCACCACTCGTTCGCGGAACGACAGCCTGCGGCTGCGCTGCTCGGTAAAGCGAGGCGAATCCTGTATCGCCCGCCTCAAATATAAAGCGTACAGCGCCGGTACAGCCCCTATCGCAAATGCCATCCTCCAGCCATAGTGGGGGATGATGAAGTAGGCAATCAATGCTGCAAGGATCCAGCCGCATGCCCAGAAGCTCTCCAGCAGGACGACTGCGCGCCCTCTATCCTTCGGTGGCACGGACTCGGACACCAGCGTCGAAGCGACCGGCAGCTCGCCGCCCAGTCCGAAGCCTGCCGTGAAGCGAAGCACGCACAGCATTACAAAGCTGAATGCCAGCGCCGACAGTCCGCTGGACACGGAAAAGATGAGCAGCGTCCACAGCAGCACCGACCTGCGGCCGTACTTGTCCGCCATCGATCCCGCGACAGCTGCGCCCACCGCCATGCCGATCGAATTGATCGCCGCTAACAATCCGATCTGTTCAGCCCCCAGGCTCCATTCCACCGCCAGGGCAGCGGCAATAAACGAAATAATCCCTACATCCATCGCATCAAACAGCCAGCTAAGGCCAACACCGAACAGCAGCTTCCTTTGATTCCGTTTAGCGGCAGGATCTATATGATTCATAGTTATGAGCTCCTTTTCCAGTCCGTTACCACGTCCATCCAAGCCAGCGCTTTGGATATATGCTGTATAATCCTCTCCTCTCACTTTACCCATGTTTTCCCTGACTTATATCATGCATCGCCAAACAATTCCTCTGGACTAATGCTATAATAACTAAGAAGTTACTTTCCACATACCAAGAGGGAAGGGCTGCCTCATTTTGGAACCCGATCACAATATTATTGAATTCAATGCTGCTTACCGCTCATAACCAGTCATCGTGACAATAAGCTTGTCCTAATCAATTACAACAATAACTGCCCTGCAGGCTGGAGGAAAGAAATTTGGACCCGTTACAAGTAGAATTGATTGTTGAGGCGCAGGCAACTTTGGGAGAAGGCCCTTGCTGGGATCACCGCAGCGGGCTGCTTTACTGGGTAGACATTAAAGGACAAAGGGTACATATTATGGATCCGCAAACTTTGGAAAACCGTACTATTCAGCTGGACCAAATGGTAGGTGCTGTCGTACCGAGACAGTCTGGCGGTGTCGTGCTGGCCTTGCAGCATGGGCTCTTCCTGTTGGACCTGGAAACAGAGCAGCTGACATTGGTCAATGCCCCCGAGAAGCAGCTCGAGGATAATCGGTTTAACGATGGAAAATGTGATCCCGCAGGGCGGTTCTGGGCGGGTACGACAAGTCATCTCGAAGAGCAGCCTGTCGGTTCGTTATATTGTCTTGAAGCCGATCATACCATTCGCAAGATGGTTGATGGAGTGACGGTTTCCAACGGACTCGCCTGGAGTCCCGATGGACGCACGATGTATTATATTGATTCGCCGACAAAACGAGTGGTAGCCTACGATTATGATATCGATACAGGTGCTATAAGCGCTCAGCGTACCATTATCACAATCCCTGAGGGCGGCGGATTCCCCGATGGCATGACGATTGATGTAGAGGGCATGCTGTGGATCGCGCAGTGGGACGGCTGGCAGGTGTCACGCTGGAATCCGCATACGGGTGAAATGCTGACTGCCATCCCGATCCCCGTAGCCCAGGTTTCATCCTGCACATTTGGCGGACCGAATCTGGATGAGCTATACATTACGACGGCCCGTGTTCGCCAATCGGACGAAGCGTTGGAGAAGCAGCCGCACGCAGGCGGCATATTTCGTGTGAAGCCTGGCGTATCCGGTATGCCAGCGCACTTTTTTGCCGGTTAGTCGGTCCATCAAACGAAGAGCATATAAGTAAAAAAGCAAGCTGTCGCGCTACTTACGTGCGGCAGCTTGCTTCTCATTGTATAAGCCTACATATTTTATTTTTTATCGGATAACCGCTTTAGCAGCATGTCATATAGATGTATCAGATCCACCGACGGTCGTATCCCAAGCTCCCGGCTGAGAAGCCGAACATAATCTGTATACAAAGCCATTAATCCTTTTTTGTCCCCGGTCATCTCGCGAATCGTTATAAGCTGGCGAATAACCGATTCATCCAACGGATTGCGTGCATTAAGCTTAAGCAGCAGCTTGGAGGCGGTGGTCGTATCCCCCAGCGAAATCAGCACGGCGGCAAGCCGCTTTACGAACGAGGCATACAGTTCCGCATAGCGCTCCGTTTCGTGAATGGCCCACACGTACGCCTTGTCCCCGAACAAATCGCCCGTATACAACCGTTCGATCTGCAGCGCACTCTCCACATTTTCGATATCTATGGTTTGCAGCTTCTCAACTTGCTTTTCGAATTCCACGGAGTCGATCATGTAATCCTTTAGTTCGAGCGCATAGCCATCGTTCTCCGAGCGTACGACGTCACGCATCCCCAACAGTTCCAAAGACTTGCGCAATTGATAGACGGTCGTATTCAAGTAATTCTCCGCATTGACTTGGTACATACCTCCGAAAATATCCGTTACCAGTCTGGAACGGGGAATTCGTTTGCCTCTATAAAGCAGCAAATAAGCGAACAGCTCCACACATTTTCGCGAGATCCATTTGACGCGTCCCGCTTCATTACTCACAGTAACGTCGCCAAGTGTCGTTAAGACGATCCTGCCACAATCTGCGGAAGCCGGGACTGACAGTAATGGCGAATGAACAGCCTGCTGGTTCGCCAGAGCACGATTGACCGTCCGCTGCAGCCGCTCCTGGGAAACGGGCTTGACCAGGTAATCCAACACAGACAGTTCAAAAGCCTTCAAGGCATATTCCTTGTGCGACGTAACAAAGACGACTTGCATCGTAGGATCAGAAGCCTCCAACTTGGCAGCAAACTCTACTCCGCTCTCGCCAGGCATGGAGATGTCTACGAAAGCGAGTCCGATACCGGTGTTCTCCCTTAGGAAGGAGGCTGCAGATTGCGTATCCGTAAAAGCCCCTGCCACATCAATCCCAGGCAGCTTGACCAGCATTTTACGCAAAATCAGATGCATCGTCGGCTCATCGTCTACCAAAATAACTTTCATAAGCTTCCTCCTCCATTCCACCATTGTCGAACGCGTTTCGCACGCCAGCCGAGCCTGGCAAGGTGAACGAGAAAATCGTTCCAATTCCAGGCTCGCTCTCGAACCAAAGGGTACCGCCATGGATGCGGACGAATTCACGGGTCAGTGCCAGTCCGAATCTCGTATCCCCGGAATCGTTCTCGTTAACCATTGCCTTTAAGAAGGGCTCCTCCAGACGCAGCAATTCCGATGTCTGGTCATCAATTCCCGCTCCGTTGTCGCGAATGGACACGACAATCAGATCGCCCTCCAGAACGGCCCCGATCTCAATTGACCCGCCTATTCCAGTAAACTTGATGGCGTTCGAAAGCAAATTTCGCAGAATGAGATCCAGCATCTCTTTATCGGCCCTGACCGTGAGCTTCTCGTCAATTCCCTCTGTCATCCGAATTTGCTTCATAGCCGCCTTTGTATTAGATAACATCAAAGCCTGCCGGACGACCTGCTGCAAATTCCAGCCCAACGGTCGAAACACAACTTTTCCTTTCTGGCTGCGATACCAATCGAGCAAATTTTCCACAAGATGGAACGTGCTTTGCACTTGTCCTTTAAGCTCCCTCACCAATTCGGCATGCTCAAAGTCGGCTGCGGCCAGTTCATCGCCCAGCAGCTCGGTCAAGCTCACAAGAAGTGCGATCGGATCGCGAATATCGTGTGCCACTACAGTGAACAGCTTATCCTTGAACGCGTTCAACTCGGACAGCTGACGGGCGTTCTCAAGCAATCGGGTTTCGCTCTCCTTCAACTCCGTAATATCGCTGAACATCAGAATTTTACCGATCAGAATTTCACCCGATTCGTAGATGTGTGACAAACTGCAGTTGTAATATTGGATCCGGTTGGCATGAAATCTATGGAACGGAAAGCGTTCGTCCCCATCACTTGCGGTGCGAATACGTTCAAGCAGCTCCGGACTCCCTGACAGAACCTTTCCCATGTCAACAGGAGATTGTTTTATCAATCCGAGCTCGGGAAGCACCTCTTGAGCTGCGCTGTTGTAACTGACGATTTGATCTTCATAATCAAGCAAAATAACCCCATCCCGAATCGTTTCGAACACTTTGGCCATCGCCAGCGGCGTTAAGCGAAGCAGGTTAAAGCGGAGAATTCCCCACGTATAAACGACACCCGATACAGCGAATCCGAATGGTGTTAAATCAACTTTAATGCCAGCCCAAAAAAACAAATTGAAAAACATCGGTGCGGCCGCACCCAAAAGGAGGACGACAATCTGCTTGCGCACAATCGGCAAAGCCCGCCAATACATCGGGATAAACAACAGCATGCCGCACAGCAGCACCGAATAATTATAGACGGTGTGCACCTTATACCAAGGTCCCTTATCCGTTGTGTACAAAGGAACCGAAGCATCCTGATTGAGTACATAGCGTTCATAGATCAGGTGATGCCAATCATTCGTTAGATGGAGAACAAAGACCGCTGTGGGGATAACGAACAGTACGATCGCAAGAAGCTTGCGATAACGAGCCGCCGTCCCGGTAAATTGAATGACCTGAAAGAACCATAGTGTAGTAACGAAGGGAATACCCAAATATTGGATTTGGAGCGACAGCTTCACTTCATTTAAATCTCGGCTCAACACCTCAAACGCGTAACCGAGTGCATAACAAGCTGCTGCCAGCATAATCAGAATCATCGTTCTGGCAACAGGCAGATGGCGTTTTCGATAAGACAAAAGCGAGACGAACACCATCAGCGCCGCTGCGAGAAAAAGTGTTACCGACATCCATTGTCTTGTGTCCACGGCTGCGTCTCCCTTGTTTCTAATAACTGTCGAACCGCTTCCACGGACCCGTTCAACAAAATCTGCGTAAAATCAGGATATCATCCTTTCTAGATTGTGTCCACGGTGGCTCTCCCCTCTATCAAGCGACTAACGAGCAGGATCTACGGGCTTCCTTGACCGGATATATTGGTTTTATTCATTCATAACCTTGATCGTGCCACAGCGGAACGATATTCTTAATGAAAGTGGTTTCAAACATATTCCTTATATCAAGGAGGCCTATATGAAAATTAAAGCCCAAGGCGTGTCAGAGGTCGTGTTGGAAGTTACCGATATGAAACGTGCCGTTGACTTTTGGTCAGGTCAGTTAGGATTTCCTGTTGTGCAGCAATGGGGGTATCAGGACAAGCAATTTACAGAAGAAGCCAATGAAATTTGGGCTACATGGCTGTATGTGGGTGGACCGACGAGATTAGGATTATGGCTGCCGCGCAATTTTGATAATCAGCAGCTTGTGGAAAAGGCCTCCCCGGTTTCTTTATGGAATGGGTTATTTGATGAAGGCGGTGTTCATGTGCATCTGGCGTTATATATAGGAATAGACCAAATTGAATCCGCGATTCACTTGCTTGAGAGCCATCATATCGACAACAAGATCATCACAAGAGGCATTCATAAAAGAGTCTATTTCAAGGACACTGAAAATAATGTCATCGAGTTCTATACCCAAAGTATGGAAGAAGATTATTTGTCCAGGCTCAATTCCATGTAAGTCATGCACCACTACCTCATGTTCAGGAGGACTATCCCAGTGAGTATAAATCTGCATGAATGGATCATCGAAGCAGACCTAACACAGCTGCAAACAGCTATGGAATCCGGCTCCATAACCTCGGAAGAGCTTGTTCAAGCCTATTTGGACCGAATCCATAAGTACGATCCCAGTATCAATTCGATCCTGGAGATCAATCCAGATGCGTTATATATCGCGCGGGCTTTAGATCAGGAACGCATAGATACAGGAAGTCGGGGAAGCCTGCATGGCATTCCCGTTCTTTTGAAGGATAATATCGATACACAGGATAACATGCACACGAGTGCCGGATCAGTCGCTTTAGCTGGATCATTTGCAGCGGCGGATGCCTATATAGCCTCAAAGCTCCGTTCGGCAGGTGCCGTTCTGCTCGGGAAAGCAAATATGACGGAGTGGTCCAACTTTATGTCCAGCCGGATGCCGGCAGGATACAGCTCACGGGGCGGATTTGTTCTAAATCCATATGGTGCGGGCGAGCTCTTCATTAGCGGCTCCAGCTCAGGATCTGCTGCGGCTGTTGCAGCAAATCTGTGCGCAGCAGCGATCGGAACAGAAACGGCGGGCTCCATTGTAGGACCCGCGTGTCAAACCTCTCTGGTAGGGATCAAGCCGACTGTCGGATTGATCAGCCGCGCCGGAATTATACCGATTTCCAGCAGTCAGGATACGCCGGGACCTATAGCCAGAACGGTTACGGATGCAGCGATAATATTGGGTGCATGTACAGGAATTGACGAGAAGGATTCGGCTACGCTAACGAGTGAGCACCATTCTTTTTCAGACTATACACCCTTTTTGGATGCAAGCTTTTTGCGTCGCGCAAGAATAGGAGTTCCCCGATATTATTACAGGCATTTGGACGAGGAAAGGCTTGCTATTATGGAAGCGGCCATTGCGACCTTGATCCATGAAGGCGCCACTATCGTTGATCCAGTAACGCTTCATGTTGAACAGAATAGCTGGAATACGTTCATTTATTTACGTCCTATCGAAGAAAAATGGCAATCGAGGGAAATGAGGTGTGACTATGACGAATTCGATTGAAGTTGGACCCATGACGAAGG
The DNA here is from genome assembly GCF_022458865.1 of Paenibacillus periandrae. Classification (GTDB taxonomy): domain Bacteria; phylum Bacillota; class Bacilli; order Paenibacillales; family NBRC-103111; genus Paenibacillus_S; species Paenibacillus_S periandrae. The sequence continues at coordinate 164,498 of NZ_JAJNMU010000015.1, read as the reverse complement.
CAGACATAGAACCCGTGTTTCGTATTTTTACTGAACACAGGATTAACAAGCCTTTGGATTACATCGAGAAGTGCTGGGAAGAAAATGTAACCAATCAACGGATAACGTTATTGGCCTCTTACGACGGTCAGTTTGCAGGAAGTCTGCATCTGCTCTCAACCTCCGAATATCCTTATTTTAGAGAAAATGGCATACCGGAAATCAACGATTTTAATGTGATCCCTCCATTGCGAAAGCTCGGAATCGGTCATGCGCTCATGGAAGCCGTCGAGAACATAGCCTTGAACAAATACGGAATTGTCGGCATAGGTGTTGGGCTTTATCAAAGCTATGGGAGTGCACAGCGCTTATATGCTAGAAGAGGATATATACCTGATGGCAGGGGTTTGATGTACAGGCAGCAGCCTGTCACCCCCGGTACCGAGGTTTGTGCGGATGACGACTTAAACTTGTATTTCACCAAGTCCCTCATAAAAGAAAGTGAAGGATACTCATCACATAGATAGTAAAGTAAATTCATTACACGCACCCATGAACGGTCTCTTTGATCAAAAGAGGTCGTTTTTTTATATTTCGGGAACTATTCGCTTTGCTGTCTGTCTAATAGTAGAGGTGATTTCGTGGAACCACATTATTTACAGCATCTGAGTGGCGGGAGTGATAAAGACGCTATACTTCGGGACCTGATGACCCAATATGGAAACGACGTTTGGAACTTCGCGTTTGTTCTAACCCGTCACGCTGACGCAGCGGATGATCTTACCCAGGATGTGTTTGTATCCGTATACGACAAGCTATACAGCTTTCGAGGCGAATGTAGTGTGAAAAGCTGGCTATTAACGATCACGCGCAACAAGTCGCTAAATTATTTGAAAAGCGCGTTCATCCGTAAAGTGACTTTGGTTGATTATGTCATTCGAAAAGGCTCCTCACAGTCAGCAGAAGCAGAGCTGTTTGATCGCTTGGAGACCCGCCATATTTGGGCAACTCTTATGCGGATTCCCCGCAAATTCAGAGAAATACTGCTTTTGAATGCTCATTATCAGCTAACGAACAAAGAAATTTCCATACTGCTTGAAATACCGGAAGCAACCGTCAAAACCCGACTTCATCGAGCACGAAAAAAATTATCCGATATGCTGAGCAACGATAAACAAGGAGGAGAGTGACTATGAAAGAGCAACCGCCACAATGGAGCGAAGCGTTCAACTCATCCCCGTTCATGAAGCCTCGCTTTACGGAGCAAATGAAGCAGGACATCATGAACAAGACAAAGCAGCGGCCGCAAGCAAAAGAACAAAGGTCGTTCCTGTGGATTCCGGCGATGGCCATCCTTGTAGTTGTCAGTGCAATCATAGTATTCGTCCTCTTGCCGAAAAGTGTTACAGAGCAAGGACCGTATCCAACGTCAGCAGCATTGACAGACCCTTGGACTGCTCGAATGGAATATCGACTTCATAACCAGACACTGTTCACTATTTTCCCTGACCCTAACCTTACTGCAGGCAAACCATTCGGGTATATGATTCATTTTACAGCGCCTTTTGATACGTTTGCAGGTAACCAGATAGCGATCTCCGCTTATCATCAAGAAACCGGTATGCGTGTAATTGCACTCCCTCCACAAACAATTACTCAGCCAAGCTCGGGGTATCCGGGTTTGGAGCGTTTTACAACGACGTTTGCACTTCCTCTTGGTGGCATGTGGCGATACGAGGTGCTTGTAAACAATCAATTATACGGTGATGTGGTATTATCCGTAGCAGAACCATCCTGGATGGTAACTCCTACTTTTGAACTGCCTTATATAAGCGGGGATGGCAAGAACGCTTCCTATATTTTGGTTGGTGAGAAAGGAAAGGCTGGCTTTATTGTAGGTCCTTATCTAAATGAAAAGGGTATGAAACTAGACCAGCAACCTATCCTTGCAGGCAAGGGCAGCAAATACATGTGGCATTTGTGGGGATCGGAGCAAGAGCTTGAGGGCGAATTTAAGGTAATGGCCGTCAAACAGGGTTCAACTGAACTCATACAAGTGTTCTCGACAAGTCAGTTAGGCGGAGGACTGAATGGAGCTGATCGCACGGCGGTGTCATCCATGTCGTTTCCTGAACCTGGACGGTGGAGGCTCATGGCATATGTCAACGACCGCTTGCTTAACAGTATCGTTGTGGATGTCGTATCCAATTCATAATCCGCCTTACTGGAGCCACAATGTTGATAGATGACCTTTTCTGCCGCAGCGGAAAAGGTTTCTTTTATATTCCCTTATTTGTGGCACATACTGGCTCGAGCACTTTTTGGCTTGATACGTTATGTCGTCATTATATGGTAATTATTAGATGTCGCCTTATTCCTCTCAACAACAAACAAGGCTTATAGCATCCAGTATTACCCCTTGGCAATATTCAAGATGTATGGTTTGTTGAGCCACACCCTTATCTACATAAAACCTTTATATATAGTTGACCCCTGGTTAACAAATGCACTTTATACTGACAAAGATGCCAAGGAAGAACTCAGCTCCCACATCAAAAGCTAACCGCTTAACCAAGCCGTTACCGTCAGGAGTGATTGAAGCATGAGCCTTATGGAAAAACAACTCAGTAGCATTTCCGCTAACAGACCCAAGTCCACTGCCGTAGGCCGTACCCAAAGCCTTCATAAGCTGCGTCTGCAGGAAAATCTGCTTGCCTATTTATTTTTGGCCCCCTCTCTGCTGCTGTTTGGCATATTTCTATTTTATCCACTGCTGCAATCCATCTATCTGAGTATGCATCTGACCGACCCGCGCGGACGCATTGCCGAATTCGTAGGCATGGAGAACTTCCAGGAGCTGTTCCTGTCCGAGCGCTTTTACCAAAGCTTGAAGGTAACGTTGTCCTTCACCCTGCTGACCGTCCCTACCTGTATCTTGTTGGCGCTGCTGCTGGCAGCACTGACGCAATCCAAACTGCGCGGCATGCGCGTATTCCAGTTCATATTCTCTTTACCCATCGCTATCTCTGTCGGAACCGGCTCTGTGATCTGGATGATGCTGTTCCATCCAAGCGTCGGTACACTTAATTATTTTTTGAGCCTCGCGGGTGTTTCACCTGTTGGTTGGCTTACCGATCCTGCCTGGGCGCTGATCTCTGTCTCGATGATGACGATCTGGATGACGATTGGCTTTAATTACATCGTACTGCTGAGCGGACTGCAGGGTGTGCCTGAGGAAATATATGATAGCGCCAAAATCGACGGATCGGGACCGATCCGAACCTTCGTACAGCTAACGCTGCCGCTCGTATCGCCAACGCTATTTTTCGTAGCTATCGTATCGGTAATTGGAGCCTTCCAATCCTTCGGACAAATGCATATTTTGACCAAGGGTGGTCCGATGTACACGACCGATGTAGTCGTTTATAACATTTATCAGGACGCGTTTGTTAATTTCCGCTTCGGTATCGGCAGCGCACAGGCACTTGTTCTGTTCGCCATCATTCTTATTTTGACCGTGCTGCAGTTTACCTTTTTTGAAAAGAAGGTGCATTATCAATGACCACCCGCTTTCAAAATACCGTCGTATACCTCTTGTTAGGTATCGCCGCAGCATTGGTGCTGTATCCCCTGCTGTTCACGTTCTCGGCATCACTGATGACCCCTGCGGAATCATCGTCCTACCCGCCCAAGCTGCTGCCTGGCGGATTGTACTGGGATAATTTCATCACCGTTACGCACATGGTGCCGATATTCACATTTATTATGAACAGTCTGCTGATTTCTACTGCCATTATGATAGGGCAGCTGCTGACCGCCAGCATGGCCGCCTATGCCTTCTCTTTTTTAAGATTCACGGGCAAAAGCATTCTGTTCGCACTGTTCCTCTCCACGATGATGATTCCCTGGGAGGTCACGATGATTCCCAATTACTTGACCGTCAAAAGCTGGGGCTGGCTGGACAGCTACGAAGGGCTGATTGTACCGTTTCTGGCTACGGCATTCGGTACGTTTTTACTGCGCCAATTTTTCCTGCAGCTTCCTGCCGAGCTGTTCGAAGCAGCAAAGATCGATGGCTGCGGTCATATACGAAGCTTTTTCCAGATGGTCCTGCCCTTGGCTCGTCCTGCGCTCGCCACACTTGGTGTTTACTCGTTCCTGACACATTGGAATATGTACCTGTGGCCGCTATTGATCACGAACGGTGAGCAGATGCGTACCGTGCAGATCGGAATCAGCATGCTGCAGTTCGAAGAAATGACTTCGTGGAATCTCGTATTAGCTGGCGTTACGCTGGTTATGCTGCCATCGCTGCTGCTGCTCGTGCTCGGGATCAAGCAGTTGGTTCGCGGCATTACAGCCGGGGCTGTGAAGGGTTAGCTTTACATTGGGTGGAAATAGCGCGTCCCCAAGACGCTCTATATAAATAAAACATTTTTTAAGGGAGCGAAGACGACAAATGATAAGCTGGAGTAGAAAAGGTTTAGTGACGCTTTGTATGGCCATCGTGATGCTCTTCATGGCAGCATGCGGCGGTACACCAACACAACCGTCAGAAGCAAAGGGAACAGACAATAAAGAAATGGCCCCTAAGCCTGCTGCAAGCAAGGAACCGGTTAAGGTTGTATGGTGGCATTCCATGAGCGGCGAGCTTGGCAAAGCGATAGATAAACTTGTTGCTGACTTCAATGCATCGCAAAAAGATGTTGTCGTAGAAGCGGTTTTCCAAGGTACTTACGATGAAAGTCTGAACAAAATGAAAACGTCAATGGATTCCAAAAGCGGTCCTGCTCTGATTCAGGTATTCGAAATCGGCAGTCGTTTTATGATTGATTCCAAGGCGATTACCCCTATGCAAAAATTTATTGATGTCGACAAATATGACTTGTCCCAGCTTGAAGAAAACATTCTTAATTATTATCGGATTGACGGCAAGCTGAACTCTATGCCTTTTAACACATCAAACCCGATCCTCTATTACAACAAGGATATGTTCAAAGCAGCGGGTCTTGACCCAGAGAAACCGCCAGCTACGTACGAAGAAGTAGCAGCAGCGTCCAAAGCATTAACCAAAGACGGCAAGTACGGCAATTCCTTCGCTATTTATGGTTGGTTTATGGAACAATTTTTTGCCAATCAAGGTGCCGAGCTGTTGAACAACAGCAACGGCCGCAAAGGTCTGGCTACTGAATCCTTGTTGAACAGTGATGCAGGCGTTAAGACACTTGCCTGGTGGAAGCAAATGGTGGATGATAAATCGTCCCTGAATCTGGGTCGTAAAACCGATGATACCAAAAAAGCCTTTATTGCCGGACAAGTTGCTATGACATTGGATACCACAGGCTCTCTTCGCGGTATTGTAGACGGAGCACAAGGCAAATTCGCAGTGGGAACAGGCAATCTGCCTAAACCGTCCGACGCCAAGGATGGCGGAGTTATTGTCGGAGGCGCCAGCGTCTATATTTTGAACAACCGCAGTGAAGCCGAGCAAAACGGCGCTTGGCAGTTTATCAAATTTCTGGCTGAGCCTAAGCAGCAAGCTTACTGGCACGTGAACACGGGCTACTTCCCTATTACCAAAAAAGCTTATGACGAGCAAGTCGTAAAAGACAATCTGGTGAAGTATCCTCAGCTGAAAACAGCCGTTGATCAGCTTCACGCTACCAAAGCCAACACGGCAACACAAGGCGCTGTCATGGGCGTATTCCCGGAAGCTCGCCAGCTTACAGAAGGTGCGATTGAAGAGGTGCTTAACGGCAAGAAACAACCGAAGGAGGCACTTGATGGTGCAGCCAAGGAAATTACCGGTAAGCTCGGTACTTACAATAAAACTGTAAAGTAATTGATCATTTCAAAAAGCTGCATCGCAATTAATCACCATACACGTACAAAAGGGGCCTCGGTACATACCGAAGTCCCTTTTGCTTATCATCACTATGTATACTTAAGTTTCAACAAAAAGCCTTTGAGTCTGGCTTCACATCAGCACATTTTTACCAAGCTTTTAAATAGTAAGCTTTAAGAATGTCGTCCATAACCTTACTTGTTCTAATCGCGCTAATGCCAGTGCTCGGGCAATCCCCCTGGCCTCGTAAGGCATCGACGACCGTTTGAATCAAGGGCTGCTGGATATGGTGCGGATGCTCGATCATGTACTGCTCCTCGCCTTCTGAGGTAGCTACAACGATCGGATGATTCTGAAAGGTAGAAAATGTAATTTTCCCTTTGGTCCCTATAATCTCGTTTTTGTCCATATCCTCGAAGGATGTAAAACACCAATTTCCGGTTCCGTATACGCCCGACTCAAACTGATACGTCCCCGTTACAATATCCTCTGCCTCGTAATGATGGCCTTGATTGCCTGCAAAGCCTTGTATACTCGCAATAGGCCCTAACAAATAATCAAGCAGATCGAGCGTATGACTGGCTACATCTACAAACAGCCCACCCCCGGATATTTCCGGCTGGACCCTCCAGGAACTTTTTTTAAACTGCCCCAAATGTATCGTCGTTACCAAGCGAGCCTCACCAATGATTCCGCTCTCAAGAAGCTCCTTCACTTTCAGAAACCTCGGTAATTGTCTCCTGTAATAGGCAACAAACAGGGGCACATCCGCTTGGCGGCTTGCCTCCAGCATCTCCTCGCATTCCGCTACATTCATCGCCATCGGCTTTTCCACATATACCGGCTTTCCCTCTTTCATGGCTTTGATCGCATATTCTTTATGAAAGACTGGTGGTGTGGCGATATAGACTGCGTCTACCTGCGGATCCTCGATGAGCTGCTCGGCATCACTGTACCATTTCGGCACGTTATGCCTGCGGGCATAATCCTCCGCCAATGCGGCGTCTCTTCGCATGACAGCAACCAGCTCAGAATGCTCAGCCTTTTGGAAGCCCGGACCACTTTTGACTTCAGTTACATCACCGCAGCCGATAATTCCCCAACGAATGGTTTGCATAGATAAATAATCCCTCCTGATAAATAATAATCGGATGTACCACAATGAGAGTTAAGTATGCACCCATCATACCATTAATGGCACTATTTATCCGAAGGGATTCCTAATTTATTGATGCTCCTGCTGACTTGGCTGCTCCAGATGATCTGGCTGTGCAAAAAGAGTACTTTGCGCTTGCAAGCTCTTCTGATGCTCTTCAAGCTCCTGTTCCTTATGCTTATGCTGCTCACGCGCTAGCTGGTTCTGTTGATTTTCAATCCACAGACGTAATAGCCCATCCACATCAGCAGCATGCTTTGTTGGGATTTGATGCGGAGCACCGCGAATAAAATGCAGAGTACTGTGCGGCAGCCTAGTCTGCATCACCCTTGCATATTGATGGAACCGGGTATCTCTCTGTCCAAAGAGCAGCAGGATCGGTGCTTGAATCTCATACAGCCGATCCGTACAGTTGAAGCTGAGCACTAGCTCATGATATTGGGCCATATTCAACACATTCCCTAAATTACAGCTATCGTACATCGATTTAAATATACGAAAATTAGTCGCATTGCCTCCTGCGTCAAGGGCCGATAACAATCGTTTTCCATGAAGTCCACATAACAGATATGCGATCCATACCAGACCTCTGTGAATCGGATCCGTTAGTTCCGATGTTGGGCCTATCAGTATTCCCCCCAGATAACGGTCCGGGTTACTCAGCAATGCTTGCAAAGCGATTTGGCCCCCTACCGAGTATCCGCACAAATAGGCTTGGCCAATTCCTAAAGCATCCAGCAGCTGCCTTATATCTTCAGCGATCATTGTATAGGTAAGCGGCTCTTCCGAATAACGGCTTTTACCGTGGCCACGAATATCAAAGGTAATAATTTGATAGCGGTCGGATAAAGAGGCCCGTTGATAGCTGAAGATTTCTCCCGTTAAAAGAATCGGATGTATGCACACAATCGGTATTCCTTGACCCACGCTCTCATAATAGAGAGTCGTTCCATTCACATCAACAAATGGCATGCTGTGCCCATCCTTTCCTACTGTGCTTTTGTCTATGTTTTCTGTTCTGTTAGAATACCCGAATCGTCCCATTTCATACGACAAAAAGCCTCATTGGGTCACAATGAGGCTTCGTTCAGCAGGAGACTCTTTGGCTATAGCTCCAGTAAAGACTTATGTATCTTGATGACAACCTTTTTAATCTTCTGATCCTCTTTAACACTGCATACTGGACGATGAATATCGCTCGGATAAAAAACAGTAAAGCTGCCCGGAAGCAGCTGGATCGAGCTTTCCACACTTGTTGATTCATAAAACGCAATGTCTCGCGATGCGAAATCTTCTTCGGAAATGACCGCCTCCGATGTTAGGCGTGCCACCTTGATCAGCTCTTCGCCTTCAATCAGGTATTGAATATCGATGTAGGTTTGGTGTGATTCCGGACGCTGCTTCTCCCAGCTTTGAGTTGTCGGCTCCTGAACCATCACAAACATTAAATCACCTTCAATATCATGCTTGCCCGGTTCCATCGTGCTAAAATCGGTGGACTGGATATACTCCAGTCCACGGTTAAGCGCTTTCGGATAAAGTGCCTTCTCGCGTTCCCAAGTTGCCAAATCACTGAAAATCATGAATGATGCCTCCCCAACGTATCGTTGTTTGTACAGATAGCTGCCGTGCAGAATCTGCCCTTTTTAGTATATGCTTCTTTGAATTCATTTAAAAGACCGATGAGGTTCGGTGAATAAGTCCTGCTGCGCGGCCAAATATCCTTTCGATCGCTGTCGTTTCCATATTTTTTGATTTTATTAGAGATTTAGCGGTAAAAGTACGGAAACAAAGGCGAACGCTAACGCTTCTACAGGATTATTTGGCCGCTTCGCTCATTATTCACCGGACTTTTAAAAGAACTTAACTAAAAACGACCTATTCATGGAACAAAAAAACTGGATTCCATATCGTGGAATCCAGCCTCGAACCTACTGCTACGCATATTAGATAGATAGCCTAATATTTAATCAGGCTAATCCTGTTAGCCATTAATGATTTCACCACCATTGATATGCAGGAATTGTCCTGACATGTAGGAGGAATCATCCGATGCCAAAAAGACGTAAGAGGGTCCGAGCTCCTCTGGCTGACCCGGTCTTTTCATGGGTGTATCTCCACCAAACTCGCTGACTTTTTTGGCGTCAAAGGTTGAAGGAATCAGTGGTGTCCAGATCGGTCCCGGTGCTACACCGTTAACCCGTATGCCCTTATCCGCCAAGCTCATCGACAACGACCGGGTGAAAGCGACGATAGCGCCTTTAGTGGAAGAGTAGTCTATCAGCTGCGGATTACCTTTATAAGCCGTGATCGAAGCCGTATTAATAATGGCCGCACCTGACTTCAAATGAGGTAAAGCCGCCTTCGTAAAATAAAAATACGAGAAAATATTAGTACGGAACGTTTTTTCCAGCTGCTCCTGTGTAATATTTTCAATCGATTCCTGTGGATGCTGCTCAGCTGCATTGTTAACCAAAATATCGAGCTTGCCAAAGGTAGATATACTTTTACGTACAACCTCCTGGCAGAAGGCTTCTTCGCCCACATCCCCGGCAATCAGGAGACAGCGGCGCCCTTCCTTTTCGATCAGCCGCATTGTTTCCTTGGCATCGCCGTGCTCATTCAGATAGACGATCACCACGTCCGCTCCTTCAGCCGCGAAGCATACTGCCGCTGCCTTGCCTATACCGCTATCTCCACCAGTAATAATAGCTACCTTCCCAAGCAGCTTACCACTGCCCTTGTATTGGCGATCTACGGAGCTCGGCTTCGGACTCATCTCACTCTCCAGTCCGGGCTGATGATTCTGATGCTGTGGAGGCATCGTTTGTGTGGGTGATTTGGTTGGCATGGGTATCTCTCCTTTTCTTATTAAAGTGATGATGTCCCAATCATGTGTTGCTGTAAGCTAGCTTGTACATATGGATAAGCTTTTATGTGGCTTATTGATGTTTTATGATTATGTGTAATTATGTGAAGTCTCAACGGTACCGTCCTTACGGTGAATAATTGCACTGGTGTTCATATCCGATGCCCATTGCTTAGCTTTCTCGACGGCTTCTGCCTTCGTTTCGGCATTTAAGCGTACATCATGCAAGCCTTCTTCCTTAACAGCCCATCCGTCTCCGTTGGGAACCACATGCAGATTGTGTCTGCTGTGCTCGTTATGAGGAGCCGACTGGCGGTGACCTTGCGTTGAGGATGCTTCCTGTTCCTCATGGTTTTGGATGTGCAGTGGATGATTTTCATCCCACTCTTTTGCCTTGGCCGTAGCGATAGCGATTGCTCTGCCTTCCTCATATCCATCCTCCAACAAAGCGTTGGCGATTTCGACTGCCTTATTGCGGATGCGAGGCTCCAGATTTTTCATTGAAACGGGGTAATCATTCTTTTTCCATGGCATAGTCGTCCCTCCTGGAATGAGTCATTACCTTACTTCATTAGCCAATTGGCCTTGAATTGAATCATTCATCCAATGCTTCTAACATCAAACCATCGAATTTTCCGCAAAAAAATACCCCAGCTGCCACCGCGGCAACTGGGGTTCAAATTTATATATTTTAAAAGGGGGTCATCTATTAGTATAGGCTAAGAACATTAAACGAAGATGAAGCGTATGTTTCAATTCGATTACAATCATGAGGCAAATTGTATCACGCCATATTCACAAAGTAATCCTATAGTGATTCTCCCCTTCACATTCTAAACCTGTTTGCCTGATGTTGAAGCTGCTTTTCCACTTTATGCTGAATAGATTGCGTGGACATTCGCTTACTGGACTTATATAGTAAAAGTATAACGAAATTATATAGGTGTAAAACACGTTATGCTTTCGATGCCAGTTTTGCTTCGCAAAACCTAGTTTATGCTTTCGATGCCAGTTTTGCTTCGCAAAACCTTAAGGAGGATTCATACCTTGAAAAAATGGACAAGATGTTGGTTTCCCTTGATGCTCGTTGTCACCGTGCTGATCATACCCATGGCCTCATCCCCCATAACTCATGCTGCCAATACGGTTACCTTCAGCGATACGGCAAGTCACTGGGGCGCCGATGCTGTAGACTGGGCTGTGCTTAATAAGGTTGTGGATGGGTATGCCGATGGTACCTTTCATCCAGATAATCCGGTCTCTGAACCGGAGTTTCTCGCTATGCTGCTTCGGGCTTATCCTGAGATCAAATTGCCGGATGCCGCTGCTGGATTGCCTTGGTATACACCTTATTACGACATAGCAGCGGCTCAGAAGTGGCCAGTACTGTCTGCCAGCAACCGCGACCAATTTAACCGGGGTCATGTAGCTCTGATCATTGCCGCGACACAAAAAGGAACCGTGAGCTTAAACGACGCCATTTCCTTTTTACTCAACCAAGGCTTGTCCAAAGGCAAAACAGCCGCGACAGTCGAAGGCTACCGGGCAGCCGATAAGCTTTCTCGTGCCGAAGCTGTACAGTTCATACGTAATCTGAAGCAAATGCAGTTCCAGCTTTCCGCAAGCAAGGATGCTGCCATTCCTGTTCCAATCGTCCCTGCTCCAGCAGCACCAGATGTACCAGTCAGCCCAACTGCACCCACAGGCTCAGTCTCATCCTCTGCTGTCATTACCTTGAAGGATGTGCATATTGGGGACACACTGGAGGCAACCCTTAGCAAGCTGGGCCAGCCCGAGCGTAAGGATGCAAGTGAGTATGGCTTTACCTGGTATGTGTACAATCAGGATTATTCCAGCTATGCGCAGATCGGAATCAGCGATAATAAAGTCGTTGCCCTCTATTCCCTGTCTGCCAACTGGTCCAATAATAAGGGTATCAAAGACGGTTCAGCCAAATCCGAGGTAATCAATCAATACGGCAATCCCCTGGAATCGATAAGAAAAGGCAATACCCGATTTATATTCAATTATGGAAACGGTGAAAGCGGCACCTATGAGATAGATGGTGTCTACGTGACCTTCTTTTATGACCTGTTCCAGAATAATGTCGTAACCGGGGTACAAGCAGTCGCCAAACCCAATGAGCTCGCTCTGGAATCATTTTATCCAAAAGAAAGCCCTGCTTTAATCACAGCCTACGAACGGGAAGCTTTCGATCTGGCGAATGCACACCGCACCAAGCTCGGAAAGTCCATTCTGGTATGGAACGATACCATCGCCGGCACAGCCCGCAAGCATAGTATGGATATGGCCGCCAGAAATTATTTTGCACATGAAACCCCGGAAGGCAAAAGTCCTTTTGATCGAATGAAAGATGATGGTTTGAAACTACGTGCTGCATCAGAAAATATAGCCGCAGGTCAGACGAGCGCCATATTCGCGCATCATGGCTGGATGAACTCGGAAGGCCATCGCAAGGCTCTGCTAAGCGATATTGAGCGTCTCGGTGTAGGAGTCGCATTTGGCGGGAAAATGAGTATATATTATACTGAAAATTTTTATACGCCGTAAATTTTCCTTCTTGCCATTATCCTATATAGCATATTATGTAAAAAAAGCGTACCTGGCTCCAACAGCCCGGTACGCTTTGCTTTATTTGAACACGTGCAACCGCTCCTTGAGCGGTTTAAATTCTTTATCTCCCGGAGGTGCAGTCGGTGTCCCAAATGGCATTTGGGCTACGAGCTGCCAGTTCTCCGGCAATTTCCATTCTGTCTTGACCTTCTCGTCAATCAGCGGATTATAATGCTGCAGACTGGCGCCAAGTCCTTCACTCTCAAGCGCTGTCCAGATCACAAACTGATGCATCGCATTCGTATGCTGCGCCCAAACAGGAAACCGATCCTGATAAGTCACAAATGCCTCCTGCATGCCTGTAACCACGTGCTGATCTTCAAAGAACAGGATGGTCCCATAGCCGTTGCGAAATCCATCCATGCGTTGCTTGGTCGATTCGAACTGCTCCGCCGGAACGATTGCTTTCAAAATATCAGTCGTGATATCCCACAGCTTATCATGCTGGGCCGCTAATAGCACCACAACTCTTGTACTTTGCGAATTAAAGGCAGAAGGTACGTGTTTAACCGCATCTTCGACAATTTCCAAAATACGCTCATCCGAAATCGGAGATTTTTTGCTAATTGCATACATACTGCGTCGTTCTCTAACCGCTGTCAAAAAGTCCTTTGCCATCATTGATACCTCCATTATCTTATAAATGCTCACATTCTTTTATATAGTTACCCACTGGACACCAAATTATAACCTTACTTCCGGGCTTAACTCGAATATGAAAGTTTCTGTTTTTCGGATTATAATATGACCAATTTTTGTATATTCCATGATTATAGACCTGAAGATATAAATTTCGTATTATTTTTCATTAAATTGTAAGATTTTCTCAGAGTATGATGTTATAATGCCCATAGCACTTTCCTGTATTTTACATCATGAATAGTCCCTTATACCTATACATTTTGTAAAAAGCAGCTCTGAAGTGAATCCATATTCAGCCCTTAGAAGGAGGAACAAATGTGTTTTTAAGAAATCGTTACAGTAAAATCAGCGGACTTCTGGTTTTTATGCTGTTATTTGGCATGCTGGTACCCACTTGGGCATTCGGCGCAGCCGATCCAGTAGAATTAACGGATATCTCTGGTTCTTACGCTCAAAAAGAAATACGAAATTTGGTAGATAACGGTGTGATCAGCGGCTATGAGGATGGGTCCTTTCAACCTGCTAAAGCGATGAGTCGTGCAGAATTGGCCAAAATCATCGTTTTATCTCTCGGTCTAAAAGAAAATACGGAACGGGCATCTGCTTTTACAGACGTCGGTAAAAACGATTGGTATCAAGGTTTTGTAGGTGCGTTGGTTGAATCCGGGATAACGCAAGGAACATCGGCAACCACATTCTCGCCTAGCGCAAAAGTGACAAGAGAAGAACTCATTGTATTTTTTATTCGCGCTATGGGTCTTGAGGAAGCAGCCGGAAAGATAGCAGTAGATGCTAATTTGTCTGACTTGAAACAAGTTTCAAGCTGGGCTCAATCACATGTATCATTAGCTTTCAAAATCGGTTTCGTCAATGGAATCGAGAGTCACGATGGTACTTTAAAATTTAGCCCTAAGGATCATGCAGAAAGACAGGCTTTGGCTCGGTTAGCTTATGAGTTCAATACGAACAAAGCAGCATACATAAACAAAGGGAAAGATCTTGCCAATACGGGCTTGTCTGATATTAGCTCGGTGTCGGCTGTGAACAACAGCAGCGTCGAAGTTGCCTTCAACAGAGAAGTTATTACCGTTAATGAGGCGGATTTCACCTTTGATAATGGGTTGAATATAACGAAAGCTGCTTTAAAAACCGACAGTAAGACTGTCGTAGTATTAACGACGAGCGTTCAATCAGCTGGAACGGTATATAAGCTGAGCTATAAAGGTAAAGATACCGGCTTAACCTTTACAGGACTTGCTGCTGGTGGAGGTGGAGGTGGAGGTGGAGGAAGCGGACAAAACTCTACTGTAAATCCTCCTTCAAAGTCCGATCTTGATAAAGTGAATAGCGGTGGTACATACGATTCTCTCTCTATTACATCTTCTGGAACAGTGGGTCCTGCTGACGGTGCGGCTAAAACGATTGTTACAGGTACGTTGACATTAAATCCTGGTGCTGGTGGTGAGATTTTACTGCAGAATGTGGAGGCTGCCAATATTGTAGTGGCTTCAGGCAGCTCTAACTCCATTAAATTGAAAAATACGATCATTACCACGTTAAGAGTAGCTGCCAATAATCAATCAGAGCCTGTTCGGATCGAGTCCCTCAGCGGTTCCGAAGTAACAAATACCAATATCCAGTCCAAGGTAATCATGGAATCCAGTGCCGGAAGCCTGGGAATGATCACAATCGGATCAGGTGCCCAAGGACAAGAGATTGAATTAAGAGGCACAATCAAAGGTGATGTAACTGTACAAGGTGAAGGTGCGAAGATCAAGATTGCCGCCCCAAAAGACGGTGGCACTTCTTCCATCGCCAACTTGAACATAGGCACCAACGCAACGATCAGTGCAGCCACAGGTACCTCCTTAGGAAGCTTGAGCATCACAGCGCCGAACACCTCGGTTACTCTAAATGGTGAAGGTGAATTTCGCTCGGTTACCGTGTCTAAGGAAGCCCAAGGTACAACCTTGAACCTTTCAAGTGCGAGCACCAAAATTTCAAGACTTCAATTAAATGCAAATATTAAATTAGAAGGCGATGCCGCTGTAATCGGGACTATTCCCATTACCGCTAGTCCCGGAGTTAAAGTAGAGGCATCTCCAACATTAATCAATACTTTGAAGGCCAATGCCATTGCTGCTATTGCGGCCATTGAACCCTTTAATTCATATTCTGCAGAAGTGGATGCCGCAATTACTGCAGCAGAGACGATTGCGAATAACGCGATCCTGCTTGGAGTAGCTGTAGCGGATATTACAGGCTATTCAACAAAGCTGGTTGAATACAAACGCTTGATGACCACATTCGCTTTGGAAGCGGCTTATCTGGATTTGAGAATCGGTTTTGCAGGAACTGATACGCTGCAGGCCGTTACGCAAAATATCGTGCTTTCGACAGTTGATGCTTTACGTGGGGTGAACATAACTTGGAAATCCTCCCAAACATCGGTTGTAAGCAGCACGGGTCTGGTGACTCGCCCGGTACTAGGACAAGCAGATGTAAAAGTTACCTTAACAGCTTTAATGTCCAAAAATGGTCAAGTACGGGATGTTGAATATCCGATTACAGTATTAGCCCAAAGAACTTCTGTACCAGTTGAGCCTGTAGAACCCACCTTGGTCTCATTATCCGTCGAACCAAGCAATTTCTCCTTAAAGACTTTGGGTGCAACCCAACCATTGAGCATCTTTGCGAAGTACTCGGATGCTGCGGTTCGAGCAATAACGAAAGAAGCTTCTTATGCTAGCAGCACGCCGACTGTAGCCTCAGTAAGTAAAGAAGGTATCGTGACGGCTATAGCTAACGGGACAGCCAGCATTACGATTAGCTACGGTGGAAAAACGGCAAATGTGCCTGTTATTGTGGATGTACCTTCTCGATCAACAGACCCTTTTGGATTAAAGCCAATCGCAGGTGATGCCCAGGTATCATTGTCTTGGAACACATTAGGGTCGAACGTAACCTATCAGGTTTACAGCTCCAAGACAAGCGGATCGTATACCCAAGCGCCTGCAACGGTAACGGGTACTACGTATACAGTAAACCGATTGGATAACGGAACGAAGTACTATTTTATTGTTAAAGCTATAGTGAATGGAGTCATCACCACGTCTAATGAAGTGAGTGCCATACCAATGGTCGATTCAAGAGAAAAAACCGCAAAACCTACTGTATCCGGCAATGTATATACCAACGGATTTTTACTCAGCGGAAAAGTTGGACCAGAGGAAACTTGGACTACTATTAAATTAACAAAAAAAGACGGCACCTATCTTTCTGGAAGCAGTGCAAACAAAGATGGCACATTCATTATTAGTCCCATTAGTTACTACTATAGTAATTTAGTCATTTCGGAAGGCGAAGAATTGCTGCTTATTGCTCAGGCCGAAGGGAAGAAACAGAGTGATCCTGTGACATTGGTCGTACAAGTTCCCCACGGTCAAACCAAAACGCCTACTTTTATAAGTGATGTCTACGAGGCAACAAACGTAATAAGTGTTAATGCGGAACCAGATGCGTTTATTACCGTAAAGGAAAATGCCAAAGGCTACAATTTGATCTTCGCGACGGAATCAAATAGTGGGATCTATAAGATATATGTTAATGGACAATTTGGAGTAGGTGATCAACTACAGTTTACAGCCACTGTACCCGGTAAAGCTACTAGTGATCCTGTTAGTGTGACTGTAAAAGCATCCTTGAAAACCGAGATGCCTACCGTAAACGGCAATGCATATACCAACGGATTCATACTTAGCGGAACAGCAGAACCTGGGTTTGCAAATAACTGGGGATCAGTTTCAATAACTAAAAAAGACGGCACCTATGTAGCCGGAGGCGGAGTAAGATCAGATGGCACATATAGCATTCAATCAAGTCCATACATTTTTGATCTGATGCTTACTGTAGGTGAGGAGCTTTTTCTTACCGCGCAAGTTGAAGGCAAAAAGAAAAGTGATCCTGTATCCATTGTCATACAGGCAACTACTGGACGAACGGATCCCGTTATGACCGATATAATCAATGAATCCACCATTAGTGGTTGGGGACCAATTGGCTCGGTTATTAGTGTAAAAAATGATTTGAATCGCGATAATATGGTGACTTATGTTTCATCTATTGATGGTTTTTTTAACATTAGGATGCAGACTGGAACCTTCCAGATAGGTGACAGGCTGACAATAACTGCCTTCTTCATCGGTAAAGCTACTAGCGATCCGATTTATGCTATCGTTGAAGCAGCTCCGAAAACTGAAAAGCCAACTATTTCAGGATATGTCTATCCCAATGCATTCGCTATAGAGGGAACAGCAGTTCCCGGAATTGAACAGAAATTGACTGACCTGATTTTGTCTAAACAAGATGGTACTCATATTATCTCGCTCGGTGTCAATATGGATGGTCAATTTTCATATACTGATTTAATTAACAATTCCTACGTTAATATTTTTGCTGGTGAAGAGCTTCTATTGACATCTCAAGCTTATGGTAAGAAGATGAGTGATCCTGCAAAAATCATCGTACGGGCAGTTACCGGACAAACGGCGATACCTACGATTACATCTGTCTCTGAAGCTACCATCAATGGATATGCAGAGCCCGGTGCAATCCTCAGCATAAAAACCAGCTTGAAGGGAATCAGTATGTCTACTCGTGCGTCAACATATGACGGCTCCTTTAGTATGGAAATGCTCCCGGATGGTATGTTTAATGCAGGAGAGCAAGTGACAATTACAGCAATTACACTTGGAAAAGCAACTAGCGATGTTGTCAATGTTATCGTACAAGCATCACCCAAAACCGAGGTGCCTATAGTTAGAGGAAATTTATATACAAATGGATTTATGCTAACTGGAACCGTAGATTCTGGATCAACATATGCCTCTATCACCTTGAATAAGCAAGATGGTTCGTATGTTAGCTCATTTGGTACATGGTCGGATGGTACTTTCACATCAAGTCAGCTTATCCAATCATCATACGTAACTCTGATTGCGGGGGAAGAGGTGCTAGTCACGGCTCAAACCAAAGGCAAGAAAAGAAGCGAACCTTTTAAAATCATTGTTCAAGCTACTGTCGGCCAAACAGCCGTACCCACTATTCTTGATGACATATTAAATACAAATTTCTTAAATGGACGCGCAGAGCCCGGTGCGATTGTCACTCTAATGAAAGACTCGAGTGTAAACAAATACACGGCTACCGCTTCAGCTGAGGGCAATTTTACTATCTATTGGCCATATAATTCATTCAAACCTGGAGTTCAACTATCTCTCAATGCTACATCACTTGGAAAAGCAACAAGCGATACCGTACACATTACGCTCCTGGCTGCTCCTTAATATCTTCGAAGTAAAATAATACCAAAAAAGCGGCTTATCAGTTTTATCCGATAAGCCGCTTTTTATATTTTTAAAACTTAACAGCACCCTTCGCTTGTTTACAACGAATCCTGTAAATGAACACCTGACGGCAGCAGCCCCTCAACATGCGCTTTCAAAGCCGGCTCCCCATACAGCTCCTCACTGAGAATCGCGATAAGGCCATGATCCTCACGAGTACGGATCAATCGCCCCATACCCTGCTTAAGCCGCAGCAGCATGTAAGGCAGGTCAACCTCCTCGTAAGGCATAATCGCAGATTGGCGTTTGGCCATAAAAACCGGATCCTGCGGCGGGAAAGGCAGCGCCCAAATGATGACGTTGGATAGAGATGGACCAGGCACATCGAGCCCCTCCCATAAAGTAACCGCACATAGAATGCTTGTCTCCTCACGCTGAAAAGCCGCGATCAAGTCGCTAATTTCACGATCACCTTCAAAACGGAACCGCATCCCTGCAACTTCCGGATAATGAACAATGTCTCGCTTGAACCTCTGCAATGTATCTTTGTTCGGGAACAAGATCAGAGCCCTTCCTCCCGTTCGCACCAGCAGACGGATGGCCGTTTTCATTTTTTCTGAAAAGGTGCCTCGGTATGACCACCGCGGCGCGATAATCTCCATCTGATGTGCATAATCATACGAAGAATCCACACTGAACGACAGGTAATGTTCAATTCCGAGACTTTTTGTCACATAATCGAAGGAGCCGTTAACCGACAGCGTCGATGAAGTAAATACAATCGGCATATTCGCGCTGAACACCCGTCTCTTCAGAACTTCCTTTACGGCCCTTGGCATGATGACCAAGGTCAATCCCGTGATACTCTCCGTTACCCAACATACAAAGCTTTCTGATTGCAGGAAAAGACTCAGCGCCTTTTGCATCATTTCCAAGTGCTCTTCGACAATTCGTGAATGGTACGGGTTCAAAGAGTACAGCTCACTCTCCAGCACCAGCTCCTCCTCGATGATCGCGAGCGACTCCCGGAACAGGCTGATCTCGTTCAGCAACTGCTCACTCAATAGAATCTGTCTACGATCCGAGCCCGGTATCGCCCTGTTCTGCCGCTCCAACAGATCGAACATCGCCTCACTGCGATCGATCGCTTCGTCGATCAATACTGCTAGTGAATGACGAATCTGACCCTTCAGCAGCCGAACGATTAATTCTTCAAACACAATATGCTTGATTTTGTAGGTCAAGGCTTTCTGCGCCGCGGACTCCAGCAGGTGGCCTTCGTCGAATACGACGGTGCAGTGCTCCGGCAGCAGCGGCAGCTGCCCTCCGCGCTTTCTCCCCTCATAGGTCCACACATGCTCCATATAATAATCGTGAGAGCAAATGATCAAATCGGCAGAACGCCGAAAGTGATCGCGGGAAAGCGTTTGTCCACACCGATGCCGCTGCTCGCAGACAAAACAGTCCTGAAAAGCATCCCAGCTGATTTTTTCCCATTGTTCATCGTTCATATCCGGATAATGCTTGCGGTCTCCATAAGCATGAAACGACTGCAGCGTTTCACGGTAACGAACAAATTCCGGCAAATGCTCGTACAACTCCCTGTACAGCCCCGCATCCTCATGACCTAATCTCGCTTCGTCCAGCTTTGTCAAGCACACATATTGATCAGGAGATTTGGCTAATCTGGCGTCTATCGCAAGATTCAAGTATCGGGTGAGCTTGGCGATATCTCCCTCCGGCTTGACCAGCTGCTCAATCAAGGATTCATCCGCACAAGCGATGATGGCGGGTTTGCGGGTATAACGAGCGTAACAAATCGCATACAGCAAATACACCAGTGTCTTGCCCGTTCCGACCCCGGCCTCCGCGAATATCGTTTCTTTTCCGGTAAAGGCCCGTTCCAGCTGAAACGCCATAAAAATCTGCTCATCACGAACCTCGAAGCCGGATTCCGGCAATATATCGTATAACACATCCACAATCCATTCGCATGCCTGCTTCACGAAGGGCTGGGTGCGATCATAATGAAACGGATACAGATCCATACTGCATATGCCTCCATCGGGACTGATTTCAGTACACCCATAGCCCCTTTACATTGAAGCTATAGTATCACATAAATGCTACAAACATTCAATAATGCTCAAGAGAACTCACCCACTTGTGGGCAGTACACAAAGAACCCCCCGGCTAGCCGGAGGGCTGTTCACAATACGATTGTTCTTATACTTTAGTTAACTGTTACACCGATTAGCTCAAAAATAACTTAAGGTATAAACGATTTGGCGCCAGCAGAATTAATCTGACGAATAATGTTCACTTCCACTCGGCGGTTTTTGGCACGCCCCTCGGCCGTATCATTCGTATCAATCGGTTGATATTCACCATAGCCGATAGAACGGTAATGAGCCGGATCAATTTTGCCATTTTGCATGAGCAGCTTCATAAAATTCAAGGACCGCTTGGCGCTCAAATCCCAGTTGCTCTGGAACTCTCTCGTATTGATCGGCACGTTATCCGTGAAGCCCGCCACTTCCACATTATATTGATTATAGCCGCTCAGCATACTCGTAATGCTTTGTGCCAGCACCTGCGATTCCTGCTTAACCTCTGCCGAGCCGGATTGAAATAAGGCATTGTCGCGAATCGTAATTTTCAACATATCCTCATTCAATTTGGTTTCCAGCTGGGAAAGGAGACCGTTATCCTTGATGTATCCATCCAGCTTCTGTTGAAGCTCCTTGAGATCCTGCATTTCCTTATCATGCAGAGCCTTCATTTGCTGCTCTTGCTGACTTTCCTGCTCATTTTTTTTCTTTTCATCTTCTTTTTTCTTCTCAATGTTAGGTGAAACAGTCAAAGGTACCATATTCGATTGCTCGAACATACCTGTTCCGCCGTTAAAGCCCGAATTCAGGCCCTTCATGATTTGCTCAAACTTTTTGGAATCAATCTGACTCGAAGCGAACAATATGATGAACAAAGCCAGCAAAAGAGTCAGCAAATCGGCATAAGGAATAAGCCAGGTCTCATCGATGTGCTCCTCATGATGCTCATGTCGCTTTTTTTTCATTCAGCGCCACTTCCCTCATCAAGTAAATGACGTTCATTGGGCGGAATATAGACGGACAGCTTTTGCTTCATAGCTATCGTGGAAATACCGGATTGAATGGACAGCAGACCTTCTACCATAATGAGCTTGATTTCGATTTCCTTCTTGGAAATTTGCTTCAGCTTGTTGGCCATCGGGTGATAGAGCACGTAACCAGAAAAAATACCAAGCAGCGTAGCGACAAAAGCCGCGGAAATCAAGTGACCCAGGTTCTCAACATCGTTCAGATTACTCAAGGCTGCGATGAGTCCAACGACCGCACCAAGCACCCCAAGTGTCGGCGCATAGGTTCCTGCTTGTGTAAAGATCAGTGCACCGTTACGGTGACGTTCCTCTGTTGATGAGATTTCCTCCAGCAGTACATCCCTGACAAATTCGCTATCGTTACCATCAATAATCATCCGCATGCCATTGCGTAGAAACGCATCTTCAATTTGATCTACCTGAGTTTCCAATGCAAGCAAACCTTCACGACGTGTAATGGAAACCCAATCCATAAAGCGGCGAACCAATTCTTTTTTTTCGATTAATTGCTGCTGCTTGAACAAAATTTTCATCAATTTGGGAAACTTCTTAAGCTCACTCATTTGAAAGCCAACGAACAAGGTCGCCGCTGTACCTACGAAAATAATAAGAAGTGCTGCCGGATTCAATAACGACATGACACTTGCACCCTTCAGCGTCATGCCGACACCGACGGCGATAACCGCCAATACTAATCCAATAACTGTTGCCTTTTCCATACCCGATGAGCACCCCGCTGTAAATGATTTGAACTTTCTTAATCGTGCTTGATCCCTATATTTCTACATTTCATACATTTATTCGACATCCTGTGACGTGAAGCCTGCTTGAAAATATTAAAATTTATACAAATTTAGCTAAATACCGTTTTTAGCTTTTAGACAGGTCGAAGGGACTAGGACCAACGTATGATGGTGTTACAGACAACTGATTCCAACGATGGAGAAATGAGGGGATAAAGCTCAACCCATTGAAATAGCGGTCTGGATCGACTTGATTACACGGACCTTTGATAAAAATAAAAAGAACGAGACCGCTAGAGCGCTCCCATTCTTTTTTGTAATAACACTTCATCAGCTCGTATACATGCTCATCAACAATGCATACACAATTGTGGCGATTATGGCTGCTGCTGCGATACTGATCAAGCCTACCCCAATACGTTTCCCCATCTTTTCCCTACTGCGCTTTACAACAAATTCCACTTCAGACGGCAGCTTACCCCGATCCATCGACTTACCGATATCCGGCAGCTCGTGAATATACTTTCGAGTGAGGTACATGCCATATCCGATCTGAATTCCCCAAAAGCAAAATAATAAGGCAATTACAAAAGAAACCACCACAGATACATAAATAAAAAGCGGAATCCCCCCCACAGGTACCAAAGCTTTCGACATGGCTATGGGCTTCTCTCCTGCGCCAAGCACGGCCAGATCGTCCGCAGAACCGCTTAATGGCTTCGTGCCATCACACAGCATTGTGGTTTGTTTACCACTGCCATCGCTGCTCGCATATACCAAATACTCCCGGTTCATTTCAAAGCTGTAGCCGCAGCTGGAACCGCTCATAGGCGTGTTCACGTTCAATTCTGCTTGCACCTCTCCTTTCCAAACGTTAGACACGGCAAATGTCACGGTCAAAGGATCAGCCGAGGAGCTGAAGAAACCCTTTTGCGGCTCAGTGAGCTTTACAACCTTGCCAGCAAATATGGCTGTCTTCCTCTCCAGCTCCTCCTGAACGGATGGCTTCTTGGCACAGGAGCACGCCTGAGAAGGCTGCGGCACCGCAATAAATGTCGCAAATACAAATAAAAGCGTATACAAACCTACAAGTCCTCTTTTCACTGTTCTTTTCCTCCTATGAGCTTTAGCAGAGAGCTGGTTTCGTTAGCATCATTCCGATTTCAATACGAATTTTGCTTCAGAAGCTGACATTTATATCATATAGACGAAGCCTGATTACATTTTGTTCCAGTAAAAACAATAACCTGTGTCAGATTAGTTACATATTTAGACTATTACCATCAGTTGAGATACAATAGACTGAAACCTTTTTGCTCAATTTGGAGTTTAAATCATGAAGGATCCATTTTTACATAATGAATCAGCAAGGAGAGAACCATGATAAACAAACCGATGCTCACTGTTGCATGCCTGACAATAGCTCTATCTGTATTCAGCGGATGCGGCGGAGAACCTAAAACTCCGACCGTTCAATCCCCACCAGCCGCTTCATCAACGAATAGTGGCACATCAGCAGCTGCAACCGATATGAAGTCTGCTGCTAATAACGCCAACCAACCCAATACGCAGTCTGGCACTCCAGCAAACAATCAGACCGCTGCTCCCAATGTGAGCCAAACCGGTTCTCAATCCGGCAGCTCAGGTGCTGCCCCAGGCACCGTGGGGAAAGCTGCGGATTCATCTCTGTCCAAACCAGGCGCCATTCAGGTCGTGACCAGCCCGGAAAGCATCACAGTGCTCGTTAATAAACAGCAGGCTCTCCCTGAAAGCTATGAGCCGAAGGATTTGGTCTATCCGAATGTACCTTTTACATTCACTGAAAAAATCGATAAACGCAAGATGCGCAAGGAAGCCGCCGCGGCTCTGGAAACCTTGTTTGAAGGCGCCAAAAAGGACGGGATCAGCTTGGCCGGAGTTTCCGCTTACAGATCCTACGCTACACAAAAAACGTTATATAACAACTATGTAAAACAAGATGGTGAGGAGAAGGCAAAGACCTACAGCGCCTTACCCGGACACAGCGAGCATGAGACCGGACTTGCGATTGATGTGTCAGGCAGCAACGGCAAATGCGCCGCACAAAATTGCTTTGCTGTCACCAAAGAAGCGAAATGGCTGGACAGCCATGCGGCTGAATATGGATTCATCATTCGTTATCCCGATGGCAAGGAATCCATCACGGGCTATCAATATGAACCTTGGCATTTGCGTTACGTAGGGACACAGCTGTCCAAGGAGCTGGCGCAAAAAAACTTAACGTTAGAGGAATATTTTAACGCCGTTCCCGTGCAGTCGCGCAAATAGAAAACCAAAGGAGCTATGATATGTCGACAGTACAAGGGACCAAAGAAAATCCTTGGCAATTAAAAACTCCTCCATTGACATCTGATTACGAAATGTACAAGGACGAAAAGGATGGAAAGGCCATTTTAGTTTGTACAGTAGGCAAGACGGTTTTACACTATGACTATCGTTGTGTAGAAGACTTATATGCCATGCTCAAACAGCATGGTGACTGGATGGAGCTTGGCAGTGCCGATGAGCAGAAGCCTGCAAAAGAAGGCACAGTTGAAGCCTGGGGACGTTCACCTGAAAATCCGGTCGGTGGTTGGTACGGGTTGAAAAAGGGGCTTCGTGGTCGTTTCGGCATGTACCTGCCTCCTCTAATGGAACAGCTGGGACTTGCAGAGGTTGAACACAATCCAAGGAACAATCGCATCAGAGCCATATAGTATCATCACAAATCAAAGGGAGAGCCTACTCAGCGTGGGCTCTCCCTTTTACTACTTATCCATCATAATCGATTGTTTGCAGTGATTGTAAGGCTGGACCTTCAATGACCTCACCCTTAAAATTAAAGCGTGAGCCGTGACATGGGCAATCCCAGGATCTATCCCCATTGTTCCATTTGACCTCGCAGCCCATATGGGTACAGGTCGTATCGACAAGATGCAGCTTCCCTTCCGTATCTCTATACGCCCCCGCACGCTTTCCGTTTATTTGGACTACAGAGCCTTCATCCAAACCTAACGAATCGGCCTTCCTCGAAACAGCTTCCAGCTTGCCACCGATCAGTTGCTTGGCCACATCAAAATTTTCAACGACCAAATTTTTAATACCAGGATCTGGTTTAAACCGTGAAGGGGTAAACAGCTCGGTATAAGGATTCTCTTGTCCCATGAGCTGATCTTTCAGCAGCAGCGCAGCTGCTATCCCTGTGGTCATGCCCCATTTTTTATATCCGGTAGCCACCCAAACATTGGGATGACTTGCCGTTATCTGACCAATATAAGGAACCTTGTCCAACGTCAGCAAATCCTGCGCAGACCAGCGGTACGGAATGTCTTGTATACCGAAGGTTTGCTCCCCGAACCGTTCAAGATTCTGATAATACTCGTAGGTCGGCTCCCCTTGTCCCGTTTTATGCGTCTCCCCACCGATCAGTACCATCTGCTCACCCTTAATCGTTACCGATCTCAACGAGCGCTTAGGCTCGTCCACACTCAGATACATCCCGCCTGGATAGGCAGTGATCGGCTTCACGGCAATAATATAGGAGCGTTCCGCGTGGAGTCGGGTAAAATACAGACCAAGTCCGTCATAGAACGGAAAGTGGGAGCTTGCAATCACATGACGGCAAGTAATCTGCTTTCCATCCATCGTCCAGATTTTCTGGCGATCTCCTTGTTCCACTTTTCCATCGATCCTTGTATGCTCGTATACCTCGCCCCCAGCTTTAACAAAACGGGCTAGCAATCCATTCATAAATTTCACAGGGTGGAATTGCGCCTGCCCAGGAAGCCTGAGTGCCGCACGTACCTCAATAGGTAACGGAATATTTTGGACCAACTCTCCGGGTATCCCCAGCTTTTCGTAGGCTTTATACTCCAGCTCCAGTTTATTGGCTGATTCGGCGGTCTGGGCGTATAAATAAGCGTCCTCCTCGGACCACTCACAATCGATGTGCAGATCGGCTGCCGTACGCTGAATAAACTTCATCGCCTCGTTGTTAGCTTTATAATAAAGCAGCGCCTGATCCACGCCAAAATTTTTAATTAATTCATCGTAGATAAGGTCATGCTGCACGGTTATTTTGGCTGTTGTATTGCCTGTAGTTCCGTGGATAATCTGATTAGCTTCAAATAACGCGACCCGATGCCCTTTTTCGGACAACAGATAGGCAAGCGTAATACCCGTGATCCCGGCGCCAACAATGGCATAATCGACATCGATATTCTCGCTAAGCGGCGGGAATGAGCTTGGAGGAGCGGATAGGGTCCAATACGATTGTGCGGATTCCGGTATTTTGCCTCCGGTGGATGGCTGATCAGCATTCATTTCACTTCACTCCTTCGTTCTGCGGTTTAGGTTCTCTTTGTTCATGATTACCACGATTGACCTGACCTAAACCAGCATGGAAAAGAGCTAAGATATTTTCATGCAAATCCAACTATTTTGACATGCTCCTGACACACTGCCATCGTACACTAAACATAAATTAAATCTGTGGAGATGATCTTGTGCATTTTGCTCATGTATTTTTTCTTTCAGCTATGCTGCTCATCAGTGCTTGCACCAACACGAATGAAACAATTTTGCCCGCAACGACGACAACGGCTCCGCCACTATCAGTGCCAACTGCATCCGAGCAGGCAAGCTTCACAAAGGGTTTGGCCACCACCATTAACCCCGGGTTGCTTGCTTGCAAAGGAGGGCGTGTCAGTGCCGTTGGAGAGATCAAGTCAGAGGACGGCAAAACCTGGACAGTCCCTACTGCTGTGAACAGTAAGCTTCCTGATGCTTCTGACTTGTTTAATCCATGTACACATGTTTTGCATCCAAATCTCGCAGCCGTTGACTTAAACAAAGCTCCTGTTATTGAAATCGATCCAGACGGTACGATTATCACCGGTTACATTTTTGCAGATAACTATTTCGAGCTATATATCAATGGCAAGCCTGCGGTCAAGGACGCTGTTCCTTTCACACCATTCAACTCTCATGTCGTCCGTTTCAAAGCTGCATACCCGATGACCTATGCGTTCAAGGCTGTCGATTGGGAAGAAAATCTTGGACTCGGTACCGAGGATAATAAAGGCAACAAATATCATCCCGGAGATGCCGGTATTGTTGCAACCTTCAGCGATGGTACCGTGACCGATAACCGCTGGAAGGCACAAAACTACTATATCGCCCCCCTTATGAACAAGTCGGATTTGGTAATCGAGGAGAAGAATGGAAGAATCGTCAGATCCACTCCCACTGGTTCTAAGGCTCCCTCATGTGCGGCAAATTGCTATGCTGCCCACTTTGCTATTCCTGACAATTGGTACGCTGTTGATTTCAATGACTCTTCATGGCCACAGGCTGTAACCTATTCAACCGCAACGGTAGGAGTCGACAATAAGCGGGAATATACAAATTTCAGTAATGAATTCAAAAAAGGCTCCTTCGTGTGGACGAATAATCTTGTTCTCGATAATGAAATTCTTTTACGCTATACTGTCGAGAAGGCTTCCAAATAAGCAGCAGGCCGACCTTTCCTTAATAAGTACAAAAAAAGCTTTGCCATCGTACTTCAGTGGCAAAGCTTCTTTTCGTTGTCGCTGGATTTGATGTATGAAGACGAGCTGAAGGGTGTCGAATGTATATTTCGATTCCACCATTCAGCGTCGTGTAATCGAGAAAAAGCTGGATCAGCTTTCCTCTGCTATGATATCGCCACGGACTCTCCCTGCTTCACGGATCGGTAACCAGCCAAGGCAACTTCGGTCGAACGCAGGCCGTCCAATCCCGTAATCGGTACCGACTCGCCTGCAAGCAGCGCATGGACGAATGCTCTCACCATGTAAAAGTCCATCGGATCGCCATAGTACGTACTTACGCCTTTCCCCAAGGAATCGCTGTAAAGCATGTTGCTCTGGGCAAAGGCATCGATAGATAGATGACCTTTCGATCCGACGATTTCCAGCGTCACATCGCCCCATGTTGGAAACGACTTAGGTCTAGACCAGCTTGTGTCCAGCACACCGATCGTACCATTCGCAAACTTGACATGAATCATCCCCGCATCGTCAACCTCCAGCCCCTCATGAAACAGAGTATTGCAATATGCGTAAACATCTGTCACTTTGGACCCTGTGAACCAGTTCATAAGATCCATCACATGGACGGTATGGTCCAGCAGCGCGCCCCCGCCCGATAAGCTGGGATCTGTGAACCAGCCACCGGGTGCGGTTCCGCGATTCGTCCCTTTAATCGCCAGAATCTCGCCGATTTCACCCTGATCTACAGCCCTCTTCGCCTTCGCTACGGCCGCCAGATAGCGGCACGGGAACGCCGTCATCAGTTGAACGCCGTTCGTTTCACAAACTTCGATCATACGCTCCATCTCCGCAACGGATAGCCCAAGCGGTTTTTCACACAAAACGTGCTTGCCCGCTTCAGCGGCAGCAATAACCTGCGCAGCATGGTTCACATTTTCCGAGCAGATGACCACAGCATCAGCATCCGTCTTCAGCAATTCCCGATAATCGGCAAAATATCGTAGTCCATGCTTGCTTACTACAGCTTCCACTCTGCTGCTCTTTTCATCGGCAATGCCGACGATCTCAACCTCGGGCAGCTCCAGAAGAGATTTCAGATAGGAATGGGCATGTCCGTGAGCAAAGCTGATCATACCTACTTTTAAACGTTTCATGTCAGCGATACCTCCCGTTTGTCCTGACCTATTGTGACAACCTTCCCGGTTTGTACAGACTCGACAACAGCTAGAGCGATTTCCAGCGCTTTATAAGCATCCTCAGTAGTAACGATCGATTCCCGGTTGTCGCGAACGCATTCGATAAAATGACGCAGCTCCTTCTCATACGGAGTTTCATATCCGGGGCTTTCCGGCACCTCCACAAAAGGTCCCTTGCTTAACGAAGCAGCCGGTTTACGTACTTGCAGCGATTTGGAGGTCGATCTGTCACTTCGAATGACACCGCCGCTTCCGGCAAACTCCACTGCTGTCGTGAACGCTCCCGGATATCCCCAATACGCTTCCAGATTAGCGACAGCCTCGCTTTCGAATACAAGCGTTGCTGTTGCATAGTCCACTTGATCATTATGCTTGTGCTGTGCGTACACTGAGCGGACTTCACCAGCAACCCAGCGCATGTAATCGATATCGTGCACCATCAAATCCAACACCACACCACCGCTCTTGTCATCCTCCCGATACCAAGGACGAATGTCACCGGGATGTACACCAATCCGCTTCGCATGTGCAACGCCAAGCCGACCAATCGAGCCATCGTCAATCTGCTGCTTCATCTGAACATATTCCGGAAAAAAGCGGACCACATGTCCGACGAACAGCCTGACGTTATGACGTCTGCAGGCCTCAATCATTGCTGCAGCATCCTCCAGATGGAGTGCAATCGGTTTTTCGCAAATCACATGCTTACCAGCTTTAGCCACCTCTATTACAGCCGATTTATGCAAATAGCTCGGAAGCGTAATACTCACGATTTCACAATCGCTGTGTGCCAACATATCGGCAAGAGACACATAAGCTTTGGCATCCACCTTGGCAGCCAATTGCTGTGCACGCTCCTCCAACAAGTCGCAAACACCTGTAACCGTGACTCCGGAAATGTTCGCATAGCATTCAGCATGAATGTTCCCCATGCCTCCACAGCCAACTACAGCGACTTTCATATGTATCCCTCTTCTCTGATTGTTGTATAATAGTTCTACATTCAAGATACAACCAGATGAAGGTGACTTGTATGACCGCTTTTGCTGAATTACTATCCTAATTTGTCGGCTGGTAGCCATACAGGAGAGAAGCAATGAACATTTATAAAGAACCGATTCATTATCAGAATCCTCTTCTACATATCAAAGTCTGGGAGTTTACTTCGAGCGGCAGCATTGCCGTCAACCCTCCTGTTAACTTAACCTGGCACCATCATCCAGAAGTCGAATTTATTTATGTACGTTCAGGTATTCATGGTATGCATACGCTTACGAATCGATATATCCTGAATCCCGGCGATCTTATGGTCATTGGCTCCTCCCAGCTGCACTGGGGCAACAAGCTTAGTGATGAGGATCTCATATATATCGTGCTTCATGTGGATTTACAGCCTTATTTTGATCCTACGATGATGATGTATTATCCGCATTTCTCAGAAGTCCACCAACCTCTTGAAGCACTAAACGTGATGTTTCGTGAAAACGATCACCTTAGAAAAGAAATAGCTGGCTACATTCTCCGCATTCATGAAGAGATGATGGGACGCGACAAAGGCTATGAGATCGCAACCAGCATTTATATCCGCCACATATTGCTGACGATGCTGCGGGGAGACCACAGAAATCTGCTGAAAGGTAATATTGAGGACGGCACTCTCATATTACGACCCATACTTGAGTATGTGGACCAGCATTTATGCGAAAAAATCGATATGGAGGAAGTGAGCAAGCTGGCGAATATGAGCTACTCTTATTTTTCCAAGTTTTTTAAAAAGACGATGAGCCTAACATTTACGGAGTATATTAACCGAAAACGGATTTCCCGTGCTGAACAGCTGCTGCTCACCAGCCCTATGACGATTACGGAAATTGCTGAATCAATTGGAATCGAGAACATGGCTCACTTCTATGAGATGTTCAAGCGATTTAATGGCTGTACGCCAAAGCAATTTTTACTCAAAATGAGCATGGATACTTCCAATATAATCCATAAATAAGAGTAACTGGGTTATTCATCAGTTACTCTTTATCCCGTCGATGACGTTTTGGGCTTAATCGCAAGGAGCACACATAACCCGCCAATCCCTGCGATAGCGGTGAACGTATAGAATAACAAGGGCTCATTGGCCAGGAGCAGAGAAGTGACCGGCGGGCCAGCCGCAACGCCAATAAATCGCATGCTGCTGTAAAGTGAAGTAATCGTGCCGCGCTGCTTTTTATCGATGCCTTCCGTAATTAATGCATCCAGACAAGGCAAGGCTGCTCCAATACCCAGCCCGGCGGCAAAGAGTAGGGAAAGCAGCAGCAGCAATCCCTTGGCAGGCACCCATCCACATACCAGCATAGCTGCAGTCACAATAATGAGCCCTGTGAAGGTAAACCATTTCATCCGCTGCTTGTTCTCCCCTACCAGCTTGCCCGTTACATAGGAAAATAAGCAGACGGCTGACAGTGGAATCGCCAGCAGTAGCCCCTTCCGTATCCCTTCAATGTGATATTGCTCTTCCAGTATCGTAGACAGATAAAATAAAAATCCGAACAAAATATACATACCGATCCCGCCAATGCCAAATATGGCATATAGCCAACGTCCCTTTTGCTGCAGAATTTGTTTGATTGAAGTAATAAAGGCTTTTAGCGTCACCTTTTCCCCCTGCTTATTGCCGGGGACCTTGATCAGAAAAGCTACGGCCAGAATCGAGATCAGACAGAAGAAGGGAATAATAAGAAAAGGCAAAAACCACACCAGCAGCGCCAGCGCAGAACCCAGTATGGGACTGAGCACCTTCCCGAATGTATTCGAGGTCTCAACGATGCCCAATCCGCTTGTAACCTCCTCCTCGCTTTGGAACATGTCTCCTACGAGCGGTATCACGATAGGAAAAGCTCCAGCGGCTCCAATCCCCTGCACGAATCTACCCGCCAGTATGACCCAATAGGCAGCCATACCATCCATCAACCAGGCTCCTGATCCGGATACGCCTCCTCCAATCGCAGCGAGAATCAGACTCGGTATAATAATTTTTTTTCGTCCGAAGCGATCAGACAAATAACCGGCTATCGGGATGCATATAATGGCAATTGCCGCATACACGGTAATAATCAGACTCGATTGGACGGAGGAAATCCCCAGCTTTTTCTCCATGATCGGCAGCAACGGGATCAGCATGGAATTGGCCAATGTCATAATAATCGGAATCGATGCGACAGCCGCGAGTTCGAGTTTCTTCGTATGATTCAAGTAAAATTCCGCCTTTTCGAGTGATCTCAGGGTTCCGATAGGACCAATCGGCTTTGCTTAGCATCAATCAAACCGCCCGGAAATATACATATCTCATACCGCTAGCACTCTTTTCACACCAAATAACCTTTTGCCTTCCACTAAGGAAATGAACAAAAGGTTAGCGGATGTTTATGATTTAGATGGCTAATGATTGGGATCGTTAATCTCTTATCGCGCTCATCTTCTTAAAATGCTTTTGGACAATCTCGTAAGCCAGCTTCGGCCGGCGGTATTCGTCCACAATGCCCTTGCTGTTCTTCGTCTGCGCGCGCCAGATTGCCCAGGAGAGCTTATTTCATTTGTCCGTTTCAGTATAAAGATTATCAGTTTCAATGCATTCAATGCGGACATGCTCAGGTGCTAAGATACAACTATCAAATCAAACAAGAGGTGATCAACATGGAAACCGTACCAGCGCTTTATAATTATGGAACAGAAGAAGAAGTCGCACTTGCTGAACGTATCAATGCCACGATGTATCGTTATGACAATCCAGCAACCAATCATATCGATTCGTTGGCAAATGTAACCGAGGCTGATATCGCCGACTTTTGGAAGCAGGGTTATATGGTTGTTGATAACGTATTCAATCATGAAGAAGTCAACTCATCGCTTGATGCAATCATGGACATTATTATGGAGCGTGTGAAGGGACCCCAGCTGCAGTTCGTCAAGCCGCGCGATCAGCTGAAAAATGACTTTGAGAAAGAACTGGCGATTCGCAAAATCGAACGTTTTGTCGAGCATGATCCGCGATTGCATCATCTTGCCTATCATGAGGGCATGATGCAATTGCTGAGCAGCCTGTTCTCCGACACCCCGAAGCTTGTGCAGCAGCAGGGAATATTGAAGCCTCCGCATGGCGGCGCCGAAAAGCCTTGGCATCAGGATATGGCGTACGGCAATCTGACCTACGAAAAACCGGTCATTGGCGTATGGATTGCGCTTGATCCTGCAGGAGCGGACAACGGCTGTATGCACGTGATTCCGCGCTCTCATATGGAGGGTCCAGTTCCCCATTATGCGGTCCGTGATTGGCAGGTGTGCGACACCAGCGTAAAGGTCGAGCAGGATGTGATCGTTCCGCTTGCGCCAGGCGGTGTTCTAATCTTTCACGGTATGACGCTTCACGGTACACCACCGAATTTCTCGGAGAAACGCAGACGCTCCCTGCAATTTCATTATGCACCTGAAACGGCTGTCAAGATGTCACCGAAGGAATATAAACGCTGGTTTACGAATGAAATGACCAAAGCCGAGTGCTGAAATAACTGCACAGCACAAAGCCTCCTAAATCACGGGTAGACGTGGTTTGGGAGGCTTTGTTTCGGTCAAGCTCTAGACTCGCGGTACGCATCCGCTGAGATGTCGCCATTGACTCGCAGACTTTGTTTCATAAGCAGTCATTTCGCCGTACATTTTGCTATAATAGTTGGAGAATGATCTACAACGAACCTTGGACGGGATGGCGGAGATTCCATGGATATTAACAAGCTTCAAGAGCAAATTATGTTTACTGCGTCCGGTAATAGTGGAAAAGCACGCTGTGAGGAGGGCTGGAACTGGAATCCGCCGCCTTTGCATGACTACGATTTGTGGTATGCACTCTCAGGCAGAGGCGAAATGCGTATTCAAGGGCAGTCTTATCCGATCCGTAAAGGCAGCTGCTTTCTCGTTCGTCCTGGCGACACTCCCCAGGCGACACAGCTGTCCGAGGATCGGCTTCAGGTGATTTTTATTCATTTTCAATATGCACACCCTGATGAAGAAGATGCAAGCCGTGCATACATACCTGAGCGGCATACGGTTATCACGGAAACGTATGCTTTTGAAACGATGCTGAATCGGATTATGGAGCTGGAGGAGCGAAAATTCGTTTGGAAAGAACTGGAGTTTGATCTGATTATGAAGCAGCTGTGGTTTCAGCTGCTCCGCTGTCAGGCGAATGTTCCGGAAACCCGACTGAGGGAGGATAAGCACGGACAGCTGGTTTCCCGTGTCGTTGCGCTTATCAAGGATGTACCGGGATACCGGATCAGTCATCAGGAGCTGGCTGACCAAGTCAGCATGTCCCCTGAATATTTGAATAAGCTGTTCAAGCGCAATATGGGGATGTCCTTGAAGCATTATATGACCGAGGCACGGCTGGAACGGGCGCTCCACTTATTGCAGGAGACCTCAATGAATGTATCCCAGGTCGCAGAGGCGCTCGGCTATGGCAATATTTATTTGTTCAGCCGGCAGTTTAAGGAGCAGTACGGCCGCCCCCCCTCCGACTTCAAGTTCAAAGGCGTTGCCTCCAGGCCGCACGGGGGAAAGGAACAGGGGAACTCATAGACAACCAATTCATGCAAGCTACAGAACCGTAGTATACAAGCACGCCAAGAACAGCGCTAATCTTCTATGCCTGAACCTTGAATGTACGGTACGTATCGGTATCTGTGATTTCCAGGCCATTCAACTGCATGCCAAACGCACAGCCACCGTCTATACCAATCTTGTCGCCACCAAACCAAATGTCCGGCGTTCCTTGAATATCGACGGTTTTCGTATGTCCGAATACAACGATTTTATTGACCACCGTTTTGTTTTTGAAAAAAGGGTCCTTGATATACATAAATTCTCGGGTCGGCTGATTCTTCCAATCCACATATTTCGGATCCAGTCCCGCATGAACGAAAATATGAGCAGCCGCTTCGTAATAATAGGGCAAGCTCTCCAGAAAAGCTACATGTGCCGCATGCTCAGTGCGAACCAGCTGCTTGAACGTCTCCAGCTCTTCATGAATCATCGCATAATCGATTGTATCGATATCCAGGTAGCTCATCATCGTTTGCTTACCGCCATGGTCAACAAATTTGGAGCTGACCAGCTGATCTTCAGTCCGGACGATATCGATGAACCGCTGATCATGGTTTCCCCGCAGCGCAATCACGCCATCATCCTGAACCATCTTCCTAATCTGCTCGACAACCTCTTTGCTGTGCGGACCGCGATCGACATAATCCCCAAGCAAAATTAATTGGTCCACCTTGGGCTCGTAGCTCATCAGATCCAAAAGCTGATTAAATGGCTCGTAGCAGCCATGAATATCGCTGATCACCAGTGTTCGTTGCATCATGGATTCGCTCCTCTCATCCGACCGTCAATGTAGCCCCTGCAGGCAGCACCTTTCGCTAAACCCTCTTCTTTCTGCGCAGCAGCAAATACAGGAAATACGGGGCTCCAATCAAAGATATCATAATCCCGACGGGGATTTCTACCGGGGGCATGACAATGCGCCCGACCGTATCGGCGGCGCTCACCAATACAGCACCAAGCAAAGCGGAAACCGGCAGGACATATCGGAAATTCGAGCCGACCAGCAGACGGGCCAGATGCGGGATAATCAACCCGATAAAGCCTATGGCACCAGCGACGGCAACTACACTCGCCGCCAAAGCAACAGCGACGGCAATCAGGAACAGCCGCGCCGTTTCGATACGCATACCGAGTCCTCGAACGGTCTCTTCACTCAGCAGCAGCGTATTCAAATACCGGCTGCTCAGCAATGCCAACAGGAGGCCAATCACTGTCCACGGCCATATCATATCCACATGCTCCCAGGAACGGGCATACAGGCTTCCTTTTAGCCAAATCAGCGCCTGAGCCGCAGACGGAGCAAATTTAACAACCAGCAGCGTAATCAATGCATGCAAACCGCCGCTAACTGCCACTCCACAGAGAATGAGTCGTTCCGGACGAATCCCATTTTTGTAAGCCAAACCGTATACCAGGATACTGGCGCACACCGCCCCGGTAAAAGCAAACAATGGCAGTGCAGCAACCGAATAATTTGGCACAGCCAGTATCATCAGCACAGTAACGAGACCTCCACCCGCTGTAATTCCCATCAAATCCGGTGCGGCCAACGGATTCCGTGCCACTCCTTGCAGGATCGACCCGGATAGTGACATATTGATGCCGATCAGCATCGCAATGAGCAAACGGGGCATCCGATAATCGTAAACCACACCGGAATGCGAGATCAGCTCCTCCATTACCTGCTCAAAAGGTATTTCTACAGCACCAAGACGTAAAGATAATACGGCAAAGACCAGAAGAAGCACGCAGCCAGCGATGCTGGTAATGATAAATCTGCGCAGAGGATTCAGCTTCAGCATTTAACCCTCCTCCCTTTTGCGGCGCATCAAATACAGAAAAAACGGGGTTCCGAGCAGCGCTGTTATAATACCTACAGGTGTATCGGTAGGGTACAAAATCCACTGTCCGGCTGTGTCGGCCACCAGCAGAAGGCAGGCACCTGTTAGCGCCGAGATCGGGATCAGCATCCGATAATCCGTTCCTACCCATGCCCTAACGATATGAGGGATCATCAAGCCGACGAAGCCAATTGGCCCGCACAAGGCAACCGCACCACCCACAAGCACAATAACCAGAATAAAAGCCGCGCGGCGCACCCAGACGATGTGCTGTCCAAGCCCCCGTGCCGCATCCTCACCAAGCACGAATATGTTGAATTGATTAGCCAAAAATAGACTGACAATCATAGCTGGAATGATGCTGATCAAGCTTAGCTGCACATCCATCCAGTTCGTTCCTGACAGCTTGCCTGCCATCCAATACAAAATTTCTGACAAACGGTCATCGTGTAAAATAATAAGTCCTGTGGTTAACGCACCCATGAACAATGAGACTGATACCCCAGCCAGCAGCAGCCTTATGGCCGTGTAGCCGGAAACCTGGGACAAGCCATAAACGATGCTGCCTCCAACCGCTGCACCCAGGAAGGCGGCTATCAGAATGGTAGCCGTTACATCCTTCAATCCAAACCAGGCCAGAGATGCCACGACAAATAACACAGCCCCCTGATTAATCCCCATAATTTCAGGATCTGACAAGGGATTCCGTGTGATCCCCTGCAGCAGGCATCCGGCTACGGCCAGTCCGCCCCCCACAATTACAGCCAGCACGGCACGCGGCAGTCGTACGTACCAAACCTTATACACGAGCAGATTGGATGAATCCAGGCTCATCAATTCCGAGAGATTATGCCACCCCAATCCTTTGACACCTGATGTGAGGGCAGCAATGCCAACAACCAGCATCAGGGTCATTAATCCGATACACAGAAAAGAGGCAGACATAGTCCGCCCCTTCCTGCTCGATTGCAGCCGATTCACAGTGAACTACCCCCTGATCTTATTTTCCGCCTGCCATGGTTTGTATAGCTTGATCCAGAATCAGCTCGGCAGCGAGTGGCCCGCGTCCTTTGGACCAAAGATCACGGCTAACCTCAAGTGCCTTTTTCTCTTTGACCGCTTTTAAGTTTTTATAGAGTGGGTTGTTGTCCCATTTTTTCGGTTCTCCGTATAGAAACAGGTAGTCCGGGTTGTATTCGTTCAAACGCTCCAAATTCATCTTGGCAATGTCTGTTTTACTTTCGGCAGCAGACAAATCCTTTTTGCCTTCGAACAAATAATTAGTGCCAACTTCGCTCAGCAATGAGCCAATGAAGGAGGTTTTGAGCCATACCGTCGAATCATCCTCGAAGGCACCAACAACGAGCACGCTTGGTTTGTTCGTCAATTTTTCCTTACCGGATTTGATCTTGCCTTCAATGCTTTTCACAACTTTGTCCGCTTGCTCTTTCTTGCCGAGTACATCAGCCAGTGAAGTAAAGTTGGCAAGGATCGACTGGTAGCTGCCATCATCCAACGCGACGGTCGGACCAATCTCCCCCAGTTGTTTTTTTATCATTTCATGACGGTTAGGGCTCGCAATAATAAGATCGGGCTTCGCAGATTTAATGATTTCAAGATTAGGCTGCTTGGCCTGACCGGCATTGGCCACATTTTGCGGACTGAACTTGCCGTTCAAATATTCAGGAAAACCGGAATCGCCAATACCTACAGATGCTACAGGCTTCACATCAAGCGCTGTTACCATATCCACATAGGCAAAATCGAGAACGACTATTTTTTGCGGAACCTCTTTGAATTTGGTTTCTCCCCATACATGCTTGATCGTTTTTTCTGCTGCAGACGGACTCGCTGCCGGACTTGGTGCAGGGTTCGCAGTAGCTGAACTGCCTGCAGGTGCCGCTGCACCCGTTTTCTCTTTATTTGTACCCGCTGCCGGAGTGGACCCACAACCCGACAGAACGAATGCACTCACTAATCCAACCATACTGACAACCAGCATCGACTTTCTTAAAGTAAACAATGTCGTATTCCCCCATATCGATATCATCATGATTAACAAGGCTTCATGCAGATAATGAATATCATTATCAATGAAACTGTGCATGGGCTCGCTATAAAATTATATCCGGGGTGTCGTTAATAATCTATGAACATTTTTGCTCAATAGCTTGGACAATTCTGACATTCAAGGCTTCACAAATAAACGGATGGCTGCATCTATCATCAGCTTATGACTCATCGCCGAGTAATCGATCCACGGATAAAGATCTATCTCCAGGCATTGCCTCCGACGTACAGCAGACAAATTATTCCACGTCCGACTGGCTCGCAGCTTGCGCAGCAGCTTCTGATCGGCTTTATGCGAGGATACCATCAGCAGTATATAGTCAGCGCTTAATTCACTCAGCAGCTCTAACGATATGGTTCGTCTCCATTTGATCTGCCTCACCTCGGCAGGCGCATTTAACTTCAGATCCTGATACAGCACACTGCCAATATTCCGCTCGACTCCATATATTCTCAGCTTGCCGCAGACGATTCTGAGAATGATGACCGTCGATTCCCCTATGACGCTTTTGAGCTTTCGACTCGCCAGCGCTGCCTGACTGTCGTAATTCTGAAGCCATTCCTTCGCTTCCCTCCGCTTACCTACCAGCTCTGCAATTCGATTCAATCTCTCTCGCCAAGGAATGTCCCAATA
Organism: Paenibacillus periandrae; assembly: GCF_022458865.1. GTDB lineage: Bacteria > Bacillota > Bacilli > Paenibacillales > NBRC-103111 > Paenibacillus_S > Paenibacillus_S periandrae. Next base: position 125,210 of record NZ_JAJNMU010000015.1, on the reverse strand, counting down.
GGGTATAACCGCTGTTGGTGCAATCTGAATGGCATCTTTGTTGTACTTGGCCCACTGGGAGTCACATACGATGATATCCGGCTGCAGCTGAATCAAAGCATTCTGGCATGCCTTGCCATCTGCAGATATTCGGGGTACATGATTCAGCAGCCCATCAAAAGTAGTTCCACCACTGCTACCTACCCGAACCGATGCGTATGGAGTGATACCCAGTGCGACCAAATCACCATTAAAGGTACACTTCATAACCACAATTTTTTGGCTGTGCAGCTTGATATAATAGGCAGGTGAATAGCCGGTTTCCTTCTTGAATACACGGCTAAAATACGATTCATCATTGTATCCCAAATGCTTGGAAATTTCGGATAGGGAGCTTTGGGAAACCATCAGCAGTTCCTTCGCCCGCTTCATCCGCAGCATAGTCATATACGCGGTTGGACTGATTCCCTTGAGCTTCTTGAATAAGCGGGAGTAGTAGCTGGAGCTAAAGCCTGCAAGACGCGATAAGGCATCGAGCTGAATGGGCAGCATATAATTGTGATTCAGGTACTCTACTGTCCGCTCTATGGCCGTCAGCTGCTGCTCCTCTCCTGTTTCGATTTCTGAAGCAGCCAGATACAACAGTTCCTGTATGAGACAAGTTTGGCGATAGTGTCTGCGGCCATGCTCCAATTCGCTCATACTATGGTGAAGCTGCTCGCACAGAAGGAGCAGCTGTGGTTGGCTCTGTATATAAAATTCACCTTCCAAAGGAAAGGCCCTACCATCCTCCCGATACAGATTCCCCTTTTCTGTTGAACGGATTGGTGATAGATAACTGAATCTGATCCTGTAAATCACCAATAGATCTGCGGAATCGGATGAGGCTTGAACCTTTTTTCCTTTTGCCAAAAACAACAAATGTCCCGGTCCCACACGAGTGGAAATTCCATCTATATCAAAAATTGCAGATCCTCTATGTATAAAAACAACCTGATAAGAAGAAAGGATCTCAGACTGCAGGCTCCATGGCTCGGATCGACGGATGTAATCCACATCGGTGACACGAACAACCAGCTCATTTAATTGGGAAAAGATATCATTCGGTATGATCATCGTGCCCTCCTTTATGTAGTTCTCCATCATAGCCCGATAAAAGTTAGCTTCGGCCATCTGGCTTCCCACTGCTTGCCGCGCACTCTCTTTTGATAATACGCTTGATCCTTGAACAACGGGCTTTGCATCACCCTGCATTCAAACATATCATCCAAACCATGCGGACACACATAGGTTATTCGGTTATCAGCTTCCAAAGTAATCGCAACAGCCGTTGCCGTCTCAGGCCAATAGCTGATTGCGTCCTCGATAGATAGGTAGGGCCTATCTCCGTTCTGAATGTGCATGCGGGCCTGATTTTTGACGGACCAGAGCGGATTTCCTGTTGTCTGTCTTAGCTGCTGCTCCAGCTTTTTCTCGACCTTTTCGTCCAGCTCGTCTTTATTATAATAAATCACATCAATATCATTCAATGGCGTTCGCGTCTGATACCCGTGCAAATAATCCCAAACATAATTACGGACATATCCCGCAGCAATGTACCCATAAGGCAGCTCAAGTGATCGAACGACCGACAAATCATGCATCATTTCAGCGTTATTCGACATTAGTTCAATAAACAGCTCATCATACTTCGGCAACCAGCTTCGCTCCATTCCATTTATGTTCTTCGCATTCATTCAGCTGTACATTCAGCTCTTCATGATCCCCTTCGTTCATCACTGTCAATTCGATTCTTCTTTCAAACCAAGCGGAATATCAATATAATGCTCAACAACTGGAAATGGATCGTAAAAATGATGCAATAAAGCTTTCCATTCCTCGTACTCCGGTGAGGTTCGAAAACCAACCGTATGATCCTTCAGCAGCTCCCATTTGACCTGCAAAATATATTTGTTGTCCACTTCCACACATTTTTGTAATTCATGGCTAATGTAGCCTTTCATCTGGGAGATGATCCGGGATGCTTTTCTAAAATTGCTCTCGAATTCATTGCTCAAACCGGGCTTTACTTGTAAAATAGCAACCTCCAAAATCATCGCAATCCTCTCCCTTTGTTGGATATGCCCGTACCATCCTCTCCAGCCGTAGAGGCAAATACGTACATTCATGATCATAACATATTTGTTGAAAACGTCGCATAAACTACCCACATTTCCAACAAATCAAACTGATTTTGAGTTCCATTCCAGAAAATTTACCTCGCTGCTCATAGTTTCAGACCAAACTGGAAAGGTTAATAAAAAGCAAGCAAGTACTACAGCAAATCAAGCAACATACATTAAAGGAGGATTACACAATGAGCTTCTTATGGTCTTTAATTGTTGGTGGTATTATCGGTTGGTTAGCAGGTCTCATCATGGGGAAAGATATCCCAGGTGGAATCATCGGAAATATTATTGCAGGTTTCGTCGGTGCATGGCTGGGTGGTTTACTGCTCGGAAGCTGGGGACCTGTAATGGGCGGATTTGCTCTATTACCTGCGCTTATCGGCGCAATCGTACTCGTGTTCATTGTTAGCTTGATTATGCGTTCAATGGGCAAGAATCGAACCTAAAACATAAGCGAACCCGTTAGTCATATCATAAGCATTACCGAAGCAAACAGCGCCGTTAGTCAGGAATCCATTTCCTGGTTAACGGCGCTGCTGCTTTCCATACGCAATACCTATTCAATAAAGTGCTTATTTATGCATAAGCTCTATAGTAACGGCTGACGAGGTGTCTGCTGCCGGAGTCAAATGAATGCCTTGCTCTGTAGCTTCCCATTCCGCGCCGAACACACTTTCAACCTCTGTAATTCCTCTTAGAATGAGACTCCAGGGTTTGGTACCAAGATGAGTACCATCTGCCTGAACATGAATCGTTGAGCCCGTTCGCTCAGCCTTAACGGTCAGCTCCAGTTCACCGTTCGTGCTGTAAATGGCTGCTTCTGCCGCACTCTGATCCTGCAGCTCAAAAGCATGTACAACAACATGATCAGCATAATCATAATCCGGACGCAATTGATTACTGCCAACGGCAATCATACGGTTCGGTCTGACCCACAAAGGCAAGCTAAAATAATCATGACGCTCGGTTATCCAGCAGCCGCCTTCTTTTCTCTCTCCAGTCCAATAATTCGTCCAGATTCCTAGCGGTAAATAATAGGAAGCTTCTCCTATTTCACTAAAGATCGGTGCGACCAGCAACGATTCACCTAACATATATTGCAGATCAAGCGGATGCGTTGCCCGGTCCTCGGGGAATTCTAGCACCATTGCACGCATTACGGGTAAGCCTCGAACTGTTGCTTCCACTGAAGCACTGTACAAATACGGCATTAAGCTGCATTTGAGCTGGGTAAAATGACGCAGCACATCCACCGCTTCATCCCCGAATAGCCAGGGCACCCGGTACGATTCATTACCGTGCAAACGACTGTGTGAAGATAGCAGTCCAAAGGCGACCCAGCGCTTGTACACATCAGGTGGAGCCGTTTTTTCAAAGCCGCTAATATCATGACTCCAAAAACCGAAACCGCACAGCCCAAGAGACAGACCACCGCGCAGTGTCTCCGCCATCGAAGCATAATTGGCAGAGCAATCACCGCCCCAATGAACCGGGAACTGCTGACCGCCAGCTGTCGCCGAACGGGCAAATACCGCGGCTTCATGCTTGCCCAATGTTTGCTCCAGCAGTTCGAAAGTCGCTTTATTATAAAGCTGCGTATAATAGTTGTGCATTTTCATCGGATCCGAGCCGTCATAATAAACGACATCCGTTGGAATCCGCTCACCGAAATCGGTTTTGAAGCTGTCCACGCCCATATCGACGAGCCGTTTCAGCTTACCCTGATACCATTTGACCGCAGCCGGATTGGTGAAATCGACAAGCCCCATGCCCGCCTGCCACTTATCCCACTGCCAGACATCGCCTTCCTTGGTCTTCACCAGATAACCTTGCTCCATCCCTTCATCGAACAGGGCCGACTTTTGCGCGATATACGGATTAATCCAAGCACAGATTTTCAAACCCTTGCTCTTCAGCCGCTTCAGCATGCCCTCTGGATCAGGAAATACGTCCTTATCCCACTCAAAATCGCACCATTGGTATTCCTTCATCCAGAAGCAGTCAAAATGGAACACGTGCAAGGGCACCTCACGCTCGATCATCCCATCGATAAAATGATTGACCGTCTCCTCATCATAGCTGGTCGTGAAAGAAGTCGTCAGCCAGAGCCCAAACGTCCACGCTGGCGGTAATGCAGGTTTGCCCGTCAAGGTCGTATAGTTATTCAGCACATCCTTGAGTGTATCGCCCCCAATAATAAAATAGTCAAGCGATTCTCCCTCGACACTGAACTGCACCTTCGATACATTTTCCGATGCAACCTCGAACGATACCTTTTCGGGATGGTTCACGAATACGCCATAGCCGCGGTTGGACAAATAGAAGGGGATATTTTTATAAGCCTGCTCGCTGCTAGTACCTCCATCCTCGTTCCAGATATCAACCGTCTGGCCATTTTTCACAAATGGAGTGAACCTTTCGCCCAAGCCATAAATATATTCACCGATGCCCAGATCAAGCTGCTCTCGTATATATGCGCGGTTCTCCAGCGTCCGCATATAAGCGGATGTGCGGTTCCCATTTCCTGTAAGACGTTTCCCGTCATAATGGTAATCGATTTTCCAAGTATCGGTTCTGGAAATATCCACCTTGAGCTTGCCGCTGGTCAGACTTGCCCCCTGTTCGTTATTCACAAGCTGAACATGCGTTTCCCCGGTATTGAGCTCAAACGCTGGCCCTTTCACTGCCTTGCCTTTATGGTGCACGAGCTGAATACGAATAACATCAGGGATCGGTGAGCTGTAACGCAGCGTCAATAACGGACTATTCAGAGTGTCCCCCTTGCGCTGAACCTTTTTATCCGCTGCATATACCGTAATGGATTCTGCATCTGTACGAATATCACGCACCTCTACCGCATAATGCGCTTCTACGCCTTCTCTGATTTGCCAATAACCATCCGTAAACTTCATTATTGTCCCCTCCAGACATGAATTATTCGAGCTTCCTATACTTCTATAATATTGATATGATTGAAGGAATTCTTCTACTATTATGACGAATACTAACAGTATCCTGATATTCAATGGAGGTCGCCGAGATGAACCGAGATACCTTGAAAGAAAATCGGATTCACGGACACCCCATGTATCCCGTCAGTGTCTATAAGCTCCAATACGCAGCTGGAGAGCCGATTCTGGATTGCCATTGGCATGAGGAATTAGAGTTCCTTATCGTGACCTCCGGCCGAGCGCTCTTTCAGGTAGGAACCGAGATGATGGAGGTGAGCTCAGGGCAAGCACTGTTCATCCCGAGTGGCGAGATTCATGCCGGATTTCCGATAGAAGGGGGTCCTTGCAGCTTTGATGCTTTTGTGTTCCACAGCGATTTTGTAGCCAGCTCCACCTATGATTCCATTCAAGAGAATTTTATCGCTCCCCTGCTTAATCGTCAGTATATGCTACCGATTCATTTGAAAGGCGAGCTGGATTGGGAAAAGCGCGTGTTGACTCTGCTACAGGAAATGATCCGTTCCAATGTGGAGGTCGAGTCCTTACGCGAACTGACGACCAAGGCGCGGCTGTATCTTATTGTTACCGAGCTGTTCTCCCATGCTGCCGAGCGGTCTCAGGGTACAGAAGCCTACATGAACCGCGAGAAAACGGAGCGCTTAAAAACCGTGCTCCATTACATCCACGAGCATTATCAGGAGCCGATCCGGCTCAAGGAATTAGCTGTTCAAGCCAATATGAGTGAAGGACACTTCTGCCGATTTTTCCGTGAAATGATGCGTACAAGTGCTATTGATTACGTCAATCGTTATCGAATCCGGCAAGCAGCCTTTCAGTTGGAGCAGAGTGACCACCAAATAGCCGCTATCGCCCTTGATACAGGCTTTGATAATATCAGTTATTTTGTTCGTGTATTTAAACAGCATATCGGTCATACCCCATCCCACTACCGCAAAATCAGACAAGCCGAGCTGCGATAATATGATACCTAAGGAGATCCTATGAATAAACCTGCGAACAAAAAAAAGCCACCTGCAGCACTCGAGGCACCCAAGCTGCCGGCTCATCTGCCAGAGCTTACACTGGTTAATATGCAATCCCATGATAATATCGAACTTGGCAGGGTCCAGGATAGCTTTATCGATAATTGCACTGCTCACAAAGTGTCCTTTGATAAAATGATTTTGACTAACGTCGCTTTCACCGAGACGGCATTGACCGAACTTGAGCTTACTGATGTTGTTTTTGAACGCTGTGATCTATCCAATGTCAATTTCCAGAAAGCAACCATCCATAGGACAGAGTTTAGGAACTGTAAGCTTATCGGCCTGGATTTGACTGGGGCTACGCTTCGAAATATTCGCTTCCATCAATGTCTCGGTGATTATGCAACGTTTCGTTTTGCCAACTTCAAGCAGGTGCTGTTCGAGGACTGCTCCTTACGCAGTGCGGATTTTTACACTTCCACCTTGCTCAAGACACTGTTTCAGAGCTGCCTTATCGATCTCGCACAATATTCCGGTACCAAGCTTGACGGCATCGATCTCAGCAATTGTCAATTCAGCTCTTTAGGCGTAGGCATCGAGGATTTACCGGGCTGTATCATTTCCCGTGAGCAAGCGGCCGTATTTGCCAATCTGATGGGGCTGGTTGTAAAAGATTAAACTTGCCAGAATGACCAAATAAGAACACGCGTTTGCATTCCATAGTTTTTGTGGTAATATATGTATCAAACAATTGAATTCGTACAGGTGGTGCTTGGGTGAAAAGAGTCAATGTCAGCTTTAATCTACAATGATCAGGGTCAACTGTTGGTTGTTAACAATGTCAAAGGGAACTCTTCCTATTGGTCTCCTCCCGGTGGCGAGGTTGAACAAGGGGAAACCTTGGAGCAAGCGGTAATACGTGAGGTCAAGGAGGAAACCGGATATGACATTGGCATTACAGGCTTAAGCTCGGTCAGAGAAATTGTGTTCACAGATGCAGGAAGCCATGTCCTGATCTTCACCTTCTTTGCCGATATTACAGGTGGGGACATGCTTATTCAGGATCCTGACGATGACATCACTGAGGTGCGTTGGGTTGACCTCCAGACGGCCAGACAACTCATGCCAGCATTATTTGAAGATTTACACATTGATGCTGCTTACCCATCCCCGGCTTTTTATGCTTTCGAAGGAACACGCTTACGCGGAATATAAAGCATTGATCGTTTTATTTGCAATTATTAATATAATAAAAAGGACGTGCTCCGCTGCACTAGCAGAAGACACGTCCTGGTATGAAATTATTTATTCTCCGGATAAGCCGCTTTCCTTCAGTATCACATCATGCGCTCCGCCTTCAACAAGGCTGGTCGCCGATACAACCGTTATTCTGGCTTCCCGCTGCAGCTCGGCAATCGACTTGGAGCCGCAATTACACATGGTCGATTTGATTTTGCTGGTTGTTTTCTCCAGGTTTTCCTGCAGACTGCCCGCATACGGTACGTACGAGTCTACACCCTCTTCAAACATCAGGCCGCTCTTGCCGCCAGAATCATACCGTTCCCAGTTGCGTGCCCGATTGGAGCCTTCGCCCCAGAATTCCTTAACGAAATTGTTGTTCACTTTCAGCTTGCGAGTTGGGCTCTCGTCGAATCTCGCAAAATACCGGCCCATCATGACAAAATCCGCGCCCATTGCCAAAGCTAAGGTAATATGGTAATCGTGGACAATTCCGCCATCCGAGCAAATCGGGATATAAATACCGGTTTCTTCATAATACTGGTTCCGCGCTTCAGTAACCTCAATCAAAGCTGATGCCTGACCGCGCCCGATTCCTTTTTGTTCCCGAGTAATACAGATTGATCCGCCGCCAATTCCGATCTTCACGAAGTCGGCGCCCGACTCTACCAGATAGAGGAAGCCTTCGCGATCAACAACATTGCCGGCTCCGATTTTCACATCGAAGTTGGCTTTCACATATTGAATCGTATCCCGCTGCCATTCGCTGTATCCATCGGAGGAATCAATGACCAATACGTCGGCTCCAGCATCGACAAGCGCCGGAACTCTTTCCTTGTAATCCCTAGTGTTAATGCCCGCACCTACAATGTAGCTTTTATTGGCATCCAATAGCTCATTCGGATGATCTTTATGCGCCTCATAGTCTTTGCGGAAAACCAAATATTCCAGACGCTGGTCATCGCCAATAATCGGCAAACAGTTGATTTTATGCTCCCAGATCAGATCATTCGCTTCCGACAGCGTAATACCCAGCTTGCCATAAATTAATGAAGAAAAGGGCGTCATGAATTGGCTGATCGGTTTATCCAGGGAGTCACGGCTAATCCGGTAGTCACTGCCCTTCACAATACCCAGCAGCCTGCCCTTTGCAGTTCCATCATCAGTAACAGCCAAAGTCGAATGGCCCGTTTTTTCTTTTAAATCGAGCACATCCGCCAGCGTATGCTCGGGTGTCAGGTTCGAACGGCTAACGACAAAGCCAGCCTTATAGCCTTTGACTTTACGCACCATTTCCGCTTCTTCTTCAATCGGCTGAGATCCAAAAATGAACGAAATACCGCCGCTCCGGGCCAATGCAACCGCCATATGATGATCCGATACTGCCTGCATGACTGCTGATGAAAACGGGATATTCAGCGAGATTGCCGGTTTCTCCCCCTTTTTGAATTTGACGAGAGGGGTTTGTAAGCTTACATTTGCAGGGGTACAATCCTTGGTCGACAAGTTCGGTATGAGTAGATACTCGGTAAACGTTCGCGAAGGCTCCGTGTAGTACTTAGCCACTTTTTCTCACTCCTCTTTTAAGTTTAGGTCACATATTTTCAGATAAATTTTTACAATCTTATCATTCAACCTACGGTGAGTCAACCTATTTTTTTTATTGGATACGATTGGCATTCTGCCAGCCCTTGTAACCCTCCGCATACGCTCCATCCTGTGTAGGAATCAAGCAGAGAACTAGGGCAGGTAAAAATTTACAGGAGGATTATGCCAGGAAGGATTTATAAGACCCGTGTCGAAATATTTATTACTATGTCAAAAACAAAAATCCTCATCCTTATAGGTATCTTCCTGATTGTAGTAACCGGGTTACGCTTAACTTGGTTTGTTTACCATATGACCCCCGAGCATCCTCAAGTGACAGCAGGGGTGCTGGACTTACGAGATTGGGATCTGCCATCCGAGCATACTATTTCATTAAACGGTCAGTGGGAATTTTATCCGAATTCGCTTTTACATCCAAATACCATACAAACGCATTCTTCCACTAAGGAAAAAAGCTTTATTCAAGTACCATCCAACTGGGATAGCTATCCTCAGCTTGATTCTGAGGCTGCATTCAACGTCGGGACTTATAGACTGCGAATTTTGACTAATCATACGATGGATCAGTCCTATGGCATACGAATCCCCAAAATCCAAACAGCTTCTCAGCTGTTCGTGAACGCTCGGCTGCTCGGAGGCGCTGGTCTTCCTGCAGAAAGCCCGGATGCGTATATGGCTGTTGACATCCCTTACTCCGTATTTTTCACACCGGATACGCCTGAGATCGAGGTGGTTATTCAGGTATCCAATGCCAGCCGCTTTGGTCCCGGAGGCATCATTCAGCCTATTCGATTTGGATTCCAGCCTGCCATCAACCATGAAACCTTATTTACGATGAGCATGCAGCTCCTGCTGTGTGTCGTTCTATTACTGCACGCGGTATATGCCATCTTGTTGTATTTTATAGGCACTCGTCAAAAGGCATTGATCTACTTTGCTCTATTAAACCTGTTTACGATCCTTAGTGTTGTTGTCGATGACGACCGATTGCTGCTGATCTGGATGCCCATTCAACAGGATTGGTCTTTAAAAGTTTTTTTTATAGCTTATATTGGTCTGACTGCATTCTTCGTGCAATTTATGAAGCATTTGTTTCCTGATTATACGAAAATGAAAGTTTTTGTCTGGTTTCCCTATTTTTGCAGTCTTTACAGCTTATTTATTGTTTGCGCTAATACCGAAGCTATCATTAAGACGTGGTTTTTGCTCGCCGTTATTTTATTACTCTCTAATCTGATTATTCCAGGAATTCTGCTTCGAGCAGTAATCAACGGGGACATGGATGCCATCTTTTTACTGTTGGGGTCTGTAAGCATCATTACCAATATCGTATGGGGAATTACCCGTAATGCCGGTTCGATCGAGATGACCTACTATCCCTTCGATCTGATTATTAACTTCCTCGGGTTTGCGATTTACTGGTTCAAACGGTCTTTCCGGAATTCTATTGAAATTGTGAAGCTTGCGGACAAGCTCAAAAAAGTCGACAAGCTGAAGGATGATTTTCTGGCGAATACGTCACATGAATTACGCAACCCGCTTCATGGCATCATTAATATCGCCCAAACGGTTCTGGATAGCGATGGAAAAGCTATGAATGACACGAATACGCGAAATATGGAGCTGCTGATCCATGTAGGTCGTCGTATGACCTTCCTGCTGAACGATCTGCTGGATTTGAATCGGCTTGAGGAGAACAAGATTCATCTGCAGCGAACCCGAATTGACCTGCATTCCGTGGCCTCAGGTGTTGTCGACATGCTGCAATTTATGACCGAGGGTAAGCCGATTCAGCTCATTCTGAATATCCCGGAGCCATTCCCGAGTGTCTATGCCGACGAGAATCGGCTTGTCCAAATTTTATTTAATCTGATTCACAATGCTATCAAATATACAAACGAAGGTTATGTCACCATTACCGCTCAAGTTGAGGCTGGAATGGCCAGCATTCATATTGCCGATACAGGAACGGGTATGGATGAAGAGGTGCGGCTGCGGATCTTTCAGCGATATGAGCAAGGTGATTCCAGTATCACAGCTGTAGGCGGCGGTCTCGGACTTGGACTCAATATTTGCAAGCAGCTGGTAGAATTACACGGAGGTAATATCCACGTCAGCGCGACATCATCCCAAGGCTCTGTATTCACCTTTACCCTGCCGCTATTCAATCCCGCAGAGAAACAGGAAGCGAATCAAAGGGAACCCCATGCCTCCAGCTCCATCTATGGGTCTTTAGAAGTTATTTCAGAATCAGCCGCAGCCGTATCAAGCGAAGTGTCAGAGCATTTTTCTGAACCGATAGCTGTGAGCAGCGGCAGCAAGCAACGCATCCTGGCTGTGGACGATGATCCACTTAACCTGAAAATTCTTCAGAGTATGCTGGAAATCGAAAATTACGATATCGTCACGGTAACTAATGGCAAGGAAGCGATAGCACGTGTTATAAGGGAGCATTGGGATCTGGTCATCACCGACATTATGATGCCGCACATGTCTGGCTATGAATTGTCGCGTCTCATTCGTGAGCGCTTCTCCTTATCAGAGCTGCCGATTCTGCTATTGACCGCACGCAGCCGTTCAGAGGATATTTATACCGGCTTCCTTGCAGGGGCCAACGATTATGTAATTAAACCGATGGATGCGCTGGAATTAAAATCCCGAGTGCGTGCCCTGACGGATTTAAAAAAATCGATAGGTGAACAGCTTCGGATGGAAGCTGCATGGCTGCACGCCCAAATCAAGCCGCATTTTTTGTTCAACACGTTAAATTCGATTTCTGCTCTTGGTGATCTGGACATAGAAAGAATGAGGCTTCTCCTTGAGGTATTTGGCACTTATATGCGATCCAGCTTCAGCCTGCAAAACCTGGAGCCGGAGGTTACCCTGGATAACGAGATTGAGCTTGTCCGTTCCTATTTATATATAGAAAAGGAAAGGTTCGATGAACGGCTGCAGGTTGTCTGGGAAATTCAACAACACCTTCACGCCAAGCTGCCTCCATTGTCCATCCAGACGCTGGTAGAAAATGCGTTAAATCACGGTGTTCTCAAACGCGCTAATGGAGGAACCGTACAGATTCGGATTCGCCCTATCGCAGACTATATTGAAATATCGATCATAGATAATGGTGTCGGTATGGATGAGCAGAAGCTGAAGGGATTACTTGACGGCCACCACGACAAAAAGAGCGGTATTGGTCTGTTCAACACAGATCAGCGCTTGAAGCAGCTTTATGGTGCAGGACTTCAGATTCAAAGCAAAGTTGACCAAGGCACAACGGTTAGCTTCATCATTCCCAACATTTCATTTCGTTCAAATAATGTATAATCATGAATGCCTCGCATATGGTATTACAAATATACCTTGGGAGGTTATTCATGTGCCGGATGCTTTTGTCGTACGTTCTATTGATGAAATTCGCTTTTGGTCCCGCATCATGAAAGAACATTCATTTTTCTTGCGACTGGGCTTTCGCTGCGAGGATACTCAGCTCATTAATGAAGCGAATTACTTTTACAAATTGTTTGAAGGCATTGAACACAAATCGCATGCTTTCGGTTTGGATACGGATCCTTCCTCTATACGACAATTCAACACGGAAGTACATACAGCAGTCTCACATATATGGGTGTTCAAAAGAAAAATATTAGGGCTGATATTGACCTGTCAGCTTCCCGGGCAAAACAACTTCCCCCTATTGGTCGATCATGTTAGTCGGGAAGCGAATTATTTTCGAAATCGTCTGGAAGAACTGAACCAAGGCAAGCTGGAGCCGCTGCAGGATGCGATTCTTGATGAAAATGTGTTTTTCCTGAAAATCATGGCAGACCACGCCAAATTCATAGGGCATCTTCTTGATCCATCCGAACGTAAGCTGGTAGATCAGGCACGCGAGTTCAGCCAGGATTTTGATCAATTGCTGTTCCAGGCCCAGGATTTGAGCTCTATGCGTCCGCAATCGCAAACACAGCCTCTATTAAACCAATTTCTGGATCAGAATCGGGTCTCCGTGAAATCGTTACGCGATTTTAAACAAACGGCGAGAGATTTAATCTATGCATGTAAAATTAAAAGTATCATCCACCCCTTATTGGCAGATCACGTTTTCCGGGAAGCGGAGCGGTTTTTGGAAATTATCGATATGTTTGATGCGGTTTTGACCGCCTCAAGCAAGAAAAGGGAATGACTTCAAGATTAGACTGCATCATAAGGGCATGTTCAGCAGCGATCACTTTACGGTATTGTACCGGGAGTGGTCGCCTTGTTGTGTGAAGGAAAGTTGACAAATCCGGGATATACCCCTATTCTACTAATAGACCGGTTGTTATAATTTCAGGAAGGTGATTCAGCTATGGCAGACAAAAAAAATTCCAGAGACATTCTGATTGAAGTCGCTTCCCGGCTTTTTCGAATACATGGCTACTATGGTGTAGGACTTAATGACATTATTGAGGAAAGTGGTATCCCTAAGGGGTCACTGTACCATTATTTTCCCAAAGGCAAGGAAGAATTAGCTATAGCGGCGATTCATTATACGAAAGAGATCGTTATTGGCGAAATTCAAGAGGTATTTACAAGCATTGAAGATCCTGTGCAAGCGATTCAGACTCATATTTACCAATTGTCCGAGGGAATTTTTGATAAAACAAATGCATTTCCCGGCTTGTCGATCGGAACGATAGCAGGTGAAAAGCATTCGACGAGTGAGCCTATACGAATTGCCTGTCATGCTGCTTTTGAGGAGTGGCAATCTATGTACACTAAGAAACTATTAGGAGCAGGCTACAGCGATAAGCAGTCCAAGGATTTAAGTATTGTCATCAACGCTTTAATAGAAGGCGGAATTGTTTATTCATTAACTGCCACAAACGGAGCTCCGCTCCGGGCCATTGCTGAACAGATCCCGTTATTATTATCTATAAAATAATTTCATACCGCATACAACTTCAGAAAATAGTATCAACACAGGTCAATCAAAGCTTTTATTGGAGGAATATCGCATGTCAACACTTGCATCACCGCAGCAGCAAGTCATTAGAACAACCCCTATTTTAATTTCCTTTTTAATTGCAGGGTTCATTGGATTATTTAGTGAGACAGCTTTAAATATGGCACTTGGTGATTTAATCAACGTATTTCAGGTTAGCTCTTCCACGGTACAATGGCTGACAACAGGTTATTTGCTAACCTTGGGGATTCTGGTTCCCGTTTCTGGCCTCTTGCTTCAATGGTTCAGTACTCGTCAATTATTTACAGCGTCATTGGTCTTCTCCATTATCGGAACGCTCGTCGCGGCAGTAGCACCAGGCTTCGGCATGCTCATGCTAGCCCGTGTTATACAAGCCATCGGCACCGGTTTATTGTTACCTCTTATGTTCAATACAATCTTATTGATCTTTCCGATTCATAAAAGAGGAGCGACCATGGGGCTGATGGGATTAGTCATCATGTTTGCGCCCGCTATTGGTCCATCGGTTTCCGGTTTAATTATCGAGAATTTGAATTGGCATTGGATCTTCTGGGTTTCGTTACCGTTTCTTGTCATCGCGTTATTATCTGGCATTACCTACATGCAAAATGTCTCGACCATCACCAAGCCCAAAATTGATGTCCCTTCGATTATTTTATCGACCATAGGCTTTGGCGGCATTGTGTACGGCTTCAGCAGTGCAGGTGAAAGTGGTTGGGGCAGCAGTATCGTGATTTCAACTATCGTTGTAGGTTTGGCCGCACTACTCTTGTTTTCGTTGAGACAGCTTAAAATGAGCAAGCCGATGATAGATTTACGCGTATTTAAATATCCCATGTTTACTTTAGGTTTATTAGCTGTATTTATCACTTTTATGATCATTCTGTCTTCTATGATTCTGCTACCCTTATACTTGCAAACGGGGCTGGCATTAGCGGCATTCTCAGCAGGGCTTGTGCTGTTGCCAGGAGGCGTATTGAATGGTTTGATGTCGCCATTAACAGGTCGTATTTTTGACAAATATGGACCTCGGGGACTGGTTGTTCCTGGATTTACTATCATGATTGTCATGTTATGGATACTTTCCACTGTCAACACTGAAACTTCTATACTAACGGTGGTCTTGCTGCATTCCTTTCTTTTTATCGGTGTGTCCATGGTGATGATGCCTGCCCAGACCAATGGTCTGAATCAATTACCCAAAGATCTGTATCCCGATGGGACTGCTACAATGAATACACTGCAGCAGGTGTCGGGAGCTATCGGTACGGCTGTTGCCATTACCATTATGTCAGCCTCCCAAAGCAGTTATATGAAACATGTGACAAATCCAGCTGACCCAGCAGCAATTAGCGCCGCATTAACTGCGGGCGTTCAAGATTCCTTCATTTTCGGTCTCATTCTTGCCATCGTGGGTATGGTCATATCTCTCTTTATTAAATCTTCTCGTGTAAAATAAGAACGCCAAACAAGCCAGAGAGCGAGTATATTCATCCTCTTCTGGCTTGTTTTTCTATATGGGTCAGCAAATTGCAGTCCATTATTTCATTATTTTAACGAGTTGGCCATGTTTCCTGATTATAAGCCATATCCCAGAACAGCGTTTCATAGCGGGTCGTGTTCAAGAAAATCGTTTCCAGCCGGTCCAGCTCTGCCTGCGGCTTACCCTCTGTCAATTGATCGAACAGATCCAGGCACCAGCGAGCCAAATCGCCAAATTCCTCCGAGCTGTACATCCGCACCCATTCTCCATACCATTCATGCTCGGACGCTCCTGGTATTTGATTCAGCTCCACCCCAATCTCCCAATAGCTCCACATACATGGAAGCAGTGCCGCAACCAGATCAGCCAAAGACCCATTGTGTGCAGCGTTAAGCATATAGTGTGTGTAAGCCAGCGTGATGGGAGAGGGTTCGGCCTGCTCCAACTCCTCTAGCGAAATCCCAAAACGAGCTGCGTAGTCGCGATGCAGAGACATCTCCTCATTCATCGTGGAGTTCAGCAGTGCAGCAAACTTGCCCATCGTCCCGATATCATTCGCTTTTACAGCGCCCAGAGCAAACAGCTTCGCATAATCGATTAAATACAAATAGTCCTGAACCATATAGAAGCGAAACTTTTCGATGGGGAGCGTTCCCTGCCCCAGCTCCTGTACAAAAGGGTGAGTATGGTTTTGCCTCCAGACACGCTGGAGCTTTTCATGTAAGTAAGTTGAAAATGACATAGATGACTTCCTCTTTTCTTTATTAAGTAAGGTTACTTCTTCGTATGTCCCCATTCGTATATAAATTGAAGCATGACTTTGGTGAAATCTACTACCTGCTGAATCGATACCTGCTCGTTGACAGCATGGGCATTGCCCAAATCGCCCGGTCCATAAATAGCTGCGGGAATACCTGCAGCCCCAAACCAGCCCCCATCGGTGACAGTCGGTGATACATCAACAATAGGCCTGCGGTTCAAAATACGCTCGTGAGCCCCCATTAACGCACGAACAGCGGCATGCTGCGGGTCCACCTCCAATGAAGGGAAGATTTCGCCGCGATCTTCAATCATCGACGAACCACCCCATGTAAACTCAGGGGGATTATCTCGAAGCCATACATCTCCAGCAGCCACCAATCTGATATGCTCCTCGATTTCTTGGGCCACTTGTTCATGGGTCTCATTCGGATAAAAATGTACGGTGATCCATAGTCGGCACTCATCGGCAATGAACGCAGCATGTCGTCCTCCCTCAATAACGGCAGGGTTGATCGTACTTGCACCTGGTGGACAATCCGGATAGCTTTTGATTACGGACCAGTGACGCTCCAAATCCTGCAGCCCTTGAACCAGCTTCACCATTTTCTCAATAGCGCTTGCACCGAACAGCTTGCCTCCGGCATGGATCATACTCCTTCTCGTCGCATCGTGAAAGGTTTGCTTGCTTTTCACCGTGATCCAGCCTGTAATGACGCCGCCCTGCCCTTGAATATGCAAATCACTCGTATCGACAACAACGGCAAAATCCGCACTGTACCCGCGTTTGCAGCATTCCAGTGTTCCTGCTTCACCCACTTCCTCACCAATCACGGATTGGAATGTAAGATCACCGGGCAGTCGGATGCCTGCGTCATGCAGCAGCTGAGTAGCAAACAGTGCTCCGGCAAGCCCTGCCTTCATATCAGCAGCACCTCGGCCAATGATCGCACCATCCCTGACAATCGGAGTGAACGGTGTCGTTTCCCAAGCCTCGTTCGGGCTCACCTCGGCCACATCCATATGACCGTTAATAATCAAGCTTTTGTGCGTATCCGATTCACTGCCTTTTAACACGCCAACGACATTCGGATCTCCTGGGTATACGTCCCATTTATCAATAACAAAGCCCTTATCCTGCAAAAATGCAGCGACAAACTGCTGTGCTTCCTCCGTATTGCGAGCTGGTGGTGCCGGTGTCTGAAACCGGATCAAACGCTCGACCAGATCGATGAGCTCCATCTGCCGCTGGTCTACTTGTTGAAGCAATGCTTCCAGCTGAGTCTTCACTCTTACCGCTCCCTTCCGTTACATACAAAGATGCTTCTTCTTAAGGAAGAAGCCCTGTTCATAATGATCAAATAGTAGCATACCTGGACGGGTTTACTCAATCGAGTCTTTCGTTTTATACCAGCCTTCATGGCTAATACAGGTTGAACTTCATAGTACCCTATGGTATTATAAACTCAAATCTAATAACTTTTGAAAAAGGCAAACCTGTCGAAAGGCAGGGACGCAAAGCCACGAGTCTAAAGCATTTTGCTATGATCGTCGGGTCGCCAAGAGGCAACATTATATTGTACCCTCTTTTGGCATGGCTTAATGACAAAGGAGGTTTTTGCTATGTATTCCAAATTGAAGGTTTCCACCGCTCTGCTCACCATTGTGCTTTTTCTTCTCTCTTCGTTGGCACAAGCAGGGACTGCAAGCGCCAATGCACCACTGCAAGCTAGTAATTTAACAGAGCTGGAACTAACCATTCAGGCTGAGCTTGCTAAAAAACCAGACTCCATTACAATCACCTACACATCGAAAGATGCAGAAGACTCCAAAAGCTACGTGCAAGCAATTAAAAATACTATAGACCACGCGCAACGGAATCTTGATGAAGAACTGTACTGGAACATGAAAGATCTGTCTATGAATATGAAGGGAAGCATCGGTAATATTACGATCACTCTACAGCCGCAATATCTTACATCATTAGAACAAGACCAATACGTAAACAATGAGGTTGACCGTATTCTGAATGAAATCCTGACACCAAACATGAACAATTTTGAAAAAGAAGCTGCCATTCACGACTATGTGGTCTCCAATACCTCTTATGAAAATTTGGACGACATCGGACATACAGCTTACTCAGCACTCTTCAACAAAAAAGCCGTCTGCCAAGGCTATGCGATCCTAACAAATAAGCTTCTTAACAAAGCAGGGATAACAAGTCAGCTCGTGGTTGGTTACATAAATGATGATCCTGCGCAAACCCACATGTGGAATGCAGTGAACATAGATAACAGCTGGTATATGCTCGATACCGTCTTCGACGACCCTACACCTGATCACCCAGGTGTTCAATCTACTAAATATTTTAATGTAACAAATGAAGCCCTTCTGAAAATGGGTCATACTTGGGTGGAAAGCGATTATCCGATTGCAAAATAAAATAGGATGGTTAAGAAAAAGGGGCCCTCGGCCCCTTTTTTACTGCATGTATGACTAAACGAGTATCATCTGTCTCATTGCTGCATGTTACCAGTGTAAGAATTTGATCATCCTTTTGCAAAGTCACGGCTGCCTGATACATAGATTTTTTTCGATATTGGTCTATAGCAAGAAGAAAGGCATCGTCGTTTTCATATGAAATATCGACAGTATCTTTTCTGGCGTCTATCGTATAAACGGAAAATATTTCCCAATCGCTCGTTTTTCCTTGTATTCCCCAGTTAATTTTGCGGTTTTCCGTAAAAAAATCTTTGTTTTTATAGTTACCAAGGCTTCCGAACATGGAGCCATCTATCATATTATGTCCATAAATGACTAGATTACGTTGTTCTTGGTTCGTGTCCAGGCGGTAATCCATAAACACACTGCCATAAATGGACTTTTTACCCGATGCATCTCTGTTTAAGTAATAATCATTGTCTTTATGCTGTAGGACCGGATAATCAACACTAGTGCCTTCAACACGGAGCCATCCAATGATTTCTTTATTAATAGCCAATAAGCTTTGGAATCGCTCATTTTCCGTTGGGCTTTTGACTGCAGTGCTTGCTTCTTTGGTTAGTTCAGTGAACTCATTTGCTTGCTCTGTGCTGGATTGTGCTTTTGTATGGTATAGATGTAACATCTGATTTTTTAACTGAAGTGAATTGCTTCTTTCAGTATGTTGTATGTAGGCATCCATGCTTATGAACACGATTCCAGCACATACCAGGATGGAAGCTGCCCAATAAAAGAATCTATAACTTCTAGCGGCAGCTTGGGGAAATTGCTTTGTCATAAGATTCTCCTCTCTCCTATGAACTCGTAATAGCTTGTTTATACAGTTGAAGTGAAACAGAGGCACATAATGTGCCCCTGCTTGTAGAATTTTATTTTCTACGTTGTTGCCAACGTGTAGCACCAAATATCCCAAGTCCAGCAAATACCAAAGCCAGTCCTGTCAGATATAAGCTGCTATAAGCCTCTTGGCCTGTTTTCGGTACTAGGGAAACTACCGGTTCAGAGGCCTTTTTATTACTATTTGGAAGTACATTGACCGTAACATCATGGAAATTAATATCTCCATTCTCATTTTTGATGCCGATGGTAAAGGTATCTTTGCCGTTAAAGCCTTCCTTCGGTTTATACACCCATTTTCCATCATCCGTTAATTCAACAATCCCATTTTGAGGCTCAACTTCAAGCGTATACGTCTTCGGAACCGTTATATTTCCCGTATCCACTATCGACGGCACTTCTCCTGCTACGGGGGTATCCTGATCCGTAGTTACGGGTTGTGCTGGAGTTGGCTCTGGAACTGTTACTGGAGTCGGCTCTGGTGCTGGCACTGGAATCGTTCCTGGAGTCGGTTCTGGTGTTGGCACTGGAATCGTTCCTGGAGTCGGTTCCGGTGTTGGTACCGGTGTTGGTACCGGTGTTGGTACCGGTGTTGGTACCGGTGTTGGTACCGGCGTTGTTCCTGGAGTCGGCTCTGGTGTCGGTACTGGGGTTGTCCCTGGAGTCGGTTCTGGTGTTGTTGGCTCTGGTGATGAACTGCCACTGCCACCGCCACCACCGCCTCCTCCTCCGCCGCCACCTGAGTAAAGAATATAAACCCCGGCATCTACCGTTCGATTATCGTCTCCGGAAAGCAATATAATAGGATCAGTAAAACCTAAATTATTAACATCTGAATCAATAGTTTTGTCCGTTCCCATGTTCTTAGGTGTAAATATATAACCGTTACCGGCCACGAAACCTACTACATAAGAACCTGGCTCCAGATTGTCAAACAGATAATTACCGTTAGCATCTGTGACGGTTGTTGCAATAATTACAGCTGGCGCATCGGAACGATACAAGTTAACTGTAACATTCGCAACACCTTCATCGTTCACATCCTGTATACCGTTCACATTGAAATCTCTAAATACTTTGTCGCCGAGTTTAGCTAGCTTGTAGAAACCAGCGTCCACGGTTAAATCATTAATAGTTGTACTTAATGTAAGAGTATGACTGAAACCTGTTGTGACGTCTCTATCCGAATCCTTGCTGTCATCCGTTCCTGCATTTGCCGGGCTTTCCTTGTACCCGTCTGGTTTAAGGAATTTCACCTTATAGTTACCTACGAGAATAAGGTCTGTAAACAGATAGCGTCCACCTGCATCTGTAGTTTGGGTACCCAGCAGCACATTCGTATCTGCGTCATACAACTCAACGGTTACTCCCGGAATGCCAGGCTCTCCTGCATCCTGTATGCCGTTTGCATTCAAATCATGCCAGACAATATCCCCGATAGACCCCTTGGTAGAATTATAAATGCCAGCATCCACAGTTCTATTATCGTCTCCAGAAAGCAATACAACAGGATCCGTAAAACCTAAGTTATTGACATCCGAATCCATGGTACGATCTGTCCCTGCATTCTTTAAAGTAAAGCTATAGCCGTTAACAGCCGTAAACCCTACTACATAGGAGCCTGGTTCCAGATCTTCAAACAGATAGTTGCCGTTAGCATCCGTGACGGTTGTGGCTATAATTACGGCCAACGCATCAGAACGATACAGGTTAACCGTTACATTCGCAACGCCTTCTTCGTTCATATCCTGAATGCCATTTTCATTAACATCCTTAAATACTTTGTCGCCAAGCTTAGCTAGCTTGTAGAAACCAGCATCCACCGTTAAATCATTAATAGTTGTGCTTAATGTAAGAGTGTGACTGAAACCTGTTGTAACGTCTCTATCCGAATCCTTGCTGTCATCGGATCCTACATTTGCCGGACTTTCCTTGTACCCGTCTGGTTTAAGGAATTTCACCTTATAGTTACCTGTAATCAGAAGGTCATTAAAGTAATAATGTCCTAAGGCATCTGTAGTTTTGGTACCGAGCAGCACATTCGTATCCGCATTATAGAGCTCAACCGTTACTCCCGGTATGCCAGGCTCTCCTGGATCCTGAATGCCATTTGCATTCAAATCATGCCAGACCAAGTCTCCAATAGAACCACCGCCACCTGCATTAGGAACGTAAATCCCGGCATCCACCGTTCGATTATCATCTCCGGAACGCAATACAATGGGATCCGTAAAGCCTAAACTATTAACGTCGGAATCAATTGTATTGTCGATCCCTACGTGCTTATACGTAAAGCTGTGGCCGCTAACAGGCACAAACCCTACCACATAGGAACCTGGCTCCAAATTTTCAAACAGATAGTTGCCATTGGTATCCGTAACGGTTGTTGCGATAATTGCTGTCGGGGCGTCGGAACGATACAGATTAACTGTAACATTAGCTACGCCAGTTTCACCCGCATCTTGTATACCGTTAACATTCACATCTTTAAACACTTTGTCGCCGAGCTTGGCCAGCTTATAAAAACCGGCATCTACTGTTAAATCATTAATAGTTGTACTTAATGTAAGAGTATGGCTGAAACCTGTTACGATATCTCTATCCGAATCCTTGCTGTCATCCGCCCCTACATTTGCCGGACTTTCCTTGTACCCGTTTGGTTTAAGGAACTTCACTTTATAGTTACCTGTAAGCAGAAGATTAGTGAAGAGATAGTTTCCGTCAGCATCTGTGATTTTGGTATCCAGCAGTGCATTTGTATCCGCATTATACAGCTCAACGGTTACACCCGGAATGCCTGGCTCTCCTGGATCCTGTATGCCGTTTGCATTCAAATCATGCCAGACCAAGTCCCCAATGGAGCCATTCGTGGGAATATACATTCCGGCATCTATTGTCATATTAGCTTCCCCTGATGATAGGGTGACACTGGCTGTTTTTCCAGTAGTCGGGTCTGCATCCGAATCTAATGCGGCAGAACCGCCTTGGTTCTTGGAAGTGATAGCATACCCTGCCGGTTTGATGAATTCAACGAAATAGCTATCTGGATCCAGATTCGTAAACTCGTACAAACCTGTTAGACCGGTAACCGTTGTAGCCACAGGGGTATTAGGTGCAGAAGTCTTATACAGCTTAACCGTTACGCCTGAAATTCCCACTTCTCCAGTGTCTTGAATGCCGTTTTTGTTGGCATCGAGAAAGACTTTATCTCCAAGACTTGCTGGATTGAATACACCCGCATCGAAGGTATAGTTGCGACCGCCTTCGAGCAGCGTAATACCAGTGACAACAGCTTCTGCATCAGTCCGAGCCGTATAGGTCGCGTCGCTATCCAATGCATCATTGGAACCCTGATTCGAAGGAGAAAAATAATTGTAAGCCGCTGGACGAGTAAACTTGACTACATAATCTCCTGGAAGCAAATCAGAGAATTTGTAAATCCCGCTTGCATCAGTCGTAGTAGTTGCTATAGGAGTTGTAAGGTCAGCTGCCTTATAGAGCATAACCGATACACCAGGTATACCTGGTTCTCCTGCATCCTGAATACCGTTGGCATTCCGGTCATGCCAGACCAGATCGCCGATTTCACCGAGATAAAATCCTGCATCTACCGACATGTCGTTTTGGCCTGCACTTAATACCACGATATGGCTTAAACCACTCGCTTCATCACGGTCAGAGTCTTTTTCATCATTGTTACCCTGATCCTGAAGCGTCGACTTATACCCGTTAGGCTTAATGAACTTCACGCGATAGCTTCCTGGATCGAGGTCAGCGAATAAGTATCTACCGCCTCCGCTAGTCGTCGTGCTTTTCAAAGGAGTTGTAAGATTAGCAGCATACAGTTCTACCGTTACCCCGTCAAGACCGGGTTCACCTGCATCCTGAATACCATTGGCGTTCTTATCCACCCACACAAAATCTCCAATTGAGCCTTTGGTATAGATACCCGCATCCAGAGTCATATCAGTTTCTTCATAACCAAGATTTTTGCTTACCTGGTATGTTAATGTTGATGGATTTAAAGTAAAATCGCTATCATTGGCACGATCTGAGCCCTGATTATGAGGTGATAAATAATGGCCAGTCGGCATTACGAATTCTACCGTATAATCATCAGCTTGAAGATTAGGAAATTCATAATAACCTGGCTCATTCGTTCCATGTCGATCTCCGGTTCTTGTGTAGCCTATACGGGTAGTGGGATCGTTGGTTTTGTATAGATTCACAAGAATCCCATTGACCCCTTTCTCGCCCGCTTCCTGAATGCCATTCGCATTCGTATCCAACCAGATAAAGTCGCCTATATTACCGGTACCTGCAGGATCAGTATCCTTAATCAAAAAACCTACCTTGATAGGCTCTGAAGGTAAAAAAGACTGTGGTCCGCCCTCATCGGGATAAGTTGCTCCATAACCAAATGAGTTCCAGGCGATCTTGTTTCTCGGTGCATTTACTGGTGCACGCATATCCCATTCCAAGGTGACTGATTCTCCTTGGTTAAGGGTAATAGTGCCGAAGTCGAATTCCAGCGCGGTGACAGTCGTAATGTCTGCAGGAGGCGTTAGACTCCAACCTGTATGAGTCGGGTTCAACGGTTTGGATATATCACTGACATTCGGATTTACATCTGTTGAATAATATACCTTAATTCGTGGATCCAGTGGTGCTCCGCCTGGTCCCGTAACGTTATTTACCAGATATGGTCTCCAGTCAGATAGACGAGCATTTGTATCAACTACACCTGTATCTGTAATACGAGGCAGCTTATCTACAATAACGATATTGGAAATAGGACCATTGGAAGTAACATTACTTACGACCAGTTGATACATCGCTTTACCACCAGGCAGCGTCTCTCCGTTAGCCGGGTACTTTGTGAACGCATTATCGACTTCTCCTTTTACCCATTTGATGGATTCCAGAGAGCCTGTGAATTTCACATAAGCGTTAACCGTGGCCTTTACGAATTGTGTCGTAGCCGGATTATTATCCCGGTCTTCCGGTACATCGCTCACTACTGTACCTTTATAGGTATTTGTAGCTGTAGTCGTTGCGTACATCGTATTGCCAAAATTCCCATTAGGTGTAGCATGCTTGACAGTACCGCTAATGGTAACATCGATATACTCGTTTGGCTTCAGAACGGCAGTCGGGAACTCCCAACTATAGACCGAATACGTTACTGAACTTACCGTCTTGTTATAGCTGTTAAAAACAGGGGTTCCAATAGGTGTGCTGGAGTTATTTGTTATACCCACCACTGTGAAATTCTCCAACTCATTCGGAAAGAATTCCACTATTTCCGGGTGCGTCATATCCCCCGTAGCAAACTCATGATTCTGTACCCGCAGCTTATAGGTGAGCGTATCGTTTTCTTTCACCGATGCACTGCCTACAACCGATTTATTCGCGACAACCCAAGGTATAGGCTGTACAACCTTAATGTCTACTGAGCTGCTGCTATTAAAAGGTGTAGGTCCATAATTAGCTGTAAGCACAGCCGTGTTGTTAATTAGTTGATTATCTACAACCGGTAGTGAGTTATGATCCGTACTAAGCAGGGTCCCCTGCAGCTGGATATCGGAGGCAACACGGAAACTGCTTGGCACTGTTCCATAATCCAACTTCACTTTGGAAACATATTCACCAGCCCCAAGTCCTAAAGAAGCTGCATTTAAGGTCTGGCTGCTGCCGCTGCTGAGATTAACGCCTCCAGTCCAACTCAACCAGGTATTAACTCCATTTTTCTGGTAATACACATTTACGGTAACACCCGTATTATTACTATAGGAGCCTGTAGAAATCTGAGTCAGATTAATTTCTTTCGGTATAGCATCCTCAACTACAAAGTTATCCAAGGGCACATTACCTTTGTTTCCAAAGCCATTTATCTTATACTTGACGGTCTGGCCAATGGAATACTCATCGCTCGCTTGACGTGCTTCCTTTTTAATGCCATAAATTCCTGGGTCAGGAGCAGCTAGCAGATGTGTAGCATTAGCCGTATTCGTCCTAAGAGCAGCTCCAGTCAGACTGGTACCGACCGCATAGACGGAATTCGTAACCGAATCGCCTACATGAAAGGTTGGACTTGGATAACTTAGTACGACTTCATAGGTTTTTTCCTGCCCGACATTTAAAGTTGATGAAGGCCAGGAGACCTTTCCATACACGGCATCATACACACCGCCCCCAGTGGCGGAAACAAAAGTAGACCCTACTGGGAGAGTATCCATAACTCCAACGTTTTGGATATTAGTGCCACCCAGTACACTGTTTCCCTTCAGCTTGATCTGATAGGTTACATTGCTGTTCAAAACCGGATCAACTGCCGGAAGGATTTTTGATTTGGATATCAACCAATCGTGAGCATTAACCTTTGCGGTGACCACCGGTGCTGGTACCGTAATCGAAGGGCTATTATCAGCTTTGGCTGTCACACTATTTTGGGCAGTGGTGCCATCCAGGGTTACCCCTTCCTTGAACTTGGCTTTAAGCTTTATAATGCCGGTTTTACCTGCTGCTAAAGGACTAACCATATTAAATTTCACTGTTCCCGCGACTGAAGTATCGACAGAATTAACATCTGCCGGGGTGTCGACTCCCACATAATCCAGAGTACTTGGCAAGACGTCGGTGATAATCATATTCTGAGCTGCTTCAGTCGTGCTTGGGTTCGCGTATTTAATCGTATACGTGATGGTTTCCCCTGGAAATGCTGTCGTCTTGTCTACCGTTTTCTCTAGAGATAAGGTAATAGCCGCCATCACACCAAAATTGTAGTAAGGCAATAAGGCCAACGATAAGGCCATAAACAAGAAAAGCACTCTTTTGGGAAGCTCCAAAAGGGATCGGCTTCTTTTTGATAATTGTTTCAAATTCCCCATACATCGCTCCCCCAAATTGGTTTACATGAGCTGGCAATGTATTGTATTAAGTAATATTCCAACTACATGTTCCTCAAACATCTTTCAATTTCTAATTCTCATTCTTGCTACGGGTTTAAGATATACCGTACTTCCGTATTGCAGATTAATTTCAAGCCGAGTAACCCTGCAATCAGGTGTATGTATCCTCTATGTATATCCAATGACTGTTGATCAAGCCCGTTAGGAAGCAGCTTGAATGATCCTAGAATCCCCGTACCTATTTCCACCTCCTGTGGCAAAAAATTTTCCATTATGGGTAATTAAATACACCTAACCAAAGATCGATTATGTGTTAAAGATGAATCATCTTACTTATATCAATTAGAACTGAAAAACTTCTGAACAATTATATGTATTTCTGATAAATTATTCAGTGAATCACCAAAATTCTCGCCTTCTGTTCGGCAAATGGATTACAGGGGTGCGTACATGACAAAAAAAGACAGTCATCATGTATCGAACTTTGTCCGAATACAACTGTCTTTTGAACGACTATTCGTATGAATTTCGTTTACTTGCCATCCCTATGGGAGCATGAGCTCTAGCTTCACTAACCTGCTGCCTCCAGCACTCAAACCAATGAGTAATTTCCCCCTTAGGTTCAAGGTTGAGCTCCTGCTCCAGCATCTTCAACAGCAGCTGATACTGCTCCTCTACAGACGCCCGCTGGCCCATAAGATCATACAATTTCATTAATGCAAAGAAACTGTCCTCCGACAATGGCTGCTCCTGTTGGATACGATGATACACCTGCACAGCCTCGCTCCACATTCCATTTTGCGAATAGCACTCTGCGACCTGTTGAGCATGGTGCAGCCAGCGCATTGCCATTCGCTGACGATCTCCCTCAGCCCATAAATAATCATGTTTGCCCAAATATTCGCCTCTGTACATGTCCAGCACCCGTTGATGAGCGGCTAGATTATTCACGTTCACGTGCTCCAGCATACGAAGGTTGTGCTCCCATTCATCGGACTCCAACCGCACCCGCCCGGCATCCAGCATATAGCCTTCCTCCGCACTCAAGCTTTGGATGGGAATGTCAATGGCATTGCGCTTGAGGTTTTGACGAATTTGATAAATGGTCGTATACAGCAGTGTGGTCGCTTTTTTGGGATCGATATCCGGCCACAGTAAATCTAGCAGCTCACTCTTTCGCACTAATTGTCCACGGTGGTGAAGCAAATAGGCGAATAGCTCCTGACCCTTGGTGGTCCTCCATTTGATGAGCTCCTCAGCTTGATCTTCTTTGTATTCGATTTGAAGCGATGGAAAACAGCGAATCGATACGGGCTCTCCAAGAGTCGGGACGCTGGGGGTGGGAACATGCTTCTGCTTTAACCGGTGCAGCGTTTTTAATAACCGTTTCCGCTGCAGTGGTTTCAGAACATAATCAAGAGCTTGAAGCTCAAACGCCTGGATTGCATACTCATCAAATGCAGTGACAAAAACGATCTCGGCTGACGGGCAAATATCCTGCAGCAGCTCGGCTGCCTGCAGACCTGATAATTCCGGCATCTGGATATCCATGAAAATAACGTCCGGCATTAATTCTCCAGCCATCTCTATCGCTTGCAGCGGATTCATACTTGTACCCACAATTTGGATGTCAGCAAGCTCTTTTAACATTTTTTCCAGCTGTATGAGCGCAAGTCTTTCGTCATCAACCAATAGAGCCTTCAACGTACGAGTCACCCTCCACCTGAAATTGATTTCATATTAATTTCATAAAGATAGGCTATAATTTCTATATATTAACCTTCTAACGAAAGTGTGGATTTATATATATGTATAATAATTCAAATTTTCCCATTTTATCTACGGAACGTCTGTTATTAAGACAAATGTCGCAGGACGATGCTAATGAGCTTTATAGCTTCTATGCTGAAGGCTCTCCCATTATCAAGTATCTCGATTGGCATGGACCTTCCTCCATAGAGCAGGCCCGTGAGCTGATCGTCGCCTGGAATCAGCAGTTTCAGGAGAATAGGCTTCTACCTTGGGGGATAACCCAGCATACGGACAACAAATTAATAGGAACCATCATGTGCATGCCTGTTCGCGGAACGTTCGATTATCGCCCGTTATCTCCTGTATCCGTAGGCTTCGAGCTCACAGACGCCCATTGGAACAAAGGGTTTATGTCCGAGGCACTGGGAGCTGTGATCCGTCATGGCTTTGACTGTATTGGCGTTCATCGCATGCAGGCGGAGGTTATCCCCCAAAACAAAAATTCATTACGACTCCTGGAGAAGTTTGGCTTTAAACAGGAAGGTTTGCTGAAGCAATATTTAATGCACGATGTGACCAAAGTATTTTTCGATGTGATTATGCTTGCTCTTCTGGAAGTATAAAGGCGTAAACAGCTCTCATTCTATGCCGCACGATACCTTTTTCTACTCCTCAGCTTCTACCAAATGCTCTTTACAAAAAGCTTCTATAACTGCCAGTTCGTCATCCTCAAGCTCAAAATCCACATAATTATCATTGGTTTTCTCATGAATTGCATATTTCACCATGCTGGAGCTGCTGTCCTCCACCACATAAATGACCCGCACATACAATCCATTTTCCGAGTATAGTTCGTCATCCTCCGCCACCTCGATATCCAGCAGCAGTTCATAACGCTTACCTGTCAAAATCCCGAACGGGTCCTTGATCAATTCCACACTATAACCAGTAATGGTTAACATGGTATCATCCCTTCCAATTCTCTTCTTCTTATCATTTCATTATACTTCCTCAAACACATAAACGGAAGCCTCTCGGACACTTGCCCGCACTCTCTAGCAGGGTTACGAATATCTTGGTAGCAAGAGGTGATCCGATGCAAGAAATAACGATCGCTGCAGTTGGTGATATTTTAATCAATGGGGCTATTTCGATGTCAGTCAAGCAGCGTGACGCCAACCTGTATAATTTTGACTCCATTTTTGAAGGAGTTGCGCCTATTTTACGGGACGCAGATCTGACTATAGGCAATCTGGAGGTCCCCTTAAAAGGAGATACGCCTTTTATTAAAAAAAAGAATCCGCGAACAAGGTTTCCTATGTTCAATGGGCCTGAGCAGCTTGCCGCAGCGTTAAAGCGAAACGGTTTTGATGTGCTGGTAACGGCGAACAACCATTGTCTTGACAATGGAATCGAAGGACTGCGGCGAACCCTCCAGGTTCTAGATGCCAATCAACTGGCGCATACAGGCACTTATGCCGCTCCCGAGCAGACTCGACAGCCGCTGATCATGGACGTTAAAGGGATCAAGGTCGGGATTCTCGCCTATACCAAAACGACCAACCGGATCCCCCTTCCTACGGCCATGAGAGGGTCAGTCAATCTGATCAACGAAGCTCAAATGGTAAGAGATTTACGCAAAATCAAACCAAAAACCGATCTGAATATTGTTTGTCTCCATGTAGGACAGGAGTATCAGGCAGCACCTACCACGGAGCAGCGAGTGCTCGTTCGCAAGCTTTTACACCATGGAGCAGACGTTATCCTTGGCTCGCACCCTCACGTGCTGCAGCCAATCCTCAGGACGCGTTCCAACAAGTTGGCCATATACTCGCTTGGTAATTTTGTATCGATTCGCTTAAACGGTAACCCTTATACCAATAATGGATTAATACTTCAATTGACCATACGCAAGGATGGATCCCGTACCACAATCAGCGGGGTGGACTGGGTATCTACGTGGACTTATCGTAATTTTCGGAGAAAGCAGCCCATCTACCGTATCGTCCCCAATACAGCAAAAGCCAATATACAAAGCAAAGTAACCGGAATCTCCCTCCGGCAGAGAAAGCTTATGGAACAAATGCGGATTTATACCTCGAACTTACTGAGCTCTCACGATCATAAGCCATAGCCTTACTATCCTGCTGGCAGTTGGAGTGCAAATAAGCGAATACCCCTGTTTGAAAAAGCTTAAAAAACCGGATCACTACAGCGTAATTGTAGCTGAGTAAATCCGGTTTTTCTAAGAAAGCATGCAAGTCTACACAGTAGCTTGAGCTTCCTTAGCGTCCGCCTGAACCAGCACCTTTTTCTCCCAGGCTCGGCTGCGCCAACGGTGCAAAATGATTATTCCCCTCACCCATTCGTCAAGTATAAACACGATCCAAATTCCCATCAGTCCATAAGCGAAATGAATACCCAGAAGATAAGTTAAAGGAATACACATTCCCCATACAATCGTAATACCGGTTATGACCAAAAATCTCGCATCACCCGCCGCTCGCAGCGCTTCGCCAATTACAATATTCAAGCATCTGCCAGGCTCCAGCACAAATCCCAACAGCAGCAGCGCGGCACCCAAAGTGATAATATGAGGGTCGCTCGTAAATAAGCCAAGCAGCGGCTTTCTAAATATGGCGATTACAATGACAGCTCCCATCGACAGCATCAGACTTAAGGCAAGGCTGCGGAATAGCTGCCGATAGGCTTCTTCCTTTTCCCCGCCGCCGATGAGACGGCCAATAATAATTTGCGTGCCACGGCCCAGTGAAATGGAGAGCACCATAATGAAATACATAATATTTTGCGTGTAGATTCGAGTCGACAGCATCTCGGCACCGAGCGATGTAATGAAATACGTAGTGACGATTTGACTAGCTGCATACGACAGTTGATTGCCCGCTGTGGGAATGCCGATCGACAAAATCTTTTTCATATCCTCCAGCCTGCATCTCACGAGCTCCTTCAAGCCCAGATCCAGCTTAACGACCTTCCGTAATATCAGAATATAGACGCCAAGCCCGAGGCATTGGCTGATGACCGCCGAGATGGCCACCCCCGGAACACCCAGCTTCGGAAAGCCCAACGGACCAAAAATGAACAAATAATTGCCGGTTAAATTAATTAGATTCATGCCAATGGCGACCATCATCGTATATCGGGTGAAGCCATGCACCTGAACAATCGCCGAAATCGTCAGATTGAGCGCCTGAATGAATAACGCCCCTCCGACAATAGACAGAAAGGTTTGTGCCGTTCCGAGCAGGTCCTGCTGCAGCCCGAACAGTCCAAGCAGCGGCCTGCTGAAGATGACCATCACGATGCTAATGACCACGCCCGATATAAAATTCAGCAAAATCGCACCGGCAGCAAACCTGCGGACTGCTTCTAATTTGTTGGCGCCCAAATATTGTGATATGACGATAGCTGATCCCGCAGAGATCACCTGCAGCAATAAAAACGTAAAAATAATGAGTTGATTGGACACGCCTACTGCAGCTACCGCGCCATCCGATACGTTACTGACCATAAAGGTGTCTGCAGCCCGCATAGCCATTTGCAGAGAGGATTCAATAAATAACGGCCATGTAATCGTAAATAAAGCCAGCTTGTTAGTATTGGTCATGGGTTCATCCAGCTTCTGTATTATTTTAAATCCTGATAGCCCTCAATGAATGAGAGCGCTTTAATAACAGATTACCACACTTACTTTATTTATAGAACACTTACCGCGACTTAATGTCTACTAATCCCCATAAAAAAACATCTTGATCGGCTCAAGATGTTACGCAATACCTATGGGACTTTGACACCTCTGGATGTCACGTACAGATCGTACCATTCCTCGCGCGAGATCACGATTCCAGTTGCTTCCGCGCAGGCACGTATCCGATCCGGGCTCGTTGTGCCTAACACAGGCTGAATCCCTGATGGATGGCGCATGAGCCAAGCAAGTACTATAGCTTCCAGCGATGTACCCTTCTGCTCCGCTAATTGCCGAACGAGTTCAGCAGTTTTGCGCACTGTTTCTGGCTTGTCTGTCAAATCCTTACCGCTGAACAGCCCCTTGGCAAGCGGCCCCCACGATTGAACCTGAATATGCTCCATCTGGCAAAATTCAAGCAGCCCTTCAGGAAATGACAACTGTGTGCCTGCTTTTTGATTGACCGATATCCCTGCATCAATCCAATCCAGCTTGGCAAGATTCAATTCGAGCTGATTGACGATCAACGGCTCGTCCAAGCAAGATTGGAGCCAACGGATTTGCGTAGGACTCATATTGGAAACGCCAAAGCTTTTGACCTTCCCCTGCCTCTTAATCTTGTCAAAAGCGCTTGCTACCTCTTCCGGCTCCATTAACGGATCCGGCCGATGAAGCAATAAAATATCGATAGACTCCAAACCAAGCCGATCCAAAATGCCGTCTACACTGGAAATAATATGCTCCTCGGAAAAATCATACCGTGCTGGAAGCCCTGGACCCTCCTCCATCCGAATACCGCATTTGGATTGGATGATCATCTGCTCCCGCAGCTCCGGACGCTCCTTCAGTACTTGTCCGAATGCAGACTCCGCCTTGCCGTAGGCATAAATATTGGCATGGTCGAACATATTGATCGACACGGAAAGCGCTGCATCTACAGCCGCATGCGCCTTTTTCATATCATCAGCCGTGATAGCATCCCGCGTCCATCCTCCACCTAAACCCATACAGCCCAAAACGAGACGACTGGCCTGGAAGCCATGTTTATGTAATGCCAATTTATTACCCATGATTGCTGTCATCCTCCTTTGTTAATAACCATCAGCTTGTCTTAACCATTATAAACCAAAAGGAGGACCGTACATAGATGTGCGCGTTCAAGTCAGTCGGGAGCATGTTTATCTGGTATCAAAGCTGATTTGATTCATCCATCCTGCTACTCTCCTACAAACTGACTGGTACCCAGCGCTTGGCGTATTTCCCCCATAAGGCCTTCTTTGAACGCTTTCCATGTTTTCTTGCCAACGTCCAGCTTGTCCTGACCGATCGCTTGGACCGTTTCCAGCCATATTCGCCGATCATTGATTTGACCCAGCTGTTCTTGAATATCTTTATATAGCTGTTCATGGGAATGAAACTTCTGATCCAACGCAAAGGATGCAGCAGATGCCGTATATCTCAGCTCCTTGGCAGCGATTCTCAAATCATGCAGAGCGTCGAACGCTTCCTTCGTTTCAGCGCCGTTGTGCCTGCTAAGCTGACGATAGGCTTGTTTATGCTGTTCATAGGAAATTTCAAGCTCACGCATCACCTGATTTACGTTAATATCGGCACTTGGCGATTCCAACTCAGGCAACTCCTTCAGAAACGCCTCCCATTTCTCATCCAGTGCAGGATTAATCAGTTCCGGCAGCTTATCGGCCAGCTTTACTCGGCTGCGTCTCCGCTGTTTTCTCTGAATCTGGATGAACGTCTTTAACAAATCGGCCTCTTTGCGTCTGCCGCTTCGCTTGGCATTTTTCCGTCTCGCTTGAAAAGACTCGATCAGCACATCTGCATCCCTGACTTTACCGAGGCGTTTTTGCGCTTGCTTGATTAATGGATACAGTCCGGAATGATCATGCTTGTCGAGGATACGCAGCAGTGTCAGCAGCTTCCGGCTGTTGACCCGCGCTTGATGAATATCCTCACTATCAAAGCCATGGCTTGCCCTTCTGCCGTAGTCGAAAAACTGCTCATATAAGCGATCCAAAGCCTGCTTCCATGCATCCTGATGAGGTTTTGCATCATGATCCGGCGCACCTGTACTCTCCATGCAGCATCTCTCCTTTACTCATCATTACGACAAGGCAACGGGAACCAAACAACTGATTATACAAAGCTTCCACTATCAAGCTATCAAGTCACACAGCAGGCGTTGTACCCGCATCAGCTGTTGCAATTGTCACAACCACTTCACCGGCCCGCACAGGCTCCAATAAACGAAGCTGTAACCGATATAACGTATCTCCCCATATCGACTGCATTCTGGCATCACTAACCGTGATCGTCTCCACCATAGCTTGCAGCCGGTTGGCTTCATATTGAATCCAGATCCGTTCGCCGTGCTCATTCGTTAGCTCAATGCGTCCATCCTCTAACAGCTGTGGCATTGGAAGCACCAAGCAGTTAAACACCAAATCAGCCGAAGCCTCTTTTAATTCAAAGCTATCCTTGATCTCAGCATAAGCCTGATCTCCTGGTACCCGGTGCAGAGTGATGCTTCGTTTCCAGAATTCGATTCCTGCCGACTCAGGGTATGCAGCTTGCAGGCTTAAGGATAAGCTGGCCGCTGAATCTGTGTTCACGTATTCGACATCGGTTGCCCTGTGGACTTCACCATTCTGCTGCTCCACGCCATTGATGGTCGGTAGGCTGTGGTAGCCTGATTGCATCGTCCAGATCTCGTATCTCCGATCGCTGAAGGTTTTGGCTGTGTAGCTTTCCGTACCTGCATCAATGAAAAACGGATGTCCGTTGAAGTAGACAATGTAATGTCCGACATCATTATGGTTATGGCTCTCTTCGTTATGACCACCTTTCGCAGCGAGATACAGTCCGGACGAACTCCCCTCATGCTCCCTTGCGACAAAAATATGGGTATCCTTCAACCATACATCCCGTTCAAAAGGTGCCGTTGCCTGCTGCCCCATAAGCTCAGCGTAATTCGTGAATTCTCCCAGAATTCTTGGGCATGAAAAAATCCGATCACGCGTAATGCCATTAGCCTGAAACGTATACGCACCCAGCGCACTCATTTGCGAATCATCAATTCTTTTCCCATAACGATATACCACATCAGCAGACAGGCTCAGCCGCGCATCGCCATCGGCAAAGTTAACAAAATCGTTACCGGCAATATGCACCCGATAAATATATTTGCCCATTTCCTGTACAAGCGTCTCCTTGTAAAAGTCGATGCGTCCTGCTGACCCTTCATAAAGAAGCTCCAAACAATCGAACAGGGATGCGCCTGCCCGCCCCCAATAACCCGGCCCTTCATCACAGCCGCCGTCAGGATGATAGATTCCCATAAAGCTGTCGAGACTTTGCATGCCTTTCGCTACGGCGCGGCTCCTGATTGATGCATCCTCCTCCAATATTAGAAAAGCTGCCAGACAATTGGAATGAATCCATGGATTCCAGTTGTTGACGCGTTTTGGCGTATAGCCCATCCACCAAAAATCCTCGCGTTCCAAATAAGGTCCAAAAATACGTCTGTTCATCTCATAATGAATCCGCTTCAAAATCATCGGACTTTCCACTTGCAGCTTGTCTTTAAACAAGTATATCGCCCAGGCAAGTAAACCACCGGTATCCGCGGCAAATAAATCGATCACCTGCTCCGTAACATCAGGCAGCGAATAACCATCACTCCGGGAGGACAGCGTCATATGAGCGGGAATAACCCAATACGATTCCTCACATAAGCACCACAATCCATTCATGATTTGCTCGAAGAATCGACCCTGCCCCTCAACACATTCTCCGAACAGCAGATCGCCCAATACTCTTCTTCTTTCAAAATAAGCCTCTTCATAATGCGTACGATTGCCATTACGCACATAATCCATATAACGAACGGCTGGTAGTGCCGGCCATGTATAATCCAATCGCTCCTCCGCCCAGCCTATCCAGGTCGCACGTGCTTCCTGCGGGAGCTTCTCCCAAAACTCACGCTCGTAAGCTTTTGGGTACGGGTGGAACTGCTGCGCTGATACCAAGAGCTCACGCAAATTATGCTCTTTTGCAAATTGATCAAACATCCCATATCATCTCCTTCTAAGGTATAGAATGGACTTGCTGTAAGCCCATCATACACCTTTCAAGGGAGAAGAACTACATCTTCTAGTAGGATGAATACCTTATTAGTTCTTGCTAGCTGTCTCCAGCCATTCATGGTAAAAAGCGGTCACACTATCGTACCGATCATTTCGATCCGCAGAGGCAGCCTTGCAAGCAATCCGATACAGTGTTTCAGATGCCAACCAATCCTTCGGGTCTCGACTGCCCTCATCAGCCAAAAAGACGAATGCCGCAGCTCCCATAGTGAACACATTAGTAAGCTGATCAATCCGGCTTCCCTTCACGAATTCCTCCGGTGCCATGAATCGGCTTGAGCCATATAACCGATCCATCTCCAGCGTAAAAGCACCTTGTGTGTAGCAATCCAAATCGCACAAGTGCAGTTCATCCCGATCGAAATCGTAAATCATACTGCCGTCATAAAAATCCACCGCAACATAACCCTCACTCTCCAGATAGGCGTGCACTTCATATACTGCCGATAAAGCAGCTATGATCTTGTGCACAGGCAGCCGTTTGAATCGGTAGTGTGGCGATTGCGGCGAGCTTCTACCCTCTTTGCCCGGGAATTCAGGTGTTCCGAGCACCTCACCGTCTACCCATTCATACACAAGAGCAAAACCTTCAGAGGTGTGGATCGAGTTGAGCAGCTTGGGGAGCCGCTGATGCGCAACAGCGCGATGGAGCCGTTCCGCATTTTGCATAAAAGCAATAGCTTCAGCTCGTTCCGCATATTTGACGAACCAGCGTTGACCCATAGCCTCAATGCCATAGGAGATACAACCAGAGTCTTGCTGATCGAATACTTTAAATATTTGACCCGCTTCCAACAATAAAGTGGTGATATTACCATCATATCGGCTTGCTTTCAGCAGAATGTTTTCCTCTGACATATGAGCCCTCCTCAATATTGCGCATCTCTCTGACACGCAGCTTAGCTTCAATAACACGTTGTCAGCTGGCGTCAACAACGCTATAAGATTCCTATAGATCAGTTGGTTCCTTTTGCCTGAACCAGATAATAATAGCTGATCGTTTTTAATCCTTGTTGACTTCGGTTCAGATCAAACTGGCGGCAAATTCCTTCCAGGCAGTTTTCTCGCACAAATTGATTGAAGCCCTCGGTTTGCCCAAATCCGATGATTTGGAGCATATCCTCCACTGTTGGCAGATACGTCGTTTCGCGTAATCTACGAATGGAGAGCACATCAAGACTGCTTTGTGAAAGCATGCGGTTGATTTTATCCAGAATCGGTGTTCCTTGCTGAGGTGACGCAAACAGTCCGGGGAAATAGCTCCCCAGCTCGATACCTTCACCATTTCCATCGCCAGGATGCAAAGACAGCACATCTCCTCCCGGCTTGAGAATTCGGTTTGCTTCGGGATACCAGCTGGTTGGACCTTTTTTGGTATAAGCAAGATCAAATTCATCATCCTTGAAGGGCAAGCCATCATGGGTATTTCCCAGAACAAATGAGACGTTCGGTTCACGGTTCTGTTCCGCTGTACGTAAAAAGCCCTCCGTCATATCATAACCAACGATCTCATCAGCCTGGCTCGCCCATCGATTCGCAAAAGCTCCATGACCGCAGCCTACCTCGAGAACCTTACCGCGCACCAGCTTCGCCAGCTCCTCACTGAAGATATCCTCCGCGGTCTGCCCTTCAACGATCGATGTCCACGGATACTCATATTTACCGGTCTGCTCAGCAAGTCGATTGCACCAGGCTATCGTTTGTCCCCGCAGCCATTCAGGATGCTGTGTAATATCGGGAAACATATTGAGTTCCACCTCTTTAGTTTAGATTTAGGTTACTAACCATTTGACACGTTAATTGTCACTTCTATCCGTACACACGGTGGATGATCTCTTCAAAGTCCGGTTCCTCCATGTGTACATCCTCGATAACACCCCAGGCACTCATCGCCTGAAGCACCTCCATCGCTGTTGTTTCCTGCCGATTGCAGGCTACGGACATCATACGCGAATCAATCATCTGAATCTCAAAAGGTGATGTGTGGGCCGATGGCTGTTCAATCGCTTCACGAAACGTTATTTTCATCCGCGTTGGAAGCCCGATTCTACCCCTCAGCTGCTCCAGCGTTCCATCATAGATCGCCTGACCATGATTAATAACGATGACTCGGCTGCATAGCTGCTCAATATCGTCCATATCGTGTGTCGTTAACAAAATCGTTTTGTTCAATTCCCGATTTAACAGCCGCAGGTGCTCACGAATTTGCTTTTTAGCGAGCACATCCAATCCGATCGTCGGTTCATCCAGAAACAATAAATCGGGGTCGTGGAGCAGAGACGCCGCCAGATCAGCCCGCATTCGCTGTCCAAGGGACAGCTTCCGTACCGGTGTGTTCAGAAAGTCGTGCAGATTCAAGACCTCACTCAGCTTACCCAACTGGCGTCTGTACGCTGGTTTACCGATCTTGTACAGCGATGCGAGGATCTCGAACGAATCCTTGACGGGAAGATCCCACCACAGTTGAGTACGCTGACCAAACACCACCCCGAGTTGTCTGACCAGCTCCATCCGGTGCTTTTGCGGACTGCGTCCGTTAATCATTACCTCACCTGAGGTGGGATGCAGAATGCCGCAGAGCATTTTGATCGTGGTCGATTTGCCTGCCCCGTTTGGCCCGATATAACCGACAAATTCGCCTTTTGGAATCTCGAAGCTAATATCCCTCACCGCCTCAACCAAGCGGTAATCCCGCGTAAGTAAAGTTCTTAGCCCCTTCAATCGACCTTGCTTGACGACAGGGATTCTGAACGTTTTGTTCAAGCTTTTGGCAATAATCATAGGTCTCCTCCTTTTAATAATCCGGTGAATCCGTTTGTCAGGTACCCGTGCTTTGATAATGAGAAATGCCGTACCGCCACAACCGCAGCGCCGCAAGCAGCAGCACAATCGCTACCAATAAGGTGACCACCACGACCCAAGGTCCCTGCTCGCCACGAATCACGTACAGCGATGGTACATAAGCAGTAAAGCCCATCGGTACAATCGTCAGTAGAACGACGCGCATCCATTGCGGATAAATAGTCAGAGGATACTGCCCGGCGATCGTGCCTGCATTATCTGTGATCCGCTGTAAATCATCGATCCGTTGCGTCCAGAAGCCTACCGCCGCTGTCGCCAAGCCGATCGAAAACGTAATCATCGTCCCGCTCGCCACAACCACGCAGGTTAACGGAATCGCCCACCAGGTCACCTGTCCGCTAGCCATCAGATGGTGGAGACAAATACTAACCAGAATCGTGCCAAGAATCAGCTCACCGAGCATCGGGCGAAAATTCCGCGTCATCAGCACCAGCAGCACGGGCGCCGGACGAATCAGCAGACCATCGAGCAGCCCCTGCACCAGATATTTTTCAAAGCCGTTAACTTCGGAGGCCAATATCCGGTAAAAGGCTCTGGTGAACATCATGATGGTAAACAGATACCCAATCTCGTACACGCCCCAGCCTTGAATACCATTGAACCGATAAATGACGGTGGCCACAGTAAGAAATTCCAGAGAGAACATGAATAACGCCATCATCGATGAAAAAATAAAATTGAATTTGTACTGCATTTGTCCGCGAAGACTTGCTCCCGCCATCCGGGCATACAGTTGCATCCAGCTCATCCTCCCTGCACCTCCACCTTGCGACGCATCGTATGAGTCATAAGTATCGCTGCAGTTGTTAACAAGCAGCACCAGATCAGGGAATTGCCGAGAACCGTAACCGGATCCAATTCAAGATAAATTCGCGTCGGATAATATTGCAGACAAGGGTAAGGGGAGAGCAAGCTTATGGTCTTAAGCCATCCGGGCAGCCAGGCTACGGGAATGAAAAAACCGGAGAGCAGCATATTCAGGGCATGATGCACATGCCACAGCCAACGTGACTCAGTGGTCCACAAGGCTGTGATTCCAACCAGGTAGGAAATACATAGGGCGATATAAGCAGATAACATGAGGGCGATGAGGGTCCACAGCCAGGTTAGCGGATGCTGAGGAATTTGAATCTGCAGAAAAATAACATAGATGAGATATATCGGGACGGTACTGTAGAGAAACTGATAGATCAACTGTCCCCACTCCCGGCTGAGTAAATACCAGAAGAACAGCATTGGCTTCATCAGCTCGTGAGCGATTTGTCCCGTTCGAACCATACCGTCAATTCCCAAACCTGCTGTCGGGAATAAAATCCAGATACAAGCTTGATTGAATGCAATATAGCTGAGCATACCCTGCAGCCCGTATTCGCCAAGTGATTGGTCATGACTGATACCAGCCCAGATCGACATGTATACGTATCCGATCGCGACACTGGCGAGCATGCGAAGCAAGTGCGCTTTCCGGTACTGCAGTTGATTCAGATAACCTTTGCGGGCTAACGTTAAGGAAAACATGAGCACCTCCAGCTCTTTTCGTTCTGAGATCTGCTTGCAAACTTACGATCTAATCGAAGCAACATGTAAAATATAAAGTAAAATGGAAAAAAAGACTAGACTGTTTCTTTTCCGTGTGTTATTCTAATATTATAGACAGCGATTACAGTTCTATTTCTAGTTGAATTTTGAAAAAAATCA
The DNA here is from genome assembly GCF_022458865.1 of Paenibacillus periandrae. Classification (GTDB taxonomy): domain Bacteria; phylum Bacillota; class Bacilli; order Paenibacillales; family NBRC-103111; genus Paenibacillus_S; species Paenibacillus_S periandrae. The sequence goes on along the minus strand of NZ_JAJNMU010000015.1, from coordinate 84,637 downwards.
ACTCTAGTTAAAATTTACCTACGAGGCCATTGAGCGTCGTTTATTTTAGTTTTATGGGAGTTTAAGTTTAAAAGTCGTGAAGCAATTCAATTTATATCCACCTTTGGGCACTGCTCCAAAGGTTTTTTTCGTACATTATCCACTATACTCATTTGCAATGAGATATGATGATTTCACCAGAAGCACAGTGAAACGCCGGGAGTGATCCGTTATAATGGTTAACAGAAGGAGGAGTTACATAATGGGAGAACCTTTAAAAGCCATGTATAATGAACAGTTTTTGCGCAGCTTTGGTGAGAAAATACGTACCGCATACGAGGCTTTCCATACAGAAGGTTTTATCGCTGCGGCGATTGACGATACATGGGATGGGCTGGAGTTGAAAGCCCGGATGCGGCGGATCACCCAGATGCTTGGAGCACATCTGCCGGAACGTTACGAAGAAGCGCTGGAGATTCTGTTTGCAATCGACGAGACCTGTATCGGTTTTCCGTACTTGTTCTTTCCCGATTTCGTGGAGGTGTATGGTCAAGCGGAGGAGCACTGGGCGCTTTCCATGAAAGCACTGGAACGCTTTACGCCAAAATCATCAGCGGAGTTTGCCGTAAGACCGTTTCTGCTCCGTGAGCCCCAGAAAATGATGGCCCAGATGGAGGTCTGGTCCGAGTCTCCGAATGAGCATGTAAGACGGCTTGCTAGCGAGGGATGTCGGCCACGTCTGCCGTGGGGACAAGCACTCCCGATATTCAAACGCGACCCGGCTCCAGTGCTGCGGGTGTTGGAGCTGCTAAAGGCAGACTCTTCGCTTTATGTGCGCAAAAGCGTTGCTAATAACCTGAACGACATCGCCAAGGATCATCCCTCCGTTGTACTTGATACCGCCCGACGCTGGAGGGGCATGGACCCGAATACAGACTGGATTGTACGTCACGGCTGCAGGACCTTGATTCGTAAAGCAGATCCTGAGGTGATGACACTTTTTGGATATGCGGAAGCAACAGAGTCCGAGGCACTTACAAGCAACGAGGCATTCACAGCAGAACCGTCTGTGCTGTCAATCGGTGGAGTCTGTGAGCTGCGGTATGAGCTGCGGATCCGGGAAGGCGAACCCGCTCATGTCCGTATTGAATACGGGATCGATTTTGTAAAAGCTAATGGACGCAGCTCGCGCAAATCGTTCCTGCTGTCGGATAAAACAGTGCCTGGCGGCACCTCGCTGAACGGCACTCGAACTCACCGATGGTCAGATCTTACGACCCGTCGTCATTATCCGGGGGAGCACCGGATTGCCCTGCTGGTGAATGGGCGCGAGGTCGCTTTTACGAGCATCCAGCTGGAAGAGAATTAACCTGTTGATCTCATGCCGATGATTCATTTTCAACACCGAGTTTCGACTTTTCGACTCCATTTAGCCATGAATTTATCAACCAGATCAAATCGTTAAATCTCCATGAATGGATAGACCATAATCTTGAAAAAGAGGCAAAAGGATGTTGACCAGCATCGCTTCTGTCTCTTTTTTGGTTTATGCGTTTTCAATTACTTTACACCTGAATAAATATAGTGATTTCTATTAAATACAATAGCTTCTTCTTCTTTGCTGAACCCGATCTTCTCTGCCACACGAATAGATGCCATATTCCCCGGGGCTATGATGCTGATCAATCGGCTCAATCCGATTTGGTTAAACCCATACTCCTTGCAAGCTAATGCAGCCTCCGATGCATACCCTTTTGACCAGTACCTCTTGCTAATGTGGTAACCAATCTCAATTTCTGTTTTACCGTTTATTTGCTGTTTAACAAGACCACAGTCGCCAATACATTCGTCGGTCTTCTTCAAGCATACAGCCCAAAGTCCAAACCCATCCTTATCGTATCTCATCATATTTCTCGAAATCCATTGTTGGGTTTGATCAAAACTAAAGTGAGAGGGATAAAACTTCATCGTTTCGGGGTCCGAAAACATGGGGTGCAGCGCATGGATATCCTCATTTATATAAGGTCTTAGGTATAGTCTGGACGTTTCAAGAATCATCATGGTTTCCTCTCCTATATACAGAATCCAGCTATGGATTGCCTTGCTCATGAACTGGAAAAAGCCGCAGTAATCGCGGCCACAAGGTGTTTTGAACATGGCTGCGATAGGAAACGCCCTTTAATACCGAGCGTAGGTTGTGACGCACATTGTGGTTGTCGGCCCACGTGGCGTTTCTAGTTGGGTGAAGCTGGTCTAGGGAAACCTCACCTTGTTTTACGGATACAGCACACCCTTTCCACCCGCACTTTTCAAATAGTCGTACATGTTACGACGCTCCCAGATCGTAGCCGCATCCAGAGCGGTAAATTGTTTGGGAATATATCTTTTTTTCTCGTTAACCCAATATTCCCCATATGGGGCCAGCCTATCAAGATCTGCTCCGGCTTTGACAAGCACCTGCAGGGTTTCCATGTTGTTTTCATCTATCGCATGAATAAGAGGTGTTTGTGCGTTCCACGAATAATTCACATCGGCCCCTTTGTCAATCAACAATTGAACCAGCTTTGTGTTTGCATTCTTGGCAACCGCCCAGGACAATCCAGCGAAGATACCCTTATAGCTCTGATCCGATGGGCTTAGATGCTCAAGGATAATACTGGCCACTTCGACGTTTCCTCCGTAAATAACTTCATATATCACAGGAAAGTTCGAGGTGTTGTCGGGATCCTTCGGGTCAATTTTCACTCGGACGTCAACACTAGCACCTTTATCCAACAAAAGCTTGACGATATCCGGACGGTTCTTGCGGACAGCGATCTCAAGAAAGGACAATTCAATCTTTACGCCAGGCACACGTGCAATCGAGTCAGGAGACATCCCATCCTCCAGTGCAGCTCGCACTTTATCTGTTTCCCCGTTAATAATCGCTAGCATGGCTGCATTTTTTCTTCCTTAGTATGCGTTTTTTTCTGGACTTGCACAGGCTTGATCGGCTCTTCTTGAACTTCAGATTTAGAAAAATGATTCCAAGCCACAAATAAAATGATGACTATTACTATAAGACCAGCTAAATGCTTAATCGTTAACAACTCCCAACACAATCATAAATAATTAAATGCTATCGGTTTATACTCCGCAAAGATTGTATTATACATTTGACCACAAGTAAATCATAATCCATCCTTAATCTAAATAAGGATCGACCGATTATTTCAGTATCAGGCACTACAATCTTCCCGTTTATGAACTCGACTTGAGCATTTCGATAAAATCCAGCAGTGCGTGTGACATCCATTTTTTCGCGTGAATCATTAGCTGCAGGTCCAACCGTATGTCGGGATGTGTGAATGGAAGGACTGCTAATTCCCCTCTCGCTATCTCCTCTTCAGCTGCCATTTTCGGCAATAGGGAAATACCTGAACCGACCCTGACACATCTTTTAATAGCTTCGGGGTTGCCTAATTCCAATCCAATTCGATACGAAATTCCATGTGTCCGCAGTACCTTTTCCAGCATGATCCGGTAGTTACAGCTATCCTCTGCCATGATCCACTCCACACCATTTAGATGCTCCAATTGTATTTTATTATGTGCTGCTAATGGATGATTCGGATTGGCGATCAGCACCAGAGGCTCTTCTTTAATCTTGATCCACCTAAGCGTTGGATCTGACGGTTTATTTTCCAGGATAAGCCCGATATCAATTTCGCCTTCTCTAACTTTGTTAATAATGTGTGCTTCACGATCAGGTTGAAGTCGGATGGCTAGATCCGGGTATTGCTGCCGAATTTGCTGAATCCAAGGTGGAAGGAAATATGAAGCCAATGAATCGATCGTTCCGATTGAAAGAGTCCCCCCTCCCTGCTTGGCCAGCTTTTCCTTAGACTCCTGATATAGATCAAGCATTTGAATAGCGACCTTCAGCAGCTCCTCTCCAGCCGAAGTCAGACGAAGCCCTCTGCCATACCGTTCAAATAGCTTGACCTCATAAGCCTTTTCTAATTTCTGAATCTGCATGGTCACACTGGATTGTGCATACCCAAGCTCTTCGGCTGCCCGGGTAAAGCTTTGACGTACCGCTACTTCCCTGAAGGTCTGCAAATAGATAAGCTCCATCATATCCCCCACACATCAATATTATTGATACTATCTATCACTTATTATAGATAACTATGATGTAATATTCCATGGTAAAGTAAATTCACGAAAGAAAAACAGGAGGAATCGTTATGATGAAAGAAACGGATGTAAAAGGTATTTATGTACCCGTTATAGCCCCCTTCACTGGGAATGAACAGTTAGATCTGGATTCGTATCGGAATTACATCGGGAAGCTGCTGGCACACAATATTCAAGGGTTGGTTATTAACGGTACTACCGGCGAAGCACCGACGGTTATGTGGGAAGAGGTTGCTCAGCTCGTACAGACGACACAGGCATGTATGCAGCAGAAACGAATACCCATTGTCATCGGCACAGGAACGAATAGTACCGTTTCTACAGTAAAACGAACAGAAATGGCAGGATTATTAGGCGCAGATGCTGTACTAGTTGTGACACCCTACTATAGTCGGCCTTCGCAAGAGGGCATTCTTGAACATTTTCGGAGGGTCGCACAGGTTGGAGTACCGATTATAGCCTATGAAATTCCTTCCCGTACTGGAGTTCGGTTAACCACAGATACGATAAGAAAAATAATGGATTTGGACCAGGTAATCGGTTTAAAAGATAGCTCGGGAGGCATTGAGCTCATCTCGGAGCTGACACGTTATGATACGAAGCCGATTCTTTGTGGGGAAGACCTTTATTTCCACGCCATGTTAAGTCAGGGGGCGAGTGGTGGCATGCTGGCATCAGCGAATGTCATACCAGAAGCTTTAATCCATGTCTTTGAACTTGCCAGTAAGGGTAACTTTATTCAAGCCAAACAGGCATTCGATCTACTGGTCCCATTGATTCGAAGTCTTTTTCAGGAATCAAATCCCTCACCTATAAAATGGATACTTGCCCGACATGGTATCATCTCATCTGACACCCTGCGTTTACCGATGGGACCGATTTCTAATCAATTACAGCTGGAATTGGAGCAGATGATGCCAGAATTCGTTACTAATCACCTTCTCTGCCCTTAAAATAAATAAGCTGCCTCGCGGCAGCTTTTCTTTTTTCCCGTAAGCCTATTCTTCATTTCATTCAAGAACAAGGCTTTATAATTCCTGAGATAATCGCACCATGTCTCTACAGGCGATACCGTTTTCAAAAATTTCTTCCGCATAGTGTCTGACAAAGAAATCTCTATCTATGCCAATCATTCTAAACCCACATTTTTGGTAAAGTGCCAGCTGCCCGATCCCAGAGTTGCCTGTGCCTACCTCGATTGTTTTATATCCCTGTAATTTAGCGTTATGAATAGCGTGGTGAACTAACTGTTTTCCTATCCCTCTGCTTTGATGATCCTCATGGACAGCTATATTCACCAGCTCAATGGTATTAGGTCTTGTTGGCAGTAATACATAAACGGCGATAACAGCTTCGCTCAGCTCCGCCACGTAACATTGCCCTCGTTCCAGATAGTCTCTAACAATTTGTTCAGAAGGGTCAGCTAATAAGAGCAGCTCCATAGGCGGTGATTCATTAGCACCTAACATGCGGATTTCCATTGATGTACTCCTTTATAAACGGCAGCCGTATTTAAAATAATCGATATCGAGCAATCATTGTTTAGCCTTATTCGATAATATAAGGATCTAAAATATTTTCTACTGAAGAAGCAAAGTCGTCTGCAGCACCCCAATCGAAATTGAAAATCAATCCTTCAGAGCTTCCTGTAGCAATAGCCCTCACGTTGGTAGTACCCTTTAAATTATCGATAATAACAATAAGCGCCGCACGATTTTTAGATCTAAAATAATATTTTTCATAAATCTGGGTGCCGATAAGCTTATCCTGACCCACATTGTGATACTCTTCATGTACGAGATCAGCGTTTTGGTTGTCTTTAACTAAATTCAAAGCCGCCAAAGGCGCGATGTTGACATTAAAGCTAATTGTACTCATTGTATCCATCTCCCCTTAACGAAAGACTGTATATCATCCTTACATTATAAATGCTTAAATTATACGCAATCAACTTATTCGTTTAGTTCGAGAATTGTTTAGTCATTTTAAAATTAACCAACTTAACACCAATCGATCTGATTGATATCGGAATCCTGAAACTTTCTTATTTTCATCAACGAGTGACTCCTCGCTATTTTCAATGAGTTAGATATACTTTATCACCTACATGAATCTGGCCCACCTGTGCTACAGAAGCATACACGCCAAAGTTCAAATTCATCTCCTCATTTACTTTCCTCAATAGAGAAGTATCATGCTTCAGTGTATCAGGATCAATTGTAATCATGGAACAACGGCGACAATACTTATCTACTTGTAAATGTGTATCGCCCACGACTAATCGCTTTCCAATCCAGTCGCTTTCATCGATTGATTCGTCATCTAAGGCCACAATGAAGTTCGCTCTAAACCGACGCAAATCCAATCTATTGCCCCAGATCTCTTCAAGCTTACGTAATGAGGTTGTTGTGACAATCAGAATACTGCTCGCATCAACAGCCAAGAGGTCGGACTTCTGGGGATCATAGCTGTGCATCGTTATCTTTTTCTTGGAAAACCTTTGTATTTCATCCAGCAGAGCTTCATTCCATGTAAAGTGCCGCCCAACCGGTGAGGTTACATGAATATTAGGAAACTCATTTTCCGATCCTTCACCTATGAGCTCCGCCTTATAACCGAGCATTTCAGGGATGCTTCTTGCGGTAATAAAGCTATCCCATCCTTCCTTGGTTTCATCTATAAAAGCATAACAGCGGTCGCCATACAATCCGTATCTCTCGATTGTGCCACTCTCTAAACGTTCGCCTGCGAATGACTTTACTGGAAATCGATGGATTTCACGTAGTTCACCAATACAAGATGCTGCCAATGTTAACACCTCTTTCCCTAACATGAATATAGCTATGCAATTAAGAATAAACAAATTGTTATAATTTGACAACAATAATTGAAAGGCACATTAAAAAACAGTTCATTAAAACGGAACTTTATCTTGAACTCCCTTCAAATCAATCCTATCATCAAATAGAATGGGAAATATTTCCGTTCATCCAAATTTCAGAGTCATCTAATCGATAGGGGAAATGAAAGATGTGGCATAAGCCGGATATTAACAGTATTATCTCTAGTCTTCATGAAAAAGGCATACTGAATAACGTGGATATTGTAATGAATAATAAGACAGGAACTACCGATGGGCTTGTTTATATTCTGTCAGAGCACAACGAGGTAAAGTACGTTCTGAAAATAGATCATCCACAGCAAATTACTTTGTCTGAACAATTTCTTTATACTTATCGGCATATTGGTCTTGTACCTACAATCATCTATACTGATCCTGAAAAAGCGTATATTGTGTATTCCTATATAGCGGGGACTACTCATTATAATCGCGGTTTAAAAATAGACTGGTTGACTCTTTTAGTCAAAAGGTTTTTCAATCATTATGAAAAATCTCTACTTACGGACCAGTGGGGAAGACTGCATAAGCCGATTCATTCTTGGCGTGAATGGAATTATCGGAGTCTGCAGGATACGAGAAATAATTGGGGAAACCTTTTAAGTATTGAGGATTATAATAGAGTAAAATCAATTGCTGAACATATTTCGGCATGCGAAGAGCATGAAGCCAGGTTTTTGCTGCACGGAGATGCAGGTGTTCATAATTTTGTATTTCACGACAACTCGTTAATAGGTGTTATTGATCCTTCACCGATGATTGGTCCTGTGTTATATGATTTCACTTACGCTTTTTGCTCCTCTCCTGACGATTTGAATCTGGAAACTTTGATCGCAGCTTACTCTTCACTTAACTATGAACCTGTGGAGAGATCAAGGCTTATTAAAGAAGTAATCTTTCAACTTTATTGCCGTATTGGGATTTGTATACAACACCACCCACATGATTTGGAAGATTACTTAAAAGCGTGGGAATACTGGAAATCCCTTCAAAAGGAAGCTCAATAAGAACATAAAAATCGTTCAAAAAAACTGCCGCGGCGGTCTCTGAGCTATGATCCAAATCTGCTTTTTACCTACATACAAAAGCTTCCTAAACCCATTACTATGGGTCTGGAAGCTTGAAGAACTAGCATGATTACAATTTAACAAGCGATTGCTCAACAGCTTTCAGTGTATCGCGTACATCCACAGCCGAATGCTCTGTCGATACGTACCACAAACCGCTGGTGCGGACAAGTACGCCTGCCTCCAGCATTAATTCGGCAAACTTTGAATATTTGGCCGCATCGCGCTTGTTAAAAGCGTCGAAATCCTCCACCTGCTGTTCATGAGTAAACATCATATGAAATACAGGTCCGAGTTGATTCACAACGCCTGGAATTTGATGCAAAGCAAGCAGCTCACGAATCCCGTTGGCCAGATCCGTTCCGGTTTGCTCCAGCTTGATGTAGTGTTGCTCTTCTTCACGAGAAAGCTCTGTTATCGTCGCCAGCGCGGCGGCTGTCGCCAATCCATTACCGTTTAAGGTCCCAAGATGACTGACCTTACCCTGATCAATTTGTTCAAGCAGCTCCCTCGAACCAGCAACGCCGCTAATTGCAATACCACAGCCCATCGCTTTGCCGATAGTAACAAGATCCGGCATCAGACCGAATCGACCGTGCGCTCCACCCAATCCGACACGGAAGCCCGTGATGACCTCATCGAGAATCATCACGATGCCAAGCTCCTGTGTCAGTGCACGCATGTGCTCCAGATAACCAGGCTTGGGCATAAGGCAGCCTGAATTGCACATAACCGGCTCAGAAATGACTGCAGCAATTTCGTGCTGCTGCTGCCTGAGCACCAATTCCAGAGCTTCAGCATCATTCCATGGCAGCAGTATTATATCCTCCAGACTGTTTTCACTTTGACCTTCAGTTCCAGGCGGTGTAAGATTCTCTGCTTTGTTAGCTAGAGTATGCATATCGGGGCTTGGAAACGAGGTGAAAATGCTGTCCGACCAGCCGTGATAATGACCGTGAAAACGAACGATTTTCCGTTTACCGTTATAGGCTCGTGCAAGCCGAAGGGCCAGCATCACGGCTTCCGTTCCCGAGCCGCTAAGTGCAACCTTGTCCGCGCATGGTAATATTTGTGTCAGCCTTCTGGCCAACTGAATTTCCCCGTCATGCTGCAATCCGTAGGTTACGCCGCGCTGTGAAGCATCATTCACGCTGGCAATCAGGGCAGGATGTGCATGACCAAGTATAAGCGGACCGTAGGCAAGCAAATAGTCGATATAGGTGTTACCGTCCACATCGACAATTCGGGAGCCGAATGCTTTTTCAACAAACAGCGGTACAGGCCTCATAGCAGCACGCAATGAGCTGGCCACCCCACCCGCCAAAAATTGCTTGGACTCGTTAAATTTTTGTGCCGATTTTTCCGTTATATATGGACTCAAGCCGTGTATCCTCCTTTATTTTTACATTATGCATCATGATCTAGCGTCTTGTTTTCCTTATGCTTGTTTATCCAGGGGATAGATCGGTCTTTTCACGTATTGATAATCGAAATGGCTTAGATTAGCCGAGCAGCAGCCTGGTGTATCTACATGAATAACACGTTTGGCGAATGCCCCAAGCGCGGTTTGCCAGGCAATTGCCGATTTAACAACAATAATATGGTAATCCTCAGGCCATATACCTATATAACGCAGATGACCCAAATCCCATGGTGGTGTCCGCTTTTCCGTTACGACTACAGTTAAATTACCGCATACTATAACCGCCGTTCGTCCCATATCAGCAAGCTGGCCGGTCATATAAGGACCAACATGATGATAAAGACCATCGAACAATAGACGGATCTGTCCCTTCAGTTCAACAGGCTGTCCGTGAAGCGTGTCATGCCTACCGCCCACTTGCCCATGGAACACGCCCCCTGTACCGATTTCATGTGCTTGCTGCGCAGCCTGCGGGTCACACATAACGATGAGCGATTTACAAGGCAAATTCGTCAAGTGCTGCAGGATATGCGTGGCGTCACCTGGAGCCCCACCACCTACATTGTCAGATCCATCGGTTAGAATTACCGGGCCTTCTGGATTGACCGCAGCTAAAGCCACCGCATCTGCTGGAGGAACGAAGCTTACAGTAAAACCCTCCCGACGTGACCATGCGGCCTGGACAAGACTAGCAGCATAATATTTAGCCAGCCCCTCGTCACCATCAGTCGTCACGACAAAGGACATACCGGCTGCAGGTACATCACTGTAGGGAAATCCTCCAGCTACGGTTACGTTTAATACCTTATTATCATTTTCGATGGCAAAAGCCAGCCCCATTACTTCTTTCATCATTCCTTGATCGGTCAGCATTCCTTGAGGAATGACCAGCATATTCGCGGCACCGAATGCCCGCACCGGCCTGATCTCGCCCTGTATCATCCTCACAAGCAATTGAAAGGCCTCTGCGGCCCTATCAAACATATCCACATGAGGGTACGTATCGTAACCGACCAGAATATCGGTCTTTTCCGTCATTTCGACGCTGATATTCGCATGTAAATCCAACGTAACTGCAATCGGCAGTCCGACTCCCATACGCTCTCGCAGGCGTCCAAGCAGCTCGGCTTCCATATCCGGAATCGCTTCTCCAACCATCGCTCCATGTAAAATCAGGATCAGCCCGTCTATGTTATCGTCTATCGAATGCACGATATCACTCAGCAAGGCTTCGGCCGCTGCCGTTTCGACCATGCCGCTTGGTGTAGCCGCCGTATACAACCCAACGGCTAAATCTGCCCCAACACTGCGGGCGGCTGCAATAACACCGCCCATTGAGGTTTGAGTATGCTCGTAGCGCTGGTAAAATAATTCGCTTCCCAACACGTACTCGGCAGAAAAAGCGGTTAATCCGGTCGTTCCCGGAGCAAACGTATTGGTCTCATGATAAAGGCCTGCAACGGCTATTTTTAGAGCTCTTGGCTTCACTTCCAGATACCTCCTTCATATCCCGATCAGGCATTGCTTCTTGGGGAAGGAATATAAGCAATGACATCAATCTCAATCAGGTAAGATCCAATACCGCTAACAACCGTTGTTCGCGCTGGATATGGGGCAGCTACTATTTTCTTGTAGGCTTGATTATAAGCAGGAATATCCTCTGCACGGGACAGAAAAGCATTCGTCTTCACAACATGATCGAAGCTGACGCCAGCCGCTTCCAGAATCGCGCCGACATTACGGATACACTGCTCCGTCTGTTCCTCTATTGTCGTACCGGACACCTCAAGCGTGTCCGGATTAACCCCTACCTGACCGGACACGTAGAGGAAATCTCCGGCACGAATGGCATGGGAGAACGGTAGTGGAAATTGCGGTGCTTTACTCGCATGAATGGAAATGGACATGAAATAACATCGTCCTTTCTAATGTTAAATGTAAAATAGTAGCATCGCCGTGTTACGGTATTGTAGTTTTCTAGCTTTACCCATCGCGTCTGCCCATCAGGAAGTAACTCGTAGACTTAAATCGCTTGCTCCGGTCCAATCGTCCCTGCTGTTGGTAGGGCAATTTCTGTATCCTGTATGCTCAGATTATCGATATATACATCCGTGCCTGTACCCGCCGTGCTTCCCGAAGCTATATTGAAATGGGTGATTTGATCCCCCGTCCAATAGTTTGCTGCATTGCCTTTAAAGCTGCCGTTCACCCATACCCCTATTTGTTTGGCGGGCACATCGAATCTCAATTCGATATCATACCAGACTCCTGTTGCCAAATCTGTCGGAACCGGAAGCTCAACACGGCTGCCAGCGGTATTGTATACCTTCAATGATCCATCGGTTTCCAGCATAAACTGGAATATGGTTCCAGGTGCGTTGTGAACATAGGAATACGGTTCACGTAACGAGAAGCTAAACAGGTTGGAAAGCTGGTTCGCGTATACACTGAATTTGACGGTCCCTTTTCTCATTGCAGGGAAAAGTCGGCTGCCAGCTGTCAAAGTCGAAGTATTGTTATCGAAGAGCCGTAAAGAGCTTGCTCCGCTCCGGGATTGATTACTGCTGACTTCCACGGTGTCGCCCAGTTTCCACCAATAATCATTTTTTAAATCGGTATACTCAAAATCGTCCAAGACGCCATGCGAACGGTACAAATAACGATTGAAATCCTCGATTCTGATCGTTTGTGCTGTCGTTAATGAATTGCCCCACCAGCCGAATAAATACGTATCCGAATCCACCTTGACCGTAGATGGCTGTGTGGCTATACGTTTGGTCGGATTAACCGCGGCTTCGGAAAGACGGGTTCGACCTAAAATATCACGCATACCTCTCCACGTTGCAGCTTCATCCGAACTGTAGGCTAGTGTAAGTGGATTACGCAGATAGCTGGTTCCACCAAAGCTGTTGTTGCCTGGCCATAGCAGCAAAATATCATGATTCGTGTGGCGTGTCATAACCGACATTGTATTGGATGAAAATACAGGTGCATCGGTTGGCGCAGACCACGTCCGGCCATTATCCGTCGAGGTGCTTTGGGCCAGTCTGTATTTATCGGAGACCTGCTGACGCATATACATCAATAAGTTTCCATTATTCAGTTGAACAATAGACGGCTCTGAAAGTCCGCCTTCGCCGCCACTTGAGGTGACAGAAAGCTGGCTGACACTCTTGGTCCACGTGACCCCCTGATCGGTCGAATAGAGTACACTGGTTGCCAGCGATCCGTCAGGTGCTTTGACGTAAACGAAAGGAAAGATCCAGTCCCCATTCACCAGCTTGATCGGATTCGTATAAGTGACATTATAATTAATTGGATAGGTAACACCATTGTAAACAAGCGTACCCGTATCGATTTTTACAGGCTGGGCAAAGGTATGACCGTTGTCCGTTGATTTCGCATAATATAGATCGTTCCGGCACGCGTTACCGGCTGTCAGGCAATTGGTCGTCGTATACCCATAGTAGGAATAGAAATATAGGAACACATTGCCTGTAGCCGGATCGACAAATAGCGCTGCCGGTTCATCCCGTCCAGCATCATTAAGATTGATGATCGGCGAAGGAACAGTCCAAGTAAGGCCGCCATCTGTGGAATATTTGGAGTAGATACCACTTGTTGTGGAACCGACCGTATTGGCAACCATCATGATGTCTCCATTAGCCAGCTTTTCAGGCTTCACATTATCCTTGAACAGCGAGGTCGTATGCTCAACCAACGTTTTATTCCCATATTCAACCTGCAGAGCCTCCTGGCCCGCTCCTGTAAACTCGGCCGATGGATTACCATAATACATCGTAATGGTTGAACTGCCTGAAGCCAGAGCCGGAATACGAATATAAAATCCGCTGCTATCCATGTAATAAGCCAGCTCCCGATTCGCTGTATCAGCAAAGCGAACGTCGCGATAATCCTGCTGCAGCTTGCCGGCAGCAATCAGACCACTTGTGTCCAAAGCCGCTTTGGTCACATATACAGCTCTGTCTTCAACAGAAGCTGCAGTGCTATTAGTCACCTGCACGGACTTTTTATAAGCCCATGTGCCCCCGCCCGCAGCTGTCCATTCCCCGGCTGGACGATTGGTTACATACACCATGCTTTGCAGGTTCGTATTGGAAAATGTAAAATCCAAATCATCTATATGATTATGAATTTTTACGTATCTTCCTGAACCGGACAAATTATATAGAATAAGCGTATGATCCAGCTTCAAAAAATCCCAGTCGGTTATCCTGCTATAACTCATGTTGTCGTTGCTGACGTATACCGACAAGTCGGTTTTCTCAATTCTGGAAGGCCCTTGGCTTTCAACCAATTCGATTGTATTGAACGTTCGGATAACACCCAAATCGATGCCAAGGCTTCGATAGTTGTAATCCAGTGCTGCTGCCACAGCTGCACCCCAATTAGCGATCGAACCGCTAGTCGGATTCATGTCCTGGTTCAGGTAACCAACCGTTCCCGTATATGCACCGGAATGCGGAGTGACGAGCAGCACTTCCAGCATGGCTTGCAGGTTGGATTGCTTCAGCCAGGTTCCCGCAGCACCTGCATCAGTGAAATTGGAATGGACCTTAACATATCGTGCATTGGCCGAGAAATTATGCAAGACAACAGACTGGCCTGACTTCCAGAAGCTCCAACCTGTTAGCTGTGTATAGGTTACATTATCATTGCTCACATAAATGGTGAGATCCGAGCTGTGGTTAATGCGATTGGTGCTGTCCTCATCAATCAGCCTGATTTCATTGAAGCTCCTTGACGATTGCAGGTCGATGCCGATACTACGATTGTAGTAGTCGAAATACGCTGCATTGGTGTAACCAAAGTTCGCCATTACACCGCTTCCTGGAGAACTGTCATTATTTAAGTACCCTACACTTCCCTGCCATTTCCCTGCGTATGCAATCGAAGCATTCCATGTGTTCGGAAGCAGACCTGCTAACAGAAGCAGGGCAAGCATTAGACAAATCCTCGATCTCATTCAACATCTCTCCTTATAATTGGTAAAGGAATCCATTCATATGATGGTAGGACCATTATCCTCGGATGATGTATGGATTCTGATGCTGCTTAACTTCTGTCAACGGTCTGGAAGCTCAAGCATGTGATAGGAAACTAATAATAACTTAGTATAGATCTGTTATTTAAGCTCCCCAACAGCATTCATAATTTTATGATAAAGAGCATCAATCAATGGGGCATGGACCTCAGACAGCTGGGGCAGCGGCTCTCTCACATCTCCGCAATCAACTCCCCGCTTTTTGACCAATTCTTTTAAAGCCGCATAAATGGGCAGCTGCAACAGGTCAGCAATGATATCATTAATCGTATACTGCAGCTGCTGTGCTTCAGCGATCCGTCCGGCACGGTATTCACGCTCCAGACTCACAAACAACTCAGGCATGATCCCGTAGGTTCCTCCAATACCCGCATCTGCTCCCATGATCCGTCCTGCCAGAAATTGTTCATCAGGACCATTAAAGAGCATGAAGCCCGGTCCGCCCATAACCTTAAATTGCTGCAGCTCGAAGGTACTGGCTGTCGTGATTTTAATACCGATAACTTTAGGACTTTTGGTCATTTCCTTCAGTAGACTTGGAGTAAGGCTAAACCCTGTCGTTGATGGGATATGATAAATGATAAAAGGAAGCTCGGTGCTGTCTACAATCCTAATCCAATGCTTGCCAACGCTTTCCTCACGATAGCCGTAATAGAATGGTGAGACAGCCGACAGCGCATCCGCGCCTGCCTTCTCCGCATGGATGGCTAGATCCACACTTTCTTTTGTCGTTAATGTCCCAACATGGGCAATGACCGTGACGGCTTTTTGGCTTTCCTCCAACACAGCCTCCAGTACCTGCTTACGCTCATCACTGCTTTGCAGCAGCCCTTCACCCGTGCTTCCGCCGACATATAGTCCGTCTACTCCTTTATCCATTAAAAACCGTGTCAACTTCTTCACCGCAGTCGTGCTGATATTGCCCTCGCTGTCGTAGCAGGAATTCATCGCCACGATCACACCTTTAAATTTGTCTGTTGTACTGGCTGACATTGTTGTTCCTCCTTGCAATATTTAGGGGATTGTAGTGGCAAGCTTGCTTGAAAGCTGTTCCTGCATGTAGTTAACTATTAATCATGTAAAGCAGCGAGCAAATAGATCGGTTCACCACGTTTGACGATCGGTGTTCCTACCATCATGACAAGAAAACCATCGGCGTAGGCCCGAACCTTCTGAAGGCTTTCACCGTTTAGAGCATAGATCGTACCGATAAGTTCACCAAGACTCACTTCAGACATGAGCTTGACTCGAGGGATAAAAAAGCCCTCTGCTTCAGAGACAACGGAAGCGTCGAAGTTGCCGTCCCCATAAATAGTCTGTATTGAAGCAGGAGCCTCACCCAGCTCCCATTCGTCTGGGGCCGCGAGCATTTTCAGATGATTCATCAACCTGAGTGAGCCTGTGTAAAAGCTGTCCGAATCCTGCTGTCGTATTCTTCTTCCTCCATAAGCTTCCGTATATAACCACGGAATGTCCAACGATTGAGCAGACGAAATACTGCGGCCTGCGGCAATAGCGGAATGTGCCCAGAGCAGATCCATACCGAAAGCAACGGCAGCAGCACGGCTTCGTTGGCCCAGCTCCGAATGCTCGTCATGATAATAGCCAACCAACGTTGCTACAGCGTAATGCGTACCCCCACTGTGCAGATCAAGCAGAAAATCCGCATGGACAATAAACTGGTGGTGCAGTACGTAGGCGAGCTGCTGAGTTATCGAGCCTTCTGGATCACCGGGAAATGCACGGGCCAAATTCACATCATCGTCCGGGCTGATTCGAGTACCTCGCCTGTAAGCAAGCGGATTGGCTGTAGGCAGCATGACCAGCCTGCCGATCACATCCTGCGGGGACAACTGGTTATACAATCGCAGTATGGTATCGATCCCCTCATATTCGTCGCCATGGATACTGGCAAATACGAGCAGTGACGGGCCTTCCTTTTCTCCTGTTATCTGAAGTACCGGCAGGGTAAGATCTGTAATAGGATGTACTTGAAAAGTTAAGCTTGAGCTGCCTTTCGTACCACGCTCATACTGATTCCAGTCAAAATGATGTTCAGTTTCCAGTGATCGTTCATCTGCCATTCCCTGTGCCTCCTCTATTCCTAGCCTCATCAACCAAATCCGCTCTGTACTATGAAGCGAATCATACAATACTTTCAGGTGGCTCTCCGGCTTCAAACCGTCGATGTGCCAACATAATATGTTCATTGGCATGCTCCAGAATTGCTGTTCCATGACCAGAGAATAGCTGCTTGAGGTTCATCGATGACAAATCGGCTATCGTCCTGCGGTATTGACTTAAGGAAAAGTCGGGGCTGCTTTGAAGCGCAAGCATGCCTCCGCTAAATACAGTGTCACCCGCAAACAAAGCTCCAAGCTCAGGGCAGTATAAGGCGATCATATCGGCGCTGTGTCCGGGGACCGCAATCACTTGCAGCGTCAGGCTGCCTATTGCTATTGTTTCCCCGATGCACAGTGTCCGGTCAATTGGACACGCCTTGAAGCGATACCAAGCCGGATAAATCCCGTTTCGCCTTGCTTCAGGTAGTGAAATCCTTGCTTCATCACCGGAAGCAACTATATCCGCTGTCAGGCTGCCAGCCAGCACCGGCACGGACAAATCATGACGAAGATTGAAGGCACCACCCGCATGATCTGCATGTGCATGGGTCAAGATCAATGCTTTTATCTGTTCTATGGCTATACCGTCCCGTTGAATCCAGGCGACAATTGCGTTCGAGTCCATTCCAGAGCCAGCGTCGATAACCACATATTCACCACCGCCATCTACCAAGTAAATATTGCAATCGAAAGCATTGCTGATTTTGTAACCCAAATCGCCGCCGCCAATGGCATACACCGATTCCGATAGTTTCATGCCTGGCCCGTCCTCTCGTACATGGACAAACTAACAGGCCTTCGTTCTGTCGCGGATTGCTCTATAGCAGCCGCTACCCGGACAGCACGAAGCGCATCGTGCGGAAGCAAGATTTCAGATGCCTTTCCTTCCGTGACGCAGGCTATAAAGTGTTCCAGCTCATTCGCGAGTGCTCCGCCGATTTTCCCATGTAATTCAAATCCAGCAATAAGTGAGGGCACTTCTATTTTGTTGTTCCCAATATAAGAGATACTCTGCTCTGGATCATGAATTTGAATCGCACCTTCCTCTGCCGTTATTTCCATGCGTACATCTGCGAAGGATGACGCACCATCCGGGAGGAGCCAATTATTTTCCAATATGCCGATTCCCCCTCTGGAAAATGTCAGCATCGCCCAGCTCAAATCGCCTGCTCCATCGGCTCCAGGCGGGCTGGTCGCGTACACCTCACACACCTCATCCTCCATATACCAATGCATCAAATCGATATCATGAATTCCGAGTATATAGACAGGTGCAACGCGGTTATACATCGAAAAAAAGGCCTTGCCATTATTTCGTTTGGCATATATAGAACGAAGTGGTCCATATTCTCCTGAGGAAAGCTTCATCTTTACAGCTGCATAACGAGGATCGAAGCGCAGCACATGCCCTGTCATCAGCAATCGATTATGCTTCATGGCCGTCTCGATAAGCAGCGCTGCGTCCTCAGGAGAGTGGGCGAGCGGCTTCTCCACGAATACATGCAAGCCCGCTTCAAGTGCTGCAGCTACTGGCTCCTTATGCAAATGCTCCGGTGTGAGCACATCGACAGCATCCAGCTTCTGTCGTTGAAGCATTTCGCGCCAATCTGTATAACACTCCGCCTGTGGGAACCAGGCTTTGAATTTCGTAAATTGCTCAGGATTGCGGTCACATATAGCAGTAACCTGTACATTCGACATCTGCTGCCAGATACGTCCATGCAGTGCGGCGAAACGCCCCAAGCCTACGAGGCCAATCCGTATGGGATTCATCGGTACCAGTCCCCTCTTGACTTATTGAACAACTACCTCTCATTGTTAAATATCCAGATTCTCAGCTTGCAGTATTGGCACTGCTTTATTGCTCACCATCGCCGATAAACGAGCCCCATCCTTGAAGCCGACACCACTGATGATACAAACGACGGAATTTCCATGAGGCTGCTCTCCTCTAGCACATGCTTGAATCAAGCCGGCGACAGACGCTGCTCCGGCAGGTTCGCAGAAGATGCCCTCCTCCGCAGCCAGCATTCGCTGCGCTTCCCAGATCCCCTCATCCTCCACGGACATTGCGGAGCCGTCACCTGCAGCCATTACCGACAGTGCAGCCTTGCCGTCTGGCGGATTCGGCACCTGCAGACCGGAAATCAGCGAAGTCGATTCCCCAGGTGCCGGAACAGATTGCCCAAATGCATAAGCGCGAGCAATATTCGAGCAGCCACTCGACTGTACGGCAACCATCTGCGGCTTGCCTGAGGTATATCTGAATCGAAATAGCTCGGTAAACCCCTTCCAAATTCCCAGGTATAAACCGGCGCCACCCGCTGGAGCATATACATGAGAAGGTATAGCCGCCATCTGGTCAGCCAGCTCAAAGGCAATCGTCTTCACACCCTCCATCGCATAAGGGTTATATCGGAAAGCTGTGATCATCACCTCCCAATCCTTACGCTGTGCGGCTGCAAAAATATGGCTGAAGACGCGCTCTCCAACCTCAGGACTGACTCCGAATCCCGCTACCTTGCGGACCTGCGCATTGTAGGCCAACATCTGCTCCAGCTTGGCTTCTGCCATATGCTCCAAAGCATACAGATGGTACGGAATGCCTGCTCTAGCTGCATAAGCAGCAACCGCTGCCCCGGCATTGCCAGAGGAGGTGCCTATACATGCTTGTCGTCCGTTGTCCAATGCCCACGATATCCCCATCGCAGCGATCCGATCCTTGTAAGAGCCGGTCGGATTACCGCCCTCGTATTTGAAATAAAGCTCTTTTAACCCGAGCCGCTTGGCCATAGCTACGCTCTTAATAAGTGGGGTCATCCCTTCACCGGCATACAAGCGGTTTTCTTTCTGTACCTCTGGCAGCAGCTGATGAAATTTCCAAATTCCATTTTCAGTCGGATCCATCCAGGAGCCCTGTGGCTTTGCATAATCCAGCAGCCATACACCCCCGCATAAGGGGCAGGAATAAGATAATGCTTGTTCAACACCTGTATGACACTCGCTGCAAACCGCCTTCATCAGAAGCACCCCCTTTGAATGAATATGATGGTATGACCATTGTAGCAAGGGAGCATCCTCCCGGACAGCCATATGGCTTGATGGGTCATCAAACTGCACTCTCAAACTGCCCATTCGAAATACTCTCAGCGATCCTGCTTCATCAATCCGTATATTTTTTCAGCGGACGGAGGTGGAGCTCCATCTCTTTCTTCGCTTTACTTACATCCTTCGCACGAATGTACGCAACCAGCCTTTGATGTTCTATAATCGATTTTTTTGTATCCTCCAGATTGCCAAAATGCAGCTGCCGAATATTCAGGAAAAAATCGGTAATTAATTCGCTGAGCTCAAAGTAAGTTTCGTTACCTGTAGCTCTGAACAAGGTTTGATGAAATTGCAAATCCTCCTCGAGCGGCATTTGCCCGCTATCCAGCTTGGCTGCCATTGCTTCATTCCATACATCCATTTGGTCGATAAAGCTGAGATCGTATTTCTCGATAGCCATTTCTACGGCACCCAGCTCCAGTATGCGCCGTGTCGCCAGCAGTTCCTTCATCTTGCGCTCATTCTGATGCCACCGGAATGATACCTGATCCATCACGGGCTTGAGCGATAGCGCATTGACATATATGCCATCACCCGTTTTGATTTTAAGAATACCGATCATCTCCAGCGACTTCAATGATTCCCTGACGACGGTACGGCTTACGCCCAGCATATCGATTAGCTGCTTTTCAGAAGGCAGTCGTTCCCCTTCCTTGAGCTCATTTTCAATAATATGATTTTTGATCCGTTCACTGACGATATGAGACAAATTCATTTTTTCAGAGATTTCCACTGCCAGCTCTCCTCCTGTATCTATAGGCAAACCTAGATTATGGTATGACCATTCTATGTTTTAACTTAAATCTACTCCATCGTATTGTGTCTTGTCAACGTATCGCACCTTGCTCTGAGCACCACTTCCCTGCGCATCCCGAGCAACCTCATTGACAAAATGTGAAAAGAAAGCTAAGATTTCGTAGTGGTCTGACCATACAATATCAGGCCTGTATAAATAGAGTGAGGAGCTGCCAGCTATTATGAAACCGATTGATAAAAGTGAACGTTATACCCTTACACAATTAGTCGTTCAAAATCTAAAACAATTCATTCTCGACAGGAACATGCAGCCTGGAGACAAGCTGCCGGCCGAAAGAGAGCTGTCGCTAAATCTCGGTGTCAGCCGCGCCATTCTTCGTGAGGCACTTCGGTCACTGGAAAGCTTCGGTATTCTGGAGATCAAGCACGGAGAAGGAAGCTATGTGGCGACCAACTTTGTGAATCCCCTCTTTGAGCAGCTATCCTTTATTGTGCAAATGAATGCCAAAACCGTCCGCGAAATTCACGAAATCCGTTATTTGCTGGAGGCCGCTGCCCTTGCAGCCCACCCTACTCCTACATCAGCCATATGGGCGGAGCTTGAACAGTTAGCAGATCAATATGCCAATCCTGAGCTGAGCCATACTCAACGTGCCGCACTGGATGCTAAGTTCCACCTTACCCTAATCCGTTCACTCGGGAACCAGACCCTGGTCTACCTGGCAGAGCCACTCATTCAACAGGTACCTATGAAAGAGCTTGATCTGAATGGAATTGAACAGAGCGTCCAGGAGCACAAGCGTTATTTGGAGGCCGTACGTAATGGTGATATGACGCTGGCCGCCGCAATTTTGTTAGAGCATCTGTCCGATAATTCCTCTACCAGGAGCTCCATCCCCCGTCTATAATCAGATTATGACCGGTCACATACTTCGAGGCCCGTGAAGCCAGATACACAATGGCTCCCTTGATATCATCATCGTCAGCCATTCGGCCGAGCGGAGTCCGCTCCTCGTAATTGCGCAGAAACTGCTGTGAAGCTATTTCCTTGTCGCTTCCCACAGGATTATAGCCTCCTGGACTAATACAATTCACGCGCACGTTGTATTTCCCGTAATAATTGGCTAACCACTTGGTCATACCAACCATTCCCCACTTGGCGTACGTGTACTCGATTCCACTCGTCATGCCGCTGTCACCATATACCGGAAAATGGGGGCCCAATATACCCTGAATCGACGATATATTAATGATACTGCCTTCCTTCTGCTCTCTCATCACCTTCACAACTGCCTTGGATAGCAGCATCACGCCAAGACCATTCACCTGCTGAGCCTGCAGCCAACCCGCTGCTGTCGTATGCTCAATATCGTCCAAGCCTTCACGGGATACCGAATTATTGACAAGAATATCAATACGGCCAAAGCGGTTGACCACCTCCGCAGCCAATGCGGTAATGCTCTCCTCATCACTTAGGTCTAGTGCTATTGCCGCTGCTTGACAGCCCTGCCTGCTTAAAGCTTCCACCTGCTCCTCACATTTGTCGATATTGCGTGAAGCCACAATCACCATGGCTCCAGCCTGCCCGAGAGCTTCCGAAATATGAGCGCCATAAAGACCTGAGCCTCCGGTTACTATGGCTACCTTGTGATCCAATCGAAATTGATCCAGCACCTGCATCGCTGCTTCTTCCTCCTCAACCCTTCACACTGCCAACCGTGATGCCTTTGACAAAATAACGCTGAAACATGATGAAAATGATGAAAATCGGGACAAAGCCCAAGGTAGCGGCCGCCATCTGAGCACCGTAATTAGCTGAAAATTCACTAATCAGTGTAGAGATCCCTACATTGATCGTCATTTGTTTACTGTCACTCAGCATAATCAACTGCCACAAATAATCATTCCAGGTAAAAGAAAAAACGAATATAGCCAAAGCTCCGATACCCGGCTTAACGACCGGTACAAAGATCCGGGTAAATAGGCCAATCTCACTGCAGCCATCGATTTTGCCCGCTTCCAGAAGCTCGTGGGGAATTGTCTGGCTGAATTGCTTCATCAAAAATACCGCAAAAGGAAGGGCCAGAATCGGTAATATGACGCTGCCCAAGTTGTTGACCAAATGAAGATCTCTCATTAATGTGAACATCGGCACAAGTCCCAGCTGCCTCGGAATCATCATGGTCGTGACAACGGCGCCAAATATGAGCGCTTGCCCAGTGAATCTGTGTTTTGTAAGCGCATACCCGGCCATCGTAGCTATCACACAGGCCAATAGCGTAGCAATACCAGCGACGAGCACACTGTTCAACAACCATTGAAAGATTTCACTGTCCTTTGTCAATCGCAAGTAATTCACTAACGTCGGATTAAGCGGGACGAGATCGGGTGGTATTTTGATCGTCGTGGACTGATCCTTAAATGAACCGGTTATCATCCAATAGAGTGGGAACAAGAAAAAAATGGCACATACGTATAACAGCACATCAGCGATCCATCCAAGCAGTTTTGCCAGCATTCGCATGCCCTCCTAATACTCGACATCGGTCTTGAAAAATTTGAATTGAACCACCGAGAAGATCGAGATCAGCACTGCAAGCACGACACCCATCGCCGAAGCAAGACCCAAATTCCCGTATTTAAACGCCGTCTCGTACAGCAGGTACATAATGGTCGTGGTCGAGTAGTTGGGTCCTCCACCCGTCAGCAGCTGCACAACAACAAACGTTTGAAAAGCACCGATCGTTGTGGTCACAATGACATACAGCGTCGTAGGCTTCAACAGCGGTAGCGTCATATTCCAGAATTGCTTCCAAGGTGAGGCTCCATCTATGGAAGCCGCTTCATAATAGGAAGAAGGAATATTGCCGAGTGCCGCCAAATATAAAATAATCGGTTGACCGACACACCAGGTAATGACCACAATAATGACAGCAATCAAGGAAACATCCGAATCCGCCAGCCACATTACCGGCTTCACCCCGACCAGGGACAAACCATAATTTCCAATTCCGCTCACCGGATTGTAGATCCACAGCCAAGTTACCGACAAGATGACCTGCGAAGTGACAATCGGCAAGTAAAAGCTTGCCCGAAAGAAGGATGCTATGGCTGCAGATTTTCCAATAATAAGGCTGGCCGCAACGATCGAAAAAAATACAGACACAGGAACTACACCCAACACCAGACCAAACGTATTCAGAATCGAGCGTACAAATATTTCGTCCTTGAGCAAGGCTGTATAATTGCTGAGCCCTACCCACTCCTTTTGTCCGATGCCATAGTCAAACAGGCTCAAATACAAGGCATCCAGAAACGGATATATTTCAAAAGCAAGAAAAACGACCAAAAAGGGCGCTATGAAAAAAAATCCCCAAAATTCCTTGTACCATCTTGAAGCCATAAACATTCCCCAATTCTCTTGATGAACTGATCCGGAAGTTTTTGCAGCAGGCAAGCTACCGGCATGACAATACTCAATTCTGCTTACTTTGAATTTTGCGTAATGATCTCATTGGCTTTTGTCACCCAGTCATCCAAAGCCTGCTTCGCTGTTTTCTTCTTGGTGATGGCAGCCTGCAGCTCGGGAAAGAAGGCATTTCGGGTTGCAGCATAACCTGGAATGGCTAAACCGATATCGCTGGAATATTGAAACAGCTTGGTAGTTTTCCCTTGTATCGAATCAGGCTGATACATCTTGGACAGCGACTTACGTGCTGCGAGAACGGAAGGTACCTTTGCCATTTTCTCCATGCTCTCTTTGCTGTTAATGAACTTTACGAATTCCTTGGACCATTTCATCTTATCTTCGTTTTTGGTGTTCCATGCCCAGGTTCCGTTGCCGAACAGGATCGAGTTGGACGTTTTACCGTCTTTGGATGGATAAGGAATCAGGTCGTATTCGAATTTCGGTGCAGAGCCTTCCTTAAAAGCTTTATCGAACGCGCTGACATTACCCAGACTGCCGAAGGTCATTCCGATTTTCCCTTGCAGGAACATCTCATTAATGACAGAGCCTGCTTTCAAGCCTGCTACGCCGGGTGGAGTGATGCCTTCGTCAATGATTTTGATTAAATATTCCAAACCGGCTACGCCTTCAGGGGAGTTGAGCACCGCTTTTGTTTTATCATCAGACCAGGTTTTGGCTCCGAAGCCCCAGAGGAACATATGATGACCCTGATCACCTCCCGTATCGCCAGCGTACACACCGAATCCGTAAATTCCTTTCGCCGGATCGTTTACTTTTTTGGCAGCCTCCAGAAACTTGTCATAGCTCCATGTGGACATATTTTGCGGTAAAAGGTCCAGTGCACCTTTGGCTTTAAAAATATCCCTATTCACCAGCAGCCCGGGAGAGGTAATGCTATTAGGAAAAATATACAATTTATTATCTACAGATAATGAGTTCAACGTGCTTTCTTCGAAGTCCTGCTTATCGACAATATCATTCAGGGGAAGCAGCAGGTTCTTCTTGGCATAGGTGAGCGGCCAGCCAATAGCGCCTTGCTGTACATCAGGGAGCTCCGAGGTATTAATGGCGATACTAATCCTTTCACCGATCTTGTCGTCCGGCGTTTTAACGATGTTAATCGTGACATTGCTGTTCGCCTTTACAAAATCCTTTTTGATCTCTTCATATGTAGCCTGAATATCATCGCGGGAATCGACCCACCAGTTCAGAGCAACCTTCTTGGCCTTTGAAGCCTCATTGCTCGGATTGCTCTGCTGCGTTGAGGAGCTCCCCCCATTTGTACAACCTGCAGCCAAACTCGTGGATAATAATAATGCAGCCAAAGCGGTTTTTGACCTTCTCATATTTCGTCCCCCTGTTCGATTGATGAATAATTCCGTTCAAGCCTCCGAACTACCCCTGACTACTACCCGATAATGATTTATTGTACCTCAGCTCGCAAGCTTCCAACACCACCATTCTTATGAATAGTATGGTCATACCACAATTCCGATGGCGGTGACACGAATTTAAGCAACAGCTAGATTATGGTATGACCAGAATATACTTTAAGTTGATCTTACCTGTTTCTGTTTATTCTGTCAATTCATTTTCTTATATTTTGGTAATTTTATGTTATATAATCTAACGTAATATTCAATAAACAACTTATTTTCAAGTGATCACGGTTTTTTTGTTATGTTATGTAACATTGTTGTTAGGCAAACTTAAGCTCAATATAGCTTGCTCCCTGCTTGACAGCAGTAATGCCTCTGCTACAGCTATGGAAGTATATGCCGCTGAACCATCCAGTAACAATTTTTTATCCTCATCAATCGGCAGATGAAGAATCGCCTTGCGAAACGTATCCATTTCCCGTTCCATCGGGGTACGCAGGAAAGCAGGCGGCCGCATCTGCGGATCTCCATAGATTACTCCACCATCCATGCGCTGATACGTTTGAATCCGCTCCTGGTCCTCAAGATCAGCACCATGCAATCCGATAATCGCCTCCGTCCGACCATCTTTGCGCAGCTCTACCGTAGAATTTCTAAAATCAATTTTGATGGCGCCAAGTGTGCCATTAATTTTCATATAATGCTCTCCCCACTGGAAACCTGACCCATACTGCAATGTACAATAGGTCCCTGTGGCAAACTGCAGGCTGATCAGCAGCACGTCATCCTCATCCCCATAACCGTCTCCTCGATGAGCCACATTATCGGCCATCATGGATACTTTGACTGCAGGTCCCAGAATGGACAATACCAGATCCAGCTCATGAATATGGTGGAAAAGATGCCCCCCTGATAAGTCCTGCTTTTTCTTCCAGCTGACCTCCTCCTTACTTTTCTCCCAGCCTGTTCGTTCGCTGTGGGCAACGACAAGCTGCCCGATCTCGCCCTGTTGAATCCAGCGCTTCACCTGTTCAATTCCCGGAAAAAAATGCAAAATGTGCCCGACCATCATGTGTACCCCTGCTTTTCTGCAAGCATCCAGCATTTCCTTGCAATCGCTCAGGCTTAGTGCTGCAGGCTTTTCACAGAACACATGCTTACCGCAGCGGGCTGCCTCGATGACCGCTTCCTTATGCGCATAATTGGGGCTCGATACAATGATGGCATCCACATCTTTACTGCTAACGAGGTCCTCCAGACGCTGCTCCACCCTGCAACCAACCTCCATGGCAAGAGCCGCTGTGCTGCCCCCGCTGCCTCCGTAGACCGCTGCAACCGTCGCTCCTTCCAGCTTATGCAAAATACGCACAAATTCAGCGCCAAAAAAACCGCAGCCTACAATACCAAAACCAACATTTTTCATGTAAACGCTTCCTTTCCTCTACTTATTCCATTGCGTTGGATCAACAAATTGATGAGGAATATCAGCAAAAGCTTTCTCAACTCGCTCTCGCGTCCGTTCGGAAAGCGCGGGACGGTTCATAAGCTCCAGGTTATGCTGGATTTGCTCAGGAGTTTCTGCACCGATAACCAGACAATGCACATTCTCCAAATCTCGAACATAGCTCATAGCAAGCTCTGCGACAGATATGCCTTCCTCTAGTGCCAGCCTGTGAAGAGTCTCAAGCAGAATGCTCCCATCAGCTTGAATGGCCTCTGGCAGCGCATCCTTCTCCAGAAAAAACAGCCCCTGCAAAAACACACTTCGAACGACTATCCATTTCCCTCTGCTGGTAAAATCCTCGAGCGCGCCGCATTGAACCATACGTCTGTCAAACAAGTTAAGAGGAAGCTGCACCATGTCAAATATATCGTCCTGCACCAACCCAGCGCTGTAGGCATACTGCTCGACAGGATCGGCTCCAAACGATATGCCAGCTCTTTGAATGAAACCCTCCTTCTGCAGCTTGTGCAGTATACGGTTCACCTTGTCTCCGTATACTTGCAGCATAACAGGATCATGAATCATTAATGCAGACAAGGAATCTACCTTCAGACGGCTTATGATTCGTTCGGTCGTCTGTACCATCTGACGCTCAAGCTCCAGCTCGGAGGTGTGATGAAGATCAACCTTCAGCTTTGATGCTATGAACGGGGGATGTTTCCCTATGAAAAAGCGACCCAGCTTTAGCTCTGCATCTCCATACTCATGAGCTGTGTCATAACAATTAATACCTGTATGCTCGCAATATTCAAGTAAGGCGCTCCCATCCACAGCACCGAGCCGATTGTTAATTCCATAGCTGCCCAGTCCCAATTGTGCAGTACCCAGCATATATCGTGATAATTTCATTCCATTGCGTTCGATATAAGGTACAGCCGTGCCTATCATCGTGTTCCTCCTGTCTTGTATCTTATTCAACTCTTGGATACAGTTTGGATTTTAAGCAATAGTATTATGGTCTGACCATATTATTTAGATTTTATACTCTTACCCAGCAAATTGTCAATACAAGTTTGTCATCGTTTGTCCGAATTTTTAGACTTCGCTATCCGATTTTTACTCACTCGATATTTGTATTGCATAAGATATTAATATTGTTTATGATCAAGGTTGATAATTGAATATTTGTGGGAACAGGTGCTTCAGCAAGCTGAAGCTTAAAAGGGAAGTTCGGTGCAATGCCGACGCGGTCCCGCCACTGTAACGGAGAAGTCCTCAACGATTATGCCACTGATCTTAGCCATGTTAAGATTGGGAAGGCCGTTGATGATCATGATCCCGAAGCCAGGAGACCTGCCAGTTCTGACAACACTGCTTTTACCTACGAAGGATAGGGAGGTGTTAAGGACGGCCAAAAGTTTCATACAATAAAACTATGGGCATCTTTACCTTTTTCTTGTTATAGGGTAACGATGTCTTTTTTGCGTTGTATACGATGTTCGTGCTTTAACAAGGTGGGGCAGGAATTACAATTATGAGAAGGAACACAGGAGGAGACAAACAAGATGTTGGTTTATTTAAAAAAAAGCAGTTGGTTCACATTCATTTTGACTTTACTCATCGCATTATCTGCTTGCAGCACGGCTACAAACTCGGCAGGTTCAGGCACAGGTGCTAACAATGCCACAGCAGGCACAAGCTCCGCGATGGCCGATCAACAGGTGCTGAAGTATGTCACCTTGAACATGCCCCGCTCGTTGGATCCAACTAATGTGGATGCACAGCGAATTACGTCGGACGGGATCGCCGAGCCATTGGTCATGCTCAATGATGATGCGACCTTACGTCCATGGCTGGCCAAGTCATGGAAAAGCGTAGAGCCTACCCTTTGGGAAATGGAGCTGCAGCCTAATGTGAAGTTTTGGAGCGGAGCCGTGATGGATGCGGCTGCAGTCAAAGCAGCGCTTGAACGCCATCAAAAGCTGAACAAGCGGGCTTCCTCACAGATCGGCGGCGTGGAGTTCATTGTCAAGGATGCGCTGCATATTCAATTCAAAACACCTAAGCCTGACCCGGCTTTTATGTTCAAGCTTACCGGATTTGCAATCCATAATGCGGCTGAGGCGGATCGTCTTGGCGATAAATTTAATAAAGAAGCCGATTTAACCGGGTTTATGAAGCCCACGCAATTTATTCCGGGCGAGCTGCTGATTGCCGAAGCCGTTCCCACATATTGGGGCACAAAGCCAAAGCTTCAGCGTTTAGAGGCAAGGCTGGGGTCCGATGGACAAGGTCGCCTGCTCGCTATGAAAAGCGGAGATGCGGACGCGGATATGAATGTGGAGGTTGAACAACGGATTGCCTATGAAAAGGATAAAAAATTCAATGTGCTGTATCCTCCGGGCTCAACGCGCAATCTATGGCTGAACATTAAAAAGGTTCCCGCTTTTCAAGACCCCAAGGTTCGCTTGGCTATAAGTCTGGCCTTGGATCGCAAAGAGCTCATTGACGGGGTGAGCCGTGGATTTGCCGAGCCCGTGACAGGACACTTCCCGAAGGGACTTCCGTATGCACTGGACAAAGGTCCGGAATCCGACCGTGCCAAGGCAGCACAGCTGCTTGAAGAAGCAGGCTGGAAAGCCGGAGCAGACGGCGTTCGTACCAAGGATGGTCAAAAGCTGCAGTTCAAGCTGCTGACTTACTCGTTCTTTCAGCCAACTGCTGTAGCTTTGCAAAGCCAGTTAAAGGCTGTCGGTGTTAATATTGAAATTGCACCTGTTGAAACTACGGCTTCGAATCAGCTGATGCTTGACGGCAACTTCGAGATGGCTACCTACTGCTCCTGCGGCAGTGTAACCGGAGATATCGGAGGCCAATTAAAATCATACTATCGAAGTGGCATCGTCAGCAATTATGGTGGATACAGCAATCCTGAGGTGGACAAGCTGATCGACCAGCTGTCGGCTGAATTTGATGCCACCAAGCAAAATGAGCTGGCAAAGCAAGTTCAGAAGATCGTACTGGATGAAACGGCAATCGTATATATGTATAACTCGGCAAGCTGGGGCTCGGCCTACAACAACAAGGTGAAAGGCATAGATGAGAACCTGAGAACGAAGGTTGTACCGGAAATGTACATTAGCAAATGAGTATCTTCAAATATCTGCTCATTCGTATAGCGGTCACCCTTCCTGTGCTTCTCGGTGTCACACTGCTCATATTTTCGTTATTACGCTTTATTCCAGGTGACCCTGCGCAGATGATTTTGCTGACGATGTTTGATCCCGGGGCAACCGTGACTGATCTGGATGTGGATGCCGCTATCCTGCGCAAGCAGCTGGGGCTTGATCAGCCTTTTGCGATTCAATATTTGACATGGCTGAAGGAGGTCGTTTCCGGTAATCTGGGAACCTCCTTTCGCAGCCGTACACCCATTACAGAAGAGCTTTGGGTACGAATTCCGGCAACCTTGGAGCTGGCAGGCGCAGCATTGGTAGTCATGCTCGTCATAGCTTTACCCTCTGGCATAGCCGGTGCCGTATTTCATCGGCGTCCTACCGACCACATCACCCGTTTCATCGCGTTAATGGGTGTATCTGTTCCGAATTTTTTCCTCGGATTGGTATTGGTTTATTGCCTTTCCTATCTGCTCGGTTGGTTTCCCACACTCGGAAGAGGCTCTTGGCAGCATTTGGTGCTCCCTGCTTTAACGCTCGGAACTGGGCTGGCTGCAACGACCTCCCGATTGCTGCGCACCTCTTTATTGGAGGTGTTTTCCAAACGCTATATGGTGCTGGCAGAGGCCAAAGGACTGCCTCGCTCTGTCATCGTATACAAGCATGCCCTGCGCAATGCGCTGATTCCCGTTATTACGTCTTTCGGCATGATCATCGGTGGTCTGCTCGGAGGAGCTGTTATTATTGAAACTGTTTTTTCATGGCCAGGTATCGGACGTTATGTGGTCGATGCCATCAACGGAAGGGATTATCCCGTTATTCAGGCATTCGCCTTACTTATGGCTGTAACCTATGTCATGATCAATGTGCTGATAGATATCATATACCGCTGGATCGATCCCCGTGTGCGGATAGAGGAGGGAACCCATGGATAAGCGAATGCTCAGACAGCTGCGGTCAACGATAGTAAAGGACCCGATTGCCTTGATTTTGCTGCTATTCATCGTTATGGTGATCATTCTCTCATTAGGCGCATCCATATTCACAAGCCATGATCCTGTCAAGGTCGATTATGCACAAGTGTTAATGCCGCCATCGGGTGAACATCTTTTGGGTACCGATAATTTCGGCAGAGATGTGTTCACACGGTTGATCTATGGAGGCTCTGCTTCCTTAACGGCTTCCTTCATGGCTGTCGGCCTGATCATTTCACTTAGCCTAGTAATTGGCGTAACAGCAGGCTATTTGGGAGGCTGGGTTGATCAAATATTGACCCGCTTCATGGATGTCCTGCTTTCGTTTCCAACCTTGGTACTGGCGATAGCTATTGCAGCGCTGATGGGTCCGGGATTAACGGGCTTGATGATCGCGGTAGCCGCCGTCTCCTGGCCTTCTTATGCACGGATTTTCCGCAGTTATGTGCTGATGGTGAAACAGGATGGTTATATTCATGCGGCGCGCTGTTCAGGAACACCGGCATGGAAAATTATGCTTACTCATATACTGGGGGCCATAATCGGGCCAATTCTGGTGCTCATAACGCTGGATATAGGATATGTTATTCTAAGTATCGCTTCCTTATCATTTCTTGGCCTCGGGATTCGTCCGCCACAGCCGGAATGGGGTGCTATGTTAAATGAAGGCCGAGCTTACTTGGAGGAAGCACCTTGGTTATTTTTAGCTCCAGGTACAATGATTTTCGTTATGGTGCTGGCGACTAATTATTTGGGTGACACGGTTAAGGATGCATTGGAGCCAAGAACACTACATGTTCCACTGCTATTCAAAAAAAGAAACCGAATGAGCAGGAAGCTCACCGAAATCTCAAGCAGCCAAAGAGCAGCGAACATGGAAACGGCTGCGGCCTCAGCCATTGGATATCAGCAAGCAACTGCGGGTAAAGAGCCGCTGCTTATTGTCAGCAACATCAGTGTGGATGTGCTCAGCACTCGTAAACGTCAGAAGTCGCAGCCGATTTTACAATCGATCAACCTGGAGCTATATCCAGGAGAATGTTTAGGCTTGGTCGGAGAAAGCGGTTCTGGCAAAAGCACACTGGCGCTGACCATCATGGGACTTCTGAGACACCCGCTTCAACAATCGGACGGCAGCCTCGCCATTCTGGGCGAAAGTACATCTGACTGGCAATGGGACGATTGGCGGATGATCCGCGGCAAGCGGCTCACCTATATTACTCAAGACCCGATGGATACCCTCAATCCAACATTGACGATCGGTGACCAACTGCTGGAATGTCTGATTTATCATCAACACAACCCTCCATTAGGGCGAGTCGAGATGAAAAATAAAGTTATCGACATGCTGTCCAAAACTGAGCTTGCGCCTGAGGTTTATGCCATGTATCCACATCAGCTTAGTGGGGGTATGCGGCAGCGGGTCGTCATAGCCATGGCTATGATCAACGATCCACAAATCATCATTGCCGATGAACCTACAACAGCACTCGATGTAAGTACACAGGCCAAGATTATGGCACTGCTCAAAAAACTGCAGCAAAGCAGTGGCGCTGCGATGATCTTTGTATCTCATGATCTTAGGCTCGTTGCCCAGGTCGCTGACCGTATTGGCGTGATGCATCAAGGCCGTCTGATTGAAATGAATGATGTGAAATCGATTTTTACGCAGCCTCAAGAAACCTACACCAAACTGCTGTTAGCATCTATTCCTCGTCTGTTTATCCCGCAGCACAGCCCGGTTATGGCGAAAGGAGATCCTTCATGCTCCAAGTAAAAAATTTGCAAAAGGCCTACCGCGGCAAACAGGTGCTGCATGCTATTGATTTTGCGATAGCACAAGGAGAGATCGTCGGTTTGATCGGTATGTCCGGATCGGGGAAAAGCACCATCGCCAAATGCATAATGGGTCTTGATCAACCAAGTGGTGGCGATATACTATGGAATGATCAATCGTTGTTGAAATGGAGCGCTCGAAGCTCTTGGAGACAAGACATTCAGATGGTGTTTCAAGATCCCCGAACCAGCCTGAACCCTCGTTGGACAGTAAGACGCAGCATCGCTGAACCGCTGCGAAATTATGGCACTGCCGCCGAGGCGCGGATTGTGGAGCTTTTGCTTGAGGTTGGTTTAGACGAACGGTATTTGAACCGCTATCCAGACGAGTTGAGCACCGGACAATGCCAGCGGGTATGCATAGCCCGTGCGTTAGCATTAAAGCCGAAGCTGCTTATATTGGATGAGCCATTATCGGCTTTGGATGTGTCGATTCAAGCGCAAATGCTCGTATTGCTCCAACAGCTGCATCTATCGCAGCAGGTTAGCTACTTATTTATTTCCCATGATATAGCCGTCGTATCCGAGCTATGTGAACGTGTTCTCGTCATTGAAAAGGGCACGATTGTCGAGGATACTACGGCAATACGATTAATTAACGAACCCAAGCATGCGTATACACGCAAGCTGCTAGCCAATACGCCCACCTTCCCTCAATTTAATCATTAGAATTTACTAGAAAGCGGTGAAAGCATGGCAACCTGGAATTTATCCGAAACGCAGCATCATGTGCTCATTTGCAACGGCGGGAGCTGTATGAAGCATCAGGGGGAAGAAGTCACCTTGGCCATCCGGGCGGAAATAACGGCACAAGGTGCTGATCGGTTTATCCATACCACACGAACACGCTGTAATGGACGCTGCCAGGATGCGTGTGTGGTTACCGTATATCCGGAAGGTATATGGTACAAGGACATGACACCGGAAAGTGGCAGAGCGATGGTACGTGAACATTTGCTTCAAGGCAACACCCTGCAAGCGCATATGGTGTACAGCTTTAAAGATCGTTTTGTCCCTACTGGATTAGGTCCCGAAGGCGTGCAAAGAAATTAATAATCGTTGGTCATAACCCTCTCTCCATTAGTGAGTTTCGGTACTAGTACAAGTTAGTACTTACTGAAACCTGATCCATTAACTACTATTAATAGTATAAGTAGATAACGTGAGATTGGGTGGGGTTATGATGGGGATATGGGTATTATTGATCGGACCGACTATTACGATCGTGCTTGGGCTGCAGCTGATGCATAGCGTTCCGATAACATTTGTGCTATTTTACAGCTGGCTGCTGCTTGTACCGTTAATCGACTTTTTGTTTATTCAGAAAGTACCTCTTGATGAGGCGGTCAAACAGCTCGGCTTATATCCTCGTAAGGACTCTGTTGCTGTTGGTGTCTTATCCGGGATCATATTTAGCCTTATTATTGTTATCCCTGCTTCAATTCTCACTCCTATTCTGTTTGACATCAGTGAAATTCAGCAGACTTTGGCTGATTGGGGGTTCTCGGAAAATAAAGGTTGGCTGATCCTTATTTTAGTATTGGTTAACCCCTTGCTGGAAGAATTGTATTGGAGGGCTTACGTCTATCAAAAGCTGCTGCGCAAAGTCAGTTCTTATGCAGCTATTGGCTGGACGGCATTGTTCTACACCACTTACCATTTACTTTCGTTGATCTCGCTGCTCAAATGGCCTTTCCCCTTTATAGCGCTCCTCCCTGTTTTCATTGCAGGCTTGTTCTGGGGTTACTTGACCCGCAGATCAGACTCATTGATTGGGTCCGTGATTTGCCATGCTTTGGCCGATGGTGGAATTATGGCGGTATATATGCTGTATTTAAGCTAATAAAACATTTTATACTTGTCTATCATAAAGAGCCTCGCACTCCATAAGTAGGACGCAGGCTCTTTTGCATTTCTTTTATATGATAATAATCCATTTAGAGGCAAATAGTATGATTTCCCAGTTAAATCTAATGTCATTTTATAAGTAATTTAAGTTGGCGTTAATACTTGAGGTCCAATATAGATAACAGAAGGACGATTTACTCACTATTATCCTATCCAATATTTCAACTATATAAAATGGAGGTTTTAACAATGGAAAACAACCACAAAGATACCGATACTATCATACAGCCTTCCAAGGATCATGAGCACCGCAACGAACAAAATTCATTATTATACCAAGAGGAATCTGGTGATTTTAAGGTCACCCAGCCTCGATTATTCGGTGATTCACATCCCAGGGACAAGCGTCCTCCTGAATCTGGTTCACAGGGAAACAAGACATCCCGCAGTAATGGAAAAAGCGTCTTTGCCGCCTTTATGGCTGGCGTGATTGTGGTCGGCGGCATGATGTTCGCTTCTGATCGAATGAATTTGTTTACGGGAGGTTCCCCCGCTTCCAGTGTTTCTGCAGCTGCCCCAAGTGCTGTAATTAGCGGAACCGCACAAAAAGCTTCACTGGATATCGTGAGGCCCACCAATATTGCTGATATTGCTCAACAGGCAAGCGCGGCTGTGGTAAAGATTGAAACGAAAACGAAAGCTCAAAGCTCCAATAAGCAAAATAACCCGCTCTACAGCGATCCGTTTTTCCGTCAATTTTTTGGAGACAATGGAGGTAGTCAAGAACAAGAACCAAACGGTCAGCTTCAACCTTCGGGGCTGGGCACCGGCTTCATCTTTGAATCGTCCGGCTACATTATAACGAATGAACATGTCATTGATGGCGCCGATGAAATTAATGTAACCATTGAAGGACAAGATCAACCATACAAAGCCAAACTTCTCGGCAACAGCTACGATCTTGATCTGGCGGTTCTGAAAATTGAGGGAAGCACGCCTTTCTCAACGCTGCCTATCGGTAATTCGGACAATGCGCGTGTAGGTGATTGGGTTGTAGCCATCGGTAATCCGTACGACTTTGACTATACGGTAACAGCTGGCCTATTAAGCGCCAAAGAGCGTCCGATCAGCATCCCGGATACGAATGGTACCCGTGATTACAAGCATTTGCTTCAAACCGACGCCGCTATTAATCCTGGCAACTCCGGCGGTCCCCTGTTAAACATGGACGGAGAAGTTATTGGTATCAATACCGCAGTGAACTCGCAAGCTCAAGGAATAGGATTTGCTATTCCGTCCAGTACGATTAGCTCGGTTTTACAGCAGCTTAAGGATAATGTCACCATTCCCAAAGAACCGGCTCCGTTCATCGGTGTGAGCGTTCAGGATCTGACATCGGATATGTTGAATGATCTCAAAGTCGATACGACAGACGGTGCTTTGGTGGCTGATGTACAGCGCAAATCCCCGGCCTTTGAAGCTGGCATTCGCCCTTATGATGTCATCATCGCAGTCAATGGTGCCAAAATTACAAGTCCCACCGAATTAACTGCTAAAGTACAGGCGCTAAAAGCTGGAGATCAAGCAACAATCACGGTTGTCAGCAATGGCGTCAAGAAGGATGTAACCGTAACTGTGGGCGATAAAACGGCAACCACTAGCACACAAAAACAAAATCAAGGTTAATCAGAGCATACGATGGGGGAACCTTCAATGAGGTGATCTCCTGGTCATAACCGTAAACTACAAGGAAGCGATCAGAGTATTATATCTCTGACCGCTTCCTTCTTTGTTTAGATGACTGATTATTTGGTCTCTAAGATCATCGGCAGCAGTGTCTGCAATCATCCGTTGAATCGGATTTTTGCCTGCATCATTTCTTTTTGCATAATGTGGACCTGCTCTTTGAACTTTACACCGAGATGAATAATTCAACTTTCACAGATTTTAGCAAATTTAATCATTTCCAGCATCAATTTTGATTAGCTTTCGCGGCTCTTGTTCCTTTTCACCATACCACAGCAAAACATCAGCGAATAAATCTAAAATACGAATAAAGTTTTCCTTGTCAGCCTCTGAAATGTTGTCAGCATACTGAAAAATATCATCAAAGCAAATTTGGCAAACAAATTTAGTGTACTTTGCATACACCTCGCGTCCTTTGGCAGAAGGTTTTACATATATATCTTTGCGATTGCCGCTTAAATGATATTTCTCCAATAAGCCTTTTTCCTTCAAATTTTTAACGTTCTTTGAAAAGGTACTTCGACTAACGCCAAGACGTGCTGCCATTTCCGACATTTTCTCATCTTTGTCCTCAGCTTCCAGAATATATTCCAGCGTCTGAATCTGCGAGGCAGAGAACATCACATCTGTTCCGTAGCTTCGCTGCAGCTTATAGGTGTTTGAGTAAGCATTCCCGTACTTAATGATCTTCTCAATAAGTACTCGATGGTTGCCCATCCATTCTAATTTCATTGGTAATCCCTTTCGTCTTAAATGTGCAGAAATCAGATTCGTTTTTCAATCCAGGTAATAGCTTCTTCAATTACCTCGTCGCGACTTGGTTCGTTAAATATTTCATGCATGAGATGAGCATAAATTTTCAAAGTCTTGTCGGAAGAAGCAATCTCTCCGTAAAAATCACGAGAATCGCGTTCGCTTACCAGCCCGTCGTTTGCTCCATGCAGAACCAGAACCGGATCAACAAATTGTTGTGCATGTTGTTTTAAAAATTCTACTCCATACCCCAGGCTATTGAATAGATCTACAGAAATTTGTTTTTCTACTAGCGGATCATTAGCGTAAGCGGATACAACCTCTGGATCACTGCATACTCCGCTGCCAAGCTCATTCGGAAAATACGTACCCAAAGGAAGCTCAAGCGGCAGTTCTCCGGCAACCTTCGTATGATAACGGGTAAGCGCTCCTGATAAAACAATCCCTTTTACTTTGCCTGGGTATTTGGTTCCAAAAGAAGAAGATGCAAAACCTCCCATACTATGTCCGATTACAAAAAGAGGGGTATCGCCACTCTCTTGCAACGCTGCCTCAACAATGACATTGACATCGTCAATGATTTGATGAAAGTCGTTGTAGAAGGTGCGCGGACCGTCAGATCTGGCATGACCACGATGGTCAAAACGGTATACATGAAAACCACGCATGTTTAATTTTTCCGTCAAATAATCGTAACGCCCGGCATGCTCACATAAACCATGAACGATTACTACTACGCCCTTTGCATCACTAACTAAATTTTTACTAACATACAGCTTTGTACCGTCAAAGGATGCGATTGTCGTCTCTATTATACTCATAATAATTCTCATTCCTTTCGCTACGCTCAAGCACAAAACAGAATGAAATCCACTAGCCCTGAACGTTTTTAGTATGCTTCATGTGCAAGGGGATCATTGCCAAATAACATGGATACAAGTGGGACTTACCCAAATTTTATACTCATTTAATACGATATTGTTTCTTGTAGAAATAATATTATCACCATCGTAACCTTTTGTCCACTTAAAATTAAAGCGTTTCCATTTTTTTGTGCTATACATGTACGAAAGGCTGAAAATAGGTCCTCCTCAGTGAGAAAGCAATTAACGGATAATGCTAAGAGTTTGGCCCAATTAACACTTGTAGAAACAGCGGCAGTCTAAAATTTTATTTTTCAAGTCCTAGTCAGCCGCTCTCCGACTTATTTTATCCTAATCTTCTTAGGACGCTTCACTATATTTTTTGAAATTGTCCAGAATCGCCTGAAAGCCTGCTTTTTGCATTTCGATGGAATTGGTGGTTTCTGCTTCAAAAGTTTCAATTACCTTAGTGTCGTTTTCTTGTCCTGATAAAGTTGTGACCTATTTTAAGGTTTTTGATAGAGCATTGAACTACCATGAAAATTAAATCCGGTAAAAACCTCAAAAAGACCTAGCCAAATGATTTTTTAAAAAAAGGCTGTGCCTGAGAAGAGTTATGAAATTAAAGTACGAAAGGCCTTTCAAGGCTGAACATAAAAATGAGGCTGGTACAGCAACCAGAGTAGGATTAATCTCCCATGAGTGCTTCTCAAAAGGGAGCGACAATCTGTGATGCACCGTGATCGTTGGAGTCAGACTAACGGATGGGCTCTATGGCACCATAGTTCATCGACCTTCCTCTCCCAGTCATAGTAGCAGTAGGACAGATTCTAACCATTTTCATCATCTGTGGTGCTGCGCTGGTTTTAGCGTAATGGTTCAACTAACAAAATAGCATTTCCTAATGATTAGAGTAATGATTGTTGAATCACCTAATTAGTTATGTAACGTTATGTATCGCAAAATCATTAAACTTCTGTGTGCCGTCAAAAAAGATATTCAATAGTTATCTAAAAGGCTGTCGATTTCTCGACAGCCTGGACAGAAGAGTTACTTCTGCTGTTCATTATATTTCAAATGTAAAATGGGGTAAGGGCGGCCTGCTCCATCCGTCAAATCTTCACCGATTATTCCGAAACCGCTTTTTAAGTAAAACCTTGTCGCATTCTCATTTTGTTTATTCACATCAACGGACGTGATCCCAAAACCATTAATGCATTTTTCCAAAATTTGTTTCCCATTCCCTTTGCCAATTTTATCGGGATCGAGAAATAGTGCTTCCAAGTGATTTTCATTGATGGCGGTAAAACCAATGATAGAGTCTTCGGTATACCAGAGACGTACATCAAGATGAGGAAAATACATGGGTAATTCTTTTTTGATTTCCTCTTTAGCCTTGAAACTCAAAAAATGATGAGTGGCCATTACCGACCTTTCCCAAAGATTTATAATCATATCATAGTCATTAACGGTTGCTTTTCTGTTTTGTATCATTTCGTTCTGCTCCTTTTTCTTTTTAATTTATCACGCTCCTTTCATCACTTTTTTGTAGATGGTGATCGTAGACCTCCAATTGATATATGATTTCATCCTTACCACTCTTTTCGGAATTATATTAATTGTATACTATCATATTTAGTTGATGCCATTCCATATCTTTCCTCTATTTTACAACAAAACATGTTATCCCTTGTTACTTATTTCTCAAAGTATTCATTTTGCAAAAGACCCATATGAAGTTACTTTGATTAATAGAATAAGCAGGCATCAGCGCCTGCTTATTAATGTGTGTTATTCAACTATCCCGTTAGCCCCCCATGCCGCGCTTCGTGGCACCACAGATGATGAAAATGGGGCTCGTTTTCGACGATATACTTCTTACGGCTGGCGAGGAAGGTCGTTCAGCTATGGTGTCGCGAACCCATCCGTTAGTCTGACTCCGACGACCACGGTGCACCACGGACTGTCGCACCCTTTAGGGGTAGCACGTAGGGTAGAATAACCCATTTGGTTGTTGCACCAGCCCGCAATTTCATTGCCGTAGAAAGGTGACTTTTAATGGAAGTACTCATTGAACGAGCATGCGGACTTGATGTTCACAAGAAGTCCATCACGGCCTGTATCGTTACACCGGACGGAAAGGAGATTAAAACGTTTCGTACTCACACGGTTTACCTGATGGAGCTAATCGACTGGATCAACGCGCGTGGTTGTAGCCATGTGGCTATGGAAAGTACAGGTGTTTTCTGGAAGCCAATCGTCAACCTGCTCGAGGCCGAGGATATCGAATTTCTTGTCGTCAATGCTCAGCACATGAAAGCCGTCCCCGGTCGTAAGACGGATGTGAAAGACGCCGAATGGATCTGCGATCTTTTGCGCCATGGGCTCCTCAAAGCCAGTTACATTCCAGATCGCATTCAGCGTGAACTGCGGGAATTGGTTCGGTATCGCCGAAGTTTAATTCAGGAACGTGCTCGTGAGCATAACCGCATTCAGAAAGTGCTCGAGGGCGCCAACATTAAGCTCGCTTCCGTCGTGTCCGACATCATGGGGCTTTCCAGTCGGGATATGTTGGAAGCCATGGTCGAGGGTGAAACCGACCCGGAAAAGCTTGCCGGCTTCGCACGTCGAACCTTGAAGCGCAAGAAAGAAGAATTGGAATTAGCGCTTCGCGGTAACATGAGCGCCCATCAACGTCTCATGTTAAAAGCGATGCTGACTCACATCGATTTTCTTAATGAACAAATCGTGGATCTGGATACGGAGGTAGCCAAACGGCTAGACCCTTTTCAGGAGCAGTTGGATCGACTGGACACCATCCCTGGGATCGCTCGTCGCACCGCTGAACAAATCCTTGCTGAAATCGGAACGGATGTAGGCGCCCGATTCCCAAGTGCAGCTTACCTTTGCTCATGGATCGGACTTGTTCCCGGACATAATGAAAGTGCCGGTAAACGCAAGCCTTCCAAGACTCGTAAGGGGAACAAGTATCTCCGAGCAGCTCTCACAGAAGCGGCCCAATCCATACGAGGGTCGGACAACTATCTTGGTGCCCAATACCGACGTATTGCAGCCCGTAAGGGAAGGCAACGTGCGGCCATCGCGGTTGCCCATTCGATGATGACGATCGCTTATTACCTGCTTACGCGTGGCGAGAATTACCGTGACTTGGGTTCCAATTATTTTGAGACGAGGCAGCAAGAGATGATCGTTAAACAATCTGTGCGAAGGCTCGAAAACTTGGGCTTTACTGTTACAATATCCAACCCCGCTGCATCATGACACCACCACCCCATATTAGAATGTAGGCGCAGCTAAAAAAAAACACACTAGCCGGGCTTAGTTTCGTGCTGCAATTTTTAGCTACTCAGTGCATTTGATTTTCAGGGTAGTTTAATAAAAAGAACGCTCCCTCGCCTTCGCTTGGGCTACGTCCTCCTCATTACATTCCATTTCCAATTACCTATTAAAGGACGTACGCGAGTAGCATGTAGTGCTTAAACAGGGGACTTATCTTAACCTGAGCACTAAGAAAATACTTTATTTGTTTCTTTCAAAAAAAGTGTCAGGTGATATAAAAGTCGTGAACCAATTTTGTTGATTTTACTGGATTTGCCGCGGCACGTGATAAATGTAAAAAAAGGAAAGTCGTGAACCACCAAAAAATACCATAGAAAGAATGTTGTGAACTACACACATGTGTATTCACCTAGAACCAATTAAAATTATATATGGCAGTATGAGGCATATCAACCGTAAAGGTAGTCTGACATTTCTTTAATTAATTCTCCCACTTCACTCACTAGCTCGGATAAAGAAACTTGTCGATTCCTAATGAAGCTACTTGTTAACCCCGTTTTTCTGACATGGTCAATCCAATGTAAGATATCCTCACGAGCATATCCTTTGTCCTGGAGAGAGTGAAATATAACAGCAAACTCATTATCAATGTTTGTATTAAATACAACTGGGTCATCGGTATTAATTGAGACCATAATCCCTCTTTCCACTAGCTGCTCGGAAGGGAGTCCTCTTCTGTTTAAATTGTGGATATAATGCTCAAATATATTTTCAATTTCCCCGATCGCTGTATTCGAAGTTGGATTAGTTTCGATTACAATTCCCTCTTTGCTGACTTTTTGCTGTACGACCTGCTGCATCTGCTGGATCATCAACTCTTCTTCCCGGGTAATTTCTATCTCAATCGGCTCTCTCATTCTAGCTAAGTAACAATTACAGTGATAGGTAGATTTTAGCTTTTCTGCTGTCCACCTCATTTCCTGTTTGCCCTGCTCATCAAACCACTCCTCTATTGTATTCTTTTCAATACAAGATAGAAGGGTTCCTATTTCCTGAAACTTACTCTGATAAGACTTCCAAAGAGAATAGACGGTTATGCCGTTGATTGAGATATAGATCGCTTCCGCTATCTTCATGATTCTATTCTCCAAATTGGCAGAATCTAAATCGACGAGCGGATTCCCGTCCCTGCACATCCCCCAGATCCATAACAGATTTTCAAACATCTCTATACGAGGCAAAACCACAACCCTATTACGGGTAGCCCACTTGGAAACATTTACTCCTAATACCATACCATGACCAATACGGTCACCTGCTCGAAATTGAAAGTGCTCGATAACCTCGTCTAGATGTCGAATACCCGTGAGCATATGCCTAAAGTCCTCGCCAACGTGATAGGTCAACCCTAGATTCCCAATACTCTTGTGCGGATAATCAGGATAAACAAGTTTATGTGTATCACTGTTGCGGGCTTGCTGAAAGACAGGGGCAAATACCCAGGGCTCTACATATGTTTCCAGATTTGCTGCATCAATTCCTACGATGTATTCCCCAAGTCCTGATATTCTCTCCCGCAAATCCCTAATGGCTTCCATTTGTTTTTTGTATTCAATCTGCTTGTTCTTATAATTGAGTTTTTCATCATTGCGCTCATTCTCGTTATAATCGAACCAACACTTCTCTTGTCGTTGCATATCCGGCATCTTAATAAAATGCAATACAATACCCAATAATGGTGCCAGACGATTTGGAGTAATCTCTTCAAATTCGACTAGGATTTCTCTATAGGCCTTCATTATATTCAATAGTTTCAGCGCAAGAGATTTCTTAAGTACCGAGACATTATTGCCTTGGGGTGGTGCTATTCGAACCTCCAACTTTTTAATATGGGGATTCTGCAGTTGATGATGAAGCAGGAACCCCCAGTGCTGAACATCATCTTGAGCAAGCGATTGTGCTGTTGATTTCTCGAAATAATCACGAAAGTACGGTAGTCCTCGAATATGATTACGCTGTACAGCACGGGTAAACTGTTCATTTTTTATGCGGATATATTGCCAAAACAATTTGGCAAACGTGGAATCCAGCATGTCATGCTCTAACTGCTCAGACATATATCGAACCGCTCTGAACATAAACACATTCTCGGGAGAAGTGTACGTTATACCCGTCCCGAAAATCCGGCTCAAACTATCCCTATCGGTCATACGTTGTGCCCAAGTTGCTTCTTTATGATGATCGGACAACTCTACGGTAAAAACCAGTACCTTAACATCCTCATAAAGATGATATAAATTGTCCGAATTATAGCCTTTTGCGACAAGATCCTCCCCGTTAAGAATCTCTCTTATGAGCCGATAAAGTTCTCGCTCTGGGGTATCATACTTGTCGCTGTTACTTTTTAAAGTTGCCTCCAGGAAATAGCTAATGGAAAGATTACCTTTTATGATCTTCCCTTGAATGCTCTGCAGATAGGCAGCTAGAACAAGTCGTAAAATCGCTGCCACTAACGTATACACCCGAGGATCAGATTGTTTACCCGTCAATGCGTCTATGAAGGTATGACTTTTTACTGCAACGATGTCCCTGGTCTTCGGTGTGGGCGACATCATGGCCTGCCAATTTAATTGAAACTGACCACTTGCAGATAGATGTAGATGTGTCTCCGCCACACCCTCGTTCAGGAGTTGATCAAGCTGGGTATCTGGCATATAAACAAGAGAATGATAAGAGCGAAGAACGTATTCATCTTTCATCCCATTCGAGATCAGATAGACCATAACGAGCAAATCTGTACAGATCATCCTATTTAAAGAGTTCCATAGTGCCACTTTATAGATGCCTCTATAAGCAGAGAAGATAGAATTCTCATTCTTCTTCTCATCCGTATTATCCCAGTATTTAAGTGCTATCTTACCATTGCGATGAGTCAGTAACAGTCTGCTTAATTCCTTCAGCCGTTCCAAATAAAATTTCTCAGGACATTCTCCAAAATACGTACATTCATTCATCATCCGATGTGGATAATACTTTTCAACCAGCATTCCCACTTCATCAAGATGGTTAATGCGTTCCGTCTGGTGTAGAACTGGCAGTAATTCTTTTAGAAAAGTATTATCTAAATAACTCCTATAATCCGAAGTTGAGCGTTGCCTTCCTAATTCACCTATAAAATCCCTATAATAAAAGTGCATATCTACGAAGGGTAAAACCGCTAATTTGATGCGAAGATCCATCTTTTCTCTATACATGGGTTACTCCCATTCTCTTTTACTGCCCAAAATATTTTTCAAGTGCAGATCGAAAGAGCTATAGCCGCTGTTAGACATTAGTTTCAATTGCAGCTTTAAATTTCGAAAATAACCGATACTGCCGTCCGCCTGCTCGTCTTCTTCGATCCTAATCATTTCTAATGCATATCGAACGAGGATGTAGTTTTTGACGGATGGAATTAGATTTATAGTCTCCTCGATCTCTGATCTTATGGTAAG
This sequence comes from Paenibacillus periandrae, assembly GCF_022458865.1. Classification (GTDB taxonomy): domain Bacteria; phylum Bacillota; class Bacilli; order Paenibacillales; family NBRC-103111; genus Paenibacillus_S; species Paenibacillus_S periandrae. Next base: position 39,756 of record NZ_JAJNMU010000015.1, on the reverse strand, counting down.
ATCCTCCCATAACGAAACTAAAGCTTTAGGTTGGTTCAAAATATAGGTTCTATGGTTTCCTACAAATTGTTCGAGTAACTCCTCAAGTGCTATCAAGAATGCTTTCCTTTGAAAATTGGTTAGCCCTCCGAATGCTTCCGCTGAATTTTGAAATCCATGCTCCTTTACTAAGGAAATATAGAATTTGTTAAACCATTGATTTTGGATCTTTATATATCTAACATTTAATTCCTTCATTAATATAAGTCTATGTCTTGACGATTTCTCCATTTCCCACTCACGTAGAACATCACTCAATGGCTTATCATTAAGGACCAGTTTATCCATAATTTGCGTATTTCGTTCATGAATGTGGAGATCTTCAGCCCTCAGTATATTAATTTCTTTACGAAGCTCTATTTGTTCATTTTTCAACTGTTGCAAATTCTCTGCGCCTGTCGTTCTTCCTTTAGGGAGTAGTAGTTCGAGTAATACCTTTTCCTTACTCATGGCAAAGAAATCTCGCACAAGTTTTTTTTGCTGTAGCGTTAAATTATCCTTTTCATCAACCTCGTCATAGCAGAGTCCTATAAATTCTAATTCTTCCTTCTTCACCAATTGCTTGGCACTATGAATGTCAACATACTCTTTAAGTACTAATACAGGATTAAAACTAGTAAAATGCAGTTCCTCTTCATCCAAACGACTTATAAAATCCTTTTCAAAGTCTATTCCATTATATATCGCTTCAAAATCTTCTCCCTCAAAAGTTACTTCATCTTCGTGAAAGTATTCTTTAATAAGAGACCTTGCTTCTCCCTCTCGTTTCATTTGCATTATTTTCCGTTCTAATTCATGAATTTTATTTTCAATAATACTAACCAAATCTACTCCTGTTTTCTTCACACTGCTCTGCTTTCTTTTTAACCATCTCGATTGCTCCAAAACTCTAATGTTTTGTTCTTTTTCTTTCAAAATCTCACCCTTGTTATGTAATTCCACTGATATTAATGCACGGTTCTCAGCTAAGTGAATATAGGAAACAATGTTCTGAATATCATCAAAGTCAAGATCTTGATGATCGGTTACAACCTTCATGTTTCCTTCCTTTAGATTTCTCGCGAGCCGTTGCTGCACCTCTTGGCTGTTGATTCTGTCAAGCTTAATTATTAAACTGTGGTAATGCACATCATTCAAGAATTTTTCCTTAGCCCTAGCTTCATCAACCAACAGTCTCATGATCTCTTCATCAGAACGTCCAACCGAGCTTATATATTTCACCAAACTTGTAACCCAATCTTTATCTTCTCTGTATAATTTGCGTAACGTCTTATACTCGTCTTGATCTCTGGATACTGCCTTAAGATATTGACGTTCTATGTAATGTGAATCTGCTTGTGGATTGAATAAAGACCTATTTCTTCCAAGCATACTTAGAATAGTTGACAAATTATTATAAAAACCAAGAACTCCTTCCATTGTTTTCATATACGGGAACAGTGAAGGACCGTATAAATTATTTAACAGAGATACAAGTGGCTTAGTCTTAACATGATCCGCAACTTGAAATTTCGGATGAAAAAGCCTCAACAGCTTTTCAAACAAATCGGCGAGCAACAAAATCGAAATTTCATTTTTCATATGATTTTCTATCTCAAATTCACGCTTAACATTCGATGCTTCTCCTTCCTTTGCTTTAGGAAGCTCGTAGACCTCCAATTTAGAATAATCGATGAAAGTACTTACTGTTTCTAATTCTAATCCATTCCTATTAAAGTAAATCTTAATCAAATCTTTTATTCGGGTTTTGTATTCCGCTAGCTCTTTATTTGAATTAATAATAATATCTAAAAATTGTTGTACATCTAACCCTGACCATACCTTATCCCTCCGGAGATATAAAAAGTAGTAGGGACTAATCAATCCTCTTGGATTTGAGTCAAAAATACGAAAATACGCTTGTGGAATCTGAATTTTTTCTTTGTCAAAGATGGAACCTATGCATGTTTCGTTGCTGCATTCCGCTGTTATACCGGAGAGCAAATTCATAAATGAAGGGGCATCCTCATGATCTTCCCCTTCTTTCACATAATACTTGAAATCGGCTTTTTCTTGATCCGACAATGTGTTCTTCATATCATATCTAAACGCAGGTGGGAAAACCTTCTTTAAAAACTCACGACTTCGTTCAAGCCTACGGACTAGTGCTGTTTTTGATTCTTCCCAATGGGCTACAAAATCAGTGTCGTACTTTCGCGCATCAACTTTTTCCTCGTCCAACATATTCAATGTTACCGATTCAATAAATACACTATATGCCCCTGATACAAATACTATAATATTAGGGTGAGAAAAGAAGGTCCGAACGGTGTTTAGTATTTCCATACAATACTTTGCACTGATATCTACATCATCAAAGAAGATCAGAATCAGAGGTTCATGGTTCTTGTCTTTAATTATCATCTTTTTGTAGTTAACTAGAATATCTATAAAATCGTGGAAATGGTCGATCAAATTCTGATCGGAATTTACTATCTTCTCATTATCGCTAATATGCTCTTGCACGCCTTCGTCTCTTTTACGGATTATAGCCGCATAACTATCTTGTCTAAGCAAGTATGCCTTCTGTAATTCTTTATATTTTTTTTCCAGTTGACTCTTGGCACCTTTCCCACAATAAGCATCTTGCCGCCACTGATTGGTTCGTTCCTGTTCTGAATGATAGATACGTTCAATCTCCTTCATTTCACCGTGGAGGAACCCAAGTACCCATCCTAACGTATCGCTAGCCCCACTCATCTGATCTGGAACAATGAGGGGGAGAACGATATCTTGCTCCGAAAATTGCTTGGTATGAAAATATTTAAAGGTTAATAACACGGAAGTTTTACCGGAACCTCTTTCACCAAGAATGGATATGACGTTGTCGAAATTAGAACGAAAATCCCTTTTGTATTTATGAAGCCAACTAGTCTCATCCCATCGTTCCAAGCCAGCGGCTTGCTTTCGGAAGCCCTTTACCTGCTCATGCAACTTCTCATAACTCGGAAGCAGTATAGGAACTTGGTCTCTTCCCAACACCCTCGCACCAATTTTTATTCTATCGTGAAAATCTTCCTTTTGCTTGCTGTTCATAAATGCTCTCCTCTTAGTCTTTTTTTGATCATTTTTTTCTTGCGATATATTCAAATAGGGGATCTCATTTAAACTATATAAGTTGAACTAAAGGAATTCATTTCCACACCGTCGAATTAAAGAAACTTACCTAAAAGTGACGGTGAAACCAGGGAAACGACACAAACACGTATTGAGATTGAAACCTTGATGAAAAAAGAGAAAGATCGGCGCATGTTCGAGCGGTACCCCGCTATATTTCTGTATATGAAAGGCACGAATCCTCTAAAGATTCCAAGATCATTGGCAGAACGAAAAGAACCGTTTTTAAATATCCTGCGTTCTTATTGCAAGGCTGGTGTAGCCGGACTGCAAATGAACTACTCAACCGGAGCCGCGGAGCGACTCACGAAGGAACAACAAGAACAACGCATCATCCAGACAACAGGCAAACATCGTGGCGTTAAGCTACTAGCGGTTCTGAATTATGCGACAGGTCACATTCTTTGGAAAGAAGATGAACAGGTTGATGCAGTGACATTCCTATCCTTCCTTCAAAGCGTAATGAGAACGTTTCCACAAGGCAAGGAAAGATCGTCATAGTACTGGATAACGCCCCCCCACTTCTTCTGCAGCTTAATCGTAGGATTCTCATTTTTCCGTAACTGTTATAATTATCATAGCAAGCCCTTAACACCTTATTGCTTGAACTCTTAAGCACGGTGGAATTGAATCGTTTTGAAGAGTTTGGGGAAGCACAAAATTATTGCCAGGCCCGCTTACCATATATAGTACGGATATATGCTTGTTGTTTTTAATTAGATAAAATACTATGCAAAATGCTCAATTAAAAAACCAACAGACTCCATTTTAGTTTTAAAATCAGCCTCAAAATCTTTTATTTTATCAACGGAAATATATACATCCAACTTATCCTTTGCACGAGAGCATCCAACATAGAATAATTTGTACGCCAATATAATACCTTCGAGTTTATTTATTAATACTAAGCACTTCTTAAAATTAGTAACATTGCAATTATTCATATAAGTCTCAAAAACTTTCTTCAATAAAGATTCATATAAACATTGTTGCTTTTGAAGCGTATTAACAATATCATCAATAAATTTATTTATATTATTCAGTTCAGCTTGATATATTGTATTATTGATATTCGAACTTGATAATTTTACACCAATTAAGTTACTATACTCTTCTTTTATAATTTTCATTTCACCGTTCATCTTCTTTAATTCTTGATAATTGAATAGGCCTCTAGACCATATTTCCAGAAACAAATACATTTGCACATTAGGATTTGAGCCGTCTGAGATTTTTAATGCAATTGCATTATGCCCTTCTCCCTTAACCGCGTGCTGCGTAGAAATGGATTGTTTATTGCATTCATTGTAGCAATTCTTAAATTCCACATATTTCACATTGTAAATTTTTTCTTTAAATTTGTCATTTTCATTTATATTATTCATTATCTCATCAATATGAAAAACATTAATAAATTCATTATCGCGTAAATAATTCAACAAATCTTCAAGACTTATTTCTTCTTTCATTATGTTGCTTAAACTAATCAGGTGCGTGTGTATCTTCAGCTTATCCGAGTGCTTATTTATTTTCCACATTTTGTCATTCGCATATCTAAATTGTGTTACTCTCTTAATTAATTCCCCATACTTATTCTGATTAAAAAATTCAACTATATCGGTAATAAAAATTAATATGATCATTAATTCATCTGGATTTTCCATCGTTATATCAGTCAAAATCTGTTTAGGACTATATTTGTCAAATTGTTGATATTTTTCATTAAAAGCTCTGTACAACTCCCTAGCACCAATTTGGTCAAATAATTCACTATTGTACAATACCAACTGCAAAACATCGTCTTGGATCTCAATTTCATTCATATCTTTAACAATATGAAGTTTTGGTTTTTCGTCACCTTTTTTTATGTTTTCTTGTTTATAGACAGCGTCAAAGTATAAATTATTTAAAACAGTTACAATGTGTTCTTGCGAGCGCCAATTGGTATTTAAACTATTATCCTTGTGAAATACATCATCTAGCACCTTTTGAAATCCCTCAACTCTGTCATTATAGATTTGTTGCATTTCATCACCCAGCAGCACCAATTTTGTTGATGTACTAAGTGTAGCATTATAAAATAACTCTAGAATTTCAGATCTTGTATCCTGATATTCATCAATAAAAACGTGGGAATATTTTTGCGATATAATCTTATTTATTTTTGGAAATTCACAAAAAACTTCTTTTGAAAATAATAATAAATCATCATGTGATAAACGCCCATATAATAAAGAAGAAAATTGTGTTTCCCCGTAGTATATATTATTTGTATTTTCAATTAATATCTCTTTAGTTATCTTTGTTTCAATACTAATTTCTTTTCGCGCTCTATATTTTTCAAGTCGTTCTATATCTTGTGGTTCTTGACTATTTAGAATACGTTCTATTTTTTCACCAAAAATATCATAATAATAATTCACAATCTTTTTTTTCTCAAATAAAGGCGTCATCATACTAGAAATAAAAGAATGAATAGTACTAATGTCTACACGCTCATCATCAATCTTCAATATTAATTGTTCTGTTGCTCTATTCGTATAGGTGATACACAAAATTTTCTTGTTTGAAGACCTAAGTAATTTCTTTATACTATTAGAAATAGCAGTCGTTTTCCCGCTGCCAGCAGGAGCATTGACTAATGTAAAAGGTTCCGTAAAACTTATCCCTGCAGCCACTCTAATCCCTCCTTTATATAAACAGGTACTGAATTTTTTATCTGATCATGCTCAATCAGTGAGTACATAAAATCCGTTTTTTGTTGTAACTTATCTACGCGATCTCTTAGAGATGTTTCTGCCTTTTTTGGACCTGACATTTGCAAATGGTATTGGTCAATATATAAATTAAAATCTTCTTTTGATATCTTACAAAAAACTGTCCTTATATCTAACAAGCTTTTTAAGATTGCATCTTCTAATGTACGCGCATACCCATCTTTATTTGTTTGAAATTTTAAACACACTAATTCATTCCCAGGATATACACCTTTGTTTTTTATTTGAGATTTGATAATATCTTTCACTTTCTTTTTTCCAGTTATTTTTTCAATAGCTTGGTTTGTAGTATTGCTCCCGAGTACTTCTTTTATTAAAAGGTTAATATTTTCGTGAAAGTCCGTTGTATCACAAACGTAATCTATATCGCTAAGTATTAATGTTTTAATTTTCAAAAAATTAATCAATTTCAAGTAATTGTGAGCATAGGCTCCACCAACCTGAATGAATGATATGTATTGAGTGGAAAGGCTCTTATACCTCTGATCATTAGACATAAGATACTTTAACAAAAGCCTTTCCGCATCACCTTCAAACAAAATCAGTTTATCTGCAAACACCATTTCGATCATATTAAATTGAAAAAATTTACTGTAGAATTTTTTTTCGTCAGGATTTAAATTTGTCAAAAATTGCTGAAGATCGTATACATTGGTTTCCACATGACTGTCAGGTCTTAATACTCGTATGCCGGGTAACTTAATCGACTTGGTCATTTCACTGGAATGCGTCGTTATGAACATTTGAAAAAGTGTTACGTCTTCGCTTTCAAGCTCACCCGAAGATGCTGCTGCTGCTTCAAGTATGCTATTCGTCTCATAAGTTTCTAATGGACTTATCGTTAGAAATTTATCATTTATTTGCTCTGCATTAGCTAGATTTTGATCTGTTGCATTCATACGATTTAAGTACTGTATAAATACATTCTCCATTTGTGGGTGCAAGTGAGCTTCCGGCTCCTCAAACACTAATAAATTCACCTTTTCTTTATCCAGCTTTTCTCTAAATATCTGTGTTTCTAGTAATAAATATATAAGATTACTGTATCCTAGCCCCTGTTTCTGCTCCTTTATCTTTCCCCCTCCATCTTGTTCGAAGTATATTTTGGTGAATTCTAACAATACTTTTTCGATATCTTGGTTCTCTAATTTAAAATCAATTCCCAACTTTCCCGTTTTTCCACCATTTGTTTTTGAAAAATCATCTAACGTTTGCTTTAATGTGTTTATGGTTATTTCATCAATTTTACTAGATAATTTTTTTTCAATTAATAGCTCATTTAGATCCTTAATTAATTCATCAAGACCGATCTTCCACTTCGTATCATTTCTCACAGTTTTAAGTAAATGTTTACTTAAAAAACTCTGTTTTTCTTCAGAAGTATCTGATAATTTTCTTAAAGCATAAACACAGTGATAATTAAATAATTTATAGAAATCTTCTTTGTTATTTATCGAAATTCTATCTTTCGCATTCTCATCGCAATAGAATATGCTTGATTCTAACGATGAAAACAGCTCCATTATGTCTTGTTTTTTTTCGACAATGTCTAAAATATCCTTCTCCTTGCATTTTTTATATCCATACTCTACAACAAAATAGTAGTTTCGTTTCAGCACATCAAATTCCGAAACATAATCAGAAAATAATTTCAAATCATCATTTTCATCATATTGAATACTTATACAAACCGTTATTTTATTTAGAGTATTACGAATTGCTTGCAATTTCTCTACTTTCTCATCATCAGTCAAACTGGAGTCACTACTAATACTTTGCAATTTTTCTAAATCTTCTTTGCGAGCGTTATAGTTCATATCGTCTATTGTCACAGAATCCTTTCGACTTGACAAAAGAATGCTAGACATTAACTCAACAATTGATGTTTTACCTGCATTATTTGAACCTGCTATCGCTGTCAAAGTTCTATCCAAATATATATCTTCATTACGAAATTTTCTGTAATTCCGTATATTAATTTTCTCAATTTTAATCATCAAAATATCTCCTTAGAAATATATTCTTTCGTAATTTAGAGCAAATTAAAAAATTTAGAAACTAAATTATTTATAATTACACTCTATTCATTAACACAATTACATTCTTAATCTCCTTCACTAAACCATCGTTGTCACTTCATATTTAAAAAATCAAACCTTAGCTGTAGCCCTAGGTTAACTGCTGATACATGGTTACTGGTATTATTTTCTATTAGTTCTATTATACTATAATTGATAAAAATCGACAGTATTTTCCTTTATTTTAATCTGCTAAACGACAAAAAAGGGGTACAGTCCCCCTTTTGATTTTATACGTTCTGAATCTCTACTATTTGCAGTAAATACATTATGCATATAAATATACCCCTATAGAATCTTCGATAGGATAAAATTGTGTTCTGTGTAAATTCATCATATCCATAATGATTCTAAAAGCTGCCAAGTGACGAAGCCGGTATTGTTCCTCAATCTCCGCAACTTGTTATAACACCTCTTTTGTTATGGGTAAATGTTAACTGTGTTCTTAACACTACCAGCTTATTATATTTTTTCAATACATTGCCTTAACGCTGCTTCTATTTTAAGCCGCTCCTCGCTAGTACAATGCCTGTATCCTCTTCTGATTTTGAGGCTGTCAAAAGTAATTTCTTGATACCGATTTCCTTTCAAAAACTCAACCATCTTCGGTAAAATGCGAATTAAATAATCTATCTTCTGTTCAGCACATTCACTTAAAGCATTTTGGGATAAGGGTAATGAAGATTTGTATTGTCCATATCTACCAATATCCTTTTTCGACAAGCGTGCCAGTATAGTATAAGGTTTTATTTGTTTCACAGGGTTTTCATGAAAGATTTGCTTTGAAATACTTTTTATATGATTACTTATTTCAAGATCGATTAAACCAAGATCTAGTTCTCTACTCCCCCCCTTACATGCAGGGGTCATATTTTTCTCAAACCAAGCTTTGTCATACTTCGATAGCCAATTATATTGAACCGGATGTAACTTCTTTAAATCTGTCCTACTTAGTGTGCTCCTCTCATGTAATAAATGTCTGAAGACTTCTCTAATTCGAATGCGTTTGAGTTCATCTACAGTAGCACTTACTTCTTTCAAACCTTTTAGTATTTCATCCTCGCAAATATCTGTTCTAACCGACTTTATCACTTTCGATTTTCTTGGAGAATATTTGGCTACAGTTGTTTCTGAAATATTTAATTGTTTTGATATTTCTCTAGTATTCCATCCAACATTAAACAACCCTTGTATTTGATCATGTAATTCAAACCCTATTGTCACAATGAATAAGGTTTCGTCTTGTTCATTATTCTTAAATCGCTTTTTTCGTATGTAGGTATAACCACATTCTTTACATTCGAATTCTCCAGAAATATACCCTCCTCTTTGTATCATTTTATAGGATTTTATCGTTTTCTTGGGATAACAACTACAGTTTGGGTTTCGGCACTCCCATGGTCCTGACTCAAATGGCAATTCTAACGCGAATGAGTAGTTAGTATTTAGAAATTTCTCTACGGATCCTTCAAGAAACCTCATTAATAATATATAAAATAATATATGTGAGTTCATATATTCTGGATTAAATAGCCTCTTTATTGTTCTACGGGCATATAGTTTATTCTTTTTTTGACCAAACCCTATCAATATACTCTCAGAGTAATATTCAAAGAAATCATGTAAGAGCTGGGTCTTATACACAATTCCCGACGAGTGTATATACCCTCGTTCCCCTAAACAAGCAAGGAACCTCTGTGACATCTCAACTGCATTTATATCTACGTCATTTTCAGTAAGATAAATAATATCCCTAATTAATCCATACTTTAACTGTCCTAAAGTATCTGTCTGATACAAATCAACATCAGATAATAAATGGCCATTGGGACACTCTGGTTTACACAGGAGACTATCCCCAATTGATCTTGAGAGAACCTCATCACATGTCGGGCACCTCGAAATAAGATATAGATTATGTTTGTAACAAACATTAATATATTGGACCTGATGATATTTATGAACGAAGCATTCACCATAAGTTTTATAATCATCATTCAAACATTCTAGGCAATAACTAATGTTCTCACTAATCGTCCCCTTTTCTGAACTCCCAGATAAAACCCCGGCTAACGAGGTTTTACCTTCATCGCCATAAAGAATATCTTTAATAATTTCATTACTTTGATGCTTCGTAGTAAATAGTTGAAAAAGCCGAAGTAAGGTTGTCTTTAGTAAAATATCTGCTATTTTTACCTGCCGCGGTACTCTTTGACCCAAAAAGCCAAGATTTCGTGGGAGGTGCCTAATTTTAAATGTGTTTAGGCCAAATAATTGCTGAATTGTTTTGGAGTAAACTGTACCATTTTCATAATAATGATACCGATAAACCACACTTCTAAAATCTTCATTTGGATATGGAGTTGGGAAAAATCCTAGGTTAAGCATTTAACACCCCTCTTCTATAGGACGGTTCGGTCTCAGTTGATTAATTCATTCATTTTTTTAACACGGCTTTATTTAAGGGGTAGTTTAACCCAGCCACTTTTAATAGCCTCCAACCTAAGACCTTCATCTCCGTACATTGCAGTTTATTAGCCGCCAAGACAAGCCTTCTCACTTGGTATTCTTCTGTGGACTCGCTCGATGATTGAATAAGTTTTTTCGTATTGGGTAGTTTCTCAAGATTTTTATCTGTGATCTTAAATAACAATTTATCCGCGGCAATGTTTCTTACTATTGAACTCTTGGAAATTCGAAGTGGCTTGTTCTTGGATTTAATTTTTACAATGGCGTTTACTACTTCAGGGGATAACAATGCATCTCTCTCTTCCCAATTAGTTCTGCCAAAAGTGCTCCCCCGTAGTTTCTTCTCTCTATTTTTCTTTGGAGAGATACCTCCAGCACTGAGATATTTCACTTTGGTTTCACATTTGTTCGTTAAGAAAGACGTTTGATTCTTCACTGTTCCAGGATCTACACCCAATGTTGCAGCTTTTGCACGCAACGATTTGTCGCTGTCATTCAGTTCAATTAGCTTGGTGTACCATGCCTTACCAAAATATTTAATCCTACCTACTCTGTATCTGTCCTCTGTGCCTTTATCAGGCCCCCTACGTGAATAGACGAACCCACACGAACACGAGAAAAACCCGACCGGCAACCCGGTTTTGGAACATCGGGTAACTTGGCATTGTTCAATGACAGCTGCTTCAAAGTGAGCGGCAGCCTTGTTAAGACATGGCCACGGCCCTTCACCAAATGGGTAAGTGCTCGTATAATTTCTATTTGATTCACATAATTGGTTAAGGTATCTACTTAGTATCAAGTGTCTGAGGGGCTGGGTTAGCTCTTTATTCCCCCTTACTGCTTTATGCAGCCATGAATCACTACTTTTCAATTTAATGGGGCAATGGAGAAATTGCAGTAACCCATCACCAAAGTAATCTTGAAAATCCCTAATAAGCCGATCGAAACGAACTCTCCCCCCGCCAGTCAAATACCCCTTCTCTTGCAAAGCAGGCGTGTAGTTGGGTATTTTTTGTCCGAGAGATGAGTTCAGAATTAACGCCGATTGTTCAGCAATGAACTGGAGATGCTCTACCCATCCTGAGTTAATCTCCTCAATCTGATATTGTTCTGTATTAAGTTCAGAAAGCGGTATAAATGCAAATTTGTGATCACGTGTAGAATAAGTCACATCGCTTTTGATTAGTTGTCTTTTATGAACATCACAAAAAACAACACCGGGTAATTGATGAGAACGGTGCCAGTAAGGCTCACCTATCTCAAGATCTTCGTTATAACATTGCGGACAAAACTTCAGCTGAGCTGGAGACTTAATAAGACTCGCAGGGAGACCTAATTTTGAATGTACTACTCCCGATGAAGCTCCCTGGGCCATCAGCGCTCTTGCTTCATTAACTTTTTCTTTGTGAAAGAAAGTTGAGTAGTACGGAAGTAACGTATGGTATTGGATCAGGTGCCTTACTGAATAGCCACCATTAATCCGATCTGTTAGTTTATCTAAATGACTTGGCAAATCAACAGTTGCACACACAAGTCGATCTCCGAACAAGTCTTCAATAGTCTGTTTCTGAGTCCTATTACCAGAAATTTGGTGATAACGAGCAATACCACTATATAACAATTCGTCATTATATAAAGTAGGGAAATGAGCTAGCAATAGAATCATCATCCTCTCAATTAATACTCAATTACGCTTCAATCGCTAGCACTTTTCCCTATGCAGTTTAGTACTATTTTCACCAAATTAAATTATCAGTCTGGAGATATCATCGTTTGACGGAATACTCCCCATTTCGACCAATTTTTCATAAATGGCTTCACTTCCCTTATCCGTTCCTCGTGCAGCATTCCTTAAATCATCTATTTCTAAAATTCCCTCTTCCTTCTGCTTCCTCTTTGCTGTTGATACATTTGAGTTCTTTTTACTACTGACAGTATTATCTGCAGGGCGCTTAATATCTTCAGTCGCAGCACTTAAATAGACCTCTTCAACTACTTGCTTCCTAAGCTCTACAAAATCTTTTTCTACTTCATTCGATTGTAAGATTCGCTGTGCTATTTGTTCTGCTGAAGTAGAAGTGGCACCGAAATCTATGGCTGTCTTTACAAGCTCAATATACTTTTCCTGATCCTGTTCAATTTTGTCATCACGCATTATTTTCGTTCGGATCTCACCTTGAATATTTACTTTTTCAGATGATTTTTTGAGATACTGATCTAGAACATTCCATTCTGGATATAGATCATCCACTAAGGATAAGAGGGCTGGATCGTTTCTTCTCAATATTTTTAATAACGGCTGTACTAACTGCATATGTCTCTTGGCAACAGACTTTAGGAGTCCTACTGTAATCTTCTCATCCTTCGGATCCACTTCCTCCATTGCTTCCCACTGAGCAAGCATGTATAGTTTAACGGCTATATCAACGATTCCTTGGGAGAGGTCGTATATTGTTTTTTTTATCGGTTCCGACAGTGGAGAATTTCTTGCTGTCCATTGATATCTCCATAAGGCATTTAAGAAATAGTTCCAGTCGTCTCCCTCTGTTAAGCGATCCATAATTAAATCACCCTGCCCCGTACTCCTCCGTGCCTGACTAAACGATCCTGAAAGAAGTCGCATCGCCTTAAAAGTCCCTATCAAGACAACCGGAACACCAATTGTATTGATCAGTTGTGTAAAATAATTCAACATTCTTTCGGCACCGCCGCTTTTCATAAAACTCAAATTTTGAATTTCATCTATAACTAAGACGCCAAGTCCATGAAGGGTTGCAAGATGAGCCATAATTGGAATGAGCATATCTACTGATGCTCCTTTAGAGGCAAACTTCTGAAAATAATTAGTCCCCAAATGGGAATCGATTGCTTGCAAAAAGTTAAAACATAGCCCTTTAAGCGAACCATCAAATGGACAATTAAGTTTTAACCACACGATCTGTTTCCTAATAAAAGGTTTTCCTTTGTATTCCACATGATGGATCACTTGAGGATATAGCAATAAAGAGCTCTCTATCGCCGTAGTCTTTCCTTGTCCACTAACTCCAAGAATGGCAAAGCCGGCAGCAGTGGACCTTACTCCAGCTATATTTAAACCAGATGAGTCTACACCAGCATCAAGGATCTCATCAAAGCCAATATGAAATTGACGAATTGACTCCCGAGCCAGTGGGTTTCTAGCCTTATATCCATGCCGAATTAGTCTTGATAACCTCTGCTCAATGAGTATATGTGACTGCAGTGGCTCTACGTAGTCGGAAATCTGTTGAACCAAATGTAGTCTTGTTTGTTTCCCCAGCTTTCGCTGTTCTTCGTTATAATCGGGGTATTTCGCAATTTTGGAAATGACCTGATGATCCTCAAAGATAGGAGGCAATGATTCAATAAATGGGTTATCTTTGTAACCTCCAATTACCTGTTCAGCGTATACTGCCTCTACTTGTTCACCTACTAAGCTGGGGATATACTGATACTTATTTTCCATAATAAGCTTTCTAGCCATGAATTCGCTCCTCCTTAATACTTGCTAATAGTTGTAACTTTGATTTTGGTCGATATGTATCAATTGAAGTTACATTAACTTCTTGTTCCTCTACACTATTTTGAAGCTTGCCCAATTCATAGGACTGAGATTTTCGAATTTCATCTCTTTCCTGTGCTCGATTTTTACGAATGTCGGATTTTCTCTCTGTTTTGGTCAAGGTAGTATCTATTTGCTCTTCCATTCGTTTTGTTGCCTTATCTACAATTGCTTCGAGTTTAGCACTCAATGCAACTTCTTCTTGCAATTCGTTAGAACGATAAATACTCCGACTTAATTTATCTTGGTACTGTGATTCTTTAATTTCTTCAAGGGATAAATCTCGATATCTAGATGACTTATCTAACAAAAAGCACTTAATAAAACCTCTTCCATTATCCGTTTTGACATATACATGATTCATGCATCTTCTGTCATAAGAAATGACCGTTTTAATGGACTTTCCTTTTATAAACCAACCTTGTCGAACAAGTTCTTCACTACCAAAATACATCCCCTCAAAATAGATTCCTTCCCGACTTGCAGTGACACTCTTCTCCGGCATAACATTTAGCCTTACAATGTCTGGATGTACTTCCTTTAGAAAGTGATTATGCGCCACACCCCAGTTCCAAAGTTCACGAGCTATCGGTTTAACGTTATCTTTTGCTTCTGCTTTATCTAGTGGATAATGCTCCATATAATGAGAGTTATTTCGATAAAGGATTCTCTCGATGAACATGGTTGTAAAATCTTTAAGTGTTAACTTCGCATCCAATACATAATCGGGGCCTCCTCGTTTTATATATTCCTTCTTAACTGCTCCTGGCATCCAAGGTTGCAGCGTTAGATTCAATGTCCTAAACTGTTGCTCAACAATCCCCTTTAAGTCAGCACGGTATGGAGGTGCATTTTTCAGCTTAATGCCGAGTGCTTTGGCCAATGAGTCTGCGTTCTTACTCTCCATTTCTCCGCGATCAGCATAAAAGTTTTCAGGCATGTGATGGCATGGCCAATCTTCTGGTTGAATGGGAATATCGTACTGGGCACAAAACTCCACCTTATTGACTGCTGTATTCTCAAGAGCCATCATCATGCCTTGCCAAGAGGGCCCTTCTAAACCAACGTAAAATCCAACAATCATATGACTCCACACATCAACGACAATGTAAACAACTGGCCTTCCAATTATCTGATTTGGGTCATCAGAGCTAACTAGATACACATCAGCTACAGTAGCGTCTATCTCAAAGATTTGTCCCGGACCTGATGCCTTTCTTGTTTCCGAGCCAAGAAGTGCCCGGAAATCACGGTTAAAAGTTACCTCCCCTTCCCTTGCAACCAACCTTTTACCACGTGGAAAATGAGTTTTAATATGATAGCGCAACTGAGTTATACTTGGAACTTTATACTCAGGTGGAATTATAGGTATTTCCACTTTATTTCTGATCTCTGTTCCAATTGCAAAGTGGTTTTTAAGCATTTGGACATACGTAAATCGTACAGAATCACGTCGGTTAATCTTCAAATATATATCTCTAATAACTTTATCGAAGATTTTTCGAATCCCCTCGTTAACTACGATACCCTCCATATCGGGACTAATTGCCTTTTTCGTTTCTCTAGGTCTTCCCATCTTCTTAGTTGGGTTTTTCTTTCCACCCGGCTTGCCGCATTTCCGAAATCGAGGAAGCAAGGCATTTACCATTTTGCCTCCTGTCCAATAATAGTGAAGATATTTGTAAAAGCTATTTTTCCCTTTACCTGTTTCATCACATGCTTTCTTAATCATTTGATATCTTTCCGTTGGATTATATACATTAGGTTCAATATCAACCATTTCACTAATTAAACTCCATGCATGATCCCTAATTTGAATTTCTTTAGTGGTTAACTTATCGTCAGTTATCATAAATTTTGTATAAGGATCATATTCACGTTTAAGTAGAAATCCACTTTTTATTTCTAACTCCATTGCGGAAAGGCTTTTCAGAACAGGTAGGCCTTTCTTATCTAGAATTGAGATTGTCACGACTAGATCCTTATCACGATTCATCCAGAGTATTCTTTCACAATCGATTAGTTTGGCCTCGCCATCGCGTCTATCGAATAAATTATTAATAAAAAAATCCAAAGTTACTTCCTCCAGCTTTATTTTGTCTTTTAATTATCCAATTCACAAACGTACTTCTAGATCGACTATCTTTCCGCTACATTTATCAACGACGTTGCATATGACAGGTCTTCCGATAAAATACTTAGCTGAATCCGATCTATCTAAATATACATCTGCCAAAATAACGTCAATTTCAAATGCTTGTCTTGGCCCCTTCAAAGCCTCGGTATCTGACACAATCACGCATCCTTTTTCACCATTAAAGCTAACTTTTTTATTCATACTCACTCCCTCCATTTATCTCATTATTTTTATATACTTTTAATGGCTGAAGTGTAGGAACGATTATTTTATTCATATCAACTCCCCAAAATCGATTTGCGATTAAATGACGTACTACAAACATACAGGTTCCCTGATCTAGTCCTTCACTTTCATCATATTGCAAAGTCGTTTTAGCTAATGGCATTTCCTCCTTTTGAATGGCTTTATATAGCATTGGTTCAAGTTCTGTAATAAGCTGTTTTGAAATCTGATTGCCATCTAATCCTTTTGCTGAATGCAACCACTCAACATTTTTGACAAGTTCATAGTTTATTTGAGCCTCAGTAATTAATGCCCAGTCGATTCCTGAATCCTTAAAGAATCTTTTTTCTATCTCGAACTTCTCCAAAACCCTTTTATTTAACTTAGACTTTGGTTTAATAGTATGTGCAACAAACCTAATGTCATCTTGCTTTTGAACGCTTAACAACATATCAGTCGTCATTACAATGGGGTTCTTTGTCTTCGGGTCAACAGGGTGTTTAATGCCTAATTTATCTGCGATAAAGAGTGTCTTTTCTAGCGGTAAAAGTGGAAATTGTTCGCGTATATCAGCGCAGTTGAGAGCCCATTCCATTTGATAATGATGTGCCAATTCAAAATGCTCCGAGAAATAGTGATGCAATCGGCCACTCTTCCACCCTAAAATTCGAGTTACTACTCCTTGTGAGGGTACATCATGAATCGTTAACCATGGTTTGTAATCTGTGAAATGTCCTTTTCCTCTTCCTTCCTTAATTCTTTTATCAATCACTGTTTGTGTTGTTTTCCTCTGCCTTTTACTCATCTATTTTCCACCTTTCTTTTTGTTTCTCTTATTGATTTAAGCTTTTGAATACTTTCAAAATACCTCTCAAGTTTTGAGTTACACACTTCTTCACGAACTAAAAGATAGGCAACATCCGTTTCCTCAATTTCAAATCTAGAGTTGACTAGTTGAATCCAGATTTTTGATAGATCGCTATTGTTATATAAGACCATAATTTGAGTTTCCCCATGAAGTTTGGCATATTCATACCATTGTTCGCTAATAGCTCGACTGCATGAGTAATACAAACTATTAAAACTAATTCCCCGAGAAGTAATAGTAGCGATTCCAATAGAGTTATAGCTTTCCATACAGCACCATCCAATTAGTTATTTTGATCACACCTCCAGTTATATCCAATATTATAGGAAAAAATTCAATAAAATATTGGATACTCGATATTTTATTGAATTCAAGTTCTTTATTTATCCTAATCTCTTTTTTATGGTTGTTGCGTTAATAGTATTATAGGGAATATATTAATAAGCGTATGGCGCAACATTGCTTGAAATTGGCGCAAATTTCGATGACTGGAGGAACGAGCATGTCGATTAAAATAGAGGATTATGAAACAAATCATACAACTTGGCGCGAAGAGTTTGAAAAAGCATATGTAGAATGGGTAGACCTTGAGCTTATTGCTGCTTTATTGAAATCTATCGATTCGTCAATACGTTTTCTTTGTAAGGCTGTCCAAGATGAATCTAGATGGCCATCAAGAATAAATAAATCCCTTCGGACTGTCAGTTATCCAAGAATTAGGGATGTAGCTGATTTCTTTGGGATCCCGCCATGGTTTCTTTTTTATCATAAAGAGAAAAATAATAAAATAATGGCACTATTTAATAACATAGACACATCATTAAAGCCCATTGAATTACCATATTTCAGTGAATATGATGTTGAAATTTATTATGACTTCCTAGAAGAGCTAGAGAAGAGAGTAAGATCAACAGAGGATTTTCATTTTTTATCAGAAAAACTACAGAATTTACAAATGAGTAAAAGTTATAACCACATTGTCTCGGGGAATTGGAAGGCTGTCTTTAGCCTTTTTCACGATATTCATCGAGACTTTGCCGGTGGAGCCACATTTTGGTATAGAGATCCAATTGGTACAGTGAGTGGGGATTTACGAGTAAGTTTTATAACTGACCCTCAGAACAAACGTCGATTTATTAAGTCAGGCTGGCTATCGATTAAAATCAAAAAACAAACTGATAAAGGTTCAACAACTATTGATAATTTCATTAATACAGTAGTGACTGATATGGAATGGATATTTGATCAGAAGCCTTGGACATTCGAAATTGACGATACTATGTTATTAACTTGGCATACTTTGCGAACTTCCAATGAACAATTTGATCTTATTTCCTCTCTAATCAATAGGCAACTTCCTGAAGCGAATTTTTCAATTAACATTGGGGAGAGGTACGATGGAATAGCTTCCGCATTGTTGCAACGTAGCAATCCATTTGAGGAGTTTATTCAAATAATTAAGTCAGATGTGCAGAATACTCAAAAATTAAAAGCAACACGTAGGAAGAATAGTCTTCAGTTACTACTTGATAAAGGGATAATTAATAATGGTGATCATATCTCATTAATCCCTTCAAGTAAGTCCCAGTACCAATTTAATAACGAGCTTATTTCAAAGGCAACAATCAATTTGGAAGATGGTAAACCCACAGTCAGATGGTCTTATGATAACAAAGTCTATTCCATTTCTAGACTAACGCAGTTAATTCTTACAGAAATTGCGCAACAAACCCACCTAAGCAATCACCATCTGAATGGAACGAAATATTGGCTGTTAAACGGAACAGATAAATCTTTATACGCTATGGCTGAAGATAGTTTGAAATTGTATCAATCACCGGATCTTCCTTCGTAAATTGAAACAAATACTTTAACGACATTACATATTATGAACGCTCGACTATGCCAACGTCAGAAAATAAAAAAGGTACAATAACCTCATTTTTTTTTGAGGTACTGTACCTTTTTTTAATTAGACTTTTTCAGAAGCCTCGCAGAAGCACAAGGTTTTTAACTACTTCAAAAAATACCTTACTACCTTTGTCGAACTTGCTCCACTTGGAGTATCATTAATGATTTCAAAGTTAAAGGCACCAAGCGATACCATTGCACTGCAGATAGAAGGCATTCGGTTGGCTAGCTTAAGATTCTTATGAATATCACCAGACCTTAAATCGATGATTGTACCACCTTGAGCTTTAGCTTGATTTAAAACTTCAATAATGTATTCTCGAATACTTCCAGTTGATAAAGCGTTTTTGCTTACTGATTTAACTTGAACACTACCTCTCGCTAAATAAAAACCAGCAATGAATTCATCAACTTTCTTCAGCTCTTCACTATAGTCATCCGGATTATCCATGAAATATCCGACCTGCCAGAAATACATATCAACTAGCTTCATCGGGGTATAGGCTGAACCATCTTCTCTAAATAAACGTTGACACTTTTCGAACTCATCACGATTTAGATTGTAGAAATCTACGATCTCCATTAATGATTCTTCGTCAAACTGTTGTTTTATCTCATGTCTTTTTAATGCAGCTTTTAAATATCGATCGTATGCTGGAACATTGCCATATACACCTAGCAAAATTTTTGAAGCCAATGTATCTGTTACACTTACCGTTTTATCTTCACCATTAATCTGAGGAATGTTGTTGATATACGAGTTTGTTGTATCTTGGATTAGTTCATTTATTCCTTCGATACTTATCTTATTCATGTTTAGGTGAAGCTCTCGATCATAGTGCTTATGATAGTGAGATTTCGTAACTACATCCTTTAGAAAGTACTCATGTACGCGATAATCTTTTTGGAGTAAAAATGCCCCTCCACGCAACATCCCCCAACTCGCTAAGTAAAATGCCAAGTGAAGACATCCGTGATCCAGTATTGCTTCATCCCCAATGGAAATAAAGTTTTTATTGAAATATCGATAGCAATGCTCCCACGATTTATACCTATGATGCTTATCAAGCCTTGAAAGCTGATGATATTTTGAAATAACATCAAAAATCATACTTCTCCTCTTTCCGCAATACCGATTTATTCCACACATCTCCGTACTAACTCAAGATCTTAACCGCATTCTCCTTGATCTGATTAACCATCTCCACAAGCCGCTTTTGCTTCGTGCCATCAAACAGCTTGATAAAGCTCTGGGGTTTATCGAACGGCGGCTTAATAAGCTCCGATACATTGTCGATGTAGCCATTCTGCACGATATAATCGATGACCTTTTTCACAAAAACGATTTGCGCCTGGCTTAATGACTGATCATTAATAAATTCCGAGAATGCAACGGTCGCTGCCTCATATTCAAGTTTAGCGATTTTACGTACCAGTAGACCAAACGGCGTGTTCTGGTACTCCCGTTGATAATCCTCAGCTGTACCTAACTCGCCTGTGAAAATCTTTTCTAAACTTTCGTAGTCGAGAGCAGTAAGCGGAATATTATTACGAAGCTTATGAATAGCCAGCGTGTCACGGTTTTTCTCAATATAACGATTAACCTTCAGCTTGTAGTCTTCAAAATCATAGGCCTGATACATTTCTTTGCCTTCATGAATGCTAGTTACTTCATCGGCAAGGTTTGTATAGATCGGGTTTTTGCCGCCACCCTCATCCACAATAAACTTGAGAAGACTACGAAGCTCCACACGCACCTTTTCAAAATTCAGCAAATCAGAGCTCTGCCAGAATTCGTCCGTTCCAATCGTGCTTATGAGCGCTATCTTTTCCTTAATCTGCGGAATCGTAGCACGCATTAATAGGTTCGAAGAAACTTCAATCAGTTGCTTCTTAGCCTTATTCAGTTGCGCCGAACCCTCAATCTGAGCGAGCATGAGTCCATACATGAAATTATCAAAGCGTTTGGCATACTCATCCGTATCATCCATGTAAACAATAGGTGCAAGATAGGAAATCAGGTTGCTCTTATCTCCATCGGACAGGCAAACGAAAGCAGCCCCATGCTTATATTTTTCCACATATTGCAGTTGCATTTTCACCGAGATTAGCTCCATATTCAATGCCTTTATCTGCAATAGGACCTTATCGATCAGTTCCGAACGAATGGCTTGATAGGGTTCATCGATGAAGGTGGACTGTTGTGTATGATGGATCAACCGAACCCGCTTCGCAAAGATCGCTTCAGACAAGCTGTGAGATTCATTCCCCTGCAATCCTTCCTTGTGTTGACGGAAAAATTCGAAGTTCCCTAGATAATCGAAAATGACAAAACGCGTCTTATCTTCTCCCTCTCCGAACAAGTTCTTACGAAGCCTTGTCCCGCGGCCAATCATCTGCCAGAATTTCGTCTTAGAGCGAATGCGTTTGAAGAACACCAAATTCACAATATCCGGAACGTCGATCCCCGTGTCCAGCATATCCACAGATACCGCGATATGCGGCTCTTTGCCAGGAACCTTAAAATCATCGATAATGCTCTGCGCATAGCTGTCATCCGAAATGATTCGCTTGGCAAAACTACCGTTATACTGCGGATAAAGTTTATCGAAACGCTCAACGATATATTGCGCATGCTTTTTATTTTGCGCGAAAATGATCGTTTTCCCCAGCCTGTCGCCGCCTGCCACCTTGATCCCCTTGGTCATCAGATCCTCTAGAACTCTATCAACTGTAGCTTGGTTAAAAATAAATTCATTCACCTCAGGGGAGGGAATAAACTCAGGCATCTCACCGTCTTCATCTGTGAAATCTTCTTCATAACGCGCCTTATCTTCTGTAGAAAGATCGTCATAGCTAATTCCCTGCTCCAGGAACTTCGTTGTGATCTCGATATTATGGTAGGGAACCAGCACATGATCAATCTCTACCGCTGTCTCATAGGCATACGCATAAGTTGGCACGCCGCTCTCCATCTCGAAGAAGTCGTACGTATTATGATCAACATCCGTCTTAGGCGTCGCCGTCAATCCCACGATAAGACCATCAAAATACTCAAATATCGTCCGATATTTCTTGAAAATACTTCTGTGCGCCTCATCTACCACAATCAGATCGAAATGCGCAGGAGTAAATAGACGCTTTCCATCATCGCCTTTTGCCTTATCTATGGCGTTCAACATCGTCGGATAGGTCGAAAATACAATGCGAGCGGTCTTATCATCCTTATTGCTCAGCAAATTACAAAGGGACATATGAGGTAAGTAGTTTTTGAAGTCGTCCTTCGCCTGCTTAACCAATGCTGTTCTGTCTGCTAGGAACAACGTATTGGTTACATAGCCGCCGCGGGATAGCACATCCGTCAAGCTGGATGCGGTTCTCGTCTTCCCTGTACCTGTGGCCATCACGAGAAGCGCACGTCTATGACCTGTTGTTATATGCTCACCTACCGCACGAATCGCTTCCTTCTGGTAGTAACGGTCTGTGATTTTATCGTCAATGATGACTTCATCCAACACCTTACGTTCAATGCGGCGGTTCATCAGCTTTTCCAAGTCAGCCTTTGAAAAAATACCACTCACCTTACGCTGTGGAGAAGTTACGTCATCCCATAGATTAGTTTCAAAACCATTCGTGGTGAACATCATCGGCCGTCTGCCGGTCATCTTCTCGAGACAGTCCGCATATAACTTCGCCTGATGAGTGCCAATCTTCGGATCCTTCGAAGTACGCTTCGCTTCAATGATTGCAAGGGGCAAGCCATCTTTGCCATACAAAACATAATCCGCATAGCCCTTCTCCTCATGATTAGGCATGCCGTACAGCTCTACTTCTTCCTTCACATCATCGCCAAATGTCCAACCCAGCAGCTTCAACTCAACATCAATATATCTTTTGCGTGTTTTAAATTCAGTAATATCCTCAGGGGTAAAATGCCGCTGCGCTTGATGCTGATCTTTGTCAGCTGTGAGCCGATCGCTCATTGCTGCAATTTTGGCACGGAGCGCCTCGATTTCGGAATCCTTCTGTTCGATTAAGCTATCCTTCTCTTTGATCTTAGCTTCGTCGAGAACGACCTTCTCCGCTGGGATGTTCGCTTCATTGAAGGAGCGTTCCTCGTAGCTCGCGCCGTAGCAATAGTCGATCCATTGTACGAACTCAAACAAAGAGGCTAGGGACAATAAAGCATCGCCTCGGCTAACCGACTTGTTGGTATGTACAGCAAGGTTGCCCAGATTAATGATATAAGGCAGCTTCCCCCATGTCTGGTTCTCCATGGCGAATCTGAAAGAAGGCTCATGAATCAATGACTGCAAATTGTCCTTATAGGGCATCGTGATCGTATTATCAGCGGCGTATACCCATTTGACCGCAAGCTCAAAAGCCTTCCGGCTACCCACAGCCGCCATCGCAGGAGAGGTCGCAAGTACCCGCTCCGCCTCGATACAAGCATTAGCAAATAATGCATATTCCGTTTTTCCCTGTAAGAATTCAAAATTAGCAGTCATTGGATTCATTCACCTCATGGATAAAATAAAGAATCGTTACTTGAAAAACTCGCTCATCAAACTATCGAACAGGCATTGAGTTTCGTCAATCGCCTTCTTAACGAGAGTTTTTTGCTCCTCAATTTTAGTTACCAAGCAAGAAAATTTGTTCTGTAGTTCGAGAGGCGGTAATGGAATAGTCATAGCCTTGTATGCCCCAACATTAAAATGTTGTTGAGCCGCACCACTAGTCCCCACAACTATTTGATTTTTTCCATGCGGAAAGTTTGTAAAAGCGCATAGATATAACGGATTAATTTTCATCAAATTTGGTCTGGCAATTATAATATCAACAGCATTACAACCGGCATACTCCGCAGTAACAACGCATGAAGTACCGGGATTACCCGATCGAACTACAAGTACATCCCCTGTTTTCAAAATAGATTTGTTGTTTGTTTTATGGCCTTCAGGTGTGAAAAATATCCAACTTTTATCACGAACACTCATTTCACCAACGTTCAGAGAGCGAAATGTTTTTACTCCATTAGATTCCTGTGTGTAATACTGCGCAGGCTTTATAACCACGCCAACTGTTACCTTCGCAACATTTTCAATAGTCGTACAGTCCCATTTATCAAACTCATTCTCATTACCAAACATCTCACGAAAAGTCGATTTGATAAGGTTATCCAGCTCCGCAAGCTGCTGTTTGCGCATAGCAAGCAATTCTGCAGCGGTGTCTAATGTTTTGGCGATTTGCATTTGTGTTTGGAGTGGCGGGATTGGTATTTCTAAATCTCCGATGTTTTTTAATGATAAGTTTAATTGTGCTACCCCTTGCTGTTGCCTTTGAAATTGATTATATACACCTTCAGATTTCAAAACATACTGTATATATCTTGGATATGACTCACTTGTTGATAGCCTAATTATAGCCAATGCTTGGTTTGTATTTGCAGGTAAAATGTCTTTTGTAACAATTGTTGTTCTCCCTAATGCACCAGCAATCGAAAATAAGATATCATTTTCAAACAATATGGAACGTTTCATCTTAACATTACATTCATCAGAAATATGTTGAAATTTATTCAATATAAAATCGCCATTTTCGGCAATGCTTTCAACTTTAACAAAATTAATTCCCTCATCTTGGAAATTAAAACCTATAGTCATGGGCGTTGTACCTTTTGTAATAACGCTCGTTATCTCTGATAATTTTACCCTATTCACCCAAAAGCCCCCTCAATTCCTCCATTTTGGCAGCAATATCAAGGTTCAACCCATCAAGCCGAGCAATAATCACTTCCGGTTTATCGTACTCCACCTTTTCGTAAACGACTTCCTTATATTTGTTAATCGACAAATCATACTCATTGGCCTCAATCGCAGCCTTATCCACCAAGAAGCTCGCCTCAGTTGGCTTGCGATCCAGTTCACCCTCAAGGTTATGGAAACGAGCAAGAATATCGGGAATATCATTCGCTTCAACTGGAGAACGTTTATCATCCAACGAAAAGCCATCAGCTTTCATATTATAGAACCATACCTTATCCGTACCACCAGCACCCGTCTTTGTAAACACAAGGACAGCCGTGCTCACACCAGCATATGGCTTAAACACACCGCTCGGCATGGAGATAACCGCTTGAAGCTGATGATTCTCGACCAGTTCTTTACGGAGGGCTTTGTGTGCCTTAGTAGAACCGAACAAAACGCCGTCCGGTACAATACAAGCACAGCGACCGCCCTTACGGAGAATTCGCAAGAAGAGTGCAACGAATAGAAGCTCCGTCTTTTTGGTATCACAGACTGTCTTCAAGTTATCGTTAATGCTCTCGGCATCAACCGTACCCGTGAATGGCGGATTGGCAAGAACAATATCATATGCGGAGGAAATGCTATTCTGCTTGGAAACACTGTCCAAGTAATCGATATGAGGCTGGTTAATCGAATGAAGCATCAGATTCATAGCGGATAGACGCAGCATCGTTCGGTCCGTATCAAACCCAGAGAACATCTCACCGGCAAAATGCTCCCACAGCTCGCTAGTCATCTCAGCCTCGAAATTCTCTCGGATATATTCCGACGAAGATACCAGGAAGCCCGCGGTACCGCAAGCTGGGTCACAAATCTTATCATTAGGCGTAGGAGCAAGCAGCCGAACCATCATATCGCGAATATGTTTCGGCGTTCTGAACTGGCCGTTCTGTCCGGCTGAAGCCAACTTACCGAGCATATACTCGTAGAGGTCGCCCTGCATATCCAAGTCTTTAATATCGTGTTCATACAGCTCATCTAGGCCTGTAATCATCTTTTGCAATACTTGAGGAGTTGGCACTAGGAACATAGCATCATGCATATAACGCGAGAAGGCAGTCGTATTCGCTCCATTCATCGTTTTAATAAAAGGGAACACCTCCGTACTGACAATATCATAAATGATACGAGGATCTTTCGTTTTAAATTTGCTCCAACGCATGTTCTGCCCGTCTTCGTCCTGTGGGAAAATTTTCGGCAGACCTTCACCGCCCAATGCCTCAAAGCTCTCATTTTCCAGTTCCTTCTCATCTAGGGAACGAATGAACATCAGGTAGGTAAGCTGCTCTATAACGGTTAATGGGTTGCTAATACCGCCTGCCCATATATCTGACCATATTTTATCAATCTTATTACGAACTTCTCCTGTTAGCATTGTATTGCTCCTATCTGTAACTTATTAGTTCTATAGACTTATTCCACAATTAAAGAGAAAACCCCTTCATTCGACAGGGGTTTTCCATAATTATTTATCATTTAGATGATACTATTTTGTCAGCAAGCATACGTTCGTATATAGAAACTCCGACATCTGAAATGAATATGGTGGAATCATATAACAGTACTAAGAAACAACTAATTATGAAACTCAGTATCGAGAAATATTCAAAATTATAAATTTAGCATAATGTCATTTACCAACAATATAAAGTCACTCAATATCGACTTAATTTTAACTTTATGAAATCAATGATTTCATCTTGATCAGTACTTTTTAACTTATCAAAATGTTCTAATATGTTAGCCTCTTTTTCATTGACTTCCGTGATTCCGAAAGTCTTACCTGCAGCACTCTTCGTTCCAATAAGAATCCATTCAACATCCGTCTCGAATCCTTCAACAATCGCGAGAATAGTATCAACCGATGGCTTATATTTGTCTTGTTCCAGCTCACTGAGCGTTGCTTGAGATATTCCAATCCGATTTGAGAAATCTACTTGACTAATCTTATTCAACTTTCTAATCATTTTAATCCGGCTGCCTATTGTTGTTTCGATATGTATCACTCCTTAAAAAAATAGTCCCGATGAATGATAAAACTCATCGGGACTGAATTAGAGGTTCACGACTTTTTTTACTGGTTCACAACTTTTTTTACTGGTTCACAACTTTTATATCACCAGACAAAAAGAAGGGGTTTCCCCCTCCTTTTATTCAACCGTAACGCTCTTCGCCAAATTCCTTGGCTTATCAACGTCATTACCGCGTGCAAGCGAAGCGTAGTAAGCCAACAACTGCAATGGAATGACAGACAATGCCGGGCTAAGCAGCGGGATCGTCTGCGGGATCTCCAGCATTTGATCCACAGCTTTGCCAAGCACTGTCTCACCTGCTGTATGAATACCGAACACATAAGCTCCGCGTGCTTTAACTTCCTTGATATTACTCACTGTTTTCTCGAATAGATCCGGCTGTGTCGCCAAGGCGATAACAGGAATGCCCTCTTCGATCAGAGCCAATGTGCCGTGCTTCAATTCACCTGATGGATAAGCTTCGGAATGAATATATGAAATCTCCTTCAGCTTCAGCGAGCCTTCCAATACAACCGCATAATCGATGCCGCGGCCTATGAAGAACAGATTATTGTGTGTGGCGATTTGCTCTGCGCATTCCTTGACAACCTCAGCATGCTCCAGAATCTGCTCAACCTTTTCCGGAAGCTGCTTTAGCTCAGCAACAACGTCAGCAATGTAAGCTTCATCCTGTGTTCCCAACGTTTGTGCCAGGTACAATCCGAACAAATAAAAAGCGATGAGCTGCGAGGTATATGCTTTTGTAGAGGCTACCGCAATTTCCGGTCCTGCCCACGTTACAATCACATCATCAGCTTCACGTGCTACAGAGCTGCCCACAACATTCGTAACGGCTACTACACGCGCACCGCAGCGTTTGGCTTCACGCAGCGCGGCCAAAGTATCTGCTGTCTCTCCAGACTGGCTGACAACCACTACAAGTGTGTTAGGTGTAATAATCGGCGAACGGTAACGATATTCCGAGGCTACATCGGTTTCCACTGGAATACGAGCCAGCTTTTCAATAATGCTTTTACCGACCATACCTGCATGATACGCCGTACCGCAGGCCACGATATGAACCTGTTGAATGGACTTGATGTACTCGTTGGTCATCTTTAATTCGTTCATGACAACCTTCTTGCCTGTTGGGTCAATTCGGCTGCCCATTGTATCCCGATAAGCCTTCGGCTGCTCATAAATTTCTTTTAGCATAAAATGATCAAATCCGGCTTTTTCAGCTGTAATAATATCCCAATCGACATGAAATAATTCCCGGGAAATAAAATTCCCCTCAAGCGTCATTAATTCGACACCCTCTGAGGTCAAAACTGCCATTTCACCATCGTTCAAAATATATACGTTGCGCGTGTGATCAAGAATTGCCGGAATATCGGATCCAATGAAATTCTCACCTTCACCTACACCAATAATTAAAGGACTGAAGAAACGGACTGCAACCAGCTTCTCAGGCTCATACTCCGTTAACACACCTAATGCAAAAGCACCGGTCATCCGGGTAATCGCCTTTTGCACCGCCTTGACGATATCACCTTCATAGAGGCTGGAAATAAGGTGGGAGATCACTTCCGTGTCAGTCTCAGACACGAACACATGACCTTGGGCTGTTAATTCTTCTTTTAAAGTCATGTAATTTTCGATGATCCCATTGTGAACCACAGAAAATTTACGCGAATTATCGGTGTGCGGATGAGAGTTCACATCGGAGGGTTTACCGTGTGTTGCCCACCGCGTATGCCCAATCCCGATTGAACCCGTTAAAGGCGCCCCATCAAGCACCGCTTCCAAATTGGCCAATCTGCCCTTGGATTTAGTGACCTGCAATCCATCTTGCGTATATACGGCCACACCTGCGGAATCATAACCGCGATATTCTAATTTCTTCAAGCCTTCAATCAATATATTTTGAGAATTACGTTTACCAACGTATCCAACAATACCACACATAGGGATAGAACCTCCTGCATATTTAAAAAAACGATTATTCCGAAATTGTTATGTCATTCATCGGTCATGCTGGAGTCTTGTACACACAGTCACCCATGTGCTTTGCATTCCAACTTAACGGTAGAGCCGCTACCGGAAGGTCCCCGCCGAATATTCCGAACACCTTCACCTCGTCAACTTGCAAGCGGCTGCCTGCGGGACACCATCCATACCAAGCCCGACATCTGTTATTTGAACAGCTTGTCTCTAAAAGCTTGAATTGCTTGGCTATCTTCCCATGGCACCCTCACAAGTTCTGGCGCTATTCATACGTAACCTCGACCCTCCTGTTCCTTCCTGAATAAAAAGCTTATTAACATCTTATTCATTTTATGTGTAGAGTGCAACACTAATTTTCTTTTAAATTCCGACAGCCTCAGCGACAAAAGCCCTCTAATGACAAGCATTAGAGGGCTTTCGACCCCTTTCTCCATAAGTCCTTATCCACAAGCCTATAAACCTTGTCGGATATAGTAAACTTTAGGAAAGTTCTTTTTCAATAATCGCTGCCAAATCGTCTACATAAGCCTCAACCTGAATCTTATCCGGTCCTTCAGCCATGACACGAATCAACGATTCCGTTCCCGAAGGTCTCACTAAGACACGACCATTATCACCAAGCTCCTGCTCGACTTTCAGGATCGCCTGCTCAATGACGGGGTTCCCCTGCCACTTGCTCTTATCCTTTACTCTTACATTAACCAGCTTTTGGGGGTATTTACGCATAATTCGCTTCATTTCCGTTAGCTTTTTGCCGGACAACACCAAGGTATCCATCAACTGCAATGCGGTCAAAATACCATCACCCGTTGTGTTGTAGTCAAGGAAAATCACATGCCCAGATTGTTCGCCACCCAGATTATAGCCATTCTTACGCATTTCCTCCATCACATAACGGTCACCTACCGCCGTTTTGGCAGCCTTCATACCTACCGCTTCAATGCCTTTAAAAAACCCGATATTGCTCATCACCGTCGTTACAATCGTGCTCTGCTGCAATTGCCCGGCTTGATTCAACGCATGCCCGCAAATGCTGAGAATATAATCCCCATCCACTTCCTCACCGGTTTCATCAATCGCGATTAAGCGGTCTGCATCCCCGTCAAAGGCAAAGCCGATGAATGCGCCATGCTCCAGCACTGCTTTTTGCAAAGCTTCTGGGTGGGTAGACCCACAATGATCATTAATATTGCATCCATTCGGCTCAGCGCCCACTGTGATAACCTCAGCGCCCAACGCCTCGAATACTTTGGGTGCAAGCTCATAGGCAGCTCCATGCGCACAATCCAGCACGATTTTATAGCCTTTAAAAGAGGACTTAACACTCGCCTGCACATAATCCAGATATGCATATTTAGCCTGTTCGTCGTCCACAGCCGTACCGAGATTAGCACCTGTAGGCCGCGGCAATTCATCTTGCTCTGCATCCATTAACCGTTCGATTTCAAGCTCGGTTTCATCAGACAGCTTAAAGCCATCACCACCAAAAAACTTGATGCCATTATCCTCAACCGGGTTGTGTGACGCCGAAATCATCACACCTGCATCTGCTTTAAGCTTACGTGTCAAATAGGCAATTCCCGGTGTCGATACAATGCCAATACGTATTACATTAGCGCCGATCGATAATAATCCCGCTACCAACGCAGCTTCCAGCATCGAGCCGGATATTCTGGTATCACGCCCGATAATAACTGTGGGCTTGTCAACCTGACCTGCGAGCACATAACCTCCGCAGCGGCCAATTTTATAGGCTAGCTCAGCTGTTAATTCCTGATTTGCAATCCCCCGAACACCATCGGTTCCGAAATATTTCCCCATTTATTTGTTATCTCCTTCAATTATCATTTTGCGACATCTGTTATTTTTTTGCACTGATTTCGACTGTAGCTTTAAAATCCTGCGGTGTACTCTTTTTGATAAACGTAGGCAGGTTCCAGCTTACAGGGATTTCATAGCGGCCAGGAGGCATATTGCTCACATCGAGAATGGCCTGAACATCCTGCACCTTCACCTTATCCAATATAGCGGGTGCACCTTCAGCAACAAAATTAATTTTACCCGTTTCGGGAAGCACAACCTTCGTATCAAACCCATCATTTTGACCAATGATGGACAGCGGCACCTGCTCAAGGGTCTTGGTAGCAGATGCTACAATATTGATCTTCACCTCTACCTTGGCGGGGTCCAGCTGTGTCGCCTTGTTCCGCAGCGGAATATCCAGATTCAACGTGTATTCCTTTTCTTCCTTCAAGTCAGCGAGATTAATATTAGGGCCCTCATAAAACTCCAAACGGTTCAATACATCCTGTGTCCCGAATACCGTTACTTTGTCTACGTTTTGCACCAGAGAAGCAACACTGAATCCTTTGGGAGGCTCACCTGACAGCTTCAGCTGCAGGGGCACCGTCGTAAATGGACTTGTAATCGGAACCTCCACCTCGACAACAGCCGGATTGATGGTAGCTAACTCCATCGTTTTGCCTGTTTTGTCGTAAGCGACCAACTTGGCTTTATTCGACACAGCGGACTGTGCTTTCTCTACATTCACTTCGGCTCTGACCGATTCTACAGCATCTATACTACCACTGGGGAGCGTCACTGTCACTTTATTCGGTTTCACGATAGGCTGCCCCGCCTTCAAACCCACAGCAGGCATCCCTGTTACATTAATCGTTACCGGCATCTGCTTATTGGACTTCTCATCGATGACAACCTTGGCGTTTGAAGGACTGACCCTCACCGTAACACCGCTTGGAAAACCAACGGGAGTCAAAGGAACAATCCGCTCTCCCTTACCCAAATTCGTCAAATCGACCTCTACCGAATATTTGCTGAGCATTGCCTTTTTCAAAGCTGCTTCCTTGCCGCTTAATGTCACAATAACCTCGGCAGGGTCCATCGTTTGCACATAAAATTGGTTACTATCGTATTTAGGCGTTACCGTTACATTGGAAATTTGCTCTTCCCTTACCCCATTATTACTCGTTCCTGGCAAGGTGTTATCTTCCATATGTACCACAGCCCATAATAAAATACCGATAACAAGCGCCAAAATTTTTACTACATTTGTATTACGCAGCCAACGATCCATATTACCAAAACCTCCATTTCCAAATGGAGTTTTTTTCCTTGGTTTTGTTCTTGTTTTTCAGCTCTTCAAAAAGCTTGGAAAGCAGGGCTTCTTCCTTAATATCACGAATAATATGACCGTTGAGCGCCAGTGAAATTTGACCGGTTTCCTCCGATACAATCACACATACAGCGTCCGATACCTCACTCATCCCAATCGCCGCCCGATGTCGGGTACCCAGCTCCTTGCTTATAAAAGGATTCTCCGACAGCGGCAGGTAACATCCCGCAGCCATCAAACGATTGTTGCGCACGAGAACCGCCCCATCATGCAAAGGGGTATTCGGTATGAATATATTAATTAGCAGCTCCGAGCTGATATGCGACTCAATAGCAATTCCAGACTCAATGTAGTCATTTAAACCGGTTTCCCGCTCAAAAACGATAATGGCCCCAATTTTACGGCGAGCCAAATAATCTACAGCCTTGATGACCTCGCCGACCCGCTTATTCAATTCGTTGTCTGTCTCTGTAGGTGTCCGGCTGAACAGTGCGCCCCGACCCAGCTGCTCCAATGCGCGACGCAGTTCCGGCTGAAATATGATAATGACCGCCAGTACCCCGAAGGTAAACATCTGATTCATCATCCATTGAAGCGTGCTCAGCTTGAACCAGGTACTCAGTGCCCAAGTCACAACAACGACAAAGATCCCTTTTAACAGTTGAATCGCCCTTGTTCCACGAACAAGTAAAATCAGCTTATATATGACGTAGCTTACAATGAGTATATCTATAATATCTTTTATGTTGATGGCTGTTATATAGTCCATCGTATCTGCCCCCAAACGACACGCGGCTTGATTGTTTCTTGAATGTTTTTTGATGATCCTTAAATCATACCATAATATGAGGAAAAATCCTCCCTTTCAAGATATCTTTAAGGAAGGATTTTTGAAATGATCCATATGTCCTATTTGACCTGTGATATCTTGGATGCCAAACCGTTCATTTTAAACCATAACCAGCCAAAGGCTTCATCTATTTGTGTAATTTGACCCGAAATATGAGCCGTTGAAGCGAGAATGACTGATCCTTGAACAACAACAATATCCCCTTCAATATCCCCATCTACCTGCAGCTTGCCGTTTTCGACCATAATATTGCCTGCAACCTTCTTCCCAACAGGTACATATACGGTATTACCCTGGATGACAACGGATTGAAGATCCGTACCTTTCACGATAAGCTCCGAGTTCTCATTCCACATCGACATGAAGCTACCAGTCATCACAAGTACGAATACAGCAGCCACTGAGATACCCGGATGATTCCGTATCCACTGCCTCCAGAGGCTTCTTTGCTTCATCGGAGGTAAAGCTGCCATGATCCTTTCCGTTAGTCCGGCAGAGGCCTCTACGCGGGGCCAAGACTGAATAAGAGCCTCGACTCGCTCCAAATGCTGGAGCCGCATCTTACAGGTTGGACAGGTCAGCAGATGCTCCTTAAGCTCCAAAGCTTCCGGACCCTTAAGACTGCCGTCCATATATTCATGTATCAAAGGGAGGGCTTCCTTGCAATCCATAGCGAGCCACTCCTTTCCGTTTACATAGTTACTTGTGTAATACATACGTAAAAACGTGCAAGATGTTTCAAAAATAAGTTTACAAAACCCGTTCCAACTTTTTCCTCAAAAATTCCCGACCCCGATGTAGACGTGTTTTGATTGTTGTCACTGGCATGGACAATACATCACTGATCTCCTGAAGCGACAAGTCCTGCAAATACCGCAAAATCACAACCGATTTGTATTTCTCCGGCAAAGAATCTATCGATTTACGAATTTCCGTTTGTGTCTCGGATAATACAACCTGTTCATCAGGTGTATCCTCAAGACTGGGCAGCGTTGAATACCAATCGGTACCTTCACCATCCTTCATCTCGGCATCCAGGGAGTAAGTGGCTTTACGTTTGCGGAGACGATCGATACAAAGATTCGTTCCGATCCTGTAGATCCATGTCGAAAACTTTTGAAACTCATCATACCTGTCGAGGTTGGTAAACACCCTAAGGAATGTTTCCTGCACAATTTCCTCTGCCTCATGTCTGCTATGCAGCATTCTGTAGGCAAGATGGAAAATTTTATCCTTATATAGCTCCACCAGCTCGGCAAAAGCAGCTCTGTCTCCCTTACGAGCTAATTTGGCGAGCCTCACATCCATCTGCTCCAACCGACATTCCTCCAAACTTCCGATCCACAACCTACATCGTTCATGCGCTTGATTCCGGAATCTTCAGGACACTTTGCGTTTCTCGGCTACTACAATTCCTGTCAATATTAAGAGCATACCAAACCATTGTACACCATGTACAGCTTCATTCAAAAAGAACAGTGAAGCCACAATACCGACAGGTAATTCGATAGCTCCAAGCATCGCTGCAAGGTACTTCCTATCCGTGGTATTCCTACCATAAATGCAATCGTAGGCAGTGCTTGACCCAATCCGCCCAGCCCCAATCCCCATAATAGTAATGACCCTCCTCCAGTTTGAAAAAAGACTACTGGTGGATAAATCAGGTACAATAAAGGTAGTGAGCCGGTAATCATAACAGCCGATTTCATAAAAGGGTGCAGGTGTGTCTCCATCCTGCCAGCCATGAATAGGAAGAAGCCGTAAGTCAGTGCAGCTCCGATCCCGCAAATAATACCTAAATAAGTGAATCGGCTCCAGTCCGCCTCGAAGGACTCCACAGCACATAACGTCCCTAACATAATCATCATTACGGCTATCCACTGATTACGTTCCGGCCATTTACGATTGGCTATCGAATCCATTAAGATCGTTATCCAGGTAAACTGAAATAATAGGACGATGGCAACCGTTGCATCCATTTCCGACAAAGCTGTGTTATAGAGAAGTGTTGAAGCCGTCAAACCAAACATGCCAACTAACGAGAGCTTGATCCATGAACCCTTGAATGGATTTCCCCATGCTTGTCGCTGAAGCAGCACGAGCAGCCATAATAAAGCCGCACCTGCCGTCATTTGACTCGCTGTAATCTGAAACTCATTCCAACCGTCATGATATGCCATTTAATAAGCGGAGACAAAATTCCGTAGCTTGAAGCCCCTACGATGACCAGCACAATTGCAAACCATCTTGAATTCAAGCCTTAATCCTCCTTGCGTTTACCTGAAAAGCTGCCAGCACGACTCAAAAAAAGCCAGGCAGCTCAATCTCAGGCTACCTGACTCTACAATGAGCAGACGATAAATGATGTTTGTTATAGCTTGCCTACCGCTTATCCTATCGTAATCCCGACTAATCGTAGATCAGCCAGTATTCCGTAGTCCTGCAGCGATGCCGTTAATCGTTAACAATACTTCGCGTATGAGCAGCGTATCGTCCTCGTCGCGTTCTCTTTCGGCCCTCAGCTCAGTTACGAGTTGAACCTGCAAATAGCTTAACGGATCTACGTAAGGGTTACGAAGTCGGATTGATTCTTGAATGACCGGCACATTATCCAAAATTTCTTGCTGACCGCTAATCTTCAAAATCAAATCAGACGTCTTTTCGTATTCTTCCTTGATTTCATTAAAAATACGCTCAGCAATAGCAGCATCCTTGATCATACTGCCATACTCCTTAGCAATCAACAAATCTGCTTTGGCCATTGCCATTTGCAGATTATCAATCAAGGAGCGGAAGAACGACCAATTTTCGTACATATTTTTCATAATCGTCAAGTTCTCTGCTTTATCCTGGTAAAAGCTGTACAGACCTGTACCGGCCGCATACCAAGCTGGAAGCAAATAACGGCTTTGTGTCCAGGCAAATACCCAAGGAATGGCACGAAGATCTTCAAATCGATCACTATTTTTACGCTTCGATGGACGGGAGCCGATATTTAGCTCACCAAGCTCCGGAAGTGGTGTAGACTCTTTAAAGAAG
The DNA here is from genome assembly GCF_022458865.1 of Paenibacillus periandrae. Classification (GTDB taxonomy): domain Bacteria; phylum Bacillota; class Bacilli; order Paenibacillales; family NBRC-103111; genus Paenibacillus_S; species Paenibacillus_S periandrae. The sequence continues at coordinate 3,668 of NZ_JAJNMU010000015.1, read as the reverse complement.
GTCAGGAAATCCGGGTCACGGAAAATCAGGTCTTGATACTTCGTCTGCGCTTTTTCCGAAATATCGCGCATAATTGTTTCCCACTGCTCCTCAGACTCTTCAGTCTGTGGATTACGAGCATTCAGTGCTGCAATGAGCAATGCAGAGGTTGCTTGCTCCAAGCTGCGATAAGCTATGCCCTTCATGGAATAACGGGACGATAATACCTCGCCTTGCTCCGTTATCTTAATGCCTCCACCAATCGTATCGGCTGGTTGTGCCAGAATACTGCGGTTCAATGGCATTCCCCCACGTCCGAGCGCACCGCCGCGGCCATGGAAAAACTTCAGCTTCACGCCATTCTCAGACGCGGCCTCTGTAATCGAGCGCAATGCCACTCTCAATTCCCAGTTCGCTGTAATCACACCGCCGTCTTTATTGCTGTCGGAATAGCCCAGCATGATTTCCTGTAAGTGATTCGTGCTAACCAGGCTGTTCCGATATGCCGGGATTTGGTACAACGTCCTCATAATATCAGGCGCAGCATGCAAATCATCAATCGTTTCAAACAGCGGTACGGACTGCAGCGTGCATGTCACAGAACCATCGGCTTCCTGACGGTATAAGCCAGCTTCTTTACCGAACACAAGTACCTCCAGCAAATCACTGGCAGCCTCTGCCATACTGATCAAATAGCTGGACACACAGTTCACACCAAACTCCTGCTGCGCTTGCTTCACAACGCGGTATACATTCAAACATTCCTGAGTTGATTCTGAATAGTCCATGTATGGCGTAGTAATCGGTCTTGGTTCCGTTAATAAACCGCTCAGCAGCTTGATCTTATCTTCCTCAGCAAGCGCCGAATAATCCGGACAAATGCTCATTTTAGCTAAGATTTCTGTCATTGCTGCTTCATGCTCTTTACTATGCTGTCTAATATCCAGTGAAGCCAAGTGGAACCCGAACAATTCAACCTGACGGATCAATTTAACGACATAATCATCAGCAATGAAATCGGCAAAATGATTACGCAAGCTGCGGTCAATAATTTTTAAATCCGCAAGAAACTCATCAGGCGAATTATATTTTTGCAAATTATTAATGGATGAATCCGCAGCATTACGGATTTTTTGGAGCATATAGACAATTTTGATGCGATATGGTTCTTTTTCATTGCGCCATACTTCATGATTGCGCAGATCCAGATGCTCACGATCCACCTGAATCGAATCGAGCAATTCCTGAGTAACCTCTACGATATTTTTACTAAAGCTTAAATGTGTGGTGAACTCATTCAACAGCTCATCGTATTTTTGAAGGGCTAGCTTGCGGTGAAGCGTAAGTGTTTCCCAGGTCACCTTGGAAGTTACCGACGGGTTACCATCACGATCTCCGCCAATCCATGAACCGAATTTCATATAGATAGGCGCATGCCAGGATTCTTCAGGGTAATAAATTTGCAGACAACGCTCCAGCTCCTGATACACCTCTGGAAGCACGTCAAACAACGTTTCATCGAAGTAGTACAATCCATTGTGCACCTCATCGATAACCGTTGGCTTACGATCTCTCAGCTCGTCCGTCTGCCATAGAGTAATAACCTCACCCATGAGCTTATCCCGAAGCTGCTCCCGTTCCCGGAAGGTCAAATTAGGGTTGTCCAATTCCATCACTTGATTGGCAATGCGTTGATGAATATCCAATACGGCACGTCTTGTTGCTTCTGTAGGATGCGCCGTCATAACCAGCTCCAACGAAATACCTTGCAGCATTTCCTGTACTTCAGCTGCGTTAATCTGTTGATTCTTGAGATCGCGTACCACATCTTCAATCGATCCAGGCTGTACATTTTCACCAGCCGAACGCTCGTAATCACGTTTTCTGCGAATACGGTGATTCTGCTCAGCAATATTAATCAGTTGAAAATAAATCGCAAAAGCCCGGATCACCTGATGTCTATTTTCCGGTGCCAGTGAAGTGATCGTTTCTTTAAATTCGTCATACATCTCCGTAGAATATTGAGCACGCAGATTTTTACTCATTTCTCTAATATTCTCGACTATGGCAAGTAATTCATTGCCGCCTTGATGAACCAGAACTTCACCTAAAATATGTCCGAGAAATCGGACATCTCTACGCAGCAGGTTATTCGCAGTATTTTTGTTGATCGAACTGTTTGAATCCGACATGGTTCCCCTCCTGAGGCTTGCTTTACATAGCAATTTTCTTTGTAATGTCTTAGACCATAATGAGTATTTTAACACAACAGTACGCTGATATATAGTTTATTTATAGAGAAAATAAAAAAAGACCCGCTGGGTCTTATTGTCATTAAATATGGAGCGGGTGATGGGAATCGAACCCACGCTATCAGCTTGGAAGGCTGAAGTTCTACCATTGAACTACACCCGCTTACGTAAAACTCAAGATGATTCAAAAAATAATGGTCGGGACGACACGATTTGAACATGCGACCCCCTGGTCCCAAACCAGGTGCTCTACCAAGCTGAGCTACGTCCCGATGGTATAATAAACTAAATGGCGCGCCCTGAGAGATTCGAACTCCCGGCCTTTTGATTCGTAGTCAAACGCTCTATCCAGCTGAGCTAAGGGCGCCTATCAAGTTATTAATGGAGCGGAAGACGGGAATCGAACCCGCGACCCTCGCCTTGGCAAGGCGATGCTCTACCGCTGAGCCACTTCCGCAAAATACTGCGCGTAGAGGGACTTGAACCCCCACGGTCGCCCGCTAGATCCTAAGTCTAGTGCGTCTGCCAATTCCGCCATACGCGCGCATTCTATTAATGGTGAGACATGTAGGATTCGAACCTACGACACCCTGATTAAAAGTCAGGTGCTCTACCAGCTGAGCTAATGTCTCATACTATGGCTGGGGATCTAGGATTCGAACCTAGGGATGACGGAGTCAAAGTCCGTTGCCTTACCGCTTGGCTAATCCCCAATAATCGAAGTTAAATCTGGTGCCGCCGAGAGGACTTGAACCCCCAACCTACTGATTACAAGTCAGTTGCTCTACCAGTTGAGCTACAGCGGCTTAGTGAACGCTATGCTCAAGGCTGAATAATGCGTCCAATATTATGAAATTAATAATATGGTGACCCGTAGGGGACTCGAACCCCTGTTACCTCCGTGAAAGGGAGGTGTCTTAACCACTTGACCAACGGGCCTTACACTGGAGCTTCCAACCGGAATCGAACCGGTGACCTCATCCTTACCATGGATGCACTCTACCGACTGAGCTATGGAAGCAAGTGGCTCCCCGAACAGGACTCGAACCTGTGACAACTCGATTAACAGTCGAGTGCTCTACCAACTGAGCTATCAGGGAATATTAAGCTTGGCGACGTCCTACTCTCCCAGAACCCTGCGGTTCAAGTACCATTGGCGCTGAAGGGCTTAACGGTCGTGTTCGAGATGGGAACGCGTGGTTCCCCTTCGCCATCGTCACCAAACGGGATTTTTCGAAGTTATACGTCTTCGAAAAGGACAGGCAGCTCAAGGTTTGCACCCTGAAAACTAGATCCGAAACTTACGCATTACGCTTGAGCAGCGCGTCTCACTCGCTTTCGCTTGCAAGACTCTTTCTTGGATAAGCCCTCGACCGATTAGTATTCGTCAGCTCCATACCTTGCGGCACTTCCACCCCGAACCTATCTACCTCATCG
>NZ_JAJNMU010000158.1 GCF_022458865.1 Paenibacillus periandrae | reverse complement strand
GCCTCCCGTAGGAGTCTGGGCCGTGTCTCAGTCCCAGTGTGGCCGTTCACCCTCTCAGGTCGGCTACGCATCGTCGCCTTGGTGAGCCGTTACCTCACCAACTAGCTAATGCGCCGCAGGCCCATCTACAGGTCACAGATTGCTCCGTGTTTCCAAACTCTGACAGGCGTCAAAGTCTTGTATTCGGTCTTAGCTACCGTTTCCGGTAGTTATCCCGATCCTGCAGGCAGGTTGCCTACGTGTTACTCACCCGTCCGCCGCTAACTGTTCCCGAAGGAACAATCCGCTCGACTTGCATGTATTAGGCACGCCGCCAGCGTTCGTCCTGAGCCAGGATCAAACTCTCCAT
>NZ_JAJNMU010000157.1 GCF_022458865.1 Paenibacillus periandrae | reverse complement strand
ACCGATTGCGTTTAGCGGACGGGTCTAAGCCCTTTTCGGGCAGGAACTCGGTTCTCCGTGCTTTCTTTGTTAAATCCTGCGAATGAGTCAATCTATGTGGTATTCCATGTCTTATGCAGCTTGAGTAGTGACGTGACTTGCTTTTTCGGGCGAAAATGTTTCTCCTCGTTGAACGATGCTGATCAGGATTCGAGCCATTTTTCCTAGAAGTTTAAATACGGACTGTTGCTTCTTCATATGCTTAACTTTAATGTTTTTCTCATGTAGCTCTCGAAAGACAGGATTGATTCCTATGAGCTGTATGGTTGCGAGAAACAGATATTTACGTAAGGTAGAATCTCCACGTTTCG
>NZ_JAJNMU010000156.1 GCF_022458865.1 Paenibacillus periandrae | reverse complement strand
CGACAAGTTCTGCTATAAGCACCACATAGTGCGAAAAGCAGGAGATTACACGAGTAATCTCAACTTTACGACCGAGGATGGGAATGACGGAACCAAGTATCCTGAAACCATCCCGCCAATACTCCTGGGTGTGTCATGTTTAACAGAACATGAGGTGTGAAGTACAGGTAGATTCGACAGAACGAAGGCTAGAGCCATTTCGAGAAAAAAAAAAGGTATGTCAACGGATATGTCGCGCGGCTGAGAAACTGGATATGGTGAGAATGCTCGCACAGAAGCGAACTGACGAACTTCCGAATGTACAGGTCTAAAGTTAGAGCATATGGAAACATATGTACCATCATACGATGGG
>NZ_JAJNMU010000155.1 GCF_022458865.1 Paenibacillus periandrae | reverse complement strand
TAACGCGAAAGTTCTCATCCGTAACCGTACGCACTCCAAGTACATCGTTCCATAAGACAACAACTTCACTATAATCATCTGCTGCAATTTCCCGTATCTTAATTTCCATCCCCTACCCCCGTTAATAAATTTTGCAAACAAAGGATTCTACAATTGATGAATCAATCCTGCCCTTTAGCTTGATAAGCTGCCAACAATGCCGGCAGCCTCGTGCTGGTTGAGCTAAAGTTCCCGTTAGCGCAGTGGATGGGACTATTCGTATCCAGGTGCACCGGTGTATTGGGCTGTCCGTAAGCGACCGTAAGTTACTGTCGTTGGCGTTTATTTTCTTCGCTTTGACGGAAGATCTCGTCAACGA
>NZ_JAJNMU010000154.1 GCF_022458865.1 Paenibacillus periandrae | reverse complement strand
CTTGCCTCCCCACAACCCCGGTCTGCTTTTCAGATCGGGGTTGTTCTTCGTGACTTCACAACCTTGTTTCTTTTACAAAATCTATACATCCGTTTTATGGAGAGTTAACAATCATAAGTTACGATTAATCGGAAGATGTCTATACCACTTTCCAAAATAACCAAACACAACACAAGTTCATGAAGGGAGTTTTTATGAGTTGGAAGCTAAAGCATTTCTCGCAAAAAGCATGGTTCGAATGGATGATCCTCATCGTCTTTGCCTTTTTCTTTCTGGGGCCGCTGATTAATTTAGTGATTCTCGCCTTTTCTGGGAAGTGGCAGTTTCCTGCGGTGCTGCCTCAGGAGTGGTCGTTCTCCTG
>NZ_JAJNMU010000153.1 GCF_022458865.1 Paenibacillus periandrae | reverse complement strand
ACGGCGCCTCTCTTTAGTTTTGTCTTTTTTAGATGTTACTGCGAGATGAATTTTCATGGTAGTTGAACGATTTATAGCTCTCGAAGATACCGCACTTCTTCCGATACTTCTTTGAAGCCAACCGAGTAATATAAAGATAGCGCGGATTTATTGGCCGTCTCAACTTGTAGTTCTGCGAACGCGCATCCATGATCTTTGAGATAGGTGAGCGCATGAGAGAGTAAATGCTTTGCAATCCCTTGTTTCCGCCAAGGTGCTCTGACAAATACATCTTCAATGATTCCATCTCCATCTTCATCTATCCAAGTCATAACGCTTCCTACTAAGGTAGCATTCTCCCTTACAACAAAAGCAGTCCACTCAG
>NZ_JAJNMU010000152.1 GCF_022458865.1 Paenibacillus periandrae | reverse complement strand
AAAACATTATCCATATGAACATACGGCCGGAAACGGTCGTTGTCGTGCCAGCTACAATGCAGGTGTACCTGACGGGGCTCGGACACGCGTTCGCGATGAACGAGGACAGGCGCCAGACAGGCAACATACCGCTGATGGAAGGCAATCCGCCTTATATGGCTCCGGAGCGCGGCAGGCAGCTGGACGGCTGGATCGGGGCAGGCGCCGATCTGTATTCGCTCGGCGTGACGCTGTACGAGACGCTTGCCGGCAGGCTCCCCTTTCTGGCGAAGAATGTGCTGGAATGGGCTCACGCCCATGTGGCCAGAGCCCCTCTGCCGATGGACGATGTCTCTCCTGAAATTCCGGTTATTTTGCAGCAAATTAT
>NZ_JAJNMU010000151.1 GCF_022458865.1 Paenibacillus periandrae | reverse complement strand
TTCTGGAGCGACTATCTAATACTGCCGGATGCTAAAGTGAAGAGGTACAAGGATAAAATCCGAAAGGTCACCCGCAGAAAACAAGGAAATAATCTTGAAGAGATGCTCAAGAAACTAAACGAAATTGAACGAGGATTTGGCAACTATTTCGGAGTAGGGAATGTAAAGAAAAAGTTTCAACGTGTGGACGAATGGACACGAATGAGGGTACGAGCCTTCATGTGCCAAAAGAAATCTACGGTTTCTAATTCGCTGATTCCCAACAAAGTATTGGAAGCAGCAGGAATGGTATTTCTAACAAGCTTACTCACCACACGTTCCTAATTCAGGAGTGAAATAGGCAGTCCGGTGACGGATGAAGAGAACTCAC
>NZ_JAJNMU010000150.1 GCF_022458865.1 Paenibacillus periandrae | reverse complement strand
GAGCGGGGTTACTCCCATGAACACAGCTAGTGTAAGGGTGCATATTTATTTGCTGGGAACCGCGGCGGGAGGAAGCGGAACCTTCTATATCGATCAGGCCAGTTTACGGTATACGAATGATGATAATCTACTTACAAATGGTTCATTTGAAACAGCGATTGGGGGTCTTAACGGAATTGCCAATGGATGGAACAAAGCGGATAGCGCGGGAATCATCGGGAGCGGTGAAGTGATCGATGGCGGCACCTCAGGATCAAAGGCCCAGAAAATCAGCGTAGCGACGATTCCAGAGGGGGGAAGGTCATATTTATTTCAAAATGTGGCGATAGAGGGGAACAAGCCCTATACATTCCAGGCGATGATGCAGATTC
>NZ_JAJNMU010000149.1 GCF_022458865.1 Paenibacillus periandrae | reverse complement strand
CCATAACCTCCATCGCCGCGTGGCACAGTTCGAGATCACCAGCTCCCAGCGACTGCCACGACCTTTTGTGAGGAGCTCTCCCCATCCGAACAATTTCACCACAGGTTAGCGGAAACTCCGCAGGTGTTTCCTGCAGGACCACACAGATATGTTGCGCCGACCACTTTGCGTCCCGTGACCAGACGTCTACTCCATCTAAGGTTACAGATCCCCTCGCGGGTTTCCTCGAGTGAAAGATCGACCGCAATATCGTCGATTTACCACTCCCATTTGGACCAAGAATTCCCACAACATCGCCTGGTCGGGCACAAAAATTGACGCCGTCGACAATGCAATGTCCATCGATGTCTACACCCAAGTTATCGACAACAAGCTTTGCAC
>NZ_JAJNMU010000014.1 GCF_022458865.1 Paenibacillus periandrae | reverse complement strand
CTTTCACGGAGGTAACAGGGGTTCGAGTCCCCTACGGGTCACCAAAGCAAGGGCGCTTAGCTCAGCTGGGAGAGCATCTGCCTTACAAGCAGAGGGTCGGCGGTTCGATCCCGTCAGCGCCCACCATGTATTTATTGATTGACGCGGGGTGGAGCAGCCCGGTAGCTCGTCGGGCTCATAACCCGAAGGCCGCAGGTTCAAATCCTGCCCCCGCAACTTAATAATTTCGAAGATAAATAAGCTTCGAAACTGTGGAGCCGTGGTGTAGTGGCCCAACATGCCTGCCTGTCACGCAGGAGACCGCGGGTTCGAATCCCGTCGGCTCCGCCACTAATCATTTCCCGTAAGGGAATATGAAAATGAAATAAAAGGCTCGGTAGCTCAGTCGGTAGAGCAGAGGACTGAAAATCCTCGTGTCGGCGGTTCGATTCCGTCCCGAGCCACCATTTCTACTTTATGCCGTTGTAGCTCAACTGGTAGAGCAACTGACTTGTAATCAGTAGGTTGGGGGTTCAAGTCCTCTCGACGGCACCAGTACTTTCAAGATAAAGCATTAATGTTGCTTTATATGCTGTACTGACAATTGAATATGGAGGATTAGTGAAGTGGCTAAACACGGCAGACTGTAAATCTGCTCTCTCTGAGTTCGGTGGTTCGAATCCATCATCCTCCACCATTTTTATAGGGGCATAGTTTAAAGGTAGAACAAAGGTCTCCAAAACCTTTGGTGTGGGTTCAATTCCTGCTGCCCCTGCCAATCTTACAACTGTGGCGGTCGTGGCGAAGGGGTTAACGCACTGGTCTGTGGCTCCAGCATTCGTGGGTTCAAGTCCCATCGATCGCCCCATTATTTTTTTAGTAATGGGGATTAGCCAAGCGGTAAGGCAACGGACTTTGACTCCGTCATCCCTAGGTTCGAATCCTAGATCCCCAGTATTACTAATCATGCGGAAGTGGCTCAGCGGTAGAGCATCGCCTTGCCAAGGCGAGGGTCGCGGGTTCGATTCCCGTCTTCCGCTCCATAATGTATTATTGGCGCCATAGCCAAGTGGTAAGGCAGAGCTCTGCAAAAGCTCTACCCCCAGTTCGAGTCTGGGTGGCGCCTCCATTTTTGTAACACTCGCCGGAGTGGCGGAATCGGCAGACGCACAGGACTTAAAATCCTGCGGTAGGTGACTACCGTACCAGTTCAAGTCTGGTCTTCGGCATACGAGAATTGTCAAGCAAACTTAAAAACTTCTTTGATTCTTACCTGAATACACCATTCAGATTAGGATCAAAGAGGTTTTTTTGTTATAGTAATGAAAACAGTCGACTCAAACTAAAATGTGATGAGGAAGTGATATGTATGGTTCTTATAAGAGAATCTAGACAATCAGACAACCACGCATTGGCACAATTAATGGGTGAACTTGGTTATCCAACATCCGCTGAATCTATGCGCAAACGGATGGAAGCCATCGAATCAAGCCCAATGAACGGTACTTTTGTTGCCGAAATGGATAATTTAATTGTTGGTATGATCGGCCTTCGAGTGAATAACAACTATGAATATGATGATAGTGTTGTGCAAGTTGTTTCACTGGTAACAAGGGCTGCTTATAGAGGAATGGGTATTGGAAGTGTGCTTATACTTCATGCTGAGGAATGGGCACAAGCACGTAAGGGGAGTGCTATGACTTTAACAAGCGGTATCAAACCTGAGCGAGCTGCCGCACATGAATTTTACAAGAGCAAGGGATATGCTATTAATGGGTATCGATTTTCAAAGAAGCTATATGATTAGGGAAAAGAGGGAGGTTGTATGATATGGAATATGTTAGGGATTATGTGATGTATTCGGCTATTTTCGGTATTTTTAGTTTTAGCTGGTTTGGCTGGGCTCAGGAGAATCCAAGAAAAAGCTGGCGCAAATATATAGGGATTGCTTCAGCAGTTCCACTTGTATTAGGTTTAGTTGGTATCTACTTAAGTATTAAGCATTGGCATGATCACACTGCTTTATCGGATCCAGATGTGTTTCATAATTATTTGTATTTCGTATTTATAGAATTCTTTCTAGCTGCGATAGGTGCTTTCCTATTAATTAAATTTAAACGTAATGACTATACGGCCCCATGGATTGCTTTTGTTGTAGGTGTTCATTTTTTTTGGTTAAAAAGTGTTTTTAAAGATTCCAGCTTGTATATTTTGGCGGTACTCCTCATTGCAGTTGCATTCATTTCATTATTCGTATCTAAAAAGTTTAACATCGCTAATAGTGCTATAACAGGTATTGGCGCTGGTACCGTTCTGCTCTGCTTTGCGATATTAGGATTGGTTCGATTCTTAATGCTATAAGACATACTTGAAAATCTCACCCACGGGAATGCCGGAATGGTACCAGCAAATCTGGTACAGAGAATTATCCCTTCGCAAGTACCTCGATAATCCTTCTAAGAATCAAATAATAATTTGATGTTTTTTCTTCGAATAGCGGTTGGCATAAGCTGATGCTACATAGGAATCCGGTTTGATAATCGGCACCATGCCTAACGATTGGACGCGTAATACCATTTCCGCTACATATAAAGACGTTTTGTTTTTCACGTGATCCGAGCCTGCATCAATATGAATATACGATTCGAAAGAAGCTCCTTTATATACAAAAGGGAGGACAATATCCTCCATTTCCCGGCGTTTGTCGTCACTAAAGAACAAGGCAATTTCCTCGCTTAATGCGGTTTCGGTTGAAAGCTTTTCTTTAATTGAGGCAATGGCCCGCGGGACGATCACCTGCCGATAGCAGGCCCAGGCTCCATTACCTGGACGCTGGATCACAACACCCGTGATAAATTGTGTATAGCCTTGATGGACCTGGCAATCGGTGCCTATTATAAATTTATAAGCTGCTTTGGGATCAAGCTGCATAAAACCGATAATTCGCTCATGAACTTGCGCAAGGCTTAGGCCTTGCTCGGAAGTGTTGCGGAACGTTAACGCAGGGGTTATCCCACCATCTTGATTATTCATGAAATTCACCTGTACCCAAGGCTCGGTATTCTTCCTCTCTTATTAATATTTGGACAGGAAAGGCGGAATCCAACCACTGTTCACGTAATCAAGTACGCTTATTACTTGGCTGTTCTCTACATATTATGATCGAAACGGCCGAATTTGAACCTGTGCCCCCATGATCTCATCGTATGCAGGATTTAGTCTAAATGGCTGCATGACGACTACCAACAAATAAGCAGAGAAAAATGGGGTAGAAAGAGACGGTTATTTTTGAGATGGTGTTGGTTTTGATGCTTGCACAGCCTTTTGAGCCAGGGGGGATGAGTGAATTAGAGGCAGCTTGATAAAAAATGGATGAATACTGAAAAAATATTTTGAAAATGTGTAATAGAGGGCAAGATAATTATGGGAATGATTGAATAGTAATCAGCCATATGCTGGATATTGACAGAATGTATATCAGAAGGTACTGAATTTGAAAATCATGCATAGGCTGATCGAATGTGGAATTAGTCAGGGACAACATAATAATTTTTTCCAAATAACTCAAGGCTCGGGGTTTCCTCTGCACACTCTTCTTGGCGTTCGGCCAAGGAGTGGATGAATTCGTAAGCAGCGCGTTGATCCTTTTCATTCAAACCTTCGAGCATACGAAATAGTTTTTCCTTATGGACCATAGTAAATTCCTCCTATCGAGTATTCTGAAAAACAGAAAAAACACAAGGCTAGACCTTGTGTCAAATGAACACATCTATCCTTCCCACTTTCGCTTCCGAGGTTAGCTGACGGATTCGGACTGTGAGAATTAGCCCTACGACATGCACTTGCATATCGATTCACCCCAATTACTTGGTTCCCCCGGTTTTCTATACAGAAAACTCAGCGCGTATGATTCAAATATGAAATTATAAGAGTTAACGTTCTAATTATTACACACTTTCTTCAAAAGTGAAACACAAATTGTTTTTTTCTACATAAATCGACTCACGGATATACTAATTGAGTGAAAATTGGTATGATGTATATATAGTTTGGAGTGGTACGGAGGGCAGCTCGTTGAACAGCTGGCTTTTTACAGGAAAGAATAGGGGTTTGGTCAAATGTCTCGGATCTTGGCTCATTTATTTTTATTTTGCGATACGAATAAAGACATCTCGAAGATATTAAGAATCACCCGATACGGTCATGGAGAGGAAGTCAGCGAACATGCCTGTGATGGGATCAGTTTTGAAATGGCCTCTTACGATAGCCTGAACATTATTGACAATCAGGGCAAGCGTACATGGTCGTTCATGCTGGAAGGCTGTACTTCTCATTATGAAGAGAAAAGTGCCAAATTGTATCACTCGAATGAATTGTATTTGCTTTTTGAATTTATTGATTAGAAGTAAAAAAATGGTTATCAAGAAAAGGGGAACACCGAGCGTGCTGATCAAGTTGAATTTCACTATTAAAGGAAAAGTAGCCATCGAAAATTTTACCAACGATGAATTGCTTGAAATTTTTGCGAGGTATATCAATACGTTAACCAAGAAATATGCGGTTGATGCTGTCGTACCTGCTGAAGGAAATCAGAGCATTGTTGCGGACGGCTCTTTAAAAGTGATACTGGAAAATGTTAACTGTGACGTGGACACCTTCTTCAAGGAACTGGGCAGAGATATAAAAATTCCTTTAAAGAAAAGGCTCGAAGGCAAGCTGGATAACGTGTTTAAAACTGAGGTTGTTAAATAACGGAAATATGACGAATAGAAATCAGCATACAACAGCATCTGTTGCTAAGACAGATGCTGTTATTGTATCCGCTCGTAAAGATGCAAGGTAAGGAGTGTTCGTTGTGAGTGAACGTGTACCTGAAAATCGATCTAATAGCCTGACAAAAACGCTCCAAACAAGTTCTCCCACTGCTGAGGCGGGAGTTGTCCCGGCAATGGATTCGCACCAACTGACGCCTGCACGTATTTTGCAGCTGCAAAGCACGATTGGTAATCGGGCTTTGCAGGGCTTGGTGCAAAGAATGCGTAATGATGCATCTGTCATTCAACGGGCAGGAGGGGCTGGGACGGCGACTCCTGCAGGCGGTACAGCAGTCACCCCAACCGTTCCTTCAATAACGCCTGCCGAGCAGCGTAAGTTGGATTTGGAGGCGGAGCGCGATATTGTAGCTCCAGCATTGGCCGTACAAGCTCTCGGGGAAGTGAGAGAGAAGGTTAAGCAGGAAACGACTGCTTATTTGAAAACGGATTCGAAAGCAAAGGGTATACGCGAGAGTGTTACCAACAAAGCGATTGCGGATGTGAAAGCCAATATCGATGCTGATTTGACGGCATCGGCTAACGAGAAGGCTGACGCCAAGAAGTTTGCGGCCCAGCATGCTGAATCCAGTGGAGCTGTAGGCAAGGCATTAGCGGCTTATGCCGAGGAGCTGACAACGGCAAAGGTTGCCGATGATAATAAGACAGAGCTGGAGAAGAAGGCCAAGGAAGGCTTTGAGCTGGTTGTGCCGAAAACCAAGGTTGCCCTTGATGTCCAAAAGAGCAAGGCTGCTGAGGAAGCCAAAAAGAAAATGGATACATATGCGAAGACTTTAATCAAGACGTATAGCGCTACTTCCAAATTGGAAATCGTCAGAAATGCAGAGCAGGACAATACCTTTATTAACACCAAGGTCAACGTGGGCACGGCGGGCAGCGAGGAGATTCAGAAGCGTCACAGCTTGGATGGTGGTCTTGCTTTTACAGCAGAGTACGAGAAGGTATACCAGGATGTATTGGTAGCGCCAATGAAAAAGGCTGCTTTACTGAAACTGGGTGTCGGCCGCAGAGAATTCCGCAGATCTAAGGAATTGAACGAATTCCGTCAAAAGCTTAAGGACAGTGCACGCGAACAAGCACGTGCAGATATTGATTCGGATATTGACACGAATTCGCTAACGGCAAGCAAGGGAGAAATGACGAAGCAATACTACGCGATGGCAGCAAAAACGAAGGCTTATGCAAGCTCCAAGGTGTCAGTTGATGCCGTGATGGGTACAGAGGCTGATGCCATTGTGGAAAGAGTTGTACCCAAAATCAGCACAACTGAAGGTCTACAGCATGCCGGTAAAACATCGGCGTATGATATAGCAAGAGAGAATGCACAAGCAACTGATAAAATCAAGGCAGCGGCGGTATCGGGAGCTACACTAAAGGCAAACGAATTGTTAAAGGAGAAGAAAAGCGAAGCGATCAATGAAGCCAGAAAGCTGACGAAGGGCGATAAGGAAGTTGCAGGATCAACTCCCGATGCGGCTAAGACCGCTGAAATCAATACTGGTGTGAAAACGGAAGTCACCCGTGATGAAATAGGCAAGAAAGCGATCAAGGAATCTGTAACGGCCGATAATTTGAGCAGCGGATTTGCGAAGCTCGGCAAACTGATTGATATCTCCACGCCGAATGCCGGAGATGCAAGCTCCTTTGACGTTGAATTGAAAATTCCGTTTGCATCGGCCAGCGGCGGCGCTCAAGCTTACTTCTTGTTCGGCTTCGGGGGCGAAGCCGAGAGGGAAAGTGACGAATTATCGGTCAACACCCAGATTACACTGGGTGCCGGTTTTCAAACCTTTGGTTTTGATGCCAACTTCCGTTTAGGGCTGTTTCTGGAAGCCAAAGGTAAAGACACCACCAATGTGATGAATTTGCTCTCATATGGATTATACAGACAGGTTCCGCAAAGCGCGGCTGAATATTTCTGGGGCCAAGGCGGTAAATCAGGCGAATCAACACGGATTGAAGCGGAAAAATGGGCCATGATGATAGAAGAGCAGGATATGAGCGGGGACGGCTCAGTCGATGTTGGTTTACTTATGAAAATTGCAATGGAGGCCAATGCAGGTGTTGCCGAGTTTTCCGCGGAGCTGGCGTACAAACGGCTTAGCCGTTACAACAAGGAAGTCATTGCAGAAAAGGGCAAGGATGCTGCAGGTGTTAAGCTTCCTGCTAATCTGCGAGGAGACAGTATCGGCAAGGGTGAGATTCGCAACGTAGTTGATGCTGCAACAGAGATTGAGGTTAAATTCGGTAAGGATAGCGTTGCCTTTGGACTTGAGGGTTCCATGGTTTTTGTGAGGACGGGTGACGATTTAAGAATAAGAGAGCTGAGTCTTGAAGCTTCCGGTACTGTGCCATCGCAATTCGGAGAAGATAGCGGTGAGTTTACACGGATTGCATCGAAGATTTCAGCAGCCTGTGTAGGCAGCGGCAAGAATCTGATTGCTTTACTGAAAAAGACTGCTAATCAGGAGTCGAATAGAGGCACGCGCGCTGTTGGGACTGCGCTTGATTCCGGCAGTGATGCCTTGTTCATGGGGGATCATTTTGACCAGATAGGAGCAAGCCTTGCAGAGAAAATCCAAGGTGATGAGACCGTAAATGACACGATTCGCAGCTGGGTTACAGGTGATGAGATGCAATCCAGCGCAACCGAGACGGTGAACAAGATTGGATTGTCCAATGCGCTTAAATTTGCATTATCGTTTGAGAAGAAATGGAACGCTGCTGGTGTCGGGGAAGAGTGGGAGATTGCTCTTGAGGCCAGCCAGGTGAAATCTATGGAGGTTGATGCCGAGATAGTCAAGGTTGCTGTGGAGAAGTCCAAGCGGCTGGGCAAAATTGGTCTTGCCAGCAAGGGTGGCGCGCTGAGCGGTTCGGCTGAGGCGCTGGGCCATGAGATTGCATAGGATACCAAGCGATGGCAATTCGCAATTTTATTAAATTCATATCCAAAGATTACGATAGAGGAAATCGATAGTGGTTATATAGCGATAATGAGACTTAGGAGGAAGCAGATGGCGGATCATGGAGCAAATGCCGAAGTAGAGTCAAGATTGGAGCTGGATCATCCGCTGACGTTCACAACATTAACAGGTGATCCCATACATGCTCGTTTGAAGCGGCTGGTCCTTGCCTCAGGGGATCATCTCGCGACCTGCACGATCAGCTTTGAGGTGGAATGGTCAACGTATGCGCTCATACTTGCAGGAGATTGGTTTGGTATGTTCCCTGCAACGAGAGAAGGAACCACTGCAGGGATTCTGGATGAAGGACAGCCGGTTGAACTCAAGGCATCGTTAAGGCAAAGCCTGCTCAAGGCGGTATTGCACAATCAGGCTGATGTAGAGGATGTTCTAAAGACCTTGCTGCAAGAACAAGCTGATGGTGTACTGCCACTTAGAATGAGTGAATGCTGGCTAATAGAAGAGGTCAAACAACTGGTCGAGCTTCCTGATGAGTTAGCTGGCGGCTCTTTGAAGCAGGGATATCGCACCCTATGGGCGGATCCGGGAGTTATCAAGTCGGAAGCTGATCAATCGGTTGCAACATTGAACGAGATCGTGGAAAGCTACCTGACCCGTCTGGAATGGAGCTATGAACGCATTGACGATACGATTCTTCGATTGACCTTTCGAGGAGATCATGGACAATGGATTGTCCTTGTTCGTACAGATGAAGCGAAGCAGCTATGTATCGTATATTCGATTTATCCGCAGCTGATAACCGAGCCGTATCAAACAGCAATGGCTGTGTTTCTGAATCAGGAAAATTATGATTTGGCTGTTGGCAACTTTGAGATGGACATGTCAGATGGAGAACTACGATATCGTACAGGAATTGATGTAGAGCATGGTCGTTTGACGAGTGAGTTGTTTGGACAGCTGTTTACAACGAATATCGCGATCATGGACGAGTATTTTGAGCGAATTGCTGAGGAAATGAAATAGATCCAAGCGGGCAATGATCGCATTCTACATAGATAATAAGAGTCAATACGAAACTGATATTGAACACCTGTTGATAAACGGGTGTTTTTTGTTGTCTTTTATACGGCAGGCGTTTGAATATCAACAAATTTGAAATCATCACTTGGTTATCGCTCCGAATAAAGGTAAAATAGAGTTAATGACAACTATATCCCTATCCTAATGGAATGAAATTATTGGAGGAACGAAAGATGAAGTATATCAGCACCAGAGGCAATGTGGAAGCAAGAGGTTTTATAGAAACAGTTCTAATGGGACTTGCTGACGATGGCGGCTTGATGATCCCTGAAGAAATCCCTGTGGTTTCAGCGGCGACCTTGAAGGAATGGGAAGCTTTAAGCTACCAGGAGCTGTTTTTGAAAATTTTCTCTTATTATACAAATGATGAAATCCCTTACGAGGATTTAAAGGATATGGTAGCTAAAAGCTACTCCAGCTTCCGTAGTCCCGAAGTAACGCCTGTACAAACGATTACCGATAAGCTCCATATCCTGGAGCTGTTCCATGGACCGACCTTCGCGTTCAAAGACGTTGCTTTGCAATTTATGGGCGAGCTTTACTCGTATATTTCCAGGAGGCAAGGCGAGATTATTCATATTCTCGGAGCAACCTCGGGAGATACGGGCGCTGCTGCCATCCAGGGAGTACGCGGGAAAGAAGGCATTCGTATTTGTGTGCTGCATCCGCATCTCAAGGTGAGCAAGGTGCAGGAGCTTCAAATGACAACCGTCAATGATGCGAATGTGTTGAATTTAGCGGTTAAGGGCAACTTTGACGATTGCCAAGGGGTCATCAAGGAGCTGTTCGGTGATCTGGATTTTAAAGGCAAGCATCATTTGCGGGCTATCAATTCGATCAACTTCGTGCGGATCTTGGCGCAAACCGTTTATTACTTCTATGCCTATCTGCAGGTAGCCAAGCAGCAAAATCTGGAGAAGATCAATTTCAGCATTCCGTCAGGTAACTTTGGCAACGTGTTCTCCGGTTATTTGGCCAAAAAAATGGGGCTTCCGATCAACAAGCTCATTATTGCCACCAATGAGAACAATATTTTGGAGCGTTTTATCAAAACCGGAATATACAAAAGCGGTGATTTCCTGAGCACGCACAGTCCGTCCATGGATATTCAGATTGCCAGCAATTTTGAACGTTACTTGTATTATTTCTTGGGCGAGGATTCGCAAAAGGTGTCCGAGTATATGAAGAAGTTCCAGCAAGAAGGGCAAATTGTGATTGATGCCGAAGACCTGAAACGGGTACAAGCCGAGTTCTCTGCCCATGGTGTGAAAAATGCCGAATGTTTGGAGATTATCGGAAAATACAAGGCCGAGCACGATTACTTGCTAGACCCGCATACAGCTTGCGGCATAGCGGCATATGAGACGTTTGCTAACGACAATGAGGTTTGTGTATCCTTTGCAACCGCACATCCTGCGAAATTCGACGAAGCCATTCGTCTGATTGATATTAAGCAGCAATTCCCGGCTGAGATTGAGCAGCTGCTTTCCCTGCCTCAGTATCAAACGATTGTGAATAACAGCAAGGAAGAAATTGTTGCACAGCTCGAAGCGTTTTATAACCGCGCATAGGTTCAATTCACCTCTTGAATCTGTAATATAATTAGGCGAACGTCAGGATTCGGTGCAAGACCGTGTTCTGCGTTCGCCTTCTTCATAACTATAAATATCTTAAAACGATTGAATTGTTTAAATGAAGGGTTGGAATAAAATCTCTATGTCTGCAAAAACCAATGCTTGTCGAATATTGGACGCTCTCCATATTTCATACACGTTACATGAGTACGATTGGGATGAAGATCAGCTGGATGCTTACACTGTAGCCGATAAGGTCGGCTTGCCGGCGGATCAAATTTATAAAACGCTTGTATTGCGCGGAGATAAAACGGGGATTATGATGGCCTGTATTCCTGGCGATGCCGAGCTGAATTTAAAAAGCTTAGCCCAGGCAAGTGGGAATAAGAAGGTCGAGATGGTTGCCGTAAAAGAAATTCAAGCTTTAACCGGCTATATTCGCGGAGGGGTCTCACCTCTTGGAACGAAGAAAAAGTATCCTTTTTATTTAGCGCCGGCTGCTGTGAGCGTAAGCCCTGTCAGTATCAGTGCTGGTCGCCGCGGCTTGCAAATATTTCTTAAAGGTGAAGATTTGGCTGCTGCCTCTGAAGCTATTCTAGTAGACATCACAAGCCATTCATAATACGATAATGTAGACGTATACAGATTGTTAAATCCTATTATTGAGGAGTGATTGTCCGTGGATTATGTAACCTTGGGTAGGACCGGTTTACAGGTAAGCGTCATGAGCCTTGGGGCTGGCGGAAGCAGCAGGTTAGGTATGAAAACGATTAAAAGCGAGCAGGGAGCCGCGACGATTGTTGCTAAAGCGATTGAGCTCGGTATTAATCTGATCGACACGGCTGAAGCCTATGGCACAGAAAATGTAGTGGGGGCAGGCCTACAGCATGTCCCAAGAGAGTCCGTATACATATCCACCAAGTATTCACTTCAACATAATAAGGAATTAAAGCAGCCAGACGATTTTGAAAAAAGTGTCGATCAAAGCTTGTCCAATTTGAAAACGGATTATATCGATATTTATCATCTGCATGGTGTGGCTGCTGCTGATTACGCATATGCGGTAGAGCATTTGGTACCGGAAATGATCAAAATGCAGGAAAAGGGTAAAATTCGTTTTCTTGGTATCACCGAAGCTTTTGGATCAGACCCCACTCATCAGATGCTGCATCAAGCTATTCAGGATGATTGCTGGGATGTGATGATGGTCGGGTTTAATATGTTAAACCAGAGCGCACGGGCTCAAATATTTGAAGCTACGATCGCCAAAAATATTGGAGTTCTCGACATGTTCGCGGTAAGGAGAGCCTTGTCGCATCCAGAGGCATTAGCCGAGATTATTGCGAGCCTGCTTGCCGAAGGAAAGCTGGATCCTGATAAGGTCAATCCAGTCAATAGCCTGGATTTCCTGGTGCATCAGCATGGTGCTGAAAGCATCATGGATGCGGCTTACCGCTTTTGCAGATATGAGCCGGGCATTCATTCCGTGTTGATGGGAACGGGCAATGTACAGCATCTGGCGGATAATATTGCATCGGCGAACCGACCTCCACTGCCTGAGGCTGATATTCAGAGGATTAAGGATATGTTTGGCACGATTGATAGCGTGACGGGTAACTAAGCTGACACATACGTGCTGAAGCAGCTCTATCGGCTACAAGGATGTCTAAAGCTTTTAAATAGGGGTGCACGGATGTCGAATGTATTCAAACCAGAGATAAATTTGAAAGCCAAACCTGCCTTCGATTCGGGAGTAACGAAGGTCATGATATTGGCTAGTGTATTGATCGTGTTTTCGATTGTGCTAATCGGCACATTTGTATATTTCTTTACAGAAAACGAAGTCGTCAAAAAGTTGAAAAGCCGTGATCTCGAGACGATTGCCGAGTCTATCTCGTCCAAGGTAGATGCGCGGATTGATAAGGAAATCGAAACCTCTTTGGTGTTTGCCAACGATCCTACTCTATTGAAATGGCTGCAGGAGGGGGAGAACAATGCGACGCTTGAGGCCATGGTTCACCAAAAAACGAATTATTTGCATCAAAAACTAGGCTATAGCACGACTTTTATAGCAAGCACGAAATCAAGGCATTACTGGGATGAAAATGGAAAGATTATCGATACGATAAGCGAGCAAGATCCTGATGATAGCTGGTTCTTTGATTCCATCGCACTCAAGAAGGCCTCCTCGGTGAATTTTGATTACAATAACGAGCTTAAAGATACGTTTGCATTCGTGAACGCATTAGCAGGTCCGGTTGACGCGCCCCTGGCGGTTGTGGGTGTAGGGATCAATCTTCATGAGCTGTCCGATAATTTTGCTTCCTACAAGGATGGCAAGGGCATCAATCTATGGCTGATCGATAGCAAGGGATCGATTTATTTATCCGATGTGTATGAGCATAATGGCAAAAATATCCGAGATGTATTGATAGATTCAGCCTCGAGCGACGTGCTCAGGCAGTTTGATACAACGACGCGAATTTTTGAATATGATTCCAAATCAGGCGAGCGAATGGATCTGATCAGCTACCCATTGAAGTCGACGGATCTTCATCTGCTTGTTGAGGTAGAACGCAATGAGACGGTGTCTTTCCTGCGGACGATTAAATGGAATACGGTTCTGGCCGTAGCCGTTTCTATAGTTTCGATTGTGTTCTTCTTCTATTATGTATCCTGCAAGCTGGCTAATCCTTATAAACGGGCGATTCTGCTGAACCAGGAGCTGGAGAAGCAGGTTATGGAACGCACGAAGGAATTGTACGAGCGCAATCAGGAAATACTGGACAGCATTAATTACGCCAAGCTGCTGCAGGAATCTGTTTTACCGAAGGAGCAGCAGTTAAAGGTATTGTTTAATGAGCATTTTGTTATTTGGCGGCCGCGGGATGTCGTAGGCGGTGACTTTTACTGGTCGAAGCAATTCGGAGAACGGACGCTCGTAGCTGTTGGCGACTGTACAGGTCATGGTGTGCCTGGCGCATTCATGACACTTTTGGCCGTATCCGCACTCAACCGTATTGCAGATAGTGGAGAGATAGAGGACCCGGCATCGATTTTGAGTCAATTGAATCGCCTGTTGAAAGAAACACTCGGTCAGGATGGTCATGAAGGTGTGACTGATGACGGGCTGGATATCGGCATTTGTTCCATTGAACCGAATTGTGTCGTATTCGCAGGTGCTTCCTGCACCTTGCATCGCGTGGATGAGGACGGGGTATTGCAATCATGGAAGGGCAACCGCAGAAGCGTGGGCTACCGTAAAACCCCTTCCGATTATGAATATACAAACCATCTGATGCCAGAGGGTGAGGCCCGTTATTATATGACTACGGATGGCTTCTTCGATCAAAACGGCGGTGAACGCGATTATTCATTCGGTAAAAAACGATTCGCGGAAATGATCGTTCGTTACGGGAATTTATCCCTGATGGAACAGAAGGAATCGTTCCTTCATGAGCTGGAAACGTATATGGGCGATGAAAGACAGCGTGACGATATTACGGTATTGTCCTTTCGAGCTGCCGATCAAATTGCTGCGGGAGCGGCAGAAGAAAGTACAGAAGAGGGAGTATAGCGGATCTGATAGACTTCAAATATACGAGGAGACTATTGACATAGACTGTCATCCGGCCCCATCCTGTGCTATATTTAAAATGATGGAAAGTCTGCATGAGCATACTTGTGACTCATTGCAGGCTTTTTGGTATGCCAATGTGAACAAAGGATTTAATAGAAATGGAGTGATAGCAGATGAAGAAATTTAAAAAGACTTATATCGAAATTACGAGCGTGTGCAACTTGGCTTGTACCTTTTGCCCGCAAACCAAGCGACAATCGAACTTTATAAAAATAGATGCGTTCACCAAAATTCTTGATGAAATTAAGCCGCACACGGATTATATTTATTTTCATGTTAAGGGCGAGCCTTTGCTTCATCCCAAGATCGATGAACTGCTGGATCTGAGCCATGAGCGAGGCTTCAAGGTCAATATTACGACCAATGGCACCTTGATCACCAAAAATAAGCATAAAATTTTGCCTAAGCCTGCGCTTAGACAGATGAATTTTTCATTACACAGCTTTGACGGGCATGAAGGCTCGACAAATAAGGAAGCCTATATTATGAATATTTTGGATTTCGTGAAGGAAGCGGTCGCTACGACCCCTTTATTGGTTTCGCTGAGGCTGTGGAATTTGGATACGGACAATACCACCAACCTTGAAAGAAGCCGAAATCGCGAAATTCTTGAAATGATTGAGAAAGCGTTCGATCTGGACTTCAAAATTGAAGAGAAGTTTGTGCGCGGCAGCGGATTGAAAATTGCAAAGCAAATTTATTTGAATCAGGATCATGAGTTTCAGTGGCCGGATTTAAAGGAAGCTGAGGATGAAGGCAAGGGCTTTTGTCATGCGCTGCGCAATCAGGCTGCGATTCTGGTAGATGGTACGGTGGTGCCTTGCTGTCTCGACGGAGAAGGTGTTATCAATTTGGGCAACATTAATCAAACCCCCTTCTCCGAAATTGTAGAGGGAGAACGTGCCAACAATTTGTATAACGGTTTTTCCCGAAGAGAAGTCGTGGAAGAGTTGTGCAGAAAGTGCGGTTACCGACAAAGATTCAGCATGTAGCAAAAGCGAGAGGAAGTGAGTCCATGTTCGCACGAAGAGAAAGTTTAAAGGAATATATCAGCCTGTATCCGATCACAGCTCTATTGATTCTTGTGAATATCGTGGTGTGGGGAGTTATGGAACTATTCAGCTTATCCCAGAACCCGAACGTAACCCTGCTGCAATTTGGTGCCATATTTGATTTGCCGAATATGAAAGCGGAGGCTTGGCGTTACGCAGCTGCGATGTTTATTCATATCGGATTTTCGCATCTGTTCTTTAACAGCTTTGCTCTGTATGTGTTTGCAGCGCCGCTGGAGCTTATGCTCGGTAAGTGGAGATACCTGCTGACCTATATCGTATGTGGCATTACAGGAAATATATTCAGTATGTGGCTGCACAAGGATTATTTTGTCTCGGCAGGCGCATCGGGAGCGATATACGGGATCTATGCTGCGTTTTTATTTTTGGCGATATTTCGAAAGGACATTATCGATTACCAGACCAAACAGACGCTTCTCGTTATTGTAGGGATTGGGTTCGCGTACTCGTTGTTCGTTCCCAACATCGATATCTATGCCCATCTAGGCGGCTTTGTTGGCGGTATTGTTATGATGGCGTTAATCGTATTATCAATCAAAAGAAGACATCGCAGAGCATAGCTGCTATCTTCAGTTTCCCATGTTTCTTGGTCCTGTTAGTCTGATGACAACAAGATAAGTTAATTCCGCACGGCGAACAAGATTGGCGAAGATAGTTGATGCAAGGACCTTTACAATAAGAGGTATTCAAGCAGGACTAACTTATTGTCAAAGGAGAATGGAAAATATGGATAAGATATTGACTGATGAACAATGGCAAACGTACGAAGAGCAGGGGTATCTTAAATTGGGCAAAGTGCTTACGGAGCTTGAGCTGGCCGCGCTTTCTCAGCAGATCGATTATATTATGCTGGGCAAAGCTGGCTGCGATTACGATCGTTTGATGATGCAGCGTGAGGCCGGTGAGGGACATGAGCAATCCAGTCAGACACTCGGCTTTAAAGGCTCCACATTGAACTATCGGAAGATAGAAAATCTGGAGTTCGATTCAATGTTCTTAACCTATTTGCAAAAACCGTTGTTTCGCGAAATATGCGATAAGGTGTATGGAAAGGATACGCGCATTTCCTGCTTTCGTGCTATGTTCATGAATAAACCAGCGCGTCACGGCTCGGTTCTGGCCTATCATCAGGATCGTTGGACCGATCTGGATCGTGATCCATTGGTTACGGTATGGACCGCATTGGACCCGGCAACCATAGAGAATGGGTGTGTGAAGATATTCCCCAAAACCCAGCATCGATTAATCAATCCGGAGAACCCTTCAGGCTTCATCACTTCGGAGCAGGTTAGCCAGCT
Organism: Paenibacillus periandrae; assembly: GCF_022458865.1. Taxonomy (GTDB): domain Bacteria; phylum Bacillota; class Bacilli; order Paenibacillales; family NBRC-103111; genus Paenibacillus_S; species Paenibacillus_S periandrae. The sequence goes on along the minus strand of NZ_JAJNMU010000014.1, from coordinate 245,409 downwards.
GGTGGAAAATGGGGAGCCTGTTCATTTGGAGCTTGAGCCCGGCGAAGCCGTACTCCTTCATAACTGGACCGTTCACGGATCTGAAGGAAATTCAAGCGAGCAGTCCCGTCGTGCTTTTAGTGTATGCTATATGGATGCCAATACGGTTTCCGCTACGGGTAAGCAGTTTACCGTTGTCATGGACTGAGATTCGTTGCGAGCTGAATAACGAAATTCATTATTTATTTTCCTTGCGGTAAGCGGCGGGTGTTTGTTTGGATATTTTCTTAAAAACTCTATAAAAATGCTGCAAGCTTTGAAAACCGCATTCCATACCAATGTCTATGATAGACTTATCGGTTTGCAGCAGCTTTTTTTGGGCCTCGATTACCCTGCGATACTGCACATATTCGACAAACGTAAACCGTGTCACTTCGCGGAATAAATGGCTGATATAGTATTTGCTTTTTCCAAATTGGGCGGTCAGATCATCCAACTGTATAGCCTCATCGTAGTGCTCGTCGATATACTGGATGATGTCATGCACTTGATTCTCAGTGGGGTTCAATTCACGCAGATTGCGCCGCAAGTCGCTTAATTTGTCGTATTCCATTAGCAGTAAAAGCAAGTGCAGCTTTAAAGCCGGCTCCAGAGTAAAGTCGTCATGGCGAAATTGCAGCTTTTTTCGAAGGTTCACGATATTTCGGAAAATTTCTTCCAATCTGACTCGCTGTTTGATCGTCAGACTGATTTTTTTATTTTGTTTATGCTGGAGCTTATGAATCAACGGCTCGAGCTTAAGCGTTTGGGTAAGCTCATAAATAAAGCTTTTTTTGAACTGAATCACATAGCGGGTATATTCATGGTTCGGATTATAGAAGATTCGATGCAGGTCGTAAGCATTGATCAGCAGCAGATCTCCATCCTGAATGCGATATTTCGTATCTTTAACAAAAATATCGATATCGGCCCGAATGAAAAAAGCGAGCTCATAAGAATCATGAAAGTGCTCAAGCGGTTTGCGGCTTTCCTTTCCACTATCGGTGTAGTCAATGGAAAAGGCTTCTGTCATCATAAAGAAGCTGGACTGATCCATAGCATCGAACCTTCCGAAATTTACTTTAATAATAAGATAAGTTTATTACAAATCTTAGGATTATGGTATGATTTTATGGTCACGTAATGAGGGTAAAAGGAGAGAGTCGTTCATGTATGAGCATATCGTAGCTTTTAAATTTAACGAGAACTACAAACCGGAGCACGAAAAACAGCTGTTGGAGAGTCTGTTGTCCTTTAAAGGCCGAATTCCGGGGGTTGTTGATATGACTGCAGGTGTGAATGTGACCGAAGAAACCGATAATATTCGTGGTTACACACTGGGGCTTCGCGTTACATTTGAAGATAAGCAGTCTTTGCAGCAGTATGGACCACATCCCGTACACCAGCAATTCGTCCAATTATTGGATGGCATTATTGAAAGTGTTATTGTGATTGATTATCCGATCTCCTAATAATTGGAATAAATACAGTCGTTACGTATAGCTTTTCCAAAATAAAAAGTGATGATTCCGCTCGGAAACCATCACTTTTTGTGTATGCTGGGATTATTGCGACAGGAGCAGGGAAGCCCCGGCAATTCCCGGATTGGTCATTTCAAAAGGATCAAGGATCGTATTAAGGTCCTCTTCCGACAGCACATTATACAGCAGGCACAAATCACGAACGGATTTGCCTGTTAAGATAGCCTCGCGAGCAATTCGTGCTGAAACCTCATATCCAAGGTGCGGATTCAGAGCAGTCATAATGCCGACGCTTTTCTCCACATACTGCTTGCAGATCTCGATGTTGGCTTCGATGCCTTCGATGCAATACGTTCTAAACACCTTCAGCGCCTGATTCATGATGCTTAAGGATTGCAGCAGGTTAAAAACAAGCACCGGCTCCATCACATTGAGCTCCAATTGTCCTGCTTCGGATGCCAGGCAAATCGTGTGATCATTGCCAATCACCTGGAAAGCAACCTGGTTCACAACCTCACACATAACAGGATTGACCTTGCCTGGCATGATGGAGGAGCCTGGTTGTCGGGCTGGAAGAGATATTTCACCAAGGCCGGCACGAGGTCCAGATGCCATCAGGCGGAGATCATTGGCGATTTTGGACATGTTGATCATGCAAATTTTGAGCGCCGCAGATACCTCTGTATAGGAGTCTGTATTTTGCGTTGCATCAATTAAGTGCTCAGCTGATTGTAAGGGAAAGCCGCTTATTTCGGCCAGCAGCTCGGCGCATCTCGTAATATATCGTGGATCGGCATTCAGGCCTGTCCCCACTGCGGTTGCTCCCATATTAACCTCGTATAAATGCTCCTTCGTTTGTCCAATCCGTTTAATATCCCTTCCCAGAACCTTGCTGTAAGCAGCAAATTCCTGACCGAGACGAATCGGAACCGCGTCCTGAAGATGCGTGCGTCCCATTTTGATCACACTGTCAAATTCTACGGCTTTGGTTTCAAACGTTTCTTTTAATTGCTCCATCGTGGTCAACAATTGATTAATTAAAGACAGCGCCGCGATATGGATAGCCGTGGGAAAAGCATCATTCGTGGATTGTGCCATGTTCACGTGCGTATTTGGGCTTAATTTAAAATAATCACCTTTGGTTTCGCCAAGCAGCTCTAATGCACGATTTGCAATAACCTCATTGGTGTTCATATTGATAGAGGTCCCTGCTCCGCCTTGAATGGGGTCAACTATAAATTGATCATGCCACTGTCCTGACAGGATTTCATCAGCAGCCTTAACGATGACCTCGCCAAGTCTTGCGTTCAATTGCCTCATTTCCACATTGGCAAGCGCGGCGGATTTCTTAACAATGGCCATAGCTTTAATGAGTTCTTCATGAATACGGTAACCGGTTATGGGGAAATTATCCACTGCACGTAAGGTTTGGATGCCATAATAGACATCTGCTGGTACTTCGCGTGAACCCAAGAAATCCTTTTCGATCCGAACTTGCTCTTGTGACATTGTAATAGCCTCCTGTTTGTATGAAGAAACCTACTATGAATGTAACAGTTATCCTTATTTTGTGCAATGTACGGAAAATTGTTGTACGCAGTTCAAAGTGATTTACGATTCCGTGATATTGACTTGCCCCATCATTCCAAGTATCATTGATAATGATTGTCATTATCACAAATAAAGGGGAGAGCTTCATTGTTTTTTACAAATTTACAACGCTTCAAGAAACCATCGACATTATTAGTAGCCAGTCTGCTAAGCGCTGCGCTCGTGTTATCCGGCTGCGGCCAGACGACTCCGACGGCTAGCAAAGAAGGTTCAACTGGTGGAACCGCACAGCCAGCGACGCCGGCACCGGCACCTAAGCCTGCTGAATCGTACACCGTCAAGCATGCGATGGGCGAAACCAAGATCACGGGCAACCCTACGAAGATTGTCGTTCTGACGAATGAAGGAACCGAAGTACTGCTTTCTTTAGGCATTAAGCCTGTTGGCGCTGTCAAATCATGGTCGGGAACACCTTTCTATGATCATATTAAGAAGGATTTAGAGGGTGTAACTGTTGTTGGCGACGAGAACCAGCCGAACCTGGAAGTAATCGCAACCTTGAAGCCGGATCTGATTATCGGTAACAAGCTTCGTCAGGAGAAGGTGTACGCTCAACTGTCAGCGATTGCTCCTACTATATTTTCCGAGAAAATTAATGCAGACTGGCAGAAAAATTTTAAATTATATGCCGAAGCCTTGAACAAAAAGGATCAGGGCGATCAATTGCTTAGCAAGCTGGATCAACGTATTGCAGACTTCAAGACCAAAGCGGGCGACAGCTTGAAGATGAAAGTGTCTTTGGTCCGTTTTATTCCGGGTAAGACACGGATTTACTTTAATGATACGTTCGCCGGGTTTATGATGCAAAAGATTGGCTTCCAACGCCCGGCTGTACAAAATCAGGATAAATTCGCCGACGATATCAACAAGGAACGGATTCCGGATATGGAAGGCGATATTTTGTTCTATTACACTTGGGATAATGATAAGAAGGAAGCCAGCTCGGTTGAGCAGGAATGGACGAATGATCCATTATGGAAAAATTTGGATGTTGTCAAAAAAGGCAACGTGTTTAAAGTAAACGACGATATTTGGAATTCATCCGGCAGTATCATTTCGGCCAATGCGATGTTATCGGATTTGGAGAAATTCGTTTTGAAGAAATAGTGAGACAAGTGTTGAAGAACTAGAAGAAGAGCTTAATGAAGATCTTGTAAATTTAAAGGGGGAGGCCTTGTGCCTTCCTTTTTATTGTTTAATATAACGCAAACAGCATTTCAACTTTAAGGGGCAGAACACGTCCTTACAATCTACTCAAGGAAAAGATTCTATTTCAATGATGATCATAGACAATGTAAGATTAAGAAGGAATTTGTAAAAAAATGTAGAAATGGTAACAGATTATTTTCTAAGATGCAGGTAAACAGAACTGAGTTGAATACCGGAGGACTGGTAAAAATAACCAAGCTAACGGTGGATCGGAAGCCTTTAATTAAACAAGCTCAAGATACGAAAGGAAACATAGAGTAGTTCTACAATCAAGGTAAAATTTATTTATCGATAGCACGTTCCGATTCCAATCTGGCGGAAACCTAGCAAAGGGGACTCCAAGACACAACTGGACACGATTGTGAACGCCTTACAGACGAGGTATAACGCTCTGATGGAGCTACAAGCCGCATAACCTCCCCGAAGTCCAAGACGTTGGAAATGGCTGTAGGAATGGATTTCGATGATGGTGGACTATAGTGATCCGACAATCTGGGGTTGCAGTTGGAGCATGGAATTGGCTAATGGCACCTTCGGAGGATCAATTGTTAGCACAAATGAAGAAAAACCCGAAGCTTGCGAATCAGGTGAGTACACAGCAGTTTGGGAAGCCAATATATCGATTCGATAGCGGGTACAATTGAAAGACAGCGAGCCCGTATCGTGGGCTGTTGAACAAGAAATTTCCTGAGTAGGACGAAGGAATGTAAGGGCTACACATTATAGGAGGCTACTAAAAATGAATAAAATTAAATTAAAGTCATTGATTATTGCATCGGCATTGGTATTGTTGAATTCTGGAATTTCTTATGGCGCCTCAGAAAAAAATGAAATCAAGTTCATGGATATGAAAGACCACTGGGCAAATGTTCCTGTAAAAGACGGAGTTGCGAAAGGTTATGTGGATGGATATGAGGATGGCACTTTCAAGCCAGATAAGGAAGTAACAAGAGCTGAGTTTATTAAGTTGGTTTCTGCAGCGTTGGGGCAAAAAGTCGATCCTGAGCAAGGTTCGTTGTGGTATTTAGCTTATGTTAGGGCAATGAAGGAAGAAGGCATCCTGTCGCAGCATTTCTATGAGGACGATATGGGTTATCCTATGATCCGAGCTGAAATGGCCATGGTTGCATCTAAGGCTGTTGATAAAGAGTCTGACGGTACATTGGAGTTTGCTGTGAAAACGGGTCTTTTAAATGGCGTTGGTGGTGGAGAGCTTGATGAGATGGGGGTTACTACTAGAGCGCAGGCTATCACTGTTATTGAGCGTATTCTAGCGAAAAGAGCTGGTAAGGCATTGGTTGCTGACGAAGCTTCTTTGGATATGCTAGATATCAAATCCATCGGTACTAATATCGAACGTCACTGGAACATCAAACCGATTGCTTTGCCGGTTACTGGCAAGTGGGGGAATGGGGTGGCCATAAAACTAAACAAGGTTGTTTACTTGGACTACGCCAAAGGCTACGATCAACCGTATGGGTATTTATTTGATGGTTACTATAAGAACCCAAGAGTAGATTTAAGTAATTATGATGTTATTGCTCTTGAGATAGAAATGTCTGTTGATGGGACTGATTCCGGGGTATACGATTACAGGGACTTCGTAAAACCTGATACTATAGTGGCACATGGTGATGTGAATTTCAACGACAGTATAAACCCAACTGGCAAGGTTGCAGGGGTTGATACTGGCAAGAAATCAAATTACACTGGTTGGGTTGGTTATTCGGTTAAGAAAGAAATAAAACAAGCACAGTTCGATTACTATGGTAAATCAGCACCCCTGCAAATGAGACTTGGTAATGATATTGTTGTGATTGCAAAATGATTACATCACATTATCAAAACTTATCGTACAGAGGTGATTTTACCTGATGAAGTGAAGAAAGTTTTATGGGATAACCGGCTTGTTATTGCTAGCTTCACAATTAATTCTACCTTTTGTGTCAGAGGGGTTGAATGTTGCTCATGCGGCAGATCCACCCACCAGAGTTTATATTAATTTTGAAACCTCAAATCCGAGCTACAGTTCTATAGCTTTGGACTCATTAGCCTCCACTAACCCTACAATAAGCATAAATTTTGATGTTACTGGATATGGATCAGGCAATCCGCTCTCTGCGAAACTGAATATCAACGTGTTGTCTCGATCAGCTACAAGTGCACGTATATTGTTAGGTGAATTAGCTTAATAAGGCTATGAGATGTGGCAAGTATGTAGTTGTCATAATTGGATAAGCAATATTGTATAGAGATAGTCCTCGTCCTGTCATAGGGCGTGGGCTTTTTTTGCGTTTATGGGCATTCCAATTAGCCTTTCAAGTATAGAAAAAGACTTCGAACACTCTACACAATATCCGTCATTAGCTAGACAATAATTGTTATTCGCCATATAACTCTGGCCTAAATGCCTGCACTATCCCCATTCTACCAGCGTTTATATAGCAAAAGTGGCTTAGACAAATATTGTCCTGCCCGGATTCATATGAATTGTCAGTTTTATGCTGTAACGAGATGACCCTATAATCAAATCAGCCCAGCAGCACCGGTTAATAACAGATAAAAGGGTTGAGCCTGAGGGGCAGCATCATAAACCAAATTATGGAGGCTAACGATTCATGGACAAATCATGCTTGCAGTACGGACTGACGGAGGAAGAGCGTAAGACTTTTGATGAAACAGGTTATTTGATTGTGGAGAACGTCCTTTCGGAAGAACACGTTGCCAAGTTGACGGAGATCGTCGATGGAATATATGAAGAAAATGTGAGCAACGGTCATGATCCAACGAAAGCGTTGTTCCACCCGAACTTTATTCCGGACCATCCTGAGTTTTTGAAGCTGGTCGATTATGAAAAGGTTCTTCCAAAGGTATGGGGCATACTCGGCTGGAACATTTACTTATATCATTGTCATATGATTGTGACGCCGCCAACAGGACAGCCCAAAAATTATGATAAACCGTTCCCGTGGCACCAAGACAGCGGTCGCGTCAATCAGGAGATCGAATCTCACCCGCGTCCACGACTTTCTTTAAAAGTAGCCTATTTCCTGTCGGATATCTCCGAGCCGGATCGCGGTAACTTCTACATCGTACCGAACAGCCACTTGACGGATGATATCGATATTCCGACAGTCGGTCAAATCCCAGGTGCGATTCCGGTATGCGTGAAGCCGGGAACGGCTGTATTCTTCGACCGCAGACTATGGCATGCAGCCAGCACGAACTGGTCGGATATTACACGTAAAGTGTTGTTCTATGGCTACGGCTACCGCTGGATCAAAACCAAGGATGATATGACGGTACAAAGTCTTTGGGATCAATGTACGCCGATCCAACGCCAGCTGCTGGGTGATTGCGTGAACGCGAATGGTTATTACACTCCAACGGATGCCGATGTGCCGCTGCGCGTTTGGTTAAGAGAGCATGCTCCTGAGCAGTCCAAAGGTGCCGCAACAATCGATTCCTAAAAGTCCGGTGAAGAACGAGCGCAGCGGCCAAATGATCCTGGAGAAGCGTAAGCGTTCGCCTTTGAAATCGTGAATAAACCGCTTAATCTCATCCAATTTCACGATTTCAACAGCTGAGAGTTTGCGAAAGCAAACTGGCTTCGTAAGCACTACCCCGGAGGGATATTTGGCCGTGCAGCGAGACTTATTCACCGGACTTCTAGAAGTTCCGCGAACAAACAAGTGTGCTGTATGGCTGGAAATTTTGGTGATATGCAGTCACTGTGGAAGGCATGGATTTGTAATCCTTACAGTTAATCTCGGACAAACGTGCATCCGTCTTTTTGCAGCCCCTGACGAAAGGACGGTGCAGCAGTTTGTCAGCCACTCAAAGATTGGGATGTGTTCAAATTGGAAGATTGCACAGCATTATTGGAGCAGCTCTTACAGGAAGAGCAGGAATTGCAATTTAAGACATTTACGAATCAAATGGCTTTTGAAATCGGCTGTAGAATCGTAGCGAAGGCTGCATCCGAGCATAAATCGATTCTGGTCGATATTACGAAGAATGGACAGTCGATCTTTCACTGTGCGATGGAAGGCAAGACCTTGAATAATGCGCAATGGGTGAAACGTAAAAGCAATGTGGTCAACCAGTTTGGCCGCAGCTCTTACTACATGAGTGTTCTACTCAAATCGAAGCAAATTACGATGCTGGAATGGGGCTTTGTAGATCCCAATGAATACGCGGCGGTTGGCGGGTCATTTCCCATCATAATTGAAGGTGTAGGCGTTGTAGGCTCCGTTACCGTATCAGGTCTTCCGCAGGAGCAAGATCATCAACTAGTCACTTCGGTACTGAAGGAATTTGTGAATACAGCAAAATAGAGGTGGACTTATGGCAAAAAGTGTAGCTGCGCGTTCCCGGTTATGGATCAGTATCTTACAGTACAAATACATGTACCTGCTCGCGCTGCCCGGCATTTTATATTTCCTATTATTTAAATTCGTTCCGATGTGGGGCTTGCTCCTGGCATTCTTTGAATACAACCCCTATACAGGCTTCGCTGGCGCTGAATGGGTCGGTATCAAGCATTTCAAGGAATTGTTCGCAGACGAAAATTTTTACCTCATGTTACGAAACACGTTTGCCATCAATATATTCGGTCTGATTCTGATGTTTCCATTACCCATCTTTCTATCCCTCATGCTCAATGAAGTGAGAAGTGAAGTATTCAAAAAAATTAACCAGTCGATCGTGTATCTGCCCCATTTTTTATCCTGGGTGGTCGTGGTCAGTATGACGTTCTTTATTTTCTCCTCGGAAATCGGTATTATCAACAAACTCCTAAGTGATGCAGGTTATGAGCGTATTTTGTTTTTATCCAATCCTAACTACTTTTGGGGGCTTATCACGTTTCAAAATATGTGGAAAGAAGCGGGATGGGGGACGATTATTTTCCTGGCAGCGATGGCAGGCGTTGATCCTCAGCGTTATGAAGCAGCTGTTGTTGACGGAGCCAGCCGGTTTCGGCAAATCTGGCATATTACGCTTCCGGCTATTCGTCCGACGATTATTATTTTGTTGATTCTGCGTCTGGGTCATATGGCGGATGTCGGCTTTGAGCAAGTACTGCTGATGTTAAATCCACTGGTGATGTCGGTTGCTGAGGTTTTTGATACGTATGCATACACACATGGTATCCTTAAAGGCCAGATCAGTGTAGGGGTTACGGTTGGGATGTTTAAGGGCTTGGTTGGTTTGGTGTTGGTGTTAGCATCCAATTATACCGTTAAAAAGATGGGCCAAGACGGTATATATTAGAGGTTGTTTAAAAAGCCCACTTTTGATCACGATGTCATATAGGAAGCGTACTCGGCATCGAATCTTGCATTCAGGTTCAAACTGCGGTGCTCATTTAGGATTTTCCTAAACTCCGCTCCTTATTATCACCTTCATGCAACCTTCTCGGTGCTGAAAAGTAGACTTTTTGAACACGTACTATTTTAGAAAGGAGACGTCTCATGAGCTTTGTTGCAAGCAAGAAAATGACCACCTTTGATTGGGTGAATTATACGCTTCTGGCGATCACTTCATTCGTCTGTGTGTTCCCTTTCATTTACGTATTCAGTGTTTCCTTCACCGATCCTGATGTGTATGTGCCGCTTAAATTTTATTTGTTCCCGGACCAATGGTCGCTGGCTGCTTACAAATACTTGTTGTCGACCAACAGCTTTCTGAACTCTCTGAGCAACACGATATTTATTACCGTTATCGGTACAGCGCTGAGTATTGTTTGTTCGTTCACTCTCGCGTATACGCTTACAAAAAAAGCAATGCCTGGTCGGAATTTTATGCTGAGCGCGGTTGTCTTCACACTCGTATTCAATGCGGGGATTGTACCCGGCTATATCCTGGTTAAGGAATTAGGATTAATTAACTCACTTTGGAGCTTAATATGGCCGAGCTTAACAAGCGCGTGGAGCTTGATTGTTATCAAGAGCTTCTTTGAATCTTTGCCTGCGGAATTGGAAGACTCCGCACGGATCGATGGATGCACCGATATTGGCGTATTCCTGAGAATCGTTATTCCTTTATCCATGCCGGCGATTGCAGCCTTCACGCTATTTTTCGCCGTATCCTATTGGAACACTTATTTTAATGCGCTGATTTACTTGTCCGATTCCAAGAAGTGGACACTGCAGGTCCTGATTAAAACATTGGTAATCGATTCTGATTCCAATGGTGTAGGTCAGGCTGGTGCGGGAGGCGATTCCCGTGCGGTACCTCAGGAAACGATTCGGATGGCTTCCATTATGCTTGCAATGGCACCAATCCTGTTCGTGTACCCGTTTTTGCAGAAGCACTTTGCCAAGGGAGTTATGTTAGGATCAGTTAAAGGTTAACACAAATGATGAGGGGGATTTAACAAATGAAACCACTACACGTGAAAAGATTGTCCATGAGCTTGTCCTGCTTATTAGCCATTTCGATGCTGGCGGCTTGTTCGGACGGCGGCAGTGGCTCGAAGACTGCTGCACCTGCAGCAGATCCTAAGGCAGCGCCCAAAGCTGCTGAAGCAGAGAAGCCGCTAACTGTCAAAATTTTCGCAGGCTTGTATAACGATGCGCCTGATATGAATAATGCTTATTGGACGGAGTGGCAAAAACGCACAAATTCCAAGCTGGAAATGGAATGGGTGCCGTCCGGAGATATCGATACGAAAATGGATTTGGTACTGGCCTCCGGCGATCTTCCGGAAATCCTGTCCTCCCCGAATGCGAACAGACCGTCACTGATCAATGCAGCCAAGAACGGCGCTTTCTGGGATTTGGGTCCTTTCCTGGGGGATTTCAAAGAATACCCGAACCTGAAAAACAATCTGGCAAAGGATGCACTCAAATATTTGTCCGTTGACGGAAAAGTGTATGCGCTGCCACGCTCCCGTTCCCGTGTCGATCTGGGCCTGAAAATCCGTAAGGACTGGCTGGATAAGCTGAACATTCCAGTTCCAACCACATTGGATGAGTATGCAGCGGCATTGAAAAAAATTACCGATGCCGATCTGGATGGTAATGGCAAAAAGGATACGCTTGGCATCATCGGCCAAGGTGTTGTTGTAGATGACGGAACAAACTTGTTTGCAGCTGGTTTCGGTGCATTGAATCCTACGTATAATGAAGAGGGCGGCATGATCGAAACGAGACTGACGCCGCAGTGGGATGATATGATTGCCTATTTCCGTCAAATGTACACCGACGGCGGATTGCCGAAGGAATTTTCGGTTATGAAGAGAACCCAGAACGAGGAATTGTTCAGAACGGGCAAAGCGGCTTCCTATACGAACAGTATCTGGTGGGATGACGAGTGGGAGAAGGAAAACAGAAAGACGCAGCCGGATGCCAAAATTTTGAATCTGATGTTAAAAGGGCCTAAAGGCGATTATGCACTGGAGCTGCAAACAGGTGTATCCGGCGGATACTACATTTCCAAGAAAGTACCAGAAGCCAGAGTGAAGCAATTGCTGAAATATTTGGAGCAAACCGCGTCCCAAGAGATGACCGATTTTGCATACTATGGTATTGAAGGCGTCCACTACAAAGTGGTAGATGGACAGAAAACGCTGACGGAGCAGGGCGTGAAGGAAGTCAACGTAACCAGTAAAGGCGCAGGCGTGTTGGCTTACTCCAAGTGGGGCAAGGTCATCAGTGCTTCCGGTTCAAAAGCATTTAACGATGCGAAAATAAAAGAGGTCGAAAAATTCGATGAGCTTGGCTTGGTAGACCCTTTCAGAGGTATCATTTCTCCGACCTGGTTGAATACTTGGCCCAAATATGAAAGCGAATGGAAAACGATGGAGGCTAAAGCGATTGTTGGCCAAATTTCCATGGATGAGTTTAAAGCTTATACAGCCAAGCTGAGAGCTTTACCTGAAATGAAAAAGGCATTCAAAGAATTCAGCGATGCCTACAAAACATTTACTGGTAAATAATACAATTATATGTGATCGAGCCCATTGTGGCCACCGGAACGAAGGCTTTCCGGTGGCCGCAATATTGCTGTTTTATGGCGATATTCAGCTAATTTTGTTATAATTCAGTTACATGGAATACCATCCATCGGTCAGGGGAGTGCACCAATGAGAAGATGCCTGGATTTCATACAAAGAACTTTTTTCTCGCTGCTGCCGCGAACGAATTATTTTAGACGGTTGATTTGGTTTGGCTGCTTGACAGTATCTATTCCCATAATTATTGCTGGTAGCGCTTACTATCATTTTTCGATTGTTAAAGTGAGCGATCAATTTAAAGAAGACAACAAGGCTGCATTGGTGCTGATGAAGGATCGTATGGAGAATCTGATGACGAGTGTCGAGCACGATTCTCTGAAAATATCGATCAGTTCGGTTGTGAAGGATAATATCGGCAAGCCGGGCTTTAAAACCGATTGGTTTCAGCAGAGTGGGGTTCAGGATCTGTTCCTGATACACAAAAATTCCAATAATCTTATCGATGATATTGTTTTTTATGAAGCTTTATCCGGGATTGTGCTCGCACAGAATTATGGTTATGTGACCTACGATAATTACAAAAGCCGCAGCGATCTGGATGCCGCTCTGAATATGAATGTTCCGGCAGGCTGGGTTTATCTTCCCGATGCGGCTGTAAACGGATACATTACGTATTTCCGCAGACTGCCGATTCTTCCCTCAGGCCAGCCTCAGGGTGCACTGCTCGTTCATGTGAAGGAAGAGGTGCTCAAAAATAATTTGACGGGTTATTCAACCTATTCCAAAAACCAATCCCTGCTTATACTGGACTCCAATAACAAAATTATTTTACATTCCACCAATGATTTGACTTGGGGCAAGCTGGCTGGCGATACGGTGGGACTGACGGATATTTTGGAAGACGAAACGAGCTCCGGGCAATATCTGATTAAAGCTCAAAATGGCGATTCCTATATAGCCGTTTTTCAGAGATCGCTGTTGGGCAGAACTTATATTTCCCTGCTTCCCGAGCACGAATTGCTGCAGCAGGTCAGCTGGATTCGGTGGCTGATTGTATTTACGGTAGCGGTTTTTCTCATTGTTGGCCTGCTGCTGACGTTCTTTGCTTCCAGAAGGATTTATAATCCGATCGAGAATTTGATCAAATATGGAGAGAACCTGCAGGGTGGACGGTCGATCAAGCAGCAGGGCAATGAAATTGAGTTCTTGAAATCGTGTCTGGGTCATTTGAACGAGCAAGCGTTGGCGTTGGAAACGTATATGCAAAAAACACGACCTAACCTTAGAGACCAGCTGTTGAGAAAGTTTCTGAAGGGCTTCACGGGAAGCGGTGAATCGCTGCTGCGGGACTGTGCTGATTTTCAAATCCCGACAAAGGGCTCGTTTGTTGTATTGATCACGATTGTTGAAAATTTATTTAAAGAAAAGCGCTTTTTGCCCAATGAAGGAGCTATTGTTCTGTTTGCGGTCATGAATGTAATCAAGGAGCTGCTGACCAAATCCCAGCTAAATGGCTATGTTGTCGAGCACAATGAGCGGGAAAGCATCACCATTCTGCACTTTGATGAAAGCGTACCGAGAGAACGGATTCTGCTGCTGACACGGACGTTTGCCGAGGAGATCAAGGAAGCTCTTAACAAATACTTATCCTTCTCGGTATCCAATGGCGTTGGCGGTATTTATATGGACATCACGCGATTATCGGATGGCTATCATGAGGCTCAGGCAGCTTTGCAAAACCGGATTTTCAGTGATTCGCAGGCCATTTTATTTTTTGACGAGCTGGAGCCTTCAGCGAAGCAATCGTTATTTTTCTATCCTCGTGAACAGGAAAAGGTCATTGTCGAAGCTTTGTCCAGAGGCGAGCTTGTGTATGCGGAGAAGGGCTTGAACGAATTTGCCAAAACCTTGCGCGATTCCGGCTCCTACAATACGATCTATCAGTGCTATCATGTGCTGCTTTCTTCGATTATTCAATCATTGGAGGAGCAGGGGCCGGGCGTGATCGATTCGTTGGAGGGCAACTGGTTTGATCAGCTCAAGGCAAGGCAAACTGCACGTGAAATCTATGAATGGTACATTGAGATTATTTTTCCATTGTATCAACAGCTTACTGAAGAATTTCGTAAAAAAAGTGTCAAAATCGCCATTCAGAAAGTATGTAAGCATATCCGCGAAAATCCCGGTGCCAATCATTCCCTGATCGAAAGTGCCGAGATGATCGGGATGAGTCCTTCCTATTTGAGCCGCATGTTCAAAAAGGAGGTTGGCGTCGCGTTTATTGAATATTTGACTGAATACAAGGTGGAGAAGGCGAAGCAATCGCTGCAGGATACCGATCTGAGTGTGATGGAAATTGCCGAGGTGGTCGGGTATTCGGAACGGAATTTGAACCGGGCCTTTCAGCGTTATGTAGGCATGTCGCCGAAGCAGTATCGAATTTCGAATCGTTAGCTTAGTCATGTACTTAAAGTCGTTCATTTATGAACGGCTTTTTTTGCTGTAGTCTTTCCTGTGAAATTTGATTACTGGAAGGACGGAGTAGTATTTCTCAGCGATCGGAAGGATATTTGGACGCACAGCGAGGCTTACTCACCGGATTTCTCGGCTACTCAAGATTGGACAAAAAATGTCCTGTAAGGAAAATATCCGTAAAAAGTGCAGCCTCAACCCTTTGCGATCCGCTTATCGCATCTCGATTCAATTGACAAATCTTGTTCAGTCCCGATTCATATGAATTGTCAGTTTAATGCTGTATGGAAGTGACCCTATAATGAGTACGTGAATGAGGAAAGCTGACAATCCGGCTTTTCTGCAAGAAATCAATGGGAGGCTAACATTCAACCATGAAAAAGCTAATCAATGCACCTAACTCGGTAGTTGATGAAATGATGGAAGGATATGCAGCGGCCTATCCTCAGTATGTGAGAATTCTGCCACAAAACAAGCGGTCGATCGTGAGCGTCAATACGTCTCGTCCCGGCAAAGTGGGTATCGTGATCGGTGGAGGCTCAGGTCATGAGCCTGCTTCTTTGGGATTGATCGGTAAAGGGTTGGCTGATGGTGTTGCCGTCGGCAATGTGTTCGCATCCCCACCACCCGCCCCTATTTTGGAGGTTACCAAGGAAATACACGGGGGCGCAGGTGTCGTTTATTTGTATGGAAACTATGCAGGAGACTGTATGAACTTTGACATGGCGGTTGAGTTGGCAGGCTTTGAGGACATTCGTGTGGAGACGGTCCGGGTAACGGATGATGTAGCTTCAGCATCCAGCTCGGAGCAGCGCCGTGGGATTGCCGGCTGTTTCCTGGTTTATAAAGCGGCCGGGGCAGCAGCTAACAAAGGTTTGTCACTGGACGAGGTGGTCAGACTAGCTTCCCATGCAAATGATAGCGTTCGAACCATGGGGGTTGGATTATCGCCTTGTTACTTGCCACAAACCGGAGAGCCGAGCTTTACGCTGGGTGATGATGAAATGGAAATTGGTTTGGGCATCCACGGTGAGCCTGGAGTAATGCGGGGACCGCTCCAAACCGCTGATGAGGTTGCACGGATTTTGTTTGACCGCATTATGGAAGATATGCCGATGGGTACAGGTGAACGTGCTGCGGTGCTTGTCAATGGTTTGGGCTCTACCCCACAAATGCAGTTATTCATTATATATAGAAGTATTGCAAAGCTGCTGGAGGAAAGAGGCGTTCGGATCCACCGTTCCTACGTTGGTGAGTATGTGACATCGTTGGAAATGGGTGGCTGCTCCGTATCCATTATGAAGCTGGATGATGAGCTTGCCGAATTGATCGACGAGCCAGCCGATTGCGCCATGTTTGTGCAGGTGTAAATCAAGCGAATAGGCAAAATTACAGAAGTTCGGTGAATAAGTCTCGCTGCGCGGCCAAATATCCCTCCGGGATAATGCTTACGAAGCCAGTTTGCTTTAGCAAACTCTCAACTGTTGAAATCATGAAAATGGATGAGATCAAGCGGTTTATTCAAGATTTCAAAGGCGAACGCTGACGCTTCTCCAGGACCATTTGGCCGCTCCGCTCTTTATTCACCTAACTTCCAGGTCTATGCTTACGAAGCCAGCTGCCTACGGAAGCTCAGCATATGCTTACGAAGTCAGTTTTGCTACGCAAAACTCTAAGTTTATGCTTACGAAGTCAGTTTTGCTACGCAAAACTCTTAGGAGGGAAATCCATGAACATATCGATTCAACAATTCAAAAACATACTGTTAGCTGCTCAAGTTCGCATCGAAGAAGAAAAAGAATATTTGTCCGAGCTGGATCGAGCATTAGGCGATGGCGACCACGGTGTAACGATGTCACTGGGATGGCAGGCGATAGCTGATACGGTAAATGCTTTTGAAAAGGAAGATTGCGGGTTGTTGTGCAAGGACATTGCAATGAGCTTTCTTAATGCGGTGGGCTCCTCGGTAGGTCCATTGTATGCCACGGGCTTTATCCGGGGGGGAGCTGTGCTGCAAGGCCAATCGGTTATCAGTCAGGCCGATATGATCGCATTCTGGACAGCGGTGGTACAAGGGATTCAAGAACGGGGGAAGGCCGAGCGAGGAAGCAAAACAATGCTCGATACGTGGATACCGGCTATCGAGAGCTTGCAGCAAGCGTATCGTGAGGACAAGGATCTGGCAGCTTGCTTCCATGAAGCCGTTCAGGCAGGCAAATTCGGGATGGAATTGACGAAAAGCATGCTGTCCAAAACAGGGCGATCCAACAAATTGGGCGACCGCGCTTTGGGACATCAGGACCCGGGGGCAACCTCAGCTTACGTGATTTTGTCTACCTTTTATGAACAAATCAAAGAACTGCAGCGCATTAATGTGCAGAAATCACTATTTAAATAAAAGGATCTATCCAAATAAGAATCCGTGGAGGAAACATAATGAATTATCGTACGCTGGGTAAGACAGGAATACAGGTATCCAATATTTGCTTTGGAGCGATGTCATTTGGCGGGATTGCTGATGAAGCGACATCCCTGGCTATGTTTAATCGCTGCCGCGAGGTAGGCATCAATTTTTTTGATTGCGCAGATGTGTATGCAGGTGGACGTTCAGAGGAAATTTTGGGCAAATGTATCGCCGATTGTCGGGACGAGGTTGTCATTACATCGAAGTTTTGTCTGCCGATGGGGAACGGGATCAATTCGAAGGGGATGTCCCGCAGACATATGATGCTTTCGGTTGAGAAGAGCTTGAAGCGTCTGAATACAGATCGCCTGGATGTGTATTTTGTCCATCACTTTGACGCCACGACAGATATGGAAGAAACGCTGCGCGGTCTGGACGATTTGCAAAAGCAGGGCAAGATTTTGTATCCCGCGGTCAGTAATTGGGCGGCTTGGCAAATTGCCAAAGCCTTGGGGATTTCAAACCATAGAGCTTTGGCGCGCTTTGAATGTATCCAGCCGATGTACAATCTGGTAAAGCGTCAAGCTGAAGTCGAAATATTGCCTCTGGCAGCATCCGAGCAAATTGGCGTTATTTCTTACAGTCCGCTTGCGGCAGGTCTGTTATCCGGCAAGTATAACCAAGGCGTTAAGCCTCAGGAAGGTCGATTTATCGACCATAAGGGCACACAGGACCGTTACGCCGATCAGATGAACTATGAGGTGGCTGATCGTTTTATCAAATTCGCAGGTGAGTTCGGAGCACATCCCGCTTCACTGGCTATTGCCTGGGTTATGGGCAATCCGGCAGTTACCGCTCCGATCATTGGTGCCCGCAACATGGAACAGCTGCAGCCTTTATTGGGCGCGCTCGACATTGAGATGACACCGGATTTGCGTAAGCAAATATCGGCGATGTCTGTAACGCCTCCACCAGCAACAGACCGTGCAGAAGAAGTGTAATCACCAGATAGCAGTATGAAAATAAATGAACCTCCAATGCCACGCAAGCTGTGGACGGGAGGTTCATTTGCTTATTAGTCTTTACAGAGCAGCCATCAAGCCAAAGCAGACAATGGAAAGACCTGTATAGAACCAGGTCCATTTTCGACTGTAGGCTTTGTTTTTCCACAACCGAATCAAGTACCACAGAGTGAATCCAGCCGACACAATCGTTATCAAGCTCAACGTATTCGTAAACCAGGGTGTCATAGTGAACGGTACCATCGTGCCCGTCATACCCTGATGCTGCGCATGATTGTGGCCGCTGTTCAAGCTTGCACTGCCAGCCATAAGTACCGGCAGCAGCAGATGGATACTGTGCAGCACAATCGGCAGCAGCAAGCCGCCTAACGGCAGTAATGAATATTTGCCAATGACTTTATCGGACAACGGTTTTAGCCCTCCCATCTCACCATTTCTACAGTCCTTTCTTCATATGTATGGGATGGGAGGATCAATTAGACCCGAGCGTTCTGCTTGCGAAACTGCTTGGGGGTTAGTCCGGTTTCCCGCTTAAACATACTGCAAAACTGGGCATCATTGAAAAATCCGGCCTCAAAAGCAATCTCAGCCACACTATGATTGAAATGGATCAGCATGTGACGGGCGTATGCCAGCCTTTTGCGAAATATATACTGCAGCGGAGCAGCACCATACTTTTCTTTAAAAAGATGGCGAAACCTGTCGTAGCTGTATCCTGCCATATCTGCCAAGGCTTCGATATGAATTTTTTGCCGGTAATGCTCATCCATATAATTGCGCGTATAGACGAGGTGATCGTAGTGCTGCACAGGCTGACTTTTTTGCCCCCATAAGCGCTGCAGATGAATAATGAGTTCTCCGGTCAGGAGATTGAGCATTTTATCGTAGTCCTGCTTTTGCAGAGTAAACTCGCTTTTTAAGCGTAACAGCAGTTCAAGCATACTGTGCTGCGAATCATCGCGGTAGATGGCATTTTTATCGATCGATATCGCTGTATCTGCTGTAAACCCGATGAACAGAACCTCAGTCGTTTCCAGATGCCTTTCATCATGAACCATCCCGGGTGTAATAAAAGAATAGGAGTGGGCAGCGTATGTCGAGGTTTGGGTGCCTATACGGGTGTGTCCGCTTCCTTGTATATAATAAACCAGCTCACAGCAGGCATGCTGATGAGGCTGAACGTAGCTTGCTTGCGGGTGTGTCAGATGGGAAAGAAATTCAAATCTGTTCAAGTATCAGCTACGCCTCACTTTCATTAAATAGCCAGATCATATAAAAAATTGACCGAAACATGATAAGGCTTTCAACGTTATTCTGTTACCATAATAGCACCGGGATTTACATATCGTAAATAGTGAGGAGATTGAATTATGGCACTGACCACTGAACAATTAATAAATCGATTAAAGGTTCCTACGAGCCGGATACGGGCGGTTCTGGACACGGACACCTTTAATGAGATCGATGACCAATTTGCCGTTGTTTACAGCCTGCTGTCCAAAGAAAAGCTGCAGATGGAGGCGTTCTACGCAGCACCCTTTTATAATGAGTTATCGAATGGACCCAAGGATGGCATGGAAAAAAGCTTTGATGAGCTGCAGCGTATATTAGAGATTATGGGGGTGCGGGAGTCCGTTCCATCCTATCGGGGATCGGAAGCTTATTTGCCTGATCCTTCAACTCCTGTAGAGAGCGAAGCGGCGCGTAACCTGGTGGAGAGGGCGATGGCATCGACGGCAGATGACCCCCTATATGTAATTTCAATTGGCGCAATAACGAATGTAGCCTCGGCCTTATTAATGGAGCCTGAAATTATTGATAAAATCGTCGTCGTCTGGCTGGGTGGTCATGCGCTGCATTGGAAGGATACGAAGGAATTTAACTTAAAGCAGGACCTGCATGCTTCCCGTATCGTGTTTGACAGCGGGGTGCCGCTGGTGCTGATTCCTTGCAAGGGTGTTGCTTCGCATCTGAGCACGAGCCTCTCGGAAATAAGGGACTACGTCAAGGACAGTGGGCCTATAGGCGAATATTTGTATGAGACTTACAAGAATTGCAGAGAGGACCACTATGCATACTCTCGGGTGATCTGGGACATATCGGCCATTGCCTATCTCGTTCAGTCAGACTGGCTGCCTAGCACGCTGGTACACAGTCCAATGATTTCAGAGGATTTTCGCTGGAGCTTTGATTCTAATCGGCACTTCATTCGTTATGTTCATGATTTGAAGCGAGATGATATTTTTAAGGATTTGTTTACCAAAATGCGGCTTGCTGCCAACAAATAACACATTCAAATTGAAAATGCTGCAATCGGTGTAGGCGAACCGGTTGCAGTTTTTTGTGCATATAGGCTTTTCGATTGTTTTAAGCCTGGGATTGCACTATGTGCCGTAGTGTTGCAAAACGCTGCAGCTTAAGGTATGGCTATATTCAACAAGGTTGAAACGTTATATAATAAATGCATCATCATTGCGCCGAAGGATGGGGTTTACATCATAAAAGATTTGATTCTCAATGCAGGTATCATGATCTCCTACTTCTTTCTGGTCAGTATTATTGTCAAGGAGCCCTTCAAGCCTGATTTAAGCAGGAGTGAGCAAATAAAGGCGGCTTTCAGTGCTGCTTTTTTGGGTATCCTTTTGATGTATTTCTCTGTTGAAGTGACGAATAATATTCGGCTCGATCTGCGGAATATACCGATTATCATTATTGCCGCATTTAGTGGCCCAATTCCGGCGATGCTGGCAGGTGGCTTGATTGCGTTGGCGCGTTATTTGCTCTTTGGCTTTAATGAGGCTTCATTGATTGCAGCATTGTCCATTATTGTGACCACATTAGGGGTGGCTGCTGTGACAAGGATAGGCCGGCTATGGCGAGTATGGTCCGTGGCTACTGCATGGAGCCTCATCTGTACATTGGGCTTATTGGCTCTGGGGCTCTGGGGTACCGATAAATTATGGAGCAGTGCAGCCGCTTTTTCATTGATAAGCGTATTTGGTGGTGCAGGTGTTACCTATCTGGTCGAGCTCTTGCAGAGCTCAGCCGTGATGGCCAGACAGAACCGCAAATATTTGCAGCAATCACTGCTGCAGAATGAGGAGCTGGAGGCACAGAACGAGGAAATCGCAGCCCAACAGGATGAATTGGAAATGATGTTGAAAAAAAACGAATCGCAATACGGGATGATTGAGCGTATTTTGCAAGCCAGCTCGGATGGGGTGATCCTATGCGATGCTTCGGGTCATATCCGTTATTCCAACGAGCAAATGAAGCGTCTGGGTTTGGATGGTGCTCATTGGGATAATATTACGGTTTGGCTGCATTCCTGGCAGCGTCTCGTACAGCCGGCGGACTTGAAGCTTCGTGAGCATGTGGCAGATGTACTCGCAGGACGCGAAGCCTCCTATCGGGTACGTTTCTCGATGCCGCTCGATAAAGTCAGGTATTACATAGAAATGCGTGTTGAGCCCATCTCTACGGCTCAAGAAGAAGCTGAATTTCTGTTCTTGTTTCGCAACAGAACTGAGGAAGAAAAGGCTGATGAAATTAAAAATGAATTTATTTCCGTCGTCTCTCATGAGCTGCGAACGCCGCTTTCTTCCGTACAAGGCTTTCTTGAAATTTTGCTGCATCGCAATTTGAACGAGGAGAAGCAGAAGCGGTATCTGCAAACGGTTTATGACGAGTCCTTACGTTTAAGTCATCTGATCAATGATTTTCTCGATATTCAGCGGTTGGAGGCGGGCAGGGAGGAGTACCATTTTGAGTTGATGGAGCTTTGTTCCTTTACCCAAGAAATGATTGGAGAATGGCAGCAGAGCAAACAGAAGCATCAGCTGTTTTTACAGGTGGCCGATGAGGAGCTGTCTGTACTGGCAGATCGGGATAAGCTGAAGCAGGTATATTTAAATCTGCTCAGCAACGCTGTTAAATACTCCCCCGACGCCATACGTGTTGATGTGCGGATATCGCGCTGCGGGTCGGATGTTCAGGTTGATTTTGTCGATTATGGGCTGGGTATCCCTGATGATGCGAGGTCGAGTATATTTGAGCAGTTTTACCGCGTGGACAATTCGGATCGACGCAAGATCGGCGGTTCCGGGCTGGGCTTGACCATTGTCAAAAAAATTGTAGAGGCGCACGGAGGCGTTGTCACTTTTGAATCGGTATTTGGGGAAGGTACAACGTTCAGCGTGAGACTGCCGATCAGCAATCGCATCGAATTTGAACAGCCGTGAATGCATGAAAATGGGGGTATTGTGATGAATCACAATAAAGCAATGCAGCGAATATTGCAGCAATCGGGCAATGAGGATTTGTTAGAGGTATGGAGCAAGGAGGCTTCTCTATCGGACATTAATACGTTCTTGCTTGAGCTGTTCAGAAACAAGACGCATTCAGCATCCCCGAGCGATTTGTTGAACAAATATGCAGCGAACAGCTTCGTTCAGCCTGCCGCGGTGAATCCCATTGCACTTAAGCGATTGGAAATCACGCTGCTGCAAATCGCGGAGGCAGCCTCATTTCCGGCTATTCAGCTGTCGCCGGTAGCACCCTTGGGTTCATGCTCGGTAGTGGCAACGGCTGATCAGAACAAAATCATATCGGCTCTCCGAGGAACCGAGGTCGTAGCCGATGCGACTAATCTGCTTGCGCTTCATATGTGTACATTGCTCAAGGCACGTAAGGCTAGCAACGAGGAGCAGCCGTTACAATTCAGCACCACACACCGGCATGTGCGGGCACAGCCGTTTAATTTCCCTGGGGCTTTGACACATTTCAGCTTGTTCTGCATGGTGACCTCAGGACGGGACGCAGGCTCCTATTCATTTGAAAAAAGAGCTCTGCTGGATCATATTAACGTGTACCAACAAATTTTCAAAGCTGTGTTCGATGTCAATATTGAAGTTCAATTCAATCAACGTGTTGGGTATACCGATGGAGCCGGTCTTATTGAGAGATTAAGCGATCACATACGTGAGATGATGCCGGACATCATCGTTAGCGAGAACAGCAGCAAGACGGATAACCGATACTATAAGGGTGTGCAGTTCACTATTATTGCCAAGATTCGTGAACAGGAAGTGCGAATTGGCGATGGTGGTTTGGTCGATTGGTCGCAGCAATTGTTGGGCAACCATAAAGAAAGAATGATGATTAGTGCAATAGGGCTGGACCGAATGCTGTGAGCTGCAGCCTATGGCTGCTGTTTATGCTCTAGTGTCGTATACAGCCAATCGGTTACGGCCTGAACCGTGATGTCCAGATTGGTCCTACCTTCTTTGTTCAGGTAGGAGCTGCTCGCTCGAAAATAATCCGGATGGCCGCCAATCAACGGCAAGCGGAGCTGTGTCGTGTGAGCAGCGGGGGCTGATTGACGCCAAACCGGCAAGCCGTGTGCGTTTCGCAGCCACATGCCCCGGCTTCCAAGCCAAGTTACAGGATCAGAAGAACGGCCTTTGTCGCGGCCAGCTTCCGCATACATCCAGGAGTCCTGAAGCCATAGAGGTACAGGACATTTGGGTGAGCCGATTTGCACAACACGAATGGGCCAGCCCGCGTCATAAACCCGCTCTTCAGCAAGAATGCTGGCAGCCTGGACAGCAGCTACTCCGCCACCACTATGACCGATCAACAGCGGCCAGCCTTCCTCGCCGCAAGCTTTAATCGACGTAGCGGCTCTGCCTCCGCCAATAGATCGTAATGGACGGGAGCGTGCGGTCCACATATCGTGGCGGAGCTCGTGCAGCTGATGCAGCAGCCTGCGGCTCCAGTCGCCATAAGGGTAGAGCAGTCTGGAGGCTGACACGGAATAGCCTGCTTGCGTTAAGCTTGCAATCATGGCCAGCCTAAAGTCTTCCATGAAGAGCGGAGCTGTCGCCACCCCAGCCAGCATAAACAGATTCACATGTGTAACAGGCAAGCCCATCCGATAAACCTCCACCTAATTTTTTCTAATCCTCTCATTATAGCAGAATCGAGAATTGCGGCTCAATCCTTCCTTTTTCGATAAAAAAATACATAAATACACAAAAAAACAGCAACGAATTTCGGTTTTTCACGTATAGGTAGACACAGGGCTTGTTTAAGTTCCGCTGCATGTAGAGATTGCTTCCCCGTCAATCGCAGCATGGTCCTTGGGAGCATGTTGAAGCTCTGCGATTTAGCCGTACGTGCACAGTGGCAGCCATATAGGTCTGAAGACAGTGATGCTATCCTTCATTTAAGCACCAAAGATTTTAACATAATGAATATTTTATGTGAAAATACACCGGAAAACCCTATTAAGCACATTGAGTTAGTGTCGTAAACATGGTAGACTTTTTATAGTAATAAAGTCACGGTTATTTTCATGAAAAGTTTGAGGAGTGTGTTTGGGGTAATGGATTTTCTTAAAAAACTTTTTGCAAATGTAACCGTAAAAAGATTCTCAATTCTTTTCTTGATTTCGTTGCTATTAATTAGTCTGGGGGGCATGCTGAATCTCGTTTTACTCACATTTTTATTGGCCTATATCATCAACAGTCTCCAGGGCTTTATTTCATCCAAAATAAATCGATATGTTCGTATCAACGATAAAATCGTGGTGATCACCATCTATATCGTGTTGATTGTTTTGCTGGTTTCAGGCATATCCAACGTCCTGCCCAAAATCATCTCACAATATAAAGCGATATCGGACGGTTTGATTCATCGCTATAACACACCTGCTAATGATTGGCTGTCGGAATATATTATGAATACGATCATCGGTCTCGACTTTCAATCCTACACTCGACAAGGTCTTGGTTATGTATTCAAAGTAGGCGATTGGGGCAAAACCTTCCTCTTGTCCGTGCTGCTAAGCTTGTTCTTCCTGCTCGAAAAAAACCGAATTAAAAATTTCACAGCGAAGTTCAAGACAAGTAAAATCGCATGGTTCTATAACGAAATGGAATATTTTAGCCGTAAATTCATCGTTTCCTTCGGTAAGGTAATCGAAGCGCAAATCCTGATTGCGATTTTTAATACGATCTTTACTGTAATTGGTCTTTGGATTCTTGGCTTTCATTACTTGGTTGCCCTATCGATTGTCGTTTTCCTGCTAAGTCTGATTCCTGTTGCCGGTGTGATCATTTCCTTGATACCGCTCAGCATTATTGGTCTTCAGCTTGGTGGTGTGATGATGGTCGTCTATCTGATCGTGATGATCATGGTCATTCATGCTTTCGAGAGCTATTTCCTTAATCCGAGATTAATGTCATCCAAGACAAAGCTCCCGATGTTCTACACGTTCGTTATTCTCATATTTTCAGAGCACTTCTTTGGTATATGGGGTTTAATTATTGGTGTTCCGGTGTTCGTTTTCCTATTGGATATTCTGGATGTGAATTATCGGGAAGAGCCGATCAGCAAATCAAAATCCGAGCATGAACCTATAAAATAAAGCAGTCAGGGGGCGTAAAGCGACGGTATGTATCGTCAGGCAGCGTCCCCTATTCCATTACCCTACGCGAATCCGATAACGGATTATGACTTCGTGGAGTACCCTTATTTGCACAGGAGGAGAGAGAAAAGTGGACAAAGATATGGATTATCAAGCCTATGATATCGGTGATGTGGATACTCATAAATTAAAAACTAACTTGAAATTGGCCGATGGTGATATTTTCAAAGCAAAAGGTCAGGCTGAAGGTCAGAAGGAGATTTATTGGCAAGTGGTCAGGCAGGTAGAAAAGAATACCTATATGTGTAAAGTTGTCGGCATCAATGAATATACCCCTTGAATACTAGCATGTACGGTAGAGCAACGTTGATTAACAGCATTTGTTCATGGTACCAATTGTATGAAAACTAACATATATTTTTTACCAAAGCTATGATAAATTAAGAGAATATAGTATATTCGGGGAACTTTGTCATTTAAAGGAGAAATAAATGTGATAAACAAGAAAAAAGTGAGAAAGGGTTCCAAGACCAGCAGGCTGGTCAAGGTATTAACGGCATCGCTCGTTTTGAATCCTGCTTTGTACATGCTCACATTTGAAAAAGCTTTTGTAGAGGCCGTTTCGACGGCTAGTTATAAAGCTCCCTATGTGAGTAAAGCGCTTCCGAATTTTCATACCGGAGTAGGTATACCCCTCACGTTGAATTTGAACGAATATTTTGACGGGATTAACAGTTATTCGGTATCAGCCAGCAATCTGACTGGATTTACGGCGACGATTAACGGAAGCTCGCTGATCTTGACCAACACGCGGACAGGAACGGCCACAGTCAGTGTAACGGGAACTGCAGCTAACGGGGGAACCGTCTCGGATACCTTTGATGTTGCCGTAATACCGGAAAGCTTGGATAAGGATGGCAACGGTCAGGTAGATATTAGTGAAATTGTGTCTTATGCAGGCAGTCATTCGATGACCCGAGATATTTTACAAGATACGCTGAGCTTCATTGTTCCTCAAAAGCTCACTTCCCCTAATACGGCTCCGAAGTCTCTGGACACATCGATTACGGTATACAAGAACAGTCCGACTACATTAAGCCCCGCTGACTTATTCTCGGATGAGGATGCGCTTATTATTGTCAACAACTCCATTAGTTTGAGTCCAACCGGATATGCCACAGTGAATGCAACCAATAACCAGCTTACCGTTACTGCGCTTCAGCACGGCTCCACGATTATGGATATAGCTGTAAGGGATGGACGCGGAGGGAAAGCAAGCAATCGCTACAATATAACCGTAGGCAATCGTGCTCCCATTTTTACAGGTTCTGATGTAACGGTAACAACAAATACATATTCGCCAACCATCGATCTACATACATTGTTCAACGATCCGGATGGAGATCCTTTACAATTTGGCACTGTGCAGGTTTCATCATCGTCGCCCAACCCGCCTGTACAGCTTGTAAGAACCGACGATACCTTTAAATTGTATGGTATTGCGACAGGATCTGCCACCGTAACGGCAAATGCATCGGACGCATATGGTGGAATGACGACAGGCTCCTTTAATGTAACAGTAACGAATGCAACTTATGTAAACCACCCGCCGCAATATAATTCAGCGTCGAATAAGCTGGTCAATAGGGTAATCGATCCATCCATTGAATCGAATGCGTACAATCCGTTTACGATTGATTTGACGAATGCTTTTACCGATCCGGATAATGATAATCTAACGTATTCAGTCGCGAGCAGTACCGCTTCCATAGCTGCGGCTTCCATATCAGGTAATCTATTAACGGTTACTCCGCAGGGGGCAGCTCATGGTAAAACGACAGTGACGGTGACAGCGAACGATAATCGTGGCGGTATTGTCAGTTATGGCTTTGATGTGCTGTTTAACAGCGTGCCTACTTTCACAGGTTCTCTTGTACCTTCTTCGTATTCTATTCAGCATACTATGAACGCAATCGCGTATATTGGTGGGTTTCATGACGCTGACAACGATAACCTGGTCTATTCTGCCATATCTGATTTGGGCGATTCTTTAAGCGTTACGACCGCATTATCAAGTTCCGGTGCCAGAGCCTATATTAGCGGTCTGTCCAGAGGAACGCACACCGTAACTCTGACGGCTACGGATCCATTTGGCGGCAATCGAACAGCCAGCTTCTCGGTAGAAGTCAAAAACAATGCACCCATGGTCAAGAGGCCGATTTCCGTTATAAACGGTCAGTCCGTAGCCATTGTGGCGGATGACATTTTTAACGATATCGATGGCGATAGCATGTCCCTTACTGCTTTCCAAAGTATAAGCACAAGTGGGCTGGTGACAACCTCTTTTGCAAGTGGAACGTTGTATGTAACGGGAATTGGTGTAGGCTCAGGTTCGATTGCAGTTACGGTTAACGATTACCATGGTGGTGTGATAACTACAGAATATGGTTATACCCCCATTCCAGAAGGTCTTGAACTTCCGTTTAAAGTGTATAATCCGCTCCCTGACGTACAGACAAGTCCGAACTTGACGAAAAAATTAGATCTATCCAGTTATTTTAGCGAATTTACATCCTTCACGGTTGTATCCAGTGATTCAAATATAGCCCAGGTTTCGGGTCCGTTAGGTACGGATTATAATTTAACGGCAGGCAGTACGATGGGAACCGCAACGATAACAGTCAAGGCTTACGACAGCTACGGAGAAGCTTTAACAACTACTTTTCAATTTAATGTATCTCCTCCTTGACTCTAGAAATAAATGGCACCAAAATGCTTTATATGAAACAGGTGGATCCCTTGCAAACAAACGTACTTGAATTTGAACCCATCATCGAAGCTTTAAAAATGAAGCGGTATAAGGAAGCAGAGACTTTATCTGTCGGAATTTTACAACGTAACCGTCTGGTTGCGCAGGTATGGGTATACCTCGGTGAAGCTTTGATGCATCAGGGGTATGGCAGGGCGGCGCGGATGGTATTTGATCGGGCATGGCTGCTTGACCCGCAGTCAGGATGGGTTCGTGCCGTATATGAAGCGGTTAGCGGCGTGCCGGATGGGCCGGAGAGAGCGTCCATTCAGGAGCTGCTTGCCGTAAAAAAGGTTACTGTCGCCGCCGCTATTCTCGCCTACAACAGTGATCGCTCCATAGAACGTTGTTTGAGAGCATTGACTGTGACGAATGCCGTCGATGAGATTGTCGTAATCGATTCCTATTCGACCGATCGAACGGTTGATATTGTTCGTCAATTCCCGCAGGTCAAGCTTGTCAATGTCGATTGGCATGAGGACTTTGCTGACAAGCGCAATCAGGGACTTGAGCATGTGGACAGCGATTGGGTGCTGTGGGTGGATGCTGATGAATATCTGTTTCCAGAGGATCAGCATGCTATCCGCCAGGTGGCTGGAATATTCGATGAGGTAACGCTTCCCCCTGTGCTGATGATCTGGCAGGTCAATGAGATGCAGGGAACGGTCTCGGACGAATTTACCCAGCACCGGATGTTTCCGACGAAACGCGGCTTGAGCTATAAAGGACGTGTTCATGAGCAGATTGTGCTGGATGGACAGGGGATTTTTGAAGGGGATACGTATCGTCAATCGGTACGTATTCGTCTTCTTCATGATGGATATGAGCCGACCGTTGTTCAGCAGGAGAAGAAGCTTGAACGCAATCTGAAGCTGCTTAAGCAGATGGTTGAGGATGAGCCGGACAACCCGGGATGGCTGCTGTACTACGGCAGGGAGAACATGGTAGCTGGCATCCTGGACAAGGCCGTTGAGGTATTGTCCTTGGCGGAGGAGAAGGCAGCGGGGCTGACGAATTTTGGGCGAACCCTGGATATTCTTATGTATCTGGTGAAGATCCACTTGTCACGCAAGGAGCTTGAGCAGGCGGATCAGGCGTGCAGGCGCGCCATTCAGATCGCTCCTAATTTCCCGGATGCTATCTATTATATGGCACAAATTCAGATGCGTCAGGCGATAGGTCTGCTTCAGACTGCAGAGGTCTCGCTGCGCAGTGTGAAAGGACATTATCAGGAATACCGTGGATCAACGCCCGCTGACACACAGATCCCACAGTGGAGAACCGATGTGGCGCTTGCTGATCTGGCACTCATTTCCGGTAAAAAGGTAGAGGCTATTTCCATTTTCAAACGCATCCTGGAGCAGTACCCTGATCTGGATGTTATTCGCAAGAGGCTGGTACAATTAGAAGGACATGGGAAGTAACCGCTGAGGGTTACTTTTTTTGTTTCCATATTCGGTAAATCAGGAACGTAACCAACAAGAATAACACGTACACACCAATCGAGAGCAGCAGGCTGCGGGTATCGGACGTCAAGCTGCTCCCGATAAAAGCAAACAACAGCATGGCTGGAATTTTCCCGATAGCAGAAGCCGTAGCAAAGGGTAGCAGGCGTATAGAGAGAACCGCAGGATAAATATTGACGACAGCTTGCGGAATAAACGGCATCAGCCGAGCGAACAGGATTGTCATAAACGGGTTGCGTTCTATCCGTTCATGAAGCTTTTCCAGTCGGTTGAATTTGGATAAAAAAGCTCTGGCCTGTTTTTGAAAGAAGGTACGTGCCATTAAAAAGATGAGCACCGAAGCAACCGACGCTGCAGCCCAGCTTATCAGAGCACCTATCCATGGTCCATACACAAAACCGAGCAGTCCGATGATCACTTTATAAGGAACGACAGGGATGATTATAAAACCCATTGCGATGAGAAATACAACGTAGAGCGGAGCATCTCCATTTTGCATCCAAAATAAAATTTCATCCTTGTACAGGAAGAAGATCAGCAGCATGGCCGCATAGGTAAGGCCGGTATACCATTTTTTCATGAGCTCTCCTTATGATTCATACGGAAGCATACAATTCGTAAATAAACCAAGTCCTAAAAGTCCGGTGAAGAACGAGCGCAGCGGTCAAATGATCCTGGAGAATCGTAAGCGTTCGCCTTTGAAATCGTGAAAAATCCGCTTAATCTCATCCAATTTCACGATTTCAACAGCGATCGGAAGGATATTTGGCCGCGCAGCGAGACTTATTCACCGGACTTCTAGGTCCAGCCCCAAAAAAAGCCATCCCGATCCCAGGCTACACGACCCTTGTGCAGTTTTTTGAAAATCTTTTTGACTTCCTTGGATATGGACGGATTGCCATTGTCATTCACATAAATAAAGGATTCACCAAAGTTTTCACTAATATAGGCAACGGCTTGTGCTTGATATAAAATTCCGGCAAATCGTACTTCCTTCAACATCCATTCAGCTACTTCTTCTGCTGTAATTTCCAAACGAATCGCTCCCTAGCTGTGATATGATTAACTATTAATATATCATACTAATTGACAGATGTTTAACAAAGGAGAAATTGTACGTGCGAAGTTATTTGATTTTGGGAATGTGTGGTTTGTTTCTGATTCAATATTTTGCCCGCCTTCATTGGCTGGAGCCTGTTATTATTGTGATGACACTGATCGCTTTTGCGGGAAGTGCCACGAAGGCGAACCCTACAGCACGTTGGTATGGTATCGTCATGCTCATTGTAGGCGTTACCCTGGAATGGGGGAAAGGCACCGGATTTCAAGGGATCAGTGATGGCATCTCGATGAATCTCCCGCTGTTGACGTTAGTCATTTTGGTACCGCTGCTGTCCTTGCCCTTGAAGCTGGGTGGATATTTTAGCGCGATTCATTTGTTCTTGCAGGGCCTAAGGCATCATCCGCGCAGTCTGTTTTCAGGAATTACGAGCGTCTTATTTATATTAGGCCCGATTCTGAATCTGGGCTCGGTTCGTATGGTGGACGAGCTGCTTAAGGATCTGAAGCTCCCTCCGGCCTTGTTAGCCAAAAGCTATCTGGTTGGCTTCTCGACGACGATGCTGTGGTCGCCTTATTATGCGGCTGTCGGATTGGTGCTCTATTATTTGCAAATTCCAGTCACAGGTTATATGGCTTACGGGATCGGGTTGGCGCTGCTGTTTCTACTTATAGGCAATATTCTGTTTGCAATTTCACAAAGCCGACATCCTCTGAATATGGAATCTGAAGACACGGAATTCACAGAGGACATCGTGAAAGGGTACCGCACCAAGCTGCTGCAATTGGGAATCATTATCGTTGTTTTGATGACGACCACATTTGTATTGGAAGCGTTGACGCATTGGTCGATGCTGGTGATCGTCAGCTTGCTTGCGATTGCTTTTCCGCTCGGGTGGGGGCTGATCACAAAGGGCTGGAGCCGGTTAATCCCGCATTGGATCGATTTCAGGGATCAGTCCGTACCCCTCATGAATAATGAAATTGTGCTGTATACAAGTGCAGGCCTTTTGGGACGAGCGATGCAGGGCACCGACCTCGGCAGCGGCATTGGTTGGGCTCTCACTACGCTTGCAAATCAATCATTTATGCTATTTGCTGTTTGTGTGGTCGTAACCATAGTTGCCGTCACTTTTATCGGCATTCATCCGATGGTGATTGTCACTGCGCTGGTTACACAAATGAACGCCGAACAGCTGGGTACCACAAATCCCATATTGGCTATGCTGCTGATGCTTGCTTGGTCGATTTCATCGGTGTTAAGCCCTGTGAATCCGCTAAATTTGATGGTTAGCCGCCTTACGGGCCTTTCCGGGCTTCAGGTTGGACTTCGTTATAATGGCTGGCATCTGCTGATCGTAGCTGTGCTGGGGATCGGGATTATTACGATTATTCACTAGAGAGGTCTAAGGAATGTCAGATAAGAATGGATTTGCTAGCGGATATTCCTTATACTACAGGTATGATTAAGATCGATAAATAATGGAGTGGTGAGATGAGCAAGGGAAGAGTATGGAATAAGGGGAAACGCAACGGGGGAGGCGGACCGCCAGCAGGAAAGAGCAGCAAGGCTATCGCGGCAGCTAACAAAAGCAGTATCGCCCCGCCTCAAGAAGAGTCTGCTGCGACTGAACAAGCTGTTGTTCAAGAAGTATCCCGGGTTGATCAGATTAAACCGATGAATCGTACGAATTGGGTATCAAGGCCAGCGAGAATTACACCGGAGAAAAAAGGTGCGAACCATACCGATACACAGCAAAAATAATGCTGATCCATACAAAACGAACTTTCTTTTCAGGGGTTCGTTTTTTTGTTGAACGGGTAAAAATAAAGGAAACTTAAGGAAAATGTAGAAATCATTTAGTGCCTTATCTCAAAAACTATCGTCATACTCTTGTACATGAAAGGAACAACGATGATCTCAATTACCGAAGCTTATGTCGATTCATTGGCGATTAACGCCAGCGCTATGAAAAATGGCCGCGATCTGGCCAAGAAGAAAAGCTTTCCGATGCTGGGTAAATCGGT
The DNA here is from genome assembly GCF_022458865.1 of Paenibacillus periandrae. Taxonomy (GTDB): domain Bacteria; phylum Bacillota; class Bacilli; order Paenibacillales; family NBRC-103111; genus Paenibacillus_S; species Paenibacillus_S periandrae. The sequence continues at coordinate 212,441 of NZ_JAJNMU010000014.1, read as the reverse complement.
TGACGAATCGCTTATATTTGGCGAATGCAAGGGGAGCGGCAAGGAGCCGTATCGCTGCTCGGTAGATTGGGTGAAGCCGGAGGACCCGGTGTTTCGCTGCTCCTGCCCAAGCCGGCAATTTCCTTGCAAGCATATACTTGGACTGATGTACGCATATGCACAGGGTGATTCTTTTGTGACTGCTGATATTCCCGCTGATATTGTTGAAAAACGAGAGAAGGCGGAGAAACGCGAAGAGAAGCGGGAGGAAAAAAAGAATGAGCCACAAGGCGAAGTCTCTCCCAAGAAGAAAAAGACCAACCAAGCGGCTTTACTTAAAAAAATAGCTGCACAGCTCGAAGGTATCTCGTTATTGGAAAAGCTGATTCATCAGCTGACGCAGGCGGGACTTGGCAGTCTGGATAAAAAAACATTGAAAACCTTAGAGGATCAATCGAAGCAATTGGGCAATTATTACATACCAGGCTTGCAAATTGCTTTTCGCGAGCTGCTGCTTGAGATAGGCTCTGCTAATGACTTGAAGGATAAAGAATCGATGTATTCCGCCATCGTTGAACACCTGGGAATCTTACATACGTTAGTCAAAAAAAGCCGCGATTATTTAACTGCCCGACTTGATAACCCGGACACCCCAATCGACATCGAAACGACGCTGGAGGAACGGATCGGTCATGCCTGGCAGCTTGCCGAGCTGCGGGAGCACGGACGTGCGCGGTCTGGCGCGGAGCTGGTTCAATTGGCATTCTTGTCCTATACGGACCAGGCTCGCAGTGAATTTGTCGATGAAGGCTATTGGGTTGACCTGTGTTCGGGACGGATCGATGTGACGCGTTCCTATCGGCCTTTTCGGGCAGCCAAGCATATGCGGGAGGAGGACTCTGTCTATCAGGTGGTCATGCCTCAGGAGCTGTTCATGTATCCGGGTGAGATTAATGCGAGGGTACGCTTCGAGGAAGCCGCGCTGCGGGATGTGGTGAAGGGGGACTATGTCCAAATTGCAACTGCAACTCACAAATCGTTTCCAGAAGCAATTAAGCTGGTGAAAAATCAGATTAAAAATCCATTATCGGATAAACATCCGGCCCTGCTGCTGTCTTATACCGAAATTAGGCGGGTGGATGACGGATATGTCATCGTGGATGGACAAGGGAAATCGATCATGCTCGCAGATGTCGCCTTTGCAGATCGTGCCACCACGCCGCTAATTCCTCTGTTGAATAGACAAGTTGTACATAATCAGGCCATGCTTGTCCTTTTCGGTCACGATATGCAAACCAACCGCTTGCAGGCCCAACCGATAAGCATTGTGACACCTGATGAAATTATTCAATTGCTGTATTGATGGATCAGATTAGGTCATAAGGATAACTGAGAAGGTTAGGAGATCATGTGATGAGCATAGCTATTTTATCCGATTTGCAGCAAGAGATACGACGTTTGTTTATTGCCGGCAGCGGGCTGGCAGAAGGCGACCTTCGTTTGACGAAAATATTGCCCCAGCTGCAAAAGCTAGGCGAAGCCGCGCCTGTTTTCAATAGGGTGGCCCAGTCGCTGGCGCAGGTAATAGAGCCGCAAAAAGCCGAGCAGGCTGCCGTCAAGCTGCTAGACCTCAGCATACTGGTGAATTCGATTTTGTATACACAGGGAACAACAGAGCCTGCTGGCGGTATGGCAGAGAGCGTACAGGTTGAGGGAACGAATATCGCATGTTCAACCACAATTCCTCACCGCAAGCTTCATCCGGCTGTCGAGGCACTAACATCCAAGGGCCAGGGAAGAATGGAGCAGCTCCGTCTGTCTTTTGAGGATGGATGCCTGCAGGATTTCCGAATCATCCCGATTGTGGTAGCTGCACTGGATGATGGTTACTCGGAGATTGCTGAATTCGTCTATGAGAAGGTCATTCCGGCTTATGGTGCGGATGCACTTCCAGCGCTTCGGGAGCAATACAATCCACAGGGAGGCAAATCGGATGGGCGTCGGCTCAAGCTGCTGCATCGTTTGCTGGATGCTTCCGGTATGGACCTCTATCTTCAGGCTGCACAGGAGGGCTCTCTGGACGTCCGTTCAGCTGCAATAGAGCTGCTCGGCAATTATTCGGAACAGGAAAGCTATATTCTGGAGCAAGCCGATGATAAGAAAAAGGAGATTCGCAGCGCAGCATTTGCCGGCCTGGCAAAGCTCGGAACGGAGAGGGCAGTCGATCGTCTGTATCAGGCTTTAACCTCGTCCAAGGATCGCGAGCTTGCCGCAGAGCCTGTATCACAATGCCGCGCAGCAACGCTGACAAGCAAGATTATTGCCAATGCCGAGGAAAATTTGCAGCTTATCGTTAGCGGACAGGGAAAGGTCGGGGCTGCGAATGCCGCTGTGAATAAGGAAAGAGAAGAAGCGATTAAGCAGCTGCTTGCCGATGTGCAGGCGTTGGATGAGAAGCAGCCGGAAGAAGTGCTGGCATTCCTGAAGAAGCTGCTTTCCACGTCCGACTTTATCATTCCAGAAACAGAAGAAATCCAGCAGCAGGCCGCTAATCAGCTATTGTGGATGCATACACCGGAAGCCTACGAATTTGCAATCAGCCTACAGGACGCGTATAACGGCACCTTTATTGCCCACAGCTTCCGTGCAGCCTATAAAACACTTTCGCCTGAAGAGGTGTATAAGCGGTTTGCACCGGTATTGTCAAATCCTAAAAAGGTGGCTGCCAAGCAGCTATTAGGCGCGATACATCGGGTCACACCTTCGTTGTCCAAGCAATTGCTGGCAGCAGGCTGGGATGATGAGGACTTTAATGCCACATCGTTTGCAGCAGGCGAGTCTGCATCCAAGCTTGATCCGAAATGGATTGATGTATTTGTGGAAATTGATGAGGAAGAGCTGGTATGGTGCCTTGCAGATCGTCCGAACCCACAAATTGCCGCTTATATGTCCAGAAAGGCTCAATTGAAACCAAGCTTTCGGACCCATCGTACCTCCTCGCTGCTGCTGGCATTATTCCGAATTGGTTACAAAGAAGCGCCGGAGCTGTTAATGGGCATTTTGGAGAAGGAATCGGTCAAAAATTTGTATTATTTAGACACCGAGCAGCGTGCGCTTCTGAATCTGCTGCCGCGTTCCTATGCTGACAGGCTGCAGAAGTTCGCTGAGGCGCTTACGTATGAGAACATCAAAAATCAGATACTTGAAATTGCTGAGTCTGTAGCAGCGAAGCCGGAAGAATTAGCAGCAAATGAATCGGTTACCGAGAAGGGAAAGGGATTATGGGGATGGATCAAAAACAAGATGTCTTAAGGCTCCCAGCTGAGCGGTTATACGAACACGAGCTTGAGGCTTTGAAGCAAGCGGATAAGGATGCCTTGCCTTCAGGCTGGAAGCTTTCTCCGAAATCCGTGCTGACGTTCATTACTGGAGGTACCGCAGGCGGCGTGGATATCACGCCCAAATATATCGGGAACCGCCGTCTGGTAGAAATGGCCATTGCCACACTGCTGACCGACCGGGCGCTGATGCTGATTGGCGAGCCGGGAACAGCCAAGTCATGGCTTTCCGAGAACTTGACCACTGCGATCCATGGAGACTCCTCCAAGGTCATTCAAGGAACAGCGGGTACAAGCGAGGAGCATATCCGCTACTCATGGAACTATGCGATGCTGCTGGCGCAGGGACCATCCGATCAGGCGTTGATCAAAAGCCCGATTTTCCGAGCGATGGAGAGTGGCGGCATTACGCGATTTGAAGAAATTTCACGCTGTGCCTCAGAGGTTCAGGATGCTTTAATATCGATTTTATCTGAAAAAACATTGTCAATTCCCGAGCTTGATCGGGAGTTGTCGGCGGCACGCGGATTTTCGGTGATTGCGACAGCGAACACCAGGGATCGTGGCGTTAATGAAATGTCGGCAGCCTTGAAACGGCGATTTAATATTATTGTGCTCCCGGCACCGTCGGATATTGAAACCGAGGTAGGCATTGTCCGTAAACGTGTCGGCGAAATCTCCGCGAATTACGAGCTGAACGCTTCCCCTCCGGACGATGAAGCGGTACGTAAAGTCGTGACAATTTTCCGTGAATTAAGAAGCGGAATGACGCTTGACAGCAAGAGCAAGCTCAAACCCCCAAGCGGAGTCATTTCCACAGCGGAGGCGATCTCCTTGCTGACGGGAAGTATGGCGCTGGCAGCCAGCTTCGGGAACGGTACGATTACGGATGAAGATGTCGCGGCAGGACTGCAGGGTGCGATTGTAAAGGATGAAGAGAAGGACAGTCTGGTCTGGAAGGAATATTTGGAAAATGTGATGAAGAAGCGGGGATCATCATGGAGAAGTCTGTACAACGCTTGCTCGGAGATGAACAATTGAATAGCAGCGCGGCTCACAACGGCTCTCCCGTGGGAGAAGAACTGGATAATGGCTTTCACGTATTCGGGATTCGGCATTTATCCCCTGCCGGTGCCCATCATTTGTTGTCTTTCCTTGATAAGGTCAAGCCGACTGCCATTCTGGTCGAAGGGCCGAGTGATGCAAGCGGCCTTATTCAGCAGCTGACCTCCCGTGGTGTCGTACCGCCGATTGCCATACTCGCCTATACGGACCAGCTTCCGGTACGGACGCTGCTCTACCCGCTGGCTGAATATTCGCCGGAATATCAGGCTTTCGTATGGGCCAACCGTCATGGTGTGCATACCGAATTCATCGATCTGCCGTCGAACACGGCGCTGGCGCTGTATGAGCAGCGGCGGAGCCAGCGCAAGGCCGTGCCAGACGTTCAGGATGAGCAGGATAGTCGGTCACAAGCACAGTCTCAGGATGTTCAACAGCATGGAGAACAGCAAGCAGTAGACAGTCCCCGGGAAAACGCGCTGCAGGCTTATTTGCGCCAGCAGCATGAGCGTTATGGGCGCATAGCCGAGCTTGCGGGTGAGCCCGATTACGATGCTTACTGGGAGCGTCATTTTGAGCACAACACGCAGAAGGATGCTTATCAGCGCTCCATCTACGAGTTTTCATACCAGTTGCGTGCCTTGTCCGAGCAGGATGAACGGGAGCACGACGCCGCAGAGACTGCCTACAATGAGATTCGTGAAGCGTATATGAGGCGTCGAATCCGCGATCTGCTGGAGGCAGGACATTCGCCGGAGCGGGTAGTGGTCGTTACAGGCGCGCACCATGCTTCGGCTCTTGATCTGAGACTTCCTGTCATGAATGACAAGCAGTTGGGGAGCTTACCCAAAGCTTCAACCAAGCTTACATTGATGCCTTATTCTTTCTATAAGCTGTCCACACATTCGGGATACGGAGCCGGGAATCAGGCTCCAGCTTACTTCACTTTATTTTGGCAATGCCTGCAAAAGGGTGATTTGAGTCAGCTGCCCTCCTTATATTTTTCCCATGTAGCCGCCGCTCTTCGCGAGCAGGGCACCTATCGCTCGACTGCAGCGATTATTGAAGCGGTGCGATTGGCCGAAGCACTTGTATCGCTGCAGGGAGGCAGTCAGCCAACCTGGAAGGATTTACGCGACGCGGCAGTTGTTTGTCTCGGATACGGAGAGCTGTCACCGATAGCGGAGGCATTAGCCAGAACCGATGTGGGGACAGCAATCGGCAGCTTGCCGGAAGGCGTCAGCCAGACACCGATTCAGGATGATATGAATCGTGAGCTGAAGCGGCTGAAGCTGGAGAAATACAAATCGACAGTAGCGAGCACGCTGCAGCTTGACCTAAGAGAAAATCGCCGGGTGAAGTCGGAGGATGCCGCTTTTATCGATCTATCGAGGTCTGTTCTCCTTCATCGGCTGGAGCTGCTTGGCATCAACTTCGCGCGCAAGCAGCGGGTTCATCAGGATGCAGCTTCATGGGCTGAGCATTGGATTTTGCAATGGACGCCAGAAGCCGAAATCCAAACCGTGGAGTCAACCTTAAAGGGTGAGACGATAGAGCTGGCGGCAGCCTTTGTGATCAATGAAAGACTGGAGTCATGCGACGATATTACCGAAGCATCACGTCTCATTCGGATTGCATGCGACTGCGGTTTGCCGAAGCTGATGGAGCAAGCCAGGGCTACCCTGCAGCAGCTTGCTGTCGATGTGGGTAATTTAAATCAAATTGCTGCAGCTGCTTATGAGCTGTCGGTCTTGATCCAATATGGATCACTACGCAGGATTGAGACCAGCTCCTTAATTCCTTTGCTGCAGCAGCTGTTTTTGCGCGGGGCGCTGCAGCTCGTAGATGCCGCAAATTGTAATGATGATGCTGCCAAAGCCATCGTGACCGCCATTCAGACGCTGCATGGTATCGCTCAGGAGCATTATGAAATTGTCGATGACAGGCTTTGGCTGAACAGACTGCATGAGCTGTCCTCGCGTGATGACCGGAATGCCAAATGCTCCGGATTTGCTTTTGCCATCCTGCTGGAGCGCAACGAGATTTCCGAGGAGCAAAGCGCTCAGGAGGTATCAAGACGGCTTTCGCCCGGCATCCCTGCGGATCTCGGAGCTGGCTGGTTTGAAGGCTTGTCCATGCGCAACCGCTATGCACTGCTCTCTCGTTTATCGTTGTGGAAGCAGCTGGACGCTTATATGGAATCACTGGAGGAGGAGCAATTTCACCGTTCGCTCGTTTTTTTACGGAGAGCCTTTGGATCGTTTGAGCCGAGGGAAAAGGCAGCGATTGCCGAGATGATGGGTGATATCTGGGGAGTCGATGCAGGCCAGACAGGTGAAATGCTGCAGCAGCCGCTCAGTGAGGAAGAAAAGGGGAAACTCGATGAGCTTAACGACTTTGATTTCGGGGATTTGTAAACTATGACAGCCATCAATCAGGAACAGGTAAAACGTTGGAGATTGGTTCTGGGCGCGGCCTCAGAGGAGAAGCTGAAGGCATGCGGCGGTGGCTCCGGCAGGCTGCTCGACGGAGATGATGTGTTGATGGATGAGGCATTGGCTGCCATCTACGATGACACAGTGGATGCATCGGGCCAAGATGCGGGTAGTTCGGGCAAATCAAGGTCGGCCGGGCTGGGCCCTTCCTCGCCGAAGCTCGCCAAATGGCTGGGAGATATTCGTTCTTTTTTTCCGCAGGACGTGGTATCTGTTATTCAAGCAGATGCGATAGAGCGCAAGGGATTAACACAGCTATTGTTCGAGCCTGAGCTGTTGTCACAGGTGAAACCGGATATTCAAATGGTGGCGACCTTGATGGCGCTCAAAGGCAGGATACCCGAGAAAACGAAGGAAACGGCCAGACAGCTGGTTAGAGCTGTAGTCGAGGAAATTGTGAAACGGCTCTCGTCGAACATGCAGCGTGCCGTCACTGGGGCACTCAACCGGAGGCAGCATTCGCCGCTGCCATCCTTTACAGGTCTTGATTGGAATCGTACGATCAGAGCTAACCTGAAGCACTACGATCAGGAACGGAAGCTGCTTATTCCGCAGAAGGTTTACTTTTTCGATCGCGCTCGCAAAAGCAAGGAATGGACCGTTATCCTGGATATCGATCAAAGCGGATCAATGGCCAATTCGGTAATCTATGCTTCAATTATTGGTTCGATCTTTGCCAGTATGCCGGCACTTGATACGTGTGTGGTCGCCTTTGATACCGAGGTTGTCGATCTTAGTGAGCAGTGTGCGGAAGACCCGGTGGATATGCTGTTCGGTATACAGCTTGGCGGAGGCACGGACATTAACAAATCGGTTGCCTACTGCGAGCAATTCATAACGGAGCCGAAGAAGACTTTGTTCATTCTCGTAACGGATTTATATGAGGGCGGCAACCGTTCAGAGCTATTGCGCAGATTGGACGATTTGCAGCAGGCTGGTGTGAAAACAATTTGTTTGCTCGCTTTATCCGATGAAGGTACACCTTCCTACGACGAAACGGTAGCCAAAAAGCTATCCCAGTTTGGGATTCCCTGCTTTGGTTGCTCTCCTGACCGTCTGCCTGAGTTGATCGAAGGGGCCTTGAAGGGACAGGATCTGCTGATGCTCGCTAATCGGGTACAGGCGGGTTCGAACCCATAAATCCTATCACATTCCTTGCTTGAAGTCCGATGAAGCTGATCTTTACGGTCATTTCATCGGGCTCCAAGCCTTGGGTTCATTAAATATTTACTTATATTTTACAAAAAGAGGTTGAAAGTTAACAAAACGCTTTGTATAATAATGACATGATCAAAGTTAAACCGGTTTAATGAATCGGTTTTTATTGGGGAAATCATTAAACCGGTTTAATGATTTCTTAACAATCGTTAAAGGGGGGGATCAAATGGCAACCATCGATGACGTAGCCAAAGCTGCGGGTGTTTCCAAGGGAACGGTATCCAGTGTATTCAGCAAAAAAAGACCTATCAGCCGTCCTGTAACTGAACGGGTTCTGGAGGTTGCCAAGGACTTAGGGTATTACCCGAGCCATGTAGCGCGAAGTCTGGCTATTAAGAAAACGATGATAGCAGGCTTGAAAATGCCGATTTCCAAAGATAGCGTAATGTCGGGTTTCGAGATTCAGATGATCAATGGTGTTATAAGAGAGTTTTCCAAGCAGGGCTACAGACTTTTATTAGATACACTTCCTGAACATGATGATCCAACCCAATTTTCCATCGATCCCGTGGATGGTGTCATTATGCTGAACCCGAGAAAACAGGACCCCCGTATTGAAAGGTACAATCAAATGGGTATCCCGTTAGTATTGATCGGCCGTCCTGATCCGATTGAAGAGCAAATCAGTTATGTCGACAATGATAACCGACACTTGAGCCTGCAGGTAGGTCAATATTTAATTAACCTCGGGCACACAGCTATTTTATTTCTTAATGCCAGTGCAGATATGACGGTTGCTATTGACCGCGAAAATGGTTTGGCAGAAGCTTTCAAGCAAAGCGGTCATTCCTATGATCAAGTGCACGTTATGAACTATTCGAGAAGGCAGCACGCCAATCCAACTGAATATGGGTATGTTTCACTTAAGAACATCTATGAGCCTAATCGATTTACCGCCATCATAACGGATACGGACCGCGTAGCACTAGGTGTCATGAGAGCTGCAAGAGAGCTTGGCATCGATATACCCGGCGAGCTTTCGCTCATAGCCTTAAGCAATGATGCTACTCTGGCACAGGAAATGACGCCTGCGTTAACCTCGGTTGAATTATCCGCAGAAATGCTGGGTACGGAAGCAGCCAAAATTTTAGTCGAGAAAATGAAAGATGTGGATATCGTCGAGCAAAAGATCATTGAAGCCAAATTGGTCATTCGCGAATCGTGCAGATTACTGAAATAAGCCGCCAATAGGCGGGTTATAAATGTAAACGCTTTATTAAGGTTGTGTAAAGGTTTTATATAATCTGGGAGGTATATGATGATAACCAAATCGAAAGTTATGAGCTTAACGATGGCAATTGCACTGGTGGGCACCCTATTGGCAGGTTGTACCGATAACAACACTGCAGCACCGTCAACAGGCAATTCAGGTGCGAACACGCCAAAAGGAAATGACAAAAAAGAAGAAAAAACTCTTCGTATCATGTCAGGCGTTATTGGCGGTAAAACTCCTGAAGAGAACACATTGTTCGAAAAAGAAATTGAACGGTTGACCGGTATTAAAGCGAAGCTGGATAAGCCGGCATCCGATTATGACCAGAAGCTGCTGGCAGCCATCGCATCCGGCGAGAAGTTCGACCTGCTTCAGATCAGTAAAGAAAAAATGAACCTGTTTATCGAGCAAGGTATTGTGACGCCTCTTACGGATCAAGTGAAGGCTTCCAAAGTATTGTCCGATCCGGAGGTATTGCCTGCGGGTGAATGGGATCAGATCAAAACGAAAGACGGCAAGATTTATGGTGTGTTCACGAAGTTTCAAGGCGGAACGATGCCGATTGTGCGTAATGACTGGTTAAAAAAGCTGAATTTGCAGGAACCCAAAACATTGGATGACTACTACAAGGTGTTAAAAGCATTTACCGAGCAGGACCCGGACGGCAACGGTAAAAAGGACACCTATGGTTTAAGCACAGCGGGTATGTATGAGCTGCAAGGTATTTTCAGCGCAGCGGGCTTGAAGCAGCGTTATGTGGAGAAGGACGGCAAGTTGGATGTGCCGTACTCGACGGATGCAGCTATCCCGATTTATGAGTGGCTGAACAAGCTTTATAAAGAAGGCATATTGGATCCTAACTTTGCGACCAACGATACCGGTAAAATGCGTAATTTATTTCTGACCGACCGTGTAGGCATGATCACTTATTGGGACGCATGGGTAGGGATGCTCAACAATACGAGAAAAGAGCAGGATGCTGCAACGACATTTGAAGCCAAAGGACTTCCTGGCGCAGCCGATGCAAGCGGCAAGCATATGATTCGTCGCGGCGATCCGGACGTATGGGTGATACCGGTCAATGCGGAGCATCCGAAAACAGCTTTTGAATTTATAGAATGGTGGCATTCCAAAGACGGCATTATGCTCGGAAGCCTGGGCATTAAAGACAACGATTATACGGAGAGCGGCGGCAAATACGAGCTTACTAAAGCAGGTAAAGAGCATGCAATGGACCATGGGGTCCCTTTCTGGTACAACAAAAAAGTTCAACCTCCTTTCGGTCTGCTGCCAGGGGTGAAGGAAGCTCAGGAGCTGGTTGTGAAATATGCAACGCTTGAGCTGACACCAGCCAAATGGGCCGATGCCGAAAAAATTATTAACGAAAATTCATTTAAAGCGATTCTTGGTGAAATGCCTGCCGCTGATGCGGTTAAAAAAATGCGTGAACAGCTAAAAGCAAGCAAACTGATCGACTAATCTAAGATGAAGTTTCAGCTGTTCGAAGGGAGTATACCGCTTGTTTGCTCCCTTCGATATAGCTGAAATTACCAAGCGGATAAGGTGGTGGCTGATTTTTGAAAGCCGTCTTGAAGTATAGAACGCTTTATATGATGATGATACCCATTTTGGCTTATTTTTTACTGTTTTCGTATTATCCGTTAGTACGCGGCTTTATCATCAGCTTTCAAAATTTTCGATTAATCGGAAATCGACCTTTTGTAGGCTTTGATAATTATTTGTTTGTTCTGAAAGACCCCACATTTTGGACCACTTTTCAAAATACGCTCATTATCGGTGGATTTACGCTCGTTATCGGATTTATTATGCCGATTATACTTGCTCTGTCATTGAACGAGGTATTGTCCGTCTGGTTTAAGAAAGTAACCCAAATGATCGTATATTTACCTCATTTGTTCTCATGGGTCGTTGTGGGCGGTATGTGGATCATGCTGCTGTCTCCCGATACAGGGATCGTGAACCAAATTCTCCAGCTGCTTGGAAGCGCCAAACCGATCAGCTTTATGTCGAGTACGATCTATGCACGTTCCATTATGGTATTCACGGCCGTCTGGAAAGACATGGGATTCATTGTTATTTTATATTTGGCTTCCATCGTTTCCATCAATCCGTCTCTCTATGAAGCGGCCAGAATGGATGGCGCGAATCGTTGGCAGCTGGTTCGTTTTGTCACACTACCCTCTCTTGCTTCCACAATGAAGGTTGTCATTATGCTCAATGTGCTGAGTGCGCTTCGTATGTTTGATCAAATCATTGTGATGAGAAATGGAGCGATTGCCAGCAAGGTCGATGTGATCATGATGTATACGTTCCAAAAAGGTATTCTCGAATTCAATATCGGAACTGCGACCGCTGCAGGCTTTATCGTTATATTGGCTACATTAATTCTTACTTTTATAACCCGAATGATCATTCGCTATGATGACGGAGGAGACAAATAATATGAAGCTTGAATCCAAAGGATGGTCGGGACGTCTCTTCGATGTAGTGAATGTCGCTTTTTTGCTTCTTCTTGTAGCTACGATGATCATTCCTTTTCTAAATACGTTCGCTTTGGCCTTTTCCACCAACTTTGCTTCCATGCAGCCGGCTATTGTGCTGTGGCCCAAAGAATTCAGTATTGAAGGCTTTAATACCGTATGGAATCGACTGCAGCTTTATCAACCATTCAGTAACAATATCATTGTCACCGTGATCGGCACCATCGGGCATGTGTTTCTGTGTGCTATGGCAGGTTATGTACTCGTTCAACCGCGTTTGCCTGGTAAAAAGATGATGGTATCGTTGATTCTTGTTACGATGATGGTACCGAGTGAATCGATCATGATCCCACTGTATGTCGTCAACAAGGAGCTGGGTCTGCTTAACACATTATCTGCGCTTATTTTTTCAGGGCTGATCTCCGGCTTTGGCGTGCTGCTGATGCGTAACTTTTTCTCAACTGTACCTTTGGAAATGTCGGAATCGGCACGTATGGATGGGGCCGGGGATATCCGAATTTTTACGACGATGTATTTACCGCTGGCGAAGGCAGGTCTGGCCACAGTGGCTTTGTTTGAGTTTGTCAGCCGTTGGAATCAATTCACTCCTGCGCTGCTCTATATTAATAATCATGCGAAATATACACTGCAGATTGCCTTGAAGGCACTCATTATTGATACGGATGCGACCTCAAGCAACTTCATCATTACGACGAATGTCAGGATGGCGGGTATTGTGATTGCGCTGCTTCCTTTGGTCATTATTTATCCGTTTGTACAAAAATATTTCGTCAAGGGCATTATGGTCGGTGCTAATAAAGAGTAGCGGTTTAATAGATGAACTACACTTTTAGACAAATAATGAAAGACGGTGGAACCCTATATGAACCAAACGGACAGAGTAAGCCACACAGCTACATTTACCAGAACTGTTGAACATTCGGAGCAGAGCTCCTATATCGAGGTTCCTTTTGAGATGCCGCAGCATGTGGAAGAGATTCAGGTCAGCTATGAGGTGGAGTCTTCCGGTGGTGATATTGCGGTTATCGATTTAGGAATTCGCGACCTGAGTCGAATCCGAGGGTGGAGCGGCGGAGCCCGGAAACTTTTCAATATGGGGTTGGAGAAGGCAACACCGGGATATTTGCCTGGACCTTTGGACGCTGGTGAATGGGCGGTTGTGCATAATGCCTATAAGATCCCTCAAGAGGGCTGCAAGGTTACGGTAACCATTACCTTTTTCCTGATGACCCCGCGTTGGCTCAAGGGTGACCTGCATATGCACAGTCTGCACAGTGACGGCACTTACACGTTGGAGGAGAATGTATCCATTATGGAAGAGCTGGGCTGCGATTTCATGACCATGACAGATCATAATACCAGTAGTCAAAATTTGGACTATCCACGCACCACCAGCCTGGTGATGATACCGGGAATGGAGTTTACAACCAACTTTGGTCACAGCAATTTCCTTGGTGTAACGGACCCTTTGGATGATTTTCGGGTAAGCAATCAAGCTGACGTGAATACAAGATTGGCAACTGCGCGTGAACGGGGCGCCAGGATCGTGTTGAACCATCCTCATTGTGATTATTGTCCATGGGAATGGGATTTTGATGTTGATCATGATTGGGTGGAAATATGGAACGGCCCTTGGACTGAACGAAATGCACGCACTTTGGCCTGGTGGCAGCAGCAGTTGTTGAGTGGTAGGAAGTTGAATGTGATAGGCGGCAGTGATGTTCACCGCCCTGATCCTTATGTCAAGCATGCGATGCCGTGTACATGGGTATATGCGTCCTCCAAAACTGTAAACGGGATATTGGCTGGAATCGATGAGGGCCATGTAACCATTAGTTATGCACCTGATGGGCCTTTTGTACAGTTAGAATGTGGACCCTACAAAATGGGGAATTCGGTGCCAGCAGGGGAATCGGAAATCGTGAAGCTGCAAGCCCGGCATCTCTTGGCAGGCGATGAAGTGAAGCTCATTAGCAGCAAGGGGCTGGAACAACATGTAACCGTGAACAACGACGGTGCTCTGGAGCTTACGCTGGATGCGGCAGGCAGGCGATTCGTCCGTGCTGAGGTGTGGAGAACATTTCCGAACGTAGATTCCATGAGTATGGCTGCGCTGTCGAACCCGATCTATTTTGATTAAAATAATGGTAAAGAGATCATCTTCTGATCATAATTCGATTATTTCACAGCTGAGGCTGAATGACCTGTTTATATGATGATTTCGGAGTAGAGGAGATAAAGGCAATGAATGCAAACCTTGAAAAAATTTATGTGGTTTTCAAAACACATTTTGATATTGGATTCACCGGGCTCGTATCGGAGGTGGTTCACAGATACAGGACAGAGATGCTGGAGGAAGTAATCCAGATTTGTGAAGAAACGAATGGCAACGCGGAGCATGAACAATATGTTTGGACTATGTCGGCTTGGCCTTTATTGCAATCCCTGGAGGGCAGCGGGGAGCAGGCGCAAGGTAAAGCTTTGCAATTTCTGGAGAACCGCCAGCTCATTTGGCATATGCTCCCCTACACGACACATACGGAATTTTGCGGGCTGGAGGAATGGATACGCGGGATGTACATTTCGCGCGGTCTGAGCGAAGAATACGGTTACCGTCCCAAAGATGCCAAAATGACCGATGTCCCGGGTCACACCTGGATTGTGCCTTCGTTATTGAAAAAAGCAGGTGTGGAGGTGCTGCACTTAGGCTGCAATCCGGCTACGACACCACCCGATGTTCCGCCTGTATTTTACTGGGAGGGGCCGGACGGCGAGCGGCTGCTCACGTTTTACTCCAAAGGGGCCTATGGCTCAGGCATACTGCCTCCCGAGGATTGGGAGCATCCGATCTGGCTGGCTATGATCCAGACGAACGACAATCATGGTCCGCATGAGGCTTCCTACATACAGGAAATGAAGGCTTCCATTGAGGCAAGCGGGTCCAAGGCTGAGCTGCATATCGGGAGCCTGACGGATTTTGCGGAAGACTTTCTAGCGCGTAATCCCGATCTGCCTGTTATTCGCGGAGACATGGCTGATTCATGGATTCATGGAGTTGGAACTGCTCCTCGGGAGGTATCGCGGGTGCGCGAGCTGAGAGGACGAATCGCAGCGGTAGAGAGTGCATTGTCGATGAATTCTCTTGTTGCAGGCGAAGCTCTGAGCTTGGAGGATAAGCAGCAGATTAAGCAAGCTATTGATACTGCTTATGAATATACGCTTCATTTTGGAGAGCATACGTGGGGACTGGATTGCAAAACATTTTTGTTCTCGAGGCAGTTCCCGAGACGATATGAGAAGTCGGAGTTTATTGAAGACAAACGCAGTGAGCGTTATATGTTGATGGAGCAGTCCTGGCAGGAGCAGATTGATTATCTCAATAGAGCTGAAACTTCCCTAAAGGCTGCTGAGGAAAGGCTGCAGGTTCAACCACAGTGGAATCAAACCAGCTTATCTGCGGACGATCATGGCGCGGAAAGAAAGCTGCGTGTGTACAATAACCTTGGCTGGCAGCGTGATGCCTGGGTTCGTATTGCTGCCAATTCGGAGCATAGTCCAAATGAACTTGGTACCTGGATTGATGATGTCAGCGGTGAGCAGCTGAAGGCAGTTAACGATGAGCATGGTGTGTTGGTGGAGGTTAAGGGCCTACCGGCACTTGGATATAAGACGATAGCATACGCAGCAAGCAGCGGTAAGGTTCAAACTGTAGCCGAAGGCTCGGAGAAGCCTCTTGCATTTGGAAGCTTAAGCGAGACGCAGGCCGTCATCGAGAACCCATATGTTGTCGTCACCATAGATAGAAAAACCGGATGGATCATTAGCCTGTTTGATAAGCGTCTGAATAAGGAATGGGTGGATGCGGAATCTGCGCAGGGCTTTGGGCAGTACGAATACAACATTTATTCGAATCTGGAAATAACGAGCTTTATCAAAAAATATGCGTACCGTTTCTATGATTGGGGCGTACATGATTTTGGAAAAACCGATTATCCCGAGCAGCAGAAGCGGGTTTCCTTTCAAACTGAATTGCGGCATATTCGTCTTGTACAGGAAAAGCACATGGTCAAAGTGGAGTGTGTAGCCGGGAATAGTCAGGAATCAATCACGGATTATGGTAATGCAAGAGAAGTGATGTGGACAGTAACGTTGACAGAGGATTCTCCTTTTGTCGATATGGAATGGCAGATCAGCGGTAAAGAGGAGACGCCTTTAGCGGAATCGGGTCATATCGTGTTTCCTTTGCAATTAAAAAATCCGAGCTACCGGATCAATAAAATGGGCAGTGTCATTGATCCGCTTGCGGATATTGTACCTTCCGCCAGTACCCTGTTGAACTGCTGTGAAAATTTCGTCGATGTGTCGGATGGCAAGGTTGGGATGGCGATCATTCCTCTTGATTCTCCGCTGTTTTTTATCGGTCGCAATGGCATGTGGGATTTTGAGCATGATTATGTGCCGGAGAAGCCGGAAATGAATTTTAACATATTCAATAACTGGTGGGGGACTAACTTCCCGCAATGGACCGGTGGCAGCTTCACGTATCGGTATCGGCTAATTCCGCACGCAGGGGATTGGATCGAAGGATCTGTATGGAAAACTGCACAGGAAACGATGACCTCCGCACTTCCTGTACCAGCTCCCGCTGAACGTTCGGGTATAGCCTACAATATCGACCAGCTCGAACTGCTCCCCGGCGGCTTGGAGGGAATGGCAGTGACCTGCTTTAAACCGGCAGAAGATGGGGATGGCTATATTCTGAGAATTCGTGATTGGATCGGGAAGCCAAGGCTGGTAATGATTCAATTGCCCGCTCAAGTAAGTCAGGCTAGTCTGACTGATCTACTCGAATATGACCTTAGAGGTTTAAGCTTGTTGAAGAAATCGAATATGAATGAACAAGAGTTGTACTTTTCTACTCAAAGCTTTGAGGTTCATACACTGCGTTTGCGTTTTCACGAATCTGCCCTCTACAGAAAGTAACAATTAATTTTGTGTTCGGCCCTTCGGTGTTCAGTAAAGAGGCAGCATGATATGTTGCCTCTTTTTCTTGTCCATCACACTTTTAACAACACACTGTTTAACCTGTGCTAAAATACGGTTAGTACTTTCATAAGAAAGGGGAATGCAGCATGGACGTATTCAATCGAATTAAAGGTGGCCTTTACGGTGTGGCAATTGGGGATGCGTTGGGCGGTACAACGGAATTTATGTCCAGTAAAGAGATCAAAGCGAAGTATGGATATTTAACTGAGATTATAGGCGGCGGAGTCTGGAGTCTTGAAAAGGGTGAAGTTACCGACGATACGATGATGACGCTCTGCGTGGCTGAAGGTATATTGGCCAATCCATTGGACCCGATGCCGTATATTGGTGAGCAATTTATGAATTGGTACCGGACAGATCCCAAGGACATCGGCAATATTATTCGACGCGTGCTGGCGACCTTTGAGGGTAATTGGTTTGAAGCCGCCTTTTTAACCGATCAGGATATGGGACAAAGCGCCGGCAATGGCTCTCTTATGCGTTGTCTGCCTGTAGGGCTGGTTTATGCCAATCTGACCGAGATGGATAAGTATTCCCGCATGCAGTCCAAAATGACGCACTATGATGAGCGCTGCAACGAAGCTTGCTCGATTTATAATCGAATCGTATGGAGATTGCTTCAAAACGAGAGCCTGACCGATGCGATCGAACAGGAAATTCGACATACCGACTATAAAGATATTTTGTTTACGGAGCCCAATTGTGAACCGAGCGGATTTGTCGTTCATACCTTTCGATGGGTGCTGAACATCTTGTTAAATTCAGATTCCTATGCAGATACGGTACAAAAAGCTGCCAATCTTGGTGGTGATTCTGATACGATAGGTGCTATTGCCGGTGGATTGGCTGGCGTGCACTGCGGCTTTGGACAAATTCCAGATACCTACAGTAGTGTCATATTAATCAAGGATCAACTGAATGAGCTGGCAGGGAGAATATTTGACTTACGGAAAGCAAGAACTCGTTAAGTGGCTTCGTCTAAATCGTGTGTCAGATGATAAAAATGTGTGGAAACGCTAAAGGAATTAAACGACAACATGGGCCGTCCTAATATAGATATTAGGGCGGCCCAGATTCGTTTTGTGAGGTGAAAATGATGAATAACCATTGTATCGTTAAAGCAATTCGAACACGGCATGGCCCTAATCAGGCAGATCTGACTAGAGCGTGTATGCAAACCTTAGCCAGCCATACTAACCATCTAACAGGAATGCTAAAGGGAAGTGATAGTTAGTCGTTCTTTGGGGTTACGCCTGGTATGGCATAGTTGTTGCAGCTAATCATTTAACATTTTCTTTTTCTTCATTGATTCCTGCTCCCGGAAGGCCGAAGGGGACAGGCCGTACTTTTTCTTAAACAACGTGGAAAAGTAGGTTGCATTATATATACCGACCGATTCGCTGATATTTGCGGCGGTCTCATTGGTCGACGTGAGCAGTTCCTTGGCCTTTTCCAGTCGGATATGATTCAGATATTCACTGAACGATTGCCGGATTGCTACTTTGAACAGCTTTCCCAGATAACTTGGAGACAAACTGGCAATATTGGATACTAGCTCAAGGGATAAATTCGGTTCGGCATAATGCTCCTGGATATAGTTTTGTACCTTTTCAATGACAATGTTGTGCTTTTGAGCGTTTATCCAACGGTCTTTCTCCTCGATCAGGGCGCAAATGTTGGTGCAATATCGGATGAAAATGTTCTTGATTTCCGTTAAGTTCTCGGCAGCCTCGATATCGGTAACCACATCCAAATATTCATTGAAATTAGAGTCTGAAAGATGCTGCAGATAATCAAAATGCTTGAGCAGGGAGAGCATTAATTGAATGCTGTAAGTAATCACTTGGTTCACGGAACCGGATGAGATTTGCTCGATAAACTGTTCGGTGGCATCCCGAACGGAATCCGGTTTGCCAGATTGAACGGCTTCAATCAGCCTCTTCTCACAATCGATAGGGTAATTTACGGTGGTCATAATATGCGATCGGGTTGTCTGGGCATCCAGAATCGATTCTTTTCCATAAATCAATCGATACTTCACATACTGCTGTGCCGAGGTATAGGAGAACGAGATATTTTTTCTACCATAGCTCATGTCTCCGACCCCGATAGAGACCGTCAGTTTGAAGTATCGATTTAGGAAACCCTGTACGTTGCGCAAGGCAGGCTTCAACGCATCAGGCCGCTCGTTCTTCGTATACTGGCAGATGGCTACCGCTTCATTTTCCCCTGTAATCAAATAATCACATGCCCCGAGAGGCTCCAGCATCTCCTTTGCAATATTACCTAGGGCGAAGCGCAACAGCGACTTCTGTCCGCCTTCCGTTCCCCCTTTCGCTGGCTCCAAATCATGGATTTTGAACACGATCACGCAGAAATAAGGCCCTGAAAGCTCCTTATCGATGTCCCGAATGAGTTCTCCAGGTACAGAGGTATCGAGCGAATTGCTTCTGATCAGTGAATGCAGATAATGCTCCCGAATCGTTCGGGATGAGCGGTTGATAACGAATTGCATCGACTTTTCTCTTTCCTCTAGCGTTGTGAACATTTCAGCCATGACTTTATATTCATCGATGAACGGCGACTTTAGGGTAGCCGAATTCTGTATGATCTTCTCAAACAATGTCGAAAGCGGCCTATAAATGTTTTTACTCAGATAAATTGAAACAAGCAGGCCGATCAGCACGATCCCTCCCGTCACAAGCATTGTAACATTGCGAAGATGGTCAATATTGGAGATCAGACTGGAGTATGGGGTAACGCTTACAAAATACCAGTCCATTTCCTCGGACTTCACATAAGTAATCAGATGCTTCTCATTTTGAATAGTTGCCGTAAAGCTGTTCTCCGTCTCATCCTGACTCAAAATCTGCTGCACATACGGTGTGCCGGACAAATCTTCCAGAAACAGATTCGAATCCGTATGAGACAGCACCTTGCCCTCTTTGTTGATGACGAACACGTTATTGGCTGAATCCGCTTTGCCGATTTTGCGGATCGTCGTCAGGATGGACTGTTCCTCAATATTGATGTAGATTAGTGGATTATTCGTGGTTCGCAGTGAATAGTTCGGGTACAGTAGAAAGGTCAGGAACTGCAGCGGCGTATCGTTATTTCGGTTAGGAACGGTCAGACTCCGCGGGTAAAACTCCATATATTGCTCAGCGCTGATGGCGTAGAGCGAGGAATCAAACGGCAGCCCGGCCGTATCGACTGCAGTTTTCGTGGATGGTCGATAGATCCCGATACTGTATATGTACGGATACGCGCTTTGAATCTGGGACAATTGTTGAAAGACATGGTAATTCCTCGTCTTATCCTCCTCCGTATCATTCAGGAATGAAGTAATCTCCGGCTGGGTAAGCAGGGAATTACCGATCGTCATGGCTTGGTTATAGATGACATCGGATGCGTAGCTGATTTGGGATAGCATGGCTTTGGAATTGCGATCTATTTCTTTGACTGCGCTCATGGAGAAAAAATAAAAGAGATAGGTGGACAGCAGACTCACCGTGAGAAGAATGAGCAGAAAATATGAAATGGTGAGTTTCTGGAATGCCTTATATCGAACAAGCCGATCCATGGTGATTCGCATAAAGATTCCTCCGTTGCAGCTAGTATAATTTCTTCAATATAAAATAAAGCAGGTTAAAAAGATACTCCATTCTTAAAAAATGAAAATCAGTTCGGATATTTGAAAGCCCTTTATTCGAATCGTGAAAGCGAAAACCGGTATTTAAAATTGGCAACACCTACCCGCTGATATAGAGTTATAGCAAGCGACAACGTAGCCAAGAAATATTCACTGAGCTTATGCTTCCGAAGTGAGTTTTGTACGAAGCCGATTCAGGAAGCAACGCACACAAAACTTTTGGGAGGATAAGAAATTGGAAAAGAGACAGCGATTGGCATTCGGCATGTTTTCTGATATCCATAAGAACGGAACGTCTTACCTGCTGGTTCTTCCGGCGATGGTGTATACTTTTATATTCGGGTATATGACCTATCCGTATATGATCATTGCTTTTCAACGATTCAATTATACGAGGGGGATATTCAATAGCGAATGGGTGGGGTTGCAAAACTTCGAGTTTTTTTTTCGCTCCTACAAGGCTTTAACCGTCACCTTTAATACCATTTTCCTGAATTTGCTCTTTATTATCTTTGGTACGCTGATGGCTCTTGTGATTTCACTCGTGTTGAACGAGTTACGCAAGAAGCTCTTTGTTAAGATCAGCCAATCGGTAATGCTGTTCCCGCATTTCATTTCCTGGATCGTGGTCAGTTATGTGCTGTATGCTTTCTTCTCCATGGATATGGGACTTGTAAACCAATTGCTGAATAAGCTCGGAATCGCCTCTGTCAACTGGTATACGGAGCCGGAGGTATGGCCCGCCATCCTCACTGTGATGCATGTATGGAAGGGAGCGGGGATGAGCGCCGTGATTTATCTGGCTACCATTACCGGCATCGATGAAACCTTGTATGAAGCGGCTGAAATCGATGGGGCCAACCGTTGGCAGATGTGCATGCGCATCACCCTTCCTCTAATGATGCCTACGGTCGTCATTCTGACGTTGCTCTCGATCGGCAAAATTATGTATGGGGATTTCGGCATGATCTATGCCTTGGTCGGCGACAACGGCACCTTGTATTCGACCACGGACATCATCGATACGTATGTATTCCGCTCTTTGCGTCAGATCGGCGACCCTTCCGAAGCGATGGCCGTCGGGCTGTTTCAGTCCGTGGTCGGGTTCATTCTCGTCTTCGGTACGAATGCGATTACCCGCAAATTTTTCAAAGAAGGCGCTTTGTATTAAATTCCCGAGCCCGGCAAAAGTCTGCCGAAGTAAGGTTTTAGGAGGAATAGTAATGAAGAAGTTTTCCCTCAGCAAGACGGTCATGTATACCCTGATCACGATGTATTCGGCGATTTGCCTTCTTCCGATGCTGCTGGTGCTGATGATCTCGGTCACGGATGAGGATGCCGTATTGAAGAACGGCTACAGTCTTTTCCCCGAGAAATTTTCCTTGTATGCCTATAAACTGATTTTTACGGGCGGCTCCCAGGTGATGCAGAGCTACACCATTTCCATCTTCGTCACGATTGTCGGCACGTTTCTTGCGGTTTTGGTGACATCCATGGCTGGCTATACGCTGGCGAACAAAAATGTGAAATACCGTAACCTGCTGGCGCTCTATTTTTTCATCACCATGATTTTTTCCGCCGGGATTGTGCCTTGGTATTTGATGAACCGCTTGCTCGGTTTGACCAACAATATTCTAGCATTGATTATTCCGTCACTTCTGTTCAGCCCGTTCAACCTTTTTCTGGTACGCAACTTCATGAACGGCGTACCCGATTCGCTGAGAGAGTCGGCGACCATTGATGGGGCAAACGACATTACGATTGCGTTCCGGATCTATCTTCCGCTGTGCATGCCCGTTCTGGCGACGATTGCGCTCTTCTACGGACTGGATTACTGGAACAACTGGTGGAATGCGATCATGCTGATCGACAGCAAGGATTTGTACCCGCTGCAATTTATGCTTCTGCAGTTGCAATCGGAGATCAGCATGCTGAACGAGATGACGATGTTGGCCGGAACAAGCGAAATGACGCTTCCTTCGGAATCGGTCAAGATGGCGACGGCGATCGTGACGATCGGGCCGATCGTCCTCCTCTATCCGTATTTGCAGAAGTACTTCGTGAAAGGCATGGTTATCGGTTCGGTCAAAGGCTGATATAATCCCTTCAGGGTTAATATAAATAAAGTACTATATAAGGAGGTCAATATTTTTATGAAGAAGCGTTACGCATTTCTATTAGCTGCGGTGCTTGTCCTTTCGACTTTGATGGGATGCAGCAAGGATTCTAATTCAGCCAACACAGCGGATAAGGGAGGCAGGCCTGCTGAGACGGTCAAAATCAAATATTTGGTTCCCGGCACGGAGCCGAAAGACTACAAGGAAGTGTTCCAAAAGGTCAACGGGAAGCTGGCTGCGGACGGTGTCGGCGTTGAGGTCGAGAAAATCTATATTCCGTGGGATGCGTGGGATCAGAAGCTGAACTTGATGCTGTCCACTGGCGAAGATTTCGACCTGTTCCATGTCATGCAGGACCGCACGCCGTTCTCCAGCTACTATAATCGCGGTGCATTGGCGAATATCTCGGATGCGATCGAAAAGTATGGAAAAAATCTGAAGAAGTCTATTCCGCACGATATCTTCGACGGGGCTAAAATCGATGGCAAGTATTATGCCGTTCCATCTTATTGGGTTGAAATGGCGAGTGAAGGCCAATTCAATATTCGTCGCGACATTCTCCGCGAGAACAATCTCAAAGAGCCGACTACTCCGGCTGAATTGATCAGCGCTTGGGAGATTGTCATGAAGAACTGGAAGGGAAGCAACAAGCCCTATCTGGGTACTCGGTCGGACTTTGATCCGATCTACCTGCATACGTCGATTCTGCACCGGACTTATGACACCTTCCCGTTCACGGTGAAGGATAAGTTCTTCTATGTAAATCAAAGCGGCGAGGTCAAGTCTTGGATTGAGACCGAGGAGTTCAAGAAGGATGCGTCCTTCATGCGCGAGCTGTACACAAAGGGAATTACCAATCCTGATATCTTGGTCATGAAGCAGGAGCAGGTAGATGCGCAACTCGACAGTGGTGAATGGTTCGTCCGCCTGGGAACCGGCGGAAGCTTGAACGGGCTCAAGAAGTACAATCCAAAAGCGACTGTAGACGATATCGGTGTTGTATGGTTTAACCCGGAGAAAGAATATCTGCGTCCGCTCACCTTCAAGAACGGGAATGCCGTGCCTGTGAACAGCAAGCATCCGGAAGCGGCCGTCAAATTCATGGATTGGATGCTGGCAAGTCAAGAGAATTATGATCTGGCTCAATATGGCATCGAGGGTAAGCACTACACCAAGGACGGCGAGAAGGGCTTTAAGCCGATCAGAGATCCGGAAAACAATAACAATTCGAGATATAGAGGATCTGATTCACAGAACGGCAACGTAAACTTCATGCGTTTTGACTTGGAGAATAGCATTCCCGACAACAACAAAGTCTTGTTTGAGCCAAATCCGAAAGCGATCAACAGTATCGCGGCGAACTTTGTTTTTGACCCGACGAAAGTAAGAACCGAGTACACCAATATTTTGTCGGAAGCTTCGGCGAGCATCACTCCGATTTATATGGGCGTTCAAGAATACGGCAAGGCCTTCCCGGCAGCACTGGAAAAAATGAGGAAAGCCGGTCTGGATAAGGTAGTTGCGGAATACCGGAAGCAATTCAAGGAATATCAGGCTTCTCAAAAATAAACGAGTCGAAACAAAAGGAAGGTGTGGAGAAAATTGACCCTGCAGACGCAAAGAATTGAATTTGAAACGACAAAAAAGATCTATGAGAGTGCGACCTTGGTATTTCATGGCGTGGACGGTTTTGATGTCTACAATATTTCGATTCCGTTCATACGGGACGGGAAGCGCTATTTGTTCGGGCGGGTAGAACGTCGCGAGGAATGGGCCCGCTCTTGGGTTCGTCTGTTCGAGGAGACGGGACAGGATGAATGGACCGTGGTGGAAGATAGCATGATCTATACCCTGGAGGACCCCTACATCAGTGAGATCGGTGATGAGCTTGTAATGGGCGGGACTCATGTGCAATATCAGAGTGGAAGATACAGCACGTTTTTCGGCTATTTCTTCCGGGGCGTCGACCTCCACAATTTGTACTACTTCACTACCGGACCTAACAAAATGAAGGATATTCGCCTTGTTCCGTTGCCGGACGGCAAGATCGGCGTCTTCTCGCGTCCGCGCGGCACGGAGACGAGGAGCAAATACGGGAGCGAATCCATGATCGGCTTCACGGTCGTTGACAGACTGGAAGAGTTGACTGCGGACGTCATCGAGAACGCACCGTACATTCATGGCATCTTCGGGGAAGGCGAATGGGGAGGCGTGAATCAGGCTTATCTGCTTGACAGCGGCAAAGTCGGCGTCATCGGCCACATTTGCTACCGGGATAAGGATGAGAACGGAGGGGAAGTGAAGGTGTACCTGAACATGGCCTTCGTCTTCGATCCAACAACCCGAGAGTCCTCGGACCCTCAACTGATCGGAAGTCGTCCCTGCTACCCGCCGGGACCTGCCAAGGCACCGGATTTGGTCGACTGTGTCTTTACTTCGGGCATTGTGATGCGTCCCGACGGCAAGGCCGATCTGTACAGCGGCATTGGCGATTGCCAGGCGGGGCGTATTACAATCGACTATCCGTTCGCAGGACACGGGTGTCTTGTCTAAGAGGAAAGATGGGAATGAAGTGGAGGCTGGTGCAAAGACCATAATAGGATTAAGCTACCTTAAGTGCTTCCCAAAAGGGAGCGATAGTCTGTGTTGCAGCGCTGGTCTTGCGCTGCATGAATGGCAACGGGTACTATAGCTTAATACGCGACCAGAACGAATGCAGTAGAAACTAATTAAAGTGAATTTTTTTGGACGATGGTGTTTTTATGTGCCATCGTCCTCTTTGATGTGCAATATATTTAAATTTCGAAAATGTTCCCACTCTCGTTAAGAATGAGACTGAAATTCCAAAGGATGAGACTGGTTTTGTGTTTCAAAAAGTATACTTAATCATGATCCAAATTGACTTTAAATACATCCCCAGCATTGCTACCAAAAACGATCAAACCACTTTTTGACAGGACTACTAATTGTTATGGATCTACTGGATTCGCAGCCAGCTTTTGATATTCATAACACCACCATTTTGAATATCCATATTTATGATTGTACCCACTGAACCATATAGTCCGGTAGATGAATTGGAATGTAGTACTGTATTGGTTTTTTTGTCTTATCACATGCCGCGGCAAACCCAGTAACATCAACAAAATTGGTTCCAGACTTTTTTATTTATCACACGGCATCGTGATCCGATAACAATGTAATATGAGTTTTTTATGCAATCTGATACTACTGGTGTTAAACTAATAAAAATGGTTACCGATTAATGGTGAGAATAAGCTATCAGGAGGGCGATTATGAATATAGTGAAAATAGAAGCAGGCGGGAAAAATATAGCCGTCGTGAGCAGCAGTGAGATATTAATAGAGGATGTTCAGTCGGCATTGGATCTTATGGCAACGGTACAATATGAAACCGATAGTAATCGTATCGTGATAAACAAATCTCTGCTAAGCGAAAGCTTTTTTGATTTGAAAACTCGTCTGGCAGGCGAAATTCTTCAGAAGTTCATCAATTATCGCGTAAAGGTGGCAATTGTTGGAGACTTCTCTATATATTCAAGCAAAAGTCTGCGAGATTTCATCTATGAATCCAATAACGGAAACGATATCTTTTTCTTGGCTACCGAGCAACAAGCGATTGATAAGTTAAGCATGTTGAAGTAGAAGTTGAAGGTGTACAATCTCGGAATGGTATAAAGGAGAAGGGTGCCTCTATGAAAAAGCAATTTCCGATTGGGGTTTTGAAGCAGGAGATTATCAAGATTTATAATTCGATTAATCAGGAAATATTCGGAACAGGGATCAAATCGCAAAAGATTGAAATCTCCGGTGATAAAGTGTTGATTTTTGCTACTCACAAACGAATTCCTGCTTTGAAAATTCTTGACGAATCGAATCGGAGTTTGACAGCCAGTGTGGATACGCTGCTCATGGAGGCTAACAAAAAAATGCTGAAGGAGCAGTTGGAAACAACGCTGGGTCTGAAGGTGAAGTTGGTGCTTAAGGATTATGATCCCGTAACGGAATATTCAGGAACCGTTATTGTTTTTGAAAATAATTTAGAATAAACGGTATACCAAATACAAAAAAAGCTTATATTTTTCTATAAAGTATGTTATCATAAAATATGAAAACGGTTGCAAAACGATAATAGCTCTCGTTTAGAGTTTTATGTAAGGTTATATTACGTAAACTTGCTTTATTTTATTAGTTTTAGTCGTTATAATCATTTTTTGATTGATTTATTGATTCCTTTATGTTACATTACCTAACAAGAGGTAAACGTTCTATATTTTAACCAGCATTTATGCTTTACCCATGTTGAATATGATGTTTGGACCTATTAAGGAATCGAATCCTTTTACACAAAAGAGATCGGATTCCATTGTAATGTTCAAGCAACAATCATACATATAGCAGGTCATAAGGAACTCCGCGTGGAGAGCTTTACAACCGCTATTGTGACATATACGGGACTTTAGTGTCCTAGTATGCTCATAATAGCGGTTTTTTTGTATATGGTTTTGATCCAAATCAGAAAGGAAGAAGTCTATGAAAGCACCCAAAACCCGCACAGAAGCAAGGCACGTAGTCGAAGCACTGAACACCATATCCAAGGGAAGAATGGTTATGGATTGGAATGAGATCACGGCTGGAGCCAATCCGTATGTCGTGATGAAAACCTCCAATATTCCAGGTAAAAGCGTGCTTGAAATCCCTGGGCTGATTTTTGGAGACAAGCACAAGCCAGTGTCACGTATTGGAGTCGGGATGACTTTGACTGAATCGGTCATTGAGCTGGCTTCCGCCATGAAGCTTGATTTGATCATCGTGCATCATCCGGTAGCTGATGCAGCCAGCTCGGGAGGGGTACCTTTTGCGGATTATTTGCCCTTGTACGGATTGGCGCTTATTGAAATGCACGAGGCTTTTCATGGACTGCATCCCGGACTGACGCTGCTGCACGGACATCATAAGCTGAAAACAGACATTTGCTTTGGCGGCATTCCAGGCAATGTGCTTCACAAGGGCATTGCACTGGAGGAAGTGAAAACCACAGGTGATATCTTGGCCAGAATTGACGGCTTGATGGGACGTGATATCGATCTCGATCTGTTGGAGGCGGAGCGGGCGATTCGTGGTGAAGCCTCACTTGAGGAAGCGACGCTGGCTAATCCGGCGCAGCTGCTCAGCGGCACCATGGATAGTAAGGTAAAGCACATTCTTCATTTTTTCCCGCATACCGGATTTTCCTTGGAGCATTTGGAGCTTGCGCTGCATATGTATCCAGAAACCGATACGATTATTGTCAGTATCAGCAGGGTACGAGAAGATCATGTTTTTGTAAAGTACGCCAAGGAAAACGGACTTAACTTTATCGTAGGCAATCCACATTCCGTTGAAATTTTGGAGAATGGTCTCCCGCTTGCTTACGCTTTGGAAATGCTGCTTCCCGAAGTCGAAATCTTCGTGCTTAGAGAACGGATAACAGCTGTGCCCTTAAAAGAGGTTGGTTTCCAAAAAATGGTTGAATACGGCAGGGAGATGGCTGGAACACATTTGGTTTCGGGACAACCACTCGCTGTTCAAATAAATTAGCACTATATAAGGGAGGATGAACAAACCGTGATAAAAATGAACAAACTGGGTTGTCTGCTGTTATCCACTGTGCTATTGACGATTACTGCGGGCTGTGGAACCGCTTCTGTGACGGAAACGAGTGCGAAACCGGCTGCAGAAGCGAAGATGGAAGTAAAAACAGAGGTCAAGAAAAGCGAGGAAATCAAAACCGTTAAATTTTCCGAGGTCATCCGTTCGATTTTTTATGCTCCCCATTATATCGCGATGCAAAAAGGTTTTTTCAAGGAAGAGGGACTGAATGTCGATATGAACACGGCGCAGGGCTCGGATAAGGGAGCAGCCGCTTTAATTGCTGGCGTGGCCGATATTTCATTGGTAGGACCGGAAACCGCCATTTATATTTATAATCAAAAAGGGGATAAAACGCTCAAAATTTTCCACCAGCTGACGATCAAGGACGGTTCCTTCCTAATGTCACGGGCGAAGCTGAATGGCTTTAAATGGAGCGATCTGGAGGGGAAATCCGTAGTCGGATGGCGTCCGGGCAGTGCTCCGCAAATGGTACTGAACTCCAAGCTGCAGCAGGAAAAGGTGAAAGCCGAGGTGATCACGAATATCGCTTCCCCGGCAATGGCGGGCGCTTTTACAAGCGGTAAGGGTGACTTTATTCAGGTGTTCGAGCCCATCGCCTCTACTTTGGAAAAGGAAGGCAAAGCGTTCTATGCAGCAGCTGTAGGACAAGCGTTTGGTCCATTCCCGGAAACCTCTTACGTCGCAACGTCGGATTATATTAAGAAAAATCCAGAGACGATTCAGAAATTCGTTAATGCCGTTGCCAAAGGAACCAAGTGGTTGAACACAGCTTCACCTGATGAAATTGCCGAAGCCTTGATGCCTTTTTTCGAAGGAACACCGAAGGATATTATCATTCAATCGATCGACCGATACAAGAAGCAGGATACCTGGTCGGCTGTTCCTGAATTGACCGCAGAGCAATTTGAGACCTTGCAAAAAATGCTGATCGAGAACGAAGTGCTGAAGCCGGACCAAAAATTAACTGATATGGGAGCCGTCGTGGATATGAGCTTTGTGAAAAATATCGGAAAGGCAGGGAAATAAGCCTATGGCACAAATTGAATTAAACGATATTGGCTTAAGTTATTTCACGATCAAGCAGGAAACAGAGGCTTTGAGAAGCGTTAATGTTTCCATTGAGCAGGGGGAATTTATCTCTATTGTAGGACCGAGCGGCTGTGGGAAAAGCACGCTGCTCTCCCTCGTTTCCGGCATGGTGAAGCCAACAAGCGGCAGAGTGCTTATTGACGGACAGGAGGTATCGGGCACTTCCCCGAAGGTCGGGTATATGCTGCAGCATGACCATTTGTTCGAATGGCGCAATATATTGAGCAACCTGCTGGTAGGGGCCGAAATTCGCAAGATGGATTTAAAGAAGGCCGAGCATAAGGCGCTTGATTTGATGGAGCGTTATGGCTTGGGTGGTTTCGCCCATCACAGTCCTTCACAGCTCTCAGGCGGTATGCGCCAACGGGTGGCGTTAATTCGTACGCTGGTGACCGAGCCGGATATTTTGCTGCTGGATGAGCCGTTCTCCGCGCTTGATTATCAGACCCGTTTGACGCTGGCCGATGAAATTTATGGAATCATCAAGGATCAAGGCAAGACGGCGATTCTGGTTACCCATGATATATCGGAAGCGATCAGTATGGCAGACCGGGTTATGGTCATGTCCAAAAGGCCGAGCACAATCTCCACTGTTTATTCGATACAGCTGGGTGAAGGTACAGATGTCACGCCATGGAAAAAGCGGGAAGCAGTCCGCTATAAGGAATACTTCAATGTCATATGGAAGGAGTTGGAAGGCCATGTCGTCGCTACCGGCTAGTAAGCCCAACGTCGTTACAGAAGCACGGATAGAGCAAGTCCCGACTTTGATCAATGTTAAGGATAAACCGAGATCGCCGCAGTACCAACAATATTTGAAAACACAAAAGCGCAGGTTGTGGATGATTCGTTTAGCACAGCTGCTGGTATTTACTGCTTTTATCGTCCTATGGGAGCTGGCTGCCCAGTGGAAATGGGTGGACTCGATGCTGACCAGCAGGCCGTCGCAGTTAATTACCTCTTTTCAGGAGCTTGCTGTAAAAGGGAATTTATTCAAGCATACGTGGACGACCAGCCTGGAGACCTTGATTGGCATTGTGGTTTCGATGGTATTGGGGATCGGAATAGCTATTGTTTTCTGGTGGTCAACCTTTGCCTCCAAGGTGCTGGAGCCGTACATTGTCGTGTTGAATGCACTGCCCAAGGTCGCGCTTGGCCCTATATTTTATATATGGCTGGGTGATCGTTATTCGGTTTATGGTATGGCCATTGCGATCTCGATTATAGTGACGATCATTATGATCGAGAGCGGCTTTAAGGAAATTAGCAAAACAAAGCTCAAGCTGATGGAATCGTTTGGTGCTACCCATTGGCAAATGCTGCGTATGGTGCTGCTGCCCGCGAGTATACCGAATGTGATCGCGACTTTGAAGGTGAATGTAGGCTTGACACTGGTCGGTGTGATCATGGGAGAATTTTTATCGTCCAAGGCGGGTTTGGGCTATATGATCATATATGGCGGTCAAGTGTTTCAGATGAATATGGTGATGGTCAGTATTGCGATGCTGGCTGCGTTATCGGTGGTGCTGTATGGGCTGGTCAATGTCGTTGGGCGGTTTGCGATGAAGAAATACCATATGGAGGGGTAAAAGACCGGTGAATAAGTCCAGCTGCGCGGCCAAATATCCTTCCGATCGCTGTTGTTTCCGCATTTTTTTGATTGTATAAGAGATTTAGCGGTAAAATTACGCAAACAGCATATGCTTTCGTAGTCGCTTTCTTACAGAAAGCGTGTAGGCGAACGCTAACGCTTCTCCAGGACCATTTGGCCGCTCCGCTCTGTATTCACCGGTCTTCTAAAGGTTAAAAAAATAAAGGTCGCTGTTCCTTGTATTTATAAGGAAAGCGGCTTTTTTACGACCTTGTAGGTTTCCGGCTTCGTTATGCACCGCCGCTTTCCACATGATATTATTGTAAGAGGATGCGCCGCCCAAAGTGATATTGATGATTCAACTTCAGCATCATACAAAGATATTACGTTACAATGATGCCCGGTTTCTGATAATATCAAATCATCAACTTGGAAAGCTTGAGAAATCAGGTTTCTCTTTTTTTATAGAGCACAAGGGCTGATCAATAATTTCACAAGGGAAGCAGGATAAGACGTGGCTACTTTTAAGCACAATCAGGAACGGTTGTTTCGGGATGACCCGGACCTGCACCTCCTCTATTGGGGGAAGGAAGATTGCGTTCCCGGGCATTCCGTAGGACCGGGAGTCCGAGATGTATATAAGATTCATTTTATTCATAAAGGAAAAGGTAAGCTTCAGGTTGGAGATCAAACGTACTCACTATCTTCGGGCCAAGCCTTTCTGATATACCCGCAAATCATCACCTTTTACGAAGCGGATCGCTTGGATCCTTGGACATACTCTTGGGTAGCCTTTCATGGAGCGCAAGTAGAATCGATTCTGTCTCGTACCCGACTGTCTCCGGAGCAGCCTATTATTCCGATGGATTGGAAAGTAATGCCCGGGTTATCCGATCAACTAACGGAAGCCTCCTCTCAGGAGGTAACCCGTGATTTAGCAATAAAAGCTTTGATGTACGAGTTTTTATCAGTCCTGGTGAGTGTGGTCCCAGCTTATCATACAGCACAGACGAATCCGAAAAAGCAGGCTAAGTACGTCTTTCAGAGCATAGAGTTTCTCCATGCCCATTATAACGAAAATATTACAGTAAGCCAGTTAGCTTCCTTTCTGGGTCTGGACAGAAAATATATATCCGTCTTATTCAAAGAGTCAGTAGGCATACCGCCACAGCAGTACCTTCTCCGGTATCGGATTAACAAAGCTGCAGAATTGCTCGAGAGAAGCAGCTACTCGATAGGAGAGGTGGCAAGCTCTGTTGGATACAAGGACTCGCTTTTATTTTCAAAAATGTTCAAAAAAATGAAAGGTGTTTCACCAAAGCATTATCGGCTTCTTCTCATTGATTAAGACATTATTCCATAAAGTTCATCCTTGATGACATTGGATTTGTGGTAGTTGTCCGTTACAATGTTATTAATTTCTTAGAGGAGGTACATATTATGGGGTATTTGGCAGATTCACAACGATACGACAAGATGACATATAGGTATTGCGGTAACAGCGGATTAAAGCTTCCGGCTATTTCATTGGGGCTTTGGCATAATTTTGGAGGTATTGATTCCTTAGAGAATGGAAGAACTTTGGTTAGAAGGGCGTTCGATTTAGGAATTACCCATTTGGACTTGGCCAACAATTATGGCCCGCCTGCAGGATCGGCAGAGGAAACCTTCGGTAAATTGTTAAAGGATGACTTGGCAGCTTACCGCGATGAGCTGGTCATTTCGACAAAGGCTGGTTATTACATGTGGCCTGGACCGTACGGCGAATGGGGCTCCAAGAAGAGCTTGGTCGCCAGTCTGGACCAAAGCTTAAAACGGATGCAGCTGGATTATGTGGATATTTATTACCACCATCGTCCGGACCCTAATACACCGCTGGAGGAAACGATGGCGGCGCTTGATCTCATCGTGAGACAAGGAAAAGCGCTGTATGTGGGAATTTCCAATTACCAGGCCAAGGAAGCGCGTGAGGCGTCACGCATATTGAAGAGATTGGGTACGCCATGTCTGATTCATCAGCCTAAATATTCCATGATGTCCAGATCCATAGAGAACGGATTGCAGGATGTGCTGGAAGAGGAAGGCATTGGCAGCATTGCCTACTCACCATTAGAAAAAGGTATTCTAACAGATCGCTACATTAACGGGATCTCGCCTGATTCGCGTGCTGCAGGACCAAGTGTATTCCTGAAGCCGGAAGATATTAATGAAGAGCGGGTATTAAAAGTAAAAGAGTTAACCCTGCTGGCCACGAATCGTGGGCAAAAGCTTTCCCAGATGGCATTGGCTTGGGTACTGCGTGGAGGTCGGGTAACTTCGGCTTTGATCGGGGCAAGTAAGGTAAGCCAGATCGAAGATGCTGTTGATGCTTTGCGTGTGCTGGATTTCACCGAGGATGAGCTGTCACGCATCGACGCTATTTTGAAATAAATATCAAGTAAATTACACAACGAAACGGCTGCCCCGAAGGAGACGTTTCGTTTTTTGTTGCAGCCTTATGATGCTAACTTGGAGTTAACGACATACAGTTCATGATATGTAACTGCTGTTGTTCCATCAATTTTGTAAAAATATTGGACTAAAATAATTTTGTATACCATATACAATAAACCTTATATTTTGTTTAAAAGTATGTTAATATACTAATGGATGCGCTTTCAATATGTTCAAAAAAATAGAATAGACTTTAAAAATCGTAAAGAAAGGGTGAAAGCAAGGGAAGAGATGGATAACTGAAGGTATCTTGTGAAACATGTCTGGTTTAAGTTAGAAAACATAACAAATATATCCCCCGCCAAACCATTAAAAAGTCGTAAAATCTAATAAATCATAAAATAATTGTATACCAAATGCCATAAAACTCTATTAAGAACTAATAATCTGTGATACAATTCGTTTGAAAGGCAAATAATCGCTGAAACGAGGGATGTCAATGATTACAATCTCGCATTTTATGTATGCTTTAGTGACAGTAGGAGTAATATTGGTAATGTTATTTCGACGAGGTGTAATCATTCCGACTTTGGTTGGAACCTTCCTGATCGGATGGATCTACAAGGGCAGTATAGTCAGCGGATTTCAAGCGGTATACAATGCTAATTTGACGGCAGCCAAGGAACTGTTCACTATTTTTCTGATTATCACTTTTATGGTTGCTCTATTGGCATCACTTCGCGATATCGGTGCAGACAGGCGAATGGTACAACCGATTCAAAAGCTGATGGTGAACGGTCACATTGCATTTTTCGTACTGGCATTAGTCACCTATGTAATCTCGCTGTTCTTTTGGCCTACCCCTGCAGTCCCGCTAATCGGAGCGCTTTTGATCCCTGCGGCGATTCGTGTTGGACTTCCGGCAATGGGAGCGGCGATGGCGATTGCTCTTGCCGGACAAGGGATGGCATTGTCTTCGGATTATGTCATGCAGGTAGCACCAATGCTGAGCG
The DNA here is from genome assembly GCF_022458865.1 of Paenibacillus periandrae. Taxonomy (GTDB): domain Bacteria; phylum Bacillota; class Bacilli; order Paenibacillales; family NBRC-103111; genus Paenibacillus_S; species Paenibacillus_S periandrae. Next base: position 177,998 of record NZ_JAJNMU010000014.1, on the reverse strand, counting down.
CCAAGGGGGCAGGTTTACCTACAGCTCTGGTTGCCGATAAAGCGATGATATTATCATTGATTACCGGTGTTGTGTCACTGGGTGGAGCTTATTTGCTAAATCGTAAAGCGATTCGTAAGCCTGTTACGACCGAGCTTCAGGATGAACAGGCGGCTGCGATTAAAACTCAGATGAGCACGGAATATTTGGAAGCAGCAGCAGCTATCGAAACGGTTGATCCTACTGTCCATCGGTGGTCGAAGTTCTTTTCCATATTGGTTCCGTTGTCGATGCTCGGTGTGATCGTGGTCATGGCTGCAAGTAAATTCGGAGGCACAAGCATGGGGGGCTTCGAGGGAGGAGATGGGGCTGCTTTTATTGGCGGTGTGGCGGTCATCCTGCTCATTCTTTCCTGTACGGTGTTTTCCAAATTCAAGGCTTTGGATAATATTAGTGAGCATCTGATCGAAGGCTTTGTGTTTGCTTTTAAAGCGATGGGACCTGTTATTCCGATTGCGGGATTTTTCTTTCTTGGAAACGCCGATTTCTCCAAAAGCATCCTGTCGCTGGGCGAAGGTGTGGCGGCACCCGCTTTTCTGTACGATCTGGTCATGTCCATTCAATATGCAATTCCTTCTAATAGCTTCATAACTGCATTTGGTATTCTGGTGATTGGGATCATTGCCGGACTGGAAGGCTCGGGGTTTTCCGGGCTGCCGCTAACCGGTTCCTTATCGGGTGCACTAGCGCCGACGGTGGGCATGGACCCTTCGGCCTTGGCTGCAATCGGACAAATGGGCTCCGTATGGTCAGGCGGAGGAACATTAATTGCTTGGTCATCACTCGTTGCGGTTGCAGGCTTTGCAGGTGTATCTGCGATTGATCTAGCCCGCAAAAATTTCCTGCCTGTCATTATTGGACTCTCCGTATCAACGATCATAGCTATTCTGGTTTGGTGATGAGCAGCAGTTTGGATTTTCCTGCTAAGGCTTAGCTTGAAGCCTGATTGCCCTTGGAATTGACGGATAACAGATGAGGAATGATTTCCTGACTGGCCTTGACCAAGATCCGGCTGATGACGGCGGCCATTTCATTAACAAAGGTTAAGCTTGTATGCTCCATAACCTTATGATTGAGAGGGCCATGATTATTAATGATGCCTTTAATATGGATATGTCCGATGGCATGCAGCTGTTTGCCAAGTCCGGCTCCGGGCTGAAGCGGTTCTTCTACTAATTGAAGCGTGCCGATTTTGTAAAATTGGCCCAGACATGCGTCAACGGCAATGATGTAAGCTTGGCTGTGCCTGTTTGCGATATAGGATAAGGTTCTCTGTAAATTCAGCGCATGAACCGGCTTATCCAGTGTACCGTAAATATGGACATGACGATTGCCTTCGAGTCGTTCGAACAATCGGCTCCCGACAACGGGGCCTAAGGAGTCCCAGGAGTAACGGTTCGTCCCGATACAGACGACGACGATTTCCGTATAGTCGGTTTTTTTGGAAAAATGCTTGATCAATGCCTCGGATAAAAAGGCTGCTGATTTCTTATCCAGATAGTGGATATGATGCAGCATGTGCACGCACCCGCTTCCTTGTAAATGATCTCTATAAATCATAAACCAATTCACTACAAATAACAAAAATACGTGTGAGTGTTTGTTTTTTTGGTATACAATGAACAATATATCATATATTGAGAGGAGGCTAAAGCAATGGCAACATCTTACTGTTTAACTCAGATGACATGGCCGGAGGTTGAGCAGGCTCTTACAACAGTGAAAATAGCGATTATACCGCTCGGAGCTCATGAGCAGCACGGGCCGCATATGCTTGAAAGCTGCGATGCCGTTCTTGCTGAAGAAATGGGTAAACGATTAACCGAACGGTTATATCCGGAGGCTATTCTGACACCTACTATTAATATGGGAATATCGCCGCACCATATGCATTTTCCCGGTACGATCTCTCTGGAGCCGACTACATTAATTGCCATTCTGAGAGATATGATCAAATCGTTACAGCATCACGGCATTCAGAAGTTTCTTATTTTAAATGCTCATGGAGGTAATCAGGCTACGTTAGGGGTAGCTGCCGAGATGCTTACAAGGGAGCTTAATACTCAGATTTATTATGCCAAAACGACGGCATCAGCCAAAGATGTGATGGATCGAAGACTGGAGTCCAAGCTGTATGGGCATAGCTGTGACCGCGAGGTTTCCGAGGCCATGTATTTGGCTCCGCAGCTGGTACGGCCGGATCAGCTGGAAAAAGCCGATTTGACAGAGGGCAAATGGAAAAAGCTGCGTCCTGGCCAGGTGCTGCAAGGCTTTTACTATTATGAGGAAATGACGCGCAACGGATGCCTTGGTGATGCGACCAAAGCGACCCGGGAGATCGGAGAGGAAATTGTCGAGACGGCTCTGGAACGCTTAACCAAGGCTGTTCAAGACATGCTGTAAATATGAAACAAGCTATTTTTATTGGGGCTATCGCTGCTTATCTGGTCTCGGTTGTATATCCGAGCGACTTTCTGAAATGGACCATCTCCATAGTAAGCGTATGTATTGTACTTATGGTGTTTGGTTCTGTCAAGCGGTTTGTCCAAGGATTAGGCGTCGTATTTCTGGTAACGGGCATGAGTTTGTTATGGATACATAGGGTGCCTTGGAGCAGCTATATCCTTGGCTTTGGCAATATGCTTAATATATTAAGCTTGTTCGCTCTCATCCCGTTAATTGCTCTTCCGATTGAATTAGGGCAATATGCATTCCGGGTGCAGCATAGGATTCAAAGTAAAATCAAGCATTCCGGGGTGCTTTACGCGATTACATCGCTTATGTCTTATATATTAAGCTCCTTTATGAATGTGGCCACCTTGCCCATGGTATACCATACGATTCGTCCTGCTCTTGATTTATATCCGATCGAGAAGAAGGAAAGATTTATTAGCCGTGCGATCACACATGGCTACAGTATGCCGATTGTGTGGACGCCGGTGGCGCCGATTGTCGGGGTAATCGTGGAAATGACGGGCGTTCGTTGGAGCTCGATTTTGCCGATCATGATCCCGTTCAGCTTAATTGGTCTTGTCCTGGATTGGTTTATGGGACAACAGATTGCGAACCGCCGGGCCAGACTGATTGGACAACTGGCTGTGGATGAAACCTCTGCTGTCCGTGAAAGTGCGGTCGAGTCTGGCTTGCAGCAGCTGGAGCAGAACAAGAAGAATCATCCTATGCACATTATAGTTGCGATTATTGTATTTAATGGTCTGCTTTTTGTGCTGGAAACCTTTACGTCATTCAGCTTTCTACTGCTGGTGTCCTTGTTAGTGATTCCTTTTGCCTTTGTATGGTCTTTGCTGCTGGGCAAAGGAAGAGCTTTTATAGTAGAAGGTAAAGCGATGCTGTCCGAGCATTTGCTGAAGATGAGGGAACAGTTTTTTGTCTTTTTGAGTGCTGGTTTCCTGATTGCTTCTATTCAAGCTACGGGTGCAGGACATGAGATTAACCTATCGATTATAGCGATAAAAGATTTCATAGGAGCCGATATGTTTCTATTGTGTATTCCCTTGATTCCGCTTGCTCTCGCCTTTATTGGCTTGCATCCTGCTGTAGGCTTGGCCTTAACGGCGGAGTCGCTGAATCCGCAGTCCTTGGGGATTTCTGTCGAGTTAACGGCTATTGCGATGTTGACCGGGGCGGCGACGGCTTTTCTCATGGGCCCCTATAATGCAACCGCGGGGATGATGTCCAGTCTGACAAGGGAGAGTCCATACCAAATATCGAATTGGAATGTGCCGTTTACAACGGCTTATATACTACTGGCAATGGTGCTGCTGATGGTGCTGAAAAATATAGGTTGACAGATAAGCCCAGACAGTCAATAATAAACCTATAACAAATTTGGTATACAATATACCAAAAATAAAAAATTACCATCTTACAATTTGAGAGGAGAATTACCCATGACACAAACCGTAACGAAGTCCCGCTTAATGAACAAAGAGGAATTCCGCACTGCTTTGGAACAAGCCATTGAAGGTAACGCTGTTGCTAAGGCTCCTTTTACAATCATGTGGGCGAATGGTGAGTTGAAAAAAGAACATTTTGCCAGATGGGTTGAACAGCATTACGCATACGTTGGTCCATTTGCTGAATACCTGGCTTATATATTTGCGAACTGCCCGCATCAGGATGCGAGAGATTTTTTACTGCAAAACATGTGGGAAGAGGAGTTGGGCGGCGATCGTCATACTGATTTGCTGATCCGCTTCGGTGAAGCGTGCGGTACAACAAGGGAACGTGTGGAGTCGATGGAGCACCTGCTCCCAGAAACGATCGGCCTGCAATCCTGGTGCTATCGGATGGCTTTCAAGGAAAACTTTTTATTCGCGACTGCGGCATTGGTTGTCGGCCTGGAATCTCAGGTGCCTGCCATTTATCGCCGTCAAACACCGACGCTTCGTGAAAAGTACGGGTTTACTGATGAAGAAGTGGAATTCTTCGATCTGCATATCGTGTCTGATGAAATTCACGGCGAACGCGGTTATCAAATTGTGTTGGAATATGCCAAAACACCGGAGGATCAGCAGCGCTGCATCGCCATAGTGGAAGAAGCTACGAAAATGCGCAGAATGTATATTGCAGCGATCTCCCGTGAATTCGGATTAGGATGAGCATAAGTATAAGTATAAGTATAAGTATAAGTATAAGTATAAGTATAAGTATGAGTAAGGAAGGAGATTGTTATGGCGATTGAAACGGCAGTACAAACCTTCAAAAACTTGATTGATGGACAATGGGTGGACTCGATAAGCGGGAACACCTTCATCAGTACGAATCCTGCTCAGGTCACAGATATTGTCGGACGGTTTCAAGCCTCTGGTGAGGAGGATGTACAGCAAGCGATGGAAGCCGCAGCACGCGCTTTCCAGACCTGGCGTTACACGGCTCCAAGCAAACGGGCGGAAATTTTGTATCAAGCAGCGGATTTGCTGGAAAAGAATCTGGAGCTGTACGCGGAGGAGCTGACTCGTGAGGAAGGCAAGACGTTGGCCAGCAGCCGGATGGAAGTGAAACGCTCCGCCCAGACCTTGCGCTATTACGCTTCAGAGGGCTTGAATGTAGCCGGAAGTACGCTGCCTTCAGATGATCCAACAACTTTTGTGTATACAAGAAAAGAACCTTTAGGTGTTGTCACTGTGATCACGCCGTGGAACTTTCCCATTTCGATTCCCGTACGCAAGATCGCCCCGGCCCTGGTCACTGGCAACACCGTAGTGTTCAAGCCAGCCTCCGATACGCCGCTCATTGCTTTTCGTCTCGTTGAGGTGCTTCATGAGGCAGGCTTGCCGGCAGGCGTACTTAATTTCATAACCGGTTCGGCTTCGCAAACGGGGAAACCATTGGTTACACATCCGGCAGTCAAAGCGGTAACCTTTACAGGCTCCACGGGTGCCGGGGAGAAAATCAATCAATCGGTTCGTTTATCGACGCGTGTACAGCTGGAGCTCGGCGGGAAAAACCCGCTTGTCGTTCTTGAGGATGCTGACCTTGATCAAGCGGTTGAATTGGCTATCAAAGGCGGCTTCGAATTGACGGGTCAGGCTTGTACGGGTACCAGCAGAGTTATTGTGATGGATGCTGTGCATGAGCTGTTTGTAGACAAATTGATTGCCAAGACGGCATCGCTGACCATAGGAAATGGAATGAACAAAGGGATTGAAATCGGACCTCTGGCCAATAAAAGTCAATTGGATAATGTATTGGATTACGTCAATATCGGCAAGTCAGAAGGAGCCGGGCTGGTGTATGGTGGTGAGCATCTGAGCGATGGCGAATACGCAAACGGCTATTTTGTAAAACCGGCGATATTCACTAATGTGACACCGAGGATGAGAATTGCTCAGGAGGAAATATTCGGACCCGTTATATCAGTTATTCGTGTACAAAGCTTCAAAGAAGCCATTGAGATTGCCAATGACATCGAATTTGGGTTATCTGCGGCAATCTGCACAACCGATCCGAACCGTGCTCAATACTTTACTCAGCATATCGAGGCTGGTGTTGTGAAGATTAATCGACCGACAACAGGCGTAGCCTATAACGCGCCATTTGGCGGGATGAAAATGTCCAGTACGGCCACCTACCGGGAGGCGGGACGTTCCGCAGTCGATTTCTACCTGCAGGAAAAAACAATCTATAATGGCACTCATAGTATCGAATAAAACGTAGAACGTTTTAAAAGACAGACGTGTATGGAGGAATCGGATGAAATCCGTGTTGAAGCTGGAACTCGAAGAAGCGAAAGTGATGATGGAAGCGGCCAAGCAGGCTGCGGTCGATGCCAAAGCTCTGGAAACGATCTGTATTGTTGACGATGGCGGGTACGTCATTGCGTTGGAGCGGATGAACGGCGGCCGAATTACCGGTCCGGAAATCGCAATTGCCAAAGCTTTTACCGCAAGTGGACATAAGCGTTCAACCCATTTATTTAATCAACCTGGTGGACCGGCAACGACTACAGGGGAAGCATTCGGCATTCATGCGATGCTTCCTGGCAAATTCGCTATTTTTGTCGGGGGCTTCCCGATTGTAGTGAATGGCGAGGTTGTAGGCGGCGTGGGTATTAGTGGCGGCAATGGAGAGCAGGATACGGCTGTGGGTGTGGCGGCACTGAAGGCGCTGCAGAGCTATTTGGGCAACGAATATGAAGTGATTACCGCAGCAGATATCAAGAAATAAACGGCAGTGAGGCCAGAAGCGCCCTTGAGCTGGCAAGAAGTGACAACAGCTTTGGCCTGGATTCAGCTGCAGATGGAGGTGCTTCTATGCCCATTGTGAAATTACATCACAACGATCAAGTGTATCAACAGGAAGTCAGTGCGAATAGCAATCTGGTTGTTTTAGCCGGAATCAAAAAATTTCCCTATCTGAAATATGGCTGCGGAATGGGGAAGTGCACCAAATGCACGGTCAAGGTTCTAGCTGGGGGAGAGGGCCTTCCCGAACCGAACTGGAAGGAAAAGAAAATGCTGAACGGCAAGCTGGAGGAAGGCTTTCGCCTTTGCTGTCAATTGTATATTAACGAAGATGTGGAAATCACACAGGAATAAGCTCATTATAAGCTGACTTGCGTAGCAACATGAACAAACAGCCTGAGGAGGTCTAGTGCTTGCTGCAGCCTAAAGGACGAATCGAAGCGAAGCTGGTAGAACTGAACCTTGTATTGGAAGCCGCTCCCAAGCCAAGTGGCAATTATGTACCGTATACGATGGTGGCTCCATTGATCTACTTGAGCGGTGTCACCCCCAAAGCAAATGGTGTGCTGAAATATAAAGGTAAAATCGGTCAGGATTTAACGAAGGAAGAAGGCTATCAGGCAGCCCGTCAATGTATCATTAACCAACTGGGCACGCTGCGTTCGGCACTCGGAGATTTGGACCGAATCGTCAGTATTGTGAAGCTGGAAGGCTTCCTGAATGTAGGTTCAGATTTCCACGAGCTTCCTTACGTGTTGAATGGTGCTTCTGACTTATTGGTCGAGGTGTTTGGCAGCGCAGGCGTTCATGCACGCTCGGCAATAGGGGTTGCCTCGTTGCCTGGTGGTGCTGCTGTTGAAGTGGAACTGATTGTTCATTATGAATGATGATAAGGGGAGGTAATGACAATGAGTGAATTTATTTTGGTGTCCACCACAGAACGTTACCGTACGGTAACCGACAATCCGAATCTGGAGAAGGTTGCCGACTACGAATACTATTTTTTTGGAAAAAAGAAGACAACCTTCTCGATATGTCGGATCAAAAGTCAGGATGCGAGAATTGTCATTCAAGGTGTGTCCGAGGTGTTTGCCGACAACAGCATTCCGCTAAAGGTATTTCCTAAGTTCGAAACGACCGCCGAGATCGAAAAGGAAATTTATGAGCTGGACCAGGATGAGGAAAGTAAAATTCTCAAGGTATAAGCATGACGATACGGTAAAAAGCAATGAAGGTGTGCAGGAGATGATAAGCCTGCCCTTTGTTGCTTTTTTTTGCGATGTAAATTGAATGTTGGAATTATAACCGTATATCGATTAAACTTAAGGAAATAACCACATGGAGGTATACCAGATGCCAGACACGCCAGTCATATGGAAAGATGAAGAGTTAAGCCCCATACGGGATAAGGTTTACCAATATGTCAAACAAGCCATAGTTCAGGGCATATATAAATCAGGGGAACGTATTATTGAACGTGAGCTTGCGGACCAATTGAATGTAAGCCGTACGCCGATTCGTGAAGCGTTATTCCGACTCGAATCGCAGGGCTTTGTCAAAACGTTGCCGCGTAAGGGGGTCGTTGTCTCCAAGCTTTCCCCGGAAGAAATTATTGAAATCTTCACGATATTGGCGGCGCTGGAAAGCCTGGCCATGAAGATGGCTGCGCAAAAAGCGGAGCCTTCCCATCGGGAAGAATTGAAGGTTATTATTGAAGAGATTGATCAGGCGCTGACGAAATCGAATTTTGATCAAGTGGATTGGAAGTTCCATTTTAAAATCAATGATGTCATCTGTCGTGCAGCGCAAAGTCCGAGATTAACGCAAATGCTCGACGGGCTGTCCGATTATATCCGGGCCTTTGTTCATTTGGGCTATGAGCTTCCAGGTCGGCTGCGTAAAGCTATGGATGAGCATAGGGATTTGGCCAAGGCGGTGTATAACGGAGAGGGAGAGCTTGCCGAAAGCTTGACCAAAATCCATCTGGAAAATTCCAAAAAAGCGTATATGGAAGCACTGGAAAGAGAGTAAATCGAGCAAGTCAAACAAGAGCAGCAGGGTTCAATTGACCTTGCTGCTCTTAGGCGTGGGTTCTCCTTGTGTTGTATCGAGGAAAGCTGCATTTGAAAACACGCATGTAACTATATCGAACACACATCAATCAGGAGTTTTTTTGAGCGGAGTTGGCCATTTGTCTTTGTGCTACTTTGTTTCTGCGCTCAAGATCTGCTTCATCCCAGGCTACTGTAACATCCCCGACGATAAACGTTTGGCAAGCCAAGCGGTATCCTTGATCAATAGCCTCATTACCTAGTCGATCAAGCTCTTTTTTCATGACTTTACTGAGATTTTCCTGTCCATCTACAATTCGCACACGACAGGTTCCGCATAAGCCGCCACCGCATTTAAAGGGGACCGAGCCCTCGTATCGAATGGAGGTTCTTAACAAATTGGCATCCGGTTGTACATCAATGGTTTTACCTGATGTTAGGAAATGAATAGATGGCATAAGGTATCCCTCCTTCTAAGTATGATTATATTTTATCACATAACTTTGGTTTATGGTATACCAAAAATGCAAAAATGCAAAAACAAAAAGGAGACAGCATGGTCTCCTTTTTGTTGAATTAGATATATTAAACGTTGAGCTTTCCTTCTATAACAACTTCGTTCAGAGGACGGCGTGTATTTGGCAACTCGCGCTCCCGCAAACCTTCAGCAAGTGTAAGCTTATCACCTTGATAGCCAAGTGCGACAACTGCATGAAGCTCCCATGTGTCTGGAATATTCAATGCCGTGCGTGCCTGATCTCTAACGAAGCCGCCGATAGCATGAGTGACCAATCCAAGCAGCTTGGCTTGCAAAGCGAGTGAGCCCCAGGCTGCACCGCTATCGAAGGCGTGAGCGCCGTTAGGATCGCCATTCCCTCTTTTTGTATCGGATGCTACAAGGATGAGAACAGGGGCTTTGGATGCCCATGAGCGATTGAATTCAACAAGAAAGTCATGGAACACAGCGAGCTGCTCATCAGTTTTGGCTACAAAGAAACGCCAAGGCTGGTCATTGAACGAAGAAGGTGCCCAATGAGCTGCTTCCAATACGGTATTTAAATCTTGTTCAGAAACGGGTTGATCGGAGTATGCACGTGGAGACCAGCGATTTAAAAATAATGGTGTGACGGGATATTCGGGCTTGCGGTGTGCTTGAACTTCCTCTGTTGCTTGTTCGAATACAGTACGCTGATCACTCATGAATAATTACCACCTTTTTCGTCGGAATTAGCTTATTAAATATATCATACTTACAAAAAGTCCGCAATGCAAACAAATGTATGATCAGACAAAAGCTCATTGTCCGTTAGCGATATACACAAAAACAGCCAAATCCTCTCTTGCTCAGAGGGAGATTTGGCTGTTAGTGCTGTTTAATGTACAATGTCTTGCTGCAAACCGATTATATTCAGAATTTCCTCTAGGGACTGCTTAAAAAGGAGGATTTTATCAAATTCCATCTGTTTCATCTCATTGATGATATCTTTGGAGGTTGCGTAGCCGACATATTCTCTTAAATCCATTGTCATCTCTTGGAAGGAATTGCTGTCGTTTTTTAACACGAACATGGAATCACCTCTTGTAGTTTGTAGGACAACAAAAAAACCCAACCATAAAGCCATATAATGAGGGTTTGGTTGACCCTTTGGCGGTCTGGCAATCATAGCTCCTTCGTGCAGAGCCTTAGACCCATAACTTTGCGTCCTTATTTTTCAATAAGTATGCCATTATCAGTGCTTGTCGAATTATGATGTTATATTCAGAATATCAGGTAATCGTGGAACAGTCAATACATAGTATTTTAGACCTATTCGTGAATCGATTAGGTATATATAACTATGCAGCGTATAGATGGTTTGGGTGGGAGTTATGGCACATAAGCACAAACGATGCAGTTAGAAATTAGGTTGGAATATTTGCAATCAACAAAGAGATTGTATCCAGTCGGGCTTATGCCGATTTCAACTCGTTTGTGATTGAATCACTTTAACAAAGTGTATAGGATTTTACTTAGATTATTTGGTCGAAATCTGTTATGTTATAGGTAACTATTCTTAAATCCAACGAATCGCGGGGCGATACCCATTGCAGAATATACATCATGAGAATGATTTGTTTCTTAATGCTTTCAAGTATGCCCCTATAGGTATTGCGCTGGTTGATCTGGATGGAAAATGGCTTAACGTGAATCCTTCACTATGCAAGCTGCTGGGCTATACGGAGCAGGAATTTGAAGCAACCAGCTTTCAGGTTATTACGTACCCTGACGATCTGCCAATTGATCTAAATTACCTACAAGCGACGCTGGACGGTAAAATTACCAGCTACCAGATTGAAAAAAGATATATTCATAAGCAGGGTCACACGGTGTGGGCGCTGCTGAGCGTATCGCTTGTTCACAATCAGGATGGGACACCCAAATATTTTATTTCGCAAATTGTCGATATTTCCAAGATGAAGCTCGCCGAAAAAGAAATCAGTGATTTGAACGATACGAATAGAAGTATTCTGGATCATATTTCGGACGCTTTTTATTCACTGGATGCGGAGTGGCGCTTTGTTTATATGAATAGAGAGGCCGAAAAGCATCTGGGTAAACAAAATGACGATTTGAAGGGAAAGGTTCTATGGGATGAATTCCCCGAGCTGGAAATGACGGAATACGGCAGCTATTTTCGGGAATCCTTTACTCAGAAAATGAAGGTTCAGTTTGAGGAATATATACCAGCCACTGAGGAATCGGATGAAAAGTGGATCGAAACCCATATTTATCCGACCAAGGAAGGCTTGTCTGTTTATTTTCAGGATGTGACGAAGCGCAAATTAACCGAGGAGAAGCTAAAGGGCAGCGAAGAATGGTTTCGAATGCTTGCGGATTACTCAACAGATATGATTACCCGCCATACTCCGCAAGGCAAATGCACATACGTTTCCCCCGTTTGCAGTACCCTGTTAGGTTTCCAGCCAGAAGAGTTGATTGGAATCTGGGGTGACTCGCTGCTTCATCCGGATGACTACCCGCAAATCATTTCCATGTATAATGCTATTTTGAACACCCAGCAGATTAATACCTTCAGCTTTCGCATCCGCAAAAAAGACGGCGACTATATATGGTTTGAAACCACCTGTCAAACGATCCTTGATAAAAGAGGAAGAGTCAGGGAGATCATAGCCGTTTCCAGAGATATTACGGAACGCAAGTCATCTGAGCTCAAGATGCAAGAGGTGAATGAATTACTGATGAGGCTCTCGATGACGGACGGATTAACCGGCATTGCCAACCGTCGCTGCTTTGACGAGACGCTGGAGCGTGAATGGGGAGTCGCTGCCAGATATGGTCAGCCGATATCGCTGCTGCTGTGTGATATTGATTTTTTTAAATCGTACAACGATACGTATGGGCATCAAGGAGGCGACGCTTGTCTGCAGCAGGTTGCTCATACGATAAAAAGAGCGCTGAAACGGCCTAATGATTTCGCGGCGCGTTACGGCGGCGAGGAGTTTTCAGTGATATTAACGAATACCGACAAGAACGGGGCTTGTAAGGTAGCGGAGAGGATCAAGCAATGGGTGGAGGAGCTGCAGATTCCTCATCTTACATCGAAGGTAAGTGATTTGGTTACGATCAGTATTGGCACAGCAACCTTGATTCCTTCGGCACAGCTCTCGAGTAGCTTGTTGATTGAGTACACCGATAAATCGCTCTACATGGCCAAGCAAGGCGGGAGAAATAGAGTGGTAGCCTATGAATAAGCCGAATATGTAAGATTGGGATCGTGCAGGTATTCGCTTAAAAGCGGATGCCTCTTTTATTTTTTAGGTTATTCAACTGTGGGTAAGGACAAACTTTAAAAACAAAACACAACACGACTGTAAAAAAACACATATCGTATCCCGTGCAGGAAGGGTAAGATGGTGAAGCCAAACACATTGGTTAATAACATAAGGAATGGGATGGATAGAATGAAAAAAATGCTTGGTACAACATTGGTTGGCATCATGGCAGTCAGTGCAGTTGCAGGCTGTAGTACAGATCAGGCAAGTCCGAAATCTGGCAATGCCGCAAAAACTAATGAGAAACCGAAATTTTCGATGTCGATGGCGACAAGCGGTAATAAATATGCCGAAAAATCGGGTGATATTAATAAGGAAAAATGGGTCAACAAGCTTGAAGAGCTTGCCAAGGTGGATATTGATATTCGAATGATTCCCCTGAAGGATTTTGATCAAAAGATGTCGCTGATGTTTGCTTCCAACGATATTCCTGATGTGGTGCAAAATGTCGGAGGTGCTACAACAAAGGGAATGTCCGGTTCTATTGAAGCTGGTATTTTTATGCCTCTTGACGATTTGCTAAAGCAGTATGCGCCAACTATAATGAAAGCGGTACCAAAAGAAGCATGGCAGGAAACAAGCTTCAATGGGAAAATTTACGGGATTCCGTCCTGGTTATCCAATCCTTCGCGAAGAGGGCTGTTCATACGGGCTGATCTGTTAGCCAAAACCGGGCTGCCAGCACCGAAAACGGTCGATGACTTTTTGAATGTCATGAGGGCGATGAAAAAGGCAGGCGTTGAAAATCCTTATCAATTGCGGGAAAACTTCAAGTATGCGGATACGATTCTAGGAGCCTATGACGTACTCCCGTCACAATTCGAAGTGCAGGGCGAGCAGGTGGTACCGAAGTTTTTTGATGTGGAGAATATGACGAAAGCGCTGCAAGCTTACAAAACGATGTTTGATGAAGGCCTCATTCCCAAGGATTTTGCTTCAATCAGCTCGACTGAATACGGTAAAAATATCGAAGCCGGCAAAGTTGGCATGTGGTCAGCCAATGCCCAAGGGTTATCCAACTATCGCAACAAGGCAGCTTCAGCAGTACCGGAAGCGAAGATCGAAATTATCCCTTCACCTCGTGGACCGGAAAATCGTGGCGGACATGTGCTCTACTCAAGCATCAATACCTCCTACTACATCAACAATAAGGTTTCCAAGGAGAAGGCAATTGAAATCGTTAAATTCTTTGAATGGATGACGACGCCTGAAGCAGAAAAGTATTTTTCATTTGGGATCGAAGGCGAAACGTATACGATGGATAACGGTAAAATTAATTTCAAGCAGCCGACTACACCTGATGCCATTGATGAGGATGGATTCCGCAGCATGTTCTGGTTCGTGCATGATACGATCTATAATAAAGCCAGAGAAGAGCTGACGCAGGACGGTCGTGACATGATGAAGTACATGGATACCGTGATTTCCAAGGAAGGCTTAGGCTCCCTGCGGTTTGTTCCGTCGCTTGAATCGTATTCCCGTTATCCGGATGTCGCTCCTCTTGGTGATGATACAGGTCCGAAATTAATTATTGATCATATGGTTAAGATGATTTATGGCAAGGAGCCGATCTCGGATTGGCCAAAAGTTATTGAAGAATACAAGAGCAAGGGCGGCAATGAGATTCTGAAAGAAGCTACAGAGCGCTATAAAAAGAAAAATGGTGTGATCACTGCGGAAAATAGAGGCTAATACAGGCAATGGGATCGCCTTGGTCATGGAGCCGATTCTGCGAAACGAGGGAGGGATAAGCAATGGAAGTAAGCGGCCATACAGGAAGCCAGTTAAAGCTATGGTACGATAAAGCGGCAAAAACCTGGACAGAAGCGCTGCCAATCGGTAATGGACGATTGGGCGGCATGATTTTCGGGACAACGGCTAACGAAAAAATCCAGCTTAATGAGGATACGATCTGGTACGGCGGACCGAAGGATGCGGATAATCCGGATGCCCAAGCCTATCTTCCGGAAATTCGGAAGATGCTCATGGATGGCAGGCAGCAGGAAGCGGAGCATTTGAGCCGAATGGCGCTAATGTCGGGGCCCAAGTATTATCATCCGTATGTGCCGGCTGGCGATTTGTGTCTGTGGTTTCTGGACCATAATCGGCCTGTAGAAGGATACATCCGTGAGCTGAATTTGGAAACAGCAATTGCACAGGTGAGCTACCGGATGGATGGCGCTCATTACCGGCGGGAGTATTTCAGCAGTGCAGCTGATCAGGTAATCGTTGTGCGACTGGAAAGTGAGCTCCCGCGGGGGCTTACCTTCAGCGCCAATCTGATGAGGCGTCCTTATGATGCAGGCAGCCGAGCGATTGGTGATGATACGGTCGTGATGCAGGGAGAATGCGGCAAGGATGGCATTGCTTTCTCTTGTGTAGTGAAGGCGATACCGGAGGGAGGAACGGTGCAGACCATCGGTGATTTCGTATCGATTGAGCAGGCTGATGCTGTGACGCTGCTCATTGCGGTCGAATCAACCTTTCGCTCGGCGAATCCGGAGGAGATTTGTTTGCAGCGACTGGATGCCGCGGCTATCAAAGGTTATGAAGAATTGAAACGCGGGCATATTGCCGAATATGCTGACAAGTTTAATCGCGTATCGATCCGCTTAACTGGCGAAGAGCTGGATACGGAGCAAGCACAGACCTTGCTGCTGTCAACCGATCGCAGGCTTGAACGAGTTCAAAAAGGCGGGACAGATCAAGGACTTATCGAGATATTTTTCCAATATGGCCGTTATTTGCTCGTCTCCTGCTCGCGTCCGGACAGTCTTGCTGCCAATCTGCAAGGAATTTGGAACGATAGCTACAGTCCGCCGTGGGAATCGAAATACACGATTAATATAAACACAGAAATGAATTATTGGCCTGCTGAGGTTTGTGGTTTGCCTGAATGTCATCAGCCTCTCTTTGATCTGATTGAGCGAATGAGACCAAACGGGAGAAAGACGGCCAAGGAGCTGTATCGCAGCCGCGGCTTCGTCGCTCATCATAACACCAACCTGTGGGGGGAAACACGGCTTGAGGGTATTCTCGTCTCTTCCTCTATATGGCCGCTTGGAGCCGCCTGGCTTTCGCTGCACCTGTGGGAGCATTACCGTTATGGACTGGATGAGGCATTCCTTGCTGAGCAGGCTTATCCTGTCATGAAGGAAGCGGCAGAATTTTTGCTTGACTATATGGTTGAGGATGCGCAGGGTCGGTTGATTACAGGCCCGTCCATTTCACCGGAAAATAAATTTATTTTACCGAGCGGTGTGCAGGGGAATCTATGCATGGGTCCGGCGATGGACATGCAGCTGGTATACACCTTGTTTACCGCATGTATGGAAGCAGGGAAAGTAACTGGCGATAGTGATGCAGTGTTCCGTCTTCAACTGGAAGCGGCGATTGGCAAGCTGCCTCGTCCGCAAATCGGCAAGTATGGCCAAATTATGGAGTGGCTGGAGGATTATGACGAAGCCGAACCTGGACATCGGCATATTTCACAGCTGTTTGCTTTACATCCGGGTGAAATGATCGACAAGCATCGAACACCGGAGCTTGCTGAGGGAGCTAGAAGGACGCTTGAAAGACGCTTGGCAAGCGGTGGTGGTCATACAGGCTGGAGCCGTGCCTGGATCATCAACTTCTATGCACGGTTAGGAGACGGTGACAGCGCATTTGAGCATATTTCCAAGCTGCTGGCGACTTCGACGTACCCGAACTTGTTTGATTGCCACCCGCCATTTCAAATCGACGGGAATTTTGGCGGAACTGCCGGGATTGCGGAGCTACTGCTTCAATCGCATGGCAATGTTCTTGAATTGCTGCCTGCTCTACCTGCGGCTTGGCCAGAAGGTGAAATAACAGGTTTGCGGGCAAGAGGAGCCTTCGGGATCGATATTCGCTGGCAGGAAGGACAAGTCCAGCATGCTGTAATCCGAGCCGGAAGATCTGGATCATGCCGCATTCGAATGAAACAGCCCAGCTTGATCTGTCATGAGGACGGTACGGATGTCGCTTACGTGCTGGTAGATGGGATTGCCGAATTTGCCTGCGAGGCTGGGTCTGTATATTGCGTGCT
This sequence comes from Paenibacillus periandrae, assembly GCF_022458865.1. Taxonomy (GTDB): domain Bacteria; phylum Bacillota; class Bacilli; order Paenibacillales; family NBRC-103111; genus Paenibacillus_S; species Paenibacillus_S periandrae. The sequence goes on along the minus strand of NZ_JAJNMU010000014.1, from coordinate 161,298 downwards.
GCCGATGTAAGACGGCTGACAGCAGTCGGATGAAAGTCAGATTTGCTTCGCAAAACGCAGCAGAAGTTTATTAGCCGGTTTGCGAAGCAGACTTTTAAGGTAAGTAAATAATGGAAGTAATTTGACATCGTTCAGACTGACATCGTAAAAAAACACAAAACAGATGCAAGTTTCTCCATAGCTTGTGTTTTTGGGCTGCAGTATGCTGAGGTCATGTTAGCTGGGGCTCTATTGTACCTGTCGTCTATACGTAGTAAACTCGAATGGAGTTTTTACGAAGTCATAAGCATGGAAGGTGGAGGCTTACAGGATGAGATTGCTAATTGTGGACGATGAACCTATCATTCGCAGCGGACTGGTGAAAATGGCTCAGATTTATACACACAAGTTCGCCCAAATAGAAACCGCGGACAATGGTCAGGATGCGCTGCAACGCATCGGTTGCTCAGAGCCAGATCTGCTGCTTACCGATATCCGCATGCCCAAAATGGACGGCTTGGAGCTGTGCCGGCAGGTGAACGAAGCATACCCGCATATCCTGAAAGTAGTCGTATCGGGGTACAGTGATTTTGATTACGCACAAAAATGTTTGTCCTACGGTGTTAAGCATTATTTGTTAAAACCGGTTACACCCCCTGATTTACATGAGGTATTCGATGTGATCATGAAAAGCCGCCCACAGGGCTATATGGTCGTTTCCCGTTATGTGGATTGGATTGAACGGGTCGAGCAAAGCATCTGGTCCCTGCAGGAGGATGAAATCGCAAGGCTGATGGCAGAGTGGAGAGAGCACTGCTCGCATTTGTCCGCGCAGCAGCTGAAGGAACAACTGCATGATGTGGCTGTGCTGCTGCACAAATATTTTCAAGAGAAAAACCGCCCGCTGGGCTCCAATTTATTGGGCGATTATGCGGCTGCGTCCAAAGCAGATTTATTTCTTGAATTCGAAGGACGCCTGCAGGTGGTCATGAACGATCTGTTGACCGCGCGTCGCGGCAATTATAAGGATCCGATGGAGGAAGCGAAGGCTTATATCGATAATCATTTGTCTGTGGAAATCTCCTTAAAAGAAGTGGCCGACATGGTGGGCATTACGCCAACCTATTTTAGCTCACTGTTCAAAAAAGTAAGCGGTGAAACGTTCGTCAGCTACCGGATTCATAAAAGAATGGAAAAGGCCCGCGAGCTGCTGTCGATCCCCCATATGCGTACGGTCGATGTTGCCGCGGAGGTCGGATATGAGGATTATCCTCATTTTACGAAAACGTTCAAGAAAATTTCCGGTATGTCGCCTTCGGAATACCGCAGTCTGTTGGGAATCAAATGAAAAATCTCAACTTGTACCAGAAGCTGTTTCTATCTTACCTGATCGTCATTCTCATCTCCTTAACCAGTGTTGGTGTCTTTACTTACCGGACCTCCTCCAATGAGCTGGATCAACTGGTGGAGAATCAATTATCCCAGGTGGTCGGCAATGCGGTACATCATACCGATTTGTATATTCGCACTTACGAGCGTTCGATGGTATCGCTGCTCAACAGCAATGACGTGAAGCGCTTTATCGATCTTCCTACCGGAGAAAAGGGCTTTCCTTACTATGAAATTCGCAAGCTGATCAAAGAGCTGTTGATCGAGCCGGTGTTTATTCGCAACCCGGAAATTGCCAATATTTTTATGATCAGCTTTCATGATAATGCGATGTATTTTTACAACGATTCGAGTGGTGAATCGTTTGACAATGAGCAAGTCAAGCAGCAGCTTGAGTTTTTTAAACAGAACACCGAGGAAGGCAGCTTGAGTGTGCTGAATCACAGTATTTTGTCGGATCAAAAAAATATGATGCTCACGCTTGTTCGGCGTATACGCGGCCTTACCGCTACCGAGCCCAAAGGTATTCTTGCGATCGAATTGCGCGCAGCTGAGCTTTCCGAGCTGTGGAAGGGGATTGATCTGGGAAGCCATGGGTATTTTTTTATTGCCGATGATAAAGGTAAGTACGTTTACCACCCCGATAAAAACCGAATTGGTACGGAGCTGCCTGTTGAAATAAGGGACGAGGTTTTCCATGCCGGCGATAAGGCATTTACGGCGGTTATCGATAATCAAGCACAAATGTTCATGAGCCGCCGTTCCAATTATGGGAATTGGCGGCTGGTCGTTTCCATGTCCGTAGAAGAGCTGCGCAAGCCAACGGATACGATTCGCACCACCACTATTGTCGTTGGCTGCTTTACGCTGGGGATCGCTTTGTGGTTGGCTTTTCGCTTCGGGAAATCGATCACGGGACCTATACGCACTTTGAAGGCAGCCATGCGCCAGACGGAAAAAGGGAACTGGGTGACGATTCCGCTCCCAGAGCACCGTGACGAAATTGTCGAGCTGATGAGCCGTTACAATTTGATGGTCAACCGGCTCTCGGAGCTGGTGGACAAGGTATATCAAGCCGAGCTCAGCGACCGGGAGAGTCGGATGGAGCGGCAGAAAGCCGAGCTGCAGTCATTGCAGCTGCAGATCAATCCGCACTTTTTGTACAATACGCTGGAAACGATTGTTTGCTATGCAGTGATTAGAGACTCCAAGGAAATATCCGAAATTGTTAAGGCACTCGCCTATATGCTGCGTTACTCGGTACAAACCAATCTGGAGGAAATTACGGTTGCTAATGAATTAAAGCATGTGCTGTATTTTCTAATGGTGCTCAGGCATCGAATCGGTCGTGAATTTGAAGTGGATGTGGCGATTCATCCCGACTATTTACTTCGCAGTATGGTGCGGCTCACGCTGCAGCCACTTGTGGAAAATGCATTTCAGCACGCGTTCCCCGATGGTGTGGAGGATTATCATTATATTCGGATCGATGCCGGAGAAGACGATGATATATTCTGGGTCAGCGTGGAGGACAATGGGGCTGGTATTAAGGAAGAGCGCCTTGCCGAGGTGCGGGAGAAGCTCGGTGCCAATCGGCTTGCTGACAATGAAGAGGGATCTTCCCAAGGTATTGGCGGGATTGGCATTGTGAACGTTCATCGCCGAATTCAAATGGTGTTCGGTGAACAATATGGTCTGAAAATCGAAAGTGAGGTTGATCAGGGGACGAAGCTGCTCATGATTATGCCTGCAAGCAAACCTGGTAAATAAGTGGAAAAGAGGAGAATATGCAATGGCAAAACAAGAGGATTTAATGGATAATGCCGATGGGACTGAGCAACCGATTGTAGAGCAATTGGAAGCCATAGATCCAGACCATGACGCCAGAATGGCCTGGTGGCGGGAGGCAAGAGTCGGGCTGTTTATTCATTGGGGCTTGTACTCGCTTCCGGCAGGAGTCTGGAATGGGGAGGAAATCCATGCTTCCTATGCCGAGCATTTGATGCTCAGGGCACGTATTCCGGTGAGTGAATATGAACAAATCGCGACGGAGTTCCACGCCGAACACTTTGATGCGAAGGAATGGGTCCGAGCAGCCAAGCTGGCCGGGCTGGAGTATTTGATTTTTACAGCCAAGCATCATGAAGGCTTTGCGATGTATGACTCGGACGTATCGGATTACAATATTGTGAAGAAAACGCCTTTTGCCCGTGACCCGCTCCGTGAGCTGGCGGAGGTCTGCCGCGAAGAGGGGATCAAGCTGTGCATCTACTATTCACACTCCATGGATTGGCATCATCCGGATTCACAGGGGAATACATGGGATTACCCTCAAAATATTGGCGCTTATGATGATGTAGCCTCATGGATTAACGATGAGGATAAGCGAACTCGCTACGAGCATTATTTGCACACCTCGGCACTGCCTCAGGTTAAGGAGCTGCTGGAGAAGTATGGTCCTGTCGGACTGCTCTGGTTCGATTGTGGGCATAAGCTGACAGCTGAGCAGGGAGCCGCTTTCGTCAAGCAGGTGCGAGAGGTACAACCGGATTGCCTAATCAATCGGCGTGTTTGGATGGACCCCTATGGGGACTACGGTAATACGTCGGATAACCAGCCGCATGTGAGGGTTCCACGTAAGGATTGGGAATCGATTGCTACCCTGAACGATTCCTGGGGGTATAAAGTCGCCGATCATAACTGGAAAACGGCAGATGTCGTATTGCGGCAAATGATTGATGTGCTCAGCTTAAACGGCAATTTTGTGATCAATGTCGGACCGATGGGGAATGGAGCGTTTGATCCCAAATCTGTCGAGCTGCTGGAGCAGATCGGTCATTGGATGCAAACGAACGGTGAAGCTGTGCATGGCACTCGTCAAAGCCCGATCGGTAAGCCGCCTTGGGGCAGATGCACGATGAAGGATGGAATTCTATACCTCCATATCTTCGAATGGCCAACCAATGGGAAGCTGCTGGTTCCGGGTCTGCGCAATTGTGTTCTCAAAGTTTACGCGCTGGCTGACAAAGATCGCACGGCATTGCCAGTGACTCGCATAAGTGAAGAGGATATCGTGATCGAGGTGCCGATCAGCCCGACAGCATCGACGATTCCGGTATTGGCAATAGAATTCACGGGCGAGTGTGATGCCAATCCGGTACGTTTGCTGTATACGGCCGATTATCCGAACAACTTCGGCGCGTTTGATGCCGATATTGAGGGACCGACAGTACGCTACGATACAGGGAAGAAGGACCACGATAATCTGATCAACTGGACCCGTCTGGAGGACGAGGCATCCTGGACGTTCCGTGCTAACGGACCTGATCGCCTGCAGGCTGTTCTGGAATACGGGGCAGCAGCAGACGCGGACGGGGGCTCCTATGAGCTTTCTGTGATCTCGAAGCGTTCTGGTGAAACGGTATCGCGGATAGCGCAGACAGTGAAGACTACCGGAGGCGGGTACGAATTCGTAGCCTTCCCTGTAGGCCATCTAAGCCTTCCCGAGGCGGGAAATTATGTGCTAAGGCTTAAAGCCTTGAGCCTGCCAAACGGAGCATTCATATGCTTGAAAAAAATCGTTTTGGAACGTGGATAAATAAACAGCATAAGCCAGAGCATCCGCAAGTCGGGATACTCTGGCTTTTTTCGTGTACCTACTGAAGTCGATCGTAAAAAAACACATGTGCGCTTTAAGTTACTCCATGGTTGGGTTTTCATAGCCATAGTATGATAAATCCATCAAACAACATTACTCTGCTTCAAGAGAAAGGAGAGATCATATGGCTTCAAAAACGGATACTTCCGGACAAACCCTATACACGTTCGCTTCAAAAAAGGCGAAGCGCGCGTTTGTTGCTAAGCATTGGCCCTTGTATGTTATTTCGATACCAGGACTTGTGTATTTTATCCTCTTTAAGTATGTACCGCTGTTGGGCTCGACGATCGCTTTTCAAGACTACAATATTTTCAAGGGAATCACTAATAGTCCATGGGTTGGACTGGCCCATTTTGAGCGGATGTTTGCTTATGACGAGTTTCTGATTATCTTAAAAAACACGCTGTTAATTGGCTTGTACGATCTTGTCTTTGCTTTTCCGATCCCGATTATACTGGCCGTTCTGCTGAACGAAATTCGCATTAATGGTTATAAGCGGGTGCTGCAAACGGTTATTTACATGCCGCATTTTCTTTCCTGGGTTATCGTTGGAGGCATTCTGATCGGTCTTCTATCCCCAACAACAGGAATCGTGAATCATATTCTGGGGATATTCAACATTGAACCGATTTACTTCCTGGGCGAAAATAGCTACATTCGCAGTATTTTGATAGGATCGGGTGTTTGGAAGGATAGCGGCTGGGGAACGATTATTTATTTGGCAGCGATTGCCGGTATTAATCCTGACTTGTATGAAGCGGCTGAGCTCGACGGCGCAGGCAGGTTCCGCCAGGTGATGTCGATAACAATTCCATCCATTCTGCCTACGATCATGATTTTGTTCCTGCTGCATATGGGTAGATTCATGGATTTTGGCTTTGAGCGTGTGTTCGTCTTTATTAACTCGCTTAATAGTGAGAATGGAGAGATTCTGGACACGTATGTGTATCGAGCAGGCTTGATAGACCGGCAGTACAGCTATACAACAGCGATTGGATTATTCAAATCCGTCATTGGCCTTGTGCTCATCGTACTGGGTAACACACTAAGCAAAAAAGCGACCGGAGACGGCCTGTACTAACTACTATTTTAACTAACATATCTTCGGTCAAAGGGGTGAGAGGCGTGATTCTGACAAAAGGGCAGCGTGCGTTCCAGATGTTCAACAACATCTTGCTGTTTGTGATCGGGCTCGCCATGGTACTGCCGATTCTACATGTGATTGCGCAGTCGTTCAGTAATGCCGTAGCGATCAACAGCGGGGACGTTGGACTATGGCCAATAGGGTTCACATGGGAGAACTACCATATGATTGTGAAGGATCCTTCAATCTGGCTAGCCTTCCGCAACAGCGTTATCGTTACCGTATTCGGGACATTAATCAATCTGGCAGCAACAGCAAGCCTGGCTTACCCGTTGTCTCGTCCAGAGTACATTTATAGAAAAATGGCACTTGTTATTGTGCTCATCACGATGATTTTTCATGCACCGTTAATTCCTAACTATTTGCTGCTCAAAAATTTGAACATGCTGAATACGCTGTGGGTGTTAATGATCCCTGGTGCGATCAGCGCATACAATCTGTTCGTCATGCGGTCGTTTTTTGTTAATTTGCCGACAGAGCTGCTGGAATCGGCGAAGATGGACGGCTGTGGTGAGTTTCGGATGATCTGGAGTATCGTGCTTCCTTTGTCCAAGCCGGTAATGGCAACGATGGGGATTATGTATGCGGTCGCCAACTGGAATATGTACTCTCAAGCCATTTACTATATCGACAAACGTTCATTAATCCTTCTGCAGGTAAGGCTGCGGGAGATCGTAATCACAGACAACATGGGCGCGTCGGATGTTACCTCGGAAATGATGCAGTTTGTGTCACCAGAAGGATTGAAAATGGCGGTTATCGTCATTGCGACGATCCCGATTATGCTGGTGTATCCGTTCCTGCAAAAGCATTTTATTAAAGGCATGATGGTAGGATCAATTAAATCGTAATGAAAAAGAGAGGGTTGGTGCGATATGAAAAAAACATGGGGTGTTATTCTGGTTTCTGCGCTTGCTGCAGGTTCTTTGGCTGGCTGTGGGGATGCGTCTAAAGATAATAAGCAAGGCGGACAAGCCAGTGCTGATACGAAACCGGTCAAATTTTCGCTATCACTGCCGGTTACTACCAATACTGGATATCAAGCTACGGTAACGGACTGGGAAAATAACAAGCTGGTGAAAAAGCTGGAGGAACTGACCAACACAGACCTCTCAGTGCGTATTCTCGAAGATTCCAAAATGGGTATTATGTTCGCTGGTAATGATATTCCCGACGTGGTCGGCAGCATCGGCACACCAACTGGTAAATCCATGTCAGGCTCGGTGGAAGCCGGCGTCTTTATGCCGCTTGACGATTTATTGAAGCAGTATGCCCCCAACCTGATGAAAAAGGTGCCCAAGGCGGCATGGGATGCGGTATCCTACGATGGCAAGATTTATGCGATCCCCGATTATTTGAGCAATCCGTCCAGACGTGGAACTTATATGCGTACGGATCTTTTAGAGAAAACAGGTATGAAAGCTCCACAAACCGTCGATGAATTTCTGGATGTTCTGCGTGCCTTTAAAAAGGCGGGTGTTGAAAATCCGTATCAAATGCGTGAAAATTTCAAATACGCCGATACGTTCCTGGGCGCGTTTGATGTACTGCCATACAAGGATCAGTTTGAAGTTGTAAATGGGCAGGTGCAGCCGAAGTTTTTTGACGTCGAGAACATGCAGAAAGCGCTGCAAACCTACAAGACAATGTTCGATGAGGGCTTGATTCCGAAGGATTTTGCAACCATTTCGTCCTCTGATTATTCAAAAAACATTAACAGCGGCAAATCCGGCTCTTGGTCCTCCAATGGGGCAGGCTTGATCTCGTTCCGTACCGCTATTGCCCAGGCCAATCCGGCTGCCAAAGTGGATATTATCTCCTCTCCCAAAGGACCAGAAGGTAAATCAGGCTATTTCTACTATACCCCGGTTGTTCGTTCCTTCTATGTGAATGCCAAGGTGGATAAAGATAAAGCGGCGAAAATTATTAAATTTTATGACTGGATGGCATCCCCTGAGGCTGAGAAGTTTTTCACCTTTGGTATAGAGGGACAAAATTACACCGTCGATAACGGTAAAATCAACTATAAAATTCCAACCAGCAAAGAGGAGCAGGAAGAAGAGAGCTTCCGTGCAGGTACGTTGTGGATGGGGCAGGATGCGACATTGAACCCGCCGCGTAAACGTCTGGAGTTGGATCAAAACGGTAAGGATCAGCTAGCTGTTTTCGATAATGTACTGGATAAGGAAGGCTTGCCGGGTATCGGATTTTATCCGGATCTATCGACTTTCAGCAAATATCCGGATCTTGCTTCGCCACAGCCTGATGTTGGACCGAAGCTGATCATCGACCATATGATTAAAATGATCTATGGCAAAGAACCGATTAGTGACTGGCCTAAAGTTATAGAAGAGTACAAAACCAAGGGTGGTAATGACATTCTTAAAGAAGCCAACGAACGTTATACGAAAAAGATCGGTGTGCTGGATATTAAAAAGTAAACGGGTGCAGTGCGCCATAGGAGGATAACAGGATGCAGCAGGAAACGATCCGCGAGCGAATCATGCAAGAGCTTGAGACGGTTGACGTTGTGGACACACATACCCATCTGGTTGGAGATCGGCTGAATGCTGTGGATTTCTGGCAGATCGCCCATTACTTCTGGTTATTCCGTGAGCTGCAGGCAGCCGGTTATCCGGCGCATGCCGAGCAGCTGCCGGTTCGTGAGCGAATCCAGGCATTTCTTAGCGCTCACCATGCTTCCAGACATACGATGATGAACGTGGCCCTGTCGCGGATTTTCCAGGATTTATATGGAATCGAGCTGAAGGATGAAGCGTCCGTTCTGGCGGCAGATGAAGCTGTCAAGCAATCTGCAGTACAGGTAGACTGGGCACAGCAGGTAGCGGACCGCCTGAGCGTTCGTGAGTACGTAGTCAATGTACCTGAGCATGCTCCTTTTGAAGGAATGAGGCGGAATGCAATTCTGATTCCGCGAATCGACGGGAAGATTTTCGGATGGGTCACTGAGATTATAGAAAGCTCAAATCCGCTCCAGACGTTCGAGAAGCTGCGTGAAACCGTTGACGCCTTATTGGGCGGCTACAGCAAGCAGGGCTGTCCGGGCATTATGACCACACTTCCGCGATATGAGGCTGTGGCTAACCAGTTGTATGACCTGTCTGCATCGGGCTTGGTGCGTGATCAGCTTCTGATGAATGTGCTTCATCTGATCTGCGAGGCTGCACAGCGTCATGTGCTGTTCATACAGTTCTTTCTCGGTGTCGAACGCTCCTGGTGCGGGGAACCACTGCCTGCGAACGACCCGGAGCGCATTCTGAAGCTTAGCAGTTTGTTTGAGAAATACAGCTGCCCGTTCGAATTGGTGGTCGCCTCGGAAATCAACAATCTCGATGTGGTGCAGGCGGCATGGAATTTCCCTAATGTTCATGTGGGGGGGCATTGGTGGTATAACTTCCGGGCATCCACCTACAAGCAGTCCATGCAGTACAGGCTGGAGGCACTGCCGGCACTGAAATCTTCACTGATCGCATCTGATTCAAGGTGCATTGAATGGACGTATGGGAAAATTTGGCTGGTCAAGCGTGTACTCAGTGAATTTTTGGCTGAACGTGTGGCCTCTGGTTGGCTGGATCATGCTCAGGCGATTGAAGTCGCCCGTGACTGGCTGTATGAGAGTGCAGCGCGCAGATACCGTGTGCCATCGCTGAATAGTAAAGGTTAGAACTTCTTGCTTCACATTATGGGTATTGACCCAATCGAATAAGCGCGTTCCTGTAAGGGAAGGTTTTGCCAAAATCCTTGTTGCTGCTTGATTGCAGCGAAACAGGGATTTTTGTTTTGTCTCACCAAGCAGCTCAAAACCATTGCATGCTCATTATGGAGCGACTATGGTTTTTTTGCTGTCCCATGAGTCAATTAGACGTGCGAGAAGAAATCCCTGGCTTCTGCATGAGAATGTCCTTAACCCTTGCCCAGACTGGGCTCGCAGCCATGGTGTGCGATATTTGGACACCCTTAGAAATTTGAATCATCGGCGAATTTGTGCGAAAAGTGGTTCGTGGAATACCGTTATCGGTGCTTTTCAAGGCGTTCAGCCGCTCTCATAATAGGGATTACGGAAACGGCCGCCGATTAGACATCAGCTTGATCGGCGTGAACCGTACGAGATCGTCAGCCAGGAGGGATTTCTATTCAAACATCACACGTACAGCCAGCAGTCGGCGCGCCCAGCAGCAAGAGCCATCCGATCCTGCGAAATATGAAACGAAGCCGGTATTTATATTTGATTTTTTTCCTGCCTTTTTGCTATTATGTATGCTTTCATTATTGGCCGATGTATGGCATTATCATTGCTTTCAAGGATTACAATATCGTCAAGGGCATCACGGATAGCCCCTGGGTCGGACTATCGCATTTCAAAAAGTTTATGAATGATGAATATTTTTGGAAGCTGGTTCGCAACACACTGCTCATCAATATATACGAGCTGTTCTGGGCGTTTCCGGCACCAATTATTTTGGCTCTGCTTCTCAATGAATTAAAAAGCAAGGCATTGAAAAAATTCGCTCAAAGCGTCAGCTACCTGCCGCATTTTATCTCTACGGTTGTCGTCTGCGGGATGATCGTCAATTTTCTTACACTGGACGGTCTGGTCAATCAAATCATTACATGGTTTGGTCTGGCACCGATTCAATTTCTGATGAAGCCGGAATGGTTTCGGACGATTTTCATTTCCTCGGGGATTTGGCAAAGCATCGGCTGGGGCTCGATTATTTATTTGGCTGCGCTGACTGCTGTAGATGAGGAGCTGTATGATGCCGCCAAAATCGATGGAGCCAACCGCTGGAAGCAGTTGATTCACATCACACTGCCCGAAATTTCACCAACGATATCGATTATGCTCATCCTCAATATCGGCAAGCTGATGTCGATCGGCTATGACAAAATTATTTTGCTTTATAACGGTTCGACCTATGAAACGGCAGATGTGATCTCGACCTATGTGTATCGGAGAGGGCTGCTGGGCAGCGATTTCAGTTATGCGACTGCGGTAGAGCTGTTCCAGGCGGTGATCGGGCTTGTACTGCTCGTCTCGGCGAATCGCATTTCCAAAAAAATCAGTCAAACCGGATTGTGGTAGATAACAGGAGGCTGTCATGAACAAACATATTTCATTAGGGTCCAAAATTTTCGACGTGTGTAACATCGCGGTGCTGCTGCTCTTGATCTTCATAACGGTATACCCGATTTATTACATCTTTATCGTGTCGATTAGCGACGGCAATCTGGTTACACGCGGTCTGATCAAGCTGCTTCCAATGGACATTACGTTTGATGCGTATCTGGTCGTATTTAAAAATCCGAAAATTTGGCAGGCTTACGGCAATACGCTGCTGTATACGACCGTCGGGACGACAATTAACGTGATTCTGACAGCGCTGTGTGCGTATCCGCTTTCCCGAAAGGATTTTTACGGGCGCAACATCTTCATCTTTATGGTTGCGGTTACGATGTTCATCAGCGGTGGTTTGATTCCAGTGTATCTGGTCGTCCAGAAGCTCGGGCTTATCGATACGATGTGGGCATTAATGCTGCCTACGGCAATCAGTACCTTCAATATGATCATTATGAAAACCTATTTTGAAGGGATTCCGGTCGCTCTGCAGGAATCGGCTTATCTGGATGGAGCCAACGAGCTGCAGGTGCTGTGGAAAATTATTTTGCCGCTCTCGCTTCCTGTTATGGCCACGATGGTGCTGTTCTACGCTGTACATCATTGGAACAGCTTTTTCCCGGCTTTGATTTATTTGAACGACAGCGATAAGTTTCCTGTGCAGGTGCTGCTGAGAAACATCGTCATAGCGGGCGAATTCGCAGATCAGACCGCGGATGTGGGCAGTGCGTCATCCAATTTCCGTGTCGTTGCAACCAACTACAAGTTTGCGGTCATTATTATTACCGTGCTGCCGATCCTCGTAGCGTACCCGTATTTGCAAAAGTATTTTGTCAAAGGCGCGATGATTGGCGCTTTAAAGGGTTAAGCACCTTTACATTTCACATCCTTAATGAGAGGGGGAATGCTCCGGGATCACCGGGCACCTGGCTTCATTGACTGTTGCGTGCTCTGCATGCTTCAAAATTAACGCTTGATCCACACAAAGGGAGGTTTATCCAAGATGACTAAAGCATGGGTAAAAGGGGTTTCCGTATCAATGTCCATTATCATTGTGGCCACGGCTATTGCCGGCTGCTCAGGGACCGGCGGTAAAGAGGCAGCACCCGCTGCACCGGGAACTAATACGGCTGGAGCAGATTCAGGTAAAATTTCCGCCAAGGAACGCGAGATTACGATCGCTTTCCCGGAGCATCCGAACCAGCCGGTCAAAAATATGGCTCCGATCCAGCAGGAAATTCTCAAGCAGACGAACATCAAGCTGAAATTCGAAACCGTGCCCAACAGCAATTATAACGATAAGAAAAAAATACTGATCGCCACCAATAATTTGCCGGACATTATCCAGGTCGATATGGCTGATATTAACAGCTTTGCATCGACAGGTGTGTTTGTGCCGCTGATGCAATATATGAACAAGGGACTGATGCCCAATTTCAAAAAAGTATGGGATCAATACCCGGACATGGCGAAGCTGACCGCGGACGGAGACCTGTACGGCTTTCCGGCGATAGGACGCAATGAGCTGAAAAATGGCTTCGGGCCGGTCATCCGTACCGATTTGCTGAAAAAACACAACCTGCCGACACCCAAAAACTTTGACGAGCTGCTGACTGTGTTAGCTGAGCTCAAGAAGATTTATCCCGATTCGACGCCGTTCTCCGCACGTAAGGGAAGCGGACCTATCCACCAATTGTTCAAAACGATGTCTTATATGCTGGGCTCGGGAGTGGGCAGCGGCAACGGGATATATTTTGATAAGGATGTGAACGGCGGCCAATATGTGTACGGACAAGGCACGCCCGAATTCAAAAACGTACTGGCTTACCTGAACAAAGCCTTCACGATGGGGGTGCTCGACAAGGATTATGCAGTCGCGACACAGCAGCAGTGGACCGAGAAGCTGACCAGCGGTAAATCGTTCTTCTTTATGGACAACAGCGGCTTTGCGCTTGATTATACGAAGCAGCTGCAAAAGGCAGTTCCGGACGGCAAGCTTGAGCTTATTCCAATCCCGGAATATAAGCCTGGCAAAGCCAGAGCCGAATTTTACGCAACAACGATAACGAACGACCGAATTTTTGCGATCAGCTCCAAGGCCAAGGACCCGGAAACACTTGTCAAACTGATCGACTGGATGTACACCGAGAAGGCATCCAACCTGATGAACTACGGTGTTGAGGGTGTCCACCATACATTGGACGAGAAGGGCCAGCCCAAGCTGAACAGCGATTACGTGATGAAATTTAAAGACGGCCAGCCTACCGCTTTCTATGCGATGTATTCCGACCTGGGCTCCGGCAAGCTGAGCTTTACGCCATGGTTCTCCAACTCCGAGCCGCAGGTGCAGGTAGAGAAGCTGACGGGCAACTGGAGCGACATGCATGAGCAGTTCTGGAAAACGATTGCTAATGACAAGGCTTACCATGATCCTTATCTGGAACCGCCGCTTACAAAGGAAGAGGCTGCTCGTGTCAAGGAAATACTGGTCAACCTGAACACGATGCTGGAGCAGGAATATGACAAATTTATTATGGGTGTCAAAAAGCTGGATGAATATGATGCAGTCATGAAAAAAGCCCGTGATTCCGGAGGCGCCGAGCTTGAAAAAATTTATAACGGCGCGTTAGCCAGATTGAACCAGAAGAAATAAGACAAGAGAGAGTGGAGTGAAACCATGAAGCTGAAGGAACAGAGCCGACAATTTGTATTTGAGGAGGATCGCCCATTCGCCGCCTGCCACGCCTCGACGATCGTCACGCTGTCGAACGGCGATCTGCTGGTTGCCTATTTTGCCGGGAGCAAGGAGGGTGCGCCGGATGTAGCGATCTGGTGCTCGACGAGAACGGACGGTATATGGTCCAGGCCGCGATTGGTAGCGGACGAAGAAGGCGTCGTACATTGGAATCCGGTATTATTCCGCAAGACTGATGGACAAATCGTGCTGCATTACAAGGTGGGCAGCCCAATTCCACAGTGGTATACAAGAATGATCGTATCCGATGATAACGGTGAAACCTGGAGCGAGCCGGTTGAATTGGTGCCGGGAGATTCAGGCGGGAGAGGTCCGGTTAAGAACAAGCTGATTGAACTGCAGGATGGGACCTGGCTAGCTCCCGCCTCTATTGAAGGAGAAACATGGGATGCATTCGCCGATATCTCACTAGACCAGGGGCAGACCTGGACGCAAAGCGCGATGGTGCCTGTGCTTCGCCCTTCTGCCGAGGGCGGCAAGGGGCAGGAAGGAAAGTATCTTGTCCGCGGCAAAGGTCTCATTCAGCCGACCATTTGGGAATCGGAGCCTGGTTACGTTCACATGCTGCACCGCAGCACCGCCGGTTTTATTTACCGGAGTGATTCTTCCGACTCAGGCCGGACCTGGTCGCCTGCTTATCGAACGTATTTGCCGAATAACAACAGTGGCATCGATTTGGCGCGCATGGATGACGGTACACTTGTACTCGCTTACAATCCGGTCGGTATGTACAATGGCCCGCGGATGCCGCTCCTGCTGAGCGTATCCACAGACAATGGCGAGAACTGGGAGCAGCTGATTGTGCTGGAAGGCGACTACCGGACCTATACGAAGCCGATCGAACCGGGGGAGTACTCGTACCCGGCAGTGATTGCCGAAGGCAGACATATATACGTGACCTACACATGGAAACGGGAGCGGGTTGTGTGCTGGAGCCTGGAACTGGAGTCGTAAGGAATCCCTGAACATTGAGGAGGTCTACCCATATGGCAACTTTGCCTGAATTGAGAGAACGGTTTAATCAGCCGCCTGCGGAATACCGTTCATTGCCTTTTTGGGCCTGGAATGACGAATTGCAGCAGGAAGAGCTGACGCGGCAAATTAAGGATATGAAGGCTCAGGGCATGGGCGGCTTTTTCATGCATTCGCGTGACGGGCTGGAAACACCTTATATGGGACCCGAATGGATGAAAGCCATTCGGGAGTCGGTGGCTCAAGCCGAACAGCAGGGGATGAAGGCGTGGCTATATGACGAGGATCGCTGGCCCTCAGGCTCTGCGGGCGGTCAGGTTCCAGCTATAGGGGATGAGCACCGCTCCAAAGGGCTGACAATTGAAGTGGTACGGGGCTCCTTCGAGCCTGATGGTGCCATTGTCGCCGTATTCAAAGCAGTAATTGATGATATGAATGTGCTCCGCTGCGAGCGGCTTCAACTTCAACTGCCGGAGATAGCCGGCCTAACCGCCCAAACAGCCGCTGTACTGGTCGAGGATGAAGTGCTGCTCGTATTCAGGGTCGAGGTATCAGCCCCGAGTGAATGGTTTAATGATCAGGCGCCGCCGGACAGCATGAATTCGGACACGGTCCGTGCTTTTATTGATTCGACCTATGAGGTGTATAAAGCTGAAATTGGCGAGCAGTTCGGCCACACGGTTGCCGGTATCTTCACCGACGAGCCGAGCGTACATGACCGGCACAGCACTTATACGGCGGGGCGCGGCTGGATTCCATGGACAACCACGTTCCCGGCCTACTTCGCAGACAAGCGCGGGTATGATATTCTTGAGCTGCTGCCTTACATTTTCTTTAACGGAGAGCAGTCCCCACATGCACGGCATGATTACTGGCGGACCGTATCGGATAAATTTTGCGAGTCGTATTCCAAACAGTTAGGTGATTGGTGCGAGGATAACGGACTTGCCTTTACCGGTCACTTTTTGTGGGAAGGCTCTCTCGGAGTGGCGACACGGGTCGGCGGAGCTATTATGCCGCATTATCGGTACCAGCATGTGCCGGGAATCGACCTGCTCTGTGAGCAGACCAACGAACACTTAACCGTCAAGCAGTGTACCAGCGTTGCCAATCAATACGGACGTCAGTTTACGATTTCTGAAACGTATGGCTGCACGGGCTGGGAAGTTACGTTCGAAGGCCAGAAATGGGTTGGGGATTGGCAGTACGTACTGGGCATCAACCTGAGATCCCAGCATCTTGCTTTGTATTCATTAAAGGGCTGCCGCAAAAGAGATTACCCTCCCGTCTTTAATTACCAGAATAGCTGGTGGAAATATAATTATATTATGGAAGATTATTTTGCCCGGATCGGTTCGGTTATGAGCGAAGGGCGGCCGGTCAGAGATATTCTGGTGCTGCATCCGGCTTCAACGGCCTGGTCGATGCTCGGTACCAATCCTTATGGAAGTAAGAAACGCGGCCTGGACCGTGACATTCCGGCTATTGACCAGTATGGGTTTGAATTTAATGATTTTTTACGTATTTTGCTGGGAGCTCATTATGATTTTGATCTTGGCGATGAAACGATTATGGCTGAGACAGGAGCGGTTCGCGATAACAAGCTGTTCGTGAATCTGGCGGGTTATGAGGTGGCCGTCATTCCGCCGATACGCACGATGCTGCGCATCACGTTTGAGCTGCTTCTCCGGTTTCTGGAGCAGGGTGGTAAAGTGGTTGCGATGACACCATTCGCCACCATGATCGAAGGCAAGCCATCCGAGGAGCTGATCGGCCTGTACGCCCATCCGGGCGTCACCATCGCATCGAGACCGGAGGAGGTTATTGCCAAGCTCGAGGACATCCAACCGCGGCCTGTACGAATTCGTAATCGTTATGCGGCTGAGGCTTCCGAGCTGTTCATTTTGTTCAAGGAGGTTGAGGATGGACATACGCTGTTCGTCGTCAATAATGATCGTGATCAAGGTTATGAGGTGCGTATCGATATTCAGCTGATAGGCCGTGTTGAAGAATGGGATGCATTGACCGGGCAGATTACGGAGATCGATTCATGGATCGAAAAAGATCGTTTGTGCTTTAATGCTCAATTCGGTGCAGCCGCTTCCAAGCTGTATTTAATCCACCCGGTTGACGCGAGCACCTTAAATGCAGCTTCATTTTCAAAGGCGTTACCACAATCCCAGTCTGAACCTATTCTTTACGCGGCGGCAGGTCCTGAATTCCGTTTTACGAGGACGATGCCCAATGTGCTCACTCTGGATACATGTAAGTACCGTATGGGTGACGGCGATTGGTCGGAGGAGATGCAGGTATGGTCTGCTCAAAGGGAAATCCGCAATACATTAAGCATGCGGCAGGTGTATTATAATGGGATCACGCAGAGATACAAGTGGATTCATGAAGAGCACCCCCATAATGGTACACCTGTCGGGTTCAGGCTGCAGTTCAATGTGACGGAGCTGCCTGTCCAAGAAATTCAGCTTGTGCTGGAAGGCTCGCAGCGGTTCCGTATTCTGCTCAATGGTCACGAGATATCCAATAAGGCTGTGGGCTGGTTCGTTGACAGATCGATGGATTGTATAACACTTCCCGGCATCCGGCAGGGCAGCAACGAGCTGGAGCTGTATGCTGACTATACGCAGGCGATGGAAATCGAGGACTGCTACCTGATCGGCGATTTTGCGGTCAATCTGTCGCGGAGTATCGTAGAAGAACCGGACACGCTCCATACAGGAGATTGGTGCTTGCAGGGATATTATCATTATAATGGAAGTATGATTTACCATGTAGATTATATTCACCCGAACAATGAAACGGGAAAAGCCATCCTGCTGCTGGGTGACCATTCTGCGGTCACTGTGGAAATCCGAGTGAACGGCGTTACTGCCGGACACGTGCCTTGGAAATCGGCCGATGGAGTCGATTTAACCCCTTATCTGAACGCCGGCAGTAATGCGCTGGAGATCGAAGTCATGGGCAGCCCGCGCAATATGTTCGGACCTTTTCATGAAGCTCGGGGACCACGGCAGGCTATGATCGGCTGGGATTCCTTTCGCAGGGAGGGTAACGAATTCACGCCGGGTTATATTGTGCAGCCTTATGGTTTGTTTGAACAAATCAAGATTGTGCAAATCCATTAATTGCCGGAAGCAAAAGAGAGGAAACAACGATGAACAACGGGATCATGCGATTCAAACAATTCCAGAGCAAGCAGAACCGATTATTTCTCAAAATTTTATCGTATTTCCTGTCTCTTTTGATTCCGATTATTATTATTGGCGTGTCCGAATATGCGTACTCGATCAGCATGATAAAAAATCAGTTTAACGAGCGGATTACCACTAATCTGGAATCTGCAGCGAATACGATAGATTTATATATTAATACGACGCAGGAGACGGGAATCAATTTTCTGTTTGATTATACCGTCATGAATCTGCTTATTCCCAAGGACCAACAAAGCCTAACCATCAAATCAGAGCTTTGGCGCTTGCCGCGCATTCTGCAAAGAAGCGAGAACATTATTAGCAATTTTACGGATTCAACCTTTGTTTACATTGATAATCAGGAGGTTTACGTCGGTGCGGGCGTTAACACATTTAGCTCCTATTTCAATAACATTTATAAGTACGACAAGTACGATACGGCATATTGGATCAATAAGCAGAATTCCACGAAAAGCATAGAGCTGCTGCCGGTTTCCAGAGTGATCCAGGAGAAGATGGCAATCAAGCAGGTTGTACCTATTGTCATGACCAACCGGATTCAGAATCAGAATGCTGTGATGGTTGTCAATATTTCCATCAATGCAATCGTCAATGCGTTAAAAGGTAATGCCGTTTTCGATTCCACGAATTTTGTGGTACTGGATGGGAATCAGCAAATTATTTACGATGAGCATGGACTGATGAACGGTTCGCCGGAAAGCTCGGCCTGGCTGCCTGCTTTTCATGAGCAAGGCGGAGCGCAGGATATTGAGATACAGGGAAAGCGTTATATGATTGCCCATATCAAGTCCAATTTGTATGGCTGGGATTATTATTCGTTCACACCGCTTAGCGAGTTCAACCAGCATACAGTTAATATTTTGCAAATGACGGTGCTGCTATCTATCGTGTTGATTGTAATGGGCATTATCTTTTCGTTCGTGTTCAGCATTCGTATTTACAATCCAATTCGCAACATTCGTGATGTGATTGCCTTAAAAAGCGATTTGGGCAAAGGAGATCCTGCAGATAATATTCATTCCAATGAGTTTGATCTGATCCGCCAGGGGATTGACCGTCTATCCGACAGCAACCAGCAGTACAAGGTTAAATACGACAAGCATACAAGCGAGTATGTCGAGTATTCACTGCTGTTCTTGCTTAAAGGCCACACCTTGAATCAGGAGGAAATATTACGAGAAACGTTAAAGGCGGACTTCGGCTTCACGCGTGCGGGCTTTATATGCTGCTCGGTCCATTTTGATTTTAAAGAGGCGTTTTACGAGGATATTCAGGATACCGAGCGGATCTATGTCATCAACGGGATCAAAAAAATCATCTGGTCCCTCCTCGGTCGTGATTTGCCCGCCTACGTACTGGAGCATCGGCAGCATTTGTTCGTAGGGCTGGTGAATGTGGATGAAGCGCAGGAAACGGAACTGCTGTACGAGGCTTTTAACCGGATGCTCGGAATTTTTGAATATGACATACGGATGTATTACGACATCACGATTGGAATCGGCACCTTTTACACCAACGTCAATGATATCGGCATTTCCTATAATGAAGCGATGACAGCGCTTGGCAAACGAAATAAGGAAAAAAGATTTCAGATTGTCGATTCCAACCACATGTCTATCCGCAACAGCTACCAATATTCGTTGTACGACGAGCAGAAGCTATTAAATTATTTGAAGCTGGGCGACGAATCAGCCGTAAGTACGGTGCTTGAGGAAATTGTCGAAAATAATATGCGGCGCAGCATGTCCTATGAGCATATGGGGCAGCTGTTTAAAGAAATGTATGTAACCGGTGTCCGCTTTTTGGCGGAAAAAGGCCGCAATGTTACGTCTCTGGAGATGGATCAGCAGCTTCAGCAGTTCACAAGTCCCGCAATTGGGGATACGCTGACCGGAACGAAGGAGGAGCTGCAGCAGATCATTCAGTCATTTTACGCCCGAATTATTGAAGTGACCAAGGCACAAAAAGGTCAAAGATCGGGCAGCCTCGTCTCGCTTATCGAAAAATATATTCAGGAGCATTACACACAGGATCTGGGCTTGGAGCAAATAGCCGATGAAATGGGCGTTTCCGTGAAATACGTGTCTCGCGTATTTAAAGGTAAAACCGGCGTATATTTGACCGATTATATCAATCAGGTGCGTATCGAAAAAGCCAAGGAGCTGCTGACCCGGACCGAGATGAAGGTCAATGATATTGCGGAAAGCATCGGCATTCACAGCCGGACCACGTTTTTACGCGTGTTCAAAAAAGTAGAAGGCGTCTCACCCAACGAATATCGCACTTTGTATAAAAAAAACGATTAGGCTGGCTGCAGTTCAGTCGAGTGTGACGGGCGGCCTGTACGACATGGAGGTATTCTGATGGAATTTGATTACCCACAGCATAAAAAGCTGCGCGTCATAATCAATACCGACACAAAGGCGGAGGCAGATGATCAGTATGCTATCGTTCATGGCATTTTGACGCCATCCTTTGAGCTTCATGGAATTATAGCAGCCCATTTTGGAGACAAAATTTCCGAGACCAGCATGCTGGACAGCAGGGGAGAAATCGATTTGCTGCTGCGGTTGATGGGACTGGAGGGCAGCATAAGAGCAGAGAACGGAGCTCCCCATGCAATGCCGGATGAATGGACACCTGTGGATTCGCCTGGAGCCCGCCTTATTATAGAAGAAGCGCTCAAGGACGACGACCGGACGCTGAACATCGCTTTCTGTGGACCCTTGACCGATATGGCGTCAGCTTTGCTGCTGGAGCCGGCTATCGAGGGCCGTAATATTCGCGTCATCTGGATTGGCGGTTATACGTGGCCCGCAGGTGGCAGAGAGTATAATCTGGCCAATGATATCCATGCGGCCAATGTTGTTTTTAAATCCAGGCTTGAGGTATGGCAGGTACCCTATAATGCCTATCGGATGATGCCTGTCAGTCATTCGGAGCTGATAGAAAAGGTATATCCGCACGGCAGGATCGGTGCCTATCTGGTCGAACAGCTGCTGGAATACAACAGCAGGAAAAAAGAAGCTATCGAATACCGCTCATTAGGAGATTCGCCTGTGATCGGGCTGATCCTCTATCCCGAATGCGGTAGATCGGAATGGCGGCCGGCACCCGAGATTGATCCGCTGATGCATTATATCCATAATGGCAAGCATCGGGCGATTAAAGTGTACGAGACCGTAGACCCGCGTTTTATCTTGGAGGACTTCTTCGCCAAAATTGCCCGTTTTGCCCGTAGCTCGAATACAAACTGATTAAATTTCATATTTTCGTACGATAATGAAAGATGACAATGCACTATATTGTCATCTTTTGTGTATGTTAAGAAATCCTATCGAAACTTGCAATATTTTAGGGATATGTATAAAGTTATATAGTAGGGAAAAGGTGGGAAATCTTAATAGCACCGCCTGTTTGTTATTAGATATAGAGAAATGGGTAACATAACCTTATAAAAATGGAGGAAAACAAAACATGAGCGCATTGAACTCGTTTCAAAATTGGTTATCCAAGGGTAAAACCAGTTTACAGGATTCCGTCAAAAAATATAAAAACAAGGATCTACTTGAAGCCATAGTTGCCGGATGTGCTATAGTAGCTGCAGCGGATGGTAATATTTCTGCAGCAGAGAAGCAAAAGATGGCCGGTTATTTAAATCATAGTGAAGAGCTGAAGGTATACAATATTACGGATGTTATCAATAGGTTCAACCATTATACAGGCAATATGGACTTTGATGTAACCATTGGTAAGCAGGAGGCGTTGAGAGCAATTGCTCCGTTCAATTCCAAGCCCGAGGTCGGCCGTATCATCGTTGGGGTATGCTGCGCGATCGGTGCAGCGGATGGAGATTTTGACGAAACAGAGAAAAATGCGGTCCGTGATATTTGTAAGGTACTTGGACTGAACTCCGGAGAATTTGGTTTATAAAATCTTGAAACCACATACAGGCGTATGCCGTATTACAGGTGAAAGATAGAGATCAAGCGAAGGAGGTACGAATACATGTCGATTTCATTGGTTAAAGGTCAGAAGATTGATTTGACAAAAGGTAACGCAGGTTTGTCGAAAGTTGTAGTTGGTCTTGGATGGGATGCCATCGAACAGAAGAGAAGCTTCTTCGGCGGCAAAAAGCCGGCTATTGATTGTGACGCATCGGCATTATTGCTGAACGCGAACAACAAGCTGGAGAGGAAAGAAGATCTCGTATGCTTCTATAACAAAACAAGCGCATGTGGTTCTGTTGTTCACTCTGGAGACAATACGACAGGTGAAGGTGATGGCGACGATGAGCAAATCGTTGTTGATTTGACCAGAGTACCTGCTCACGTTCAGAAAATTTTGATGGTCGTCAATATTTATGACTGTGAAGCCCGTAAACAGGACTTTGGCATGATCAAGTCCGCCTATATTCGTGTATTTAACCATACGAATGATCAGGAGCTGGTACGATTTAATCTAACTGACAGCTATGCTGGCAAAACTGCATTGATTGTTGGTGAAATTTACCGTAATAACGGCGAATGGAAATTTAATGCAATTGGCGAAGGCGAGCAAGCTGCTCATATCGACTTGTTGGCCAGACGCTACACATAATTTTTACAGCAAAACCTAACCTAAATTATAGAAAAGCGAGGCGAATTTTATTATGGCAATCAGCTTAACTAAAGGACAAAAAATTGATTTAACTAAAACCAATCCAGGTCTGACCAAGGTATTAATCGGTCTTGGGTGGGATACGAACAAATATGATGGCGGTAAGGACTTTGATTTGGATGCATCCGTGTTTTCCTTGAATGCTACAGGCAAGGCTGGCTCCGAGAAGGACTTTATTTTCTACAACAACCCGAAGAACGAAAATGGCTCCATTGTACATACAGGCGATAACAGAACAGGCGAAGGCGACGGAGATGATGAACAAATCAAAGTAGATTTGGCTGCGGTTCCGGCTAACGTCGACAAAATCTCGATTTGCATAACGATACACGAAGCCCAAGAGCGCGGCCAAAACTTTGGACAAGTTTCCAATGCATATGTGCGAATTGTAAACGATGAAACCAATTCGGAATTGACTCGTTACGACCTGGGAGAAGAATTCTCCATCGAAACAGCTATCGTAGTAGCTGAATTGTACCGCAACAATGGCGAATGGAAATTCAGCGCAGTCGGCAGCGGCTACAAAGACGGTTTGAATGGCTTGGTTCGTGACTTCGGGCTTGCATAAACAATAATTCCCTCTCATGTATTCCATGAAATGGACAATAAGCCGCCTTTACAAGGCGGCTTATTACAAGTAACAGCTACTCTTTAAAATTGAAGGGAGTTTCTTATATGACAATCAGCTTATCCAAAGGACAACGTATCGACCTTACCAAAACCAATCCAG
This sequence comes from Paenibacillus periandrae, assembly GCF_022458865.1. Taxonomy (GTDB): domain Bacteria; phylum Bacillota; class Bacilli; order Paenibacillales; family NBRC-103111; genus Paenibacillus_S; species Paenibacillus_S periandrae. The sequence continues at coordinate 137,648 of NZ_JAJNMU010000014.1, read as the reverse complement.
GACTGACCAAGGTTATTGTAGGTTTAGGATGGGATACGAACAAATATAACGGTGGTAGCGACTTTGACCTCGATGCTTCTGCATTCATGCTCTATGCCGATGGTAAAGCCAAAGGTGTTGATGACTTCGTATTCTATAACAATCCGAAAACTCCTAACGGTTCTGTTGTGCACACTGGCGATAACCGTACAGGTGAAGGTGAAGGCGATGATGAGCAAATCATTATGGATTTCTCCTTAGTGCCTGCAAATATTGAAAGAGTCGGGATTACCGTAACGATTCATGATGCACAAGCCCGCTCACAAAACTTTGGACAGGTTTCCAATGCGTTTGTTCGCATCGTAGATGAGTCCAATGGCAGAGAAGTGCTGCGTTATGATCTGGGAGAGGAATTCTCCGTGGAAACCGCAGTTGTCATTTGTGAGCTGTATCGTCAGGGACCGGATTGGAAGTTCCAGGCAATCGGTTCCGGTTTTTCCGGCGGTCTTGCTGCTCTTTGCAAAAACTACGGACTTGACGCCAACTAGACTTTGTAACATAAAACGTAAGAAAGGTGTGTAGTCATGGCGGTCTCAGTAGTTAAGGGTCAGAAAGCCGATCTGACTAAAAACAACCCTTCGTTGACTCAGGTTATAATTGGCATGGGTTGGCGTAATGCAAATGGTGTGGATCTTGATTTTTCCGCATTTGTACTGGGGGCTAATGGGAAGGTTTCACGTGATGAAGACCTTATTTTCTATGGAAATCCTGTAGGAGCTAATCATGCGGTTTCCCTGACAACAGGTGACAAGCGGAATATGGCGGGAGTTACCGACCGGGAGCAGGTTACCATTCAATTGGGAAATGTGCCCACACAATATTCCAAGATTGCTTTTACCTTAACTGTCTATGAGGGAGAGAAAAGAAAGCAAAATTTCGCTCAAGTAGACGATGCTTATATTCGTATCATAGACCCAACGTCTGGCAGCGAGCTGATTCGCTACAACCTGGGAAAAGATTTCTCCGTCGAAACGGCCGTTGTCGTAGGGGAATTATATAGATACAACAGCGATTGGAAGTTCAATGCGATCGGCTCCGGTTATTCTGGTGGCCTGGAAGCCTTGTGCAATAGCTTTGGCATAGAGGTGAAGGAAGAAGAGGTCAAAGCACCAACACCACCGACACCTCAACCGCCGCCAATTGTCCAAGCAGATAAGCCGCCGGTTAATAACCAGCCGCTGAACCTGAACAGGCCCAGCCAGCAGCCCAATAACCCGCCACAGCAGCAGCCGCTTAATTTGAATCGGCCTTCTAGGGAGCCTGCACAGGTACCGCCAGCACCAAATGTTCCACCAGCAGCCAATCCGATCAACTTGAACAAAATCGAGCTGAAAAAACGCGGCGATACGATTAATCTTCAAAAAAATTCCGGCTCACTTGGTGAGATTCTCGTCAATCTGAACTGGGATCAGAAGAAAAAATCCGGTTGGTTCGGTGGCAGCAGCAATCTGGATCTGGACTTGGCCTGCTTATATGAATTAAAGAATGGCAGCAAGGGTGTTGTACAGGCATTGGGCAATTCCTTTGGTTCGCTTACGCGTGCCCCTTATATTTCTCTCGATGGAGATGATCGGACGGGTACAGTGAAAACTGGCGAAAATTTGCGGATTAATGGAAATATGCTGAAGGAATTCAAGCGGATTCTCGTATTTGCCTTTATCTATGAAGGAGCTGCCAACTGGGCAGAAGCCAACGGCATTGTCACGATCAAGCAAAGCGGCGGTCCCGATATCGAGGTCCGTATGGATGAGCATGAGAAAAATAAAGGTATGTGTGCCATTGCATTGATTCAAAATGTGAATGACCAAACCTTGAGCATTGAAAAACTGGTCTCCTATTATTCGGGTCACGCTAAGATGGATGAAGCCTATAAATGGGGCTTGAGATGGGTTGCCGGTTCCAAATAACTGTTAGTTAAAAGGGGGGATCGAGTTTGTCAGATTTTATAAGCAGCTTTATTGCCAATTTCAGTACCTTTTTTAGTTGGTCTGTTATTGTTTCCACACTTTCAGATCCGGTTAACTGGGGAATTATTGGTACTCTGATTTTGTTGGAAGGATTGTTATCTGCAGATAATGCACTTGTGCTGGCTGTCATGGTAAGGCATTTACCGAAAGAACAGCAAAAGAAAGCATTGTTCTACGGGATTGTCGGGGCTTATGTATTTCGTTTCCTCGCCATCGGTATCGGAACATTCCTGGTTAAGATTACATGGGTGAAGGTAGCAGGCGGCGTGTACCTGTTATGGATCGCTTGTAGCAATCTGTTCAATCTCGAATTCAAAATGTACGGCATTCTGCCTTATATCGGTAAGAAGGCTGAGCAGGAAGAAGGAGAAATTGAAAATAAGGGAATGAGCTTCTGGAAAACAGTAGCCGCTGTTGAGATGATGGATATTGCATTCAGTATTGACAGTGTACTGGCTGCTTTCGGTGTTAGTGAGAAGATTTGGGTATTGTTCCTTGGAGGTATTCTAGGCGTTCTGATGATGCGTGGTGTCGCTCAAGTATTCCTTAAGCTCATTGAAAAGTATCCAGAGCTCGAAAAAGCAGCTTTTGTTTTGATCATCGTGATCGGTGCCAAAATGATTGCAGCTGCGTTCGGATTCGAAGTATCCCATGTTATCTTCTTCTCTTTGATCATTGCCATATTTGTAGGCACGATCATCTACAGTGCGGTTAAGAACAAAGGCAGCAAAGAGGTTAAATCCAGTTAATGGATGTTATAGTAAGCGAATATCCTTCCAATTTCGGGAGGATATTTTAAATTAGGTGAAATAGAAATGGAGGAGCGATTGCATGCGTTATTTTCATTACCTCTCTGAAGAAGAGGAACAGCTCCTCTTCTATGAACCACCGGTCTCTTTTGACAATACATCTGACAAGGAGCTGCTGTCCATTGCTGTCGGAGCCGCTTTGTATACACCAGCCACAAGGCTTACAATTGCGGATGATATTGTTTCCGGTAAACATGAAGGATTGACCACTCTGGTGTTAGATCTGGAGGATGCCGTAGGCGACCATCAGGTAGAGCTTGCCGAGGAATGCTTGATCCAGCAATTGCGCAGGTTATCTGCCTGGATTCGACTTGGCACTCTGCTGACACACAGCCTGCCGCTGCTGTTCATTCGTGTACGCTCTCCAGAACAAATGGGCAAAATATTGACTCTGCTCCAGGAAGACGCCGCTTTGCTTACCGGGTTTGTATTTCCTAAGTTTACGGTTGATAATGCCCAGCATTACCTCCAGCTTCTCATGGATTACAATCGGTACAAGGCTCCGTCAACAGCTGTGCTATACGGAATGCCTATATTGGAAACAGCTGCCGTGATTTATCGTGAAAGCAGGCTGGAGACGTTACTGACGATCAAACAGCTGCTGGAGCCTTTCAAGGCTTATATTCTCAATATTCGGATCGGCGCAACGGATTTCTCAAGTTTGTTCGGCATTCGGAGAAGCTCGGATACGACGATCTACGAATTAGGAGTTATCAGGGATTGCATCATGGATATTATTAATGTTTTTGGACGTATTGAGGATGGTTATGTGATTTCCGGCCCTGTGTGGGAATATTTCAAAAGTGACCGATCCCCGACGCAGATTGTCCCGCAAAATCTGTTTGAGGATGCGATGGGGCGGAAGGGCCGCAGGGTTAAGATGCAGGTCGTCAATCGCCAGACAGATGGATTGCTTCGTGAAATTGCATTGGATAAAGAAAATGGACTTATTGGTAAAACGATTATTCACCCCACGCATCTTACACTGGTTCAAGCACTTCTTGTCGTCAGTCACGAAGAATATATGGACGCCACCTCCATCATCGCCAACAGTCACGGTTATCTCGGTGTTATGAAGAGTCAATATGCAAATAAAATGAACGAAATGAAACCTCATCTGAATTGGGCACAGCGGATTATGAACAGATCAAAAGTATATGGGGTGTTTCATGAAAATCAAAGCTTCAATTCCTTGCTCGTCCGCATCGGTCAAGAGCAAGCATACGTACAAAATTAAGGATCAATTAGAGGTTATTGTTCATGTCACGAGCAATCCTCTGAATCTACCCATGGAAGAGCTATTTTTGATGGCTGCGAGAATTAATAAAAAAAGAAGCTTTTTGTTTGTCAGCAAAGTTTTGGGCAAGCACATTCCTGTTGATCCGCATGTATCTTTACTCGGAGGAGCTGCCTTGGCTGTGCTGCTGCAGCAAGAAAATGGTGGTCTGGTGTCGGTAGATCTTCCGAAAATTGTTCAAGCGATCCGCAACCCAGCCGTCTATGCAGCAGCTGTATATGCCAATTTAAAAAGCAGCCCATTACTTATTGACCAGTCGCATCTCTTTATAGGCTTTGCGGAGACGGCAACAGCATTGGGTCATAGCATGTATGAAGTATTTAGTGGACCTACCCGATATTTGCACACAACACGAGAATCAATCAGAGAGCTGGATTCCATTCTTAGCTTTGAAGAGGAGCATTCGCATGCGACGGCGCACCGCTGCTATGCGCGTAATGAGCACTTTTTTCAAGGAACACAGCCGGTCGTCCTGGTAGACGATGAGATCACGACGGGTAAAACCGCACTGAATATGATTCGCGATTTACATATGAAATTTCCGCGTTCCAAATACATCGTGGCCAGTCTACTCGATTGGAGATCGGATGCAGATCGCGAACAATTTACGAAACTCGAGACCGAGCTGGGCATTGAGATTGTGTGCCTTTCGTTAATTGAAGGACAGATCGAGGTTCAAGGCAGCTCTATTGAATACATGGAAGAGACTGCACCTTCTATATCTGCAGCAGCCGAGTCTACAAAAATTACAAAACATTATGTGTACAATAACTTTGATCATATGCAGGTAAGCTCGGGCAATTCCATAGGCGATGTGAATTTGAATCCTTACGTGAGCCTGACAGGTCGGTTTGGGCTTGACTATGGGGACAATATATTGCTGGATAAGCAGGTTCAACAGGCGGCAGACTTCCTGAGATCACTTAGAACAGGTGCAAATACCTTATGTATCGGTACTGGCGAATTTATGTACGTTCCGATGCGAATTGCCGCTGCTATGGGTGATGGAATCCTCTATCAATCTACCACACGCAGTCCGATCCATCCGAGTCAAGAAGCAAGTTATGCGATCCAATATAGGGATGCCTATACCTCACCAGATGATCCGACAGTGATGAATTTCCTGTATAATATTCCTCCTAGTCATTATGATGAGTTGTTTGTGTTTATGGAAAGGGAAGCTTCCTCAGAAGCAGAGAGACCTTTTGTTGAAGCTTTACGACGCACGCATACACCGCATATTCATCTTGTTTATTTTAGCCCACCTGTGAACGATGTAGATAAGGAGCTAACCCCATGAAAACAGAGTTATTTGCCAAGGAGATTCAAGCTCCATCAGCAGTTGGAAGCTACAACCCAGCGGATGTGCAGTTTCTGTTAAAGGATTTAAGCGACATTACGCTTGAACGAGGGACCGAGGATCGTGAAGAGGCGATTCAGTCCGGTGTGCATTATTCGGAAATGCTGCCTGTGGAGTACCAGCCTACGGATGATTACATCCAGCTGTTCCACGATACGCTCGAGGAGTCTGCTGAGAAGGTAGCAGCCGCGGCGGGCGTCGTCGCTGAATTGATCCTGAGTAAACGCGGCAAGCATACGGTATTGGCTTCTTTGGCGCGTGCAGGTACACCGATCGGAATCTTGATTAAACGGTATATTCAAGAGGTGCATCAAATCGATATGCCTCATTACAGTATTTCGATTATTCGCGGTAAAGGTATCGATGAAAATGCGATTCGTTATATGCTGCACAAGCATCCTGATCATGAGATCCAGTTTGTTGATGGTTGGACAGGAAAAGGCGCTATTCGCAAGGTGCTGGTTGACGCCTGCGAGCATATGAAGAATAAGTATGGAGTGAGCTTGAATGATGATCTCGCTGTACTCGCGGACCCAGGCTACTGCTCGGAAACCTTCGGTACCCGTGAGGACTTCTTGATACCGAGTGCTTGCCTGAACTCCACCGTATCGGGATTAATGAGCCGAACAGTGCTGCGGGATGATCTGATTGGTCCGAATGACTTTCACGGAGCGAAATTTTATAAGGAGTGGCTGTCCAAGGATTTATCCAATCTGTTTATTGACAAGGTATCCAGCTGCTTCAAGCGTATTGAGGCCAAGGCGAAGGACACAGCTTCATTCTTCGAGCTTCATCCGGAGCAAACGGAAGCGACGTGGAAAGGGCTTCACGATATTAAGCGAATTCAACAGGATTATGGCATTGATGATGTGAATCTGGTTAAACCCGGAGTAGGCGAGACGACCCGTGTCTTACTGCGCAGAGTGCCTTGGAAAATTCTCGTAGATCGGTTGGACAACCCAAACCTCAAGCACATTTTGCTGTTGGCTGAGGATCGAAAGGTGTCAGTTGAAGTGTATCCGAATCTTACTTATTCATGCTGCGGGATTATTAAGCCATTGCGTAAAGGGGAGGTCGAAGCGTGATATTTGCCAGTGATTTGGATCAAACCCTGATTTATTCGGAAGCCTCGATGGGGCCGTTGAAGCCTCATGAGCAGACTGTTCCTATTGAGCTGTATGAGGAAAGATATATTTCCTTCATGACAAAGCGTGCAATACAGCTGCTAACCGAAGTAACAGCGAGCATGCAGTTTATTCCGGTTACGACACGGACTGTGGTGCAGTATGAACGTATTTTTGTATTCAAGGACACGGTAAGGCCGACCTATGCGATTACGAGCAATGGCGGCACCATTCTGGTCAATGGACAAGCTGATGAGCATTGGAAGCAAACGGTAACCGCGGCAGTTGCCCGTTCAAGTGCTCCGGCGGCACATATTAAACAATATTGGGATCGGATCGCAACGCCAGAGTGGGTGCTAACGGAAAAATACGCCGATGAGCTGTTTTATTCGCTGGTCATCGTGCGGGACAAGATTCCGCAGCTTGAGCTTGATGATTTTCGGGCGGTCATCGCAGAGCTGGGCTGGAACCTGTCAATCCAAGGCAGGAAAATATATCTGGTGCCCGCTGCATTAAGCAAAGGCGCTGCGATGCTTCACCTTAAGGAGAGGCTGGGTGCCGCACATGTTATAGCCGCGGGCGATTCTTTATTGGATGAAAGTCTGCTGCTGGCGGCAGATGAAGCCATAGCACCGAGACATGGCGAGCTGTTTAAGCACTATCCTAAGCATCCGCATATCACGTACACGCAGCTTCCAGGAATCTATGCCTCTGAAGAGCTTTTGGAGAAAGTATTGGAACGGCATGCATACAGGAACGGAATCATCTATGAGAAGAAAGAAGGCGTAGTATGAAGCGGATTTGGTTTAATCGCTGGTTTTCAGTAGCTTATCATTATATGAATATGATCCGCAATAATCCTTATGGTGAGCGGTTCGAATTGTATGGGACGCATCCTAATATTCAGCATATGTCCTTGCAGGCTTGCGATCATGCAGAAACGGAGCCAGTGCTGGAAGGTTTTGAATATGTGGAGTTTTGCCTGGACTTCTGCAAGCGCCATCGTATTGATGTGTTCATTCCGAGATTGAAGATGCTGGAAATCGCCAAGTATGTCGATCTGTTTGATCAAATTGGCACTAAAGTCATGCTTTGCCGCGATACGGAATTAATGGAGAACCTGATGGAAAAGGATTTATTTTATGAGTCCGTTCGTGGCAAGCAGATCGTGGAGATCCCTGAGTATTATGTCGTCAATACGGCCTTAGCCTTTAAGCAAGCCTACGAAAGCTTAACCTCCAAAGGGCTGAAGGTGTGCTTCAAACCAACAAATGCCGAAGGCGGCATGGGCTTTCGAGTTGTTGTGGAGGAACAGAACCGATTGAAGGAGCTGTATGGCTGGGTGAACCTCAATATTACCTTCGAGCAGGCGTATGAAGCCTTTTCCTCGCAAGACACCTTTGAGGATATTATGGTGATGGAGCTGCTGGAGGGGAATGAGTACAGCATTGATTGTTTGGCTTCAGCAGACGGTGAGCTGCAGGCCGCGATACCACGCCGTAAGGAGGCTGGACGCCTTTACTTCCTGGAGGATGTGCCAGAGCTGCTCGAAATTTCAAGACGCTTTGCCGCGGAATATCGGATCCCATACGTATATAACATTCAGGTAAAATACAATAATGGTATTCCCAAATTGCTCGAGATTAACCCAAGAATGTCTGGCGGACTGTACATTACTTGCTTGTCCGGAGTCAATATCCCTTATTTGGCCGTCAAAGCGGTACTGGGTGAGGAGATTGCCATCCCCGTCCCGCAGCTGGGGATTACAGCGAGCTACGTCGAGCAGCCGATTATGCTGGTGACAAGTGAAGCTGGGCAGCTGGAACTGGAAAAATCTATTTAAAAATTTGGCATAGCTCCCTGAGAAGGGGGCTGTTTTTACAATCTAAACAACGCTTCATCGAATCGAATAGGCTTCAACTATAAGCATTTTCATATGTGGAGATATTTGGACGGCATCTAAAAAGAGGATTTCACGGTACATTAATTTAGCCTGCCGTGATTTTGTGATATGATGGTGATATAGAAAAGCGAATACTTACGAAGTCAGTTTTGCTAAAGCAAAACTCAGCAAATGCTTACGAAGTCAGTTTTGCTAAAGCAAAACATAGCAAATGCTTACGAAGTCAGTTTTGCTAAAGCAAAACTTTTTAGGAGGTGAAAGAAGCGAATGTCACGACTCAAGCTGTTTTCCATTTTCGTTATTGCAGGTTACTTGATTGGTTTGCTGGCTACCTTATTCGTTCCCATCTATGTCGCGCTTCTGATTCCGGCAGGACTATCGTTATTGGCACTTATTTTCTACAAACCGAAGCATCCGATGCAGGGTGCAAAGCCTTTTGCCGAGCCTATAGCTCCATCCGAAGCTTCATCCACACCTTTGTCGTCCAGTCTGCAGGATGCAGTAGCTAAGGACCCGGTATGGGGGCCTGTTCTTGAGTATATTGGCGTGCTTGAGGATATGATGATATCCGAAGGGCAGAAGGATAATCTCGATAATGAAATTGTGGAGAAAACACTTTCTCTCTTAACCCGGCTTCAGCGGGTCATTCCGCAGCTTCAGGAGCTGAATGATGGGAATATCAATCATAATATTCATCGGCTGGTGTTCAAGGATTTGAACGGGGCGGTTAATCCGTTTTTGAAGCTGAGTGGGGAAGCCAAACGACAAAACCGTCGGCTGCTGCTGACAGGACTCAAAGATATTAATTCAAAAATTTCCTTTTATGTGGAATCTATCGAACATCGGGATTTAATTGATCTGCAAACTAAAATTGACCTTATTCATGAACGCTACAACGTACAAAACTAACCTTTTAAGGAGCTGATAAGATTGTCAACACAACCATTGACGGAGCTTGTTCTACTTAAACAGGAGGATGTGAACAAGGTAGAGCAGGAGGCGCAGCAGCTGATTCAAAAAGTATCGACGACCGATACATTAGATCTGGACAGCCTTATGGATGAGATCGGTAATATGGGTCAACGAACGATGGAAAAGGCAGGACAGTCGCTGGCGATGCTTGAACGTCCCGTGAATGAGCTGATGTCCGGCAAGCGGGCTGAGGTTTCCAATAACATATTGAAGCTCCGCGGCGAGGTGGATGCGCTGAATAAAAGCAAGCAGGTCGGATTTTTTGACAAGCTGCTGAAAAAAACACCGATGAAAAATTTTGTCTATAAATATCAATCGGTGAACACGAATGTAGCGGCGATTGTCCAATCACTACGCAATGGCAAGGATACTTTGCAGGAAAATATTGTGTATATGAAAAATTTGAAGCGTACCGCGATTCAGGAGGTTTACAATGTTCAGGCGCGAATTGCGATGGGCAATAAGCTGAAGGAATTGTTTGAGCAAGAGATCAGCAAGCCGGAAAATGCGAATCGAAAAACCCATCTGGAACGTGGTCTGCGCAAGGTCGTCACCCGTATCCAATCGTTTACTGAAATGATTTTGCTGTACCAGCAGGCGATTGCAGGCACGGATATTATTAATGACAATAATGATAAGCTGATTGACGCGGTAGACAGTACGATTCACAAAACCCAGCACTTGATTACTGTATCTGCGATGATCTCTATGGCGCTTCAGGATCAGCTCGATACGATTGATGCGGTCAATTCCGCGAATCGGACGCTGGAGACGATGTTTGCCGAAAATTCAAGGCAGCTGAAGGAAACGACTCAGAAAACGAATGATCTACTCGGCAAACCAGCGCTGCAGATGGATGTGATTAATCAGGCGATTGGTGACTTGTTCACCGCGATGGATTTGTATGAGCAATCGAACCGCAGTATTATTCAAACCGCAACCGAGCATACCTCCAAAATGACGGAGATCAACAAAACCTTGAATCAACGTCTTGGTCTTAACCCTGGTGGACAAGCTTCGATCCAAAATCAACAGCAGAACCAGTCTTTGTCGAGTTTTCTGGAATAGGCCAAGGTAAAGTTGTACAAGCATATCATCGAAATGGAAACCGGGAGCACTCAGCTCCCGGTTTTTGTCGTTGTACGTATGTTGTGGGTCAGAACGATTTGTCCGGTGAGAACCAGTCTTGGTTCATTCGACATGCTTGTGTAACCAGCAGAATTCATTCGCATACAATGTATGGAATATGGGCAAGTCGGTTGTGCATAAGGTTAGGTATGGTCAGGAATCACATTAAAAGGAAATTGAGGTGTTCCTATGCTTGATATGTTGACAGCACTTGGGACGATTATTACGCTGATTGTGTTGGCCAGTATAGAGAGGGCTCGGTATATAGCGTCATTAAACGATGAGATATGAGAATTGAGGACGATTATTGTCAGTGAAGGTGATGTTTGCCAATGCCTATGAATCTGGTACTATGTAAATAGTATCTATAGATCGGAGGCTGTATATGCTAGAATTTGAATTCGAAATTATTAACGAATCTTCGATAAACCTGCGTTATTTATTTGGTGGCGAATGGTTCACTTTTAATCTTTACTTGAGTGATGACGTCTGGATTCTTCATCCTTTTGAAGGGATACTGCTCGGTAACAAGGAAATGAGCCGACTGGTCATATCCGATATGTTCACGAATAAAACCTTTTTGGTTATGCTGGCCAAGGAGAGAATTTTGTTGTCGAATATTCATGCCTCGATGGATCTGGGGCAGCAGTCGGAACAGCAAATTCCGCTCCGCGGCAGAATCGAGGATCAACCCGAGCCTGAAGATCATAAGGACAGCTTGGATGACATGGACGCTTTTATTCAAGGGAATTCAATAGAAGAGGTTATTGAGCATGAGAAAAACCTCGTAATAAGTCGCATCACTTATTTTCGTGAAATCTTAAAACGTATGTTCATGGACGGCCTTGGCCCTAATGACGAGGAGTTTGAGAAAGTTCGCGGAATTGTAAAAGTGTATGAGGAGGCTGCACAGAAATTGGGGAACCAGGATGATCTGTTTAACGGGAACAATCACATACGATTCTAGAAAAATCTGTGCATCTCCTCGGGAATGCCATGGCGTGTACAATACTGTTCAATCGTTTCTTCCTGATGAAATTCGCTGTTGAATACGAGCAGCTTAACGGCGAAGCGGTTAGCCTGCATTTCAAATTTACCCGGATTAAAAAATGAATGCTCCTCCAGAAAAAAACGGCTGATCCCCTGATGAAGTCGATCATGTCCAAGCTCGTGGGCACAGACGAATCGCTGCCATTCTGAAGAAAGCTGATTATGAATGACGATAAACCGTCGTTTGAGCTTGCGATAATAGATGCCTCTTGTATTCGTCCCCAGGTCATGGAATCTCACTTGGATCCCCATCGCACGGGCAATCGTAAAGGGGCAGTTCGTTTTATGTCGTTGTATAAGCTTGGATACGGTATTTTCCATTATCATCACCCGGCTAATTCAATTAGTAAGGCAGTTACGACCTGTGATGTTCACGGCTTGGGTGTGGTATCGGAGTTCTTTGGTTTGGTGCGTTTGTTCATCTGCTTGGCTTCCCAGAAAAAGCCGGTCAAAACGTCCATAATCCGCTGCCTGTCCGCATCATTGATCGGCATACCGTCAAACATGACCTCGCCATCTTCCTCCAGCATTTTTTTGAAATCCCGCTTGTCTCTCGATGTAGCCCATTCAGGAATTTCGTTCAACCGTTCCTCCGGCATATGACCGGCCTGACTCATCATTTCCTCATAGGGCACTTTTAAGGCATCGGCGAGCTTGCGAATCGTTTCCGGTTTGGGGATGCCTCTCAGACCATTTTCAATGCGCGAGATCTGAGCATTACTAATTCCAGAATCCAGTGCCAGCTGATTAATGCTGATTTTTTTGCGTTCACGGACGGATTTCAGATAGCTGCCAAACTGCGTTTCGCTCATAGTAAGAACCTACCCTTCATTACCTCTTGGTAATAATATACCGAAAATATTCCAAAAGGTAAAGAGAAATAACGAAAAACTGTTACCAAAAGGTTAAAAAGACAGATAATTGATTGTTATAGGGGTTATTTGCCTGTTTTTCCAGCTTTACCAAAGAGAGTAATTTTAATAGTATTATAGCACAAGTGTTCGGGAAAGAGGTGAAAAAAAACCATTTTGAGTAAACGATAACAAGGGGTTGTCATCGTAAAAGCGTGAGGAAGAAGAAAGGGCAAATTTTTGTTGAGCCAGTGTTACCAAAAGGTATTTATTTAATAAAACAATATACAGGAGGTTATGCAGATGAACCGAGGAAGTTCTGATCAACCATGGCTTACAGATATAGACGAGCTGAAACAAGCTTACCGCAGCACTCATCATATTTTGCTTAAGGCTAAAAAAGTCGCCCATCCGCCCGAGGAGCAGCAGTTAATTGCCGAAATGATCGCAGATGTCAATTATGCCATTGAATGGATGCATACCGGCAAATGCCCGGGTAACCGCAGAGGTATCGAACGCAGAGCCGCTTACCAGCGGGAAAAGCTTGTAGATCCGTTCCAAATGCAAATCTACATGCAGCAGCACAATCCGGTAATGGACGAGCCTGCCGCGGTTACAGAGTCACAAAGATTGCAAATTGAACAAGTATTAGCCAGCTTAAGCGTCCGCGAGCGGGAATGCTATGAGCTTCATCATGGGATGAGCTATTCCTTGAGTGAGATCGCAGAATTGCTGGGCGTGAAGAAAGGCACCGTGCAGGGCTATGTGCAGACGGCGAATAAGAAGGTCGTGCAGGCGAAGCAAAGCGCAAGTACAGGCGACCAGCATGCTTGATGTCATGTAAAAGCAATCATCATCGGCTTTCACGAGAGTTTTAGTAAGCTGCCCCTTACGACTGCCACCTAATAATGAGAACAACATACGAACAAGTGTTCTTGTTTTAAATCGAAAGCATGATCATGCAGGATGCAGCAAGAGCCCAAGCAGGAAAGGAGCAACCCAAGTTGACGAGTAAGAAGAAGAGTTGCCGACAGCAGTCGCGTTCACCCGCTTTCAACAACAGATGGCTCACAAGTCGGCTTCATCAAGTGGAAGGCAGGTATGTCCATGATTGATCTGGAGCTGATTCAAACGGTAATCGCCGATGGCTTGAGTGCTCATCTTGGTATACCGGTTGTGCAGGTGGATGAAGTAAGGCCATCACAATATCCTTATATCACGTACAGCTATTCCGGGCCCATCAAATATCCAAATGGTACACCGGTCATGACTCTTGTTGAAGCTGGCACTGAAGAAGTGATGGAGCGGTACACGGAGCAGCCTACTTGTCGCATTAGCTTGAATTCCTGCTCGAACCAACAGCTGGAGAGCTGGACGAATGCGATTCGGATGCACGACTGGTTCCGTATCGTCGGTCACGATGCTTTAAAGCAGGGGGCCGATCTGGTCGTCGTGCAGGCTGGAAAGATTAAAAACCGCGATTCGTTTATTGAAGGGGTATGGGAGCGTAGGAGTCAATTGTATGTGACCTTCCGCACCGCAAGTGTAGTGGATATGAATCAAGGAATTATTCAAACAGTAAATTGGAAATAGGGAGGAATTAACATGGTCAACTCAAAAAAAGACGTAACAGTTGTCATTGATATTCAAAAGCCCGTAGGGCGTTTAGGATTTGGTAAGGTACTTATTCTCGGAGCAAAAGCAGGTGGTTCCGAATATAAAGAATACGCCGATTTGGCGGGTGTTAAAGCGGATTTTATTGAAACCACAGAGGAATATAAAGCGGCACAGGCGATTTTTGCCCAAGGTGATCAAGCACCTTCCGTGATTGCTATTACTTGCCGCAATTCGACAACAGGCGAGTCCGAGGAAACACTGGCTCAGCGCTTGCAGACTGTTTTGGATAAAGATTGGTATTTCCTGATCAGCACCTCAGCTGCCAAGGTGGATGTGCTGGCTGTTGCCGATGAGATTGAAGCCGATGGAACCCATCAGTTCTTCACTCGCTCTTCAAGCTTAACGGATTTGGCGGCAATCAAGGCCAAAAACTATACCCGCACGACCGTTCTCTACCATACGACGATCAACAATTATCCGGAAGCGGCATGGGTTGGAGCGGCTGGCTCTGCACCTGTAGGCAGCATCACCTGGAAATTCAAAAAGCTGAACGGTATCCAGCCGTTGGAGCTGTCCAGCAGTGAGTTGTTGGCGATTCATAATCTGGGTGCGAACGCATATATTTCCAAAGCCGGTGATGCAGTAACGACGGAAGGCCGGGTGGTCGATGCCGAATATATCGATATTATCCACGCCAGAGATTATGTGAAGTTTTCGATCGAATATGGAGTTCAAAAGCTGTTGAACAGCACACCAAAGGTTCCTTACACCACAGCGGGTATTGCCCAAATCGAGGGTGTAGTCAAAACCGTGCTTCAGCGTGCGCACAATCAGGGCATTATTGCAAGTGACGAGGATGGCTTGGGCCTGTATGGAACGACCTTCAAATCCCGCGATGAAGTAGACCCTGCCGACCGTGCGGCCCGCAGCTACAATGATGGCTCTTTTTACTTCGAGCTTGCCGGAGCTGTACATGATGCTACGATCCATGGAGTTATCCAATTTTAAGATGCAATAACATTATGAGGAGGAATAGAAATGGCTATAACAACTTATGATCCGAAGAACGTATCAATTACCGTAGACGGTGTGTTTATGACTGGACTTGGCGAAAGCATGGTGGAAATCTCCAAGGATGAAAATAATTACGATACCAAGGTTGGTGCTATGGGTGATGCGGTGCGCACCAAGATTAATAACAGCTTGGGCACGATCAAAATCACGCTGCAGCAAACAAGTCCGCAGACTACATTTCTTGACAGCTTGGCTAATACCGGTAAATTGGTTCCCATCAGCATCATTTCGTACAACGAGCCGAAGCAGACGACCACGGTAACGCAGGCTTTTCTAAAAAAGCAGGCTGACCGCAAGTACGGCAAGGATTCCGAGGACCGCGAATACGAATTCCAGGCCATGGATCTTAATTTAGCTTAAGATTGGTCAATCGCATATCAATAACAATACGATCAGGAGTGATGGATACATGAGCAACTTTAAGCAAAAAAACTATACATCCCGCAGCGGTAAAGCCTATACATTCCAATTCCCGGGCGTACGTGCGGCGGCACAAATCAGCGACCGTGTAAAAAATAAGTTCGGAGTTCCACAGGAAGAGAAGCTTGCTGAGGAAATGATGAAGAACGTCATCGTCGAGCCGAAAATCTCGTGGGATTATTTTGGCAGCGATAAAAAGGAATTCAACGATGTGATTGCGGCCTCCTTCCGTTTCCTTGAAGGCGAAGACGAGGAAGCCTCGGATGACCATAACCAGGAGTGAAGCGCGTCAGCGGGCGGAACGCAACTGGGGCATGTGGCGTTTGCTGTTGAGTGATATGAATATCACTTATAGCGAGCTGAACCAGATGGACCAGGACGATCTGGCCGAGGCTAATGCGGCGCTCGATATGTACATCGAGATGATGGAGAAAAATATGGAGAAATCGAAGAAGCGTTCCTGATGGACGCTTCTTTGTTCTTTTGAAGGAAAGGTTGGTGGAGGGAATATGGCGGGTCTTATTTCTATTGAACATTCAAGTGGCGTGATTGGACAAATTAATCAAATAGAGAATTTCACACGAATCAACTCACAGCTTAATCAATTTATCCAAATTACGAATGAAGTCAAAGATAGCACAGATAAGGTAGAGTCTGGATTCTCTAAGCTTAGGAAATCACTGATAAGTCTTGGTGAAGCTGCTGCTTCAGGTATATATACGGCTCTGAAAGATATTGGAACCGCCAGCTGGGATGCGTCAAATATAGCCGAAAAATCGCTCAATATTATGAAAGTAGGTACAGGTGCAACAGGAGCTGAGTTAAAGGGCTTAATGGCAAGCTATCAAAATCTTGGATCAAGTGTTCCAGATAATCTGAATGCAGTAGCTACTGTAATGGCGCAAGTTCATAAGAGTACGGGTGCAGCCGGTGTAAATTTGGAAGAGATGTCTGGGAAGATTATGAGATTAGGTTCTTTAACAGGAGTAAGCACAAATACGATAGCAACTTCGCTTTCTGGTGTCATGAATGGCTGGAGCATAAGCGCTGATCAAGGCAGTGAAATGTTTGACAAGCTTTATGTTTTATCACAAAAATCAGGGGTAGGCATTAATGTACTTGCTGACAAATTGAATAAATTTGGAGCTCCAATGCGACAGTTGGGCTATGATTTTGATAATAGTGCCAGTCTTATGGCGACATGGGCCAGCAATGGATTGGATGCTGACATGGTATTGGGGTCGTTCTCTACTGCTTTAGGAAAAATGGCTGCACAGGATATAAAAGATCCGGGTAAGGGACTCCAGTCAACGATTGCCCAAATTAAAGAAGCCAAGACAACTGCAGAAGCATCACAAATTGCTATGAAAGCTTTTGGTGATTTGAGTGGTCCGTCAATGGCACAAGCAATTCGTGAAGGAAAATTAGAATTAGGAACGATGCTTCAGGAAATGCAAAATTCTCAAGGAATTATTAATAGTACATCAAAAGAGACGGAAACTTTAGCCAATAAGTTCGATACCTTCAAAAATAAGATTTCGATAGCACTTGCTCCACTCGGAGATAAATTGAAAGACTTAGCAGAAAAATCACTCCCGACAATTGAAAGAGTTTTCAATGATTTATCAAAAAGTCTGACTGAAGCAATGCCAGCTATTGATACATTCGCTAATGGTATAGGTGATGTACTTGGAAAAACATTGGATGGAGTAGTAGCATCAATAGATTTCTTTGTCAAACATATAGATATTTTAGGGCCACCAATTGCCGTCTTTAGTGTCTTCGTGGGTGTGGGTCTTGCCTCTGCGCTATGGTCACTTGCAGCTGCACAATGGGCGGCACTCTCTCCATTGCTGCTATTTATCGCGGCAGGTCTTATATTGGCAGGTATCATTGCTTACTGGATTTTTATTTTTAAAAATTGGGGGAACATAACAAGTTGGCTTGGAGAAAAGTGGGAGCAGTTTAAAAATATGATGTTTGGAGTATTCAATGAAATCGGGTCGTTCATTTCTACTTATTGGCCTTATGTTTTGAACTTAATTCTTCTTCCTATTATCTATGTAAGTGACTTAATCTCTTTTTGTTGGAATAAAATAGTATCAGAAACGATTATTATTTTTCAATCTATAGTAAGCAGTCTGGTTACTATAATGGATGGATTAATGCTTTTTTTTACAGGGGCAATGGATAAATTCCAAATGATCTTTACAGAAGCATTTAATAGTATTCTAGCGTACTGGGATTCTATAGGTGACTTAGTCATGACTATCGGAACAACCGTAAGTGATTTTTTTTCCATGTTGTTCCTTGATTTACAAACTGGTGTTAAAACGATAATGGATATGATAAGTACAGAAATAGATCTTGCGATAAATTGGTTATTACTCCTGCCAGAACGTATGAAGACACTTGGGTCTAACATTATTCAGGGGCTGATTAGTGGTATTAACGAAACTATAGGCAATGTAACGGATATTATAAAAAACGTTGCGAACAGTATTTCAGGTGGGATACGTGATTTTCTGGGAATACATTCACCTTCCAGAGTCATGATGGAAGTAGGCTTTATGACTACTGAAGGGTTGGCACTTGGCTTGGAAGATGGACAGGCTAGAGTAGCGGGTTCATCAGAAAAGGTAGCTGAGGGAATTAGAATTCCTTATGATGATATTGCTCTAAATGGGGATTTGAATTTTCCTGATGCATCTCCAACGTCTTTTTCTTCGGCTATGCCTGCAAATGTATTTTCTTTTAATAATCAGGGTTCTCCAACCAACACTGCAAGCACAGAAATCAATCCCGTCATCAATATCACGGTTAACGGTGATGGCAGCGGGGCCAATGCCCAAGACATTGCTGAGCGGGTCAAGCTGGCGATTCAGGAAGTATTCGAAAGCGCTGCACGCAGGCAAGGAATTGCGGGGGTTCAATCATGGCAACTTTAAATGGTATTCATATATTGGTCGAAACGGAAGATCCTTCTTATGAAATTGAGGTCACAGAGCAGCCGGTTGAAAGTGGACTGGACCTGATGGATCATGTGCGATCAAAAGCAAAAACGATGAACATTAGCGGAATCATTGTCAGTGAAAACCTTCAAGAAGCGGGGCAAATCCGGCAAAATATTTTGAATCTGATGGAAGCCGGTACTCTTGTCGTATACGAGGGGCGCAATAGATTTTATGGAATTCTGACCAGCTTTCGCAGTACACACACCCACCAGATAGCCAATGGTATGTCTTTTTCCGCTAGTCTTAAGGAAGTGCGCATAGCCAGAACAGCTGAAATCGGCAGCCAATCTTTTCCTGTCAGTACGGAAACGGCTCCAGTTACTGTATCAGGGGTACAACAACCGGTTGAAACGACGAATGAGTAGCGTTAGGAGGTTATACTATTGGCATTAATCATTAATATCGATAAACAAAAAATACCATATCGTTTTGAGATTTCACTTGCCGGTACTCTTTATGAGATTGAATTTCATTATAATCCCGGTTTCGATTTTTTTACTGTCGATCTTTATAAAAATAAAGAGCCTTTAGTCTATGGCGAAAAGCTGCTGTACGGATTGCCTTTATTTCACGATATAGAGGATGCCAGATTACCAAAGGTAGGGCTAATACCGCTTGATGCATCGGGGCAATCTGTGGAAGTCAACGCTCAAACGTTGGGAACTACTGTATTTCTGCGTGTGGTCGAGTGGGAGGCTGCATATGGTTAATTTCGGTCGTGTTGTGGAAATTCAGGTGGGGTCTAGGGCTTTGTCCAGCGAGGATTTTACGATAGAATTTACCGTCCCATTTGATAATGATCTGCTGCCCAATGAAAGTGAGATTAAAATCTACAATCTTACAGATACTACCATAAATCTCTTCAAGCTAAAAGAAGAGCTTATCATTAACGCCGGTTATATAGGAAATACAGGAACCATTCTGAAAGGTAACATTTCCAAATGTACAACGCAGTACAGCGGTGTAGATAAAATTACCATGATCCATGTACTGGATGCTGAGAAAATGTCTGATCGTAAGGTCAACGATCTTGCTTTTGCTGAAAATACGAAGGCAAGCACGATTCTCGAACAAATGACAAAAGAACTCGGTATTAAAGTTGCCCAGATGTATTTAAACGAAGATATGAATTATGAGGATGGTTACACGGCCACCGGGGAAATTACCGATATTATCAAAAAAATAGCTGCCGACTGCGGAACAAGTGCCTATATCAACAAGGGTGAGTTATATATTCGTAATTTGCGTCTCGGTAACGATGCCGTCGTTTATTTGTCGGCAGACAGCGGCTTGATCGGCCAGCCTGAAGAATTCGACGATGGTGAGGACAAGCTTAAAGGCATGAGAATCAAATCCCAGCTGCAGCATCTCATCACAACCGCTTCTGTCGTTGAGCTGACTGCCAAGCGCTCTATCAAAAAGCTGCATATCCGCAAGGGCTCGCACAAATGCAGCAGTTCGGATTTTGTAACGGAAATGGAGGGGATTTATCCATGAGTGTCGTAGATGCGGGAAGTGCTGCGAATGCTTTTATTTCCGGAATGTTGGACAAGGCCTTAAATGATCTGTATGTAAGTTTCCCTTGTAAAGTGATTTCCTTTGATCGGGTCAACTGCAGGGCGGTTGTGCAGCCTTTGGTTCGTGCAGGTGATATGCAGCCAGCGGTAATCCAAAATGTACCTATGCTTGGTCAGAAAAGTACAGTGAAGGAACATGAGCTGACGATCATTGATAATGGAGTTGAACGGACGGTTACTGTGAAGGAGCACGATTTGATCGGTATACCGAAAGTGATGGCGGGCGACATCGTTCTGGTCGTTTGCGCCGATGTGGAAATCAAAAATACGCTGTCAGGCCAGATCGCTTCGCCGGACAGCAAGCGCAGGCATAGTAAAAATGATGCTGTTATTGTGGGGGTGCTGCCATGGAGTCTTTTAAACTAATCAATGGAGACCTGGTTATGGAGCTGGGGGAGCTTGTGGTTGTTAATGGACAGGAAGAGATTGCCCAATGTGTAAAGAATGTACTCGGTACGAACAAAGCCGAATGGTTTTTGAATCCGAATATGGGGATCAAGTTCAACGCCTTTCTGGAGAAGAACTTGAATGAAGAGGAAATGCGTGAGCAAATCCGGCAGGGCTTGTTTCAGGAGCCTCGTATTAAGACGGTCGATAAAATCGCTTTTGATTATGATACCAAAAACCGGACGATGGATGTGCGGTTTAGCGCAACAGCTGTTGATGGTCAAAAAGTTGAGGGCGAGGTGATTCGGGATGTTGGATAGTCAGGGCTTTAAACGAAAAAGGTATGCCGATCTGATCGTAGAAATGGAAGCAAAAGCGCGGGTAGCCTATGGGGAAACCGTCAATACCTCGGAGAGATCACCTTTGGGCATTTTGCTGCGCATCTTTGCCTGGTTTCTGAGTAAACCTTGGGAGAAGGCGGAGGATGTGTATTTTTCCGCATATATTAACACGGCACAGGGGGTCCAGCAGGATCGTCTCGGACCTCATGTCGGGATTACAAGAATTGCTGAACAATATGCTTCGGGCACCGTGAATTTTGTCGGGACAGCAGGGTATACGATTCCCGCTGGGTTTGCCGTCCGTACCCAAACCGGGATTTATTTTGCAACAGTAAACAGTGTGACCCTCGATGGGACGGGCTTGGGAACTGGAGCTATTCGTGCTTCTGTCGCTGGGGCTCGTGGTAATGTAGCAGCAGGAACAATCATTGAAATTGTGAATCCGAATCCGAATGTGACCTCTGTAACGAATGCTGTGGCTGCTGCTGGCGGCAGGGAAAAAGAGACCGATCCCGAATTTCGTGAACGATTCACACTCTCCGTATCTGGAGGCGGGGCAGGTACCCTTGATTCGATTCGAGGTGCATTGCTGCGTGTTCCCGGTGTTCGTGCTGCAACGATCATCGAAAACACTTCGCTGCTCACAGATACGGAAGGGCGGCCAGGCAAAAGCTTTGAGGCTTATGTGCTGGGAGGCGATACGGATGCGATTGCACAAAGTATTTTAGATACGAAGGCTGTTGGCATTGAGTCCTACGGTGGCGTGTCACGTACAGTGACCGATTTGTCTGGAGCTCCTCATACGATCAAATTCAGTTATGCCGAGGAGGTTGCCATTCATGTGCGTGCGAACATCAGGACCAATGCGCAATTTCCTGCAGATGGTAACGCACAAATACGCTCGGCTGTCATTCGGTACATTGGTGGAGAGGACAGTGATGGATCGTTATACAGCGGCTTGGCTATGGGTAGTGACGTCATTTATACGAAGCTGATTAGCGCGATCTACAAAGTTGAGGGTGTTGAGGACGTGAATCTGCAAATGGCAGCAGCTGGTGGCTATACATCGGACAATATTGTGATTTCCAGCAATCAGGTAGCTCAGGTGATTCACAGTGATATTGAGGTGGTCAGCCATGCTTAATGTTCGCGATATGCTGAGGCTATTAACGGATAACTACAATAAAAGCCCGCAGAGCAACATCGGCAAGCTGCTGTCGATCATAAATGATCAGCTGAATGATTTATTGCAAACCTTGGATACGATGGAAAAATGGCGGGATATTGATCTGGCTGAGGGCACAACGCTGGATGGCATAGGCCAAAATGTTGCACAACCGCGAGGAGCGGCATCGGATCAGGTATACCGGATCTTGATCAAAACCAAAATTGCCCGGAACTTATCTCGGGGAGACATCAATACGGTAATCCGCGTCATAGCTTTGGCTGTCAAAGCTGAGTATTCGGAGATTGAAATTAAGGAGAAATATACCGAGACCCTGGAGCCCGAGCCTGCTGCGATCTCGCTGCTGAGACTTCCATTAAGTAGGATTAGTGATTCGGAAATCGATTTGAGGCAATTTGCACGTATTATTCAGAGAACTGTTGCCGCTGGTGTAAGGGTTGATGCCGTTGAGCTGCAGGGAACCTTTTCATTAGCCAGTGGTGAAGAGCTTGAGACGGATACAGCTGTCGGTTTTGCCGATACCGATCAGACTACAGGCGGCACGTTAGGCGCGGTTTTCACCCCTTCTGTAGAAACGGAATTACCTATATAAACAAGGAGCGTGGATAGCATGGCTTTTAATAAAGAACTACCCGAATGGAAAGCAGCCGGTATCGAGCCGCCTCTGACAAAACGCAACGAAGGCTGGAAGCCCGGTGAGAAACCGCCTGCTGATTGGCTGAACTGGACGCAGAACAGGACGTATGAGGCTTTGAAGGAGCTGCAGGAGAAATCAGCTGAGATCACCTCCATACAATCGCTGTCTGTGAAATCTGATGTGCGTGTTGGAACTACGGAGAATATCACTTTGTCTGGAACCCAAACGATTAATGGTATTGCTGTTACTGCTGAAGATCGTATTTTGGTTAAAAATCAAAACACAGACAGCCAAAATGGTATCTATGTCGTAAAGGCTGGAGCTTGGGCACGGGCAGCAGATGCCGATACGTCAGCAAAGCTTGCCAATGGTGTTGAGGTATTTGTTCGTGAGGGAACGGTGGGCCGACAAACCCTATGGAGAATGACCAATACCGGTACAGTAATACTGGGTTCTACAGCGTTAACCTTTCAGCAGACCGAGGCACCGCTGGTCTCTCCTGCTTTAACGGGTGTGCCCACTGCACCCACGGCTACGGCAGGTTCCAACAATGCACAAATAGCTACGACTGCTTACGTGGATTCGGTTGTTTCCACAAGCCCAGCAGCTACACCGCTCAACCTTGGTTATGGTCACCAGATAGTGACTGTGCCACGTAATACACCGTATAACCTGCTGAATATCACGGGGCGTACGTTGATTAATTTGCTGGGTAGGGACGGGAATTGTGAGGACATAAGTAAGTGGACAGCGGAAGCATCTACCCTTGCGTTAGATACAGCCAACGCCATTTATGGTTCTAATGCCTTGAAAATTACGGTTTCGGGATCGACGTATGGGGCATTTCGCAAAGAGGTAATTCCAAGTATTGATACTACTAAATATTACCTTCTAGCAGGATTTATAAGAAACGGAACGGGAACCAATGTAAAACTAACGTTGTTCCCAACAGGAGGCACTGGAAGTAGCGAGACTACATCGCAATTGATTACCGATACAAGTAAAATGAATTTTGTTTGGACGGGTATTCAACCTTCTTCCTTTGGTACTGGAACCACGAGTGCAAGAGTGAGTGCGATTGTAACAGGAGGTGCAGGGGCAACTGGATTTTTCGATGGGATTAGGCTGTACAACATAACCCAAGCCGAGTATAACGCACTTGCAGGCATGACAGCCGCACAAATCGCAGCCAAATATCCTTACGTGGATGACATGAAGTCGATTGTGAATCCATATGTGATTAAACAAGGGGAAAACTTGCTGCCGCCGTTCAGTGAATGGAATTTAGCTAGTACAGTCACAGTTACAAAACCGTATCGATTAGAGCAAACTGCCACAGCAAACTATCAAGCATCCAATGTTATCGTAGATGCAATGGAAGGTGTTTCTTATACGCTATCAGGCACTTTCACTCATCCACAATTATATATGGAGTTTTTGGATTTAAATAAAGTCAACATAGGCGCGCCATCGTTTTATTATGTGCCATCAAGTGGTAGCAATATATCTGTCATAGCACCGACAGGTACTAAATTTATCAAGGTATCAACAAACAATCCAACAACGGGTTCATTTTATACAGACAACCTCATGCTCAACATTGGATCAACAGCCCTACCATTCAAACCCAAAGCAGACGATTATCTGTTCTTCCCTAACGTGCAGCTTGCTTCTAATATGGATAACACGATTTTCGATACGCTGTATAAGAGGGACGGAAAGTATTGGAAGCTATCAAGAATAAAGTGGATGGACTTGGATGGGAGTTTAACTTGGCTTTATGATAGTGATCAATCGGGATTTAAAACTGTTAAGTTTACTTCATCTGGCAATATGATTAGCTCTAATGGAGGGGTTATATCCCACAACACAGTAAAGTACGATGGAAAACCGCTTCAAACAACTATTTTTGGTACAGGCGCAGGTGTTCAAGGCGCTATGGATAGAAGTTATATAGATGGTAGTGTCAGTAACATTGTTTATTTGTCCATTGCCGACACTGATAGTGGGTGGGGAGAATCCTACACACCGTCTACCGAAGAGATACGGGCGTATTTCAATGGGTGGAAGATGTCGTCTACTAACACAGCATCACCAGCACCGTATACAGGTTCGGGCAACAAGTATTGGTATACTATAGGTGCTGTGCCGTTGGATTCACAGTGGTATACTGATATTACTTATGCTTCAAATCCGACAAATCGCCCACCAAGCGTGAAACCCTACAAACTCCAATACCAACTAGTTACACCAACAGTGGAGGAAATCGCTGTAGAGGGCGATATCACACTACACGAAGGGCTGAATCATATCGAGGTAGGCAATGGGATGATTGTGAGGGAAAGGGCTGATCTCTATTGGTCCACGGGTAATACAGCACAAATAAATCGTATAGCTCCCGGAAGTCCACTCAAAAACAGGGTGGCAAAGAAATTTGCAATTTACAAGAATGGTATGCTGGATGCGAAATGGTCAACTATATCTGCCGATGTATCCAATTATGGCAATGATAGATATTACACAAATTGGGGTGACTATGATCTATCAGCATCCTATACCGTCACCTATCTCGCGCTCGATCAATACAGCCTAACCAGCAACGTTCAATCCATCCAAGGTGTGTACGCCAGCAATCTCAAAACGGTTGTCGATATGCTGGCAGATAATCAAGCGGATGTGACAACCAGAGTAGGAGTGCTGGAGAATACGAAGGCAGAGAAAGAGAAAATACAATGGATCACGCCAACATTGTTAAATGGGTGGGTTAACGTTGGCTCTTTTTTTGCAACAGCAAGTTACTATAAAGCTAATGGGTTTGTTAGGCTTCGCGGGGCTATTAAGTCAGGCACAGCTTCAACAAATGTGCCCATCTTTGTCCTACCACAGGGTTATAGACCGTCATCCCGTGAATTATTTGCTGTATATTCAGGTGATGGTACTGTGATAGGTACAGCACAAGTTTTCGATGACGGACGTGTCATGTTTATTTCTGGGAACAACATGTCTTTTTCATTAAGTAATATTTCATTTCTTGCTGAACAATAAAGGAGGTCTACCATGAAAGAAGCAATCATAATCAATCTTGACGGATATATGACGGACGTAACATTAGTGGACGACAACGAAACAGGTGTATTTCCTTTATACAAGTTACCTGATTCTAACGAAGAAGGCGAGGCTGAGAAGCCTTCAGAACCTATCGCACCTGTAGTAGTAGGACACAGAGTCTCGATCAGGCCCCCAGAAGGACTCTACAAACCTCAATTTAATCTCGAGACTGAGACATGGGGGGAAGGCCGTGCAGCTTCATATATATTGGAGGACATTCGACAATCCAAAATATCCATATTAAATAATGCCTGCAATGCCGCTATATTGTCCGGTTTTACTTCAAATGCACTCGAAGACGAACACACCTACGATTTTGACTACGAAGCACAGACCAATTTGGGTGGAATGCTGAATGCGATCATGGCTGAAATCGTTACAGAGAAAATCTACTGGAAAGCATCAGGGCTACCCGTCCCGCATACGATAAATCAATTTAAACAAGTATATGCGGATGGATTAACCCACAAAAATAGTCTAATAACCAAGTACTGGACATTAAAGTCACAAGTATTGTCAGCCAATAGCTTGGATGACATCGAATCGGTGACTTGGTCCAAGTAATCTTTTTGAATATACGCATACAACGGCCCTGCACCCTAGCGGGGCTATTTTTTTCACAAGAAAGTTGGTGGAGGAGGAGGAGAATAAATGGAAGAAGCTCAGAAGATTCAGGATCAGCTAACCAATGTGAGAATTGATTTGCGGGAGCTTTCTACGAAAATGGATACCCTCAAGGATATGTCCAAAAAGCTGGAAGAAGTCGAGACGATTGCCAAGAAAGCGATGGAGTCAACGAAGTCGGCGCATCGGCGGCTGGATAAGATCGATAAGTTGACCAGCTGGCTGGCGACTACCGTTATTGGAGCGATCATCCTGGCTATTATCGGTTTTATTATTAAGGGAGGCCTCAATACGACCCCGTGATAGCTGTATAACATAGAGTAGGGAGGAAAGGAGTGACAGGATGGAAAATCAATTTTTTACATGGGAGGCTCTGTCTGCTATGGGCGGGGCTTCTTTGTTGACTTTTTTTATTGTGCAGTATACGAAAAACCAAGTGGATCGCTGGCTGAGGATGCCTACCGATATATACGCAGTGATAGTTGCTTACGCGATATTGCTCGCTTCACAGCTCGCTATTGGCGCGAACGGCAGCGATTGGCGGCTGTATATGCTTAATTTTGCTAACTCTTTTCTGGTGGCAGCGGCGGCGGGGCATTTGCAAAATAAATCCATTCACCCACCAGAGCTTAGCGAATCCAAGGAGAAGGGGGAGCGCAACGGATGAACCCACAAGATTTTATTGCCAAGCTCGCACCTTGGGCCGTTGAAGAAATGAAGCGTACGGGGATTTTGGCCAGCATTACGATAGCCCAAGGTGCACTGGAAAGCGGTTGGGGCGCAGCGGCACCCGGTAACAATCTGTTTGGCATTAAAGGTTCCGGGCAGCTGCAGGAAACACAGGAGTATATTAACGGTCATTGGCTGAATGTGACGGATGGCTTCCGCGTGTATGATGATTGGATCGGCAGTGTATGGGATCATTCGCAGTTTTTAATCGAAAATGGACGTTATGCGAGAGCTGGTTTTTTTGACCGATGTGCCGATAAAGATTACGAGGGTGCTGCCCAGGCATTGCAAACGGCTGGTTACGCAACAGATCCGAGCTATGCCGCAAAGCTGATTGCGATTATTAACAAATGGGGCCTGAATAACTGGGATCTCTCATGTGATGCAGAAAGCGAGGTTGAACCCTTTATGCTAGTTCCGAATGATGCTAATAAAATCATCGCTTTTCTGAAAGCAGCCTATGAAGCTGTGGATGATCCTGGGTCCCGGCAGGAATGCCACCGTTTGGCCAACGAGCTTCGCAAGGCGTCAGGACAGCCTGAGGAATAGGCCTATTCCAATCATAACAGGTTAGCAGGAAAGGGTGCGCAACAAGCGGGTGAACTGTATAACGAGCCAAGCATACAGAGGGCTAATCTCATTAATGGGATAGGGCCCTTTTTTGTTGCTTACCATGAAGCCGTATCCCAAGAGCTGACCGATTATGTGATCAAGCTTACAGAGGAGTTAACTAATTAACAGCGGGTTTATAAAATGGTCTCCCGGCAATTCACATACATAGCGCAACAGACCCATGAACCTGGCGGAGAACCTTCCCCAGGTTTTCTTTAATTTCTTTTTTATTGTAATTAGAGCTGGAGACAGCCTATAATAAGTGTATGAAATCGATTACATTAGAGAGAAAAGGGGGATGTCTATGTACCGGGTCAAGCTGCCCAATACCCAGAATAAGCTTTTTCTAAAGATTCTGCTATATTTCCTTTCCCTATTAATTCCAATCGTAATTATCGGATTGATCGTATTTTTTAATGTGGATCAGCTGATTAAAAAGGAAGTTTCAGAGAAGCTCGTTGTCAATCTGAAGTCATCCTCCAAAACGATCGATGTTTATTTAGGCATGGCCCAATCGACCAACAATAATTTACTTATCAGCGATGTCGTGAGCCAAACGATCAAACCGTATTCGGTGCTTACCGATCAGGAAAAAGCGAGCTTACCTTTTATTGTGCGAGCGATAGCGGCGAACCAGAATATGGTGAGTTCTTTTATAGATAATATATTTTTGTATATAGACGATGAAAAAGTGTATACAAGTGAAGGTGCGATCAATTTCGAGACGTTTTTTGATAAATCGTATCATCTGGACGCTTATAATAAACAGTACTGGAGAGAAAGAATCCAGAGGAGCGGTTTCTTTGAGCTGCTGCCGCCAAGTATGGTTTCCCGTTATGCGGAAAGCTCGAACAAGATGGTCATTCCAAGCGTGACGACGCAATATCTCAATGGCAAGCTGGCTGCTATGGTCACGATGATATCGGTACAGTCAATCATGACAACCTTGACTAACAACTCGCTGTTCCCCTCGACGGCTTACGTCATTATAGATAAAAATAATCATACACTATTAAACGGCGGCGCGTGGAAGGAGAGCACGATTCAGCAGATCAGGAGCCTCTTTGAGCAGGGGCCCGTCCAGACGGTATATGCCAAGGTCGACCAAACCCAGTCCATGATTGTGCGGATTTCATCAGATACGTACGGATGGGACTATTATTCAATCACGCCAACGCATTCCTTTAACAATGAATCCTCCAGCATTCTTAGCCTGATTTGGTGGATCTGTATCAGCCTGGTCGTGATCGGGATCTTATTTTCCTTCCGCTTTAGCGTCAACATTTATAATCCGATCAAAAATATAAGAGATATTTTGCTGCAAAGTGAAAAAGGCAGCCAAATCGGCAGCGGACGAGATGAATTTCAAGTGATCGGAAGTCGTATTCATCAGCTGGTGCAGCAAAATTATGATACAAACCAGAAGCTGAGCATGTATTCGAACGAGCTGCTGGATCAATTTTTCTCCAGTCTGATCAAGGGCAACCCCTGGACGCAAAAAAAACCGATGAAGCAAATGCTGGAGGAGATCGGGTTTCAGAGCGGGACCTACTTATGCTGCTGCTTCCTCTTTCAATACAAGGAGCGGTTTTATCACGATATCTTAGAAGCAGACCGGCTCATGATTATCGAGAAAATGAAGAAGGTTCTACAGGGTATTATGCAGCAGTATGTG
The DNA here is from genome assembly GCF_022458865.1 of Paenibacillus periandrae. GTDB lineage: Bacteria > Bacillota > Bacilli > Paenibacillales > NBRC-103111 > Paenibacillus_S > Paenibacillus_S periandrae. The sequence continues at coordinate 108,147 of NZ_JAJNMU010000014.1, read as the reverse complement.
AATAGCTATTTAATGGAACACGATCAGAATTTGTACGTCTGTGTCGTTAATCTCAAGCAGGATAATGAACGAGCTTCACTCAACCGGGCGTTGGAGACGATCAAGAAAACCTTTGAATACGATATGATTTATTGCGAGCTTATTATTGGTCTTGGTAAGCCATACAGTAAGGTCAATGATGTTAAAAAATCGTATAGCGATGCCGTTACGGCCATGCAGAGTTTGAGAGATTCGGAAATGTCGATTATGGATGCCACCGATTTGGCGATTGAGCAAAACTACTATTATTCATTTTTGGATGAAAATAAAGTGGTGAATGCTCTGAAGTCAGGCGATCTGGAGCTGCTTATTACCGAAGTGGAGGGTCTCATCCGCATCAATCAGGAACGAGGCGTCTCCTACACCTATCTGGGGGCTTTGTTGGCTGAGCTATTCAATACAGGCAATCGTTATTTGACGGAAAGACAGGTGAGCACGTATTCGCTGCTGACAGAAGAGGATTATATGGCGCTGACCGACAAAAATATGTCACCCTACGAGCTGGCAGAACGAACACGGCGATTGTTCATTTTTTATGAGCAAATTATTACCGAGACGGTAGTGAAGCCGGAGCGCAAAGCGGTGACCGTCATATCTCTGATCACGAGCCATATTGAAAACAATTATGCCAAAGATTTATATCTGGAAAGTATTGCTGATGAAATAGGTCTCTCTTCCAAATATATTTCCCGCATTTTCAAAGAAATCACAGGTACAAGTATTACGGATTATATCAGCTTGATTCGGATGTCCAAAGCGAAAGAAATGTTATTGAATACAGATCTGAAAATCGGCGATATCGCCCAGCAGATTGGAATCGAGAGCCGCACCACCTTTTTGCGCATTTTCAAAAAACACGAAGGCATATCCCCCATGGATTACCGGAATGCCCATTATCGCAAGGATGCCTGAACACAGGCCAAGCTCCAGACTTAAAGCGACTTTTTAGTTCATAGGGGAAAAATGAATCATCGAACCTGAGGAGGAATAACGGCTTACGTTATTCCCTTTTGGTTATATTCAAAGGCAGTCTGCAGCCCTTATGCTGAAAGTGTCAACAAGCGAGTACAGGATGTTCAGCCCTACGAAGTTATTTTTTGCGAAAAAACTAAGGAGGAAGACACATGCAAAAGGGAAAAAAGGGATATGTAGGGGCGGGCTGTGCGGTTGCTTTATTAGGAGGTCTGCTAGCCGGCTGCGGGGAAACTGCGAAGCCAGCCGAGGTAGCTAAACCAGCGGAAACAGCCAAGCCGGCAGAAGCGGCCAAACCGGCGGATAGCGGCAAGCCTCTCGTTTTATCATGGATGAGATATGAGCATCCGTCTCAGGCATTGGTATCCGATTCACAAGCCGTTCAGGAAATTTTGAAAAAGAAAAATGTGAAGCTGGAATTACAAAGTACACCTCAAAGCAACTACGATGATAAAAAGAAAACCTTGATCGCGACGAACAGTATTCCGGACGTTATTATGGTGAAGCAGGATGATCTGTCCAACTTTGCAGATTCAGGTATTTTTCTGGATTTGACGCCTTATCTGGAGAAGATGCCGAACTTCAAAAAAATTCTACAAGAGCACCCGGAAATTAACAAAAACAAATTTGACGGCAAGCTGTTTGGCTTTCCATTGGTGCAAAAGTGGGCGGTTCAGGCAGGTCAGGTACCGATGATCCGTGTTGATTTATTGACCAAGCTCAATTTGAAGGCGCCTTCAACCTACGAGGAGCTTTATACGGTGTTAAAGAAATTTAAAGAAGCCTATCCCGACACGTTCCCTTTCACAAGCCGCGCTGCGAATGGCCTGACAGGAACAGAAAATCTGCTCAATCCGATTGCTTTTGGATTTGGCAGCGGTTACACGAATATTAACGGCACAAAGGTATACTATGATCCGAAGCTGAAGCAATACAAATTCGGCCCGGCGATGCCCGAATTTAAAGATGCCGTGACATACCTGCATAAGCTGTATAAGGAAAAGCTGCTGGACCCTGATTACGCAACAGCCACATCGCAAATTTGGCAGGAGAAGCTAAGCTCAGGCAAGTCCTTGTTCTTCCAGGACAATAATGGATTTGCAACGAATTTCAACCTCGCTCTGCAAAAGAAGGAGCCTGAAGCCAAGTTTGACCTGCTGCCTACGATGGAGAGCGATAAAGGAGTTAAACGAAATGCCGTGTACCAATTAGACCATCTGGGTGAATCCTATGCGATCAGTGCCAAAATCAAAAATCCGGATCAAGTGATCCAATTTATCGATTGGATGTACAGCGATGAAGGCATGAAGCTGACGAGCTGGGGCGTAGAGAACACCGATTACACCTTCGCGAATAACGTGTACAAAATTTCCGATGCTACCCTGAATAAGTTTAAAGATAAGCCGGACCCATACCGTGCTATGGCATCTGCGCTTGGCCTAGGTTATTTGGGCTTGGGTCTGTATGCGGATGACAATCCGAGTATTGCGTCACAGCCTAAGGAATTCCTCGAATGGGGAGATAAGAATCTGAAGGCTTTAACCGATGGTCTTGCCTTCAGACAGTCGTTTGATCCTCCGTTTAACAAAGATGAGCGCGAGAAATTAAAACAATTGAGAACACAATTGGATGCCTTTATGACGCAAAATATGGATAAATATATTATGACCGATGGGGCTTTGAACGATTGGGATAATTTTATCAAGCAGTGTAAGGATAAAGGGGCCAGCGATATCGAAAAAATTTATAATGATGCTCTAGCCAGAGTGAAATAAGGAGCAGATCTAGAGGGAGCCAAGTCTCAGGTTACGGGCCTTGGTTCCTTTTACTTTCTAAATAAAGGAGTGGATTGTTATATCAACTGTGATCGATCACCAGAAGCTGCCGCCCCAGCACGTCGCCGTCCGCAAAAATAGATGGACAGTGACCCTCAAGAAGCTGAATAAAAGCAAGTTTCTTTATACGATGTTTGCGCTCCCGTTCATCTATTTTCTGATTTTTCATTATGCGCCAATGGTTGGCAATTTAATGGCTTTTCAGGAATACTCCATTATGAAGGGTTTCTTCGCCAGTCCGTGGGCGGGCACGAAGTATTTTCAGCAGTTTTTGACAGATCCTTATTTTTGGAAGGTTGTCCGCAACACGTTAATGATCAATGTCTACTCGTTGATTTTTTATTTCCCGGCACCCATCATATTCGCGATTCTAATGAACGAGCTCCGAGTTCAGCTATTTAAAAGAGTGATTCAAACTGTCACGTATGTGCCGCACTTTTTATCTACGGTAGTCGTAGCGGGCATGCTGGTTAACTTCTTGTCAACAACCGGATTGATCAATCAGATTACTCATATGTTCGGTATGGAGGCCAAGACCTTCATGTCGCTGCCGGAATGGTTCCGGACGATTTTTATCAGCTCGGAAATATGGCAGGGCATGGGCTGGAATTCGATTATTTATTTGGCTGCTCTGGCTTCCATTGATCCGCTGCTCTATGAAGCAGCAACGATTGATGGTGCTAATCGGTGGCATAAAATTCGGCATATCACGCTTCCGGGCATTTCTACTGTGGCCACGATTTTATTCTTGCTAACGATCGGTCACATGTTATCCGTAGGCTTTGAGAAAATTATTTTGTTATATAGCGGTCCTACTTATGAAACAGCCGATGTGATCCAATCCTTCGTTTATCGAAGAGGACTCATAGACGCAGACTTCAGCTTTGCAGCGGCTGTAGGTATTTTTCAATCGGTGCTATCGCTTGTACTTATTGTGTCGGCTAACAGCATTTCGAAAAAAGTGAATGGAACCCGTTTATTTTAACCAATTTAAGCCCGTTCGGGTATTTAGTTCAGGAGGTGCAGCCGATGAGCTTGAAGAAGTATAGTCTTTTTGATGTAGTAAATGTAATCATTATGCTCGTAGTCATTATTATCACGGTGTATCCTTTGTATTATATGGGAATTGTTTCCATAAGCTCAGGGTTATCTGTGCAAAGAGGGGACGTCTTCCTTTATCCCATTGAGCTTACGTTGAAGGCTTACAGCGTCGTGTTGGACGATCCTTCGATACTACGCGCATATGGCAACACCTTGTTGTACACGTGTCTGGGTGTGTGTGTGAATTTGATCATGACGACACTTTGTGCCTATCCCTTGTCGAGAAACTATTTGTATGGCAAAGCGCTGCTGTCCTTCTTCGTTGTGTTCACGATGTTTTTTGATGGCGGGTTGATTCCGAGATATATGGTTGTCCATTCGCTTGGGATGGTCAATTCGATCTGGGCTATCTTGATTCCTACGGCGATCAATGTGTTTAACATGATACTGATGAGAACCTTTTTTGCAGAAATTCCCAATGCGCTCCATGAATCGGCTACTGTAGATGGGGCCAGTGAATGGCGGATCCTGCTGCAGGTTGTGCTGCCGCTGTCGATGCCGGTGATGGCCACGATGTTCATTTTTTATGCGGTGGCGCACTGGAACAGCTTTTTCCCCGCTTTAATTTACTTGAATGAAAAGCAGCTGTACCCGCTGCAAATTATTGTGCGGAACATCGTTATTCAAGGCGACATGTCCTCGCAAACGACAGAGATGGGAGCAGGGGAAAATAGCTCCGTTATGGCTCAAAATGTGAAGTATGCGGTCGTATTCATTGCGATTTTGCCCATTCTGGTCGTGTACCCCTTTGTGCAAAAATATTTTATTCAGGGGGCTATGCTGGGAGCAGTTAAAGGATAAACTTCATAGACGATACAGCTAACGCGTGCCGATACGCAATCGGCGCGCCGTTTGCATTTAGCCTGAAATCTAACGGGAAACAATCGCAGCCTTCTCAGCAAGTGCTTCGAGAAATCTTGCATACATAGGCCATTACTAATAGCTTTACGATTTGCGGGAGGTTTTTTCATAACAAGCGAGGTGCAGGCCTCTTGACGTGAGGATAAATTTGTAATATTATAATGTCAGTCACCACTGACAGACATTTGGTAATCTACAGAAAGGGAGTTGATCATGCGTCAAACTAAGCAAGGGAGCACGGAGAAATTGTTACGGGCTGCGATCGACCTAATCTCGGAGAAAGGCTACCACGGCGTTACGACAGAGGAAATCGCTTCATCTGCCGATTTAAGCGAAAAGACGCTTTTTCGACATTTCGGTAGCAAGCAAAATTTGCTTGAAGCCGCCCTTGAACGATTTCAGTATGCCGAAGAGATGCGAGTACTCTTCAACGAGCAGATTGTATGGGAGTTAGAGATCGACCTACTAGCCATCAGTAAAAAGTATCATGACATCATGAACCGAGACCGAAAGCTGATTCTGATCGCCTTAAAAGATGAGGTCCATATCCCCGGATTTAAAGAACGTCGACTGCAACATCCTCGCCAACTGTTGACGTATCTGACAGATTACTTTATATCGATGTGCGAAAAAGGAAATATAGTCTGTACGAACCCCACCATGCAGGCGTTTACATTCTTGATGGCTCAATATGGCGCGTTCATTAACGATTTGGAAGCTGGTAACAATTATCCTGATATCAGTCTCGATCAGTTCATACAAGAGAACGTGAAAATTTTCGTCCAGTCTCTAACTCTTTCCAAAATAAACTGTGAAAAGGAGCGGCAAAAGAAATGATGAATCAGGAAGTTTCCGCATTTATCGAGAACCTTGGTCAACCATGGCAAATCAAGGTCAGCAACCAACTACGCCAGATGGTCCATCAGGTTATTCCGGAAGCCGAGGAACGCATTCAGTACAAGAAGCCCCATTTCCTGAAAAATGGACACTATGCGGCGGTTATATCACCATCGAAGGATACCATTGCATTCATGATCATGAATGCTTCCGGTCTTACGTTTCCGAAAGGATTTGAAGGGCCAGAAGAGAGGAAATGGTTAAAAATCCGTAAAGAGGATACACCCGATTACGATCTCCTGGCCGATCTTCTGGTTCAGGCTTCAAACACTCTGTAGCAAAGTAGGGGAATAATCCACTTCAAAAAACAAGGAGGATTTTCATGGATAACAATCTGAATCAATCGTTCGAAATTGCATTTACGCGTGCATTCGATGCCCCTCGCGAACTCGTATTTAAAGCATGGACAGAGCTTGGGCATTTCGCGAAATGGTGGGGTCCAAAGGGGTTCACCCTCGAAGTCGTCAAAATGGACGCTCGATCAGGTGGCGAGTTTTTAGGTTTTCAGACGTCTCCTGACGGAGATCACGTTTTGTGGGGGAAATTTGCATACCAAGAGGTTGTCGAACCTGAGAAAGTGGCTTATATCCAATCCTTTTCCGATGAGAAAGGCAATACGGTCCGAGCGCCTTTTAGCGCGAGTTGGCCACTTGAAATTATGAATATCATCACGCTAGAAGATGACGAAGGTAAAACTGTTTTAAAACTGAAAGGTGGCCCTGTGAACGCTTCCGCTGAGGAACAAGAAACCTACAACGGTATGGCTCCAATGCTTCAACAAGGTCTTGAGGGTACTTTCGATCAACTTGCCGACTATCTTGTCTCTCTGAAGTAGAATGCGATTAAAAAATAGGCCAAAAAACGACGTTTTCGAACTTTCTTTCGTACTTCGGTTTACGCTTCCGAATCCATGAGACCGATGAATTCCCGGATCGGCTGTCGTCTATATAAACGAAGGCATAAATGAACACAAACCAATTTGACGAAGAGGTGTTTTGAAAATGGCATTAACGTCCGCATTCACGAGCTTCAACCTGCCTGTAAAAAACGTAGAACAATCGAAAGCGTTCTTCACCGGACTCGGATTCGAACTCAACCCGCAATTCCCCGATAACGAGAATTCGGTAGCTATCGTGATCGGCGACAACCTGCAGGTCATGCTGATCAATCAAGTATTCTTTAATACGCTCACGGAGAAGGAATCCGTCGATACGAGCAAGTATGCGCAGATGACGATCGCATTGGCCTTCGAGAGCCGGGAAAAGGTCGATGAAATCGTGAATACCGCGGTCTCCTTGGGCGGGAAATTGCACGCTGAACCTGAAGATCATGGGTTCATGTATCATTGGGGCTTCGTGGACTTGGACGGCCATCTGTGGGCCATTAACTACATGAACATGGATGCGGCACAAGGTTAAGGCTAACGGAGAGCACGCTCGTACTAGGGTTCAAAAAGAAAGACGCCGGGCATCTTCCCCGGCGTCTTCTTCGCGATGATTAGTTTTGTTCGGTATAGACGTAAGCCAATGACGAAATTCATTGGTCAATTCGCTCAGGCAGCCCAAATCGCGAAAATAATGGCGTTTGAATGAAGTTTTGAACGTGCAGGATTTGATTTTCTTTGGTTTCGATGACGTGGATGCCCCAGGGTACCAGACCAGAGCCCTCTTTGCCCGGCATATACTGGGCCAACGCCGGATAACCGCCATTTACCGTAATGGGCACAAATCGCGAACCTTCGCAATGCCAGCGAGTAAGCGAATAGAAGGCGGACAAATCTTCCTTGCCGCGGATCCACATCTCGAAGGGCGGCATCGACATGCAGCCTTCCTCGTGGAACAACGCGACGAGCGCAGCAATATCGAATTGCTCGAAGGCCTCCACATACCGGGACAGCAACTGCTGCTCCGGTTGAACGTCCATGCTGCTGAGCTCATCCGAGCGAAGCTGCGCCCGGTCCATCGTCTCTCGGGCTCTTTGCAAGGCGCTGTTCACCGCTGCCGGCGACATCGCCAACGTTTCCGCGATCTGCTTGGAGGACCATTCAAATACATCCTTCAAAATGAGTACCGCGCGCTGCCGCGGAGGCAAGGTCTGCAGGAGAGCGATGAAGCACAGTTGAAGGGTATCTCTGCGGACGAGCCGATCCTCCGGATTGCCCCCAAAGTCGGGAGACGGCCAGATCCAGGCAGAGTCCGGCAGCGTGTCGCGCGGCTCGACGATGGCGACGGCCGGGTCGAACAGGTCAACGGGAAGCGCGCGGCGTTTGGATTGTCTCAGCTTGTCCAAGCACAGGTTGGAGGCAATCCGATAGACCCAAGTTTTGAACGAGGAATCCTGTCTGAACGTGCTCCAGCTCTGCCAGACCCGAATACTCGTCTCCTGAACGGCATCGTCCGCATCGTCCATGGAGCCTAGCATTCGGTAACAGAACGAGGTTAAGCCCGGCTTTAAGCTTGCAAATAATGGTTCGTCAAATGCGGTCTCGTTCATCACGGCCTCCCTTAATGATCTCCCCGAAGGGTGGTACCTTCATTATATGCAATGAAGCGGACAGCCTCAATCCGAAAAATAAAGAAAATACTTTATTTTCTCATGACACATGCAACTTGTCGCAATTTGTTGGTAAATTTGCACTGTTTCTCCATAGAAAAGAGGAAAGAAGCTACTTGTTAGCGAATAAACTAGTGTAAGGCACTAATGAACGATAATTAGGAAGGCAAGAGGGGTGGTGTATAAAATGGAATTATGGTCGATCTGGCTCATCATTGGCGGGGTACTGCTGGTTGTGGAGATGCTGACATTCACATTTTACTTACTTTGGCTTGGACTCGGCGCGGTTGTGGCTGCTGCTGTGGCCTGGATAGCTCCTGATGCATTTGTGCTGCAAATATTGGCAGGTTGTTTGACAGCTCTTATTCTCACCTTTTTTACGAAACCGCTCACACGCCGCTTTCGTGCATCGAGAGGATTTAAGGACGTTATTGACGAGATGATTGGCAAGCAGGGGATTGTGCTGGAGACTATCGAACCAGGCAAGCATGGGATTGTGAAGGTCGGCAATGAAACCTGGAGTGCTTCTTCGAATGAACAGCTGTTAAAGGATGAAATTGTCATTGTTGTCGAGCGCGGTAATACAATAATAGAGGTTCAAAAATGGGGAGGTATTTCATAATGGGTGCTACAGTTGCTATTATTATTCTGATTCTTGTCATTGTATTCGTTGCATTAACGGTTAAAATCGTACCGCAGCAGCGTGTTGCTGTTGTCGAAAGACTTGGTAAATATAACAGACTGTTGACGCCAGGACTGAATATTTTGATCCCGATTGTCGATCAGGTTCGTGTACATCACGATTTACGTGTACAGCAGGCGAATGTTCCACCACAAACGGTGATCACGAAGGATAATGTTCAGGTGAAGATCGATACGATCATTTTTTATCAGGTGGTAGGTCCTGAGCAGGCTACGTATGGAATTTCGGATTATGTGTATGGGGTTCGTAATATTAGTACAGCGACCATGAGGCAGATTATCGGTAAGCTGGAGCTGGATGAAACCTTATCCGGACGTGAGAAAATATCCAGTGAAATTCGGATCGCGCTGGATGAAGCAACGGAAAAATGGGGCGTGCGTATCGAGCGTGTCGAAGTTATCGATATTCAACCGCCGCTCGATATTCAAGAGTCGATGGACAAACAGATGAAGGCGGAACGTAGTAAACGTGCGATTGTCCTGGAAGCGGAAGCTGCCAAGCAGGATATGATTCTACGGGCAGAAGGCGACAAGCAGGGGAAAATCCTCAAGGCTGAAGGGGATAAGGAAGCTAGAATTCGTCAAGCTGAGGGCTTGCGCCAAGCTCAGGAGCTTGAGGCATTAGGACAGGCAAAAGCGATCCATGCGATTGCCGAAGCGGAGAAAAATCGGATAGAGCTGCTGCGTTCAGCAGGGCTTGACGAGAACGTGCTTGCGTACCGTTCTTTAGAGACGTTGAGCGAGATCTCCAAGGGACCTGCCAACAAAATATTCATTCCTACCAAAGCTATTGAAACGCTCGGAAGTATCGGGGCGATTGGGGAAATATTTAAAGCAAAGGAGTAACTGGATTTACAGCACAAGATGAAGCATAGGTAATAGAGTCAAGCAAAAAAAGGGCTGTATCTTAACGAGATGCGGCCTTTTTTGTTAAAATTTTTGTATTTTTAGCTATCAGGTTGAATCGTATTTAATAATTCGCTGGAGGTAGTTGATATGGCAAATCCTAAGGATTTAAAGCTTGGTGAAAGTGAGGTGTGTTGTCTATGAGAGTCGGTTCTGCACGAGCTGCTGCGACTGATTGGGTTCTGCAGCATGCCAGCCGAGAGGAAGGGTTTCAAGGTGCGTATTTCAGCGGTTCGACGATCGGATTGTCAGAGGATACAGAACTGCCGGCGGCCTCCGATATAGACGTTGTGATCGTCACCGCACAGGATGAGCCTCGACTTAAGCTGGGGAAATTTATCTACCGCGGCACACTATTAGAGGCTACTTATTTGTCCTGGAAGCAATTCGCCTCGGTCGAGGAGGTTGTGACGTCCTATCACCTGGCAGGCAGCTTTCGTACGGATACGATCATTGCTGACCCTACCGGACATTTGCGCAGCTTGCAGTCCGAGGTATCTCGCCATTTTGCTGATCGGGTATGGGTGCGCCGTCGATGCGAGAACGTTCGGCAAAAGATCGAGCATGGGCTGCAGACTATCGACGTCACAGCCCCGCTGCATGACCAGGTGACGTCCTGGTTGTTTCCGACAGGCGTGACCACGCATGTCCTGCTGGTGGCTGCCCTTCGTAATCCTACTGTGCGGCTGCGCTATCTTGCCGCGCGCAAAGTGCTTATCGATTACGGTCATGATGATCTATATCTGGAGCTGCTGGATTTGCTTGGCTGCGCTCATCTGTCGCCTGAACGTGTTGAGCATCATCTCACTGAGCTTGAACAAACCTTCGACGCCGCTGCGGCCGTGGCCCAAACACCGTTCTTCTTCAGCACCGACATTACCGCTGCGACGCGATCGGTCGCAATCGATGGAAGCCGTGAGCTGATAGAGGCCGGTAATCATCGCGAAGCGGTCTTCTGGATCGTCGCGACCTTTGCCCGCTGCCACAAGATTCTGGCCGCAGACGCCCCGCCGGAACTGTTGGATGCACACCGTCCAGCGTTTCATGCGATCATTAGCGACCTCGGCATCACCTCAACGGCTGCGCTCCTCCGCCGTGCCAAGGATGTGATCGAGTTCTTGCCCCGACTCTGGGATACCACAGAGGCAATTTTATTAGCGAACCCGGACATCGTGACGGAACCATAATTATTCGAGTCTTTTTCCCAAAATAACCAAATCTCTTTCAATCCCATCCAAATTAGCAACCCGCGGCAAATACCCCCATTGCTCAAACTGGAACTTGCGGAGTAGCGCCAGACTCGCCTCGTTATGTGCGAATACAAAACCGACTAAAGTATGTAGATGGAGTCTGGGGGCCTCCTCAATCGCTTTTGCGATTAACAGGCCTCCAAGCCCCTTCGACCTGTAGGACTCGGCGATGTAGACACTGATCTCCGCTGTTGCGTTATAGGCAGGTCTGCCATAAAACGACTGATAGCTCAGCCACGCGACTATTTGCTCCTCATGCTTCACCACCCATAAAGGTCGGAAATCGGGAGAATGCTCCTCAAACCATGGAAGTCTGCTTTCCACAGTCACTGGCTCCAAATCTGCGGTTACCTGTCTCCCGGCTATGGTTGAGTTATAAATGTCGATAATGGCATCCAAATCCTCAAGCTTTGCGTCCACGATCTTGTATTCATTGTGCATGTGTATCCCTCCAATTGTCCAAACAGATAATGATCATTCGGCGGCTTCCTGCCGTTCAATTGCACAATCAGCTGTAAGGCGCTGACAAAACTGCTCCAGATAGTATTGGTCCGTTTCCGTGAACCGGGCTTCTACAGGGCTATCGATGTCGAGCACACCTATAAGCGTGTTGTGGTGGAACAAGGGAATGACGAGCTCTGACCTTGAAGCAGCATCACACGCGATGTGGCCCGGAAACAGATGGACATCATCCACACGCTGCGTGCGTCTGTGTGCAACAGCGGTTCCACATACTCCCTTGCCGTAGGCAATGCGGGTGCAGGCAGGCAAGCCCTGAAACGGCCCGAGAACAAGTGTGTTAGCGTCCTTCAGCAAATAGAAGCCGACCCAGTTGATGGTTTCCAGAAATTTCCCAAGAAGAGCAGAGGCGTTAGCGAGATTGGCGATAAGGTCCGGCTCGTCTTCAATTAAGGCTTCCAATTGGCTCAGCAGCAAGGTGTACCGTTCCTCAGGACTCCCTTCGTAATGCTGGGTTTGAAACATAAAATCGACCTCCTTAGATGGGATTGTACAGCTCATTTGTGTGGGAGAGAGGTTGCTTAGGAACTGCCGTATTTCTTTTTCCAATTTGCCATCCATTCTATAAAAGTTATACCGGTGACTTCCTCCAGAGTTTTGCCGTCTATCGAGTAAGGAGCACCTGCCCGCATCATGGCTCCATGATCATCAGGAAATGAAGTGCCGCCGATCACCTTGCCTTCACAGAGCATGATCGAAACCTTTGTGTTCGAGTGGTATATCTTTTCCAAAGGATGGTGGGAGACTGTGAATCCGTATACGGTTATCATTTTCCCGAAATATGGATCAGGGTCCACCTTTTGAACCCCCCAGGCCTGTTGATAGGGCGTCGACTCCATGGGTCCGGATAGTTTAGCTTTTTCTAACGTATAAGTATCGATTATACCGTTACTTTTCACAATGGCATAACCTTGTGCCTTGACGTAGGCTGCGGCTGTTGTTTCATCAACGTTCATCTCTTTGTTACATCCATTTAGTATTAACGTCAATAGACCAACGAATAGTATCATCCTGTACAATCTCCACATGCTTTTCTATCACCCCAGGCTCGCGATTTCTGACTCTGCATGGTATGGTATGGGATCAGTTGCTATTATCCCCATTTGGGTCTGCATCACCTCTGCGGTTAATGGATTTCTTGAGCTCCGGCTGTTTGAGGCTGGTGGTGGCTTCCTTGGATGGAGCGGCTTCGTTGAAGGCATACAAGGTTTGAATCGATTGCAAATCCTTATTTGAAACTGTCGTAGCGATGACCTCACGTTCACCCAGGTAATGCCGGATTTTGCCGACAAGATGGTCCAGCAAATCGTCCGCTTTATGCATACTGGTCACAAAACGCGGCCCTGCCAAATTGCCCGAACCGGAGCTTGCCTGTGTACTCGTAACCAGTCGGGTAACCAACAGCCAGGGGCTGAAGGAGGTGCGGACGATTGTGTTCTCGCTGCGCGTTGAATCGGTGATCGCCATGCCTACGGACAGCTTGGATTCGGTGTAGGTGCCTTCACCTTGAAAATGAATCAGGTAGCTCGTAAAATGCATTTCAGCCCAGTAGAGGTGGGCAAGAGTTTGGGCCGCGCTGCCGAATATCCACAGTAAAAGCGGAAAATAGATCCCGTCAAACAAGCGGCTCCAGACCAGACCATCGATATACTGACGATTAAGCAAGAATAACAATACGGCAGACAACACAACCAGCACATGACCTGCTATCGCTATGTAAAGCCGCAGCTGCTGAAACATTGGCGGATAAGCAATCTCCTCGTAAACAGGCTGAGTTTCCTGAATGGTGTCACCGACGAAGCAGCCTTTATCCATACTGCCCTCCATATTAAGATTCGGGCTAAGCTCGCGGTAAACCCTATTCGGGAATTCCTTATACCGGAGGTTGGCTAGCTCCATATCTAGAGATCTGAAAAAATCCTTGGGATGTACATTTTCCTGCCAATGCTCGCGGAACTCCGATATTTCGGTCTTTGGCTCATACAGCTCGGAGCGGAATTTGGCCAAGACGATGCTCGCGGCTGCAAGGAGCGGCATAATCAGATACAGCGCAATCAGATGCAGGATTGGATGAAAAGGCGCATCGGGAAATTCAATGCCTTGTCGAAGGGCCAGCTCTCCTGCGCCGGGAACGAGTATACTGAGAACAATCACCCATACGAGAGTACCCTTGCTTCCTAATAAACGAAAGCTGTTCGTATGCTTGGCTGAGAGCTTGTTGAACAGCCAAAGCAGTAATAAACAAACGGCCAGACCCATTCCGAGCCAGCTGCTGAAGGACGATTTGGACAATTGGGTAAGACCCAGTGAGCCGGACAGCAGTGCCAGCCAGTAAAAAAGTAAGGCGATCACGGAATATCCGGTATTTTGAATAAGCACATGCATGAAATTGCGCATGGAGTAGGGCAAAAAGATCATTTTTGGAAATATACTGTAGATCAAGCGATCCAACAGTGTGGAAGGCTCCCGAAACGTAATATTTTTTCTTCCGGTTAGCATTTGATCCAGTTCTTCGGGCTGGTAAACGAGGTTAGCTTCAAAGACATGTTTTTCGCTTCGTGCCACATTGCGGCTAATGCTGGACGGAATACCCCGGCCGACATAGAAGCGGAAAATCTGCATCAAACCCTTGGTTACATATGCGACGCCGCCAGTGATCAAAATCAGGCAAATAACCAGATTCAGCCATCCTGCAGCCTGACCGGTTTCCACCAATTGATTTCGTAAAACAAAAAGCGATAGTACGCCTAATAGGAGGATTATCGTACCGCTTGCCAGATATAGAAGGCCTTCTTGTTTAAACGGATTTTTTATTTGCGGATCGTTAGAGCCATACTGAAATGTCATAGGTTTCCCTCGCTTTTCCACATTGTACCTGATTGGGAATCACTCACAATATACCGTTTATACCCTTGCGTTGTCTACCCGAATCAGCATTTTTGCTCAGGCAAATCACTCAGTATCACTTCGCGGCCAAGGTGGTTTTTGAGCACCATACGCCTCCAGAGCAGCATTGCTGTTATGTTCAATTCTGAATGATTTTAAGTATACTTTCAGCAAGAATTCAGCGAGCGTTCAATTTAAAAATCGATACCTGTAAAGTGGGCTTTCTGAAAAAAACTAATTCTTATGGTCAGCCCGCATCTGACAGCAGGTTTATCTTTACAGTAACTTCATTTTTGCATAGAGAGGGGGAAAACGAATGAGTATAACATCAGTATCGCAAGGCAGTAATTATTCATATTCAACAAGCACCAATGACACGACAAACCTTGAAAAACAAAAGACAAAGCTGGAGCAACAAATAAAGGAGGAAAACGCAAGCAAGGACGATGTAAAAACTAAACAGGCAAAGGTACAGCAATATCAGCAGCAGATCCAACAAATAGAAGCACAAATTGCACAAAAGAAATCGAACTCTAGCAGTGGAAGCCAAGCACAAACTAATACAAAGGATATGACAAGCAATAATAGTAACAATAAGAACATCAATACCAGCACTAATTCTGATAGTAGCATAGATATTCGTATTTAAGCTTAGCGGCTGGACAATAATGTGTGCCTCGCAGCATATAGATTTTCATTCAAACGATCATTCAAGCAATCCTCCTATTGTCGTAGGGGGATTTTTCGTATTGCAGCCAAATCTGTTTTTGACTTCTGGTAAGCACAACCACTTAACGCTGTATTCCCGACATGGTACAATAGTCTAAAGGACAGGTGAGACCGATGAGCGACAAAAAAGCGAAGATGAAAATATCAGAGCTCAAAAGCAAGCTGAATCAGCTGTCAAAGCAGGAAATGATGAAGCTTTTGGTGGAGAGCTATAAGAGAAGTGAAGAGGTTCAGGAGTATCTGGGCTCCAAGCTCAAGGAAGGTCCGGTCATTTTGACGATTTTCCCTAATGAGGATCATAAGGAAAGCACAAGCGTCGTACAGCTGAACGTGTGGAAGAAATGGATGGAAATCCCAGTAAATACCCGCGAGGCCATCGTCGAAAATGTCTGGTGCGGGAAGTGCGCCAAAGCTGTCCTCATTCGCGATTATACTATATATAGTGAACGATCCGGTCTGGTACTAAAAGGCGCGTGCGCGGAATGCGGAGGACAGGTTGCGCGGGTTGTGGATTAATATAAAAACGCCCTTGATCTGGGCGTTTGAGCTTTACTCGATGAGTGGATGGCTGCGGATGGGTAAAGCTCCTAAGGGCGACAAGGGACTGAGTGGATAGAAGGTCAAGCCTTGGCACTTGATACAGGTATGGCTGTAGCAATCGGCCATTTCTTCCATTTGCTCGCTGCACGTATCACAACATTTGGCGGGTAAAGATTCATAAAACTCGGTTGTACGCATTAACATGCGGATCACTCCCTTTGTTCATGATACTACTACTATAGCACGATTGAAAGGCAAAATGTAAGCGCTTTAAAAACTATTTTCCAATTTGTCGAATAAGCGGAAGCAATGATATACTATCGCTGATGAATACACGCTGAAGCTGTCGAAAACCCCCATTATCCCTACAGTCGTGTTAGAGGAGAGCCTGATGAAACTGATCATTTTTATCATCTTGATGCTGATGTACCCGTTATTTTTACGGTTGATTCATATTTCCGATTTGCGAGTCATTCCTCTGGTTGCTCCTTATGCTTTGGGTGTCTTATCGCTCGTTGTTATGATCTCGGGAATCATAGAATTTATTGCCCGAAAATTACGAGACAAGCAGAAGGAGGAGGCTATGAGCATGCACAGCAACAAGTCCAACGACGCATCCATGAGTATTAGCAGCTACCGCTCCTCCTATTATCAACGGGTTGCAGCCATTGTGACTGCAGTAGTTTTGATTGTTATTGTAGCGATAACGTTCCCTTATGCGCAGGTCCCAGGTACGGCAATACAGCCTTTTTTACCTGCCGTTATTGCTGCAGTTTTATTCTGTGAATTGATCACAGCTTATTTGATGCTGAGCGAGTTTCAGGTTACAAGATCACCTGCGTTGCTCGTTCTGGCGATGGCTTATCTGTACACCGGCTTGATTACGATCCCGCATCTCCTTACGATCCCGGGTGTGTTCTCTGAGACAGGACTGCTGAACGCGGGAACTCAGACGGCGACTTGGCTATGGGTGTTTTGGCATGGGGGTTATCCGTTTCTGGTGTTTCTCTACGTGCTGACCGAAGCCAGATTCGGCAACATACGATTAACTCTCAAGCAAGCCAAAATTGGGCTGTGGGCAGCTCTTGGAGCGATCGCTGTGCTATTGGCCGGTTTGACTTTATTGGCGCTAGCCGCGGATCAGCTGCTGCCCCAAATTATTCAAAAGGACAATTTTAATATCCTGATCACCTCAGGCATAGGGCCAGTCGTCTGGATATTGAATTTGCTTGCTTTGGCCAGTCTGCTCTGGTTTGCGAGGGGGAGAACGGTTGTTCAGCTGTGGCTGACGGTTGCCATATTGGCTTCTCTGCTCGATGTCACGTTGACGTTATTCTCGGGAAGCCGTTACAGCATAGGCTGGTATGTGGCAAGGTTAAACAGTATTTTATCGGCTGCACTCGTATTAGGCATACTTTTATATCAAATTCGGATTTTGTATCATCGGATTGTGCAGCAGGAACGGATCTTTCGCACGATTTTTGAATTTGCTGCGGTAGGGATAGCGCGGCTCGACCTGAATCAAAAGCCGTTGGAGGCCAATGAGGCGTTCCAGCAAATGCTTGGACGGAGAGAAGAGGAGCTTCACGCTCAGAGCTTATCCGACTTTACACATCCGGATGATATGAAGAAGGACACGAGAGCTATGAATGAGCTGCTGAACGGGAAGCGGGCAAATTATCAGGTTGAGAAGCGTTACTTACATAAAAACGGCAGCATGGTTTGGGGTAATTCAATCGTCTCCCTGGTGCGAGGATTAGAGGACGAGCCTGAATTTTTTATCGGAATGGTTGAGGATATTACCAAACGTAAGGAGTACGAGGAGCAGATTCGTTTCCAGGCTTATCATGATGCATTGACACAGCTGCCTAACCGTCTCGCTTTTTCGGAAAAGCTGAATGCAGCAACGATAGAAGCAGAGAACACGAACGGGAAGCTTGCCGTTCTGTTCATCGACCTGGACGGATTCAAAAAGGTGAATGATACATGGGGACACGATACGGGTGATTTACTGCTGCAGGAGGTCGCTGCAAGGCTTGTGCAGTGTGTCAAGCCAGAGGATATTGTTGCACGGATGGGCGGCGACGAGTTTACGATGATACTCCCCGATTTGGAGGGAGGCGATTATGCGAACGAGGTTGCGGACGCGATATTGATTACACTCAATCAACCCTTTACACTTAACGGCCACCTGGTTTCGGCAGGAGCGAGTGTTGGAATCAGTCTTTACCCTGAACATGGGGAGGACGCATCGACCTTGATGAGGCATGCGGACATGGCGATGTATAAAGCCAAGGAAGGTGGTAAGAATCAATATGTTCTCTATACATATAGTGAATAGATTCTGTTGTACACAGAGAAATAAAAGGATTGACATCCAGGATGAACCTTGATAGAATAAATTTTATTAAATCTTATTGGAATACTCGGAATTAAACGATCCAGCCAAAAACAACATAATGTCGACCGTATAAACGGAGATATCCCAGACTCGTAGGGATTTCTCTGTTTTTTTATAATATCAGAATTTCTAAGTTTTCAGCGGAGCTGAATATTCTGATATTGCAAGAAAAGCTACATGTAAAACACGGATGTATCTTCACCGAATAGGCTTCGATCAGAAGCTTTTCTTATTTCAACCTAAAGCTGCTTAGAGAGGGAGTGCAACAATGAGTGAAACATTACTGGAAATTAGCCGTCTCAACAAAACGTTTCAGTCCAACAAGGGGTCGGTCCAAGCGCTGCAAGATATTCAACTCAACATTAAAGCAGGCGAGTTTATTACGGTGATCGGGCCAAGTGGGTGCGGGAAAAGTACACTGTTGAAAATTATTGCCGGGCTGGATACACAATACAGCGGTAGCGTGAAGCTTGAAAATCAGCAAATAGTAGGGCCAGGCATAGAAAAAGGGTTTATTTTCCAGGAGCCTCGATTATTTCCCTGGTTAACGGTAGAAAAAAATATTGCCGCCGACCTATCCTTGAAGCATGCCGACATCCGCAAAAAAGTAGATGAATTAATTGAATTAGTTCGGTTAACAGGCTTCGAAAAGTCATACCCGAGAGAGCTGTCAGGTGGTATGGCCCAGCGTGTCGCGATTGCCAGAGCCTTGCTGCGAAATCCGAAGGTGCTGCTGCTGGATGAGCCATTCGGTGCATTGGATGCTTTCACAAGAGCGCATATGCAGGAAGTATTAATTGATATTTGGCAAAAAAACAAGACGACGATGATCTTTGTTACTCATGATATTGATGAAGCCATCTACTTGGCGAATCGGGTCATTATTTTAAAACCGCGTCCTGGCTCTATCCGTAACGTAGTTACCATTGACTTGCCGTTTCCAAGGAAAAAATCGAATGTGTCCTTTCAGGAGCTGCGATTCAAGGTATTAAATGAATTTGAAAAAATCGAAGAGTTAGAGCTGATTGACAGCTCGGGAATTTAAACAACGGTCGAGGTGAACCATTAATGAACAATCATGCCGAAGCGCTCACGAGAGGCAAAGACAGCAGCTCCAAAGCTGCGGATGCTTCACTCACTCCTAATAAATACAAAGAACAAATCAACACGCTCGTCTTAGGAGCGGTGTTACCTGTAGTGCTGCTGGTTTCGTGGCAAATATTAGGCGATCTCGGGTATGTATCGACATTACTATTTCCGACACCACTTCGAATTATGAATGCTTTCACCAAACTGGCTGCTTCTGGAGAGCTGGCTGAAAATTTCAATATTAGTGTATTCCGGGCTTTCTCGGGTTTTCTTCTTGGAGGCGGTCTGGGACTATTGTTTGGAGCTTTGGTCGGTTTGTACCGAAAATCTGAAAGAGCGCTTGACCCATCTATACAAATGATCCGTATGGTTCCGCATCTGGCGGTAGTTCCGTTGTTTATTCTCTGGTTCGGCATTGGTGAAACCTCCAAAATTTTGTTGATTGCCAAGGGGGCGTTTTTCCCTTTATACATTAACACCTTTATTGGTATCCGCAACGTAGATAACAAGCTGTTCGATGTAGCTAAAGTGCTCGGATTCAGCAGGTTCAAGCAGTTTATCCGGCTCGTTCTTCCGGCAGCGCTCCCGAATATTTTGTTAGGCTTGAGAATATCACTTGGTGTTGCCTGGCTCGGCTTGGTTGTGGTGGAAATCATGGGATCTACCTCCGGTATCGGCTATTTAATGTCAGATGCCCGACAGTTTTCTAAAACACCTATCGTATTTGTCGGGATTCTTATATTTGCATTAGTCGGCAAGCTGACTGATTCAGGGGTTCGGCTATTGGAAAGGCGGCTGCTTCACTGGCGCGACAACTATCAAGGGAAGGGGGGAAAAACATGAGTAACCAAGCAGAAGTGCTTAGAAACTCCATAAGCCGGGTACGCCAGCCCGAAGCAGCATGGCTTAACGCGAAATGGCGGGAACGATTGCATATCATCGTTGTTGGCGCCGTTCTTCCGATCATTGTAATCGTTCTGTGGCAGCTTCTTGGTGCATTCGGTGTGATCTCGGCTAACTTTTTACCTACGCCTTTTGCTATTGCGGCTTCGTTTAAAGATCTGTTAGTTAACGGAGATTTGATTAGGCATCTGCAAATTAGTCTTGGCAGGGCTGCAGTCGGGCTTCTTATTGGCGGTAGTATCGGTTTATTGTTTGGATTAGGGGTTGGATTCTCGGATAAGATGGAAAAGCTGCTCGATCCATCCATGCAAATGGTTAGAATGATCCCGCATTTGGCGCTTGCTCCACTGATCATATTATGGTTTGGCTTTGGCGAAGTATCGAAGATTTTCATTATTGCAAATGGCGCTTTTTTCCCCTTATATATCAATACCTTTATGGGTATCCGCAACGTGGACAACAAGCTGTTTGAAGTATCCCGCGTATTGGAGTTCAGTCGAACGAAGCAAATTTTCAAGCTCATATTACCTGCCTCATTGCCTAATATTTTTCTCGGTCTCAGACTTTCATTAGCTCTCTCTTGGCTGGGTCTGGTTGTCGCTGAATTGATTGGATCTCAAGAGGGTGTCGGGTTTTTAATTAATTTTGCCAAACAAAATTCGAATACAGAAGTTATTTTTGTCGGCATCATCATATTTGCGGCTGTCGGTTTACTCGTTGACGTAAGCGTCCGCTTCCTGGAACGGAAGTACTTGCAATGGCGTGAAGGCTTTCAAGGCTGAGCATACAAGCAAGATAAAATTATTTACTGGAGGTAAGGACCATGAGCAATCCAAGACAAGGAAACGATATTCATTTAGAAGCGGACGTACTGATTCTCGGCGGTGGACCAGCAGGGACATGGGCAGCTATAAACGCAGCGCAAGCGGGCTCTAAAGTTATATTGGTCGATAAAGGATATTGCGGAACAAGCGGAGCTACAGCGCCATCCGGCACAGGCGTATGGTACATCAATCCCGATCCGAGTGAAAGAGAAAAAGCTCGGCTATCGCGTTTCGAGCTTGGCGGCGAGCTGGCTGAGTATGATTGGATGAACAGAGTGCTTGACCAGACATATGAGAATATGAACAAGCTGGGCGAATGGGGTTATCCCTTCCCGGTGGATGATGAAGGCAAGCAATACCGCAGAGGCCTGCAGGGCCCTGAATATATGAAGCTGATGCGTAAGCTGGTTGTCAAAGCAGGCGTTAAAATTCTTGATCACAGTCCTGCACTGGAATTGCTTACAGACGAGCATGGAGTTGGCGGAGCACGAGGGGTAAGGACGCAAACTGGAGAAACCTGGACGGTCCATGCCAGTGCCGTCATCATTGCGACCGGGGGATGCGCCTTTTTGAGTAAAGCGCTTGGCTGCAATGTGCTTACGGGTGACGGCTACTTGCTGGCAGCGGAAGCAGGCGCGGAAATGTCCGGCATGGAGTTCTCCAATGCTTATGCGATTTCTCCGACATTCTCTTCGGTTACGAAAACAGCTTACTATCGCTATGCAAGCTTTTATTACGAAGATGGCTCGATTGTTGAGGGTGCGGGCTCGACCCGTGGCCGTTCGATCATTGCTAGAAATTTGCTGCAAAATCGTCAAGTGTATGCCCGATTGGATCAAGCACCTGAGGATATCCGTCCGCTATTGCGTGTAGGCCAAACGAATTTCTTCCTGCCTTTTGACCGTGCCGGGATTGATCCTTTTACAGATGTATTTCCGGTTACTTTGCGTCTGGAAGGTACGGTACGCGGTACAGGCGGTATCCATATTACGGATGAAAACTGCGCAACCAAGGTGGCAGGCTTGTATGCAGCCGGTGATGCGGCGACTCGGGAATTCATATGCGGAGGCTTTACAGGAGGCGGCAGCCACAATGCAGCATGGGCGATGTCGTCCGGAACCTTCGCTGGCAAAGGTGCAGCAGCGTATGCACAAAGCCTTGGCTCGCTTGCAGGAAAAAGAAATCTTAAAGGGATTTCGTCCACTACCTTGACTGTTAAAGAAACGGGCGACAAAGCGTTTAAAACCGAAGAGCACATTCGTTCCGTGCAGCAGGAAGTCATACCGTATGACCGTAATTTATTCCGAACAGAGTCAAGCTTAACCGGTTCTTTGGAACGTCTGGACCAATTATGGAAAGAAATTCGCGAGAGTGCGGTACCTATTCATGCAGGTGCGGTAAAAGCGCGTGAGGCAGCTGCTATGACGGCTACGGCGAGATGGATGTACAATTCCGCTAAGGCGCGTACGGAAACAAGAGGAATGCACAAGCGCGATGATTTCCCTAAGCTCGATAGCTCCCAGCATTATCGTTTGGTAAGCGGAGGCCTGGATCGAGTATGGGTTACAACCACACCAGCTGAAAATGAGGCGGTTCTACAATGATTGAAATCATAAGTGAATCCAAGTGCATCGAATGCAATCTCTGTGTGTCTGTCTGCCCGACAAATGTATTTGATCGTGTTGAGGGAGGCATTCCCGTTATAGCCAGGCAAAGCGATTGCCAAACCTGCTTCATGTGCGAGCTATATTGCCCTGTGGATGCTCTGTATGTAGGGCATGATGCTGAAGGTGTTGCCGATGTGAAAGAGGAAGCAGTTGAAGACTTGGGGTTGTTTGGAGGCTACAAAGAGAAGGTAGGCTGGGGTAAAGGCAGAAAGCCAGTCTCAGCACACGCGTATATGTACCAATTGGCAACTAGAGCGATCCCTTAAGTACAGGGGCTAATAAGAGAGGGGCACAATTAATCATGTTTCAGCATACACAGAAAAAAAGGACGCGTCAGGCTCGTCACCTTGGATTTTTCATAGGTCTTTTATCTATCTTCCTATTACTCCAGGCTTGCGGAACAGCAGCTTCACCGGAACAAGCAGCAAAAAGCGGCGCTCCTGCAGCGGATACCAAAGCGCAAGTACCGACCGTATTTAATTACGGCTATATCGGAACGAATAAGCTCAATTTTCCAGGCGGAGCCGAAGGTTGGGGGCTGTACAAAGGCATTATTCAAGATGAATTAAAGAAGCACGGAATTACCGAAGTGAAGCTGACGGCTTTCCCCAATGGTCCCGATCAAAGCGAATCGTTAATTAGTGGAAGGCTGGATGCAGGAAGCTTGGGAGATACTCCAGCGATTCTTGCCCGTTCCACCGGAGCCAAGACGAGGCTGATCACACAGGGCGCGACAGATAGCATCGGTTATTTGATTGCCAAGAAGAATGGCCCCAAGACGTTGGCAGACTTAAAAGGCAAAACGATCTCGATCCAAAAAGGATCTTTCATGCACAGGTATATAGTCGGACTCTTGAAGGAGCAAAATATAACCGACGTTAAATTTATTCATATGCTAAGACCTGATGCTGAGGCTGCTTTATCACGCGGAGAAGTAGATGCGATGACGAATAGCGCAATATTCGCATTGAAGCAAATCGAGCAAGGGTATCTTTTACTTGATGACGCATCGAAGCACCCCAATTTGGTTGGAACTTCAGCAACGGTTGCATCAGAAGCATATCTAAAGAAATTCCCTGATTTCCCAAAAATCTGGAACGAGGCTCGTTTAAAAGCTTTGAAGGACCTCAAATCGAAGCCGGATGAGTATTACCAGTTTTTAAGCCAGCTCAACGGATATTCAGTGGAGCTTAATAAGCAGGTAACCCCGATTGAATTGATTAAGGATGTGCCTTTTACCGATGATGGAATTAAGCTGCTGGAGGGTACGAAGAAATTTTTGGTTGATGAGAAGCTTGCTGAAACCGATTTTGACCTTAAGCAATGGATATTAAAGTAATACGCTGACAAGGGAGGCTTTCAGGATGAGCGGCATCGATCGACTAGATTTGCAAGCTGATGTTCTTGTAATAGGCGGTGGGCCCGCAGGGGCTTGGGCAGCCTGGAGTGCTGCCGCACAAGGCGCTAAGGTAGTGCTTGTGGATAAGGGCTATTTGGGAACTAGCGGAGCAACGGCTCCTGGCGGAACGAATCTTCTCTATCTGCCTCCGGATCAGGAGCTTCGTGAACAAGCGGTTCAGAAACGAATGGTGGAAGGAGGATATTTGTCCGATCCTTCATGGATCCATCGGGTTTTGGACCAGGTGTATGAGAGCCTTAAGCTTGTGGAGTCATGGGGCTATCCGTTTCGACGCGATGAAGAAGGAACACCACTTCGTGATCACCTGCAAGGGCCCGAGTACATGAAGCTAATGCGTATTGCCGTTAAAAAGGCGGGTGTACGCATACTGGACCAATCTCCGGCGCTCGAACTGCTGGTGGATGAGCACGGAGTGGGCGGGGCGCGAGGCATATCCCGACAACAAGGACGCGAGTGGGAGGTCAGGGCGTCGGCCGTCGTTATAGCCACGGGCGGGTGCGCGTTTTTAAGCAAGGGTCTCGGATGCAACGTATTGACCGGAGAAGGTGTGCTGATGGCTGCGGAGCTTGGTGTAGAGCTTTCGGGCATGGAATTCAGCAAGCAATATGCGCCGAGTGCGGCATTCGGTACGGTTACACGAGGGAGGCTGCTGAATTGGGCTACCTATACATCAGAGGATGGAACGGTTTTGAACGGAGGTGGTCCGCGTGCCGGAGATTTCTTGCCGAGCATGCTGAGCAAGGGGCCGGTGTATGCGGTGCTGGATAAGGCGGATACGAAAGAAAAGCAGCAAATATTGAGGAACTCACATTCGATATTTTTTGTCCCTTATGACCGGATAGGGCTTGATCCGTTTACACAACGATTTCCGCTGACCTTGCGTTATGAGGGGACGGTTCGTGGAACTGGAGGTATCCGGTTAATAGGTGAGGATTGCTCCTCCTCAGTCGCGGGCTTATATGCGGCAGGGGACGCAGCAACCCGTGAGCGTATTACGGGCGCCAAATCCGGAGGCGGTGCTTTTAACGCATCATGGGCGATTTCTTCAGGCACATGGTCAGGAGCGGCAGCAGGCCAATATGCGCTGTCGCTTGGCCAAAAAGCCGGACTGCGGAATTTGCGTCCTGCCGGGCAAGCTGGACTTCTGGATCGCAGCGAATCCCGTACTGCTGCTATCGACACAGCAGCTATCGTAGATTCGGTTCAACGGGAAGTGTTCCCGCTGGACATCAATTATTTCCGAAGCGAGTCTGTGCTGGCGGCATCACTTCAGAGACTGAATGGTTTATGGCCGCTAGTCCATGGCAAGGTCGCAGAGTCAGTGCAGAGCCGTGTCAGGACAAGGGAGGCGGCAGCTATGGTGGCCACGGCCAGATGGATGTATACCGCAGCGCTTACCCGCCGTGAGACAAGAGGACTGCATAGCCTTGTGGAATATCCGGGTGCGGATGTGGCCCAGCAGTATCGTCTGCTCGTATCGGGCATCGATCAGATCAAGGTGCGATTCGAGAAGCCGGATACGGTTGCAGTGCCATTCGATTTAGACAGCAGACTAATTGCTTCTGAGGAGGTGCCCAGCAGATGATTGAGTTAGTTAGCTCGGATCGCTGTGTAGAATGCGGCATCTGCGTGAAGGTTTGCCCGACTAATGTATTTGATGTCGGCCCTAACGGTATCCCGGTTATTGCTCGGCAAGAGGATTGCCAAACCTGTTTCATGTGCGAAGCCTACTGCCCGGTTGACGCACTGTACGTTTCACCTCAGGCAGATGATCATGTGCACGTTGATGAGGATAAGCTTATCGAAACTGGCTTGCTGGGCAGCTGGAGAGAAACGATTGGCTGGGGGCCTGGACGTACTCGGCTTGCCGAAATCGACACAACCCCGTTCATTGACAGGATTTTGCCGAAAAAGCCGGAGGCTTCATGATCGTGATTTCATGGAGCGTTGCTCGATAATGCAAAATATTAAGAAAAAGATTGCGCCAGTACATGTTCGTATGTATTGGCTTTTTTGCTGCATCCTAAAAGTTCGATATAATAGATTGACAAATTAATTATAAATGTCATAATGAATATATCGAATTGAAAATAAGGGGGGAGCGGTTTGACTGAGGAGAACGCTTCAAATTATACTGCCGGAAAATATCGTACACCTGACGGTGCGCCTGCCGATATTGTTATTTTCACAATAACAGCTGAGCATACCAATCGAGCAACCAAGTCGCTGCCCAAGCGGGAGCTGAAGGTGCTGCTGATCAAACGCAAGCTTTGGCCCTTTGAGGGGCGGTGGGCGCTGCCTGGAGGCTTCTCGAACGATACGGAATCCATGTATGAAACGGGAAGACGGGAGCTGGAAGAAGAGACGGGTGTCAAGGATGTCCATATGGAATATTTTAATGTATACAGCAAGCCCGGGCGCGATCCGCGGGGGTGGATCATTTCACATGCTTTTTTTGCTCTCGTGCACGAGGATTATTTGGCACAGCGCAAAGCCTCTGATGATGCGGCAGATGTAGGACTGTTTGCTGTCAACGAGCTGGGGCGACCGGGTCTTGAGCTTGCTTTTGACCATCAGCAGATTATTCAGGACGCTGTGGAACAGATTCGCAGCAAAATGCTGCTCACCTCGATTGCCAAAGAGTTTCTTCCCGACGAGTTCACACTCAGCGAGCTGTACCAGGTGATTCAAACGGTTGTGCCTGATTTTGAGGAAGCTAATTTTATCCGTAAAATGAAATCGACCCAGAGCCGCAGCGGCGTATTGGAGCCTGTGCTGGATACAAAGGGAGAGCCTAAGAAGTCCAACGAGTATTCACAGCGAGCTGCACAGCTGTATCGATTTACTGGAAGCATGCCGAGGCTTTCCTTGTACAGTTAGCTCCAATCTGAAATAATTAGACCAAATAACTGGCGGATGGCTGAGGCCTGAGCTGTAGGAATGGAACGTGCAAGATGAAACAATACCAGTATGATCTTGATAATGAAACGAACAGCATGGCACCAAGCTATGTGTATATGTATGCTTGCCACGAAGAAGAAGCGCAGCTCTGTCAGTTGGAGCTGCGTTCTTTGTTCGGCATGGAGTCGGAGGGAGAAGGCACCCACTGTGTGGTCAGCTCTATTGGCATGGACCCGAGCCGGAGCCCCTTTATCAAGCAGCGGCTCACAGTGAGCTTCGTGGGAGATACGGTTCAAGCTATTGCAGCTGCTGTGAATGCTATAGAGCTGGATGGCGCCACCTTCAAGGTGGTTTTTGCAGCTATCGACAAGTCTGTACCTTATAACGAGCAGCGGCAGATAGAGCGTGAAGTGGGAGCGGGAATACGGGGAAAGGCCGAGATGCGTAGTCCCGACAGATTATTTGGAATTACTTGCCTGGATGGACGCTGGCTGTTCGGTGAGTGCATGACCAATGAAGCCATTTGGCTCAAGCATAATACCAAGCCGCAGCAATACTCAACGGCACTCAGTACACGAATGGCACGTGCGATTGCCAATATCGCTGTACCCTTTCCTGAGGGGATTACGGCTATTGATCCGTGCTGCGGCATCGGAACGGTCCTGATCGAGGCACTGTCTATGGGTATCAATATGATTGGCAGCGATATGAATCCGCTGGCTGTGCGGGGAGCAAGGACGAATCTGGCTCACTTTGGATTTCCGGATGTTGTCGCACTTCAGGATATGCGGACGCTCACTGGAAGCTACGATGCGGCCGTACTGGATATGCCTTATAATCTATGCTCCGTCCTGTCACCATCAGATCAGCTGTCTATGCTCGAAAGTCTACGAGGACTTACGGCTAAAGCCGTTATCGTCACGACAGAAACGATCGATGAGCTTGTTATTCAAGCCGGATTTACGATCTCCGACCGCTGTGTAGTAAGAAAGGGGAGCTTTTCCAGACAAGTACTGGTCTGTTATTAGTTGTGAATGCTGTTTGTATACTTGATTAGGGAGGAAACAGGATGACCGTATTTGATGTTATTATTATCGGAGCAGGCACAATGGGAGCAAGCGCCGGGTATTATTTGTCCCGTTCAGGAGCCTCCGTGCTGCTGTTGGATGCTTTTGAGCCTCCTCATAAGGAGGGCAGCCATCATGGAGAAACGCGACTCTTTCGTCACGCCTACAGCGGTGAGGATGCGTATATCCATTGGGCTCTGCATGCTGAACGAGAATGGGAGGCGCTTGAGCAAGCAGTGGGCCGGCAGCTGTTCCATCGTACGGGGGTTTTGAATCTGGACCCGGAGAGCTCACCTTTAACTCAGGGAAAGGAGACCAAGGCTCGGAAATTTGGGCTGCCCGTTGAAGTGCTGACACCGGAGGAAATGGAATACCGTTGGCCTGGACTTACCGTCCCGAGTGGATTTAGAGGTCTGTATGAGCAGCGGGGAGGGGTATTGAGCTGTGAGGCGATCATAGAAGCGTTCCTGCAATTGTCTATTCACCATGGTGCCAAGCTGCAGGTGAACAGCCCTGTCGAACGGATAGCTTATAAGCCTATGCACATAGAGGTGTCAACCCGAAACGATCGTTATGCAGGACGGCAGCTTTTGCTGACGGCTGGCGCTCGCTCAGGCACCCTACTCCCTGACTTGAAGCTTCCTGTAGAAGCAGTGAGGAAACCGATAGCCTGGTTTGAACCGAAGGCGGAACAAGCTGTATTCGATAGTCGCTTTTTTCCCGGCTTTAATATTAACACGGAGTTTGGGGAGTTTTATGGATTTCCCAGCTTTTCTGGTTCAGGCTTGAAAATTGGCAGGCACGATGGAGGCGAGATTGTGGATGGGAGGCAGCCGACTGCACCATTTGGAAGCAGTCCTGCAGATGAGCTTGAATTCCGTCAGCTGCTGAAGCAATTTATGCCCAAGGCGGAGGGAAGGCTGATTAAAGGCAATGTATGCCTGTATGAGAGGACACCGGATGAGCATTTTATTATCGATCAACATCCGGAATATGCCCATGTGTATATTGCGACAGGCTTTTCCGGGCATGGCTTTAAATTTGCCAGTAGTATTGGACAGACTGTCAGTGATTGGATGCTTCATAGCAGGTATAATGAGCACCTCAAGCCATTTTCAATTTCTAGATTTTATTGATTTATGTAAAAAGTTTGTTTAATAATCATTTTATACTATTAATTGTTAATTTATTAAATTTATTGTAATTTATTGACTGGAAATAGATTTAAATATTGTTATATTTCATGTAATGATTTCATAACAAAAATATTATATTTCCCTGATATGTAAATAAGAGTACATGGAGTGATGATATCGAGTCAATCATCATCCCCAATTTACGATTGATGAGGACTCGCTGGAAATTGCAGTTCTCATCTTTGTCGGCCTCGCAGGCAGATTGCTCAAATGGTCGTGATTGCTTAACATACAAAAGCCGCCTGCAATGGTAACAGGCGGCCTAGCATGCTCGGTTTACGATGGTTCAAGTGTCTGCAATGCGATTTTTTGGAAAACATCATCAATATTTTTGATACGATCCTCGACCTTCTTGGCGGCAGTATCCAGCGTGTAACCGTCCTCCAATAACTCTTGAACCAATACGATTTTTTTAATATTTACGTAATCATATCGCCGGGTCGATCCGTCTGCCTCCTGAACCGACTTGATGATGCCTTTCTCTTCCCAATATCGAATTTTGCGAGTCGGTACGCCGGTAATTTCGGCAACCTCGCCAATGCCTACAATTAATTTACTTAACAATTCCATATCGTAAATGACGTATTTTTTTTCATTGGAGCTTTCTTCAGAACTCATGGTAAGTCCTCCTGTGTCATTCTTCCTTCCATTATAATATAAATCCTTGTAAATGTCACAAGGTTACAATGTCCGTTAGCTATTGCTTAAGGGTGCCATTTGATACCAAGAGATTTGTGATGTAAGAAAAGCTCAGCTTACCAACCTAATCCTGTTCTGTTATGAAGATGCCGTGTTATTTACAATATCTTTATATAGCCCGAATCTTCTATTGAAACTCCACTGCTATGATGGATAAGCTATGGAGATTTTGTATTCATTAGCGATATCATAGGATAGTTCACAGGAGGCTCGACATGAATGGTTGAGAAGAAAACATTGCGGAAGGTGATTGGGCTGCTCACAGCTCTGCTGATCATGAATCCAATTATCGGTAATTTTGTAAGCATCGATAAGGCTCATGCTGCAGAGGCGGGATACGTAGTGATTAGTGATATTTACAGCTACGGGGGGAATTCGGCTTCGGACAAACCATCGGTTTTCAAAAACGATTATGTAGAATTATATAACCCTACCGATCAGGACGTGAACTTCGGAGCAGGCACGTGGTCGCTGCAATACGCAGGTAAAAATAAGACCAACTGGAAAAAAGTCGATTTGGGTAGTACGATTCCGGCGCACGGTTATTATTTGGTTAAGCTCGGACAGGAAGCGGCTAATTTTGGTGCGGATTTGCCTACACCTGATGCTGTGGATACGACCATTAACATGGATAAAGACAATGGAAAGGTCGCTCTGGTCAAGAATCAATCAATAATTAGTGTTAATGATCCGCGTTCGACCTTGGACAACTCGGTTTTGATTGATCTCGTATATGATTATGGAAGCTTGTCCTACAAAAAAAGCTACAAAAGAAAGGCTTATAACCCGTTAAACCCTTTGGCTGGCTTGAAGCCGTCTACCAACCCAGGATTGGGCAATGGCTGGGACACGGATTCGGACACGGTTGAGGCTGACTTTGAAATTGTAGACCCGGTGAGCAAGGACTTACCGCCCCGCAACAGCAGCAGCCCCAAGGAGCCCATCATCAAAGGCACAGCGAATACTGGAGCCAGCATGGTGATGATGGACAGCTTAACTACGGTCAATGCGGCCAACGCCACATTTAAAATCAACGTAACAACAGGCACAGTGAAAGCAGGTCCACTGAACCCTATTAATGATTATATCATTAACAATTTACCGGCGGGTCTTACGAGCAGCGCGGTTGGGGATACTGCAGCGAAAACCATCACTTTCACAATAGCAGGAACAGCTAGCGCCAATGTCTTGGCTGATCAGACGTTGTCGGTCATCCTGAAGCCCTCTGCTGTGACTGCAGGTGCTTACAGCAGCTCTGCCAGCATCGGCGGCGTTACACTTTCTCATTATACCCCGAAAATAAAAGGAGCTGTAAGCACTGCTGATGCGGATGCGGCTATGCGGACAGCTACTGAGGTAGATCCGAACAACAATACGTTTACGATCGCTTTACAGGTCGGGAATGTGAAAAACGGGGACTTGAGCGTAACGGATTATACATATGCACCATCGCTTCCATCAGGTCTGAGTATTAAAGCCAAAGGTGACAGCACCGCGAATACGGTGACCTTTACGGTATATAATTCGGCGACGAGCCCTGTAACCGAAAGCGTGAATTTGAGTGTAGTTATCAAAGCCACGGCAGTTACCGGCGGAGCTACACTGGATTCGGATGCCATTAACGGTATCACGCTGCTTCGACCGTCCGCCGTACTTAGCAAGGACGAGGCAAGAAAGCAATTTTTGCTGCAGGAAATTAAAAATCGTAATGCTTTTTTCAACAGCCCGGCAACAAAGGAATACAAGTACACATCAATGTCCAAATCGGCTTTCAGTTTTTACCGCGCGACCAGCGGATTATTTTACAAGGATTTAGGTGGTGTCATTCCGGTTCCAGCGGATTGGAATCAGCTTAACAACATTAACACCTGGATCTCCGGTGATTTTCACATTCAAAATGTCGGTTATTTCGATAACAATGAAGGTACGGCTATATTTGATCTTAACGATATGGACGAGTCTTATATAGCACCATTCTATTGGGATTTGATTCGCTCCACGGCAAGCATTTATTTGTCCCGCTTTGATGACAAGTCCTACTTTACCACTGCATTGGACGACAGTACGACCAGACAAATTGCCAAAAACTATTTGGATGTCTATATACAAACACTCAATAATGTGAACGGCAATAATAATGAAAAGAGTGCCGAGCTCACCTCTGACAAGCTGAGCGGTTTTACAAAGAAGTTGATGGAGGATTTCGTAAAAACGACAATAAAATCGCAGCTGGATAAAGCAGCGCCCTTGACCTCGACAACTCCGGCTACACGTAATTTTGATTACAGCAAGACAGACAAATATATTAAGGCCAAGGGTGCAGACTTGAAGGATATTACAGACAATTGGTCTGCCTATGTAAACAGTGTTCAGCCCTTTGCAGTAGGGCAGTCGAGCGATTATTTCAAGATCAAGGATGTTGCTCTGCGTATTAACCAAGGGTTAGGAAGCCTCGGCGTGAAACGTTATAATGTTCTCATCGAAGGACCGACAGCCAGCAATGATGATGATATTATTTTGGATGTCAAGGAGCAGGGCAAGCCGAGCTTCATAGATCATCCTCTGTTCCCGTCTTCAACATATGATCCGTTCAACGGTAAGGATGCGGAGCGCTCCAAATTGGCTTATCAAGGAATGCTGACCAAGCCTGATTATCATTTGGGCACACTTCAAGGCGCTAACCACAACTTTCTGATTCGGAAAATTTCGCCTTATAAAGGTGACTATACGGACTCCAAGTTTGCGAATCAGGTGGAATTTGAAAATTATTTATTTTATACCGCTCAGGCACTAGCCAATGCACATGCCCGCTCGGACAATGATTATCCTGCTGGCCATGTGGCTTACAGTTTCGAAGAAAGTGTCCTGAACAATGTATATGCCGGGGGCAAGTGGGACAGCTTCAGGACTAATCTCGTTAATTTAGGCGAGGATTATTATAGACAGGTCATCTCGGATTATAATCTGGTCAAAGCTGATTTGGCAGCTGGAGCCTTAGTGGATTCAGCAGATCTTGGCAGCTTAACAGTAAGTGGCAGCACATTAACGCCTGCTTTTGCCGTAAATACTATGAATTACACGGTGTCCGTCCCTGCTGGTACAGCGGCTGTAGACGTAAATGCAGCTTTATTGGATTCAAAGGCTTCCATGACGGTCAATGGTGATGTATATGCCAGCAATATGTACAAGCGGATTAATTTGACCAGCGATACAACCTCCATAGCTGTCAAAGTCACAGCCAGGGATATGACAACGAACAAAACCTACATCATCACAGTAAATAGGGGAACAGCACCCGTTGACCCGACACCTGTCGATCCAACACCTGTTGATCCAACACCTGTTGATCCAACACCTGTTGATCCAAAACCCGTTGACCCTGTGCTCAGCAGCAATGCCAGTCTGAACGGGATGATCGTGAATGATATCGTGATTACTCCGGAATTTACAGCAGGCACGACGAGCTATACGGGCTATGCAGGGAAAATGCGGCAGGCTATTATTACAGCCACAGCGTCAGATGCGAAGGCAGCAATCCTTATTAACGGCAATGCCGCTACAAGTGGTACCCCATCTACGGTTGCTTTAAATGTGGGTACGAACGAAATGAAGGTTCAAGTAACCGCGCAGGACGGGACGATTCAGGTGTATACGGTGACATTGACCCGAATTAATGATAATAACAGTTCAAACGGCAGCAGCGGTACAGGTGGAACGGGTACAGGAACGGGCAGTGGAGCTGGATCGACAGGCTCGGCAGGCGGCAGCACAGGGCCAACTGTTTCTGGTGAGGTTCATCTTGGAGATGGTGCTGTTAAAGAAAGCAAAGAAACAACAGCTGATGGTAAAATCGCTACCCGACTGACGGTGGATTCGCTCAAGCTGACCCAGGCTCTGGAATCACTGAAAAAAGAGGATGCAGGCAAACCTCAAGTTGTGATTGAATCCAAAGGTAACGACCCGATTGCGATGGTGGAGCTTCCGGTTGCGGTACTTATGGAGGCCCTTAAATCGGTACCGAATGCAATAATCACAGTGAAGTCTGAGCTTGCCAGCTATAGCCTGCCCATCCAAACGATTGATTTTACTGCGGCAGCCCTTCAGCTTGGTGTAGATGCCAAGGATATCAAAGTCACGATAGTTACTGAAAAAGTAACGGGCGCAGCCTTAGCACAAATCACGGATATGGCGACAAGAGGCGGGATGACGGTAGTAGGAGCTCCAATCGACTTTAAGGTCATTCTGGAGGCTAACGGTAAGCAGCTGGATGCCGCATTATCCAATCATTACGTGGCAAGAACGATTTCAACCGGACAAAATGTGGATGGCGCTCGCACTACGGCGGTTCGGGTGGAAGCGGACGGGAGCTTCAGCTTTATCCCTTCGAGATTTACCGATAACCAGGCGATTATTATGAGCCCGAGCAATAGTGTGTATGCTATTGTACAAACGAATAACAGGTTTACAGACATTGACGGACATTGGGCCAAAGCGGATATTCAGCTGCTGGGCTCCAAGCTGATCGTTAACGGTGTCT
The DNA here is from genome assembly GCF_022458865.1 of Paenibacillus periandrae. Taxonomy (GTDB): domain Bacteria; phylum Bacillota; class Bacilli; order Paenibacillales; family NBRC-103111; genus Paenibacillus_S; species Paenibacillus_S periandrae. The sequence goes on along the minus strand of NZ_JAJNMU010000014.1, from coordinate 73,653 downwards.
CGGAGCAAAGCTTTGATCCCGATACGAACATCACGAGAGCACAGTTTGCTGCACTGCTGATTCGTTCTCTGGGATTAAATGAGAATCGGGAAGCGAATCGCTTCACGGATGTACCAAGTAATAATTGGTCAGCAGGTGCTGTAGGTGCAGCCTCCAAGACTGGATTGATAGACGGCTTCGAGGACGGCAGCTTCCGTCCTGCCGATCCGGTGACACGCCAGCAAATGGTTGTGATGATTGCACGTGCGATGAAGGCATCAGATCAGACGGCCTTGACCGAGGTGAAGACAGATACGGCTCTGGTGTCATTCAAGGACCAGGCGTCCATTCAAGCCTGGGCAAAGCCTGCCGCGGCTCAGGCCGTAGCCGCAGGTATCATCCAGGGGATGACTGCCGACGCTTTCGTACCGGACAGCCAGGCAACAAGAGCTCAAGCGACTACGATGCTGAAGCGTTTGCTGCAAAGGCTGCAATTTATCGATTAAGGTTAAGGCAACCTATCATTATCAATTACAGGCAAACCCGCTTTATGCTGCTTTCCTTGCATGCATGAAGCGGGTTTTTCTGTCTTTATCATAAGCAGGTCGATTAGAGAACGGCTGGATGGGTTATTAAATGATATAGCAAAAAACAGCTGTGCTCAGTATGACTGCAGCTATGTGTTCATATACTGCTAGCAGAGGGTGTAAGACAGGCACGCATAGGCAGGTTTCAAGGCATCAAACCCATATCGTAAGGAGGTTTTATTGGTTTGCCTGGCACGACCTGGACGGTCATTCTCATCCTGCTCGCAGTGTTATTGAATCTTATCATTGGTTCAAGCTACCGTGATCCTGCGTTTACGGCAGTAGGTGTGTGGGCTTTGATCGCTATCGGGGTTGCCAATACAAATGACATTGTCATCATGTATAACGCATGGGGCGCGGCGGCACTATTGTTAATATTGACGCTTTGGCTGATAGCAGGCAAGGATGTATTTATTCGACATCAAGAGCGTGCTCATATATAGGCAGGACAACTTCAGCAGAAGAGGGAGGTAACAGGCATGACCACATTTGTACTTCGCTGGCTTCATATATTAGCCTTATTCGCTGTGCTCTTGTATAATTGGCTTGCGGATGCGCGCCCGTTCAATGGATTAAATACGAGTGATCTTACAGCGATGTTTCCCAGTACAATGAACCCGGCACCGTATTCGCTTGCTCTTTGGGGAGCGGTTTATGTATTTCTGGCAGGGTTCGTGATCGTACAGCTACTGCCTGGCATGTACAAGCATGAAGAAATTAGACGCATTGGACCATGGTTTGTCATTAGCTGTTTGTTCAATATCGCTTCACTTGTGCTATGGCACTACCTGTTTATTGTGCCAGCATTAATGGCGATGATGATCCTGCTGCTGTCTCTAATTGTGATCTATACGCGGACCAGGCCGAACGGGTTGTCATCCGATCCTCGCATTCTTTGGCTGGTACAGGTGCCTTTCAGTGTCTATCTGAGCTGGGTGTTCGTCATGACAATGGTACGAATCTCAGCAGTTTTGCAAGAGTTCAATCAAGGCGGTTTAGATTTCTCGGGTATGGTATGGACGGTGCTCATGCTGTTCATCATAGTAGCTGTGGCGGCTATTACAGGAATGAATTTCCGTGATTCTGCCTTTATATGGCCTGCTGCATGGGGCTTAATAGCGATCGGTATTGCAAATTCGTATAACGATACGATTTTTTATACAGCCTGGAGTGCAGCTGGTCTACTGCTTGTGTTGACAGCTATGCTGCTGTTCGGTCAGGGCAAGCTCGAACATCGTAAACCATTTACAAAAGCTTTATAAAAAACCAGCAGAAACCTTTGATATGGCAGCCACACCCTTCCGGATCACTGTTAAAGTGAGATAGGAGGGTTTTTGCTTATGTAGGTTCCTGATGCCTCTCAGGTCAGATAGGTGACCGAATAAAGGATTTTGACCGAGCGGCATTGAATGTATAAGGACTATGAGAGTCTGGGGTGAAGTCTATGCCGGATTGGTCGTATCAAACGATATTTCGTTCTTTGTTATTTCAGCTTCCGTCCCGGCTTGCCCGAGATTTCACCCTGCGGGCGATGGGAACTTTGAGCAGGGTGCCGGGAGGCAGCTTCATCATCCGGACGATGGGGCATATGGAGGCTTCTCCCATACTGGCAACCAGGCTGGCAGGAATACCGCTTAAATATCCCGTAGGCTTGTCAGGAGGATTGGACCCGGAGGGAACTGCTCATCAAGCGCTGGCGCAATTCGGGTTTGGTTTCATTGAAATCGGCCCTGTTACCCTTGAAGCCTATGTGAATAATGAAAGTCCGATACAGCGTTACCCTGAGAACGAAACCATTATATACACGGATGCAGGCCGCAGTGAAGGGTTGACCCAGCTGATGAAGAGGCTCGACCGAAACCAGGGGCATGCTTTGCCGCTCATGCTTCGTGTTAAAAGCACACCGGGCCGCACGCCTATGGAAGCTCAAAGGGAGCTGCTGACGATGCTGGAGGCACTCTCCTATTATGCGGCCGGCTTTTATATCGAATCGCTCGATGAGAACGGGTCAGTCGAAGCATCGATAGCCCATTTGCAGGCTATACAGCTGGCGGCCCGTGAGCTGCCTATAGTGAAGCCGATGTTCCTGTATGTACCGCTAGACTATCCGCCCGAATCGCTCAAGCTGCTGCTGGCTGGATTGTCACCAGGCTGGAGCGGCGTCGTTGTTGGCGATATGCTGAGAACAGCCGAGGGAGACTTGACGGGAAGTGTCCTCAAGCCGCTCAGTATCGAGATAGTCCGCAGCATTCGCGAGCAGCGTCTATCCGCTTCATTCAGCATTATTGCTTTCGGAGGTATTCATCAACCATTAGATGCCTTGGAGCTTTTGGAGGCAGGCGCTGATTACGTCCAGCTGCACAGCGGGCTTGTGTACTCAGGCCCAGGGCTGCCCAAGCGCATTAACGAAGCGATCGTTTATGAAAAGCTTCAGAGCGTGGAGCCGCCGCCAGCACCTTCCTTTTGGATGAACTGGGGCTGGATGTGTTTATTAGGCATCGGAATGATCCTTGGTGGAGCGCTCACCTGGATCATCGCAGCAACGTCGGTAGTGCTGCCTTATGATACTCTGTTTCTCGGCATGCTGCCGTCGGAGCTGAATGAGGCGAATCCGCTTGTGCTGCAATTCATGTCACATGATCGAGTCACCCTCGCAGGGACGATGATCTCGATTGGCGTCATTTATTATCAGCTTGCCCGATATGGCTTGCGTAGTGGTCTGCATTGGACGAGAACCGCACTGATAACGTCAGCCGCTGTAGGCTTCAGCAGCTTTTTTCTATATTTGGGCTACGGCTATTTTGATCCGCTTCATGCGGCAGCGGCGCTTATCCTGTTCCCGATGTTTATGCTGTCCATGCGTCGTCACCGGGAGTTGCCCTCCTGGGAAAGGCCGAATTTGATCAACGATCGTACCTGGAGACTCGCTCAATGGGGACAGCTCATGATGGTGACGTTAGGTTTTTCATTAGCAGTCGGCGGCATTGTCATCTCCACGGTGGGCGTTACAGAGGTATTCGTGCCGCAGGATCTGGAGTACCTTTGTGCAACGCCTGCTATGCTTAATGAAATCAATGAAAGACTGCTGCCCTTGATCGCGCATGATCGAGCAGGCTTCGGAGGCGCTTTATTTTCAGATGCCATTGCGATTCTGACGATTGCGTTGTGGGGTATTAATCAAGGTCAGCGCTGGCTGTGGTGGACGTTTCTGTTGGGCGGCTTGCCTGGATTCGTCGCAGGACTTAGTGTGCATCTGACCATAGGCTACACCGATTTCGTCCATTTGCTGCCTGCTTATTTTGCCTTGATGCTGTACGTGTTTGGACTCATCTTTCTATATCCTTACTTAATGCAGGGGCAGAAGGACCCACGACTTAATTCGACAATTTCAGCAACCTCATAGCAGCTGCTAGGTAGGTTAACAGAAGCTTCACAGCACACGCTCAGGATCATTGGGCATCGATAAAAATCGCCAACAAGCCGACCTTCCTATTAAAGGAAACCGGTTTGTTGGCGTTAAATATGGACAAGCATTTGGTTTAGGGTGAGAGTGGATTGGTGGAATTGGAACGAGCGGGAATCCTGTTCTTTTGGCGATAAATGCTTAAAATGATACCAATCGACGCCAGCTGAATCAAAGTGAGCATCCCGCCATTGCTTATAAATGGAATGCTGACTCCTGCAATTGGCAGCATACCGAATGACATCAATATGCTCCATATGAATTCAATCGTGAACATGGCAAGGAAACCTTTTACAGCCAGGCTTCCGTACAGATCCGTTACTTTACCAGCTATACTTGTCAATCTGATCAGGAATATAAGCGCCAGGGCACCGATGGCGATTCCTGCTATCCATCCCAGACTGTATATTAAATAAGTAAACAACATCTCGCTCTCAATGGTTGGCAAACGAATAGCGGCAGCAAAGCCATGCCCCCACCAGCCTGCGGAATGAATCGATTGGATAGATTGTACGACCATAAAGCCAGCGCCCTGGGGATCGGTATAGGGGTTCAAATAGGCAAAGAAACGATGGATACGTTGAGAGTTAGTTCCAAGCGATAAAAGAAAAACAATGATTAGAAGTGGCGCTATGTAACAGAGCAGCTTGCCCAGATGCTTTCGCAGGGACAAGTACATGATGCTAAAGCCTGCCAAATAGATCATCAAGGAAATAATGGAGCTTCCGACTGTATACAGCACACTTGGAATAAGTACATAGACGGCTAACTTTAAGGGATAGCCCTGTTGTTCCCAGCGGGATGCCATAATTCCGGCTAAGCAAAGGATAAGCAGAAAAGGGGAAATCGCCAGAAAATCGAACCTTATAAATCCAAGTGAAAAATAAGGTGCCCCATTTACCTGCTGCCCGAATTGCAGAACCCAGCCCATGCCCAGCAAAATAATGATATATAGCGCCTTCGAGTAAGGAAGCAGCTTCCGATAATCCCAAAAGCATAAGCCCAGCATGCAAATAATACCAATAATCGAGTAGGTAATTTTATTCATAAAATAGCTGTAATCCCTATAAGAAACCAACTCAACAGCATACATCGCCAGTATCCCGATACCTATAAAGATCGCGATGAGACCAAGCAGACTCCAATCAATCCGCGCTTTGTGCGCTTTGTTCAGTTGGTCGCCGACCAGCAGAGGATCGCCCATTTGGCGGATTGCTATTTCAATTGCCTGATCCCGCCCAAGACCGGAGGACATTTGCTCCTCAACCAGCTCCTGGATGTGGCTTTGCAGCTCCAGCTTGATCTCAGGATGCAATTCCCTCGCATTGACCTGCTTGCATACCTTTTTCAAATACTGTCTCACTGCTTCCTCATATCCGATTTGTTTCATGCTTGACCCTCCCCAATCACCCGGTCAACGGCTGTGCGGAACATATTCCATTCTTGCTGCTTCGTTTGCAGCTGCTTTCTCCCATTGTCCGTTATTCGGTAATACTTTCTTTTGCGGCCTTCCTGTTCGCTCCAGTACGATTCGACGATTTTCTCGGCTTCCAGAGCGTGTAGAATGGGATACAGGGTTCCTTCCTTGAAGGTAAAAAGACCGCTGGAACGGCTTTCGATTTCTTTGGTCATTTCATAGCCGTACATTTCCTTGCGCCCAAGAAGGGTCAGGATCAGCATCGCTGTACTGCCCTTCATTAGTTCTTTGTTAACCATGGTGCACCTCCTCGTAAAAGTACTTTCTCGATAAGCTGCGCTTTAGGGTTCAGCGAAGCTTGTCTAATAAGCATTGACTTTCAATGCATCGAATATCTATGTATAGTATAACAGCTGTCCGTACAGAAAACAATTATGCTTTCAAGAGCGTGCTCAGCAGGGGGATTGAGGCCATCCTGCACTATAGAGAGTCTTATAAGAAAAGCTTCTGATCGAAGTCTACTCGGTGAAGCTACATTCGTGTTATAAATGTAGCTTTTCTTGCGAGATAAGAATCGTTCAGCTTTGCTGAAAATATATAAATTCTCCTAAAAAATCAATAGTTGACAATGATAATGAGAACCATTATCATTTAATTGTAGACGAGATGAGAACCATTATCAGCTTTAGCTTAAGATCAATCCCAAAAGGAGGATATTCCCCAATGCTGTTACTGCTGTGTATATTGTTGCCTGTATTGTTTGTAACATTAACGCTGGTTGTATGCTATTGGTGGAGTATGCGGGATTACCATACATATGAGTCATTGGGATTGAAAAGGAAATTCGCGCGGCGAACGACGAATTCACACAAATAAACTACAGAATCGTATAGGAGGATAAAGGAATGCCATCGTTATTGGTTGTAGGTGCGGATCATTTAGGGAATATGCCGGAGCAGCTCGCAAATATCGGTTTTGATGACGTTATGCATTTGTCAGGACGTAAATCTCAATCGGTACGCAAAGGAATACCGGAAAAAATAGATGCAGTACTCGTATTGACAGACTACATTAACCATAATTTAACCAAGGTCATCAAGCAGCAGGCGAAGGACCAGGAATTACCGATTTATTATGCAAAAAGATCCTGGTGCTCCGTACAAAAGGCACTTTGCTCCTGCGAACACGTATGTAAGTTTATGGAAAGTCAACAATAAATAACGACAAGCAGCCTAACGTAAAGCCCTGATGCATGAATCGGGGCTTTTTTGCTATTTAATACCCAAGAGACGAATGGCATCATGGAAAAGTTTATTTTGCTATTAATCATCCCTCAGCATGGTGAAGGGTATGGAGCAGAGATCTCGGACTGGGAGGTATATCGTCAAAAAAGCCTGAAGGGCGGGTTGGCCTACACCGAAAAGAAGCTTCGGCAAATATTTGCTGATTTTGAGGTAGTTGAATTTCGCAGGATGAACAGGATCGTACAGCCAGCGGCATCGTTTGGCGAATCCTTTTTGTGGACGGTACTGTTTAGGCTCAAATAGCTTGATAATACTGCAGCACGAACAAAAGAACTGCCAGCGACCCATTTACGGTCAATGACAGTTCCTTGTTTACAAGCTTTTATTAGATTAGCCTTGGCTCGCTTCGATCGCTTGCTTCAAGTCGTACAGAATATCATCAATAGACTCCGTACCGATGGACAAACGAATCATGCCCGGGGACACACCTGCCGCGATTTGCTCCTGCTCTTTCAACTGAGCGTGGGTTGTGCTTGCCGGATGGATAATGAGCGACTTGGAATCGCCTACGTTGGCCAGATGCGAGAACAGCTTCACGTTATTGATAACGCCGCGTCCTGCTTCGGTTCCGCCCTTGATGCCGAAGGTCATGATTGCGCCTTGGCCTTTTGGCAAATACTTTTGCCCCAGCTCATAGGATGGGTGGCTTGGCAAGCCTGTATAGCTGACCCATTCGACAGCTTCATGGCCTTCAAGGAATTGAGCTACCTTTAATGCATTCGAGCTGTGGCGTTCCATCCGCAAATGGAGCGTTTCCAATCCTTGCAGGAGCAAGAAGGAATTGAAAGGTGAGATGGAAGCACCCATATCGCGAAGCAGCTGAACTCTCGCCTTAATAATATAAGCAACCGGTCCAACTGCGTCCGTATACACAACACCGTTATAGCTTGGATCCGGCTCCGTCAAGCCAGGGAATCTACCGCTTGCTTTCCAATCAAATTTACCGCCATCGACGATGATACCGCCAATCGATGTACCATGTCCACCAATGAATTTGGTCGCTGAATGCACAACGATATCAGCACCATGCTCAATTGGACGGCACAGGTAAGGGCTCGGGAACGTATTGTCGATGATCAACGGGATACCGTTTTCATGAGCAATCGCAGCAACAGCAGCGATGTCGAGAACATCCCCTTTGGGATTACCAATCGTTTCAGCGAAAACCGCTTTGGTTTTGTCGGTGATGGCACCGCGGAAGTTTTCCGGATTGGAAGGATCCACGAATTTAACGGTAATGCCAAGCTTGGCGAGTGTAATCGCGAACAAATTATAAGTTCCGCCGTACAGGCTGGCTGCAGAGACGATTTCGTCACCTGATCCCGCAATATTCAGAATCGAATATGTAATAGCTGCTTGTCCGGAGGCCGTGGCCAGTGCCGCAGGTGCTCCTTCCAAGGCAGCAACTCTTTTCTCAAAAACATCCGTAGTCGGGTTCATAATACGTGTATAAATGTTGCCGAACTCTTTGAGCGCGAACAGATCTGCTGCATGATCCGTATCACGAAAACCATATGAAGTAGTTTGATACAGAGGGACTGCGCGGGACATCGTAGTCGGATCGATTTCCTGTCCTGCATGTACAGCTAATGTTTCAAGACCCAGCTTGCGTTCCTCAGACATTGAATAAATTCCTCCTCGTGAATATGAAGTAACATGATTCCATTGAACCTATTCATTTTCTCATATTTTCCAGCAAAACGAAAGAGGAGGACAAATGCAGAACAGTAATCATGTAGGGGGGATGGGGGAACGAAGGCAGTATAACTGGTTACCCGAACTACCGGCCGATACGATTGGGGCGGAAACGGATCCATGCTTCAATAAACAGAAGGTTCGGAATCCAGCATAACCAGGCGACGACTTGATAAGCTTGAACAAAGCTGCCCTGATAAACGATAAGCAGCACCGGCAGCCAAAGCCTCAGCGTGACGGCCGCAAACGTGAGCGCATAGCTGCGCAGCATCCATGTCTTGTGTGCTTGAGTATTATTGCCGATAATTTTGAAAACGCTGATCCATGTGGCGCCAACCCAAGCAACATCCAGCAGCAGGAAACCAAGCCCTGGAATCCACCCGCCTGTCGCATATAACGACAAATAAACATTGACGATCCCGCTGATGGTGACGGCTCCCACATAGACGTAGCCAAGCCAGCGATGGCGACGAAGCCGTATAGTGCCCCTCGGCTTCAAATACAGCTGGAACGGGCCGATCACCAGTGCCAGTACTGCTGTCGCGATATGGGTATACAGAACATAAATCCATGGCTCCAGGTGAAAATTCACATCTCTCAGCTTGATTGAAATGAATCCGGCTTTGCGAGGCTCGAAAAACCCGTATTGAATAACTGCGTAAACACTTATGGCTAATGCCAATACAATAACGAGTGTTCTTATCGTACTTTTACCCATCGATATTTCCTCCTCCATATCTTTCCTACTAAGACGTTAGATTTGCATCGTGCCCTTCAAAACCAACGTTGTTCTTCGTGCATGACAAAGCCCAGACCAACGGTCCAAAAGCGGATTGTTGGCCTGGGCTTTGTCATGATCGGGTATTCGATGCATGGATGAATGATAACGTTATCTGGGAAGCGCAGTTTGCTGCTTGGCGATTGGATCCATGCTGCGGTTATAGGCTGTAAGGGTCAGTGGCTGCGCAGGGTCAAGCTGACCAAAGTCCAATTCGACCTCCCAAGGCAGCTCGTAGGAAATACCAAGCTGCTTACCTGCCTGTGAGTAGCCTACAGCAAAGGGCTGATCGCTATGCGGCATCGACACATAAGTGAACAGCTTATGCTTGCCCTGAACAGGAATTCCGTTTGCTTGCGCAAGCGGCTTATACACGATATTTTCCTTGGTTTGGGCTTGATCTTTCACCTGGCTCAAATAAAAGTCACTCTGGATTAATCGTTGATAGAGACGATCCGCGAAGGCATTTTCCCCAAGATCGTATACGGCTTCCATTTTGCTTCGGACAGCCCGTTCTTTGCTGAAGTTAAAATAGGTAATCGCTTTTACTCTTGGATACATCCGCGACAGATACGCGTACAAATCACCAAGCTGATCCTCTGCCCAGCGCTCGTAGCTTTCATTCTTGATCAGGTTATAGTGGGATACGCCACTTTCCGAAATCATAATCGGCTTATTGGGATAGGCTTCACTTAGAGGACGAAACGATTGCAAAAATCCGCTTTTGTCGTCGTTCGCACCTTGTGGACCATCAATCGCATATAGTGAGTAGCCGATCCAATCCACATATTCATCACCAGGATAATAGGCATCAATGTTATCCATCGGCATAAAGTTGGGCGACCAGACCATAACGACATTCGGTGCTTCTTCCTTCATGATGTTATGAATCAGCCGGAACTTCTCGATATATTTAACTGGATCTCCATGCCAAGGTACCCATGCTCCATTCATTTCCGAGGCGTAACGCAAAAACACCGGAATTCCCGATGCCTTGGCTTCCTTCGCAAACGTACGCACATATTCGTCATCCAGCACATCGTCCAAGCCATAACGAGGCTCCCAACCAATCTGCAGCGAGCCGCCCATCGCTTTTACATTATCAGCTTGCTGGATGGGGAAATAGGAATTCGTCTGCGCTTGAACCTTACGCCAGCCAACATAGGTTAAATACATCGCATGAGTCCGTCCGTATACAGGCTCAATCTGCTTCCAGTTGAAAGCGACCCGCTTATCGGCTCCCAGCATGCCAAGATAAACTCCGGTAACCGGTTCGAACTTGGCAAGCTTAGGATTCGGCGCACCAGGCATGCTTACATAGGCGTCAAGTGTAATTGGACTGTCTGCCGGAATTACAGCGGAAGCAGACTCGATCAGCAGCTTGTCGGGCTCCTTGTCAGCATATTGCTGGCTTAATTTTTCCATCGCAGCTGCTTGTGTGAGCTCACTCTTGCTTCTATAGAACGCCGCTTTGCGGCTTGTGTAATCGGAGGCCAGCCGCCATTCCTGTTTCTCCACGGCATTGTCAATTTGCATGCTCCACCAGGCAAGGGTCGGATTTGTGAACTCAGTCTGAGCGATTGGTGTCGTTAATGCGAGGGATGTGCGCTGCCAGCGCTGCTGTCCCCAATATAATGTGATTCCTACGCAAACACATGCAGCTAACAACACGAATTTTCTCATATGCAGCATCCCCCGGCCATTCATTTTAACTATTTCGTGTAAGACTCATTATACCTTAAAAAAGTACGGGATGGTTTGTTGATAGCAGCTGAATTTCAGAACGTTGTCCATGAATAAGCAGCGCCTATACGAGACCAGGCTTTATCGCTTCGATTCAAATTTTAGACAAGGATGACCGGAGGATCTTTTGACGAGCATGGAGGGAATCTCGGATGTTTTGAAGCCGAAGGCTCTGCAGCCTTTGGGAAAGGTGGGATCCCACGTTACATAATAATGAACGCATTTTATGCAGTTGATGGGCAGAGTCTGCTCTGGAATACTTCTATCTTTCATGGGTTAATGCCCTTTCTGTTCAACGGTGTGGTGATTAAGCTTCTTAATTCCTATCATACGACAAAACCTCCTATTGCAGGGATAACTATTTTTAGATACGATATGTAACATGAAATATGATACAAAATGTAACATATAAAATGCATAATCATCACCTGCAGCTAATAAAATACATCGTTAATCCAAAAGGAGTCATGTGAGTCATGATACGAAGGAGCGGGACCAAGTGAATGTCGAAGTGGATGGGGATCAAATCGTCCGGCTAAAGCCGAAAGTGGTCTGTCAAGGTCTGATGAAGATGGTACAAATGAATGGGCGACTTGTGGAATGCAAGTGGGCGCTCATGAGTGTAAGGCATATAGATATGCGTGGGTTGCGGCTGCACACGCATCTGCGGCTGCCTTGCGACTATCAGGTGCTGTGGGAGTTCAGGATTGGAGTGGAGACGGAGTCCACAGGTTTAAGAGGAATTATAGTTGGCGTGGGTGAGCTTCCGCTTGAAGATGAGGTTCAGCAGTATGAATATGAGGTGCGATTTGTGATGGATGAGCGGCATCCTCTGCTAGTCCACAGGAATACAAGCTACAGTGAATTGAGTCGGGATAAGGTCATATATGATGGGTTACAATTGGATCTGCAAGGATAAGTTTATAAAAAATGGAAAATGTCATTCATTTCGACAAAAATAACAGGTATTTTTTTAAAAGCCTACCATCAAGTGACACTTTTTTTTAAAAGCTTCTATTATAATGATAACAGTAAAGTGAAATTATAAACATAGGATGGAGCGTGGAGTTTTAATGATAGGTTCCAAGATCACTCTGGATATATATGCCATTATGGCTGAGCTTAATCTCTCAATAGAAAAGCTGGAAGATTCGAATGTACTGGATTGCACCCCTGGATTTCAGCAAGCTGCCGCCTTTCCCAAAAGATTCGAGCTGTTGGAATCGTATTCTAAGGAAATGGACACAGCTCCACTCGGCAGGTAACAAAGTAAAACCCATGTTCCGAATAGGATACATAGGTTCGTCCACAATACAATCCGTTGTTACATACGTATCAATTAAGATGACGAGCGTTGTGCGCGGATGAAATGAATAAAACGTGTGGCCTCTTCCGAGGTCAGCTCTCTGCCATCGATCGTCAAAGTAAATTTGTCCAATACCGCTTGGTCAGAAAGCTCCAGCTGGCTGACAAATTCTTTAGCGTGTTCGTTCGCAGTATGAGTGAGGTCTTCACTGCGGCCCATTAAATAGTCGACAGATACAGTGAAAAAATCAGCAATTCTTTGAATGGTCTCATAATCAGGTTCTCTGCGATTGTTCTCATAATGGGATAGGGCTGAGCGCGTTATCCCAACTTTTAGGGCTAGTTCTTCTTGGGTTAAATGTTTTTCATCCCGAAGATCTGCAATTCTATGCCCATATTTCATAAGATGTCATTTCCTCCTCACACCTAAACCACATTGGTAAATCTAATCTCAGTTATAACATTAATTGTACTATAAAAGAAGGTTGTCGAAAATGGCTGATCTGATACATTATGTATATTATTTATTCTAAAATTGATACTATTCGTGTCAAATAAATAGGATAGGAATATGTGGATGATCAAACGAGGCGTGGATTTCTCAGTTTCTCTATTTCTTTTGCTGCTGCTGCTACCCCTTTATATCATTATTGCCATCATCATACGAATCAAACTGGGGTCACCCGTACTTTTTGAACAAAGGCTTACGGGGCGGAACATGAAGCCATTCACCATGCTGAAGTTTCGAACGTTGCCGGATTCTACGGATAACAATGAGGTGCTGCTGGTTGATGAAGCAGGGTGTAATGATCTTGGACTGTTTTTACGCAGGTCTCGTCTAGATCATCTGCCGCAATTGATGAATGTAGTAAAGGGCGATATGAGCCTGATTGGACCACAACCACTTCAACTTTCTTCTCAGCAGTATTTTACAGCTGAAGAGAAAAAACGTTTTTCAATTAGACCGGGTATTACGGGATTAACCCAAGTAAGTGGGATTGTTCATATGAAGCGGGGTGAACAATTTGCGATGGACATCCATTATGTGGAGAATCACTCTGTAACGATGGATGCTGTTATTATGTGGAAGGAAGCGGTTATGTGGTTTCGTCACAAGCGATGTGAGGAAGCACCTGACCAGTCGCTGTCTGGTAGTGATGATGAAGAAAATTTGCAGGATATCCATGAATGGGACAGGAAGAGGTGATCGTTTGATGATTTCGCTCGCATACCACGATGTTGTTTTGGTTGGGAAAGAAGATTCCAGCGGTTTTTTGGGAAGAGAAGCTGGGGCTTACAAGCTGAACAAAGAGCAATTTCAGATGCATCTTGAACAAATATCTCGATTGGATCATGTAAAGGTCAGAACGGTAGCAGAGGATTTGCAAAAGCCCTCGGAAGTTGGGGATACTGTTACCTTAACCTTTGATGACGGCGGTATCAGTGCTTATACCATCATAGCTGACTTATTGGAAGCCAAAGGCTGGAAAGGGCATTTCTTCATTACAACATCGCAAATTGGGGCCAACGGATTTGTGTCCAAGGAGCAAATTCGTTCATTGGATGCAAGGGGGCATATTATTGGTACCCATTCCTGCACACACCCCAGCAGGTTTAACGAATGCTCCTGGGAGCAGCAGGTGCATGAATGGAAAGTGAGCGTTCAAGCATTATCCGAAGTGCTTGGTAAAAGAGTAACAACGGCATCCATTCCAGGAGACGCCTATAACCTGCAGCTTGCCAAAGCGGCAGCACATGCAGGCATTCAATATTTATTTACATCCGAGCCCAAGGTTGTTACCACAAGGGTGGACGGCTGTGTAATTGCAGGACGTTATGTGATGAAGAAGGCGACCTCGCCAGAAACAGCGGCAGCGATCGCTGCGGGAGATCCAGTACTGCGGCTAAGGTGTGCCATTCAATGGAAAATAAGAAAGGCAGCTATGGCAATGGCCGGCAACAGGATGCTGGATATGCGCAAAAAAGTAGTGGGAAATAGCAGTGTACGCTATTAGACATTACGATTTAACAAGGTGCTGAATGGAAAAATAGGACAAGAGTGAGCAATGCCTCTTGTCCTTTTGCTTGTTATCACATTTACGATCGAGCATCGCAGTTCGTTAACTGCCTCACTTACAATACCAATCTTTCCAGATATCATAGGATTCAATTTTGGGCTGATTATTTTTGTTTTTATCATACCAGTCTTTTACGTCTTTGTTTTTATCCCAAAAATCTTTTAAATCGTTTTGCGAATTGTGACCGCCGGAGGCAAACGAAAGAATCTTGTTAATAATAGATTGGTTATAGCTGTCATTTGAATTCTGTGAATTATTATTTTTTGAGGCAAAGGCTGATGTAGGAAACATAAGAACACTGATTAGCAAGACTGAACAGACTAACTTTTTTAATAAGAGCATTGCGCAATCCTCCTTCTTTATTAATAGTTTAATCATATGTTCTTTATAAAGAATCATACATCAAATTTTTAGATTTGAATACTAAAAATTACCATCTATCAAAAAAAACTATTTTTGGATGGTCGACCTTTAATTTTAGAATTAACCTTAATATTTTAAATGATCTCTGAAATTCATTGTATAACTTGATACAATTCGGAGTATATGGCGAAAAATATGGTTGACATGATACAAAAAGTATCATACAGTTAGCATTGTAGACAATGTTACAAATAGTATCATTATTATCATTTTATTGCAGTAAAAATAGGGAAAGATGACTGCCTTTGGAGGGGAATCGTGGAGATCAATCTTAATGAATATTTTATAATTATAAGGAAGCGTTTATGGCTTGTAGTTGTCATCGTTCTTGTATCAACATCATTAACAGCAATGTACAGTACCTATAATTATAGACCGCTATATCAGGCATCTACTAAATTAATTGTTAATAAGGTTGCCGAAAAGGATCAGATGGGCAAGGAACGAATCGATTACGGTGCTATTGGCACTAATCTCGCACTCATAAATACGTATAAAGAAATTATAAAAACTCCGGCAATTATGGATAAAGTCGTTCAACGGTACCCGGATATCAATTTATCTGCTGAACAGCTCAGTTATATCACTACGGTTTCGGACTTACGTGAAACACAGGTAATGACGATCGTTGTCCAGTATTATTCTCAAGAACAGGCTGTGAAAATCGTAAACGCCGTTTCAGACGTGTTCCAAGCGGAAGTTCCCAAGATTATGAAGACTGATAACATCACAATATTGAATAGAGCGAAGCTGCAGGATGACCCCTCTCCGGTGAATAAAAAGTCCAACCAATATATTATTCTTAGTTTTGTGGCTTCTTTATTGGTTTCTATCGGAATTATTGTCCTGTTGGAATCTTTGGATGATACTTTGAAAACAGATCAGGATATTCGTCAAGTGATGGAACTCACAATCATTGCGTATATACCCAAGATAAAGAAAAAAGAGTTGAAGTCACCTAAAAAAAAGAAATTGCGAACGAAAACAGGAGAAGAAGCCTATGCCAAAACCATCCACTAGTCCCCCTATTGTGATGCAGATTAATCCAAATTCGCTTACTTCGGAAGCATATCGGTCTTTAAGGTTTAATATCGAATTTACGAACTTTGATCACGAGGTCAAGACGATCGTTATTACATCCGCTAATCGAGGAGAAGGGAAAACAACGACGGCGCTCAATTTGGCGGTTGCCTATGCACAGATTGGCAAGAAAGTGGTTTTGCTTGACGCTGATTTGCGTAAACCGTCCATCCATATTGCCTTTGGCGGGGATAGCAGCAGAGGGCTGACGAGCTATCTTACAAGTAAAAGTACTATGAATGAAATCATACACGAGTCGTACGTGGAAAACTTATCGATTATTATAGCCGGAGCTATTCCACCTAATCCTTCCGAATTGCTCGCCTCGAAACAGATGAACGCGCTTCTGGAACAATTGAAGAGCAGCTATGATCTGATTATTATCGATACGCCGCCAGTGTTAATGTTAACCGATGCTAAAGTAATGGCATCCAAGTGTGATGGGGTCCTGCTGGTTGTCGAATATGGCAAGGTTAAACGCAAGGAGGGCAAAAAAGTGAAAGACGAGCTAATGCTCGCCAAGGCCACATTGTTAGGGGTTGTTATGAATAAAATCAACAGCCAGGATACAGATGACTATGTATAGCACAAGTATCCAAGATGGACTTTATAAAATGATGTTAGGAGAGGACTCTTAGCAGATGAGAAAAAAAAGACGCAGACCATATAGGCAGGTCGTGAAAACTGTCAGTATTTTGGCAATAAGCTTTACGATTATTGCAGGTTGCTCAGAAACGATCCCATTAAGTCATGAAACCAGTGCTACCGTACAGGAACAGCCTTTGAAAAGCGTAAAGCTGTACAAGGTGGGGAAACAGAAAATCGGTGATCCGGTTGAGCATGCTGCGGACGTTCTATCCTCTGTTCAATTTGATATTATTGCGAAGGCCGGAGGAGACATCGGACAGGTCCTGAAAAACCGCGAAGAATGGGTTCAGGAAGGAGAAGTCATCGTTAGAGTGAATTCGGTTGACGCGAATTTTGAGAAGGAAAAGGCAATGCTTGCCGTTGAAACGATTAAAACTGCGATTACTAAATCGAGGGAAAAAGCTCGAAAAGACATGGAAACCCAGAAACGTGAATTGAACAACTCCATTCTGAAGTTGGAGATGGGACTGGGCGACATGACAAGAAATTATAATAAGCTGAAAAATGACTATGAGGTTGGAAAAGCTACGAAAGCCCAACTGTATCAGATGGACGTTCAGCTGAGAAATGCTCAAATGGATCTGGATCAACTGAAACAAAGACAAAAGCAAAGTATACAGGATTCTGGCGATTCCTTGTCTGATATGGAAACGCAGCTAAAAAGTGCTCAGCTTTCCTTACAGCAGGTCGAGCAGTCGATGTCCTACCTCGATATCAAATCACCAGCAAGCGGGATTTTAACGGGAATGAATCTGGAAGCAGGAATGACGCTGCAGCCGGGCAGTAAAATTGGCCTGATCCAGAAGCTGGATCCGATTAAAATCAAGGCGATGCTATCCACCGAAGAAGCCAAATATGTGAGCAACAAAACCGAGCTGACCTATTATTTGCCTGGAACCACACAAAAATATAAAGGCAGGATCAGCTTTCTTTCCAAGGTCATCGAACCTGAATCAAAGGCATATGAAATCAATCTGGATGTGCCCAATAAAGAGATGACGTTAAAGCCAGGAATGAAGGTATGGCTGCAGTTGACTGAAGAGCAGGATCAAATCGTATTGACGGTTCCAACTTACAGCATTGTCAAGCAAGGGGAGGATTCCTATGTATACGTACTCGTAGGCGATTCTGTCGAAAAACGTAAGTTACAGCTTGGCAGGGTTAACGAACCGGATCAAGAGGTGCTCTCTGGTGTAAGTGAGGGTGAACAGGTTGTCATATCCAATCCAAGTCAATTAAGGGACAAAGAAAAGGTTCAGCGGGCTGCTGTGGAAGTGCCAAAATGAATATGGAGTGAACATAATTGAAAATGATGTGGAAGCAAACGATAATGACGTTCATTTTATTAGTCTCCTTGTTGATCCCAAGCGTGCCGCTGCATGTAATGGCTAACGAGCAAGAGGAAAGTTATCATGTATCGGATTCAATAAAAGCAGCGGTAAAAAGTGTCCTTAATGAACAAACCCCCGAGGGGACCACAATAATCGCAGTTGTCCGTATGTATAATGAAGGAACGCGCTTGACAAGGGTTCCGGACCTGGAGGTTAGAGCCAGGACGACGGAGGGTATTGATTACATCATGCGCTCTAGTGCTGCCAACGTAATTGCTATTCAACCCAAAGAAGTGGTGGAATTAAGCTTTATGGTTATGGTGGACAGACGTGACAGCTTCTCCGTATCTGAGCTTGTTTGGGTTGATGTTGACGAATATGCTTCCCCTAGACTGGAGCGGACCATTACGGCGATTCCTGTTTCCTCCATAGAATGGAGGGGAGCGGATGCAATTTCGGCGGATCCGGCTGCAATCAAAAACTGGGGGGAGCCATTCACGATTTCTGTATTGTCGAATTCGCTCGAATATAAGACCGTTCGTATGACGGAGCAGAATACGCTGCAGGGTCCAATGACCATCGTCGGGCTGCTGGCAGCAAATAAAAGTGATATGAAAAAAACGATTCCGGATTTTCGTGTCGATGGTAAATCCGATAAAAAGGTATACACCGGAAAGAGGCTGGAGCAGGGGAAGATAACACTGGAACCGGGTGAGCAGCGCTATATTCACTTTGCCATTCCGGCAGGCGACAAGGTCAAGCTGAGCAGCTTGTCTGTACTTACTCCAGAAGTATATACGGTGGATGATAAAACGTCGATTCCATATTCGATCGGTCAGCTGATGATTAATTTGCCTACAGAGAATAGTGCCGTTAAGCTCATCGATCAATTGGAGCCTTACATATGGAATAACAGGATTCGGCTTGATCCGTTGAATAAAGTCATTCAACCGGAGGTTGCCATCTCCATGTCGTCTCTTCAGATGCATACCAGCACGGCAGGTGGCTTTAAGGTAGCCGTTGCCAAATTCAAGCTGCAAAACACAAGTGACCGTCCGACTCCTGTTCCTCGCTTTCAGGCGGAATTGATGAGCGCTAACGGAAACAAGTACACAGGCACAAGACAAACGACGATCGTAGAAACGCTTATTCCCAATGTAAGCTATGTGATTTATTATTCATTTGTCCTGCCGAGTACGGAAACCGGGGCACAATTGGCGATGGAAATTGCCGATGGTGAAACGATCACCCCCTATAAGATTCCAATAGCTACGTTTAAAACACAGGTCCAACCACAAAAGTCGGATACCGAGCTGCTGTTCTTTCCATTTAACGTAAAATTGAACAACTGGGCCATAGATGTATTTATGGGCATAGGCAAGGATAACACATACAGACTTAAGCTGGATATGGATATTAACCTTCAGGAAGAAGTTGTCGTTGATCAAAGCTTTCCCAAAATGAAGGTGGAGCTTATTGATTCTCAAGGTAAAATCATAGGCTCGAAGACACTTGCGTTCACTGGCGAAAATAAGTTCGTCAGCGGTATGCAGACGTTCAACTTCAACTCGGAGATATGGGACTACTCGCGCACCCTTCGTTTTTATGAAACGGTTGAAACGTCCTTTGGTGAGGCTGAACGGTTGGTCGCCACATTTAAGCAGTAAGAACGATAGCTAAAGGAGTGAAATTCGTATACGGGGGTCAATGGTTTATTACCATTGGCCCTGTCTACGATCATACGAGTTGTTCAAAAAAAAGAATATTTTTAAATAAAAGGAAAAAAAGCATTGACAGTCTGAAATGATAATGATATTCTAAAATCGTTCTTTATAAAGAACAATTAATAAGCTGTCAAAGTGATATTTCTTATTAAAATAAATATTATTGTTTAATTTCACATTAAGATGTGAATATTAGTTCTTAAATGAGAACAATTGAGATAGCTTCAAATAATCAATTATGCATGATTGTGGAGGGAAGCATGAGCGCAATAACTGGAATCTATCATTTCGATCAAGAGCCCGTAAGCATAGAACATAGCACTTGTTTAATGACAACCCTGCAAAAGTATCCTGCCAACGACATTCAATCCTGGAATAGCGGACGCATCTTTCTTGGGTGTCACGCACAATGGATTACACCAGAATCGGTTGGCGAGCTGCTTCCCTACTATGATCAAGAACGGCAGCTGGCGATTACGGCAGATGCTATCATTGATAATCGCGAAGAATTGTTTGATAAGCTGCAAGTGGAACGTAACCAAAGAGTGAAAATGTCAGATAGTGAACTAGTGCTGCTTGCTTATCATAGATGGGGAGCAGATTCACCAAAATTTTTAGTGGGCGACTTTGCTTTTATGATTTGGGATGAGAAAAAGCAGCAGCTCTTCGGGGCAAGAGATTTTTCGGGAAGCCGTACTCTCTACTATTACAGGAATCGTACACGGTTTGCCTTCTGCACAGTTATCGAGCCTCTGCTATCGTTACCCTATGTAAAGAGGGAGCTTAATGAACAATGGCTAGCTGAATATTTGGCTATAACCGGTTTAGTCGATGTTGTTGATTTAACATCAACGGTGTATCAGGATATCGAACAGGTACCTCCTTCTCATAGTATTGTCATTACTGGAAATCAAGTAACGCTTACGAGATACAGCACACTAACCTTGGGCGAGCCACTGCGGCTTAAATCCAATGAGGAGTACACCGAAGCCTTTCAGGAAATATTCCAAAAAGCAGTGACCTCACGGTTGCGTACAAATCGGCAGATTGGGTCGCAGCTCAGTGGAGGGCTGGACTCGGGCTCAGTAGTAAGCTTTGCGGTCAGGGCTCTGAGTTTGGAGAACAAACGATTACATACATTCAGTTATATTCCTCCCAAGGATTTTAAAGACTTTTTGCCAAAATCTTCGGTAGCCGACGAGAGTCCCTATATCCAATCAACAGTACGGCACGTGGGAGGTATTAAGGATCATTACCTGGATTTTGAAGGAAGAAATTCCTTGTCGGATGTTCAAGAGCTGCTCGATACGATGGAAATGCCATATAAATTTTTTGAAAACTCCTTCTGGTTAAAAGGAATATTTGAAAAAGCCCATGAGGAAGATATCGGCATCTTGCTAAGTGGTGCAAGAGGGAATTTAACGATATCCTGGGGTTCAGCGATTGATTACTATGCGGTTCTGTTAAAAAAACTAAAGTGGGTTCGTCTCGCGCAAGAATTGCACCATTACAGCCATATTGCCGGTGGAAGCAGATACCGTAGATTGCCGCTTATCGCCCGGGTAGCCTTCCCGTTCATAGAACGACTTTTTCCCTCGAGCGTCCCTTATCAGCTGCCTGTGCTGATCAACTCGGACTTTGCACAAAGAACGGATGTATTCAGCAGGCTTAAAGAATATGGCATGGATCGAACAGGCTGGTACACGTCCACAGATTTATTTGAGCTTAAGAACAAGCATTTTGCAGATTTGTTTACCTGGAATGCGACGAATACCTTCTCGACGAAATTTTCCTTACGTTATTCGTTATGGAAGCGTGATCCGACGAATGATATTCGGGTCGTTCGCTTTTGCTTATCCGTACCGGAGAACCAATATGTGCAAAATGGGCAGGATCGGTCGTTGATCCGTAGATCAACCGAAGCATTACTACCCGATAAAGTCAGGTTAAATCAACGTGTTCGCGGCGTACAAGGATCAGATTGGGTTCATCGCATGATTCCCCATTGGTCCGCATTTACTGAAGAAGCCCAACAGCTCAGCACGAATAAAAGGGCTTTAGAATTTCTGGATGGTCAAGTGGTCAGGTCGGCGCTTTCGAAGATTCGAGAAGGCGTTCGACCGGAATTAGCCTATGACAAAGATTACAGAATTCTAATGCGCAGCTTGATTGTAGGTCGATTTATTAACAGCTTTACATGAGAGGAGGTGGTATAAATGAAACTGACAGAAAAGAAAGAATGGAAAACACCAGAATTGGAAGTTCTTGATGTTAATCAAACTATGCTTAACGTCAAGACTCCTACAAAACTAGATGCAACTTTTGCAGATGGTACTCCTTTTAATGAACTGACCTGGAGTTAATTACTTACTTAAGGATTAAATGTGTTAAAAGCCCTCTTACTTCATCGGTAGCTTAGTATAAAGGGCTTTTAACACGACTTTTTACATCATCGAGACCATTTGGAGTGAGCCTAATGATAGAGACGGAACAAAGGTTTATGTATAAAGCATTTGGCCTGCGAATTGCTAGTGAACTGGCTTTGCCAGAGCTGTTAGGGCTGGATACGCCAATGGAGCCATGCGATGTTCATATTGTTAATGATGGCAAAGGGATGTTTAAGCATGAGTTAGACGCCACCCCGAACACCTATGTGGTCAAACCGAATCAAGTGATGTTTTATATTCCAAACAATGCTTATTATTGTATTCAGGATGGCAGAACGATTACCGTAGCCCCTGTCCATGATGCAGACCAGGATTTAATCCGTCTTTACGTGCTGGGGACGTGCATGGGCGCCTTATTATTACAACGAGGTATTTATCCGTTACATGGCAGTGCAATTGCGATTGATGGAAAAGCCTATGCGATTGTTGGTGAATCGGGTGCAGGCAAATCGACCTTAGCCTCAGCCTTCATAAGCCTCGGATATCCATTGTTAAGCGATGATGTCATTGCTGTATCACTGAGCAAGGAGGAGCAAGCGGCCGTTGTGACACCCTCTTATCCGCAGCAAAAGCTATGGCAGGAGAGCTTGGACCAATTTGGCATGACAACTAATTCTTATCGATCGGTGTACGGGCGAGAAACCAAATATAACATCCCAGTCACCACCAGTTATTATCCAGATCCTTTACCTTTAGCAGGCGTTTTTGAACTGGTTAAAGACGATCATCCTCAAGCAGATATCGTTCGAATTGAAAAAATGGATCGATTTCAAACTCTTTTCTGCCATACCTTCCGGCAATTTTTTGTCCCACAATTGGGATTAACAAAATGGCATTTTCAAACCTCAGCTGCAATCGTCAATCATATTAGCATGTTCCAGTTGCGTAGACCCACCTCCGGTTTTACAGCCCCTCTTTTAGCAGCTCTAGTATTGGACGCCATACAATCCGGAACTTACGAGGAAAGACCTATATGGGGAGGAATACATGATGATCAAAAGCCAAAACATTTCGCTACATGATAGTCTGATCCAAGGAAAAGATAATATTGTCAGTGACATGGGTACGGAAAAGGTTATGCTAAGTGTCCATAATGGCAAGTACTACAATTTGGGTGAGGTTGGGGGAAGGATATGGGATCTTCTTGTTACACCAGTAACTGTCCAGCAAATTGTCAGTACACTAATGACGGAATATAACGTAGAACAAAGCGAATGTGAGCAGCGGGTGGTTTCCTTTTTGGAGCATTTATTGGAAGAAGAGATTATCCAGTTCAATGGGTGAGGACAACCTATGGGTATCGTAAGTAAAGTGAGAAAGCTTTTGGCCTTAGACGGAAGGACAATGCTTTTTTTTGTGGAAGCTTTTTTTTATTTAGGGTGGTCGCGTATTCTTATTTCGTTTCCATTTTCCCGGATTGCTCCTTCTCTCGGTGATCCTATGGAGGAAACCACGTATGAGAGGCTTCATCAGGATATGGTTATTTTGGCCAGAGTACAGGGTGCGATCCACATTATGAGTGAACATACCTTATGGGAAAGCAGGTGCTTGGTCAGGGCTATAGCTGCATTAAAAATGCTGGAAAGACGTCAAATTGAAAGCACGCTTTATTTAGGAACAGCGAGGGATGAATCCAGCAAGATGATTGCTCATGCATGGCTGCGCAGCGGTCCGTTTCTGATTACAGGATCAGAGGGAATGGAGCGGTTTGGTGTCGTTGGGAAATTTGCAAAACGTATACGCGAACAACAAAAATGAAGGAGAATAGTATGGGCATCGATTGTCGTTTGGACATGTCGCTCTTTCCTAAAGAATTGAAGCTATTGCTTTCGTTAATCGGCAGGGAAGATACGACAAGCACGCTGTTCCATACTCAGGAGCAGTTGGCCGATATTAACTGGGAACGGTTTTTGAAGCTTACCCAGCACCATCGGGTATATCCGGTTCTTTCTGCAAAACTTCAGAAAACAAAGCCTGCATGGATACCCCCGTTTGTCATCGAGGCGCTTCATAAAGGCTACCATTGGAATACGTTTCAAATGCTTCACTTAAGTGCGGAGATGGAGCATGTGAGCAAGCTATTCGCAGCCTCCCGGATCCGAACACTTATTCTGAAAGGACCGATTTTGGCAGCAGACCTTTATGGAGATATTTCCCTGCGGACCTCTGGGGATCTGGATATCCTGTTACCGTTAAAAGATTTAAAATCTGCGCAGCGGTTGCTCGAAGATCTGGGGTATGTGCAGGATGATTACATTCAAACAGTACTTAATGATTGGAAATGGCGACATCATCATATTACCTTTTTCCACCCGAGCAAGAAAATCAAGCTTGAAATCCATTGGAGATTAGGTCCAGGGCCAGGTAAGGAGCCGAGCTTTCATGAATTATGGGAAAGGAAAAGAATCAGCACCATGACCAATAATCCTATCTATTATTTAGGGAGAGAGGATTTATTGTTGTTTCTGGCTTCCCATGGCGCGCGTCATGGCTGGTCCCGACTTCGATGGCTCGTTGATATGGATCGAATGGTGCAGCAGCCAATAGATTGGACCAAGCTCATTCGACTTCTCGCCAAATACAATCAGCTGCATATCGGAGCGCAGGCACTTGTACTCGTTTCGCAGTTGCTGAATGTTCCTTTGACAGCAGAAATGCGATCCCTATCCGAGAGAAAACGTGGAGAGCGCTTGGCCCAAGATGCGCTTTTTTATATACGTCAAATGGTGAACCTTCATTCCTATCCTATACCTATCGAGGTGTCTAGGTATCATAAGCATCATTTGTTCTCTTTGATGTCCTATCAGCACAAGATGTTGTTCGTCCTGAGCTTCTTATACCCTTACCCGGAGGATGCGGATACGTTGCCGCTGCCCCATCGGCTGCATTTCCTTTATTTTGTTCTGCGACCTCTGTTATGGGCGTGGAGAAAAACAAAAAAGAATGTTGTATCGAAGGAAGGAATCTAATGGAGCATATCCTGTATTTCACAAAAAAAATGCATGCTTTTTCCGGAAAAATATTGTACATCAACCTATTAGGGATGGTGATCATCAGTTTACTGGAAGGCATGGGTATCCTGTTGTTAATTCCTTTGCTAAGCTTTAGCGGCATTCAGGACATTAATATCGGTATGATGTCTTCTTATCTGGCCATATTCGAATCTCTGAAGAATATCCCCAAACCGTTGGGTCTGTTATTGATCTTGGGTGCTTATCTTGTATTACTTATAGGTCAATCATTGATACAAAGAAATTTAAGTCTGCGTGACATCAAGATCAATATCGGTTTTATTAATCACATTCGAATGGAGACATACCGGCATTTATTGCAAGCCAACTGGGAGTTTTTTATTAAAAAAAGAAAGTCTGACCTTATCAATTCGTTGACCGAGGAATTGGGGCGTGTTGCGAACGGGACGTACGTATTTTTACAATTCCTGGCTTCGCTCGTGTTTACGCTCATACAGGTTGGTATAGCTTTCTGGCTGTCTGCTGAAATGACGATCTTTGTTCTATGCTGTGGTGCAATCATGGCTTTCTTTTCTCGTAGATTTATTAAAAGGTCAAGAAAAATCGGCAATCAAACTTCGGATTTATCGCGAAGCTATATTGGAGGAATTACCGATCATATTAATGGTATTAAAGATATTAAAAGCAATATGCTCGAAGAGTCACGTAATAGCTGGCTGCAGGAATGGTGCCAGAGGGTAGGAATCGAACGGTTGGAGCATGCCCGATTAAGATCGAATACACAGATGTATTACAAAATTACAGCAGCATTGATCATTGCTTTTTTTGTTTATGTATCTGCGGTATGGTTCCATGTCCAAGGGGGTCAGCTGTTGCTGATTATCCTTATATTTTCCAGGCTGTGGCCGCGATTTACGGGAATTCAATCCAATCTGGAGCAGCTCGCCGCAGAAATTCCGGCATTTAAAGCACTCAGGCAGCTGCAGACCGAATGTGTGGAGTCTAGGGAAGTCAGAGGATCGGAGGGCTACACGAACATTCAGCCGATACCTATCGAAGAGGGGATTGAAGTCCGCAATATCCATTATCGATATAATGGACAGGAGCAGGTATATGCTCTTCAGGATATTAGTTTACATATTCGCGCTAAACAAATGACGACCGTTATCGGTCGCTCAGGTGCTGGCAAGAGCACCTTAATCGACATTCTGATGGGACTGTTACAGCCAGAAAACGGTCAAGTGCTAATTGACGGTGTTCCGCTTACCCGTGATAATCTGCTGCATCTCAGAAAAGGTATTAGTTATGTTCCGCAAGATCCGGTGCTGTTTAATGCCACTATAAGAGAAAATCTGCTTTTGGTTGATCCCAATGCCACTGAGGCGCAGATGTGGACGGCGCTTCATTTTTCGGCTGCTGCTGAATTTGTCCGAAAGCTGCCGTTGAAGCTGGAAACATTCATCGGAGATCGCGGAATCAGACTTTCAGGAGGCGAAAGACAGCGGCTTGTTCTGGCCCGGGCTATATTACGCAAGCCTTCCATTCTTATACTGGATGAAGCCACTAGCGCCTTGGACACAGAGAATGAAGCCAAAATTCAGGATGCGCTGGATCAATTAAAGGGTACGATGACGATTATTGTGATTGCCCATCGGTTGACGACTTTACGCAATGCGGATCAAGTAATCGTACTGGACAAAGGGAACATCGTTCAGCAAGGAATATTTAACCAATTGGCTTCAGACAGAGATGGGTTATTTTCGAAGTTGCTGGGCAAACAAATGCATGATTCCAAAATGAGGGCTATCCGGTAGTTCTTGTTTAGCAAATACTGTATTGACACGTTCTCAATAAAGAACTAAAATGAGAGTATACACCTATACGTTTTGTTGTAGGAATACCTTTTTGCACTTTTGTTCTCAATAAGAAACATCTTGTTCGGTGTAACGAATCCGCTTCACCTATGATGAACCTGCAAGATCATGATGAAGGAGAATGGGCTATGATTTCAAATCGTCACAACATACCGAATAAGATTCACTATTGCTGGTTTGGCGGGAAAGAGAAACCGGACATTGTTAAGAAGTGTATATCCAGCTGGCATAAAAACTTATCCGGGTATGACATTATCGAGTGGAATGAACAAAATTTTGATATCCACTGCAACGCATATGTGAGTGAGGCTTATGAATCGAAAAAATTCGCGTTTGTCAGCGATTATGTCAGAGTATACGCTTTGTACACGATGGGCGGTATCTATCTGGATACGGACGTGGAAGTATTCAAGCCTTTTGATGATCTCCTGCATCACGAATCCTTTTGGGGGTTCGAGCAGGAAAATTTTATTGCTACGAGTACGATAGGAGCAGCCAAAGGCAACAAGCTGATCCAACGCTTTTTGGACAGCTACCAGAACAAAACGTTTATTAATCCAGATGGAAGCCACGACGAATTAACGAATGTAGCTATCATTACAAGGATGCTGGGGGACATTGGACTTCAATTCAATGGGGAATATCAGGAATTAGACGGTATTGGCACCTTTTATCCTCAAACCTACTTTTCTCCTTATGATTATATCAACTGCCGCAAATTGATAACGGAGCATTCTTACACCATGCATCATTTTTACAAGAGCTGGCTGCCCCCTAAAGCGAGATTTAAAAGTAATATGAAAGTAGCTCTATCCAAAATAATAGGTGGCAATAATATTGCAAGGCTAAGGAAAATATATAAATGAGATACGAAGTATTAAGGAGAACTATTATGATCCCAGTATTGAGAAAAATAGTTGTGGTGCTTATTGCAGAATGTCGAACTAGGGGTGTTTATTTAACAGTAATAATGAATCTTTCATATTTAATAGGAATCATTAGAGGTTTTTCTTATAAATTAGTTTATTTTAAAAATTTAAATTCCTCCATATTTTTCCTTCAGGCCAATAGCAGAGTAGAAATTTTTAATAAAAATTCAAAAGTAAATATAGGTAAATTTGTGTTTATAAGAAAAAACGCCAGCATAAGAATTGATTTTAATGGTGAGTTAAATATTGAGGAGAAAGTATTCATAAATGATAACTGTAATATTAATTGTGTATACAAGATCTCAATTGGCAGAAATACTAAAATAGCCCCTAATGTATGTATAAATGATCATGACCATAATTATAAAAATGCTACAGATGGCCATCTAATTAAGGGTGAGGTAATCATAGGGCGAAATGTTTGGATAGGTTCTAATGTAGTTATTTTAAGGGATACGACAATAGGTGACAATGCTGTTATTGCTGCTGGAAGTGTTGTAAAGGGGAATGTTCCTTCTAACACATTGTTTTTAAATAAAAGAGAGAACGCTTATATAAACTACACGATCGATAGACATGTTCATAGCGGGGGATAAAATGAAAAAAAATGTGTTGATTTCGATTTATGATATGGAAATAGGCGGTATAGAGAGAAGCTTAATCAGCTTGTTGGAAAGCTTTGATTATCATCAGTATAATGTGGATTTATTTATTTTTAATCATGCAGGAGATTTTATGAATTTGATACCAAGTAAAGTTAATATTCTGCCTCAGATAGACAAGTATACCGTTTTTAGAAAACCCATTATTCAATGTATCAGGGAGGGGCATTACTCCACTTCTATCGTTCGAATCCTATGTAAAATAATTGCAAGTGTAAAATCTAAGCTGAGGGGCTTGCAAGAAGGATCAGGGTATATCCAAATGCAGCTTGTTTTAAAATATTTATCTTATTTAATGCCTAAAATACAAAAAAAATATGAACTGGGTATCAGCTATGCCTGGCCGCATGACATTATGATCAGTAAGGTAGATGCTACTAAAAAGATAGCCTGGATTCATACCGATTACAGCCAATTAGAAATAGATAATGAGTTGGACTTTCATATTTGGAACAAATTCGATTATATTGCTTCGATATCAGATGCTTGTACAAATTCTTTTTTAACCAAGTATCCTTCATTAAAGGATAAAATTGTAGGGATTGAAAATATAACTTCACCTGATTTTATAAAAAAAATGTCTAATAGTCATAACTCCCTTGAAGAAAAAAATGATGAAAGTTTTAATGTTTTATCTGTAGGACGATTATCTTATACCAAGGGATTTGATATGGCGATAGAAGCACTTAGGGTTTTGCATGATAAAGGTTTTACTAATATCAAGTGGTATGTCATTGGATATGGCGGCTATGAGGATACACTAAGGCAGTTAATAACCAAATACAACTTAGAAGATAGTTTTGTGTTATTAGGCAAAAAAACAAATCCATATCCATATATCAAAGCATGCGACCTCTATGTTCAACCCTCCAGATACGAAGGCAAGGCAATTACAGTGACAGAAGCTCAAATTCTCGGTAAGCCAGTCGTTATTACAAACTTCCCTACTGCAAAAAGTCAGCTTGAGGATGGTTTTGATGGACATATTTGTCCAATGGATGTTGATGGAATTGTTGAGGGTATTACTAGAATGTTTGAAGATGTCGACTTCAGGAACAAAATTGCGAATAATTCATGTCAGCGCAGTTATAGTAACGAAGCGGAAGTGAATAAGCTATACAAGATAATTAGGTGATCATAAACTTCATAAAAATCTAGGAGGTATTTATTTTCATGGAAAATGTTTTAATGTTAGATACATCTGTGGGTTCCTTTAATAAGGGAGACGATATTATTATGAAGTGTGTAAGATATCAGCTGCTGAACATAACTAAACATACCAATGTCCTCACGTTACCGACGCATGTATCACCTTTTCATTGGTATCAAGTAGCCAGAGGATCCAATGTGGTTAAGATGTTCAGTAATGCTAAATATAAGTTTGTCGGAGGCTCAAATTTATTAACCATGAATATGCTTACCCACTTCCCTCAATGGAATATTAATATATTTAATTACGGTCCATTAAAAGGAAGTATTTTAGTTGGAGTTGGTGCCGGTAAAGGCAATGAGATTAACAGGTATACAAAAATGTTATACAAGAAAGTATTGTCGCATGAATACATACATAGCGTTAGAGATGAACGAACAAAGAAATTTTTGGAGGAAATGGGCTTTAAAGCGTTAAATACAGGCTGTGCGACATTATGGTCTCTTACACCCGAGTTTTGCAAAGAAATTCCAACCCGAAAGTCGGACTCCGTTATCTTCACTCTTACTCCGGATCCTTCTATACAACCTTTAAAAGAAGATCAGATGTTGATTGATATTTTGAACAAAAATTATAAGCATATATACTACTGGATCCAAGGTGAGCATGATTTAGAATATTTCAAATGCTTTAAGAATACAAAAAATATTAAAGTGATTCCACCTTCTGTGGAAGAGTACGAAGCCATTCTTAATAAAGATATTGACTATATTGGAACGCGGCTACATGGTGGTATATTTGCAATGAGGCATAAAAAGCGTTCAATTATAATTGCAATAGATGAAAGAGCCCGGGGAATGAAGGAAACCTATAATCTTAACCTCGTTGACAGAAGTGAGCTTAGTAACCTGGAAAATATGATTAATTCAGATATAGTAACAGAGGTGAACGTGAATTTCGATATTGTAAACAAGTGGTTAAACCAATTTAAATAATGGTCTTTGTATCGGAAGTGAATGGTTCATAAAAGATGAAAGAGGTTGATAGTATGAACAGTATAACTCTTAATAAAGTCTTTGTGAAAGATAATAGAGTGGACTACTTTTTTAGTATTACCGGGAACCTGCAAAAGTATTTTAAAGGAAAAAATCATATGTTCCTTGAATACAATTTCGACATTACAGATATCCCCAAAAGCATTCTAACGATTCCGTTCGTTGCCAATGTCATTCCGCTCATATGGATTTCTGACGCAACGATCTGCATGAATGAAATAGATGAATCTTTTTACGAAAGTTTAAATCCTATCAGGGATGCATATCAAAATATGTTTCCGAACGTTAAGTTTAAAGGCACAATGGTTGTAGATAAAATTACAAAAAACAGTTACAAATATGAGCGCGAGGCGGCCGCATTGTTCAGCGGAGGCCTTGATGCGCTTACTACATTTATAAGAAACAAGAACAAAAAACCATTATTAATTACTGAGTATGGTTGGCATGAGAACGATATTCAGGATAGTGAAGTATGGGAGGCTGATAAAGAGAATGCGATACAGTTTGCAAAGGAGCATGGATTAGAAAACATCCTTATACAATCTAATTATGGAAGCTTTATGAATGCCGTGAATATCGATAATGACTTTTCGAGAAAATTAGGAGATTCTTGGTGGCATGGTTTACATCATGGCTTAGCAATTATATCTGCGGCCATCCCAATAGCCTTTAAACTTAAAGTAAAATGCATATACATTGCAAGCTCGAACTCTCCATACTATAAAGTTGCATGTGCTTCTGATCCTACAGTGGACAATAAAATTAAATATGCTTCCGGTAGTGTGTTTCATGATGGTTACGAATTAACTAGGCAGGATAAGGTTAAGTTTATGGTAGACTATTATTCGGCTTCTGAGGAATCAGTGAATATAAGAGTTTGTTTTAAAAATAGAGAAAATTGCTGTAATTGTGAAAAATGTTTAAGAACAATTTTGGCAATCATTGCTGAAGGAAAAGAGCCCAGGGACTATGGATTTAATATTCCAAGCCATTTTTCCGAACATGTAAAAAGTTTTTTGGATAATGAAGTTAAGTTTTTTACCCACACATTTATTAATATTTATTGGAATATCATTCAAAACCGAATGAGGGAAAATCGCCAAAATATTGTACATAAGGATTTGTTAGACTGGTTTTTAGATTATGATTTTGCTGTCCAGCGTAAGAGGGCATTAATCAAATACAGGGTGACAAAGTTCTTTCCCATTTTAAAAAGGAAGATTTCCACTAAATTTAATCGTGTGTTTGAGCAAAATACATAAATAGAAGGTAATAAAATGAGAATTCAAAATTCATTAAATAATATGTTCTTTGGCCTTTCCGGTCAAGTCATTAGTGCCATTATGGGTTTTATGGTTAGAACCGTTTTTATATATACTTTGGGCATAGAATACTTGGGTGTAGATGGACTTTTTACAAGTATATTAATTATGTTATCACTTGCGAATTTAGGTTTTGACACGGCAATCGTATATAGCTTATATAAACCTTTGGCTGAAAATGATATTAATAGAATACAGGCCCTAATGAACTTGTACCAAAAAGCTTATAGACGGATAGGCATCATTATTTTATTGATTGGATTATCGTTGCTACCTTTCCTGCCAAATCTGATGAATGGCGAGACCACGATTAGTAACATCACTATTATTTATTTATTGTTCTTGTCTAATTCCGTTTTGTCCTATTACTTTGTATACAAACAATCTATTATTATTGCTGATCAGCGTAATCACATTATTTCGAAAATTCATACTGTGTTTACGATTGTATCCAATATTGCACAAATTATAGTATTGGTAAGTATAGGTAATTATATTGTTGTTCTTTCAACTCAGATAGCATTCAGAGTAATCGAAAACGTATATGTTGCAAATAAAGCAAATCAATTATATCCCTATTTGGCCACGAAAAATAATGCGACATTATCCAAAGAGGATAGAAAATTGTTTTTCGAAAATCTATATGCTTTAATGTTATATAAAATAAGTGGTGTAGTAATTAGTGGAACTGATAATATCATTATTTCTAAATTTGTAGGGATTGTATGGGTGGGGGTTTACTCAAACTACTTACTGATTATTAGTACACTGAATACCTTGTTGGGTTACTTATTTTATTCTATTACTGCCAGTGTTGGAAATTTAAATGTAAATGAGAATGCAGAAAAAAAGTATTTTGTTTTCCGTGTATTGAACTTTGCTAACTTCTGGATATACGGATTTTGTGTAGTGAGCTTATGGAGCTTAATCAATCCATTTATCAATATTTGGCTAGGTGATAAGTATGTGTTTGAGAAGTACATTGTGTTTGCAATATTATTAAATTTTTTTACTGCTGGGATGCAAAATGCCTCCACAACCTTCAGAGATACTACAGGTTTATTTAAAAGGGGGAAATATAGACCCATTATAGCGGCTATTATTAATGTCGTCGTTTCTATTATCCTCGTTCAAAAAATGGGGATTGCTGGTGTCCTCTTAGGCACGGTTATTAGTAGGTTCTGCACATATTTCTGGTATGACCCTTATGTCATATTTAGATTTGTTTTCAAAAGGTCGGTAATGAGCTATTTTGTGAGATATATATGTTTTGTATTATTGGTTACTCTTTCAGCAATCATAACAGATACACTTGGTGGCTTGATTAGTACTTCCCTTATTTTAAATATCGTCATACGAGCAGTATTATGTCTCATTATTCCGAATTTCATTTTCTTTATGATATTCAGGAAATCTGAAGAATTTAAATATTTGTGGAATATAGCACATTCTATAACTAATAAAATACCATCTAGATTGTTGGTAAAGGAATCACCATAAAGGAGCCAATAGCTTCATCTGTTCAATCTCAATTGCGGCTAACCTCAGATATGTATAGGGAGGGCAATAATGAAAAATATATTTTTGTTTATAATATTTGTTCTGATTTTGTTCATTCCCCAAAATTATAATTATGCATTGGATTATGAGGCTTCAGAGAATCCCCGAGCCATCGTCGGTGAAGTGATCCAATCAGATGAAGTGTTATCGCTTGATAAACAATTGTCTTTTCGCTCATCCCCTTTTGACGACATAGCAGAAATCGGTTATTTATCACCTCAAAACGTTTATTCTTTTGAGAAATGGACCGATGCTAAAAATAAGACTTGGTACCATATAAAAACTTGGCTGGGTAGCATGTGGATAACTGATGTAGATCCCACCTATTATTTGTTAGAAACAAGCAGATGGAATATTAAAACCGACGGTAAGAATCCTGTGGAAACCACAAAAGGATTTAACGATGCGTTAAAATGGGCAAGCCAGAATGGCAAGACGACCTTTAAGGTCCCAGCTGGCACTTATCTTATCGCTAAAGCGGATAATTTAAATGATTCAACGGCACAAATTAACATGGTTTCCAATATGACATTCTGGTTGGATGATAATGCTGTTCTTCAAAAAGAAACGAACGGATGGGAAGGTTACACCCTGATGTACGTTGGTCAAGAGGTTAAGAATGTTACGCTAAAAGGCGGAACATATCGTGGCGACAAGGATACACATGACTATTCAGGAAAGGATAATTCATGGAGCTACGGTACCCATGAAAGTGGAACAGGTATTATGCTCGCCGGTCCGGACAACGTAGTGGTGGATGGTATAAAATCAACTAATTTTACAGGTGACGCTCTATGTATTTGCGGGAACAGTAAACAAGTTTCAATTGCCTATGATAAGGATTTTGAATCTGGATCCATTGATGATAAAGGAAACTTGGTTGCGGATCCCACCAAAGTTCGCACAAAAAACAATAAAGTAACCAGCTTGAGTGATCCGGTATTCAAAATCAGCAATATGTTCGGCCCCACACTGCAAGTGGGAAGACAGCAAACGATGCCGCTGCACATTTATTTTTATAAGTCGGATGGAACCTTCATATCAAGCGTAAAAGACCAGGAATTGATGTGGAGCTTGCTTACTGTACCTAAGGAAGCGAGTTACTTCAAAGCAGTCTTGGAAACGACGGATACAGCAGGGATTCAGTTTATGACATGGAATCGTGCGGTGACAAGAAATTCGATTATTAAAAATTCGGAATTCTCATTTAGCCGCAGACAGGGTATAACCATTGCTGGCGCAGATAACGTTTTGATTACGAATAACAATATTCATGACATTAAAGGAACAGCTCCTGAATCAGGGATTGATCTAGAGGGCGGTACCAGTCAATATGGTAATCGAAATACGAATCTTATGATTAAAAGTAATAAAATTTACAACAATAATTCGTATAATGTCATCTTATATGACGGGCAGGACGTGACGGTTGAAGACAATTATTTGGGTCCGAATGAAACCAAATCCTCTGTAGGAGTTGCTGTGTCCTCACCATTTCGAACCGGTGCCATTATTAAGAATAATATTTTTGACGGATCGAAAATTGCCAATGAGAATGAAGCTACTTATATTGGAAACCAGGTTAATGGCACCATGGCGAGTATTACTGGTCACGGTATTATCATCGATGGAATGATATTAACCAACGCCACGTTATGGTTACAACCTGATTTACCTTATGGAATTACACCATCTAATATCACTTTAAACAATACAGATGGCAGTGGCGGAAGATTTCTTATGGACAATCACCCTCTTCATGTTACCAACCTTACGATAACAGGTAAATCCACTTTGTCAGGTCTTGGCGGAAACGCACCGGACGGAAGTACCTTTGATAATGTAAAAGTTCTTGCATATGGCGGAGGAGTTGCTTTACCACGAGGTATATATACCAATTGTGTATTTGAAGCAGCTGCAGAGAGCGATGTGCCTCCTACTATTTCTGGGATCGGTGGAACCTGGGTAATTGATGGATGTGATATTAAAACAAAGAAAAATACAGCGCTTGCCGTCGATAACCCGAAAGCTAACGTGACTATTAAAAATAGCACAATGGATGTCAGTGGGACCATGTTTGGAAATCAAGCAGTTATACTTGTCAAGAAAGCGGGACAGATTAATATCTTGAACAATTCACTAAATGCCCTTGGTCTTACCCAAAGCTATATTGCCGCGATTAAAATCAACATAACGGATGAAGCAATGAACCCTGCAACCGTATTGGGAGCCACTATCAAAGGAAACACAATTACTACAAACAACAATGCAAAAGGTATTTCTACGATCGATGCTGGTACCGGTGCGCCAGTTTACGATATTCAAGATAATATTTTATATAATGCAAAACTTGACCTTAAAACGAGTGATATCAATATTAATAATAAACAATTCCTTAAATAAAAAAAGTGGACTGATTACTAGCTATTCCAAAATGAGGAGGATAATAATGAGCAGTGTCAGTGTTATAGTTCCTATTTACAATGCTGGTAACAAACTAAAAAAATGCATAAAATCTATATTGGATCAAACCTTTACAGATTTTGAATTGATTTTAGTTAATGATGGATCTCGGGATAACAGCTTGGATATTTGTCTGAAATTCGGACAAAAGGACAAAAGAATAATAATAATTGATAAACACAACGAAGGGAGTATTCCAACAAGGAATAAGGGAGTAAGTGTTTCCAAGTCAGAGTATATTATGTTTGTCGATGCGGATGATTGGATTGAATCCACTACGATCGAGCTTCTTTATAATGAAACACTCCATTGTGAGTCCGATATCACGGTATGCAACATTTATAAAGTAGTGGGAAATGGAATGCTGATTAAGAGAAAGAATAACAATAAGTACTTTATTGGAGATCGAATTTACAATAAAGAAGAAATAAGAAATGAACTTGTAGCAGCATTCATTCATGCGCATCCATTTCCAACAAGCTTATATGCAAAGCTGTATAAAAAAGAATTACTCTTAAAGAGCGGAAAGTATTTAAAAGATATTAGTTTTATGGGCGATGATTTATTTTACAATATAGAGGTGTTTTTAAAGGCGAATAAAGTAAAAGTAATCGATAAATATTTGTACTATTATAGGGCAGGCGGAAACACAAGCAAATATATGCCATTCCTATTTGCTGACACGGTCAAAGCTTATGAGATTCAAAAAGAGGTTATAGGGGAATATTACCAAGATTCTTTAAAGAAGAGATATGATGTCATTAGTGTAGGTGCATTAAATACATTTAAAACCGTATTGAGTAATATATTTAGCAGTAATTTAAAAGAAGATAAAATGAAAGAATTGATTATGAGTTATGTTTGCAATGATTATTTCAATGAATGGATAAGTACGGATTACGCAAAAGAATACTTTCCGGTTGAATATTTAAATGCCATACAAAGCAAAGATGCAGAATACCTTTTCAGATTAGGGCAAGGGATGTATAAAAAGAATATACCCAAAAAATATCTGCTAAGTATTATTTCCAAGATTTCATAAATATGGATGACTTGTATGGCAACATTAAAAGCGGAGTTGGACGAGGCTTTTAATCAAAAATTAAGTCATCCAAATCCGCTCAAGTTGGAGTAATCGCTCTATTCTCCATGTTTATTTTTAAGGTGAAATTACACCAAAGGTTTTGAATACAGCTAATGGGCCAAGGTAAAGCCACGAATAACCATCTGGATTCAAAGGTATGCTTGCAGTTCTTGTAGGCTGATTCATGCTGGGGCCGCCTTTAGTAGCCGTACATCTATATACATTTCCCCCCATATTTACAACAGCATTTAATGTATAGGTCGTGCCCGCAGTCCAAGCATTAGCGTTAGCTATCCCACTTATTGTACATACCCAACCCAGATAACCACCAGGAGTTGGCGTAGAATGATACAATATTTGTCCAAGCACATAAGCACCAGAAGTTGGTGGAGCGGAAATACGATCTGTTGAACCTACAGATGGTGAATTGATATCTGTTAATCCTTCGCCCAGTGATTTTCGTGATTGTGAAATGTAAGTAGAATCAAGTGAAAAATTGTACTGAATCATATAGTTATCGTCTATAAATGCAGTTAAAGAAGGAATAGTATTTGTAT
The DNA here is from genome assembly GCF_022458865.1 of Paenibacillus periandrae. Taxonomy (GTDB): domain Bacteria; phylum Bacillota; class Bacilli; order Paenibacillales; family NBRC-103111; genus Paenibacillus_S; species Paenibacillus_S periandrae. The sequence continues at coordinate 36,023 of NZ_JAJNMU010000014.1, read as the reverse complement.
AGGTGGCATCTCTGAGAGCTCCAAATAGCTCCAGCTTATTGCTATTATTTGCAGATTCAAAATAGTTACCTGTTATTTTTAGATATTTCTCTGAATAGATGGTTAAGGCTCGTGCTACTACACTGGAATTAGTCATAAATGCTTTATTATTTTCAATGAATACATTTTCGAAGTTCTGGATAAGGATGCCTTCATTGTTAACTCCATATACTCTATTAGTTTTATTCAAATAAATGCGATTGTCAGTGAAATAAAGGTTCTTAGTCACTGTGTTAGGATTTCCTTTTAATTTGATGTCAAAGTTATTAAAGACACAATTGGAAACAACAAATTCGTTTGCTTGACTAGCGGCATTAGAAGCACTGCCTGCTTTACCGTTAAATACGGAGTGACTGAAAGTTACCTTTTCGCCTTTGACACCACCCATATAGTTCGGACTATTAAATTCACAATATATAAATTTGAATCTATTTTTGCCAAGATAATCACTATTTGAAGAAGTATCCGTAAAGTAACCTGATACATTTGTTAAATTAAATTTACAGTGTTCAAATTCTGCCGCACCCCTGCGAGTAATCCAAGGAATCACGCCTTCAGTTATTGTATAATTAATTTTACAATCCTTAAATCTTATAGTCTCATAACTTTTGTCTCCATAATATACATTTGCTCTCCATACATTGTTGGCATTATCAGTTGTGTCTGTCATATCCGTTTTCCATACAGGCTCAATATTATCTGCGATATACTGCCATGTATAACCATCAGCGTTTGCCTGGGTACCCGTTCCTGTAGGCTGATTAGTGCTGTTGGTTGCAGGTGCAACTATACACTTATATATTTTATTATTATTGATGACAAGATCATTAACAAAATATCTTTTAACAGCCCATTTAGAAGCTCCAGCAGTTATACATACATAATAGAGTGGATTGCTGAGCCAAGTGCCGGTTTTAACAGTAGGCAGCACTGCATTACCAACATCATAAGCCGTAGCCGACCATATCCCATAGGTAACGATATCAAGTTGAAAAGACATGTTTTCAAAAAGACAACCCTCATAAATAGTCTCATATTGCATCTGAATTTGTGCATTGACAAATGTATCATTTTGAAATTTTGTATTTTCTTGTCCAGTACCTACTGAACAGCTATAGTAATTGTTTTTAGATAACAGGTTTGCACCCCGAGCCCCTTGAAATATGACACCACCATTATTACCATTTGTAGGCGTATCAAATTTGTTATTCTCTAGAATTAGATTTCTAGCATGTACAGCACTAATATGCAAGCTTTCATTATCGCGGAATATGCTGTTTCGTACGATAATATGTTGATTAATATTGGCTCCATCTTCAATATCAATAGCCATAGGGAATGGGTATAACCTTCTCCCTATTATTGTCTTCGCATTGCCGATCTTGTACATTTCGCAGTTTTCAATAAGAATTTGTTGAGCTCCTGTAATAGCAATGGCCAGTGAAAATGAATCATGAATTTTACAGTTCTGGATTTCAATAACGCTAGAAAATGTGAATGCATTGATTTCAACATGATAAGTGCTGGGAATGATTTGGGTAATATCATATCTAAATGCAAGCTTAAATTGCGTAGTTCCTGAAGGTAATGTATTTAAATAAATCGCATCTGTTCCTCTTTTTTGTAATCTGCCTTTATAAACGCCACCCGCGTCATAGCAATGGATGTCAAATATGGATTTACTTAGATTTATAGGTTCTCCATCATATCTAGTTCCATATGAACCATACCCATTTCCCCAAATTACGAAATATCCGCCATTTGTTGTTGTATTATTAGTAATTCCCTGACCAGAAACAGTGGCCAGTGTAGATAATTGAATATATTTATTCATTCGCATCATGTTGGCGTTAACCACGGCAGTTCCATCAGATGTACTGAATGTGCCCGCTTCCCAGTCTGCAAAGGAAGTTAATACTAGTTGTGAATATCGTCCTGTCAGGCATGTCGAATAACCCGCAAAAGAAGTGATTTCCATATTTTCTAATTTGATATTTTTTGATCCATCGTCAATGTTTATTCCAATGCATCCTTCATGTATGCCTTGTGAGGTAACAAAATCATGAGTATCATTGTCCCCAATAATGGTTCCACCCAATAAAGTTATATTTTTTTTGCGTTGTATCTTTATTGCATTATAGGATTCCCAGCCGTTTGTTTCCTTTTGGATTACACAGCCATACAAGTCTAATATCGTGTCGCTCTGTGGCTGAATGCAAGCATTTACACTAAAATCAGCGTTTGCAGATCCTTTACTAACCATATAGGTACCAGCGGGTAGTTTAACAGTCGTAAATCCATTTTGATTTGCCCAAATGAGAGCATTGTTTATTCCTTGAGTTGTTGCTAATGGATTTAAACCATTGTTAGAAATGCCCCATCTAGCTAACTCAATTACATAAGTACTATTGGCAGTTCCACTACTAAGTGCTTTAGGAATCCATTTTGATGTAGTACTATCAAAAGCTAGTATATCATTATTTGCCGGTAATTTACTTATAAGATCGATATCATCAATATCCCCAATATTGGCCTTTATCATTGAAAGTTCCCCCCTTTTATGGTTGTAGGATATACTATGCGCATGGTGGGGAGGTTGTTTCAACAATAGCCTGTGAAAGAGAAAGAAGGGTGAATGTCATATGGAATTTGCCGAACATTGGGAGGTGCGGGGGGGATTGGATTTAGAAAAATAGAGTATTGACATGTTCTTTATAAAGAACTACAATTATGATACAAAATGTATCTTAAGCTCTTGATTATGGTTATATGAGATTGGCAGGGGTTGTTCACGAGCTGACTTTCAAATGAGAAATTTTTTTACAATAAGGTTCTCTATAGAGAATATCTATAATGAACTGTACATGATGAAGGTGATTTAAAGTGTAAGATGACCCATGAGAATATTAAAAGTTCCGTACTTTAGTGAGAGGGTGAAATTTTTGTCATATACTCAAAGGTTATCATTGCTAATCATGGCAGACTCCTTGATCGTGTTAACGTCAATTTTTTTCAGCCGTTTTTTGGTAAGCGCCGATATCCATGTGATCACTTTGCCGGTCGTTGTTAGCTCAATCACATTGCTGCTCTGTCACCACCTGTTTTCAATGATTTACAAGCTGTACAAAAAAGCCTGGGAATACGCGAGTGTCGGGGAATTACTGTTCATTTTGAAAGCCATCACGTTTTCCATTGCAACGGCTGCGATGATTCAACTCGTTATTTTTCAGGATATTTCCTTCCGGCTGCTCGCTGTAACATGGATGCTGCACATTCTGCTAATCGGAGGCTCCCGCTTTTGTTGGCGAATTGTACGGGATACCTACATCAAGAAGAATGACGATAAAAAACGCACTCTGATCGTTGGAGCTGGTTCTGCGGGAACGATGGTAGTTAGACAGTTAACTAAGAATAACGATTCAGAGCTGCTGCCGATCGCTTTTATTGACGACAACGTGAATATTCGAAACCTCGATATTATGGGACTTCCCGTAATCGGCGGTGTCGATCAGATCGAGAAAGCAGTCCATGTATTAAATATTGATAACATTGTGATCGCGATTCCTTCATTAGGGAAAAGGCAGCTAAACACGATCTTTGAGGAATGTGCAAAAACAAAAGTGAAGACGCTCATTTTGCCAAAGCTGGAGGATCTGGTTACTGGCAAGCTTTCGGTGAACCAATTTCGCGATGTGCAGGTAGAGGATTTACTCGGCCGTGAACCCGTTGAGCTGGATATTGACAGCATATCCGAGTATATCAAACATAAAGTCGTTTTGGTCACTGGTGCTGGAGGCTCAATCGGTTCAGAAATATGCCGCCAGGTCATGAAGTTCGATCCGCTCAAAATCATTTTGCTTGGACATGGTGAGAACAGTATATATTCCATTGAAATGGAGCTAAAGGACAGCTATGGAAGCTCACAAATCGAATGCATTACCGAAATTGCAGATGTGCAGGATGCGAACAAAATGATGGCAATCATGAATAAATATCGACCTCACGTGGTCTACCATGCCGCTGCACACAAGCATGTGCCGTTAATGGAAAAAAATCCGGAGGAAGCACTCAAGAACAATCTGATCGGAACTATGAATGTCGCCAAAGCAGCAAGTATGTATGGCGTGAACATATTTGTCATGATTTCGACCGACAAAGCAGTCAATCCTACAAGTGTAATGGGTGCTACCAAAAGACTGGCTGAAATGGTCATCCAGAGCATGGACAAAACCAGCGATACGAAATTCGTTGCCGTACGCTTTGGTAATGTATTGGGAAGCCGAGGCAGCGTTATTCCCCGTTTTAAACAGCAAATTGAAAAGGGCGGACCCGTTTCCGTTACCCATCCGGATATGGTTCGTTACTTTATGACCATTCCTGAAGCCTCGAGATTAGTGATACAAGCTGGAGCACTGGCCAAGGGCGGGGAAATTTTCATTCTCGATATGGGTGATCCCGTTAAAATTGTCGATCTGGCCAAAAATCTAATCAGGCTCTCCGGGAACTCCCTTGAGGACATCGGCATTGAATTTACCGGTACGCGGCCCGGCGAAAAGCTTTTTGAAGAATTATTTAAAGCAAATGAAGTCGATGAAAGGCAAGTATATCCGAAGATTTATGTTGGTAAAACAGCGGATCTGTATACCGAGGAAATTATTAAAATGATCTCGAATTACGCCTCTTTGGATAAAGCCATCTTAAGGGAACAGCTGTTGAAATTAGCTAACAGCAGCAATGTGATCCCGATTTCCAAAAAATTAATCTCAATAGGTTAAAAGGAGCGTTTAAACATGAAAGTAAGAAAAGCGATCATACCGGCAGCGGGGCTGGGTACCCGATTTCTCCCGGCAACCAAGGCCATGCCCAAAGAGATGCTGCCGATAGTCGATAAGCCGACTATACAATACATTGTAGAGGAAGCAATAGAATCTGGAATTGAAGACATCATCATCGTTACGGGCAAAGGAAAACGAGCCATTGAGGATCACTTCGACAGCTCATTCGAGCTGGAGCACAATTTATTGGAAAGGCAAAAATTTGATTTATTAGATGCGGTCCAGAAGTCTACCAACCTCGTAGATATTCACTATATTCGTCAAAAGGAACCGAAGGGTTTGGGACATGCCATCTGGTGCGCCCGCAAATTCATTGGAAACGAACCTTTCGCCGTACTCTTGGGCGATGACATTGTGCGTGCACAAAAGCCTTGCCTCAAGCAGATGATCGAACAATTTGAACTTCATGCGGCTTCCATTATCGGCGTGCAGCATGTTGCGGATGAGGAAGTTTCCAGATATGGCATTGTGGACGGATTCAAAATCGAGGAACGATTATTCAGTATTAATCACTTGGTTGAGAAGCCCAAGAAAGAGGAAGCTCCTTCCAATCTCGCCATCCTGGGCCGTTATATTCTTACTCCACGCATATTTGAAATTTTAAGTGTTCAACAACCTGGAGCCGGCGGAGAAATTCAGCTTACGGATGCGTTAGCCGAATTAAACCGATTTGAATCGATGTACGCTTACGAATTTATCGGGAAACGATACGACGTTGGTGACAAAATGGGTTTTATCCAAACGACTATTGAATATGCGCTGCAGCATGATGAGTTAAGATACGGTTTACTAGCGTACCTTTCCAAACTATTGGAGCAAGAATTAATTATGGAACAACCGAAAATAATTGACAGTTATTATTCGGTTGTACCTAAATAGGTGATGCGGAACATGTCCAAGAAGGTGTTGTTTTGCGCTACCGTCGATGTTCACTTTAGAGCATTTCATCTGCCCTTTATGAGGTGGTTCAAGGAACAAGGTTGGGAAGTCCACGTAGCGGCGAACGGCAATACAGAGCTTCCTTACGTGGATAGGAAAATAAACTTGCCGATCCAAAGGTCCCCTCTTCAGTGGAACAACCTGAAGGCCTACCATGAGCTTAAAGCGATTATGAATCGAGAGAGCTATGAGATTGTTCACTGTCATACCCCGATGGGGGGAATGCTGGCTCGGTTGGCTGCGCGAGAAGCAAGGAAACACGGAACCAAGGTCATTTACACCGCGCACGGGTTTCATTTTTGTAAGGGAGCTCCACTGTTGAATTGGCTTGTGTATTATCCTATTGAGAAAATACTCTCGCACTTCACAGATTGCCTTATTACGATTAACGAGGAAGATTACGCACTGGCGGTTACACGCGGGTTCAAGGCACTAAGAATTGAGCATGTGCATGGAGTTGGTGTCAATACAGATCGCTTTCGACCGTTCGATGATATACATAAGCAGGAAATAAGGTTAAAACTCGGTTACGAACCGGACGATTTCTTGATGTTTTATGCGGCAGAGTTCAATAAGAACAAGAACCAACAGGTACTGATCGAAGCGTTGGCCATGATCAAGGACGAATGCCCGAATGCAAGGCTGCTGCTGGCGGGAGAGGGAGTTTTACAAGCCAAATGCAGCGATTTGGCTAAGCGGCTTGGTGTGTCAGACAAGGTGGATTTCCTCGGGTATCGTAATGATATCGATCAAATACTGCCGATGTGTGATATTGCCGTAGCTTCAAGCATTCGTGAAGGCTTGCCAGTTAACATTATGGAAGCGATGGCCAGCGGTCTTCCTATTATAGCTTGTGACAATAGAGGGCACCGGGAGTTAGTCAGCAATCATAAGAACGGTTGGATCCTGGAGCAGAACGACAGCCATGGGCTAGCCGATAAAATAAAGCTGCTCATCCGGGATCAGGATCTGAGACTTCAGCTTGGCAAATCAGGGCGTGAGATTATGGAGCAAACGTATGCAATTCATGAGGTATTGAATGAGAAGTGCAGTATTTATACCGATTTTATGGGCGGAAGGGAGAATGTAAAGTGGGCTACCCAATAAGGGTTCTACACGTAGTGGTCAATATGAACCGGGGTGGTGCTGAAACCCTTATTATGAATCTGTACCGTAATATGGACCGCTCCAAGTTCCAATTTGATTTTCTGACCTGCAAAGAGGGCGTTTTTGACGGGGAAATCATGGAGATGGGAGGGGTGATCCATCGAATTCCTTATGTTAATGATGTGGGACACTTTGGTTACGTCAAAGCTTTAAATCATTTTTTTGCCACACATCCGGAATATACAATTGTACATTCGCACATGGATAAAATGACCGGCTTCGTGCTAAAAGCTGCCAAAGAAGGCAATGTACCGACGAGGATCGCTCACAGCCATAATACCAGCAGTGAAGGCAACGCCGCAGTCAAAGCCTATAAGTGGTATGCAGGGAGGTATATCGGACACAGTGCTACGCATAGAGTGGCATGCTCGAAGAAAGCCGCCAAGTGGTTGTTCGCACATCAGGAAGAAAAGACGGTGATCGTCATGAATGGAATTGAAAGTGAACAGTTTGCATTTTCATTAGAAACCAGAGAACAGGTTAGACAGGAGCTTTTGCTCACCGAAGATCATTTTGTAGTTGGCCATGTAGGTCGATTTGCGCATCAGAAGAATCATTCATTTCTTATCGATATTTTTGCTCAGTTGAATAAAGAAAGACCGGAATCGGTATTGGTATTAGCAGGAGACGGTCCGCTGCGGTTTGAAATTGAAAAAAAAATTAGGGACCTGAATTTAAGAAACAGCGTTCTTTTTCTCGGGATAAGAGGCGATATTAACCGTCTGCTTCAAGCATTTGATGTGTTTGTATTTCCGTCCTGGCATGAGGGATTACCTGTAACGCTCATAGAAGCTCAAGCAGCGGGTTTGCCTTGTTTAATCTCGGAGTCTATTACGCGGGAGGTCGATACGGGAATTGAATTGGTCGAATATTTACCTTTGAGCGATAAAATGGCTTGGGTATCCAAAATTAAATCCTTGATTACACAACCCACCAGCCAGGCACCGCGAAACTTATCCGCTTATTTCTTGTCCAGCAAAGGATACGATATCAAAAATACCGCGCAATGGGCGGAAAGCTTTTACTCAACAGTTTCGAGGTGAGCCGGTTGAACAAGCTAACTGTATTTACTCCCACCTATAATAGAGCTTACTGCCTGCATCATTGTTATGAGAGTCTCAAACGCCAAACCTCTCCAGATTTTATTTGGCTCATAATAGATGACGGCTCCACGGATCATACAAAGGAACTGGTAGAGAGCTGGATGAACGAAAAGGTCGTGCAGATTCGTTATCACTGGCAGCACAATCAAGGTATGCATGGAGCCCATAACACAGCGTATGAGCTGATCGATACCGAATTGAATGTTTGTATTGACTCGGATGATTACATGCCCGACGACGCGGTTGAGAAAATACTCACCTTTTGGGAGCAGCACGGAAGTGATAAAGTAAGCGGTTTGATCGGTCTTGACTCGTATACGGATGGACGAATCGTTGGTTCGAGATTGCCGGACGATCTTAAGTGTTCGACCCTGTTTGATCTCAACAACCGACAGCATATTACCGGTGACAAGAAGCTTGTTTATCGGACTGAATTGACTAAGCAGTACCCATATCCACTATTCAACAATGAGAAGTACGTAGGCCTGGCTTACAAATATTATATGCTCGACCAGCAATATGAGATGCTGCTTATGAATGAGATAATCTGCTGCGTTGAATATTTGCCGGATGGCTCGTCGATGAACATGTTAGGCCAGTATCTTCGGAATCCCAGAGGTTTTGCCTTCTATCGGAGGGAGCTTATGAAGCATCCCTTTGCCAGTCAATTATTTAAATTTAGACAATCGATTCATTATGTTTCAAGCAGTCTGATTTCAAAAAACCGCAGGTTTATGCGTGAGACGCCTTGCAAGCTGCTGACATTATTTGCGATTCCACTAGGGTTTATGTTCTATTGCTACATTATCAGAAAAACAAGAACGTCCTAAGTGATCGAAGGGAAACTAATATGTCCATCATATGGATCAATCTGGTCTTGGTTTATTTCTTTTCTTTTATGTCTCGATTCCTGGGCAAACCTGTAACGAATGCGTATGGGCTTGCTCCCCCAATCATAAAGCCTAATAAATACATGACTTTTATCGTCATATTAATCTTCGTATCGATATCAGGTCTTCGCAAAAATATCGGAGATACATTTTTTTATATGCTTTCTTATGTGCGGAATGAATTCACTTGGGAATATATTAAAACCGACAAAGATATCGGATTCGGTATTCTCCAAATGATTTTAAAAAAGTTTTCAGATGATCCTCAGGTGATGGTTTTTACAGCTGCATTAATTACAAATGTATTGATTGTCTGCGTCTTATATAAATATTCAAGATTGTTTGAGCTGAGCATATACGTGTATATAACGTCAGGACTTTATATCGTTTCCATGAATGGGATCAGGCAATTTCTGGCGGGAGCAATCATTTTTGCGGCTACTAAATATATATTTGAAGGGAGCTGGAAAAAATACTTTTTAGTCGTTTTGTTCGCGTCCACCTTTCACCTGAGTGCTCTTATTCTCATTCCCATTTACTTTGTTATTAGAAGGAAGGCCTGGACCTCGGCTACGTTCCTGCTTCTTTCTTTATCGATCCTGCTTGTTGTGGGATACAATCAAATTTCCGATGCAATGTTTTCAGCCTTACAGGATACCCAATATGGCAGCTACAAAGACTTCAAAGAAGGTGGTGCAAACATAATCAGGGTCGCTGTTGAAGCAGTACCCATTCTAATCGCTTACATGGGAAGAGACAAATTAAGGGAGATATTCCCGGGTAGCGACTATATTGTCAATATGTCGATACTAAGTTTGGTCTTCATGGTAATAGCAACACAAAACTGGATTTTTGCAAGGTTCACGATTTATTTCGGCATGTACAATTTAATATTAATTTCGTGGATTGTAAAGCTGTTTACCAGGAAATATCAAAAGCTTATTTATTACGCGATTATCCTATGCTATTTTGTTTATTTTTTTTATGAGCAAGTGATCACGTTGAATATTATTTACAGAAGTGATTATTTGAATTTTTGAAAAATGGGGCTGCAAACATGGTGAAGAAGCACATACAAATGATCATGAATTGGCTTTATCTTATTCGCAAAGGAATGATGGTTCAGAAATGGTCAATCGCAGTATTCCATGCCGACGACATTATTGTATCTGCAAAAATATTATATGATATGAATTTGGACATTCCAACATTACAAGCCTCGAATGTCACGGATGTACAAGCTGAATTTGTAGCGGACCCTTTTATAATAAAACATGATTTACAGTTCTTCATGTTTTTTGAAGTAATGAATAAAGCATCGGGACGTGGTGAAATTGCAGTAGCTACGAGCTTGGATGGATCCAAGTGGGATTACCAACAAGTAGTCATGCGTGAACCTTTCCATTTATCTTATCCGCAGATTTTTAAAGTTAAAGATGAAATATTTATGATCCCGGAAACAGCTGAAACGAATCGTGTTTTACTGTATAAAGCCAAACAATTTCCTACCCATTGGGAAAAAGCGTGTGAACTATTGAATGGTCAATTTTTAGATCCTTCCATAGTAGAGTATGCAGGAAGATTGTGGATCTTCGCGGGAACAGCGGAGAGAAACCTGCATTTATTTGTTTCAGAAAACCTGGAGGGGCCTTGGATCGAGCACCCTGCAAGTCCAATTATTAGAAATGATCATAGTATTTCGAGGCCTGGTGGGCGAATTATTGTTTCTGGAGACCATTTGTATAGATATACGCAGGATTGCTATCTGTATTATGGAAGTTCGGTAAAAGTATTTAAAGTGAATGTATTATCAGAATCAGAGTACGAGGAAGAAGAAGTCTCACAGGTTATGAGTGGTACACATAAAGATAGTGATTGGAGAAGAGACGGGATGCACCATATCGACCAGCTTAAAATTAATGATCATCAATGGCTGGTAGCAGTTGATGGCCATATGTTTAAAAAGTCAAATTATTTTGCATGGAAGCTTGACCGTATGATAGCCAAGGCTTTTAGCTAAAATGATCAGGAGCATGATAATGATGAAGCGACTAATTGATTTATTTATTTCTATTTCATTAGTAATATTTGCGTCTTTTTTTATTATTGTACTTGCATGGCTGGTTAGATCAAAATTAGGGTCACCGGTATTGTTTAAACAGCAGCGTCCGGGATTGCATGGCAAACCTTTTTATTTATATAAATTTAGAACAATGACGGATGCGAGGGATGAGGAGGGGAACCTTTTACCCGATGATGTAAGACTGACTCCTTTTGGACAATTTCTCAGAAAATACAGCCTGGATGAATTAATGCAACTAGTTAACGTTATAAAAGGTGATTTAAGTTTAGTCGGACCGAGACCCTTGTTGATGGATTATTTGTCCTTATATACGGAGGAACAAGGCAAAAGGCACAGTGTAAAACCGGGAATGACTGGATGGGCTCAAGTTAATGGTAGAAATGCAATATCATGGGAAGATAAGTTTAAGCTTGATGTTTGGTATGTTGAAAATCAGAGCCTGCTACTTGATTTCAAAATTTTAATTTTAACTGTGTTTAAAGTGCTTAAATCAGATGGGATACAAAACGGTAATCATGCAACGATGCCTATTTTTGAAGGGAGTATGAAAAATGCTAGACAATAAAATGAATATCTTGTTTACCAGCTCCGGAAGAAGAATGTCTCTGTTAAGGGATTTTAAGGAACTGTTCGTTCAAAAGAAAATTAACGGGAAAATCATGACAGCGGACCTTAGAGCAACAGCTCCCACTGCTTTTATAAGTGATACACATTTTATTGTCCCAAGAGTAACGGATCATAATTACATAATGGAATTACTTCGTATATGTCAATTAGGAGATGTGGATATTATCATTCCGCTCATCGACACCGAATTGGTTATCTTTTCGGAGAATCGACATGTTTTTGAAGAAATTGGAGTCAAATTATTAGTTTCAAGTAAGGAATTAAACGAAATTGCAAGTGATAAAACGAAAACATATAAGTTTTTCCAAGATAAAAGTATTCCTACCCCGAAGGTGTACAGTGATGATGAATTACATAAAAAGCAGTATGAATTTCCTTTATTGATCAAACCCTTTGACGGAAGTTCAAGCAAGGGGGTAGTGAAAATCAATAATGAAAAAGAGTTGTATTTTTTCAAAGACTATATTCCTAATGCTATGGTTCAGGAGTATGTGGTTGGACAAGAGTATACGGTTGATGTGATGGTCGATTTTAATGGGAATATTAGAACAATCGTGCCAAGGCTGCGCTTAGAAACGAGGGCAGGAGAAGTTAGTAAAGGAGTTACTAAGAAAGATGATGAAATTATTACCGCAGTACAACATGTAGTCAAGGTCTTGCCTGGAGCGGTGGGATGTATTACTTTGCAATGCTTTAAAAAAGAAAATGGTGATATTACTTTTATTGAAATCAATCCCCGTTTCGGCGGAGGTATTCCACTCTCCATAGAAGCAGGTGCTAATTTTCCGTTATGGGTCATCGAAATGTGTAGTGGTGAGACCTTTGCTGAATGTGATTATAACTGGCGAGAAAATCTCACGATGCTTAGATACGATGAGGCAGTGTTTACCGAAAGTATTCGTCATGGCTATTAATGCGATAGTTTTTGATATGGACGACACCTTGTACGAAGAAAAGGATTATGTGAAAAGCGGTTTTAAAGCTATTGATGATTGGATTAGGAGAGATTTTCAAGTCTCTGGTTTTTATGAAACAGCATTAGAGGTGTTTCACTCAGGCGAAAAAAAATTTATCTTTAATAAAACGCTGAAGAAATTAAATATGAAGATAGATGATAATTTGATTATGAGTATAGTGGATTATTATCGATCCCATGATCCGAATATTCATCTGCTAGACGATGCCAAGTGGGTTTTTGAGAATTTAAACAACATAGTCAAAATTGGCTTGATTTCAGATGGATATTTAGTTGCCCAGGAAAAAAAGGTCCATGCACTTAAGCTCCGTGAGAAATGTCACTCCGTTATTCTTACCGATAAATGGGGAAAGGAATACTGGAAACCCAGTCAAGCAGCCTATGAACAAGCAAGTCGTGAATTACAGCTTCCGCATGATCAATGCGTTTATATCGGGGATAATGTAAAAAAAGATTTTATAACTGCCAAACGGCTGGGTTGGACAACAATCTTTATCGATCGAAAAGAAGGAGTATATGCAGGGGTCACCGTTGAACCGGAATATATGGCACATTATATAATCGATGATTTAAGAAAACTATCTGATCTACCTATGCTCAAGCATATGTTTATTTAATAATACTTGAATTTTCATGTTCTTATTAACTACAGAAAGGTTGAATGTGCATGCACAGTGAATCCAGAATCTATCTTTCCCCTCCGCATATGAGTGGGAATGAGCAGACCTTTATTAAGGAAGCCTTTGAGACCAATTGGATTGCACCGCTTGGACCCAACGTCGACGGTTTTGAGAAGGAGCTTGCCGCTTATGTCGGGACCGACGATGCCGCTGCCGTTATTTCGGGTACGGCTGCCATACACCTGAGTCTTCGCTTGCTGAATGTAACAGCGGGTGATACGGTTTTTTGTTCAACTATGACATTCGTAGCCAGCGCCAATCCGATCGTGTATTTGGGAGCGACGCCTGTATTTATAGATTCCGAGCCTGACACTTGGAATATGTCACCTCAAGCGTTAGAGAACGCCTTGCGAGACGCAGCTAGAGAAGGAAAAATGCCAAAGGCGGTTATCGTCGTTCATTTATATGGTCAATGTGCCCAAATGGACGAAATCATGGCGTTGTGCAATTTGTATCAGATCCCGGTCATTGAGGATGCAGCAGAATCTCTTGGTTCGACATATAAAGGGCGGGCTAGCGGATCCATCGGTAACTATGGGATTTATTCATTCAACGGGAATAAAATCATTACGACTTCAGGGGGAGGCATGCTCGTTTCCAATGATGTGGAGGGATTGAAGCAGGCGCGTTTTTTGGCCACCCAGGCGCGTGATCAGGCTGTCCATTATCAGCATAGCCAGACCGGGTATAACTACCGAATGAGCAATGTGCTGGCAGGAATGGGAAGAGCTCAGCTGGGAGTTCTCGAAGAGAGGGTTCAAGCACGAAGAACCATTTTCAATCGATATGAGCAAGAGTTATCTCGGCTGCCGGGAGCAGGATTTATTCCTGAGCTGGCTAATACCCGATCGAATCGTTGGCTGACCGTTTTTACGGTTGATGAGAAAGAAGCTGGCGTGTCCCTAGATGCATTGCTGGAAGCCCTAGCCTTGGATAATATCGAAGCTCGTCCAGTTTGGAAGCCGCTTCATCTGCAGCCTCTTTTTGCGGGTGTAAAGCTTTACCCTCACAGCGAGAGTCGAGTAGTTTCCGAGCATTTATTTAAAAAAGGAATTTGCCTTCCCAGCGGGTCTGCATTGACTGAAAATGATCAGGAGAGGGTATTGGATTGTATTAAAAGGTGCTTTGTAATAAAAGCAAGCAATATTGCCTGAACAAGCCTGTGACCCAAACCATTAACTGATTTTCTGGGCATGATGCCGGAGCCTCGTATAAAATTGATTTTTCATTTTAGAGTCAAGACAATCCCTGTAGAGGATAAAATTGTACGTATACAAAGTCTTATGATAAGTGAAAGCAGCCTTTTTCAATAATACCTTCATAAGCGAGTACATAACATGACCCCCTCGTTCAATATTTATGTACTATTATACGGGTGTATTCAGTTTAAAGCTACAGTGTGAATAGCGGAGGAGGTGGTTGGAAGGGACCCTATGTTCTCAAGAACGATTGGTTGCATTGGTGGTTGAAGCAATCCTAAATCTTGCCAAAAGTGTCACTTTGGAGTGATGTACATGATCGGTAACAATATCTCTGCTATTCGGAAACAAAGAGGGTACACATTATCTGAGCTTTCAGAGAGGACAGGTGTATCCAAATCCTATTTGAGCTGTATCGAAAGAAATCTTCAACAAAATCCATCCATTCATGTCATGGAAAAAATAGCCTCTGTCTTAAAGGTTGATCTCAAGAGGCTGCTGCTTATTACCGGTGACGCGGAAAAAAAGCAGATTGAAAAAGAGTGGATGGATTTTATTTATGATTTGAGAAAATCAGGTATTAATAAGGAACAGATTCATGAATACAAAATCATTATTGAGTTTATGAAATGGCACAATGACAAAAACAAGTAAAACGATAAAGCCTTGGTTGTGGCGGATCGTATTGGTGGTTTCTTTGGGAGTTATTTTTTGGTTAGCCGTTTTTCAGACCTTTACCGGAGAGCACACCAAGGATATCATTCAGCATATATCGGGTATGACTGAAAATCATGCATATGCAATGAATGTAATAGTTCGCAAATCTGCACATATCCTGATCTATGGACTACTGGGAGTATTGCTGTATATAGTTATCAGACATCATTCAATAACTTACGCGTGGTTAGGTGCTACCCTGATCGCTGCACTGGATGAATGGCATCAATCCTTTGTACCTGATCGGACTCCATTAGCTCAGGATGTCATCCTTGATTCATTATCAGCGTTCTTATTTGTATTGCTTTTTGTGTATATCAAAAGACGACGATAATTGTGTTGGTGCGACTGTACGACAAATAGCCCCCTCCGGGGCTTTTTTGTATACAATGCTGGGAGCTCGTACGAAAAGTAAGTTTGTTCTTTAAAGAGAATTTTGATATACTGTAGTCACTAAGTTATCTGAATTCATCAAGTGAAGAGGGAAGATTCAGAATGATAGGTAA
Organism: Paenibacillus periandrae; assembly: GCF_022458865.1. Classification (GTDB taxonomy): domain Bacteria; phylum Bacillota; class Bacilli; order Paenibacillales; family NBRC-103111; genus Paenibacillus_S; species Paenibacillus_S periandrae. The sequence continues at coordinate 20,262 of NZ_JAJNMU010000014.1, read as the reverse complement.
ACGTGTCCAGCAGCTTAGAAAAGAAAAGGGAATGTCTCTGACGGAGCTGGCCGAACGTGCGGGCGTTGCTAAATCATATATAAGTAAATTAGAACGTGATATTCAGAAGAATCCTTCCATTGAGTTTCTTGAAAAAATTGCGGCTGTATTAAACGTGACGGTAAACAGACTTATTGATTCCGAGGAACCAGCTGCAAATGACAATGAGTTTGATCAGGAGTGGTATGACATTATTAAAGACGCGATGTCATCAGGGGTGGACAAGAAACGGTTTCGAGAGTATTTGGAGTATAACAAATGGGTAATGAACCGACCTAACGAAGACTAGCTTTGTGACTTTTTGTATCGGACACTTCATTAGGTATCCCCCAGTAAATATATAACCACTCGTCTCGTATTTCACTTAAGTGCATAATGATCATTTTCAGCAGTCATATTCAGATGCGGCACAGGCTGCTCGGGGCTTGTCAGGAATGCGCGAATGTCGCACGGATTAAGCCCCAACTTACGAGCACTCATAATAAGATCCACCCATTCCACATCAAGCAACTCAAGCTCCACTCGGTTCGTGCTACTCACAGGTAACCCCTCCTAAATAAATGAATGCATTTGGATACAATATGTATCATTAAATGTATTATTGCATGTTTATTTTGCGAAATCAATCACGATTATTAGTTTTTATACAAAATGTATCATATTTAACATTTTTGATGGAGCTGAAACGGTTTGGTACCGTGAGGGTGAACTTCGAACATAGACAAAGCTTCCTTACGGGTGATATGATGAAACCAGACAATTGTATACGTGATAAAATAGGTGCGAGTGTTGAAAAATCTCATTCGCTTAAAAGGGAAGCCGGTTCAAATCCGGCACGGACCCGCCACTGTAGAGAACGCCAATCAAGATTGGCAAATGCCTGAAAGAAGAGTCCACTGAAGCCGCACAAGTGCTTTGGGAAGGAATCGGGCACGCTGTTCTGAGTCAGGAAACCTGCCTGTTTAAACAACACTGTTAACCTACGTGGATTTAGGCAAGTGTTAGAGACTGGCTTACTTACAGAGGTAAAGGGCAGAGAGCCTGTTGTGGCTACCCTGTATGTATGTGATGCAACAGCATTTCTAACACATTGGAAGTGCTTTTTTTGTTGTCATTTTATGGATGTGGATAGGGAAAGGATGTGCAGCTTGTGGCAGGGAAATTGCTGATTGTCGGTTTTGGCCCCGGCAGCTTTGAACATATAACGAAACGGGCTCGTGAAGCGCTCCAGGAGAGCGATGTAATTATCGGCTATAACACCTACGTGGACTTGATCAGCGGGTTGCTGAACGATCAGCAAATTGTAAGAACGGGTATGACCGAGGAAGTAAGCCGTGCCCAAGAGGCAGTACGGCAGGCCGAAGCAGGGAAAAAGGTTGCTGTCATTTCGAGCGGTGACGCTGGCGTATACGGGATGGCGGGTCTTGTATACGAAGTATTGATGGAAAAGGGCTGGCATCCGGAGAGTGGCGTGGAGGTTGAGATTATTCCCGGTATTTCGGCGATTAACTCATCGGCTTCACTGCTGGGCGCACCGATTATGCATGACTCTTGTACAATCAGTCTAAGCGACCATTTGACGCCCTGGGAGTTAATTGAACGGCGGGTTGAAGCGGCTGGACAGGCGGACTTCGTTATCGCCTTGTACAATCCGCGCAGCGGCAGACGGACCCGGCAAATTGTGGAGACACAGCGGATACTGCTGAAGTATCGTTCGCCGGAAACACCGGTCGGCATAGTAAAAAGCGCTTATCGGGATCGTCAGCATATCGTACTGACGAACCTGCGGGATATGCTGGATCACGATATCGGCATGCTGACTACGGTTATCATCGGCAATTCGTCAACAATGGTCTATGACGGATTGATGATTACGCCCCGTGGCTACCAGCGTAAGTACACGCTGGGTGCCGATGTGCAACCACTGCGGCCGCATCAGCGGCTGCGGCAGGAAGCCGAGCCTTGGGCGCTGGAGCAGCTGCCTGAGGAAGCGAATGACGAGTACGAGGATGAATGGGAATCCGAAGAAGAAGGTGGCTCCCTGATTGAGGATATAGACGATGAAGAATGGGATGACGAGGAGGATGAGCGCATCCCGAACGGTGGGACGACGTCAGCGGCAATCCGCCAGCCTGGTACCTCGTTAGCGAGCTCTGTATCACCAAGCCCGGGAACAACAGGCACACCGAAGCTGGCAGGTGTCTTCACTGCTGTTGGGCCGAGTGCTGCAGCAGTTGCTGAACGGCAGGTCAGCGCAGATCCGCTGCTGTTGGCTATGGAGGCACTGCAGCTTGTAGATCGAAGGAACGGAGTGGCAGTAGTCAACACGTTGGCGGCACCATCTGTGGTGACTGCAGCACCTGCTGCAGTCACAGCAGGTTTGTTCAGGCAGCAGTCGATCTTTGAGCTGGCTGTCAGCCCAGGCGTGGCCAACAAGCAGTTTACGGCGAAGCAGATGCTGACTTTGGCAGCTGTTGTTGGCGACAAGGGATCGATGGAATATACACCACATCATCAACTGATCCTGCGTGTACCTACAGACAATCCAGCTGAAATTACGGAAAAGCTTAGCATGGAGGGATTTTTGCTGGCTCCGATTGGTGATGTCGCACAGGTAAAGGCTTGCGATTTTTGCAATGGCGAGAAGGGCGAGTCTATTCCCTATGCTGAGGAGCTGCAGGCGAAGCTCGGTGGGCTGGGCGTTCCCAAAGAAATGCGAATCGGCTTCAATGGCTGCGGGATGGCCTGCTATGGTGCCGTCAACGAGGACATCGGAATCGTCTACCGCAGGGAGAAGTTCGACTTGTTCCTGGGCGGTAAAACCGTAGGTCGCAATGTTCACCCGGCTCAGCCGGTTGCTGAAGGGATCAAGCCTGAGGATTTGGTCACAACGATTGAAAATATTATGCACCGATACGTAACCGAAGGTCATCCAAATGAAAGATTCCATAAGTTTTTTAAAAGAGTCAAGGAGCTTGAAGGCTACCGTCATCAAGATTTGCCTGTCTTTACTATAGAAAATGCAATTTGCGGAGATTAGGAGCTTTTAGAATGGATAGGCCATACGAATATGAGGCTTGTAACGATGCAAAACATCGTATGGCCGAATGAATCAAAGCTACAGGCAGCTGCAACGATGTAAAACATCGTTAGGGAGAGCTATTGCATTCACTTTGCTCGATTGTTTAGTTCTAGCGATGTTTTACATCGTACCCGTTACTTTTCGTATGAAAGTTGCTGCTGTTATGATGTTTTATATCGGATCAGACGCTTATTTTGAGAGAGATGCTTCTATATAAGAAGTTTTGCATAACAGCCGCTTCGGTAAGATGGTGTTTAGGTATTTAAAAAATAGTTTTTCCAAGTGATATGAAGCTTTCGTTTTATGAAGTTAGTTTTGATTATGAAACACAGTTAGAGCTTACGATGCAGTTTTCCTCGGAAAACTATAAGGAGGTAACCCATGAACGCTGTATTATTTGTAGGGCATGGTAGTAAAGATGCCGAGGGTAATGAAGAAATCAGACAATTTGTTGGCGCGATTGCGAAGGAGCTTCAAGGGCCGCTCGTTGAAACGTGCTTTTTGGAGTTCGAGAAGCCGAACATTCGTCAGGGAATTGATCAATGTGTAGCCAAGGGTGCGACGCAGATCGCTGTGGTGCCTATTACTTTATTTTCTGCTGGACATGCCAAGATTCATATTCCTGCAGCTATTGACGAGGCTAAGCTGCGTCACCCGTCAATTCGTTTCAATTATGGCAGGCCGATAGGTGTGCATGAGCAGGTTTTGGACATTCTTACATCACGACTGGGAGCGGCCGGAATCACGGAAGCTACCTTGCAGGAGCAAGGACAGGAACTGGAAGAAACGGCCATATTGGTCGTGGGACGAGGCAGCAGCGATGCTGACGCTAACAGCGATCTGTTCAAAATCTCCCGGTTATTTTGGGAAAAGCTGAAGGTAAAATGGGTAGAAACGGCGTTCATTGGTGTAACCGCTCCTTTGCTGGAAGAGGGGATGGAACGATGTTTGAAGCTCGGCGCCCGCAAGGTCATTATACTTCCCTACTTTTTATTCACGGGCGTTCTGATCAAACGGATGGAGAGCATGCTGGAAACCTTTGAAGAACGTTACCCCGAGCATCAATTTTCATTAGCCGATTACTTTGGATTTCATCCGAAGCTGCGGCAAATTTTGATAGAACGTGCAACGGAAGCTTTGCAGGGCGAAGCCAAAATGAACTGTGATATGTGCCAGTACCGGATCGCCGCGATGGAGCATATCGATCACCACCACCATGATCATGACGATCATCATCATCACGGACACGATCATCATCATGACCACGACCACGATCATCATCATGGGCACGATCATGATCATACTCACGATCATAAACATACAGATGGACATGATCACCATGATCACGACCACCACCATGACGATCACCACCACCACGATCATCCTCATGTCCATAATGAGACTGACCACGATCATTCGCATGACGAAGATCATGGCAACCCTAAACAGCCTGTCAACAACAAGACTGTTGCATCATCCTAATAGAAGGGGGCGTAACGATGATATTAGTAATGGCCGGAACCAGCGACGCAAGAGAGCTTGCTGCGTCCATTCAGCAGACGGGTTATGACCTGCTTACTACTGTAGTAACAGACAGCGCTGCGCAATCGATGGAGAATGCCGGACTGCCTGTAATGGTAGGCCGGTTAACTGCCGAGCAGTTAGCTGCATTAGTCAAGGAGCGCAGTATTCGTACGATTGTAGATGCTACGCATCCTTTTGCCGAGGAAGCCTCGAAGAACGCAATTACCGCTGCCCGCGAAACGGACGTGCCTTATATTCGTTATGAACGGGATCGGCTTACTTTTGATGGCAATCCGCTGATTACCTATGCTGATGACTACGAGCAGGCAGCAGAGATAGCCGCGGCCAAGCAGGGTGTCATTATGCTGACAACGGGCAGCAAGACACTGCATATTTTTGCCAAACGATTGTTGAATGAGCCAAATACGACCTTGGTAGCGCGGATGCTTCCCCGTCGAGATAACATGGAGAAGTGCGAAGAGCTTGGACTGCTGCAAAAAAATATTGTCGCGATGCAAGGACCCTTTTCCAAAGCTTTAAATACGGCACTATATGAGCATTATAAAGTCACGCTGATGATCACCAAGGAGAGCGGCAAGGTAGGAGCTGTCGATGAGAAGCTGGAATCGGCGCTGGAGCTTGGTATTGAAACGATCATGATTGGACGGCCAGAGGTTGAGTATGGGGTACATTTCAGTGATTTTGAAGATGTGATCAAGAAGCTGAACGAACTATTGAAGGGGGAATAAGCAGGATGGATTTTAAAACGGAATTTAAACCATTGACGGTACAGCCGCAGGAGATTGAGGAACGCAGCTTTGAAATGATCACGGAGGAGCTTGGCGAGCATCCTTTTACAGAGGAGCAGTATCCGGTTGTGCAGCGTGTTATTCATGCCTCTGCGGATTTTGAGCTAGGACGCAGCCTTGTTTTCCATAGAGATGCCATTACAGCGGGAATTCGTGCTATTCGCGAAGGAAGACCTGTCGTTGCCGACGTACAAATGGTACAGGTTGGCATCAGCAAGCCGAGAATTGCCAAATTTGGCGGTGACGTGCGTGTGTATATTTCTGATCCTGATGTGATGGAGGAAGCGAAGCGTTTGAATACGACACGTGCGATTATTTCGATCCGTAAGGCGATTCTTGAAGCGGAGGGTGCCATCTATGCAATTGGGAATGCACCTACGGCATTGCTGGAGCTTATTCGACTTGTCAAAGAGGGTGCTGCCAAGCCGGGTCTTATCGTAGGTGTACCGGTCGGCTTCGTATCGGCTGCGGAATCGAAGGATGAATTGGCGAAGCTGGATATTCCGTTTATTACAAATATTGGACGTAAAGGCGGCAGTCCGGTAGCGGTGGCAACGGTGAATGCGATCTCGCTGATGGCTGAACGGCTGGGCTAGGTCACACTATGGCGATGGACAAGTCCGGGAGCAAGGAAGCACAAGAAGCCAAGCCACTGCGCCATGGATACACGACAGGCTCTAACGCGGCGGCGGCGGCGAAAGCCGCTCTAACGGCGCTAATCACGCAGGACGAGCAGACGGAAGCTACGATTCATTTGCCTATCGGTCAAGATGTGACATTCACGATAGTACGCTGCGAATTTACGTTAGAGCGAGCGGAAACCGAGGTGATCAAGGATGGCGGGGATGACCCGGATGCGACTCATGGAGCGCGGATTATTGCTGAGGTTACGTGGCGGGACGAGAGCGGTATTGAGCTTGATGGCGGTATTGGCGTCGGACGTGTTACGAAGCCTGGCTTGCCGGTTGAGGTTGGAGAGGCGGCCATCAACCCGGTTCCTCGCAAAATGATTCGTCAGGCAGCAAACGATGTGCTGAAACAGTTCGAGCTGGACCGTGGTGTACGAGTCGTTATATCAGTCCCGGACGGCGAGGAAATCGCCAAAAAGACTTTGAACGGCAGGCTTGGCATCATCGGTGGTATCTCTATCCTCGGTACGCGGGGGACAGTGGTACCTTTTTCTACAGCCGCCTATAAAGCGAGTGTGGCTCAGGCTATTCGGGTCGCTGTCAAATGCGGCTGCGAGCATATCGTGCTATCGACAGGCGGACGGACGGAGAAGTATGGCATTGATATGTATCCCGAGCTACCTGAGGAAGCTTTTGTAGAAATGGGTGATTTTGTCGGATTTGCCCTGCTGCATTGCAAGCGACAAGGCATTAAGCGCGTAACGATGGTTGGAATGATGGGCAAATTTTCCAAAATCGCGCAGGGTGTGATGATGGTGCACAGCAAAAGCGCACCGATAGATTTTGGTTTTCTCGCCAAGGTTGCTCTGGAGGCCGGAGCCACGGAGGAGCAGGCAGAAATGATTCGGGGAGCAAACACAGCAGCCTTGGTCGGGGACTGGATGCAGGAGTGGGGATACCCTGGTTTTTTTGAGCTATTGAGCAGCTACTGCTGTGACATGGGCTTGAAAGAAGTGGGGGGCGGTATGGAGCTGGATACCGTAATTATTTCGATGAAGGCTGTATTGCTGGGCAGTTCGCGGAGAAAAAGTGAATAAGTGCCGCTGCACGACCGAAGTATTCTTCCGATCACTGTTGTTCCCGAATTTTTCTGATTGTATAAGACATGTAATGGTTAAAATTCGGGAACAAAGGTGAACGCTGACGCTTCTCCAGAACACCACGGTCACTCCGCTCTGTATTCACCGGGTTTTTAAAAATAGAAAGAACATGCGTTTTCCATAAGATTATGGTTACGTAATGTTTTCAAGAAGACGATAAGCGATTTCAAGCGTTCCTCTGGAACGCTCTAAAGTCCGATGAATATAGAGCGGAGTGGGCGGAATCGTTCTGTAGAAGCGAAGCGCTCGCCTTTGTCTCTGGATTTCTACCGCTAAATGTCTTATACCATCAAGAAATCTGGAGACAACAGCGATCGGAGGAATGATCCGCACGCGAAGCGGGACCTATTCATCCGTACTTTTAAGAAGTCAGCGTTGCAGAAGCAACGCTTTAAGGAGACTAAACCATGAGCGGACAACAACCGCATGTACAAATAAAGAAGCCCAAAGTGATCGGCATAGGGGATAACGGAAGGGATAGCCTGTTGCCCCTGTATGCAGATTGGATCGACAGCAGTGAGCTGCTGGTTGGTGGTGAGCGTCAGCTGCAATTTTTTCCTGATCATCAGGGAGAGCAGCTGATTATTAAAGGTGGTTTGAGTGAGCTGGCAGCCCGTTTGAAGGCAGAGTCGGAGCAGGGACGCAGTGTCGTGGTGCTGGCCTCGGGCGATCCGCTTTTTTACGGGATTGGCGGGTATTTGAGCTCCAAGCTGGCGGTTGAGGTGTATCCGAATCTGAGCTCGATCCAGCTTGCTTTTGCACGAATGGGAGAGAGCTGGCAGGATGCCGAGGTTGTGAGCGTTCACGGTCGGAGTATAAAGGGCTTGGCTCAACGCATCGACGGCAAGAAGAAGGTAGCGCTGCTCACGGATGAAACAAACAGCCCGCAGGAGATTGCCCGTTATTTGCTCGCTTTTGGTATGACCGAATATCGTGTGTTTGTTGCGGAAAACCTGGACGGACCGAGCGAACGTACTGGCTGGTATGAGCTGCAGGAATTGGCTGAGCAGGCGACGGAAGCTTTTTCGCCACTCAATGTCGTTATTTTACGTCAAAGACCAGGTATTTCCAGCGTAGAGTTGCCTCAGTGGCCGTTTGGTATTGACGATGAGCTGTTTGCTCAGCGCAAGCCGGATAAGGGTCTGATCACCAAGAAGGAAATCCGGGTTCTGAGTCTTGCCCAGATGGGGCTTCGGTCTGACAGCATTGTCTGGGATATTGGAACGTGTACCGGCTCGGTAGCGATTGAAGCAGCACGCATTGCCAGACAAGGCGCGGTGTATGCCATTGAAAAGAATGAAGCGGATCTAGCCAACTGCCTGGAAAATATGACGCGTTTTCGCGCTGATCTAACAGCTATTCAGGGGCGCGCACCACAAGGCTTGGAGACTTTTGCCGATCCTGATGCGGTGTTCATAGGAGGCAGCGGCGGTGAAATGAAAGAGCTGCTGCATGTGTGCTGCACACGACTGCGGCCTGGTGGCAGAATCGTGCTTAATGCGGTGACGATTGAAAACTTATATGAGGCTAACCGAACATTTGCCGAGGAAGGTTTTGCTACGAATATTACTTTGGCACAAATTTCACGGAGCAAGCCGATTTTGGATATGACCCGATTTGAGGGACTTAACCCTGTTTATATTATAACGGCCCGGCATCAAGAGCCGGAGAGTGCAGCAGTAAAGGAGACGAAGGCAGTTGAGTAACTTAGGTATTTTGTATGGCTTGGGTGTTGGGCCCGGTGACCCGGAGCTGATTACGGTAAAGGCTTTCCGGCTTCTGAAGGAATCACCGGTTATCGCATATCCGCGCAAAAAGCGGGGAGCCAAGAGCTACGCCTTAGCCATTACAGAGCTTTATGTCAACACGGAAGAGAAAATTATGGTTCCGCTGATCTTTCCAATGACGAGAGACCGCGATGCTTTGGAGCTGCAATGGAATAAAACCGTGGATGCGGTATGGCAGCATTTGGAGCAGGGCAAGGATGTTGCTTTTGTCACTGAGGGTGATCCGATGATTTACAGTACATTTATTCATTTGATGAGGTTAATGGCGGAGCGACACCCGGAGGTGAAGATCGTATCCATTCCGGGCATCTCCTCGGTGAATGCATCAGCCTCACGACTGGGGCTGCCGATGGCGGATGGTGATGAGAAAATCGCGATTGTTCCGGCTACAGATGACTACGATAAAATGCGGTATGCAATCGAATCCCATGATTGTATCGTATTTATCAAGGTGGCCAAGGTGATTGATCTGATGCTGCGTGTGCTGGGTGATCTTGGTTTGGTTGATAAGGCATCCGTGCTGACGAAAGTAACCTCCTCGGAAGAAATGATTTGGCGGGATATTCGCGTGCTGGAAGGCCGTGAACTGGAATACTTAACATTAATGGTGGTGAGAAAATAATGGATAAAATCTATATTATTGGAGCCGGTCCCGGCGACCCGGACTTGATTACGGTTAAAGGCTTACGTTTGCTGCAGGAGGCCGATGTTGTTCTTTATACAGATTCATTGGTTAATGAAGACCTGATTGCCAAGGCGAAGCCGGAAGCGGAGATTTTGAAAAGCGCGGGTATGGACCTTAAGGAAATGGTCGATATCATGGTGGATCGCGTACGTCAGGGTAAAATGGTTGCCCGTGTACATACGGGTGACCCTGCCGTGTTCGGGGCGATTATGGAGCAGATTGCTCTGCTCAAAAAAGAAGGCGTCGGTTACGAGGTCATTCCCGGTGTCAGCTCTGTATTCGCCTCGGCCGCGGCGATTGGTGCCGAGCTGACGATTCCCGAGCTGACGCAGACACTGATTCTCACACGTGCGGAAGGCAGGACGCCTGTACCTGAATTGGAAAAGCTTAAAGACCTGGCGGCCCATCACTGCACGCTTGCCTTATTCCTTAGTGCCACATTGGTCAAAAAAGTCGTCGGTGATCTGCTGGAAGCTGGCTGGAGCGAGGATACGCCGGTTGCGGTTGTGCAGCGTGCCACTTGGCCTGATCAGCTCATCGTGCGTACGACAATCGCCAATCTGGAGCAGGACATGCGTGCGCATGGGATTCGTTCCCATGCAATGATTTTGGCCGGCTGGGCGCTGGACCCGGATATTCATAGCAATGAAGAATATCGCTCCAAGCTGTATGACAAGGAATTCACGCATCGTTTCCGCAGAGGAGTGAAGCCCTCATGATCAGCTTAGTCGAGGGTCAATTTCCACAGATTGAGCAAAATGGCGATTACGCGATTGTAGCTATTACGAAGCACGGTGTCGAGCTTGCCCGCAAGCTGCAGCAATCATTTTCTCATTCGGATTTGTATTATATGTCCAAGTTTGCTCGCGGCGACGAAGCGGAGCTCGGTATTCAGCTGTTCGAGGGCAGTGTAAGAATGCTGTTCCCTGCTTTATTTCCTGCTTATAAAGGCATCATCACGATCATTTCCTTGGGTGCTGTGGTTCGAATGATAGCCCCCTTGCTGGTTGATAAAAAATCAGATCCCGGCATTGTCGTCATCGATGATAAAGGAGAGCACGTAATCAGCATGCTATCCGGTCACTTGGGCGGTGCGAATGAGCTGACCCGCGAGGTCGCTGCGGCTATCGGTGCCAGAGCTGTTATTACAACTGCCTCCGATGTGCAAAAAACGATAGCCGTGGATCTATTCGGCCGCCGCTTCGGCTGGGTTTGGGAATCCGCGGCGAAGCTGACTCCGGTCAGCGCCTCAGTCGTTAACGAGGAGCAGGTTGCCGTCGTGCAAGAGTCCGGTGAGCCGGGCTGGTGGCTGCATGATTCTCCCCTGCCTGCGACCATACGAGAGTATAAGTCTGTCGAGGCTGCACTGGCCGCACAGCCGCAGGCAGCGCTTGTTGTCACGCACCGTGTACTGTCTGCAACTGAAGAAGCGATACTAAATAATGGTGTGCTGTATCGTCCGAAGGTGCTTGCACTGGGTATCGGCTGCAACCGCGGCACAGCTGCCGAGGAAATTGAGGCTGTGATCACCGAAACATTGGCCGAATTGCAGTTCTCGATCAAGAGCGTCAAGGCCATCTGCACGATTGATCTGAAAAAGGATGAGGAAGGGCTGCTTGCTGTCACTCACAAGTATAACTGGCCGCTGGTGACCTATACCCCTGAGCAATTAAACGAAATGCATATCGAGGCGCCCTCCGATACCGTACATCGGTTTACTGGCGCATATGGCGTCAGCGAGCCTGCAGCGAAGCTGTACTCAGGAGCATCCAAGCTTGTTCTGACCAAGAAGAAGTCCGGCAACGTGACGATTTCTGTCGGTGTCATCGATTTTGTGAAGCTGGCTGAGAATTCAGCACAGGAGGCTGCTGGGGTTAATGCATCAGATGCTTCAAAAGAGGCGTCCACAGCAGCATCATCGGCAGTGAACAACAATCGAGCAGGGGTACAAGCCGATGGCAGATAGAAAAATCGTAATAGCCGGAACCGGAAGCGGTGTCGGTAAAACTACACTAACCATCGGTTTGATGGCGGCTCTTCGAAATCTCGGTCATCAAGTCCAAGGCTTTAAATGTGGACCTGATTACATCGATCCTACGTTTCATACCGCTGTAACCGGGCGCAATTCACGTAATCTCGACAGCTATATGCTGTCTCACGATACTGTTAAGGAAATTTATACAAGAGCCAGCCATGACGCCGATATTTCGATCATTGAAGGGGTTATGGGGTTCTATGATGGCAAAAACCCGAAAAACAACGAAGGCAGCACCGCCGAGATCAGCATGCTGCTGGATGCGCCTGTTCTGCTGGTCGTGAATTGCCAGAGCATGGCGCGCAGTGCTGCTGCTATCGTCAAAGGCTTTCAGTGTATGGAGCCGCGCGTACGAATTGTCGGTGTGATTGCCAACAGAGTAGGCAGCACTAATCATCACCGGATTGTAAGTGAGGCGATTGAGCAGGAATGTGGCATTCCGGTGCTTGGGTATGTGCTGCGCGACGATCAACTCTCGATGCCCGAGCGCCATCTGGGTCTCGTTCCTTCTATAGAGAGAGGAGAGCTGCAGCCGTTTTTTGACGGCTTGTCCACTTTAATCTCGAGTACCGTCGATGTTCAGCGCATTTGGGAGCTGGCGGAATCTCCGAAAGTTGAGCTCTCAAAGGACAGCCCGCGAATATTTATGCCAGCAGATAGCCTGCCGCAGCCGCAGGTTACGATTGCTGTTGCCAAAGATGCAGCCTTTAACTTTTATTATCAGGAAAATATCGAGCTGCTGGAAGCAAATGGAGCCAAGTGCATCTATTTCTCCCCTCTTGCTGGCGAGTCGCTTCCCGCGGATGTGCATGGTCTGTATCTTGGAGGCGGTTTTCCCGAGGAGTTTGCTGACAAGCTGGCAGCGGATGAAGCCGAGCCTGTACGTCAGTCGATTCGCGAAGCGATCTCCGGTGGGCTGCCTACGCTGGCAGAATGCGGAGGATTCATGTATTTAACGGATTCGATAGGAAATACGAATGGTCAAACCTATCCGATGCTGGGACTGATTCCTGGTACCGTCCGCATGCAAAAAAAGCTCGCTGCTCTTGGTTATCGGGAAATTACCGGCACTGAAGGCAACTTCCTGCTCGGCGCTGCTGATAAGGCCAAAGGCCATGAATTTCATTATTCTACGTTTCAACCCGGAGTGGCGGCAGATATACAAACCGATGACGCACAGTCTCATATCAGCCAGTCACAGAGCATGAAAGAGTCAGTTACCCAGCCAGAGCTGGCGTTGCGCCATGCGTACGTTACCAAGGGACTGCGTGGGACCAAGCCGGAAGGCTATCTGAACGAGCAAGGAAATTTGATCGCCGGATATACACATATTCATTTTGCATCCGAGCCGGCTTTAGCACAGCGGTGGGTAGAACAATGCAAGCAGTATAAGCACAATAAAGCACAATAAAGCACAATAAAGTACAAGCCAACGAGAGGGGAATCATGAATCATGTCTGTTATGGAATTGCTGCGCAAGCGGCGCGCAACCCGAAATGTTCAACCCATTGAAGTCGAAGATGAAAAAATCGATGCTCTGCTCGAAGCTGCGGCCTTAGCGCCTAATGACAGACTGCGCGAGCCTTGGCACTTTTATGTGATCCGCGGTGAAGCCAAGCAGCGTTATGAGGCGCTGGCACTTTCCTATTTGGAGGAGCGTTTTCCGACCAAACCGAAGCTTGTTGAGGAGTCATTGAAGGTACTTACCGCAACCCCGCTCGTCATTGTAGTGACGTCCGATGTAATCCCGAATGATCCTGCATCGTCCAAGGATAATGAATATGCCACAGCCTGCGCCATTCATTCCATGTGGCTTGCCGCAGGGGAGCTGGGACTTGGTTTGGTATGGCGGACTCGTGGGATAGGTCTGGTCCATGACGAACGGATGCATGAGTTTATCGGTTCACCTGAAAATAAAAAGGTTATCGGTACTGTGTTTATTGGATATCCGATTGATGAGCCTGCGGCAACTGCAAGAACACCTCATCGGGATAAAACGACATTTTTACAATAAACGCTTTGTCTAAGTCGAGGCTTAATTAACGTTTGTACGAAAAACGGTCTTGATAAATATGTATGCTTAAAAGTGGTGATACCAGGTTAGGGGTGGCTTACACTGAATGGGGTAAGCTGCCTAATTACCTGATGTTAGATGTTGGTAACGAGTTCGTTTCTTGGGCTTCTGTCACTCCCTTTCATGGGCACACCACCTCAACGCCTATTTGCTTAGCAACCATTTGACGATGTTTATCCAGAAAGGAGGCGTAATGAAATGAAAAAGCAGTGGGTGATCTGGGGGAGTATTGGAGGCGTTGCAATCTTATCAGCTGCTGCCTTGATATTATCAAGCGATAAGATCATATCGGGTGTTGCTCAGATAAACCTGCCGGCCCCTGTAACAGTACCTGTACCAGAGTCCGCGAAGCCATTGCAAGGAGTGCCGTCCACACCCGCTTCACCTGTAGCGCCTTCGAAGACGACAACTGCCCCTGGAACCCAAGCCTTAAAGGCATCAACAAGTTCGACGACAGCACCAAAAGCAGCTCCAACTGAAATCGTCCCGACACAGACAGAAGTGATGACCACATCACCTGAAGTTGCTCCCAAATCGGTACCTAGTGTGTCCTCCAAAGCCCTAGCAGCGGAATCACCCCCGGCTTCAAAGCCAGCCCCGGAACAAGTAACATCCAAAGCACCGGTAGCTGAACCATCCAAAGCCTCTAAAGCTTCCCCGGCATTAAATGAAGTAAAGGCGCCTTCCACAAAAGAAGTCACCTCCACAACAATCACAGCGCCTACGGCTCCTGTGGCTCCAGTAGCGCCAATTGCCCCCATACATGAGCACAAGTAACGGTTGCTAGAATCCGTTCCAGATTTAACGACGCTACTGTAGGTACCCGTCCATCAGGGTTCTGCAATCCGAACTTCAACAGCGACCGGAGCCCCATACCCAGTTCCTTCTCGCGCACAGCTGTATGGGTCTAGATAAGGACCTGGCCTTGGCCAGGTTTTTCTTATGGCAACAGGAAGAAGAAGGCGCTAAGAACTTGTTCTGCTCTCCCAAGGTAAAACCCATTTAAGCCGCCTCTTTAGCGCCTGCTCGCTGTTTCATTTTATCAAATTTGCCCGGACCGGACAGGATTCCTGCCAGAACACCTATTACAGCAAAGATGATGGCAATCATAAACCCGTGATTAATCGCCGTACCGAGTGAGTCACGTAAGAACTCACGAATTTCCTGAGGTATGCTAGCGGCGGCACGGACTAACAATTCGGGATTGGCCAGTGTATCGATTTTATCAGCAGGAATGTGGTGTGCCTCTGATCCATTTCGTATCATCTGTGCAAGCTGATTGTTTACGATAGTGGCAGTCAAGGTCGCTCCGAGTATACCGCCGATATTACGCCAGAAGCCAACAATGGACGAGCTGATACCGATGTAACGAGGGTCGACACTGTATGCAACGGCATTTTGCGCTACACTCATCAAGGGACCAACGGCGCCAAACCCAAGCATCACCATCAAGGAAATCATGTATACAGTAGAGGCATCATGAGCAACCCTGCTGAGCAGAAACGTAACAACGATGCCCATCAGCATGGATACGATGATCAAGGACCGGAAGGAGAAGCGCGTCTGCAGGCCTCCGAATACAACGGCCCCAACCATCAGCGAGAACATCATCGGTGTCAGCAAGCCATTGGAGTTCGTGTTGCCAAGTACAGCTACAGAAAACATAGGCAAATAAGTAATGGCTGAGAACATAATGGCGCCTTGGCATAAGCAAGCAATACTGGTACCGACAATCATGCGGTTGCGAAATAATTGCAGCGGCAGTATCGGTTCTTCGGCTTTTAGCTCGGTAAGGACGAACAGGATCGTGCCGATCACAGCTGTTGCGAATAAACCGATAATTTGCCACGACGCCCAAGGGTAGCTTTTGCCGCCCCATTCCATAGCCAACATCAACGAAATCGTGGAAATGATCAACAGGACGGTCCCGAGATAATCAATCTTGGGCTTACGGTCTGAACGTGACTCCTTCAAAGCGATCAGCAGTACGAGAAAGGACAAAGCACCAAGCGGTACATTGACGTAAAAACACCAACGCCATCCCCAGTAATCCGACAACAGCGTGCCAATCTGTGGACCCGCAACGGAGGAGATGCCAAAGATGCCAGCAAAAACCCCGGAAAGCTTGGCAGCCTGCTTCGGATCAGCGAACATCGTGTAGATGATCGTAAAGCTGATGGGGAAGAGAGCCCCGGAACCGATTCCCTGCAGTGCGCGAAACCAGATTAACTGATCGATATTTTGCGCGAGTCCGCATAATGCGGAGCCGAGAAGAAAAATAGCAATGCCAATTAAATAAAATCGTTTTCGGCCGAATAAGTCGGACATTTTCCCGAACACTAGCATCGTACTGGTAGCCGCCAGCATGTAGGCCGTGAAAACCCAGCTCATTTTATCAAATCCACCGATGTCCTTAATGATGTGGCTGACGGCAGCTGAGGTGATCGTATTATCAAGCGACGCCATCAACAACCCAAGTGCCATAGCCAGTAAAATAAATCCGTTCGTCCGCTTACTCATGTGATGGCGCCTCCATATTGTTGTTAATTGTACGGAGTCGTGCAATACCATCCTGCAGCACCTGGACCTGGCTCCGAATATTGCCGATACCAATCTGGATACATAACTCCTGAGTGGGACTCATTTGGGGGCCCATACGTTCATAATCATTTTCCAAACTGAGCAGCTCCGCCTGTGACCGCTGTAAGGCATTGTTTATCCAACCAGCGACCATTTGTGGATCAGCTAATTCTCC
The DNA here is from genome assembly GCF_022458865.1 of Paenibacillus periandrae. GTDB lineage: Bacteria > Bacillota > Bacilli > Paenibacillales > NBRC-103111 > Paenibacillus_S > Paenibacillus_S periandrae. The sequence continues at coordinate 3,683 of NZ_JAJNMU010000014.1, read as the reverse complement.
AAAAATAAGACGAACCATGAAATCAGAACGAAGCACATTTTCCTGAATGTCGCTTTCTAAATAGCTCTGGAATTTCATTCTGCCTTGTTCGGTAATCGAATATACATGCTTGTTGGGCTTCCCTTGCTGGACAACGCTCTCCTTCGTAATTAATCCTTCCTTTTCCAGCTTGCCAAGCGTGGGGTAGATTGTGCCGTAGCTCGCATCAAAAAAGTAGGAAAATAAATCCTCAAACTTCTTTTTGATATCGTAGCCGGATTTCGGTTCAACTGCCAAAATTCCAAGTATTACATCTTGACCTGTCATAAACGGTATGCCTCCCTGATAGCTAATAAATGTATTATAAATGCATGATATATATCGAGTCAATATATAAACGCATGATACAAGTATGCTTTTTTGTAAAATAAATAATGAATTGTCCCTGCTGTTCTTTGCGCTGCAGCACATTTTGATAGATAATAGGAAGGGGAATTTTATACCGACAACAGCAAATTTGGGAGGATGATAGGCATGAGTCAAGCTTCAGTTCAAAATGTACAATTTTACGACGAGCCAGCCATTCAATTAAATGCCGGAGGTTATCAGGCAGTTATCGTTCCGGGTCTGGGTGCTAATATGGTTGAACTGAGCCGTCCTGAGGAAGGCTTGAGCTTTTTACGTACTCCTGGCACCATCCAACAGCTTCGCCAATCAGGTCAAAGATACGGGATACCGCCTTTGTTCCCACCCAATCGGATTGAAGGGGGAATTTTCTCCACACCTCATCGCGATTACACATTTCCACTTAATAGTTCGGATGGCAAGGTGTTTATGCATGGTATTCTCCATAAAAGACCATGGCAGATCCAATCATCCGGTGTTCGCGAGGACGGGTCAGTTGAGGTTAGCCTATTGATGAACATGAATCGCGATGGCGACATGTATGCCTATTATCCGCATGAATTTACATATGTATTAACTTATTTCTTATCGGAGCAGGGTCTTGAACAGCAAATCCGGATTACAAATCTGAGCGATGAACCGATGCCATTGGGTGTAGGCTTTCATACTGCACTTAAAGTCCCCTTTCATCAGGAGGGTCAGGAGCTGGACTACACGCTGCGGGTATCCGTCGATAAGCAATGGGAGCTGACTTCGGAGTTTCTGCCTACGGGAGTATTATTACCACTGGACGACATGGACCGGAAGCTGCGTCAAGACGGTATTCGACCTACTGGCGAAGCTTATGCGAGGCATTTGACCGGGGGAACTATCCAGCATAAGGGCTCAGACTTCTACGGAGCGGTTCTCACGGATCAGCAGCGACAAATCAGTCTGGTTTATGAAGTTGACCCAGCCTTTGGGCATTGGACGATATGGAATGATGACGGTGTGAGCGGATTTATTTGTCCAGAGCCTCAGACCTGGGCAATCAATGCGCCTAATATAGCTTTACCGGACGAAGTTACCGGGTTCCAGCTGCTGGCACCTGGTGCCGAATGGACCGCTTCAAGCCGGCTATACGTTGAGCACCAATAAACTCGGTATAATCTTACGTAGCCCGCTGCCGTTGTTTTATAGCCTCGCAGCGGGACTTACTCATCGGATATACAAAGGAGGGAGCGCCGATGACCTTACAAATCGGATTCGTTGGAACCGGGGGATTTACGCGTTTTCATTGCAATCTGTTAAGCAAAATGGAAGGTGTGCAGGTTCGCGCCTTTTGTGCAACCCGCTTGGAAAAAGCAGAGCAGGCTGCGGCTGATTGGAACGGTGCTGTCGGCTACGACTCACTGACACTTATGCTGGATCAACAGAAGCTGGATGCCGTATTCGTATGCGTCCCCCCCATGGCGCACGGAGAGATTGAATATGCGTTGATTGAACGCGGGATCCCCTTTTTGCTTGAAAAGCCGCTCGGTCTGGACCTGTTGCAGCCTGCGGACATAGCCAGTCGTATCCAAGCCAGGCCGCTTATTACCTCAATCGGCTATCATTTCCGTTATATGGATTCTACACAAAGGGCGCTTGAGCTTTTAAAGGATCGAACTGTAGGAATGGCTCTCGGGTATTGGATGGGAAGTATGCCGAAGGTTCCATGGTGGCGCAGACAGGACGGATCAGGTGGTCAATTTATTGAGCAAACCTCGCATATGGTGGATTTGCTGCGTTATACGATGGGCGAGGTCAAGGAAGTATATGCAGCGTACGCCAACCGTGTGATGCATGAGAAGGAAGATGGAGTTACGACACCCGATGTGGGTACTGTAACGCTCAAGCTGGTCAGCGGTGCGGTAGCGACCATATCGAACACCTGCATACTGCCGGGCTCAGGTCCGATTGGGCTGCATGTGTACACGGATCAAGGTGTGCTGGAGCTGTCCGACAAAAGCTTAAAGGAAATCAGTCGAGCGTCTGTATGCGAGTACGCGAATCAGAACAATCCTTATGTTCGTGAGCATGAAGCTTTTTTTCATGCGGTCAGAACAGGAGACAACTCACGTATTTTATCAACCTATGCGGATTCCCTGCGGACGCAGGCTGTAACAACAGCCGCCCTGCATTCGGCCGCATCGGGCCTACCGGTGCGCCTTGATGAATTTAGCGGATAATTCGACAGAGCTTCGGACTCGGGCAAGACTGGCAAGGGAAACGAGAGGAGCAGGCTCTTAAGCATGGACACCATTACACATACATTATTCGGACTCACCTTATATGCAGCAGTGAACAAGGCTGGCTACAGCCGCAATGCAAAGAGAGCATTGTTTGTAACCGCAGTGGGCGGCTCGCAAATCCCGGATATCGATGTGATCTCGGCCTGGTGGGATACGACTGGACGCTACCAAATGTGGCATCGCGGTCTGACTCATTCCATCTTTCTGGTTCCGGTATGGGCAGCACTGCTGGCACTGTTGAATAAACTGTTTTTTAAAACCGGCAGCTGGCAGTTGTTCGGACTCGGACTGCTGGCGGTTTGGATTCATGACACAAGCGATCTGTTCAATGCATGGGGCACAGGGTACCTGGAGCCATTTTCTTCTCAGAGAATCACCTTTGGCACCGTGCCGATCGTTGATGTGACACTATGGGTCATCATGCTGGGCGGTCTGCTGTTCGTGAAGCTTCGCAAGCCAGTGAAATCTTATCGGGTATATCGGATTGTCGGCTTGCTGCTGGCTTGTCATTTTATCATTCAATCTGTGCAAGGCTATGTACTATACGATCAGCATGCGAGTCGCTATGACCAGCTTGCTCTTTCCGCCGGATTTGTGCCCGGACAATTCCAAATCATTGGCAAAAAGGGTGACAAGGTGGAAATCAGCGAGGCTACCGTATTTACTGACCCCAAGCTGCAGATTGCCTTGCAGTCCAGCGAGAATGCCAATCTTGATCGCCTGTTCACTGACAATCCCAAAGCCAGAACCTTATATGAATGGTCACCATTCGTAGTGGTTGTGGACGATGAGCAGCAGCTTGGCATTTATGATCCGCGTTTTTATCGAAATGGGCAATCCTTCCTATTTGAAAATATTCATAAATAAACGCAAAACCGACCACCTCCGAAAGTGCAGGATGAAGTGACCCCAAAAAGTTAGACAATATATATTAGGCTCCCTTATGGGTGTGAATCCGGTATTGTACCGGGCTCATGCCCTTTAGTTTTGCCTTTATGCGTTTGTGGTTGTAATACTGGATATATC